>CAKVAS010000001.1 GCA_934725015.1 uncultured Bacteroidales bacterium
TTGAGGACGAGCCCCCTGAAGACCCTCGCGGAGAAGTTGCGGCCGTTGTAGGCAACCGCCTCGTCGAGGCGGTCGAGCGCCATGTTCCAGTCGCCCTGCTGCGCGTACATCTGCGCGAGCTGCGTGTTCGCGCCCGAGTTGTAGGTGTAGTTCCACGTGGCCCTGTAGAGGGTGTCCATGGCGGCCGCCGTCCTGCCCTGGGCCTTGAGGACGAGCCCGAGGTTGTACATCGCCTCCGCGTCCTTAGGCCGCGTGTAGTCGTGGGTCTGGCGCCTTATCGCCGTGCGGAGGTACTGCGCCGCCCTGTCGTACTCGCCGCGCTTTCTGTACCACACGCCCATCTGGGTGTTCGCCCGCGTGTCGCCAGGGTCGCGCCTGAGCACCTCCATGAAGTAGGCGGTCGGGTCGATGAACGGGTTGTGGAACTGGAGGTTCCTCAGGCCCACGAGGTAGCACTCCTCCGTATTCCCTATCTCCTCAGGCTTCTTGGGCCTTTCGACTATCTCAGGGAGAGGGGCGTTCGGGTCGTGTCTTACAGGGGTGAAGTGCAGGATTTCCCTGCCGTCCGCGTCGGTGAGGACTATGGCGAGGTCTGATTCCGTATATTTCTTGTCTATGCCGACGGTCGTCTTGAACGGCCTGTCCGGGGCTATGTCGGGGATGTTCTCCGTGGCGAGGGTCTTTCCGCCGCCAAGGAGGGTGAGTCTGAGGTCATGCCTCGGCTCGGTGGTGTTCACCGCGAGGAACGCCTTTCCCGGCTCCTTCAGGGCGACGTTGGCCGCCGCGAGGCGGTTGCCGGCCTTCACGCCCTCCATGTCGCGGATGCCGTACCAGTACTGGCTGAACTCCTTGGTCTCATAGGGGGCGCTCCAGTTGTAGTCCGGCTGGTTGTCCGAGTACGCGCCGGACATCAGCTCGATGTAGTGCCCGGAGTCGTCCGTGAGGATGCGCGTGTCCCACTCGCTGTTCGGGCCCCACAGCCAGAACTTGCCGCCCTTGCTGATGTTGTGGTTGGCATGGAGCATGGTGCCGGCGTTCCGCCCGTGGTCGTAGCCCGCGATGAAGTCGTCCTTGAGGTCGTGCGCGAACATGGAGTTGCTCATGTAGTGGTTCCTCCACCAGCTCGCGTCGATGCCGTCCTTATAGAAGTCCATGTCGTTGAACGTCTCGTGCGTTATAGGCCAGTGCGCGAACCAGTTCTTGCAGTGGAAGGTCACGAACTCCGTGCTCTGGGGGAAGCATATCTGGTAATTCTCGTCCACGTGCGTGCTGACGTTGGACCAGTAGAGCATGGAGTTGTCGTCCATTGTCGAGTTCATCAGGCGGCCGCTTATCTCCATGTAGCTCTTCCCCGGGCGCAGCGTCACGCCTATCGCCCACTGCATCCTGTGCCGGTACTCCGTCTCCCCGACCCACACCGTCTTGGAGCCGTCCTCGTTGTCGATGATGCGCCAGTCGCACGGCACGTGGCTCGTCTGGCGGTGGTGGTGGAACACGTTCCACTCCACGCCGCCGCTTATCCACGCGCCGGTCATGCCGACGTTCGCCGGCTTCACCACGTGGTTGTGGTAGAAGATGTCGTAGCCGTTCGTCTTATCGACGGCGTACAGCAGCCTGCCGCCGAACTCCGGCACTATGCACAGCTCCACGTACTCGTTCTCCATGTACAGGCAGTCGTAGGTCACGTCAGCCTTGCGCCGCGTCATGTTGTCGTTCAGCGGGTACGGATACACGCTCCGCTTCGCCCTCTGGTACGACCAGTCCCTCTCGAAGATCGGCGACTGCTCCGCCGGATCCAGCAGGTACGTCGGCATCGTTATCTTACCCTCCCAGGCCCTGACCGGGGAGACTGCTTCATTAGCCGCCGGCGCCGCCGCGGTGTCTGAAGACCCCGCGACCGCATCCTGCGCATTCACATTGGCCGTCAGCACAAGACCGAAAGCCGCAGCAATAAAAATTTTTCTCACCATATACATTTAATTATTTTCTTAATAATCAACAAATTACACACAAATCCACGCAAACCGCCAAGAAAAGCAGGGACGCATTTGTGTCAGATTTTTGAGGATAGATTTCTCTTTGAAGAAGGAGTGTACCGGGCGTACACGACTGATGAAAAGAGGAATCTAGACCAAAAAGATACGCAAATGCTTAGTACCAGCCGTCGTTCTGAGAAAGTGCAGGATTCTTCTCCTTCTCGGCCGAAGGCACCGCCCACTTGAGGAAGGCGTCGCCGCCGTAGCTGTAGGTATAGACAGTCTCGCCCCAGCACTGCTTCAGGCCGCCGCCGTTTCCGAACTTGCGTTCCTTCCAGATGCCCCAGCGGAGCTCCTCAAGATAGAGCTGCTCCTCGCAGGCAAGTTCCCAGTGCTTCTCGTCCTGAATGCGCCTGAGCATATCCTCGGCACCCGAGACGCGAAGCCAGTCAGGGCCGGAGTTCAGCAGAGCCACGCCGGCGCGGGAGCGGACCTGGTTCACATAGCCCGCAGCCTCGGAAGTGCGTCCCTGCGCGTTCACCGCCTCCGCGAGGCAGAGGAGAATGTCCGCATATCTGATTACAGGCACATCGACAGGGTTATAGAGCGGGTAGGCATATTCCTTTCCTACAGCCACGAATTTGCGGATGCAGTAGAGCATATCCCCGGTAGCCCTCGTGCGGAGGTCGAACGACGGGGCGTTCTCGCTGCGGTACGGCCAGCGAATCTGGTAGTTCTGCGCCGCCCCGGACGCGAAGCCGCCGAGATAGTTGGAGTACGGGGTGATGACGGTCGCGGCAAGACGCGGGTCACGTCCGGTGAACGCCGTCTGAATCCGTGCCTCGTTGCCGGAGACGTCATATTTCGACATATCCGCCCCATAAGCGCTCATCGTCAGAGACTCGTTCTCCGTGATGTTGTTCCGGAGGAAATAGACGCTGCGCTCCTTCGGTGACATGGATGAATAGCCGGGAATCACGTCGTCGTAGGAGAAAGGCTTTCCGTTCGCCCACTGATAGGACTCGACGAAATCGGCGTTCATGTAGAAGTTGTTGTTGCCGTTTCCGCAGGTCATCCAGTTGCCGTAGCTGCGGCTGTAGGTGTTTCCGTGGTCGCTCACCTCCTCCATCGTGACGGTGAAGACCATCTCGTCGCACTTTTCGTTCTTCTCAAGGAAGAGGTCCGCATACGAACCCGAAGTGAAAAGCCCGTAGCCGCACTCGCCTACCTTCAGAAAGTCCGCCTCGGCCTCAGGCCACATCTTCTTCCACATATAGACCTTTCCGCGAAGGGCGTAGGCAGCCCCCTTGGTGATGCGGCCGTAGTTGCTGTCTGCGGCCTTGTACTTGTCGGGAATGTTCTCGCAGGCAATCACTGCATCGAGGTCGTCGAGTATCGTCTGCCAGACAAACTCCTCGGTCTCACGGCCTTTGGTGTATTCGGACGGCGCAAGATTCTCAAGATAGACGGGCGCGCCGCGCCAGAGACAGTTCAGGCGATAGTACCAGAATGCGCGGAGGAACCTGCACTCGGCGATGCGGCGCTCGCGTGTCTCCTGCGGCAGGGCCTCGGTCCCGCCGATGTTGTTGATGACGTCGTTGGCGCGGTTGATGCCCTCGTAGAAGCGCTTCCACTGATCGTTGAACATGGAGCCGTTCGACTGAATCTTTCCGGTGAGGAAAGGGTAGCGGAGGGAATAGGACGCCTCGGCCGGGTCGATGCACGAGGAAAGCGCGTCCCAGTTCAGTCCGTCTTCCGAGATGTAGCCGGCGAGAAGGTTGCTGTAGGCCCCCACCACAGCATCTTCGGCGAGAGTGGCCGAAGAATAGACCGCCTTCGAGCTGACCTCGTCATAGGGGAACCTGTCAAGAAATCCGTTGCAGCCGGCTGCGGCAAGCGAAACGGACAGGATTATCGCTGATTTATATATATTCTTCATTTTCTTGTCGTTTTAGAATTTGATGCTCAGACCGAACGAGTACTGCCTAAGAAGCGCGTAGTAGTTCATCTTGTCCGTTATCTCCGGGTCCATTCCCGGCCATTCCGTGAACGTGAGGAGATTCTCGCCGCTGAAGAAGACGCGGAGGCTGGAAATGTGCGCCTTCCGCATCCATTTCTCCGGGAAGGTGTATCCGAGAGTGACGTTCTTCAGACGAAGATAGTCCGTCTTGTAGAGGAAGAGGGTGGAATATGCGTTCGCGCCGTTCTGCTCCGAACCGTAGTTCATCGTGAGACGTCCGTGCTTCGAGGTCGTGTTGGTGCGCGGATCGTCCGGATTCATCGGGTCGTAGAAATAGTGGTCGTAGGCTATCTTTTTAGGAAGGGTGAACTTGGAGCTTGTGGAATATGCGTTGAATCCGACATATCTCCAGTATGCCGCCGAACCGCCCGCGCCGTTCCAGAGCATCGAGAAATCAATTCCCTTCCATCCCAGCTCAATCTGAAGTCCGTAGTAGAACTTAGGGGTCTGGGACGTCCCTTGGAACATATAGTCATTCGCGTCGCCATATACCCCGTCCCCGTTCACGTCGGCGTAGATGTAGTCTCCGTACCATATTCCCGCCTTGTCAATCGTCTTGTTCGGAAGGAAGGTGTTGCCGGCGCTGACCATGGCCTCAAGCCACGCCATGTCCTCCGGAGTCCTTATCATTCCGTCCTTCGGGCCGCCGTTCGGATTCACGGAGCCGTCGGCGAAGAAGTGGCTGCCGTCTCCGGAGTAGAGATTGAGGAGATAGTGCTCGTTGATGAGCTTGCCCTCCATCACGCGGCGCGCCCCGTCAACTGTCGTGGTCACGTCGCCGATGTTGCTGACATAGCTCCGGTGGCCGTTCTCGTCCGTCACCCAGCCCGCCTCAAGAGCGCCCTTGTACTTGGACACCTCGTTGCGGTTATAGGTGAAGTTGCCACTGATTCCGTAGTGGAAACCCTTGACGTCATCCTTCCAGCCGAGCGCAAGCTCCACTCCCCTGTTGGTCACCTCGCAGAGGTTCTGATAGGGAGCGCCCTTGTTTCCGATTGTAGCATAGACCGGAGCCTTGTAGAGAATGCCGTCCGTGACCTTGTTGTAGAAGTCGGTCTCGAAGGTGAGGCGGTTATTGAACACGCCGAGTTCGAGTCCGACATCGGTAGATGTGGTGGTCTCCCATGTCAGGGCCTCGTTGGAGAGGGTCGAGACCATCCCCGAGCTGAGCTTGTTGCCGTAGGAGTACTGGTAGCCGGTCGCGTAGGTCGACTGCCAGTCATAGTTGCCGATGGAGTTGTTTCCGAGCCTTCCCCATGAGGCGCGGAGCTTCAGGTTGTCGATGCCTGAGTTCTTCATGAACTGCTCCTCGCTGATGCGCCATCCAGCCGAAATCGAAGGGAAGAGGCCCCAGCGCGATGAGCGGGCGAAACGCGACGAGCCGTCGTAGCGGAGGTTGGCCTCGAAGAGGTAGCGGCTGTCGTAGGCGTAGGTCACGCGGCCGAAAACGGAGGCGGAGGCAAAGTCGGTCTGGCTTCCCGTCACGTCCTTAGGATCCACGTCGAGCGCGTTGTTCAGTTCCGTAAGCTGGTCGTTGTCAAGGCGTTTCTTCGTGAGCCCCTCGTTGATTTCGTTGGAATACATGGCCTCGAAGCCGACCATCGCGGAAACGTCGTGCTTCTGCGCGAACGTCCTTGCCCACGAGAGATTGTTCTGGAAGGTCCAGCGGTAGGCCTGACGGTACTTGCGCGTGAGGCTGAGGTTGTCGAGGTTGTCGTAGATGTAGGTGTCCTTGCCCTCGCGGAAAGAGAACGCGTTGAGCAGCTTGCGGTTAGTGCGCGACTCCGAGCCGGTCCGGGAGTAGTTGAACGAGGCGTTGTAGCGGATGTCCAGCGGAAGCTTCACGTTCGCGAAGGCGATGGCGTTCACATAGTGGGTCTTGGTGCCTCCGCCCATACGGTTGAAGAAGTAGAGGTTGTTGCGCGAGTCGCTTGCCTGCTCGGGGTTCTCCATCCATCCGTATTTCCCGTCATAGTAGGGATATATTCCCGGAACGGCGCGTGACATGAGGCCGAAGTAGGTGTCGCATACCTCCGTGTTCGACTCATATCCCCAGATTTTCGTGCCTATTTCGAGCCATTTCGTAATCTGTGAAGAAACGTTCGTGCGGAGCTGGAATTTCTTCGAGCCGGTGTTGTCGATGACTCCGGGGTTGTCGATATATGACATGGATATGAGATATTTCGTGCCTCCGGCGGAACCGTTCGCGGAAATATTGTGCTTATGGTATATTCCCTTCTTATATATGGCGTCCATCCAGTCAGTGTTAGGATAGGCGACATAGTTCGGGTAGCCGGAGTCGGCGAGCCCGTTCGGGTCCTTTTCCTTCTCCCTCCAGAGGTCAATCATTGCCTGCGAGAACGGAGCCGTCGCCCCGATGTTGTCGGCGGACTCGTTGATTATGGACATATAGTCGGCGTAGTTGGAGATGACCTCGAACTTGCTCGCGGGCTCGTTGATGGCCATCATTCCGTTGTAGGAGATGCTGAACCTGCCCTTTCCTCCCTCACCGCCGGTCTTGGTGGTGACGAGCACAACGCCGTTCGCTCCCCTGTTTCCGTAAATCGCGCAGGAGGCGGCGTCCTTGAGTATGGACACGCTGAGGATGTCGTCAGGGTTCACGTTGGCAATAGTGCCCTCGAAGCCGTCAACGATGACGAGCGGGCTCGCGGCGTTGAGAGTTCCGATGCCCCTGACGCGGATGGAGATGTCCTCCGAGCCCGGCTGGCCGGAAGCCTGATTTACCTGCACGCCCGGGCTGACACCCTGAAGCACCTGGGCGGTGGATGTCACAGGACGGGACTTTACCTCGTTGGCGTAATCGACGGAGGCCACCGCGCCGGTCACATTGACCTTCTTCTGCACACCGTAGCCGACAACGACGAGCTCGTTCAGGGCATTGGTCTCCTGGGCGAGCGTGACATTTATCACCGCACGATTGTCAACGACGACATTCTTCGTCTCGAAGCCGAGAAAGCTGAAGACGAGGGTCTCCCCTTCCGCCGCACGGATTTCATAGTTTCCGTCGATGTCGGTGATTTCTCCCCTTGTTGAATTGAGCACGCTCACGGAGGTTCCCGCAAGCGGTTCCTGAGAATCGTCGGTCACGCGGCCCTTTATCAGGTGGTTCTGCGCGAGCGCGGCAGAGCCGACAAGCAGGGACATGGCAATGACCAGACTGCGTTTTAATGTTATCATAATTTCCTTTGGTTAGTGTTATCCTATAATCCGTTCCCGGCAACACGCACGGGAACAGATGCAAAATTCACGATTTCGGAGCAAATCGGATAGAACAATAGAAGCATTCTCTACAACACTCCCTACAACCCGGACGCGGCTTGGCTTTCCTGAGAGCGCTCTTTCATATATTCTGCAGGCTGCATTCCGAACTGGCGCTTGAAGCACTTGGTGAAATAGGACGGAGTGTTGAAGCCGACCGCGTAGCAGACCTCGTTTATGCGGCAGCTGCCCTTGGAGAGCATGGCCGCGGCGACATTGAGACGCTTGGTGCGTATGTAGTCATTAGGGGTTGTCCCGAGAAGCCCCTTGGTCTTGCGGATGAGAGTGGATTTGCTCAGGCACAGCCTCTCGGCAAGCTCGTCGTTGCCGAATTCGGTGTCGGAGAGGTTCTCCATGATGAGGCTGTCAATCTTCGCGAGAAATTCCTCGTCGCCGGTAGTGATGTCGAACTCCTGCTGCCGCACCTTCTGCCCGGAGAGGTGCGCGGCCTTGAGCGACTCCCTCTTCCGGGCAATCACCTCAAGGGAACCGAGCAGGTAGTCGAGGCTGAAAGGCTTCTCGATGTAGAGGCTCGCGCCGCTCTCCATGCAGGCAATCTTCGTCTTGGCGGATGAAATCGCCGAAAGAATGACCACCGGGATGTGCGAGGTGGCGAAGTCCGAGGTGACCCTGCGGCAAAGCTCGATTCCGCTCATTCCGCCGAGGGCTATGTCCGTGAGGACGATGTCGATGTCGTTCTGTTCCAGCAGCGTCACCGCCTGCTCGGCCGAGGAGGCCGTCACGACGCGGTAGGACGCGGACAGCTTGCGCGAGAGGTAGGCCGAAAGGTCCTCGTTGTCCTCCACGACCAGAATCCGGAGCTGCCCCGGGACGCTTTCGTCAGAAGGCGACGGCTGAGGTCCCGCAGTTTCCGGAGCGGCGGCCTTTTCCGCGTTGCAGGGAAGGCGCAGGATGAAGTCGGTGCATCCCGGCTCATCGCCGAGGGTCAGCGAACCGCCGTGCATCTGCGCGAGGTTCCGGGCGAGCGGAAGCCCGATGCCGAAGCTCTGGGAGTAGGGATGGCGCTCGTCGCTGTACTGGACGAAAGGCTTGAAGATTTCCTCGCGCCTCTCCGGTGGGATTTCCGGGCCGTCGTTGCGGAAGGAGACCGTGATGCCGTCAGGGTCCGTCACGAGCGAAATCCGGATGTAGGTCTCGGCGTATTTCGCCGCATTGTGCAGCAGGTTGTTCAGAATCTTCAGAAGAGCCGCCTCATCGACCCATATTTCCGCATGAGGGTCCGAATGCTCAAAACTTATCGCGATGTTCTTCGTCCGCACGGTCTCCTGAAAGTTGAACTTGAGGAAATCAAGCTTCTCCACGACATCGACCTTCCTGTATTCCAGCACCCAGCCGTTCTCCTCAATCCGCACGAAGTCAAGCAGTTCCTTCACGAGACGGTCGAGGTAGTCGGTGTTGTTTCCGATGACGGTGAGGTCGTCGCGCAGCTCCGCGTCGAGGCCTCCGGCGGCCATGATGTTCTGGAGCGGGGTGCGTATGAGGGTCAGAGGGGTCTTGATTTCATGGATTATATTGTAGAAGAATGAAATCTTCTCGTGGAAGAGCTCCTGTTCCCTCGCGATGCGCTCCTTCTCCCGCGACTTTCTCTCCCGCGTCACCGCCATCCTGTAGGAAAGACGGATTACGCCCGCGAGCAGGACAAGAAAGAGGAGGACATATATTATATATGCCGCAGTCGTTCTGTAGAAGACCTCCTTCACCTCAATTCGCAGCGGAGGATGGGTCTCGTTCCATATCCCGTTCCCGTCAACTCCTTTCACCCGGAGGGTATATGTTCCGGCCGGGACATTGGTGTAGCGGAAATATCCTGCCCCCCCCAATCGCTGCCAGTCATCATCGTATCCCTCAAGCACATACATACATTCCGCACTCGCGGGAGAGGCCATCCCGAGAAGCGACGCCGAAGCACCGAAAGAATTTTGGCTGTGCCGGAGGACAACCTCGCGGGCCAGGTCTATGTTTTCCGAAAGCGGGGAGTCGGAGCCCGGCTTCACTGCGGCGTCATTGACCATGAAGTCCGTCAGCACGAGCGGAGGGACGCGGTTCACGGAGAAGAACTTGTCCGGATTGAATCGTATGAGCCCGTTGTTCGAGGAAAAATATATCGTTCCGTCGGCGGTGACCAATGAAGTGTGACCCTCGACCATGTTGTCGAGCAGCCCGTCGGCGGTGGTCCAGGAACGGAAATCAGCCGAAGGGTATGTGAAGGACACAATCCCCCTGCTCGTGGCCACCCACATCCGGCCGTCCTGCCCCTCGACCATCGAATAGGCTATCCTGCTCGGGAGCACGCCGGCGGAATCGTAGCGGCTGAAGGAGTCGGTCGGCCTGTCGTAGCGGAGAAAGCCCTCGCCGTAGCTTCCGGCCCAGACCCCGCCCTTGGAGTCCTCATAGATGCACATGAACTTGTCAACCGGGATGTGGCGGCTGCCCTGCTCGCCGTAGCCATAGTGCACGAGTTCTCCGGTGCCGGAGAATCCGTAGCGATAAATGCCGTTCGCGTAGGTCGAAACCCAGAGGTCTCCGCTGAACGTCTCGGCAATGCCCGTCACATAAAGCCCGTCAAATTCCGGAATCCGGACGAAGCGGCCACTGCCGCGGTCATATCTCATCAGCCCGAGCGGGTAGCCGAGCAGTATGTCGTCGGAGGATGTCCTGTAGAGACGGTGGGCGTTGTCACGCATCTCGCAGCAGTGGCTCACGAGGCCGGTCCGTGTGTCGAGCCTCCAGATGTCGCCCCACGAACCTATCCAGAGGTCGTCCCCGTCGCCGCACAGCGAACGGATGTTGGTCGGGAGCGTCGAGCGGAAGAAATGCAGGGCGTCGTCGGCGGGGTCGAGATAGAGCAGTCCCCTGTTCTCCGAAGCCAGCCATATCCGTCCCGACGAGTCCTCAGCGATGTCCATTACGAAACTCCCGGCAAGGTTCTCGCCGTCGGCCATATAGTATTTTCTGAAGTTCTTGTGGTATTCGCTGGCATAGTTCAGCCCGGACGAGAGGCTCGCCGCCCAAAGGCCGTCGGAGGCGTCCATGAAAACCGCCGTCACATTGTCCCCGGAAAGCGAGAAGCCATCACGGACATTTGAGGTCAGGGATGTCACCGTCCCCGTGTTCAGGTCGTACATACAGAGACCGCGCGTGGTGGCCGACCAAATCCGCCGGCTGTTGCGGTCGTAGAACAACCCCTTGGGACGACGTCCGCGCTCATAGGCGAGATACGGCCGGAACGAGCGCTTCTTGCAGTCGAACTCGCCGAGACCGTTCTTCCATGACGCCAGAATGATGCGCCCCGGGGCGGAGCGTTCCATGGCCACGATGTCGTCGTTCGGCTTCCACCCGCCCATTTCCACCCGCTCTATCTTCTGAAGCCCGCTGTCGGAGTGCCAGATGTCGGCGAAATAGAGCGAAAACCAGAAGTCGCCGTTGCCGTCAATCGCGAAAGTGCGGATGTTGAACGGAAGGGTCGTGCGGCCGTTCTCGCAGAAGAAGTTGCGGAGCCTGTCCGCGGCCGGGTCGTAGGAGAAGAGCCCCATGCCGTTGACGGACATCCAGACACGTCCGCCGTCGTCGATGCAGATGTGCGTGACCTTGCCGCGCAGGGCGGTGCCCTTGTCACTTACGGCATCCAGAGGGATGAAACTGTCGCTTATGAAGTCGTAGCGGCTCGCGCCGTTGTCGGAGCCAATCCAGAGATTCCCGCCGCCGTCGGCGCAGAGCTGGGTGATGAAATCGGTGTCCAGACCGAGGTCTTCCTTACTGAAATTGCGGAAGCTGCGCCCGTCGTAACGGCTCAGGCCGTCCTCGGTGGCGAACCAGATGAAGCCGTTGGAGTCCTGTGCGATGGCTGTCACGCTGTTGAAGGCGAGCCCGTCATCGGTGGTGAAATGGGTGAAATACCAGCGCTCCGGACCCGCCGGAGAGGCGTGCAGCGCGGATGCGGACATGGTCAGCAGGAACAGAATCCCCGCTGACCACAGCCTCAACATATATTTCAGTTCAAACCTCAACAGTCTCTTGTCTTGTTTTATATTCAGTTATTAAGATTCCTCTTTTATATTCAGTTATTAAGATTCCTCGGCTTCACTCCGTTCCGCTCGGAATGACAGGGGAGGGGACTCAGTTCCTTCACTCAGAATGACCAGAATCACATTCTTCACTCTTGAATGACCAGAATCACATTCTTCACTCTTGAATGACCAGAATCCCATCTTTCACTCTTGAATGACCAGAATCACATTCTTCACTCTTGAATGACCAGAATCCCATCTTTCACTCTTGAATGACAGGCCTGACAAAAAGCTGTCATTTCGAGCGAAGCGAGAAATCTTTATTCCGTGGAAGCTCCGTCATCATTTCCCGGAAGCCCCGGTCATCTCGCGGATGAAATCCACTTCCTCCTGGCTGTAAGGCGTTCCGTCGAGCCTGAAGATGTCGTGGAACCACACCTCCGGCTCAGGGTCTCCGGCCTTGCTCGTCCATTGGAGGTGAAAGTTACACTTTCCTGCCGTAAGTCCAAAATTTATTGCGCCCACATTGTATTTTTTCAGTATAGGCATGCACTCCTTGAAGGTGGATTTCGGCCTTCCCATATACTCCGTGCACACGAGAGGGCGGTTGTACGGAAGCAGGAGCTTTATGAACTTCTCGAGGTAGGCCGCCTCCTTGTAGCAGTGGAAGGAGATGATGTCGCTGTTCTCCCACACCCATGTCACGGTCGGCATCTGCGGGGTCAGGGAACTCGGAATCTCCCAGACTGGGGCGGTGAGAGGCTGGGAAGGATTGATTTCCCTCGCCCAGCGGAAGGTTTCCTTCATCAGCGGAAGGGTCTTCTTCACTCCGCGCTGGGTGTTCTGAGGCTCGTTGTAGAGACACCAGAAAAGGATGCGGTCGTCGTTCTTATAGGTCTTGATTATGTCCTTGACCATCACCTCAAGCCCGTGCCATTTCGTCGGGTCGTTGACAACCTCCGTTCCCGGAACCATGCACCACTGCGAGTTGTGCACGCCCTGGACGCTCTCCGGCTGCTTGCCGAGCTGCGGGTTCTTGCACTTTCCGCCGTTGGTCCAGAAAGTTACGATTGCACGGATGTGGTGCTTGTCGATTATCCGGAGGAACTCCTCGAAACGCGTCTTGAAGCCCTTGGGGTCGGCGGCATAGACGAGGTCGGAGAGGAACACGCGGACGGTGTTGAACCCCAGCCCCTCGGCCCAGCCCATTTCCTTGTCCATCGTCGCCGGGTCAAAAGTCTCCGCCTGCCACATCTCAATCTGGTTGATTGCCGTCGCGCAAACATAGTCGCATCCCACAATCCATCCCTGTTTCGCCATCCATGCGTTGGCCTTATCCTCGCTCCAGCGCTCCGCCGGCTTCTTCGCGAAGCCAAGTGTCGCCGCGAGCGCGAACAATGTCATCGTAAGTAAAATCTTTCTTTTCATATTTCTGTATTCTTGATTTTCGGGTTTATATGTTTTCAGTTATATGTTTCTGATTTTCGGGGATATGCGTCAATCCACGATTGAGAATGAGACCGCCGCCACTTCAGGAGCGGCCTTTGAATCAACGCCGCCGTTGGCAGTCGACTTGTCCCAGAAATAGAACGGAGCCGCGTAGCCTGAGCTGTCGGAATATGGGTATTCCCTTGTCGCCACGGATGTAGTGGTGTCGGCCTGGATTGCACCGTCCGCGCATTCGACGCGAATCTTGAGGAAACCGCTCTTGACCTCATTCACAAAAGTCATCGTTTCCGTTATTATCTTTGCCCCGCGCACAAGCGAGAATGTGCATTCCTTTGAAGTCACGCCGTCATAGCATACCTCCTCATGGAGATTGCAGATTTTCCACTGCTCTCCGTCAAGATACTTGATGTTCCAGAAAACAGGCTCCTGACGGCCATAGAACGGCATCTTCATCTCAATCTTGGTTCCGGCGGCAAACTTCTTTACCGGAATGACGAACTCGAAGCAGTCTCCTGTCCAGACACCCTTGACTCCGCCTGTGGATATGTTGCCGACGTTGACAATCTCGCGTTTCTGATTATATCCATTAGGATGCTCAATGACGCTCGCCTGATGCCACTCACAGTAGGCCTGAGGCTGTTCGCGGCAGGACCAGTAGCCGTCTGATACCCATCGAGGCTGCGTCGCCGCAGTGAATCTCTGCACGCCATCGACCTTGCTCACAGGGAACATCACCGGGAATGTGACCGGCTCGACGCCGTCGCCGGAGGCTGAAATGGTGATGTCCATAACCTTGCCCGCCTCGACAGCCTTGCCCTCATCGCTCTCCTGCGCGAGGAATACGGTCTCGAAGGACTTGCCGTTCACGTCGCTGAACTTTGCCTTGAAGCCGCCCTTGGGAGCCGTGAACGGAAGCACGGCCAGCTTGACCTCGGTCTTTGCAGCCTCAAGCTTCAGTCCGCCTTCAGGGAAGTTCACAGTCATCGAACTTGACTGCCCCGCCGACGAGAGGGAGAATTCCCCGCTCTCGAAATCGACGCTGCCCTCGCCTGCAAGCACAACGGAAGCACCGTCTTCGGCAGGGGATATTTCAATTGATTTCAATGTCGCCGGGACATTTTCCTCCACGATGTCGATAGGGACAAGCAGATTCAGCACGGCGGCGGGGGTGCTGAGCTCAAGCTCGATGTCGGGGATCACCGTCGTGACGCTCTTCGCCGCCCATAGGCTGAGGTAGGAGTTCACTCCCGCGGCATATTCCTGTACGGACGGAATCTTCACCGCCGCGCCGTCCCCTATCGTCTCCACCGCAGGCGACACGGCGCGGAAGCGGAAATTGTGGTCTCCGGCAAGCGCCGTGACCGCATCCGCCCCGGAAGCCTTCACCAACTGCCATTTGATGTACTGATCCGTCCTCACGACGCCTTCGTCCATAAGGCGGAACTCGGACACCGGGGTCTCGCCCATCATCACTCCGGCCTCGCCGCCTCTGGAGCAGGTCGCCGCAATCGAGAAGGCCGTGCCCGCAGGCAACTCCATCCCGGATGTCTTCACGGAAAAATTGACCTCAAGCGTCTCGAAGTCAAGAGTCTTGTTGTTGTCCCCGTTCGGACGGCAGCCGACGGCAAGAAGAGCCGCGGACAACAGTATCATTCCTTTACCTTTCATTTGTCATCAGTTTTACTGTGTTATTCCTTTGCCCGAAAACAGGTTCACCCGGTTGCTGGCTTCCCCAATTTTCAGTTTTCCGCAAATATCGCCTTTCTTGGATTCCGAACATAGAACAAAAAAATCAAACTATAAAAATCCATCCCGAAATTTCTTCACAATCCAGCAGATGCCTATTTTCAGGCTACAAAATACCAACAAATGGGGATATGCCATTGCATTCCTTTTTAATATCTTTGCGGCGCAAATTTATAACCTGCCATAAGATACTCTCCGATTTGAGAAGTATTTCTTAGGATAGACTCATTTTTGAAGAGGGGCGGCATACCGGGCGTATGTGACCGATGAGAAAATGGGTATAGACAAAAAGACGAACAAATATATGAAGTTATCTGATCTTAAAACGGGTGAAGTCGCCGTTGTTGTAAAAGTCAGCGGACACGGCAGCTTCAGGAAAAGAATCACCGAGATGGGATTCGTCAAGGGCAGCAGGGTGAAGGTCATACTCAACGCGCCGCTCCGCGACCCGATCGAATACGAAATCATCGGATACAAGATTTCCCTGCGCCGCGAGGAGGCCGAGAAGATTGAGGTCCTGACCCGCGACGAGGCGAGGGAGATGCTCAAGGAGAATCCCGAGGCGTTCGGACCGTCGCAGCCGCGCAGGGCGATTGAGGCCGATGATTGCGTGGACACGATTCAGCAGAGCAGGGACTCTGAGTTTTCGGACGAGGAGATAAAAGCGCTCGTCGATAAGAAGAGAAAGTCAATCAGGGTCGCGCTCGTCGGAAACCCGAACTGCGGGAAGACCTCGCTCTTCAACATCGCGGCGAACGCGCACGAGCATGTCGGGAACTACAGCGGGGTGACGGTGGACGCGAAGGAGGGGGTCTTTGAACACGGGGGATATACCTTCACCCTCGTCGATTTGCCGGGAACATATTCCCTGTCGGCATACAGCCCCGAGGAACTTTACGTGAGGAAGAACCTCATCAACGAGACGCCTGACGTCGTCATCAACGTCATCGACGCGTCGAACCTTCAGCGGAATCTCTACCTGACGACGCAGGTCATAGACATGAACCTGAGGATGGTGGTCGCACTGAATATGTATGACGAGCTCAAGGCGAGCGGCGACCGGCTGGACGTCAAACAGCTGGGCTACCTGCTCGGGCTTCCGATTGTGCCGACGGTGAGCCGCACGGGCGAGGGAATCGACAAGCTCTTCGACACGGTAATCGCCGTCTATGAGCACAATACGCCGGAACTTTCACGGCACATCCACATCAACCACGGGCCGGAACTGGAGCAGAGCATCGACCGCATCAAGCTGATTCTTCAGAAGAACGACGAAATCCGCCAGAAGTACTCTACGCGCTACCTCGCGATAAAGTATCTCGAAAACGACAGCGACATCGCCAAGGTCGTCGAGGCGCTTCCGGAGCGCGACGAAATCATTGCCGCGCGCTTCGAGGAGCAGAAGAGGATAAAGGATATGCTCGGGATGTCGGCGGAGACGGCGATTGTGGAGGCGAAGTATGCCTTCATCCAGGGTGCGCTCGCAGAGACGTGGAAGCGCAACGACAAGGGGCACGAGCAGAAGACCCTTTCGGAGAAGATTGACGCGGTGGTCACGAACAGGTGGCTGGCGTTCCCGATTTTCATCGTGCTGCTCTTCATCGTGTTCCAGGGCACGTTCACCCTCGGGGCCTATCCTGTAGATTGGATTCAGTGGTGCATAGACAAGCTCGGGGAGATGGTCAGCGGCTTCATGGGCGACTGGTGGCTGCGGGACCTGATTGTCGATGGAATCATCGGCGGAGTGGGCAGCGTGCTGGTTTTCCTGCCGAACATCCTGCTGCTCTACCTCTTCATCTCGCTGCTTGAGGATTCGGGATATATGGCGCGGGCGGCGTTCATCATGGACCGTCTGATGCACAGGATGGGGCTGCACGGGAAGTCGTTCATCCCGATGATTATGGGCTTCGGATGCAATGTGCCGGCAATCATGGCGACGCGCACCATCGAGTCGCGCAAGAGCCGCCTGCTGACGATTCTCGTGATTCCGTTCATGTCCTGCTCGGGCAGGCTCCCGGTCTATATCCTTCTCACGGCCGCGTTCTTCCCGCACCACGCCGGCATCGTGCTGCTCGGCCTGTATGTCCTCGGCATCGCGCTCGCGGTCATCAGCGCCCGCATCCTCAGCCGGTTCATCAAGGACGACGACCTGCCGTTCGTGATGGAGTTGCCTCCGTACAGGATTCCGACGTCCAAGGCGGTGTTCAGGCACACCTGGGAGAAGTGCAAGGAGTATCTCTCCAAGATCGGCGGCGTGATTCTCGTCTGCTCGATTGCAATCTGGTTCCTGAGCTATTTCCCGAACCACGACAAGTACTCCACCGCCGAGGAGCAGCAGGAAAACTCCTTCCTCGGCTATCTCGGCAAGGCCGTCGAGCCTGCGCTTGAGCCGCTCGGATTCGACTGGAAGATGGACATCGGCATCCTTTCCGGCATCGGTGCCAAGGAGCTGATTGTCAGCACGCTCGGCATAATGTACAGCGAGGATGAGGCGGCGGAGGAAATCTCCGGAAGCGGCACCGGGAACGACACCGGAAACGGTACTGGAGCCGTGGAGGCAGACTCCTCCGGCGAAAACATAGGCAAGGCTCACACTGAAGCCGTCGGAGCGGAAGGCGAAGACTCAGAGAACACAAGTCACCTCCAGAAGGCGCTCCAAAGGCACACGACCCCTGCGGCCGCGCTAGCCTACATGGTGTTCATCCTGCTTTACCTCCCGTGCTTCGCGACATTCGCGGCCATCCGCAACGAGGCCGGAGGCTGGAAATGGGCCTTCCTCTCCGCCGCCATGACCCTCGCCCTCGCCTGGATTCTGTCCTTCGCCACCTTCCGCCTCTTCAGCCTCATCCTGTAGGCGGCACGTCGGCAAGCACGCATAACTCGCGGAATCGCAGTTTTTTTTGCCCGGCTCCGCGAGTTATTTTCTTTTTGGACGAAAATTTGAACAAAAAATTTTGCAGGATTACAAATTATGTCTATCTTTGCAATCCCAATTCAAAGCGGATGTGGCGAAATGGTAGACGCGCTACTTTGAGGGGGTAGTGGGAGTTTTTCCTGTGCGAGTTCGAGTCTCGCCATCCGCACAAAAAAAGGCGACTGAATCTCAGCCGTCTTTTTTTTAACTCATATAATTTAGATTTCTATTTTTCCAACACTTTCCAAGTGCCACTTTTTTTTGAGCCAACGCGAACTATCTCACCCAAGGACACGAGTTTGTGAACGGCCTTCTCTATGCTTCTCTGTGAGACTTGCAAAGACTCTGCAATCTGTGCCAATGTAACCCCCGGATTCTCTGACATCACCTGTTTTATTCTATCGGAAGTCTTTACCGAACTTTCTACCGAACTTTCTACCGAACTTTCTACCGAACTTTTACCATTTTCTATTTTCTTCGTCCAAAAGACAACAGATGTCCTGTCTATGCCACTTTCTATTGAGACATCATTTCCAGTAAGACTCTTCCAACTCAAAAGCTTATGAAGTCCGAAACCGACATTTTCAGCGACATCAGCGAGCCTGAACAATCTGGCGACAGAAGGATTACGCGGATTTGTGTAGCATTGTCCGTTTATTTCATTCACTTTCACAGGCATCGAACCTCCGTTTATAAACTCTATACGGTTGAGAAACACATGAATACATGAACGTACCGTATTGAATTGATCCGAATGCATGAGAAAGTTTGCCAACGCTTCTCGGATGATTTCATATTGAGACATATCCCCCACATTCCGTCCTTCCGAATCCAATTGGAACGGTATATTCACAACTGTCTGAACTCAAATGTATGTTTGGACTGTGTTGAGTACAAATAACTCCGATAGTCATGAATCGTTGCCAAATTTATGTCATCAATGGATGTCCCGGGTATAAACTGCTCAGACTTAATCCCGAACATCCTGTCCCTGAACATAGCCGCGATTTCCTCATTTGTCGCGCGCCTGTCTCCGGAACCGCTTCGGATAAATGTGTTGTTTATAGTACCGCCGAAATATACAGGCTTATCTGGAGATGGTTGCACAAAGAAAGCAAGAACCGTCAATCCATTTATGTCGAACTTTTTCGCCGTAGGGAAAACGCGGCAATTGAATTTTTGCCCGGAACGCAGTGTATTCAAAAAGTCAGACTCAATATGCTCTGCATCCGAAACGCCCTGCACTTCAAACTTTCCGCCTATCTGGTTTACGCCAAAAACAATCCATCCCCCAGCCGTATTACAAAACGAGCTCACGGTTTCCCAAACACTGGCAGGTACCTTATTTTGAGCTGCCTTACACTCAAAATCATCCCACTCGACACCACGCAATCTTTTCAGAAGCTGTTCTTTTGTCATATCGCATATATTTCAGAATACACCGGGAAACAACTGATTCTATTCTTCCGGAATAGGTTTCCATTTGACGGTCTTGCCGATGCCCATGACGGAGCCGCGGACGGCAATCATGTTGTCGTCGGTGAAACGGACGGTGGCATCTACGCGGATGCCGCTGGTCGGGTCGTAAATCTTGCCCTTCCAGTGCTTTTTCTCCGGGTTGTACTTGAGATTCCACATGATTATCATCTCGTTGCAGGGCTTGTTGCGGAGAGCCTTGTCGGGATTCTTGGTGTCAAGGAAGATGTTGCCGTCCTTGTCGTACATGTTCTTGCACCAGTAGTTGAGGAAGGTGTAGGTGCCGTCGGCCTCCCTGTAGCAGCGGACCTTTGACTGTTCGCCGTCGTAGTCGATGAAATAGTTGCCGACGATGCCGTCTGCCGTGTTGTTGCGTGACTCCTGTGCGGAGAGCGCGAATGTGCCTGCGGAAAGTCCCATGACGATGCCAAGGGCAAGAGTGATTATCCTTTTCATTGTATAAACTATTAAAAATTCTCCTATAATGTGAAGATTCCGAATCCGTTGACCATGGTTCCGAACCCCGAACGAACCGCAAATCCCGTGCAAAAATAGGAAAAATTTATTTAAGCCCCGGATTCCCGATGCTTGGCAAAATGGCGGCGGAACTGCTCCACCGTGAACCTGAGGTGCTTGCGGACGGCCCGCGTGCTGATTCCGAGAGAGACGGCAATCTCCTCCTGCTTCATGCCCTCGATTCTGGACATATAGAAAATCTGCCTGGTGCGGGGCGGGAATGAATCGGCGAAGCGGATGACGTCGTCCATCAGTATCTCATGACCCCGCCAATCCGCTTCGGGCTCATGTTCCGGACAGGCAAGCACCTCCCATGACTTGGAGGACACGTTCTCGATGCTGACGACATCTCCGGAGCGGAGCCTTTTAGAAATGATGTTCATGCAGTCATTGCGCACGGCGCAGAACAGGTAGGAGTCAATCTTGTCGGCCGTCACGGCAGGCTTCTGCTCAAGGAGTCTTGAAATCACGTTGTATATGACGTCTTCGGCGACGGTGACCCCGGAATTAAGGACATGACGGACATACTGAACCAGGCGAGGATAACTCCTCCGCACCAGTTCTTCCATTTCCTTTTCGGAATATCCGAACGCCTTATTTTCCGTCACGGTCATTCTATCACATAAGTTTTCTTTTCCGGTCCGACACCCTTGATTGTCAGCTTCTTCCAGTGAGACGGGAGAGCATGGTCCCGCAGCTGCGTCACGCCTCCTCCGGGAGCGAACTCCAGTCCGGCGAATCCGAAGATGACGGACTGAAGAGTTCCGCCCGCCCCGGTCGCGAAATAGGGATTGGTCCCGCCCTTGAACTCCGCCAGCACGCCGAACGGAGGCAGGGCATTGGGACGGTAGGAGTCAACAAACCACTTCCACGCCTGCTCCGCATCCCCGCAGCGGGAACAGATTACGGAGAACATGGCCTGAGTCATGGCAGGGGTCTTCTTATGCGGGACCTTTCCGCTGTAATAGTCGAGGTCACGCATCATCTGCCCCCGGTCCGTAATCACCTGCAGGGGGAAAGCGAGGAGATTGACGTCCGCCTGCTTTATTTCCGCGCCGTCATATCCCTTATGCTCCAGCGTCACACCGTCATCCGTCCTGTCGAAGAACAGGCCCTCTGAGATTTCCTTCCACACCGCAGGTGTCCTGTGCCCAAGGACACTCCCGGCCCGAACAGCATATCTGAGGTTGAGCGCCGCAGCGGCATTCGTGTAGGCATTGTCGTCCTTGTTCAGAGCCCATTCGTCAGCGCACATGACATTGTCTATGTGCCAGAAGCCGTCGTCCTTCTTCTCCGCGCGGCTTGCCCAGAACTCGGCGGTCGCCTTAAGGACCGGCCACCCCCGGGTTTCCAGCCATTCCCTGTCCCCGGTCACGAGGTAGTATCTCCAGAACCCGATGGCAACATCCGCCGTGACATGATGCTGGAACGTGCCGCTCAGGGAGGTGGCAGGAGTGTCCTCCGCGCCTGTCGAGGCGCTTTCCCACGGAAACATCGCTCCCATGAAACCGTAGGCGGCAGCGTTGCGCCGTGCCTCGTCTAAACGGAGAAACCTGTACTCAAGCATCGAGCGGGCAAGTTCCGGATGGAGCATCAGAAGAGGAGGCATCATGAACATCTCGCTGTCCCAGAAGACATGACCGTTGTAGCCTAATCCACTGAGCCCCATCGGTGACGGGGAATATGCGGTGCCCTCGCGGGCGAAGCTGTAGAGATGATAGAGCATGCCCCTCACCTCCCTCTGCGCCTGAGGGTCACCCTCTATTACTATGTCGCTCTCCCACAGCCTCTCCCATGCGAGGCGGTGCCTGCGCTGCAGCTCGCCCTCCTTCTGGAAACGGGCATAAGTCACGATGCGCTCGGCCTGGTTCAGGGGATCCGCCGTGTGGGCTGAAGATATGAGCGAGCCGACGACCGAGAACCTGTATGTCTCGCCCTTCCTTATGGCCTTGGAGAATGAAATGTTATGGGAATCGGACGAAGGATGCTTATGAATCACAGGGATTCCCCTGTCCTCCTCGGGAAACAGGAAAGCCGACGAGGCGACTGTTCTGACCGCCTCGCTCGGGGAAAGCGCCGCAGTCGTAATCACCGTATATGGAGGGTCGCTCTTATGATGAAACTCGAACGAGTTGGTCATCATCGAGGCGCCGTGCAGGGACTGGGGCACAAGATGCTCCAACCGGGTCTCCACCCCGACATCCTCAGTCGCTGACAGGCTGACTTCCATCAGGGCGGCATGGGCAATGTGCCGCAGGGCGCAATAGCGGTACTCGACGTGCACTCCCCTGAAATCGAACTCTCCGGAAAACTCCCCGTTCCTCATGTCGAGGCTCTGGACAAAGTTCCGAACGTTCGAGCGCCTTATCCTTGCCCCATCCACAGTCATCGTCAGGCGCAGAGGATTGATGTTAGGCAGAAAATTGTTCACCCGTCCGCGTCCGTAGAAGTCATACACCCCGGCGAGAACGGTCTCGGCTATGCCGAACGGCTCCGGAGAAGACACGAGCCCGATGACTCCGTTCGCCGAAGTAACCCCATAGTACCGCTCCGGGTCAGGCTCCGCCGCCCTCAGCAGCCATCCCTCATCCCCGCTGTCCTCCGCGTTCATAAGTACTGCCGGAAAGCAGGCCAGTGCCGCAACCGCCAAAATCCCTTTCATCATGTCTCTCATTTTCATCATGCCCTCGTCGTTTAAGACTTAACTACCATGTAATTTCCTGCGTCCACAAATTTCCGAAATTATCCCGGACTCTGACCTCACCTCCTCGGGAATTTCCCGTCGGGACAACCCTGAACATATACGGAGACTGCGTCGGCTTCGCATAGTCGGCCGCCCGTCCCGCCAGTTCTCCGAGAGAGTCAGCAATCTCCTTATAGTCAAGGTCATATTCCGGATGATGCTCCATATCACAGACCTTCCTTCCGTCCTTCCACCACTCCGGTGTGCCCCAGAAGTCCTCCGTCCAGTTCCAGATGTTGGCCTTCGCATAGCCGTCGCCGGTCCGGACAGGGCTGTATGCGCGAATCTGATACGAGGCGGCCCTGCCTACGGACTTGTAGTACCATGTCATGTCGTCACCCTTAACGGAGCATACCATATACCCGTTCGGCACTCCCTCCGCGGTGAGTTCCCTGTTGGTGCGCAGCTGTCCGTTGCAGCGGGCCACGGTCACGCTCGTCACGTTGGAGATGCCGTCGGCATTGCTGCGTGCATAGTCATATCCGAAATTGTCGTGGTAGTGGCCTGACCACGAATAGACATGACGGTATGACGTGAGGAGGTCGCGGTAGCGCCCGTAGTTGACGTTATACTTGCTGAACGAGCCGTTCGGGGTCGTGCCTCTCTTCTTGAACATCTGCGCATGGGCGCACACCACAATCGTCCTGTCCTTCGGGATGTATGAAAGGTCCTCCTCCAGCCACTTCATCTGAGCGTCGTCGATGCCGTAGCCATATCTTGCCGTCGGATCCGTGCGGTTGTACATTATGTCGCTGAGAACGACATAGTGAATCCGTCCGATGTTGAAGGAGTAGTATGTCGGGGATATGTACGTCTCATAGAACTGAGTTCCGAGAGGGGTCTCCCACATTGTGTTCTGGTCGTAGTCGTGATTGCCGATGACATTGAACATGGTTACATGACTGCCGGAGACGATGTCATCGTAGTCATCGTAGCCCGACATCCAGTTATATACGAGGTCCCCGAGATTTATGGAATAGACGGGTCCCTTCACGGTGTCGGCAAGGGCAACGATGTCAGGCATGACCACATCCCTGAACCTTTCTCCCGAACCGTCTCTCCCGAGCCCCCTCATCTGCGGGTCTCCGACCATGACGACGGTGTAGTTCTCCTCGGAGGAGGTTCTCGGGGTGAGGGTGAAGTTTGCCTGCACGGCCTGCTCATACCGCGCCACACGTCTCCAGAAAAGGGGCATATTATTATGGACGGGAACCTCATATTCCGACGGAATCGAAATGAATATGAACCTTGTCTTCGCCATGTCGCTCTTCATCTGATATTTCCCCCATCCGTCAGTCCGCACGCACTGGAAGCCGTCGCTCACGACAACTCCGGGAACGGGCCGTCCCTCGGGAGTGGAGATTCTTCCGAAGACATTGGTGCCGTCAGCAAGCGGGGACACGCCCACGGCCTTGTCATCCGCGGCCTCGCCGGTCACTGACACCCTTTTCATGAACGCGGCGACGTCGCCTTTCCTCCCCGTGACCGCCCTGACCTCACCCCGGTTGGAGCATTCCCTCACGATAGCATCCTCCGCCGCACAGCCGCTGATGCGTCCGAAAAGCCCGCCGGTGTGAACGGCCCTGTCGTGGTTTTCGTACCTGTTGCCGCAGGGGCCGCTGATGACGGTGCCGTAATTCGTGCAGTTTCTGAAATATGCCGAACTCTTCGCGTCCCCCTTCGCATATATGTTCCCGGCAAGTCCGCCCACGCATGAGGCGCAGTCGGGGCTGAAACCGGAGAACTCCACGTCGGCGCGGTTCACGCAGCCCGCGACATGAGTGTCCCGTCCCATGATTCCGACGAGTCCGCCCACGGACGAGCCGGCCTCGTTGGTCACGCATATATTTCCATAATTATTGCAATCGACCATCGTCAGCCCATCATGCGGCATTCCGCAGATTCCTCCGGCCATCATCTGATGGATGCCCTCAGTGTCAATCCGCCCGAAATTGTCGCAGGAATTGATGTCGGCCTTGGTGAACCCGACTATCCCGCCGACGTTCGAGGCCAGCCCTTCCGCAGCCTTTTCCACAGCGACTGACTCCGCGCTCAGGTTTCCCCTGTTCACGCATCCCTTCACGACAGCCTTGTAGGCATCTCCGACAATTCCTCCCACGCGGCAGGAAGGAATGTCTCCCGAGTACGCGACGTCACCGATGTTTTCGGACGAGGTCACCTGCGCTCCCGGCAGAAGCTTGTGGCGAAAGCCTCCGGCAATGCCTCCGAGTCTCACGGAGACCTTTTCCGGATTCTGAAGCGAACCGGAGCAGACTGATGAAATCCGGCCTGAATTGCGGCAATCGTATATCAGGGAATGGTTGATTCCGGCAATGCCGCCAATCCAGAGGACGTTGTCGGCGTATGATGACTTGTGTTCGATGTTCCCATGATTTTCGCAGGAAAATATGCGTCCGCAGTTTATGTCCGCGATGAATCCGACGGCGCATTCCCCGCTTCTGCCCGAAGCCTTCATCCGGCATGAGGAGTCTATCGTCAGGTTCCGGACCTCGCCGCCCTGAAGAACCTCGTGAAAAAGACCCGAGGATGCCTTCCAGTTCATCAGCTTGTGCCCGCAGCCGTCGAACACCCCTCCGAAGGCGGATATGCCGCCGAATTTCCTGACCTTGCTCATGTCGATGTCGGCGGCAAGGCAGACCACGCCGTCCTCGTCACGCCACTGCGAGGTGTCGCCGCCCTCATTGCAGGCGGCGGCGAAGCTCACCAAATCCTCGGCGGTTCTTATGTCCCCGGCGTATGAGATGAAGACCGGGAGGAGCAACAGAAGGGCAGTCAGTCTTACACATCTCATTGCCGTGCAAAATCCGGCTGTCAAGAGATTCCGCATCGTTGTCATATAATTATGTTTCATTACAGTTCCACGCTATTTGCCCGCCGTCATTTCCTTGCCGTCACCATTCCACCGCCGAAGAGTACCGATTTCCGAAACGGTCCGTGACGGTGACGGTGCCCTTCCCCTTCGAGCCTGATACCCGGCATCTGAAAATGGACGGGTGAGCCTCGGAGTTCAGAGTGTAGCTCACGTTGTAGCGGCTGAAATAGGACTTGTCCTTGTAGGCTTCCCAGATTTCCTTCTGCGGGCGGTCGTATGTCGCTGAAAAGGCGGACATTGCCTGCCCGTTGAACTTAGGGGTTTCCCATTCGCTGTCCCACATATAGACATTGGCATAGACATAGTCCCCGTCCTTGACAACGCCTATCTGGTGGGACTCGTCAAGCCTGCTGTCCCCTATGTAGGCCACACCGTCCTTGTATTCCCAGGCACGGAGCTTCAGGTCAGGAGCCGTTCCGCAATGCTTTCCGCTCTGGTAGGCGAGAGGCTTCCATTTCCACGAGATGTCCTCGCCGTCAACCGTGACAACGAGAAATCCCCTCGGGGTGCCGTCTGCAAGATACTCGTTGGTGTAGAGCTCACCGGTCGAGCGCGGCAGGGTGTGGCACTCAAGGCGGTTGGTGAACTTGCCGTGACCGGACGGGTAGATGTAGTTGAAGGTCTGATGGGTGTGGCCTGCCCATGCATACACCGCCTTGTACTTTGCCAGAAGGCTGGCATAGTCGTTTCCGTGCTTGCAGGTACTTCTCGCCCACTTGTCCGAGCCGTTGATTTCCCGGAACGCCGGGGCGTGCGTGCAGAACATGACGGTCGATGAACGGTCAACGAGGGCGAGGTCGCCCTGCAGCCATTCCCACACGTCGTCGGTCAGCCCCTCGCTGTAGTCGTTGAGCAGGCCGCCGCTCCCCTTTTTCATAATGAGGTTATCAAGTACCACATAGTGAATCCGGCCGAGGTTGAAGGAGTAGTTGCAGGGGCCGAAATGTTCCTCAAATACCCGCCTTCCCTGCTCGTCGTCCTCCGCCGAGGTGTCGTTGTCATGGTTTCCTATGACATTGTAGGTCGGGAAGCCCATGCTGTTCATGCCCTCAATATACTGCTCGTAGAGGGACATATCCTCATGCACGATGTCGCCGAGGCATATTCCATAGACCTCCTGCCCCGAGAGCGAGGCCGCGTATTCCTTCATGTCCCGGTAGAGGTCGGAACAGCAGTCCAGCGAATGGTAGGCCAGTTTGTCTCCTCCCTTGCTGCGCGACCGAGGCTGCGGGTCGGCGGAAATGAGCAGGGTATATCTGTCCGCGTCGGACGAAATCTTCTTCAGAGAAAAGTCCGCGACATAGGCGTCTCCAACCTTCTGACATTCGGACAGTTTCTTATAAAAGACCGGCACACCGCCATTGACGGGCGGCTCGTAGCCGGACGGAGTGCTGACGCTTATGAATTTGACGCGGTCGAGGTCGCTGTCTATCCGATAGACGCCGTCAGCTCCCGTCCGCACCGACTTGAGTCCGTCGGACACCACAACGCCCTCAAGGGGCCTGAGTTCATAGTCCGTGACCTTTCCCGTCACCGTATATTCCCCAGAAGGCTCCGGAGTTTCGGAACCTCCTTCCGGAGTACAGCCTATAAGCATGACGGCCGCAACCGCCGCAGCAAGACAATATTTTTTCATCATAGTTCAACTCATTCTTCCGTTTCGCCATCCCACAGACCTATGCCGCTCACGGACGGGGTTCCCGTGCCGACCGGATAGTCCGAGACATTCGCCGAAGTCACATTAATTCCCGAGGTGACGTTCCCGCCGTCTATAACGACCTGCACCATGCCGCCGTAGAGACAGTCCGCGACGCTGCTATTCTCGTCGGACTTGGCAACAATGCCGCCATAGGTGAGCTTGTCTATGCTTTCCTTGCTCGAACCGAGATTGCCGTAGAAGCGGCTTTCCGAAATGTCCGTGGAGAGCCCTACGGCAACGACGCCACCCGCATACAGAGGGGAGCTGTGCGCCTGAATGACGCCTTTCGCCACACAACCGCTAACCTTGGAGCTCTCCAGTTTGCCGGCAATACCCGCCGAGGCATGAGGGTAGTCTCCGGAATTGCCCGTGGAGGTACATCCGGACAGGACGGCATTCCTCGCGTATGCGACTATGCCGGCGGAAGCGCCCTTGCGGAGAGTGAAGTTTCCGGAGTTAACGCAGCCGGACACCGTGAGCCTGCCTCCCGTCGAAGAGGCCGCTGCGTTAAGGTCGAACGCCCCGAGAATGCCTCCGACGCAAGTGAAGGTATATGTGCCGCCGTCCGGGCTGATGTTGTTCTGTATTCCGGAGTACAGAGCCGAAGTGTTGCCGCAGTTGCTTATCACTGATTCCTTTCCCTCGAAACCCGCAATGCAGCCCACCACGCCGCCGACGGCCGACTTGCTGTTCGTCCTGTTATCCGACCGCCCGGCCTCAACCTTCGCGGCTGACTTGGAATCGGTCACCGTGCAGGCCTTGGCCGCATATCCGAGAATGCCTCCGACATTGATGCCTTTCTCGAAATAAGGGGCGTCGGCCTTGCCGTCAGAACCGTTGCCCCTTCGGCAGGTGACGCAGACCTCCGAACCGTCCTTCGCGGTGCATCCGCTGAGGGAAATCATGCTTTCCGCCCAGCCAAGGATGCCGCCGACGGCGCAGACAGCGTCCGAAGTCACTCTCGGTCCCTTGCCGTCACGGTGCAGCCGCACCTCAATCTTGCCGCCGAACTCCGCATTCATCACCGGGACATCGTGCGTGACCCCGCCGATAAATCCGCCCACGCCCAAGGCGCAGTTGTCCGCCATGTTCATGACCTGAATCGAGCCCTCGGAAGACGCGCCCGCGAAATCCAGCTCCATAACCGCACCTCCGACCTCAACCTGCCCGTACAGTCCTCCGGCAAAAATATACTTGGAAGTGCCGTCGCTCAGGATATCGCCCCTGTTGGAGTTTGCATTCAGATAAACCTGCCCGCACCATCCGGCAATGCCGCCGGCCTTGACCGTCGCAGCTCCGGAAGTAATGTGCAGGGCTCCGCCGTTGAACGAATCCGAGACTCCGCCAAGCGCATAGCCCGCAACTCCACCGGCATAGACATTCCCGTTCACGGAGGCCTCGGACACGGCCGCGTAGTTCTCGCAGCCCTTAACCGCCCCGGACTCTTCCACACGGGCAGCGACTCCGCCTATGTTATGCTCCTTTGCAGAAGACAGGTCGCTGACCTCCCCGTTGTTCGTGCAGTATTCCAAAGAGCCGGAGAGTTCCGCCACGACACCTCCCGTCAGAACAGGGACATCCGTGTCGGCGAACTCAACCGGGAGCGTCACGCTTCCCTGATTCTTCGATTTCTCGACGACGGCGTCGGGCTGCACCCTGCCGACAAGTCCCGACACAAGCGCCGAGCTCATCGACTCATGCTCGCAGAACCCTGCCGTGACCGTTCCTCCGTTCGTGCAGGCCGTCATCACCGAGTTCTCCAGCTGCGCCGCCACGGAAGCCCACACGGCGGCCGAACCGGCCATGACAGGCCTTGTGAACGAGCATGAGGCATCAATGGAAAGGTTGCTTACCGTGGCCTCGGAACAATGCCCGAACAACGGCGCTGCATCCTTCAGATTGAGAATCGAGTGTCCCTTACCGTCGAATGTCAGGCTGAAAGGACGCTCCTCCGTTCCTATCGGCGTCCCCCACTGTACTCCATCCATATCGACATCACCCAGCAGAGTGACGTTGCCGTCGGCATCGGTCCAGTCAGAGATGTCCCCGCCGGCGTTGAAAGTCTCGGCGAAAAGTTCCATTCCCTTTCCGGTCATTATCCCGTGGGCGACATTGTAGCCCTGATATATAAGAGGAAGTTCAATGAGCTCGCTGGAAATGTACTGGTTCAGGGCTATCTGCACGGCCTTGTTTGAACGCGAATCGCTGAGGTTTTCGCCGAAATGGAAGACATACCTCACCTGTCCCCCATCCGCATCCTCGCTCGTGACGGTCACGTCCTCGGGAGCATTGACCCCGCTCACTACGGCATCCGGGACGAGAATCTCCAGAGTTCCGGTGCCGTCTGCGGGCAGAAGCACGTTGCCGTCCCCGTCATAGTTCAGCTCAGTTCCGAACTGCCACATCGAGACATACGCCCCCACGTCCTCACCGCTCCTGCTGAAGGCAATGCGCCCCATGCGAGACTCCGCCTCATTCTTCCCGGAAGCAATGGTGACAGAAGTCTCTACAAAGTCCCCTCGGGTCACGGACTCTCCCTTATTGACAACTAACCAGCTGTTTTCGGGCGTCACTCCCCATTCCACGTCGGGAAGTGTCCTCACTGTAATCTTGGCTGCGACCCCTCCGATTCCGGACACGATGTACGACTTGCTGAATATGAACGCATTGCCGGACTGGGTGAGACGGAAAGGAGCGATGCGGTATTCTCCGGCGGTGAATGTTATCGTCGCCGGCTGGCGGGACTCGAAGGAATCGTTGGGAAGAATGCTCAGAGTGAACTTTCCGGTTCCGCGATGCTCTTCCTGAACCACCGAGCACCAGGGCTGGTCGGAAGCAATCCGCCACCGGACATTGTCGTCATTAAGGACAACGTCGAAGTCCAGCGTATGCCCTGCAGAAGTCAGGGACAGGCTTTCGCCGACAGCCGCTCCGTCTCTGAGGAACGAGACCTCGATGTCCCCGATTTCAGTCGAGCCGCCGAAATCTATGCCTTCATCGACACAGGCGGTCGTGAAAACCGCAAGCAAAAGAATCGTCAGTATATTGTTTTTCATATCCTTACAGATTTATCATTTTATCAGTTTCTGCCCTTAGCCCTGTTGCTGCGGCTCTCGGCCGTGGAGGCCCACCACACGTCAGTCGTCATGTTGTTGCTTCCTCCCAGCCAGCCGGCGACAGCCTTCGCGTACTGCTCGGCGTTATAAAAGTCCTCCGTCGCGGGGTAGCGCATCCTCGTCGGGAGCACGCAGTCGTTTTCCGCAGCCTCGCCGTTCGTCCTGAGCAGCGGGTAGCCGGTGCGCCTGTAGTCACACCACGCCTCCGTACCGCACCAGAACGTCGAAACCCATTTCTGCGTCATGATATGCTCCAAGGCCCTGCTGTTGTCATAGCTTCCGTCAATGTAGGAAATGAAGTCAACCAGTTCGGCGGAAGTGGAAACGAGAGTCCTGTTCCATTCAAGAACGGATGTCCGCACCGCCTCAAGGTAGAGTTCCTTGGTTTTCTGCCCGCTCATGGTCAGCCATCCTCGCGCGGCGGCCTCGGCGAAGCAGAACAGGACCTCGGAATAGTTCATGACAGCATACGAGTCCGCATTCTTCAGGTCGCCGATGTGCGATGACGAGGTGGATTTGCGGGGATACCTGCCGATAGACGAATTTCCCGCCTGTGACACCGCCACATTGAAGAAAAAGGACATATCCGAACGGGACAGCTGCGTCGGGGCGCCGGCACAGTCATCCACGCCGAGCGCGACGAGAGTGGAGTTTGAGCTGAAGTCCTTCTTGGCGTTGCTGTATTTGTGGAAATAGTAGAAATATCGCGGGTCGGTGAAGTTGTCCCCCATCATCGTCTTCACAAGAGTACGGCACGCCGCCTCCGCGTTCCATACGCCTGAGGTGGTGGAATAGAACGGGGTGAACAGGGCGGAATTGGAATAGCTGAACCCTACCCTCGCCGCATCGGCAATCTCACCGAACACCGGATACTGCCCGTTCCCCGTGAAGGAGTCATATATTTCGGAAATCCTGCTTATCACGTTTATTTCGCCCAATTCGTCATTGAGCGCGAAGTTCCCTCCCGTCTCCTCGACAATTTTCATCGCCGAACGCACCAAAAGCCTGAGGTACAGCGAATTGCCGAACTTACGCCATTTGGCGGCATCTCCGGAATACATATAGTCGCACTGACGCGAGAAGTCATCCCCGTCAATCAGCCCGTCGGCCACGGCCTTCTCCGCCTCGATGAACCTGCTGTTTGCCGTCTCAAGGGAGATGAACATATCCCTGTATATCTCCTCCTGAGGGTCATACGACGTCCTGTAGCTGAAACCGTCTCCCTGCTGGCTTATGAGTCCCGCATTGAAATAGGGAACGTCGCCGTAAGTGTCTGTGATGACGGACATAAGCCATGTCCTCAGGATGAGTGCCACCCCTTCCATGGCCGGGTTGTCCTCCTCGCGGGCAAGCTTCAGCATATACTGAGCATTGCCGTATTCCTCATACAGATTCCACAGCGAGGAGGAGATGTTCTCCGCAATGTCGTAGTTATAAATCAGCGTGGCGGAGGTCTCGAAGCCAGTGTTCACCGAATACTGCATCATTTCCGGAATCAGGTCGTAGCAACGCTGCAGAACCTTGTATTCCGCATTATACAGAATCGGCTGCACGAACGACTCGGACGGAACGTCGTACAGGGCATACGGGTTCCTGCTCATGTCGTCGAATTTGCTGCACGCGGACAGTGCGGAAAGAGCCGCGGCGGAGACAGCGAGTATTTTTATGACAGTTTTCATATTGCCGTTCTTCTTTAGAAAGTGATTTTAATGCTTGCTCCGTACTGGGCCGTCGAAGGCATCTGGAGAAGGTCGAAGCCCGGGGTGAGGGCATTTCCCCTCATGGTCACGGACTCCGGGTCAAAGCCCGGGAACCTGCTCCAGCAATAAAGGTTGTTCCCATAGACGGCAAGAGTGAGCCCGCTTATGACCTTTGTCTTGGCAAGAAGCTTCTTCGGGAAAGAGTATTCCAGACGCACGTCCCTGAGCTTGAGGAACGAGGTGCTCACGAAGTTCGCCTCGGTGCACGGACGGTCGTAGAGGGCCTGATAGTATGCCTGGATGCCGGTGGCCGGAATCTTGTCCGTGTAAATCCTGTAGTTTCCGTCTTCGAGAATCTGAACGCCCTTCGGAACCATGGAGCCGTCGCGCCCCGCGAGTGTGGCCACGCCCTTTCCCCGGTAGTTCAGAACCCAGTTAGTCAGTGACCAGACGTGTCCGCCGTACTGCCCGTCAAAGCTGATGCTTGCCTTGAGGCCCTTCCAGCTGAACTGCGTGCTGAACCCGCCCTGCCACTTAGGCATACACTCGCCGATGTAGGACAGGTCATAGTCGGTTATCGGGCTGCCGTTCTTGTCGAGAACCATCATCCCCGAGACGTCGGTCATCTTTCCGTCCGCCCCGACGGCGTATGAGCCTTCCGGAGCACGCTTGTACTTGTAGCCGTACATCGACGTCAGGGAACTTCCGACATACGCGTACATGTAGGCGTATGACGAATACTGGGCTATGTTCCAGAAATCTATCCCGTCGCCGAGCTCAAGAACCTCGTTCCTGTTCATGGACCAGTTGGCGTTGAGCCTCCACTGGAAATCCCTCGTCTTGAGAAGAAGTCCGCTCGCGGAAATCTCGACACCTCGGTTGCGGATGGCGCCGGCATTGGTGAACACGGTGTTAACGCCGGTGGAAGTGGAAACGGGCATCTTCGCGAGAATGTTCCTGGTGTTGCCGTCATAGTAGGCGACATCCAGATTGAGCCTGCTGCGGAACAGCCTGATGTCCGCCCCGATCTCCCATGAAGAGACAATCTCCGGCTTCAGTGCGCTGTTCGCCTTGGTCTTCTGCGTCGTCACGCCGCTCGGGAACTTGGTGCTCTGGAAATATTCTTCAATCCTGTAGGGAGCCGTGTCGTGCCCGACCTGCGCCCATGAGCCACGGAGTTTCAGGAAATCCACAATGCCGTTCGTACGGCCGAAGTCCAGCAGCTCGTTCAGCACGACGCTTCCGGAAACCGACGGATAGAAGAACGAGCGGTTCGCGGCGGGCAGGGTGCTGGCCCAGTCATTTCTGCCCGTAAGGTCGAGGAATATGGCATTGCGCCACGAAAGGGAGACCAGTCCGTAGAGGGAGTTGGTCTGCCGCGACTCCGAATAGCTCTCGTTCTTGACCTCCGACTTGGAGTTCGCGAGAGAATACACGCCCGGCAGGTAGAGGTTGTCGGCCGTCTGCTGCGTCCTCGAATATTCGCGGTAGAGAATGCTTCCGCCGAAGTTTGCGTTAAGTCCGAAATCATGGTCGAACTTATGGTTATAGGTGAACAGGAACTCGCCGGTATATTGCAGGGACGCGATGCGCTGCTCCTGATACCAGCCCTCCGGCTTCGCCTGCGTGGAAACGGCCTGCTGCTGGGTACGGAACTCGCTCACATGATCCAGACCGCCCCTGAGCATGAGCTTCAGATCCTTGTAGATGTCGAAGTCCAGCTTCACGTTGCCATAGATTCTGTCCCTGTCCTGCGTGTTCACGCACTCGTTGGCGATAAAATAGGCATTGTTCTTTCCGCCCGTGAGTGACGTGTCCTGCTGCTTGCCTTCCTTTCCGCTGACCCAATAGTTCTTCGCCCAGTCCATGTCTATGTTCGGGGCGTAGCACCAGAGGCTGTACATGATGGACGTCGAACCGTAGCCGGAACCCGTCGGGATGTTGTCCATCTGCTTGCGGCGGTAGTTGAGGGTTATCTCCGAGGTGAACCACTTGGTGAACTCGTTCTTGGTGCGGAGGAAGATGTGCTGGTTGTTGCCGGGAGAGTTCGGTATGATTCCCTGATTGCGCATATCGCTGAACGAGAGGCGCACGGAGTTGCGGCTGTTCAGCCTGCCGGACACCGTGAGGCTGTTCTTGAGGGTGTTGCCGGTCTCGAAGAAGTCCCTGAACCAGTCCCCGTTGCTTACGAAAGGAGTCTGCTGACGTATGAAGTCCCCAGCCTCGTTCAGGCTTCCGCCGATGCCCTTGGCAACACTGTAGTACTGATAAGCCGGAGTGCCGTCCAGTTTCGCGCCCCATGAGAGCATTCCGGACTGCCCCGGCTTCCCGAGAGGGTTGAGATCCGGATTGGACGTGTCGGTCACATAGTAGAAATAGGACGGATCGTCTCCCTGCCCGTATTCATACTGGAGGTCCGGAGATGAATTGACCGTCTCGAACGAGAGCGCCGCGGAATATTCCACGCTAATCTTAGATTCAAGCTTTTCCGCCGACTTCGTCGTTATGACGATGGCTCCGTTGGATGCGCTGGAACCGTAGAGGGCAGTGGCCGCCGGCCCCTTGAGGACAGTTATCGACTCGATGTCGTCCGGGTTGATGTCGCCGGAGCCGTCACCGTAGTCAATCGCGTATGCGGAGCCCTCGCCGCCGGCCTCGGAAGCCGTGGCGTTGTTGTACATGGGCACGCCATCGACCACGAACAGAGCCCCGTTGTTCGCGAAGTCAACGGAAGACTCGCCGCGCAGGGTCACGCGGGTGGTGCCGCCGCCGGAGCTTGACTGCTCTATCCTTAGGCCTGCGACCTGTCCGTTAAGTCCCGAAAGCCAATTGTTCGCTGTCGTGGCATTGGATATGGCATCGGAGTTAATCTTCGACATCGCGTAGCCGAGCGACTTCTCGTCACGCTTTATGCCGAGAGCCGTCACGACCACGGAGTTCAGCTGTTCAGCCTCCGGAAGCATCTTCACATCAATGCCTGTTTCATTTCCGACAGTGATGTTCTGCGTCCTGTAGCCGAGGAATGAGAACTGAACGATGTCTCCCCTCTTGACTTTCAGGGAATAGACGCCTTCAGCATCGGTGAGGACACCGTTGGTGGTGTTCAGCACGAACACGCCCACCCCTGACAAAGGCTTTGAGTTCTCATCGACGACCTTGCCGCTGATGACAAATTCTTCCGGAAGCCTGTCTGCGGACTGACCTGCGGCAGCGGTGCCTTCGGCCTTTTTGATGGCGATGCTGTCCGCAATCAGTTCGTATGTGCACCCGGTTCCCTTGAGAACGACGTCGAGCACTGCGCTGATTTTCATGTCCTTCACATCAACCGTCACCGGAGGAATGCCCTCAATCACGGCATTGCCGTAAAAGAACTGGCAGTTCCCCTTCCTCTCCATTTCGGCAAGGAATACGTCAACGGGCATATCCTTCGCCTTGATTGTCACCTTCCTGTCAAGCACGGAGCTGTCCTGTGCCAGCGCAGCGGTTCCCGACAGCGCGGAAAAGACCGCGACGAGACTCAGGACGGCCAGCTTCATTCCATTTTTGGTCATATACTCACTCATTTTTTGATATATAGTATTCTCCTTCATACTCAGTCACCGCAATCGGAATCGGAGAAGTCACCTCCAGCAGGCGGAAGACGTCCCCGATGTTCCTTCCGGAATTTTTCCCCGTGTATTTGATGTTACAGATTTCACTCTGGACATGGATTCTGACGCCATAGCGTCTGGAAAGGCAGTTCACGACCTGACGGAGAGGGGTGTCCTCGAATATCATCACGTCCGAATTTATCCAGCTGGTGGAGTTCCGAACCGAGACTTTCTGCTTCGATATGCTCGACTGCATCTCATCGACCCGGAGTTCCTCCCCGGGCTGAAGCTTTATGATGTCGGAATTTATCCTCGCCTCGAGAGTACCCTCGTGGAGCGTGGTCACGGAATAGGCGTCATCGGAATATGCGTTTATGTTAAACGACGTGCCGCGGACGATGTACGACTCGCGTCCGCAGCGTATGATGAAAAGCCGCGCCGAATCCTTCGCCACGTCAAAGAACGCCTCGCCGTTCAGTGTCACCTCACGCGCACACTCGTTGAACGAGTCGGAAAGCGTCAGGGACGAGCTCTCGTTCAGGACAATCTTCGTCCCGTCCGGGAGCGTGGCCCGCCGCTTCTCATTCCGCCCCGTGACATAGCACATCCGGCCGCCGTCCGTCCGCTCCGAAGCCGTGTCCGTCCCGGATCTCCGGATCAGCGAGTCCCCCTCCGCCGCCGGCACGGCCACCATGGCAGGAGCCGCTCCGGAACCGCTTACGGAAAGCCGCCATGCGGCGACGCCTATGACCAGCGCCGCGCAGGAGGCGGCTGCAAGGGCGAAAAGGTAGAGCCGCCGGGCAGGTCGTTTCTTGGCGAACTTGTCCCGGTTGCCGGCCTGTACCCTGTTCCAGAACCTGTCGATGCCCTTCGAGACATCGGTCTGGGTGCTCAGCGCCGCCAGTTCCCGGCGATAGGCCTCGGTGTTTTCCTCCGACGCCGACACCCAGGCGGCCAGTCCGGCCGCCTCCGCATCGGACAGTTCCCCTGTCATGAATTTGAGTATCAGCAGTCTTATGTGCGCGTCAGTTATCATTATCGTATTATTTCTGGCATTGTCACCTTTTCCGGGTCGCAAATGTTACTTTCATCTTCCTGAACGCCATCAGGGCCATGCCCTAAAATGCCGTCAGCCGACCACGTCGTCGTGTTTAATGTCGCTTCAGTATGAGAAATAGTCACAGAGCCCTTTTCGCTATTGCAGGATGCGATTGTTATCGCCTCGTCAGTGCACCCTATGATGCCGCCGACATATACCTCGGCATTCAAGTTCGGAGTGTGCCCGTTTTCAAACGACACCGCCCCTTCATTGACCAGACCACTTACGGACGAAGCCACATAGCCGAAGACTCCGCCGACATAAACGGCCTCTGTTTTTGGCCAATCCTGCCCGGACAGAACAGTCACGTCTGCCGTGTTTTCCACAGACGAACCGATTATTGCCGATGTTTTGGTGGATTCGCCGACACATCCGCCGACCCTCATCACCGCACCGCCGTTAGTGTTAATCTTTTTCAAGGTCACACTTCCAATATTTTTGATGTCCGACACTTCGGCAGTCCCTGCATTTGAACCTATGATTCCTCCAAGGAGCACAAACTGCCCCTGTTCGACGACAACAGTTGCCGCATTCGTAGTATGACCGGAGACAGTTCCGCTGTTAGCGCCTGCAACTCCACCGATCTTGCGGTTCTTGTTATAGCCCGATGCGGAAATACTCCCTTCCGGCTGATTATGACAGTATGTAATTGTGCCTTCATTGTTTCCCACTATTCCTCCGCAGCAGTCCGTATGCTGTCTATTGGACATTTTGGAACTTATTGATGAATTGTTGCAGCAGCTTTCTATAACCGAAGAAGACGAGGTTGAGCCGGCAATGCCACCAATATATATCGTCCTGGAAACCTTTTCTTTTGACAAATTCATTGTCAAAGCCCCAAGGTTCACGCAATCCTCAATTTTTCCGTTCTGAACTCTTGCGGCGATGCCTCCGACACGAAGAAGCATCTGTTTAGAAACCTTAATCTTGTCAGTCACTGAATATGCGACTTTCGTCGTGCAGCGCTGGATAAGTCCTCGACTGACATCAGCCAATACACCGTTATATCCTTCATAAAGCGTCTCCCCTTTCGCATCTTTACCCTCATGGAGGTCGGCGTCAGTCACCTCCACATCTGAAGCCCCTTCGACGGTAAGATCCTTGACGACTCCGAAATCATGTACTCCGGCGAACAAGGCCTTGCCGGAATTGAAGTTGCTGATGGTCTTTGAGTTGCCGTTGAAGCAGCCCTTGAACTTGTTGCCGCCGGTGTTTCCGATTGAAACAAAGGCCGCGTTTTCCTCGTCGGTGAGCGCGATGTCATTCATGAGCGTGGCGACAAGGGAGTTTTCCGTCCCTGCATAGACGCCGCTGTTGTAGTCCGCCGCGAACTTGATGAGCTCCGCCGCAGTCGTGATTTCCACTCCGGTCTCCATTCCCGTCTGCTCAAAACTGAACTCAGGCATCTCATGCACGGTGCCCCTCTTCAGCGTCTTTGCCGAAGAGGACTTGGTCATGACGCGGCCCTGCTTGTCCTGAATCTTGACCGTGAAGCCCTGAGGATATTCCCCTGCCGGCACGACGATGTAGGCCACCACCTGCGCGTCCGCAGCTATGTTCCAGTCGACGTCGCAGCGAATCTTCCTGTCGGCGTCATTCACCGTCGCCGACGGAGTGAGGGCGCAGGTCGCATAATCAATGGCGAAGTCCCCGCAAATCTGCTCTCCGCCATTTCCGGAGAACTCGATGCAGGAGAACTTTTCGGCATCCGCAGCAGGCTTGTTGACGGTCAGCTTCACGACCGAGCACAGATGGTCGAAGCTGAGGCTTGTACCCTCGGACGCGCAGGCGCACATCGGAGCGGCGGTCTCGGCGAAGCTGCCGGCCTTCCAGGTCTGAACGGCCGGGAGAGTCACAGTGCCGGCATCCTTGTAGATTGAAGAAGGGAAAACCGCCGAATACGGGGCCTTGAGCGTCTCGTCGAACGAGAACTTGGCTGTCACCCCGTCAGAGATTTCGGCATCCTTTGAAGCAATGCCGTTCACCGTAATCCTGTCCCCTGCGGTCCATTTCACGGTCTTGTCATTTTCAAGCACGGTCTTAGTCTGTTCAGAGCCATCTGACACCTCTGACACAAAGCCCGCCATAAGGACAGTCCCCTCCGAAGTTTCAGGAGCATCAGCCAATCTGTCGTTGCAGCCTGCAACAATCATCGCGGTCAGCGCCACGGCTGACATAAACATATTCCTTTTCATTCTCTTTTCCGGTTTAAGTTCGGTCACCATGTTTCCTCCACGATTTTGTCGTAGTCGCCGATTGTGGATTCATCCACGATTTTCGTGCTCGTCGCGAAACCGCCCTCCGGGCACACATAAACCTCCGCCACCGACGGAGACTCATAAGTTTTTCTGTTACAGTCCATGTTATTATCCGGTTTTTGTTTTATTGTCATCGCGGCAAATGCCGCCTGTATCATAAAGACAAGAATATTCAGAATGCGGAACCTGAAATTCCGGATTTTTTCAAAAAAAATTCCGGGGGCTTACCGCCTGTTGCATAATTCGGCGATAATCATTATCTTTGCAGGCTTTTCCTCGGGAAGGAAGGCACAAGGTAATTTTTATTAAACATTTAAAACAGATTCACAATGGCTGTTAAAATTCGTCTTCAGCGCCACGGTAAGAAGAATTTCGCATTCTTCCACATTGTTGTGGCCGACACCCGCGCACCTCGCGACGGTCGTTACATCGAGCAGATCGGCTCTTACAACCCTAACACGAACCCTGCGACAATCGTCCTCGATTTCGACAAGGCTCTCAACTGGGTGAAGGTCGGTGCCGAGCTCACTCTCGTCACCCGCAGAATCCTCTCCTACGAGGGAGTGCTTCTCCGCAAGCATCTTGACGGCGGCGTGGCAAAGGGCGCACTCACTCAGGCGGACGCCGACACCAAGTTCGAAGCTTGGAAGGCCGCCAAGGAGGCTAAGGTGAACGCAAAGAAGGAAAGTCTCGTAAAGGCTGCCGACGCCAAGGCAAAGGCTGCCGCAGAGGCTGAGGCAAAGGTAAATCAGGAGCGCGCCGCAGCTCTTGCCAAGAAGGCTCAGGAAGCCGCTGAGGCTGCCAAGGCCGCAGAAGAGGCAAAGGCCGCCGAGGCTGCTGCCGCCGCTGCCGAGGCTGAGGCAACAGAGGCTCCTGCCGAGGCTTAATTTAACCAAGATTTCCTTTGGAAAACCTGCTTAAAATAGCCAAGGTAAGCAAGTCGGACGGGCAGGACGGAGCTGTAGTCTTGAGCTTTCTTTCGTTCGACCCCGACGATTTGGAGATTTCGGAACCGGTGTTCGTCTATTTTGACGGGCTGCCGGTTCCTTTTTTCATTGAAAGCTTCACCCGCAGGGGGGCGGGCAAGGCCGTCGTGCGTCTGAATGACGTCCGCAGCTTCGAGGACGCGGAGGAACTTGTCGGGAAGGAGGTCTTCGTCGAGGACGAGGGTGAATATGAAGATGACGCGGACCTGGTCGGATGGACGGTGGCGACGGTGAGCGCGGACAAGGCTGACGGCGGCTCGCGCGGGAAGGTGTCCCCGGCGGTTCTGGGCAAGGTCACGAACTTTCTCGACATTCCGTCGAACCCCTGCATAGAGGTGACGCCCGACGGCTGCGGCACAGAAGGCTCCGGAGACACAAAAGCCTCCGGCACAAAAAATGGAGCGGTGATTATTCCGCTCCATGAAGATTTCATCGTTTCGGCCGACCCGGAGACACGCACGCTCGTGATGTCGCTCCCCGAAGGGCTGATAGGCTAAATTTCTCTTGCTCCGGTTCTCGGAGGGACGAGACATTTATTTCTTCTAAAGACTGTTCCTGAGGTTCTGATAGAACACGGCCTGCGATGTCTGATAGTAAGGCACGAACCAGAGGAAACCGATTCCGCCTGTGAGGCAGGCAAGGAAGAACCATCCTATGAAGCTGAGCTGCAGCCAGAACAGGTTGAACTTCTGTCCGACCATCATCTGCTGGCTTTTTCTGATTGCCTCGCGTACCGAAAGTTCCGGATTGTCGATGAGGATGTACGGTGTCATCGAGTATGAATATGCCTTTATGATGCCCGGAATGATGAGAAGAAGCATCCAGAGACAAGTGAAAATCTGAACCAATATCATTCCTCCGATTGCCCGCCAATAAATCTTGAAACCGTAGCCGAAGCTGTTGGAGAGAACATCCCCGTTTGAATAGACATACAGAGCGTTGAATGCGTAGGAGAATCCCACGCCAAGCGGGATGATAACGAAAACGCTCAAAAGGAAAGAGCCGCCGTTAAGCCCGAGCAAAGTCCCCAACGCATCGGGATTGTACAGTTGGTAGAGCGATGTGGCTCCGGAAGCCACGCACGAAATGACTGAAACGACGAGGGTTGCGAGCACCGCCGGTGCCCAGTTGCCCTTAAGCGCGGCGAGAGCCGCATTTTTGAATTCCTGGTTAGTTGTCATCATGATGATTTGAGTTATCTTTTGGGTCTATATTTATTTTCTCATCGGTCACATACGCCCGGTATGCTCCCTCTTCGAAAAGAAATCCATCCTCAAAAATCTGACTCAAATCTCCGAGCAGCTAATTCGAGTATTCAAGTTGTCCAAGTCGCTGAGTTAGACTTTGAGAATGCAAAAATAATGTTTTTGAGTGAAATATTCTACAATATGTCGATTTTTGCTACGAGAGTCGCCGGGCCGGTGAGCCAGACATCCGTGAAAAGCGGGGCTTCGGGGTCGTGTGATGAGGCTGCGGATTCTTGGGCAGGGGCGGCGGAGCCATGAGCGGTCGGAATGTGCGATGAGGCTGACACACCCTGAACGGAAACATCGCAGCCTTGAGCGGCCGTAGCGGTGCGGAGGATGTCTTCGGGACGACAGTGCGGGAGGAAATCGACGGAGAGGCGGTCGTTGAGGGCATCGACCTCGTAGTGAAGCGCGCCGGTCATGAAATCGCGGGAAGCGGGCGCAATGCCGCTGAGCCAGGCAACGACTGCGGAGGCCGTGATTCCTGTCCCGCAGGCGCAGGTCTCAGCCTCGACTCCCTTCTCGAAAGTCCTGACCTTCAGAGGATTGCCCGGAAGAACGAAATTCACGTTCACCCCAAGAGGAGCAAACTCCGGAGTCCATCTGAGGTTACGCCCCTGCCTATCAACATATTTCTCATCAACGGGACCGTCGAGCAGGCGCACGAAATGCCTCGTCCCGGTGTCTATGAACCAGCCGAAAACTGCATGGTCGGCCTTCAGGGAATCATAATGCCGGGCCACGGAAATGTCACGCATCTTCAGCCGCACTGTCCGGCTCTTCATGTCTCCGGACATACCGTTCCCGAGTACATAAGCTCCGTGCGGACCGTCAGGTCCGGCAAACGCCCAGCAGCCGTCTTCGGCAGCAGGCCTGAGCCCGAGAAAGTCGGCGAAGGCCACTATGCAGCGCCCGCCGTTCCCGCACATCATCCCTCCGGAACCGTCGGAATTGTAATAGCCCATCGTGAAATCGAAGCCGTCGCCCCCGTCTCCGAGCAGCATCACCCCGTCGCCCCCCACGCCGTAGTGACGGTCACATATTTCCGAAATGTACCTCTCCGTCAGACGGATGCTCCCGTCGCGGTTGTCGGCGACAAGGAAATCGTTTCCCGCCCCGTTATATTTATAAAATGTCATTTCCCCAATCAAGTTTTATATTCCTCGCGCCCAAGCGAACAGCACAGCCCGGCAGATTTCCCGCCGACAATACCGCAGCACTCCTATCGCTTAAAATCAAGCATTTACCTCAGCAAATCCTCAAGCCGTATGGAACCTGAGGTCTTGGCGTCGCGATATTTCACGATTACGGGGCAATAGAGATGAATCCCCGCAGCCGCTCCCGGCCCATGGGTCACGGGTCTTGAACCCGCCACGACCACAGCACCTTCAGGAATCACAATCTGCCCGGAGTCGTTACGCCGTATCCACTCTCCCGTCGTGGCGTCATAAACCGAAGTGGATGAATTGATTATCACCCCTGTGCCTATAACGGCGCCGGATTTCACGACCGTTCCCTCATAGATTCCGCAGTTTCCGCCGATGAACACGTCGTCCTCGATTATGACAGGCAGCGCCCCGACCGGCTCAAGCACACCCCCGAGCTGCGAGGCCGCCGAGAGATGCACCCTCTTCCCGACCTGAGCGCAGGAGCCCACCAGCGCATGGGAGTCTATCATCGTCCCCTCATCGACATACGCCCCTATGTTCACATACGCCGGGGGCATCACCACAACGCTCTTCGCCAGAAACGCCCCCCTGCGGACGCTGCTTCCGCCGGGCACCAGACGCACCCCGTCCGACGGAGAGAAATGCCGCGCAGGCACCGTGTCCTTATCGACGAACTCCCCCATCTGCACGAGCGTCCCGACCCTGAACCCGTCCAGAATCCGCTCCTTCACCTCAACATTCACGACCCATTCCCCGGCAACTTTCTCCGCCACGCGGAGCTCCCCGCTCTCAAGGTCATCGCAAAAATCTGAAAATTCCTGTTTTGTCATACTACTATCATTAAATAAGACTATCATCTCCGGCAAGTTCTCTCCCGAATGCACGAGATTGCGACACTTTTTATAAGAATCAGAGACCGGCGGCAGATGCTCCGAACTCGGAAACGAGCTTCCGCATAAGCTCGACGGTCGAAGGCTGGGCGGGAACGAGAGGAAGTCGCAACTCGTTGGCAATCAAGCCCATTTCAGAGAGGGCTGCCTTGATTGGAATCGGATTGCTCTCCACGAAGCAGGCCGAGAAGAACGGGCGGAGGCGGAAATAGAGGCGCTCGGCGGCAATCATGTCAAGTTCGCCGCCCACTAGTTCGCCTGTTCCAATTTTGTCATTGCAGACCCTCGGAGCGCCGAGAGCCTCGACGAAATTCACCATCATCTCCGGGAAGGCGTTGGAAGCCACGCTTATCACGCCCTTCGCCCCCGCCGTCATGAACGCCATAGTCAGGTCGTCGTCGCCGCTCAGCACGGAGAAGCCCTCCGGAGCCCCGGCAAGGATGTCCGCCACCTGGGAATACTTTCCGGAAGCCTCCTTCACCGCCACGATGTTAGGAAGCTCATGCGCGAGCTTCAGGCAGGTGTCCGGCTCCATGTTCGCCCCGGTGCGTCCCGGAACATTGTAAATCACAATCGGCTTGTCTGTCGATTCGGCCACGGCCTTGAAATACTCGTACTGCCCCCGCTGCGTGGGCTTGTTGTAGTACGGGACGACGATGAGGAACGCATCCGCGCCGTGAGGAGAGAAGAACTCTATGTTTCGGACAGTCTGCCGCAGCGAGTTGGTGCCCGCGCCGACAAGCAGAGGGGTCTTCTTCCCTCCCGCAAGCTCGTGAGCCTCGACAATTTCACGGCAGCGGACAAGCAGCTGTAGCTTCTCGTCGTTTTCAAGGCATGGAGCCTCGCCCGTCGTGCCGAGCGGCACAAGAAAATGAATCCCCGCCTCAAGCTGTCTGAGCACGAGCTTCTCGAATGCGCAGAAATCGACGTCTCCGTCCCTGAACGGAGTGACCATCGCGGTCCCGCAACCGGTAAAGAGCATTTTTTCCTTCATAGTCATAAAGTATTTTCGACGAAAAACGGACCGCGGCAATAGCCGGGCCATAAAAATCCGAAATTCAGGCAGTTACCAAATCCTGAAACCTGTGGACGCCGGACAGAGTTTCCGTAAGCGTCGCTGCATAAACCGCGCCCTGCGCCAGTCCGACACGGGAGAAAGCCTCGTGACTTATGGTTATGCGGTCGTTCAGCCCCTCGAATCCGACGGTGTGTATGCCCGGAATCTCGCCGCAGCGCACGGACTGGATTGCCACCTCGCCGCCCATCCCGGCATCGACGATTTCCGCGATGGACTTCGCCGTTCCGCTCGGAGCGTCGAGCTTGTGGATGTGGTGCATCTCTATTATATAGGGCATATATCCTCCCGCCGCGCCTAGCTTCTTCGACAAAAGCGCGACGGCGGCATAGAGGACATTCACGCCTATCGAGAAATTCGACGCGTAAATCATTGTGGTTCCGCACTTTCTGAAGCACTTCACCACCTCGTCCTCAATGTCGTTCCATCCGGTAGTTCCTACAACCGCAGCCTTGAAGTTCTCCGCAATGAAGCGGTAGTTCTCCCTGAATGCGGTCGGCGTGGTGAAGTCTATGCACACGCACTCCGACGCCGTTTCCTTAGGCACGGAACAGATGTCATCTGTCGCGAGAACAAGCCCTATACCCTTGGATTTCAGTTCATTCTCTATGATGTGGCCCATCTTTCCGTAGCCGCTGATTATTGCCTTTATCATATTGTTTGTTTTTGGGGGTTCAGATTTATTTATGTTTATGTTTATAGATTTCTCCACTCGCTCCGCTCGGTCGAAATGACATCATCTTTCAAACAGACAGCGGTGCACCTCGCGCACGAGGGCGTCAAGGCGGTCGGCCGCAACGACATAACTTATATTACTGTCATTCAGCATTTTCCCGAAGTTCTTCTTCAACCCCGGGACAGACTCCTCAAGCCCGGGGACAAGAGCCGCGAGTCCGCGCCCTATGACGGTCAGCTGGCTGTAGCCAGTCTTGAGCAGAATGTCCGTCCTTGCCGCGACAAGTCTGATGAAGTTGCCGATGTTGTACGAGAAGTCCAGCGTCACCATCATCTGCCGCCCCGCCGAAGTCAGCATATCAGGCTCTATCCGGCACTCCTCCATGCACCGTCTGAAATCCTCCGAAGCCTTAGGACTGAACCTCACGAGACAGACGTTCCTCTTGAAGGCAATTCCGCACGGTCCTTCGGGAGCCTTCCCGGGAACGACCGCCGTGCCCTCTCCCTCCGGAGCCGAGGAATTAAGCACATAGACGGGAATGTTCCGCGTCATCGCCGGGGCTATCGTCTTGGGGTGCAGCACCTTGGCTCCGAAACGGGCCATCATGGCGGCCTCCTCGCAGCAGATGCGCGGAATCCGGCGTGTGTTCGGACAGATGCGCGGATCGGTGGTACGGATGCCATCGACGTCAGTCCAGATTTCAACCCGCGAAGCCCCGAGCGCTGAGGCGATTATCGAGGCGGACCAGTCTGAGCCTCCGCGCCCCAGGACGGTGCCGGCCCCGAGCCTGTTCGCGGCAATGAATCCCTGAGTTATCACGGCCTCGTTCGGCTTTCCGTCGGCGGTCTTTCCGTCCGTCGCGAACGCCGTCCCCCTCGCGAAGCACTCGCCTATGACCTCGGGCACCTTCCTGTCTATAATGTCGTACTGCGGCTCCCCGCACATATATTCCGAATCCGTCACAATCATCGTCCTCGCGTCGGCGAACCCGGTGCGAACCCCGCGCGAATTGAGCGCGAGACAGATAATCGTGGATGAAAGTATCTCGCCGTGGGAGATGATTACAGCACGAATCCTGTCCGGAACATCCCCGAGCGCCGTCACGCTGCTCACCACCGCCGCAAGGGTGCCGCAGATTTCATCAACCCTCTCCGCAGCCCTCGCGCAGCCTTCCGCGTCGGCCGAGAGCAGCGAGCAGACGAGAGACTGGTGACGCGAACGCAGTTCATACATCATCGCGTCCAGCCCGGCGCCGTCCCCGCGCGCCGCCGCGTCAGCAATCGCGTAGAGCAGATCCGTCACCTTGGAGAGGGCCGAGACGCACACCACCGGGTGCTCCGGCAGCCTCGACGCGATGATGTCCATCGTGCGCGAAGCCGCGTCGAACGTCCCGACTGACGTGCCTCCGAATTTCAAAACAACCGCCATAGCCTATCGTCCCGTCACTATTTCGTACATCCTCACATACTGGTCCGTCGCCTTTACAAGCTCGCTCACCCTCACATATTCATCCATGGTGTGGGCGACCAGAATCGAGCCCGGCCCGCAGAGACAGCGGTGCGCGAAGCCGTCCAGCTGCGGCGCGTCGCTGCCGAATGCCGCAGTGGCGGTCTCGAATCCGTCGAACACCGTGTAGTTCATCGGCGTGTCCCCGCCGAAGGCCTTGACGCTCACGCCCTCCCTCTCGCCGAAGGCGGACATCACGCCGCAGACCTGCGCGTCGGAGGCGAAGGTCGTGCGGAAATATATCCTGAAACTCAGTTTGGGACTGAGTATGTTCTGCGGATTCGCGCTTGACAGCCTTCCGATGTTCCATGTCGTCTCCCCGAGAACCTCGTCCACAGGGAAACTCACCCCGCGAAGCTCATTCACCATATCCACGAACATATCGACCGCCGACACCCCATAGCCCGGGTAGCCCGAATGGCAGCCCTTGCCCGTCAGCGTCACATCGAACGACTTGGTGCCCTTGCAGGCGGAGACCATCCTGTTGCCCGTCGGCTCGCCCACGACCACATAGTCAGCCCTCATCCCGATTCCCCGGAACGACTTGGCTCCCAGCGAACCGGCCTCTTCCCCCGCGAGGAGAAGAAGGGCGAAGTCGGAATATCCCCGTCTTTCCAGTTCGAGGCAGGCGTTGTACATCGAGATGATCTGTCCCTTGGCGTCGCACGCGCCCCTGCTCCTCACGACGACATCCTCCTCGCCGTTCCGCGCAGCCGCGCCGGTCGTATCGACCGCAGGTGGAAAATAGGGAGGGACAGTGTCCAGATGGGTGCAGAACACAATCTTCGGAGTCCCCCACGAGAAAAGCAGGTTCTCCGTCCCGTCACCTTCGGGATTCCCTTCCGTCACGCCGACGGGAAAGCGGTCGAGCCTGTTCTTCCCGGTCATGAACCGCTCCGCCAGAAAATTCGACAGTCCCCGCTCCCTCGAAGAAGACGAGTCCATCGACAGCATTTCTATAAACAAATCAAGGTTATTCATAAATCCATCCTCGAAGACAATGCAAAATTTTACTGATATATATAAGGGTGCGAAGTTAGTGAAATTTGAGGAAAGACCGCGTGAAAATGGGGCCGCGGCGTGAAAAAATTGTTGATTTCAACAAAATTGCTGATAGGGCAAAAACTGGCGCGGCAAGTTTGAGCCCGAGCCTTGCGGGGGAAATTTAAAATTCATACTTTTGCCCTGCACTGAGGGAGAAACACTGACCTTCCTTAAAAATAAGAAACATGAAAAGAATAAACTGCCTCAGATTTGTCTTTTATTTTCGAGAATAGATTTCTTTTGGAAGAGGGAGTGTACTGGAGGTACATGACCGATGAGAAAAGAAATATAGACCGAAAAGAATGAAAAAGATGATGCAGGTTATTCTTTGAAGGTTTCTAAATGTTACCCTTTAATCAAAACACAATGAAGAAAAGACTACTGCCAGCACTTTTCGCCGCGCTTGCGATGTTGTGCTGCACAGCCGTGACTGCAAATGCCGCAGACCGTGACGAGGATTTCGGATTCGGATTCGGAATGAGGGCAAACCTCCTGAGATGGGCGACCCTCACTCCTGACGTCGGACTGGAATGGAACCTTCCGAAAGGCTGGAGCCTTCTCGTTGACGCGAGCTGGACATCCCTGAAATGGAAACATGGGGAAAGGAGATATGCCGTGGCGGAACTGAGCCCCGAAGTGCGGAAATATTTCGGAAAGGACGAGCGGTGGTACGCCGGGGCGATGTTCCAGACCGGACTCTTCAACCACAAGTTCAAGGGCGACGGAAAGCAGGGCGAGTTCAAGAGCGGCTCGCTCACCGGCGGCTACAGGCTGCCTCTGAACAAGGCTTTTTCACTCGATTTCACGCTCGGTGTAGGCTGTATCTGGGGCGTATATGAGGCCTACAGCGTCTCCGAGGGCTACCTCATCCGCAACGACGAGCTGAACGGCCGCCGCTGGGGAGTGACCCGCTTCGGGGTGTGTCTTGTTTGGAACATATTCTGAGCCGGCTCAAAATAACTGGTGTATGAAACACGAACCTTTTCGATAAGCGAGGGCAGTCCAAATGAATTTGAGAGTGCCGAGCGCAGAAAAGTGGCAATTGAAAATTGAACCTTTTCGATAAGCGAGGGCAGTCCAAATGAATTTGAGACTGCCGAGCGCAGAAAAGTGGCAATTGAAAATTGAACCTTTTCGATAAGCGAGGGCAGTCCAAATGAATTTGAGAGTGCCGAGCGCAGAAAAGTGGCAATTGAAAATCGACCCAAAATTTGAAACATCTTCATTAAAATCAAAAAAATAAGCAGTATGAAAAAACATTTGTCAATTCTGCCCGCAGCGGCGCTTCTGTGCACGGCGGTCTCATGTGTGCTTGACCCGATTTATGATTTCCCCCATCCGGGTGCGGTGCCTGCGCAAATCAGTGCCGAACTCGTCGGGACAAAGGCCGTGGAGACAAACTGGAACAAGGACAAAATCGGAGTCGTCGTGACGGAATCGCCGTCGAGCGACATGACCGACAGATACAGAAACGTGGGATATGTCACCGCGAGCACCGGAGCGTCAGCCGAATTTACGGCGGCCGTGGAACGCGGAGGGATATATTTCCGTAACGACGAGACCGTGACATTCGCGGCCTACGCGCCTTATTGCGAGGGCGATGTGAACGCCTATCCGGGAAATGAAGGCGAAATTGCAGTCTCCACGCTCTCCCAGCCGGACGCCGCATCCGCCGAGAAGGTCGATTATCTCTTCGCGTCGGGAGCGAAGGCTTCCAAGGCAGCGCCTGAGGTGAAGTTCGCGTTCTCCCACATCATGTCCCGCATCATCCTGAACGTCAAGGTTTCCACGGCCGACGGATTTGATTCGGCAGAAATCGACAAGGGAAGCTTCGAGCTGAACGGGCTTGTCCATGAGGGCAGCGTGAACGTGCTCACGGGGAAGGCCGCCGCATCGGGAAAGGCAAACGCCGCATGGAGCCTCGGCGCCAACACGCAGAAGAGCTCCCCGGCGGCAGGAGCGCACAGATATGTCGCGGTAGTCATCCCGCAGTCCGTCCCTAACGGGCTCACATTCAGGGCAGTCATCGACGGTCAGGCATTCTCGCTCGGCGGCGTGCTCGCAGGGGAGCTGGAGCCGGGCAAGTCCTACTCCTACGACGTAACCCTGAAGAGAACCGGACTTGAGTTCAGCGGTTCGACAATCCTTCCTTGGGAACCGGTTGACGGGGGCAGCGGAGACGCGACTATGGAATAGCAGCTGTACGCTCATGTTAATCACGCATCTCAGGAGCAATCCTTTTAGGGCTTCCAGACAGTCCGACATTCATAAACATTGACTTCACCAGCGACACTTCATGAGAGCAAAAATCTACATATCAATCACCCTTGCGGCGATGCTGCTTTCCTGCACGAAGGCAGAAACGGAAATTTCAACGGCTCTTCCCGAGGGCAAATATCCGCTGCGGATTACAGCAGAGATGACCTCGCCGCAGACACGCTCCGGAGGAAAGGACGCGTGGGTTGGAGGCGAGGAAATCGGCGTGATCATGGATGGGATGCTCTCCCCGAAGAAATACAGAGTTGAGGGGAACCTTGCGGTGAGGCCCGCAGATGCAGAGAACATCATCTGGTGGAAGAACACCGACGAGGCACGCATCACTGCATGGCATCCGGACATCGTCAATCCAAATCTCGACATCTCCGACCAGAGCAGAGGATATGCCGAATTTGACCTCGTATGGGCGACGGCGGTTGGACGCTACAATCAGGACATCGTCCTTCAGTTCAGGCACAGCATGGCGAAAGTCGAGTTCTCGCTCGCTGCCGGCGACGGCATCACCGAGGAAGAACTGGCGGGTGCTTCGGTCAAGGTTCTCGGCGACGACGAGGCCTATTTCAGCATCGGGATGATTGGGGCTGCTGACAAGTCGGACGGCGAGATAGCCCCCTACTACGACTCCGAGACGAAGAAGTTCGAGGCCGTGGTCGTACCGCAGGACATGACGGGCAAGCCTCTCATCAGAATAGGGCTCGGCGGAAAGACCTTTGCCTACACCCCATCTACAGAGGCTGCCGGAAAGCTTGACGCCGGCACCTGCCACAGCTACGCCATCACGGTGAAGGCGAACGGGCTTGAGGTGCAGACGCCGTGGGGATACGACTGGTCCGCTGGCGGCGAGGAAGAGGTGATTGCCAAAAGAAAGTTCACGGCCTACACCGCAGATGAGGTCAAGACCGGTGATTATATCTATACAGACGGAACCACATCTGACGGCGGGCTGCGCACACGCTATTATGACGGCACCGCGCCTGTCTTTGCCGACCCGAAGCCCAAGCCTGTGACGGGCAAGACCGTGGCGGGCATAGTTTTCTGGACACCGGCGGACACCGACCCGGCGGGACGACAGACACCGGCATCGCTGACGGATGACAAGATTATGGCAAAGGACTTCCCGAACTGCACGCACGGGCTGGCCGTCGCGCTGAAGGACGCGTCGGACGACACGCTGGTCTGGCAGGACCCATACGAGTCAGTACAGAATTATCAGAACAGCTGGTACTTCAGACCTTCCGACAAATATGATTATAAGTCCATCAGTTCAGGCCGGGGCGCGACAGACAACATCAACCGGATTCTCGGCTACCAGAACACGAAGATACTTTATACGTACAGCGCCTATTGCCACCAAAATGTCAAATATGCCTATACAATCAAGCCCGTCGAGGAAATAGAAAGTTTTGCCGTGAAGAACCCGGCGCCGAAGGGCAGCACAGGATGGTTTCTGCCGTCGCTCAAAGAACTGCACATACTCTCTTATGGGGAGGTGGACAATGTCTCTGAAGTGCACGGAAAGGACATCTACAAGGGCAGGACATTGGAGATAGTCGAAAGATCCATCTCCGACGCGAAGGGCGCCCTCCTGTTGAAAGCGATAAACATGTTTTTCGCATCCTCAACAGAAAGCTCGGAATCACATTACGTTACGCTACAAATTAAAAACGCCTCCAAAAACGATCTTCAGAAGAATATGCCGGCACGGGTGCGCGCCGTGTGCGCATTTTAACGGAGCCATAGAAACCAGCATTTTTGCAACTCACCGACAATGAATAACTCCAAACGACATTGTATGCGACCATCATATATTACATACGCCACTTTCCTGCGCCGCTCAATCCTCCCGGCTGCGGCTCTGCTCATACTGCTTGCCGCCTGCGCAAAAGAGCAAGTCCCTGTCGCCCGGGAGGCTGGCCGCCCAATCACATTCACAATCACCGACGGGGGCTATTCCTCAGCTGACGCTCCCGCCACCCGCACGGCGGAGAACGGCTACTCCACAGAGTTTACGGTCGGCGACGCCTGCGGGCTCTATATCGTGCGCGGTGACCGGATGGTCTATTCTAATGTGAAACTGATTGCCGAGCGGGATGCCGCGTCCGGAGGACTCGTCTGGAAGGCTGCGGACGGAACCGGGCTCGCAGGAATGCCGGACGATGACTATTATCTCTACTATCCCTACCAGCCCGACATGGACGGCAAGACAGCCGATGTTCCGCAGGACGAACTCCACCAGCGCGACCTGTATTTCTTCCAGCCGCTCATCAGTTCATGGCAGCCGAATGAAGACCAGAGCACCCGCAAAGCCTACACCGCTTCCGACCTCATGACCGCCCATAGCACAGCCTCCCCGGACCCGACGGCGGTCAACATATTTGAGATTGGATTCCACATGAGACACCGAATGTCACTCGCCGTCATCGACCTGCCGAAAACGGTCTATGAATTCACGGACGCGAGAGTTCCGGACTACACCGTCATAACCCCCACGACCTTCACCGGCACCGCAAAGCCGCTTCGCACGGGAGACAATTTCCGGTACATAGTGAACCCGCAGACGAGTGCGGCTCCGACAATTTCAGGAAGTTTCGAAGACGGCAGTCAGGAGTTCACAATCACCCCTTCCGGACTTTACAAAGGCTACTTCAAGAAGTTCAAGATAAACGGAGCTCCCGAAACAAAGGTCAGCTACACGATTCAGCGCGGCGACTTCCTCCTCACCGACGGAAATCTGCTGCCAAGGGACGCGACTCTCACAGCCGAACGGAAGGCGAAAGTCGCGGCAATAGTCTTCTGGACCCCGGCCGAGACCGAGACTGATGGCAGGATTACCCCGGCAAAGCTTTCCGACGACAAAATCATGTCAATGGATTTCCCTCATTGCACGCACGGGCTTGCAGTATCCACCCAAACGCCGGTTAAAGCGCCTTGGCAAAACGACCACAACGACTGGACTGCAGACGATTTTGTGCTGAACTTCCAGAACAGCGACAATTTCTCAAGGACCGACAAATCCGACTTCCGCCCCATCGCGCCGCTCAACAAGGCCGAAGACGACCTCAACAGAGTGCTCGGCTACCAGAATACCCAAGTGTTGCTGACATACAACGACTGGCACAGGGCAAGCGGCAAGGGAACGCTCGTCGGGATTGCCGACAAGCTCACGGAATTTGCGGCCGCAAACCCGGCTCCGGAGGGCAGCACCGGATGGTACATCCCGTCGGCCAAAGAACTCTATATGTACATGAATAGGGATCTCGACAACATCTACAAGCTCCAGAACGGGTCTGAAACCTCAGACATTCTCAACAGTTCATATTCAGCTCTCGGAATATACCCGCCGCTTGAACTTTTTTCATATCTTTGGTCCTCCACAGAAACCAAATACAGGGATTATAATGAATTCGACAGTGCCTATCATCTGGACAGAGCTGGATATATAACCAACAGTCCCAAGCGAGTGGGGAGCTATGGAACAGGAGTAGCGTTCGTATGCGCATTCTGATGCCCCTCTCCGCACGATGTATTCCACGATAATCATATTTGATATTGTGTAAGTTCCGTAATTTGTGTAAATTCGCGGTTTTGTATCGTAAGGATATGGGAAGTCATTCCCCATTCCATAAAAATGTAAAAACAGATTACAGAATATGGCAAAGGTTATTTTGACAGGCGACCGTCCTACCGGCAGGCTTCACATCGGGCACTATGTAGGTTCTCTCCGCAGGAGGGTGGAACTCCAGAACAAGGGAGGATATGACGATATGTTCGTGTTCATCGCCGACGCACAGGCGCTCACGGACAATGCGGACAACCCGGAGAAGGTGCGCCAGAACATCATTGAGGTGGCTTTGGACTATCTTTCAGTAGGTCTCGACCCGTCAAAGGTTACAATCTTCATCCAGTCGCTCATCCCGGAGCTCTGCGAGCTGACGTTCTACTACATGAACCTCGTCACCATCGCGCGTCTCCAGCGCAACCCGACCGTGAAGAGCGAAATCGAGATGCGCAAGTTCGAGGGCGAGAGCATCCCGGCCGGATTCTTCACCTACCCTGTGAGCCAGACTGCGGACATCACGGCATTCAAGGCCACTGTCGTTCCGGCCGGCGAGGACCAGGAGCCGATGCTTGAGCAGGCCCGCGAGATTGTCCGCAAGTTCAACGGCACCTACAACTGCGACGTGCTCGTGGAGCCGGAGATTCTGCTTCCCGACAACGCCGCCTGCCTGCGCCTCCCCGGCACCGACGGCCGCGCCAAGATGAGCAAGTCCCTCGGCAATTGCATCTATCTCTCCGACTCGGCCGACGAGGTCTGGAAGAAGGTCAAGGGAATGTTCACCGACCCGAACCACCTCAAGGTCACCGACCCGGGCAAGGTGGAGGGCAACACGGTCTTCACCTACCTCGACGCATTCTGCCGCCCGGAGCATTTCGGCCGCTACCTCCCTGAATACGAGAACCTCGACGCGCTCAAGGACCACTACCGCCGCGGAGGCCTCGGGGACATGAAGGTCAAGAAGTTCCTCGGCGCCGTCCTCGAAGAGGAGCTCTCCCCTATCCGCGCCCGCCGCGCCGAACTTGAGAAGGACATCCCGGCGATTTACGAGATTCTCCGCAAGGGCACCGAGAAGGCCCGCGCCGTCGCCGCACAGACTCTCCATGAGGTGAGAGATGCCATGAGAATCAATTATTTCGACGATTCTTCCTTAATCGAGGAGCAAGCTAAGCGCTTTGCGGAAAAAGCCGAATAACGGGGCATCTGCGGCGTTGCGCTCAGCATCTGAATCCTCACAAACATCAGGTTGCTGCGGTTCAAATGCTTCGTGCGCCTTGCATCTGCCTCATTCTTCGACTTTTCCCGTCTCAGTTATTTATTTTTAGGAAAATATTTTCAATATGGTAAAGCACATAATTTTGTGGACGCTCAAGGAGGATCTGTCAGAGGAAGAGAAGACTGCCGTCAAGGCCGGAATCAAGGAGGGACTGGAATCGCTTGTCGGAGTTGTCCCCGGACTTATTGAGGTGATGGTGAGCACTGAAGGCCGTCTCCCGAGTTCCACCGCAGACGTGATGCTCGACTGCACCCTCGAATCTCCCGAAGCCCTCAAGGCCTACGCCGCCCACCCGGCTCACCTCGCCGTCGCCAACACCAGGGTCCGCCCCTACACCGCCCTCCGCTCCTGCCTCGACTACGAGTTCTGACAGAAATCTCAGTCAGCCTTAACTCGTCATCACACATCCATTTTTGTCCAAATCCAGTCAAAAAACCGAGATTTGGACAAAATTCGCCCGATTTTCGTCCAAATCTCACAAATAAATCGACATTTGGACAAAAATCATGGATTTCTTCATCGCGAATGATTATCTTTGCAGACAAATCGGATTGTTATGGAAAGACTCGTCGGACGCGAAAGCGAATGGAAGGAATTGGAATGGGCTGTTAAATCTGACCGCTCCGAGTTCATTGCGCTATATGGAAGGCGAAGGGTCGGGAAAACCTTTCTTGTGAGGTGTTTCTTCAAGGACAACTACAGTTTTCATTATGTAGGAGCGCATCGGCAGCCTAAAGCCGTTCAGCTTCAGAACTTCAGGGAGGCGCTGGTGCGCTACAGCCATGGCTCCACCGTTCCTCAGATTGACAGCTGGCACGACGCTTTCCTGCAACTTGAATCCTATCTGGAACATTGCGAAGACAAGAGGAAAATCATCTTCTTCGACGAGATGCCATGGATGGACACTCACGGCAGCGAGTTCCTCAACGAACTGGAATATTTCTGGGCCAACTGGGTTCAGAACCGGGACGACATCGTGTTCGTGGCCTGCGGAAGCGCGACAAGCTGGATGAAGGAAAAGCTTGAAGACAATCAGGGCGGCCTGCATAACAGGCTCACGCGCAGGATTTACCTGCGTCCGTTTTACCTGAGCGAATGCCGGGAATATCTGCAGGAGCACGGATTCGGATGGGATGACTATCAGATTATGCAATGCTACATGATTTTAGGCGGCATACCATATTATCTGAGCCTGCTCCGTCCCGACCTGAGCCTTCCGGACAACATAGATTCCCTGATTTTCAGAAGAGGAGGTGAACTTTCAGATGAGTTCAACGAACTATACAACGCACTGTTCACAAAATCAGACAAATACATAGCCATCGTGAAGTTTCTTTCCGGGAAAAGGGAAGGCTTCACGCGCTCGGAAATAGAACAGGGCACAGGATTCGGCGGAGGCGGACTCTCCAAGCTGCTGGACAATCTGGAAAGATGCGATTTCATCGTCTCCTATTCCCAGTATGGTAACAGGAGCAAGATGAGCCTCTATCGTCTAAGTGATTTTTACACAATTTTTTACTACAAGTTCGTGCTCGGGAACAACTCAAAGGACGAGCACTATTGGCAGCACCATTTCAACGACCGCAGCGTGTCATCCTGGGAAGGATTCTCCTTCGAGCAGCTCTGTCTCCACCATTTGGCCCACATCAAACAAGGCCTGGGCATTTCCGGCGTAGCCACCGAAGCCTCGACATGGCGTCACGTCGCGGTCAAGGGAGAAGAAAGACGCGGTGCCCAAATCGATCTGGTGATAAAGCGTGCCGACAGGATGATACACCTCGTGGAGATGAAGTTCGCGGCAAGCCGCTACAACATAACCAAAGACTACGCGGCCCAACTGCGCGAAAGACGGCAGACCTTCATGGAAGACGAAAGGCTCACCACCACCCCAGTCTTCACCTTCGTCACCCCATACGGCTTGACCCGAGGCATCAACTCCAGCCTCGTCCACAGCGAAATCACCTCCGAGCACCTCTTCGCGGCAGTCAAGTAAGTCGAGAATTCATTCCTATACCACAGCGGTAACTATATGAAATCACATAGTTACCGCTGTAGTATCGCTGCTTAATAGCAAAACAAACAACACCTCACCTGCAACTATCACAAAATTGCGATAGTTCAAAGCAGTTATAAGCGTCGTTTATGCGACATATAAAAATCTGCAAAAACATATAAAAACAGAAAAAATTCTACAACTTTTCAGTCAAAATACGCAGATTACCAGATTAAAAAGCTTGCTCCGCCAACAATTAGCATTATCTTCGTCCCTGAATATTATAATTGTGAGCCTTTCTCTATAGCAGAAAAGGATGATAAACTCTTTGTAAAAATCCGGTGAAATGTGTTGGAATTATATTTATGAAGAAGAGTGCTTCGATGCAAATGGATATTGCAGTGCCGGAGTGATCTCAAACGGTAAAAACTGTCTATTTTTCACAGTGTGCTGCGATGAGCCCGGCACAAAAGAAATCTGTAGAGTCTATAACTCCATTTTTTTTGCTCCCGAAACACTTGAATGCCAATATGACTGGTGTGAGCAAAATGACAAGATTCTGTTCAACTACCTGAACTCCGCCAATGAACTGAACTATTGCGGAGAGAATAGTCAAATCAAGAATTTAGATTTCATCTCTCAAAGATGAACCGAGTTAGATCGAGTTTTTCTTAATCAGCAAACGGCAGACAATATTTCCTTTATATCATTTGATACTGTGTTGAAATCAAAGGTTTTTAACATTGATGGTTGGAAACATATTGAATATGCAGGTTTCCACCATAAGGAATGTGTGCTGGGATAAAAGTATAATCAAGTTTATCTCCCATATTAAGAAGAATATACCTATTATCAATAGTCGAAACACCAAGAAATAAAGAAAAAGAGTCCCGCATCTTTCTGAATTTATCGTCTCTCAGTTCCAATCTACCAGTCCTTTTCCAATATCCCGTATAATCACTCATCAATTCAAGCAGACGACTTTTTCCATTATACGACACAATACAGTCACTTGAAGCTGATACTTTGGTATTGATAACTTCTCCAAAGAATGATGAAACTGCATTTTCTGCTGATGCCATTGAACAAATCCGAATGGCAGCAATGTCGTAGAACCTCCATTTTGATGACCGGGAGATATATTGTCCGCCTCAGCCGCAACTGCCTTTTTAATATCGTCGACAGAATAGATCTCATCAAAATCGTCTTCGCCCAAAAGATTTATATACCAGACATATTGTGCCCAATCTCCGGAATTTGCCGCCAACCCACGAGCAAAACAAAAATCCGCAATCTCCGAGACATTTTCCTTGAACCACCCCAACAGAGCATCTCCCTTCTCCTTGTCCCAATTATAAAGAGATGCCCATACCAGCCGATTATGCCGACGCTGGTACTCAATCAACGATTTCGTTTCTCCCGTGGTAACTCTCGCATCATCCAACAAAGAATCAGTTTCCGAACTTCCATAGAAATAGATATATAGGAGTCGTTTTATTCCCGATGGAACAGTTTTACCATACTGCATTTCAAAGCCTTCAATAAAGCGATCGACACCTATCAAATATACTTGGCCGCCGGCACTCTTCTTTATCGAAATATTTATATTCCGCCCATCTGCCAAGGTCAGAACTAGGTCCGTCTTGGACTTTGTCTTGCCTCCAAAGACGCTCAAAACTTCCGTTTCGCATAACCCTCCAACAGATGCCGAAACAATCTTGCCAATACCTAACCTTTCGGAAAAGGCCGTCCTATACTCCTCGTTCTGAAAAAGAACTTCCACATCCGACTCATTTTCATGGCCGGAAATCTTGGCATACTGCCAACCCGAAGCACGATTCCTTTCTGTCATAGATATTCTGTTTTGTCAATTATCACCTAAAGGCTCAAAGAAATATGAAATATTCTTGCCGTATCTCCGTGCCAAAACATTGAGCATAATCGCAGAAATATTGATTTCGGCATTCTCGATTTTTGAAAGGTGACTTTGAGAAATCAGCCCCTCTCTCTGCAAATCAGACTGCTTGATGCCCAATTCATTCCTTACTTGGTACAGTTTCCCGGCCAACCGTAACTTTTCCTTTGATAAGTCATTCTTTTTCATTTGACAAAAATAAAAACTGTAATCCTATATTCCATTTTGGAATAATCCCAAAAATGCGTACATTTGTATCTGAAAACATCGAGTAAAACAATATGGCATATAAAGTAATTGACCTTTTCGCCGGCGTAGGGGGGCTGAGTTACGGATTCGCCCACGACTCCGACTTTGAGATTATTGCGGCGAACGAAATCCTCACACCAATGGCCCAGGCCTACAGCTGCAATCATCCGACAGTAAAGATGTATAACAAAGACATCAAAGACTTTTCGCTGGATGATTTATCAAGAGATTTGGGTATAAAGCAGGGAGACATTGACATCGTCGTCGGCGGTCCGCCTTGTCAGGCATACTCCACAGTGGGGAAAAGACTGATTGACGACCCTCGCGGAAAACTGTTTCAGGAGTATTACAGAATACTAAAAGAACTGAGGCCGAAAATTTTCGTTTTTGAGAATGTGAAAGGCCTCTTGTCCATGCAGGGAGGAGAGTTGATAAAGACAATCATATCCCTTTTCGAATCAATCGGCTATCATCTTCAGATGAAGCTTCTGAATGCTGCCGACTATGGTGCCCCGCAAATAAGGGAAAGAGTAATATTGGTCGGGACACTCAATGACCGCCCTTTCAAATACCCGGTACCAACACATTATAATCCGGAACTAGGCATACCAGCAGATACTTCTCTCAAGCCATATGTGACTTTAGGAGAAGCGCTGAGTGACCTGCCATCGATAAAAACAGGAGAAAGTGCAAGCCAATATGCAACAGAGCCTCAGAACGAGTATCAGAAACGGATGAGGGCGAATGCGCCCAAGGAGATTCAAGAACATGAGGTGCCGAAAAACAGCGCAAAACTTGTAGCCATAATGGAAGCGCTGCCTGACGGCGGTTCTCCAAAAGACATCGCCGAGGAACTGCGTCCTAAAAGCGGATTCGCAAACTGCTACTGCAGGCTATGGTGGGACAAGCCGAGTACAACAATCACCCGCAATCTTGGATGTCCATCCTCGTCAAGGTGCATCCATCCCCGTGACCCACGCCCACTATCAACCAGAGAAGCCGCCCGACTTCAAGGATTTCCGGACGATTATGTGTTTTGCGGAAAGCGAGGTGACAAGCACCTGCAAATTGGTAACGCTGTGCCAACATTCTTGTCGAGAGCAATCAAAGACTCCGTCAAAAGCTACCTTAGCAGTGTACATACAGAGAATTTATTCGGCGTCACAAAATAAATTTTGCATATTTTATTCGCCGGTACAAAATAAAAATTGCGGATTTTATTCGGTGGTATCGAATAAAATTACCGACCGAAGTCAATGCATTATCGGAAAATATAGTCAATTATTCCGAGTTACTCTGTGCGGGAGGATTTGGCGGGGATGGCGAAGGCGTCGGCGGGGAGGGTGGCGGACTGGACGAAGCCCGTCATCTTGTATTCGTTGACGTTGCCGTTGAACTCGGTGAGCTTCATGTACTGGAGGAGGCCGTCGGACTTGCGGTAGCTGAGTTCGATGCGGGAGTAGCCCCGGACCGCCTTCTTGCGGGCGGTGATGGTGACGTCGGTCGAGCGGGCGAAGTTCTGGACACGGATGTCCGCGTCGTTCTCGTCGGCAACTTTCTGAGTGTCACCCTTCACGCAGTTGAGAAGAGTCGCGCTCATACCGCGCATAGGGGCGTTCTTCTCGGTGTCGAAGCGGCGCTCGCGGCCGGCCTGACGGATGAAGACGGAGGTGCCGTCGATGACGACGAGGTTGGTCGATGGGGCGGCGTAGTGGAGGGCGAGGCTGCCGGGGGCCGCATAATAAATCTTGCCTGAGTCTTTCTCCGTGGCGCCTGCCGCAGTCTTGGTGTGGGTGAAACTTGCCTCAAGTCCCTTGACCTGGGCGGAAAGCGCCGTGACACAGAGGAGAGCGGCGACAATGGATATTATCTTCTTCATACTAATCAGTTTTTCGTGCAAAGACATCCGTTGAGTCCCCGAACGCACGAGACCTCAACAATAAAAAAGCCTCAGCCATAAAAAAATGAGCCGGAATATATCCACAAAAAATATTCCTCAAGGCGTCATTTCTCCGTCAGCCTCTTCCGGTAGAACGGAATCTTCAGAATCATGCGGAAGAGGAACGGTTCAATCGAGTAGGAAAGGAGGATTGAGGCTGACATTCCTATAATGGAACTGATGCCGATTGAGCGGATGGCAGGATGGACCGCGAAGAGGAGCGAACCGGTCACGACAATGAGAATCATCGCGGAGAGGCCGATGGCGGTCTTGTGATAGTTCAGCATCTCGGTTCCCTTGCCCGAGGCGGCGGCGAGAAGGCCCTGCATCACGAAGATGCTGTAATCCACGCCGATGCCGAAGATGAAGGAGGAGATGATGATGTTGATGAGATTGAACTTCAGGCCGAAGAGCCACATTATGCCCTGCACGACATACCAGCTGAGGGTCATCGGGAGGAAGGCGATGAGGCTGACGGCGAAGTTGCGGAACGACAGGAGAAGGACAATAAAGACAAAGGCCATCGAAATCCACAGAATCGTGTTGAAGTCGCCGTGGATGATTTCGACCATGTTGCCCGTGTAGAAGAACGGATCGACCACGAGCGACCCGTCAACCTCGGCCACGGCCTTGTTCACACGCATCTTTTCCTGCTCGGACATGAGCGCCGAGGTGAAAATCATGTAGGTTCCGTCCTTTCCGCGCTCGATGAAGTTCGAAGTTACGGACTCGGGGAGGACACCGGATTCATAAAGCGATTCCGGAGCATAGTCGGCCTCGCACAGCGCCGTGAACGGAGTGAAGAGTTCCGGATTCAGACCCTGCTCGCGAGCCGCCCTTTCGATACGGGACTGGGTGACCTGAAGGCGTGTCCGGCCGCCTCCGACAGGATAGTTCCAGTAGGTCGTCCAGTCGTAGATGCGCTCCTGCTGCTCATCTTCCGGGACGAGGAACGCGCTCATGTCGCTGTGGCGCTTGACGATGCCCTCACGCTGAAGCGAATCAAGGGCGGAGGACAGCCGGCGGCTGCAAAGAATCGCCGAGTCGAGGGTGGAACCGGTCGCGGCATAATACTGCGAGGACCAGCCGCCGTTGTTCTCGGCGTTGTAGATGTTCAGCGACTCGCGCACCTTTGGACTCATGTAGTTGATGTCGCGGAGGTTGCTGTCAAATTCGGGGGACGGAAGGAAGAGGCAGACAACGGCAATCACGCCTATCGTGCCGAGAATCCACGGATTGCTGTCAAGCGGCAGCGAGTTTATCCTGTCGAAGAGCGCGAACGCCTTCTCTGACTTGCGGTTGCGTTCCGGGCGGAAGAACTGCGGGAGGAAGACCAGCGCGAAGAGAGTTGTCCCAATCATCGCGAATGACGCGAACAGTCCGAAGTCCCGCAGAAGCTCGCTGCTGGTGAAGAGCAGTCCGGCAAACGCGCCGATGGTGGTGAGGCAGCCGAGGAAGACCGGAGTCGATTCGTCGCGGAGCACCCTCTCGGGGTCATCGACATACTTGTAGTGCGTCAGCACGTGCAGACAGTAGCTCAGGGCCACTCCGAGCACAATCGCGCCGATGCCGATTGCCATCAGGGACATGCTTCCCTTTATCCAGTACATCATCGCGAGCGCCGCGAGCGCACCATAGGCCACGGGCGAGAGCAACAGGAGCAGCGACGACTTGTTCTTGAAGAAAAGCGAAATCAGAAGGACGATGAGAAGGAGGGATATGCCCACGGTCATCACAAGGTCGGACTTTATGCGCCGGGAGTTGTTCGCGCTCATCGCCGGAGCTCCGTGCATAAACACATCAACCTCCGGATGCCGGGCCTCGAACGATTCGATTTCCTTCTCTATCATATCAACGAAATCCGCCGAAGCCTGCGAGTCCATATAGTCAAATCCCGGAGCCACGAACGCCATCACCACATTTCCGTCCTTGGTGAAGAGGTGGCGGTTCTTCAGAGTCATCCCCGTGGCGGTCTTTTCCATACCGCCTTCAGCCGCGTCCGCATCCCCCGCACCGGCCACGGCAGTTCCGCCCGTCGCCTCTTTCAGCAACGCAAGCATTCCGTAGCGCAGCCCCACAGGGTCGTATTCCACGAGCATGGACATATTCCCGTCCTCGTCATTTTCAAGCATTTCGGCATTCTGTGCCATCCGCTCGCGTATGCTCTCCCATGTCAGCAGGCTGTCAAAGGCGGCGTAGCACTCGGGGGCGACGAAGGTCGGAAACTCCGCCACGGCATAGTCCATCGCGTTCATCATCATGTCGTCGTCAATGCAATAGAGCACGCTCGCGATGTATTTCCCTCCGTCACGGACGGTCAGCGAATCAATGAACTCGTCGCAGCAGTCGGACAGCGTCTGAGCGTCAAGCGTCGGCTCCGTTCCCACCTTTTCCACGGAAAAACCTTTCGGGGCAATCTGGATGAAGACCTTGTCCTTGACCTTCAAGTTACTGAACACCAACTCATAAGATGCCGAATTATCCGTCTGCGGAAGAAGCTTTATGATGTTTTCCTCGTAGTGGAGACGAAACCCGAAAACGGCAAAGACCACGGCCGAACCGAGCATCAGAATCCATAAGAGCCACCGGCGTCCCTTGAGAAAACGATATATAGGGATGAATATCCTCTCCATTTTATCATCTATTTTTCAAAATCCTGCGAAGTTACAAAATATTTTGCTTACCTTTGCAAGGTATGTGAGGCAAGCTCAACGCATGGAATCATTGGGATTTCAATTATAAACCTTAAAAATTAAACAAAGATGAAGAGATTTAGCTATCTTCTCGCTCTCGGAGCGCTTCTCACGCTCGGGACAGGTTGCGAAAAGGAACCGGCAACCGACAACCAACCGACACAAGTTCCGCTTTATGTCAACACTTGGACTATCACACAGGGTGATGCCTCCACTGACAAGGGGCCTCAGACCATCATCTACGAAATCGGCGCCGACAAGACATTTAATCTGGGATATGTGGCTACCGAGAGCTTTATCGACGAACTGAAGCTCAAGTATCTGCCTTCCACCGACGCCGACGCTCCGACGATTGACGGCGACACTCCGGCCACTGACGATGACGAAGAGGCTGAGGAGCAGAAGAAAATCATTGAAAAAATCAACTCGCTTCAGGTGGGCGACGTAATCATCGTGTTCAGGGGAATGTATGTCGAGACTCTCGGGGAAAAGGACGGCGCCTATCTGTCCCTGTTCATCCTGTTCGAAATCAGTGACACCGGCTTGGAAATGGCCGAATCGATGCGAAATGAACTGCATATTATCGATGTCACTGAAAACACGCTTACAATTAAGAACGAAGAGAGTTCGCAGCCTGCGATGACCATGCAGAGTCTGGAGACTTCCGGCCTGACCGTCGGAAAAGTCGTTGATTGCAGCGACTTCTTGGGAGATTTCTAATTCTTTAAAAATTCTGACAATTATGAAAAAGTTAATATACAGCACATTCGCGCTTGCGGCTCTTGTTATGGCAAGCGCCTGCGACAAGCAGAACACGGAACCGGCCGAGGAACCGAGGCTTTATGTAAACACATGGGTCGTGAACTTCAACACGACCGGCGACGCGACAAAGGACGATTTGTTAATATTCACATTGAACGCAGACTGGACGGCGACGGTAGGTGAGGCCTATACCCAAAAGGACCTGGATGAACTCAGGAATAACTTAGATACGGAAAAGCTCACGGAGGAACAGAAATCCTTTGTCGATGGACTGAAGGTCAACGATGTATATACGATGGACGGCTGGTATTCGCTGAAGGCCAATGCAGACGGGAGTAATGTCCTTTGCCTTGTGTTCGACAGCCTGTATGGGAACGACAAGACGGAGAGGCAGTCCATAAGCCTTAGCATCAAGGACATAACAGAAAATCACATACGAGTCTTTAATTACGAACTTGATGACAAAGACAATCCTCTTTTCTGCGATGCATACAGTCTTGCAACCGCGCCGCAGAAACTTGGGACATTCTACGATCAGTGGAAATTCAATGGCCTCCCGCTGAAAGAGCCCGAGACAATGTAGTTCCGCAATATCTTTATATAAGACACCCCGAAGGTCATCCTCCTCCGGGGTGTTTTTTAGCAGACCGCCTTTTAGGCGGCTTTTACTTTCTTATTGCGGCGATGCCAGGCAGTTCAATCCCTTCCAGATACTCCAGCATGGCGCCGCCGCCGGTGGAAACATAGCTTACCTTGTTCGCGAAGCCCATCTGAGTGACGGCAGCGACAGAGTCACCTCCGCCCACGAGAGTGAAAGCGCCGTTCTCGGTTGCCTTTGCAAGCATCTCGGCCACCTTCATCGTGCCCTTTGCGAATGCAGGAATCTCGAAGACTCCGACAGGGCCGTTCCAGAGGATGGTCTTTGACTTCATGATGACGTCCTCCCAAGTAGCGAGCGTGCTCGGAGCGGCGTCAACGCCCTCCCATCCGTCAGGAATCTCGGTGTTGCGGCAAACCTTGGTGTTCGCGTCGTTGGAGAAAGCGTCGGCGATTACGACCTCATCTGAAAGATAGAGCTTCACGCCCTTCTCCTCGGCCTTCTTGAGGATGTTGAGAGCGAGGTCCATCTGGTCGTCCTCGCAGAGGGAGTTGCCGATGTGGCCGCCCTGAGCCTTCTTGAAGGTATAGACCATGCCGCCACCGATGATCATGTTGTCGACTATGTCGAAGAGGTGCTCGATGATGCCGATCTTTGAAGAGACCTTCGCGCCGCCGATGATTGCGGTCACAGGGTGCTCAGGAGTCTTGAGGACGCGGTCAATCGCCTTAATCTCGCCTTCCATCACATAGCCGAACATCTTGTCGTTAGGGAAATAGTCGGCGATGAGGGCTGTCGATGCGTGTGCGCGGTGAGCCGTTCCGAAGGCGTCGTTGATGTAGCAGTCGGCGTATGACGCGAGCTTCTCGACGAACTTCTTCTGGCTTTCCTTGAGAGCGGCTTTGGCAGCCTTCTTCTCCTCGTCTGTGGCGTCCTCCGCAAGTCCTCTCGGCTTGCCTTCCTCCTCGGCGTAGAAACGGAGGTTCTCAAGAAGAAGAACCTCGCCCGGCTTGAGGGCAGCGGCCTGCGCGTCAGCCTTCATGCAGTCGTCGGCGAACTTCACCTGAGTTCCGAGGAGTTCCTCAAGGTGCGGAAGGATGTGTTTGAGGGAGAACTTCTCCGTAACGCCCTTAGGACGGCCGAGATGTGACATGATGATGAGTGAACCGCCCTTCTCAAGCACCTTCTTGAGGGTAGGGATTGCGGCACGCATACGTGTGTCGTCGGTGATTTCGAACTTTTCGTTGAGCGGAACGTTGAAATCGACGCGCACGATGGCTTTCTTGCCTGCGAAATCGTAAGTTGAAATGTTCTGTTGCATAACTTTTTATATAAAATATCTTAAAATCTTATAATAAGATATAAATTTCTGACAAAATTCGTTCAAGTGCCGTCTGCGCCGAAGGCAGACTGCAAAGATAGCAATTTTTATGCTAACTTTGTGCAAAATTGAGGATATGACAATTGAAAGCCCAAGTCCGCTGTGGAAGGATTACCAGCTCATCGACTGCGGAAACTTTGAGAAACTCGAAAGATTCGGAAAAATCGTGATGGCACGTCCCGAGCCCAAGGCTATATGGGACAAGTCGCTTTCGGACGAGGAATGGAACCGTCTGATGCACACGAGGTTTGCTCCGGGAGCCGGATTCGGAAAGGCCGGGAAGGAGGACAGCGGCACCTGGAAGCGGCTCAAGCGGATGGACGACCAGTGGTTCATCGGTTACGGCGGCTACGGGGCGGAGAACTGCGCCGGCATGGTGGCGGAGGTTGCCGATGCGGGCTCACGTGCTGAAGCGGGCGTTTCCATCGAGGACGACGCACGGACGACAACCGATGTCCTGCCGAGCGGTCCGTCATTCCGGCTGCGTCTGGGGCTGACGTCGTTCAAGCACGTGGGCGTATTCCCGGAGCAGGCTCCAAACTGGGAGTACATCTACACGCATACGAAGTTCCTTGTGGAAAAGGCAAGGGCTGAAGGCCGATCGACCCCCAAGGTGCTGAACCTGTTTGCCTACACGGGAGCCGCGTCTCTCGCGGCAAAGGCAGCAGGGGCGGACGTGACGCACCTCGACTCGGTGCGACAGGTCGTGACCTGGGCCAAGGGGAACATGGAGAACAGCGGCCTGGACAACATCCGCTGGGTGGTGGAAGACGCGCTGAAGTTCGCCCGGCGCGAAGCAAAGAGAGGGAATGTCTATCAGGGAATCATCCTCGACCCGCCGGCCTACGGGCACGGGCCTGACGGGGAAAAGTGGAAATTGGACGAATGCCTTAATGATATGCTCAAGTGCGTCTCGGCGATTCTCGCCCCCACAGACAGTTTCATGGTGCTGAACCTCTACTCCAACGGCTTCAGCGCGGTGCTCGGCGAGACGGTCGTGCGGCAGAATTTCTGTCTCAAGACGGGTTTCAAGGAAATTCAGAGCGGGGAGCTTGTGCTGACGGACAATTATGGAAAGAAATTGCCGTTAAGCATCGTGGTGAGACTGTTCAGGTGAGACTGTTCAGGTGAGACTGTTCAGGTGAGACTTCCGAATAATACGTCGTGATGACATGACACCTGTCATTCCGAGCGAAACGAAGTGAAGCCGAGGAATCTGAGACGCTGAAAGATTTCTCACTCCGTTCGAAATGACATCAAGTATGAAATGTTCGAAATGACAGTGAGTATGAAGTGGAGGAAATGACAGTGAGTATGAAGTGGAGGAAATGACAGTGAGTATGAAGTGGAGGAAATGACAGTGAGTATATAAAGCATATAAACTCCGTCTAACATAAGATATCAAAGACACATAAGGCATAAGATAAAAAGACATAAACACTAAAATATATTTCTATGACATTCAAAAGAGTACTTTTTCTTGCCGCGGCGATTTTGGGAGCGGCGGTGCCTTCATTCGCGAGAGACGTGAACTATCGGGTGACGTCGCCTGACGGACACATCAGCGCCACGGTAACGGTCGGCGAAGACATCAGATATTCGGTGTCCCGCGACGAACAGACACTCATCGCCCCGTCGGCGATTTCGATGAGCCTTTCCGACGGCATCGTGTTCGGACAGAACGACAAGGTGCGCAAGGTCGTGAAGACATCGTTCGACAAGACCTTCCCTGCCGTTGCCTACAAGAAGGCGGAGGTGCGCGACAACTACAACCAGATTTCACTGAATTTCAAGGAGTTCGCACTCGTCTTCCGGGCTTATGACGACGGCGTGGCCTACAGGTTCGAGAGCAGGCTCGACAAGAAGAAGGAATATGAGGTGACGACGGAACAGGCCGAATTTAACTTCGGAGAGGACCGCACGGCATTTGTCCCTTATGTGAAGGGAACCGGTGGAAAGTCGCTCGAAGGCCAGTTCTACAACTCGTTCGAGAACACCTACAAGGTACACCAGATTTCGGAGTGGGAAAAGAATCATCTGGCATTCCTTCCGCTCGCCGTCGATGCCGGGAACGGCGTCAAGGTTCTCGTCACTGACGCGAATCTCACGAACTACCCGGGAATGTACCTTATGGGCAAGGACGGCTCCGCGAAACTGGAAGGAGTCTTTGCCCCGTATCCTAAGGTCATCAGGCAGGGCGGTCACAATATGCTTCAGGGAATCGTGAAGGAGAGGGAAAGCTTCATCGCGAAGGTTTCAGGCGGAGAGGTCTTCCCGTGGAGGGTGATTATGGTCAGCACGTCGGACGCGCAGCTCGCGGTGAACGACATGGTCTGGAAGCTCTCTCCGGCGCAGGATGCCGGAGCAGACTACAGTTGGGTGAAGCCGGGCAAGGTCGCCTGGGACTGGTGGAACGACTGGAATCTCTACGACGTGGATTTCAAGGCCGGAATCAACAATGAGACCTACAAGTATTATATAGACTTCGCCGCGTCCCATGGCATAGAGTACGTGATTCTCGACGAGGGCTGGGCAGTGAACCTTCAGGCCGACCTCTTTCAGGTGATTCCCGAGATTAACCTTCAGGAGCTCGTGGACTACGGGCAGAAGCGCAATGTCGGCATCATACTCTGGGCCGGCTACTGGGCCTTCGACCGCGACATGGAGAAAGTCTGCAAGCATTTCTCCGAAATGGGCGTGAAGGGCTTCAAGATTGACTTCATGGACAGGGACGACCAGCTGATGGTTGATTTTCATAGGCGGGCAGCCGAGATGGCGGCAAGATACGGCCTTCTCGTGGACTTCCACGGCACCTACAAGCCTACCGGCCTCAGCCGCAGGTGGCCGAACGTCGTGAACTACGAGGGCGTGCACGGTCTTGAGCAGATGAAATGGAGCAAGCCGGAAGTGGATCAGGTGACCTACGACGTGACCGTACCGTTCATCCGCATGGCCGCCGGTCCTATGGACTACACGCAGGGAGCGATGAAGAACGCCTCAAAGAGGAACTACCGCCCTGTCTATAACGAGCCGATGAGTCAGGGCACACGCTGCCGTCAGCTTGCGGAATACGTGGTTTTCGACTCTCCGTTCAATATGCTCTGCGACTCTCCATCGAATTACATAAACGAGCCGGAATGCACTGAATTCATTGCCGCCTGCCCTGAAGTCTGGGACGAGAGCCTCGGAGTGAACGGCGAAATCGGCAAGTACATCACCATCGCCCGCCGCAGCGGCAACGACTGGTACGTCGGAGCTCTCACGAACTGGGATGAGCGCGATCTCACGCTCGACCTGAGCTTCCTCGGCGAAGGCGACTGGACACTCGACATCTTCCACGACGGCATCAACGCGAACAAGGCGGCCCGCGACTACGCCCACGCCACCGCCGCCGTTCCCGCCGACCGCAAGCTCACCGTCCACCTCGCGCAGGGCGGCGGCTGGGTCGCCAAAATTTCCCGGAAATAGGCTAAACCGTCAAAAAAGAGGCACTGGCAGAACGAATCTACCGGTGCCTCTTTTTTCGTGGTTCCAGCGGGGCAACATAAGCAACCGCCTTATAAGTCTGTCTTTCAAACACTTGCTTGAATTATACTAATGATAAAACAAACCGACACGCACTGAAAAATGTGCACTTTTTTGAAAAATATGCACTTTTTTGTGCATTGTGCTATATTTGCAAAAATTCAAAGAAGATGGGATAATTGATGACGGCAATATGCGGGAGACGAACTTTTTGGCCTGGACGAAACATATATATGGCCCGACTTCTTCCAAGATTTCCGATTTTGAGATTGACGGAATCACTTTCGAGGTAGAAGGCAAGAACAAAAACGGCACTCAGATAAAGGATGCCAAGACAGGCTACCTCGTCAAAGATAATCTGGGATATGCCTTCGGCAACTCGATTCCAATCTGGATGTTCGGATTTCTCTGCCGACACTCATTCGCGACACTGTACTTTCGAATGAATAAATCGGTCGCCGATGGCGACCGATTCTAACTGAAAAGACAGCCTGTCTAAGAAGTAAATTGCCAAAGTTGTTTGAAACAACTCTGGCAATTTACTTAAATGGGGGGGTGGTCCCAGCAGGGCATGATCCTGCGACCCCCTGATTATGAGTCAGGTGCTACTAACCAACTGAGCTATGGGACCGTGTCTTTTTGCGTCTTTTGCGTTTATACGGCGTCAGACTTCGCGTCGTCGGGCGGTCATTACCTCGAGGTAACTCCCTTCCTCCTCACTCGTCTTCCTTGTCTAAACACAAAATCCATCAAAAAGTGTCTCAGCCTTTCAGCTGAACTTCCTGCGCGGAAGATTCAAAGAACTTTAAAACTTACAGAGCCGCCGTTTTTCAGACGGCTCTGCAAAGATATGAAATCTTTTTGTAATTTCAATTAGCAAACCTTAATCTCGACATTAACGCCGCTCGGAAGCTCAAGCTTCATGAGGGCATCAACGGTTTTCTGAGTCGAATCGTAGATGTCAAGAAGACGGCAGTATGAGTTCAGTTCGAACTGCTCGCGGGCCTTCTTGTTCACGAATGTCGAGCGGTTGACAGTGAAAATCTTCTTGTTGGTCGGAAGCGGAATAGGACCGCTCACACGGGCACCCGTAGAAGAAACCGTCTCAACGATCTTCTTTGCCGACTTGTCAATCAGCATATGATCGAACGATTTAAGCTTAATTCTGATTTTTTGGCTCATGTCGTTATTGTATAACCAATTAAACTTTCTGTTATTATTCCTCCTCAGGAACCTTGTAGCCTGACTTCTCGATGATGTCCTTCGCGAGGCTCGCAGGAACCTCAGCGTAGTGGTCGAAAGTCATGGTGCTGGTCGCACGTCCTGATGAGATGGTACGGAGAACCGTCACGTAGCCGAACTGCTCGGCGAGCGGAACGAATGCCTTGACGATACGCGCACCGACCGTAGAATCCATTGCCGTAACCTGACCGCGGCGGCGGTTGAGGTCGCCCACGATGTCACCCATGTAGTCTTCCGGAGTAACCACCTCAAGGCTCATGATAGGCTCAAGAAGAACCGGCTTAGCCTTAGGGCAGGCATGACGGAACGCCATGCGGGCGCAGATTTCGAATGAAAGCTGGTCTGAATCGACGGGATGGAACGAACCGTCCTTGAGGGTAACCTTGAGCGAAGGAACCTCGTAGCCCGCGAGAACACCATTTGCCATCGCTGACTTGAAGCCTTTCTCGACTGACGGGATGAACTCCTTAGGAATGTTACCGCCCTTGACCTCGTCAACGAACTGGAGTCCGGTAACGCCCTCGTCCGCAGGGGCAATCTCGACGATGATGTCCGCGAACTTACCGCGGCCGCCGGACTGCTTCTTGAACACCTCGCGGTGCTGGACAGGGATTGTGATTGCTTCCTTGTAGTTAACCTGAGGTGCACCCTGGTTGATGTCGACGCCGAACTCACGACGGAGACGGTCGACGATGATGTCGAGGTGAAGCTCACCCATACCGCTGATGACCGTCTGGCCAGTCTCGTGGTCTGACTTGACGGTGAAGGTAGGGTCCTCCTCCGCAAGCTTCGCGAGAGCGATTCCGAGCTTGTCAAGATCCTTCTGAGTCTTAGGCTCCACTGCAAGTCCAATCACCGGATCAGGGAATTCCATTGACTCAAGGGTGATAGGATGTGCCTCGTCGCAGATAGTGTCTCCCGTGCGCAGATCCTTGAATCCGACTGCTGCGCAGATGTCTCCCGCCTCGACGAAATCGATAGGATTCTGCTTGTTGGAGTGCATCTGGTAGAGACGTGCCACGCGCTCCTTCTTGTCAGAACGGGTGTTGAGCACGTATGAGCCAGCGTCAAGATGTCCCGAATATGCCCTGAGGAATGCGAGACGTCCCACAAACGGGTCGGTCGCAATCTTGAACACGAGAGCGCAGAACGGCTCCTTCGCGCTTGGATGACGAACTTCCTCATCTCCTGTCTTAGGATTCGTACCCTTGATTGAAGGGATGTCAAGCGGAGACGGAAGGTAGCGCATCACGGCGTCGAGAAGGAACTGAACGCCCTTGTTCTTGAATGAAGAGCCGCAGCACGCAGGCACGATTGACATATCGATTGTTGCCTTGCGGAGAGCGGCGATAATCTCGTCCTCAGTGATTGAGTCCGGATCCTCGAAGAACTTCTCCATGAGGGAATCGTCGTAGTCGGCGGCCGCCTCAACGAGCTTCTCCCTCCATGCGGCAGCCTCTGCCTTCATGTTCTCCGGGATTTCCTTGATCTCGTAGTTCACGAGCTCCTCGCCTCCGTCATAGTAAATCGCCTTGTTGGCGATGAGGTCGATGATGCCCTCGAACTTGTCCTCGGCTCCGATAGGAAGGCAGATTGGAACCGCCCTTGCGCCGAGCTTGGTCTTGATTTCCTCAACGACGGCGAGGAAGTCCGCGCCGACACGGTCCATCTTGTTGACATACGCAATCTTAGGAACACCGTACTTGTCAGCCTGACGCCAAACGGTCTCGGACTGAGGCTGCACACGTCCCACGGCGCAGAAGGTAGCGACCGTTCCGTCAAGCACGCGGAGCGAACGCTCTACCTCCACGGTGAAGTCAACGTGACCCGGAGTGTCGATGAGGTTAATCTGATATGTGTCTCCCCTGTAGTGCCAGAAAGCGGTAGTAGCGGCAGAAGTGATGGTGATGCCACGCTCCTGCTCCTGGACCATCCAGTCCATAGTGGCCGCGCCCTCGTGAACCTCACCGATCTTGTGAGTCTTTCCCGTGTAGTAAAGAATACGCTCCGAGGTTGTGGTCTTGCCGGCATCGATGTGAGCCATGATACCGATGTTTCTGGTAAATTTAAGATCTCTTGCCATTTGTCAATGTCTCCTTGGGGATTAGAATCTGAAGTGAGCAAAAGCCTTGTTGGCCTCCGCCATTCTGTGCATATCTTCTTTTCTCTTGAATGCCGCACCCTCGCAGTTGTACGCCGCGATGATTTCAGCACAAAGTTTTTCGGCCATGGAGTGACCTGAACGCTTGCGGGCGAAGACTATCATATTCTTCATAGAAAGCGAAATCTTCCTTTCAGGACGAACCTCCATCGGCACCTGGAAGTTAGCTCCGCCGATACGGCGTGACTTGACCTCGACCTGAGGGGTCACGTTCTCGAGAGCTTTCCTCCAAATATCGAGAGGAGCCTTGTCAGAATCTTTCATCTTCTCGCCTACCATGTCAATGGCATCGTAAAAAATAGAATACGCGATACTCTTCTTTCCCTGCAACATAAGATTGTTCACGAAACGTGTAACCATCACGTCGTGAAACTTCGGATCTGGAAGTAGAATCCTCTTCTTAGGCTTCGATTTTCTCATTGTTTTGTTGGAAATTAAGGTAATGAATTAAAATTACTTCTTAGCGGGCTTCTTACCTGCCTTTGGCCTCTTGGCTCCGTAGAGGGAGCGGGACTGGGTCCTTCCCTCGACGCCGGCAGTATCCAAAGCGCCCCTAAGGATGTGGTAACGTACACCAGGAAGGTCCTTTACACGACCGCCGCGGACGAGCACGATTGAGTGCTCCTGCAGGTTGTGGCCTTCGCCCGGGATGTACGCGTTGACCTCTTTGGAGTTGGTGAGACGAACCCTGGCAACCTTACGCATTGCTGAGTTAGGTTTCTTCGGGGTGGTGGTATAGACACGCACACACACGCCTCTCCTCTGAGGGCAAGCATCCAGCGCGCGAGATTTACTCTTCTCGACGATAACCTCGCGTCCTTTGCGAACTAACTGTTGAATTGTTGGCATAAATGATTATAAATCTTTTATTTATGTTTAACTCCCTAAAATTGGGGCTGCAAATATACGAATAATTTTTTGATTATCAACAATAAACCGATACATTTGTGTCGCGGCAAATTCTCCTTCCCTGCGGAAATGACGGGGCACGATGTGTGCGGGGATATGGAAATATCTACATATATATTAAGGTATATGCGAAATTCACAAAAAATTTTTGATATGAAAAGGAATATTATTTCGGCTGCGCTTGCGGCCGCCACGGTTCTCGGAGTCATCGGATGCTGCGGAACGAATGAAGTCGGATACGAAAAGGTGGAGATGAAGAAGGGATATGTCCTCGTGGAAGGCGGACGGGACTCGCTCAGGCTTGACGTCAGCATCCAGTTTCCGAAGGACGGGCTCGGGGAGGAGGCGCGGAAGGCCGTGTGCGACGGAATCATCTGCGACGCTCTCGGCGAGGTCTTCTGCGGGATGGCGCCGCAGGATGCCGTGAAGGGATATGCCGACGAGACCCTGAAGAACTACCGGGAGGCAAATCTTGAGTTTGTCGGCCAGGTGGCAGCGAATCCGGAGGACAGAGAAGAAGGAGAATGGGACGTCTTCACCTGGGATTTCACGGTTGAGGGGCGCGGCGAGGGTGAGTACAACGGAATCATTGCCTACACAATCACAAAGTACAGCTACACCGGCGGAGCGCACGGAGGTTCGGCGCTTCTCGGCCTGAATTTCGACAAGAAGACCGGTGAGCCCGTCACCGAGGACGACATCTTCGCGTTCGGCTACGAGGAACGGCTCGGCACCGCCCTCCGCGCCCACCTCAGGTCCTCTCTCGACAAGGACAGCTACGACATGCTCTTCGTCACCGACATCACCCCGAACGGCAACTTCATCCTCAGCAAGGCCGGCGTCACCTACATCTACGGCCAGTACGAAATCGGTCCCTACGCCATCGGCATAGTAAAGGTCACCGTCCCGTGGGACGAGATTCAGGATATACTGAAATAGCCGCAAGTTTCATCACTGCAATGACATTTTATGGAAAAAGATTGGAGCCAGGCTCAAGTCGGTGCGCCTAAAGCAGAACATGACGCAGCAGGAGCTTGCCAATCTGGCCGTCGTGTCGGTGTCAAGCATAAAGAAAATCGGAAGCGGGCACATCTGTTCCTTTGACTCCCTGCTGAGGATTATGCGCATTCTCGGAAATCTGGATTTGCTGCAGGAACTGACGGAAGATGAGACGCTGAGCCCGAATGAATATTTCGAGGTGGTGAACTCTAAAGGCAAGCGTCTGCGTAAGCGCGCAAGAAACAAAAGGATGCACCTGCTGCTTGACATCTGAGCGACCTTACAGCAATCCGGCCATATAGACCGGAAGGCAGACGATGTCACCGTCTTTACGCAAGTCTTTAGTGTAGAGAAGATACCTCTTCAGAATGCGCGAGGGGTATTTTTCCTGAAATTTGTCAAGGGATTTGTGGGAATTATAGCCGGAGGACTTTACTTCTATCGGACAAATCTTGTCCTTCCTCGACAGGAGGAAATCGACTTCGTAGTTACGGACGGATGAAGAATCGGGAACGGTCTCTTTGAATGTGCAGTAGAACAATTCGTTCCCTGAGCTTTTCAATGTCTGGGCGATGACATTTTCATAGACATATCCCAAATCGGCGGAGAGTTTGTCGGAAAGAAGCTTTCTGTATATCTCGTTTTCCGTATAGTCCCGGTCCATAAAGGCAAGGGTGACGAAGAGCCCCGTGTCGGCCAGATACATCTTGAAGTTGTTATAGTCTGCGTGAAGGGCAAGGCCTACGCTCGGGTCATTGGCATGATTCGCAAAGTTCACCGTCATTGAGTCCGACATATCGGAGAACAGTTCCCCCATCCGCGATGGACGGGCATTCTCAACGACACTGCCCACCTTGTAGCCGGATGTATTCCGCGACAATTCGGAAGGTATTGCCCGAAAGATGGTCGAAGCCCTGCCGGTCGGGTCTGTCTTGCGGAAATCATCAGAGTAGAGTTCAAGAATATCTCTCTTGACAGCGTCAGCCGCAGCAAAGTCATTACGGGTCAGATAGGCGTCAACCGACTGGGGCATTCCTCCGATGAGCATATACAGCCTGAAATCGCGCATGACCGCCCGGTTCACGTCATCACCCAACGGGCGCAGACGGGAGAATGAATATTCAATGAGGTCATAGACCGGTTTTTTCCCGACCGCCCACAGAAATTCCTCAAAATCCATCGGATACATGGAAATCCGCGTCTCCTCACTCGGGATGACAATATCCCTGACATTTTTTTTTATGGAAAGCAGCGAGCCCGTCTCTATGTAGTCATAACGTCCGTCCTTCACAAGATGCTTGATGGCCTGACGGGCCTTGGGGCAAAGCTGAACCTCGTCAAAGACTACGACCGATTTCCGTTCCACCAGGCTCACTCCCGTGAGCGACTGAAGCCTGAGAAAGAAAAAGTCAAGGTCTGAGATATGGTCAAAGAGCTCGACGATTTCAGCTCCGGCGATTGAAAAGTCTATTGATATAAAAGACTCATATTCATTGCGAGCAAATTCCTCTGCAACAGTTGATTTGCCTATACGACGCGCCCCCTTGATCAGCAATGCCGTCTTGCCCGCAGACTGTCTCTTCCAGTCCAGCATTCTGCCATATATCTTTCTTCTGAATACCGTTGTCCCCATAACAAATCTCTAACGCGCTGTAAAACAATGCAAATATATTCGATTTGTACGAAATCGCAAAATGTTTTGGTAGCAAAATGCACGAAATAGCAAAATGTTTTAGCCGAAAATTGCACGGAATCGAAAAATGTTTCTGACTGCGGCATATCCATATTGAAGATTTTGTACCATTTGCCACAAAATTCTCAACAATGAAGCCTACAATTCCAGAGAGTCCTGCCGCAGCAGGAATCATACACGCTCATTGTCGTGATACCATACTCATCTCTCTGAATCAGACCCGCTTCCCCGAAACATCAGTTTCTCTGGACACGACACAGCCCACGTCCACATTGAACCCGCGGACCCGAAGCTCATTGTAGATGACATTTTCCATCAGGTGAGTCATCTCCAACTGCCGGAAATTCAGCCTCGCATTCCGAAGCCCACAATCAACGAAATAGTACTTGGACGGGCTGCCGATGTATTTTCTCCCCTTGTCCGCCCCTCCCCATATAAGAGGTGACGGCGGTGCGATAGGCGATGAGCGCGTCGATGCGGGCGGAGGCGTCGGTGCGGTAGGCGGTCTCGGACTGAAGGAGGTCCTGGAGGGGGATGAGCCCGGCGGAGTAGTTGGAGAGGGAGACTTCGTAGAGGCGGCGGGAGGCAGCGAGGGATTCCTCGGCGAGCTGCCAGGCATCGTAGGCGGAGGTGAGGTCGAGCCAGAGTTTGCCGACGAGAAGGCGGAGCTGGCTGTCGAGGTAGGCGCGGTCGTTCTCGGCCTTCTCGATTTCGGCGCCGAGGCGCTGGGCGCGGCGGGAGGTCTTGCCCCAGTCAGAGAGCGGGACCTGGACGGAGGCGAAGGCTATGGCGTTGCAGCGGCCTTTCCTGTAGAGGTTGGAGTAGCCGGCGGAGGCGCCGACCGCAACCTGCGGGAGGGCCTCCCCTATGGCCATGCGCCGCTCCAGCTGCTTGGCCTTGACCTGAAGGTCGAGCAGACGGGCCTCCTGCATGGACGCTACAATCTCGTCTTCGTCGCGCCAGTATGTTTCCGGGGCGGAGGGCAGTTCGGAGGCGTGGTCGAGCGCGATGAGGTCGATGAAGGGGCGCTCGGGGGTGGCGTTGGAGGGGTAGAGGGTGTAGGGCTGGCCTATGGCGTTGAAGAGGTTCATCTTTGAGAGGCGGATGCCGCTCGTGGCCTTCCTGCGGGCAGCCTTCAGTTCATTGCGCCTGAGTTCGAGCCGGAGGATGTCGGTCTCGGCAGCGAGGCCGGAGCCGATTGCCGCCGAGAGGGTGGAGTAGAGAGTGTCGAGGGTGCCGCCCAGATAGTCGAGGGTTTCGAGCTTGTCTGAAAGCGAGACTACCTGCCACCAGAGGCTGTCAACGGTCTCTTTCGTACGGCGGTGACGGATACCCTGCTGAAGGCGGGCGGCTTCGACCCCGAGGGCGGCGAGGCGGTTGCCGGTGACGATGCGACCTCCGGCATAGACTGGCTGGATGGCCATGAGGGATGCGGAGTAGCCCTGTTTGAAGGTCTTGTACTTGGTGTTGATGCCGTAGAGGGAGCCGTAGGACTCAAGTTCGTTCTGAAGATTCCATGCGAAGTCGTTGTTGCCGAAGATGTCGGTCACGCCGATTTCGAGCAGGGGATTCATCGCCCAGTAGCCGAACGCGGTGGCAGAGACGCGCGGGAAGTATTCGGAGAGGGCTTCCTGCTTGCGGAGCCATGCGGCACGGACGTCGAGGGCGGCGTTGTTGAGGGCGGCGTTGTTCCGCATGGCCATGTCGCGGCACTCGGCGAGCGTCAGCGAGAGGGATGGCAACTCATTGCCACCCTCCGGGCATTCTAACCCCCGCAGGCTATCGCCTGCGGCCCCTATTAGGGGCATCTCGCGCCTACGGTGCGGCCCTTGCATGGCTTTGTCGGCTTCGCCGGAAAGGTCGGAGGCGACGGATTCTCCCTTTTCGGAGACTGCAGACTGCGCGACGACGTCGGGAGAAAGCTGGGTCGCGAAGAGGGCGACAGCCGCTGCGAGGTACACGAGTCTTCGTATGCCCGGGATGTATTTACCTATATTATATATGGTCATTATCAAAATCATTTATTCTGTGACTACAGTTTCGTCCGGCGTCGGGATTTCGGGAGACGGAACCGGCCGGGTCTTGTCGGCGCGGCGGAAAATCTGCCAGTAGGAAACGGGCATTATCAGGGTGATGAGGATGACGGAAAGCATTGTGCCGAAGCAGATTACAACGCCCATGGGCATCCATAGGAGGTCACCGCTGATTATCATCGGGAGCACTCCGAGGGCGGTGGTGCAGGAGGTGAGGAAAATCGGGCGCATACGGCGTTTTCCGGCGAGGGAGGCGGCTTCCTTGACGGGGATGCCCTGCTCGAAGCGGAGTTCCTCGGCGTACTCGAACATCAGGATTCCGTTGCGGACTATGATGCCGACGAGGGATATGAGTCCGAGGACGGCGGTCATGGAGAAGTCGAGGCCGAAAATCCAGAGGCCGAAGAAGGCTCCGAAGAGGCAGAGGGTGCTCAGGACGAGGGTCAGGACGGCGAGGGAAATCTTCTTGAAATGGAAGAGCAGGAAGAAGAAGAGAATCATGACGGCGGCGATGAACGAAAGGGCTATCTCCGGGCCAACCTGATTGTTCACGCCGTTGAGTCCGCCGAACTTCACGGTAACTCCCTCCGGGATGTCCGCCGTCTTGAGGTACTTCCTTATGGCCTTGACGGCTGTCGGCTGGCTCTTTCCGAGCTTCATGTCGGCGCCGACCACGATTGCCTGCCTGCCGTCGATGCGGGTGAGCGAGGCCGGCTCCCATTCCGGAGTGACGGCTGCCACCTGACGGACGGGAACCATCACGCCGGGCATGGCGGTAGGGACGAGAGCGTTGGAGATGTCCTCGTAGGCGGAGTGCGAGCTGATGTTGTCGGAGTAGAGGTTCACGGGTATAATGCTGTCGCCCTCACGGAGCGAGGTGAGCTGCAGCCCGTTCATCTCCCCTGCGAGCGAGAGGTTCATCAGGGTGCGGTTCACGCCCATGCGCATGGACTCGTCACGGTCGAGTTCGAGGGAGACGGACGGGGTGAACCAGTCTGCGTCCGAGTGAACCCACTTGAGCATATCGAGACCTGACATATAGGCTTTCAGAGAGTCAGCAACAGCCTGAATATCATTATAGTCCTCACCAAAGACCTGAACTTCGACAGGCGAGGCCACGCCCTGATAGTCCATCTGCTTGACATGGATGACGGCCTCCGGGAAGAGGTGCTCGTAGTAGTCCTCATTTTCTTTGAGGAACTCCTCCGTGGCGCGGTTGGACTTGGTGTTGACGATGAGCTGCGCGACGTTCTTGCCCGGAAGAATCGGGGAATAGGTGCAGTGGAAGCGCGGCGTGCCGGTGCCGATGAACTCGGTGACGGAGGTGATGCGGCTGTCCTTTCTCAGCATCGAAGCGAGCGAGTCCGCCACCTCAGCGGTCTTGTCAAGGCCGGCCGTGGGGTCGAGATAGACCTCGACGGCAAAGACCGGGCGGGCGGCCATAGGCATGAGCTGGATGTTCATCCGCGAGAACATAAGCAGTCCGAGCGCGATGGCGGCAAAGCCGGAGAAAATCGTGAGCGCCGGGTGCCTGAAGCACTTGTCCTGCATGAAGTCATAGCCTTTCTGAAGGCCGGAGAACAGGGCGTTCTGGAACTTGGTGATTATGTTCCTGGAGTTCTCATTGTGGACAGTGCCGATGAACTTGACCTCCATCGAAGGGACGACGAGCACCGCGTAGGCGAGCGAGGTCATCAGCGAGAAGGCTATCACCCACGGGAAGGTGGCGACGAAGTCACCGAGGTAGCCGGTGATGATTCCGGTCATCGGGAAGAACATCGCACTTATCGCGAAGGTCGCCATGAACATCGGCGAGAAGAGTTCCTGGGCGCTGGCAGTGGCGGCGTCGAGGCGGGACATACCGCGTCCGAGATGGTCCATGTAGCCGTCCATCGTGATGATGGAGTCATCCACAATCATTCCCAGCACTACGATGAGCGCGGCGAGCGAGACGGTGTTCAGGCAGATGCCGAAGAAGTACATCAGGGCGAGGGCTATGGCCGTGCAGACCGGGACTCCCGAGGAGGCAATCAGCGCCGAGCGCATCGGGAAGAGCATGAGCATCACGAAGATGACCACGAGCATTGAAATCACGAGGTCGCGCAGGAAAGACCACACGGAATCGCCCACGACCTTGGGCTGGTCGGTGATGCGCGAGACCTTCAGGCTATCGGGCGCGTCCTCCATGAACTCGGCGAGCACGCGGTCAACCTCCTTGCCGAACGCCACGATGTTGTTGTCCGGACGCATCTCGATGGAGATGACGATGGCGGTGTTGCCGTTGTAGGTGACGAGCGAGCCCGGATCCTTGATGCGGCGTTCGATGGTGGCGACGTCCTTCAGGCGGAGAGCCTGCCCGTCGGTGGACGACCAGATTATCTTGTCGGCGAGTTCCTGCTCGTCGGTGATGGTCTTCCGGATGTGCACCGGAGAGGTGGTGTAGTCCGTGGAGAACGTGCCTCCGAGAGCCTGAAGACCGGAGGTCTGATATTCCAGCATCAGGGATGTCGGGGATATGCCGTAGGCGGCGAGCCTGTCCATATCGACGTTCACCGCAATCTCCTCGCTCTGCGTCCCGATTATCTTCGCGTTCGCGAGCTCGGGGATGGTGCGCAGACGGTCGGAGAGGTCGTCGGCATATTCCTTCATCTCCATATATCCCTTGTCCGAGGATTCGAGGGCCACGAGGACGGAGGTGAGATCGCTGAAGTCGTCGAGAACGACAATCGCGAGCACGCCGGGAGGCAGCGTCTGCTTGAAGGTGTTCAGCTGGAGACGAATCTTCGACCACACCTCGTTCTTCTTGTCGGCCGGCGTGGTAAGGTCGGTATAGACATAGCAGATGCCGTCCTTGCTTACGACCTTGGTGTTCTTCCTGTTGATTTCCTTCATCGAGAAGAGCAGCCTTTCGAGAGGCTTCCCCACCTCCTCCTCGACCTGATGCACGTCGGCTCCGGGATAGACGGCCGCCACAAGCCCCTGCTTTATCTCGAAGGTAGGGAACTCGTCCTTATCCATGTTCAGAAGGCCGAAGATTCCCCCGCCGATGAGCAGGAAGAGAAACAGCAGGACTATGTTCTTGTGCTCTATCGCCCCTCGGACGACCCTTGACACAAATCCTTTCTTCTGCTCCATAATCCGCTATTCAGCAATGGTTTCCACTTTCATCCCGGTGCTGACCTTGGCCGCGCCCTCGACGATGAGAAGGTCGCCGGCTTCAAGACCGGAAAGAATCTTCACGCCCTTGCCCGCGAAGTCGCCGGTGGTGACATATTTCTTCTCGACGAGACTGTTGCCATTGACCGTCCACACATAGCGCCCGACCTTGTCCGCTCGTATGACCGATGCCGGAATCACCGGAATCTCACCGGCTTCGTCCGAGGTGGAGCGGAACACGACCTTGCAGACCATGCCGGGCATAAGTCCCCCGAGCGGGGTCTCCAATTCGAGACGGCAGTCGTAGCTGTGAGCCATGAGGGAGGCATCAACGCCCTTCCGCACGAGACGGGCGCGGACAGGAGTGTCTGAAAGCGCGGCGACAGTCACGTCCGCGACTGAGCCGACGGCGTAGGAGGAGATTTCGGTTTCGGGAACGGATATGCTGATTTCGAGGGAGTTCAAATCGACAATCTTGACTATCGGCTGGGCAATGGCCACATCCTCGCCCTCCGCGCAATAGACCTCGCTGACGGTTCCGGCAAACGGAGCCTTCACGGAGCAGTCGCAGGCGGCCTTCTGCGCGGAACTCAGCGCCGCCTTGGCACGCGCGAGCGCGGTCTCCACCTCGACAATCTTCACCGGAGGAACGCTTCCGTTGTCCTTCACTGCCTGAAGGCGGTCGTAGGCATCCTGAGCCTGACGCTCCGTGGCGCGGGCGGAACTGAGGGCGCTGGCGACGGTGGCGGAATAGACCTTCGCGACCTGCTGATTGGCGCGGACAGTCTGTCCCTGCCTGACATTTATCTTCTCAAGGTTTGCCGGAAACGGAGAGAGCACGGTCGCGCTCTTGGATGCCTCGACACGTCCGACGTAAGTCTTTGTCGTCGAGGACGAAGCGGAGCCGACCTCCTCAACCTTGACCCTCACGGGCCGTTTCTCCGGAGCGGCTTTTCTGAAGTTCACATTAAACTTCACATTGTCGCAGCCTGACAGCAGCGCAGCGCCGAGCAGCGCAGCCGCAGCAACGGATATTCTTCTGACAGCACCCATATTTTTACATTTTATGACATATCCCCGTGAGCCTTCAATTTCTGAAAGCGTCAGTCTTCGTTTACCTTTGCCACGCATTTGACGTCGGACTCCCTTATCTCGTAATCATAGAGCGTCGTCTCGCCCTTGCCGGAGTATTCAAGCGTGAAAATCGCCACGTCGTCGTGTTTCTCGGCAGTTCCCGAAACGGTGACCCTGATGCTGACGGTTCTTGTTCCGTCACGGAAGCTCATCATCCGAGTTGCAGGTTCAAGCGTCAGTGTCTTGCCATCGGCCGTGGCATTGAAAGCGAGGGCATCACCGCCGACGATGTTCATCGTAACCCACACGCTGTTGTCGCCGGTCCTGATTATGTTCATCTGACCGGACTCCGTACTCAGCTTCACATCCACCGTTCCGTCGCCCTCGTTCGGGAAATTGATGTCAGGCAGGTCTATGTCGGGGATGTCTATGTCCGGAAAGTCCGTGTCGTCGAGCGCCTGCACGGAAGCCTCCCCCGAACCGGAGTCCTTCAGCGCGCGCTGCATAGTGACCGTTCCGCTGGTCTTGAACGAATAGTTCCCGTCGAAAAGTTTGACTCCCTCCTTTTCACATGAGCTGAGGGACAGGAGCGACGCGGACACAGCGAGCGCCGCGAAAAATGATTTCATTTTCATATTAGTTTACAAAATTTTCAAAGCCGGGCGTGGACGCGCAAAGCAAATGCCACAAAATAAGGGATGACCAATCGCTTGATCATCCCTCTTTATATGCAAGTCTGTTTTAGAACTTGTACCTTACGCCGAGGCTGATTGCGCCGGCATAGAGCCCCGTGCCATAGAAGCCGACTCCACCGCCTTCACCGAAAATGAAATCCGGACCGATTACAGGACGCCAGTCAAAGGAGAGCTGGAGAGGGAACCAGAAGTCATACTCGACACCGATACGACCGGCAACACCGACATTGAGGTAGTTGCTGAACCAGTAGCTTGCGCCGCCACCGACACCCATATACCAGTTCCACTCACCCTTGTGGTTCCAAGGAATGACTGCGTTGAACGGATTGAGCCAGTCGTAAGTTGCGGCAGCACCGATTCCATAGAATCCAGGGAACGAGAGTTCCGCAGAAAGCATGTTGTCTGCTCCGAGCGAGTGCTGGTAAGAAACCTCAAGACCGTAGCCGAAACGGGCGCCGATTGCGCGCGGCTGTGCGCTGACTGCAACAGCAGCAAGAACTGTAGCTGCAAGAACAAGAATAAACTTTTTCATTGTACTATAATTTAATAATGGTTTGTTCATCTGATGCCGCAGCAAGCCTGCGGTACAAAAGCAGACGCAAAGATAGGAAAATATCCACACTGTTCCGTTACAAAAACGACAATAAAGGTGTTTCAGAATCGGAAAAACTCCAAATAGAGAAAGACCGTTTCACCACATCAAAAACCGCGAACATCATGGTTCTCAGAAACTTGCCCCCTCAGAACCCATTCCGCCGGAGAGAGCCCGGTGATTGCGGTGAAATTCCTCCACGCGGTGACACGCGAACGGTAGCCCGCCCGGTAGAACACGTCCTGAATGTTCTCTCCCCGACCTGCGGACAGCTCGCGGCAGACATACTCAATCCTCTTGCGGTTAATCATGTCGGAATAGGACTGCCAGCCCATCTCCTTGATTGCCTTCTGAAGATAGCTCGTGTTCGTACCGACAAGGTTGCACAGCTCGCCGGCGCTCAAATCCGGATTCTGCCACACATCCGAGTTGTCCATAAGCGACTGCAACCTTTCTTTAATCAGGTCTATGGCCTCCCCCCTCGAATGGCTGCATGAAACGACATCGCCATCGGATGCCTGGACTCCGGAAACTCCATCCGAGACCGCTTCAGAAGAGCCTGTGACAGTCCCTTCAGCAGCACTTCCGCACGACGCCCTAACCTCGTCTTCGCAATTTTGCGGATGCTCCGGCACATGTTCCCCTAAAGGCAGCGGCTCTTCTGCAGTTCGCTCCTCATCAACGTCGCCGGGCACACGGAAACGAATGACCAACTCCACGCGCAGTATTATGTATGTCAGCAGGAAATAAAGAAATATGTGTACATACATTGCCCATCTGAGGTTGAAAATGCGAGTGCAGGAGAATGTGAGCGTCATCAGCATCGCGATGGCGACTATCAGCCGCAGCCACTTCCTCGGGGCGCTGCTCTGACGCCAGTTGTAGTCCATTAGGCAGAGCCATAGGCCATAAGGGATGAATATAAGCGACAACACCACCTGAAGAAACACATTTGTTTCCCCTATATGCAGCAGAATATCCTTGACGGAAGACATCGTGTGCAGTCCGAGCGGAGCCACAGCCAAGAGGCAGAGAACAAAGAACAGCCATGGACTCAGTATTTTCAGTGCCCGAGGCCACGTCATCCAACGCGGGCGCAGCACCTCTATCGGATAGAGCAGAAGCATGAAGAATACGACAAACCCGAGAAGTATATAGTGAGGACCATTCCCTTGGCCGAGAGTCTCGGGACAGAAGGCTCGCGAGACAACGATGAAGGAAGCGCTAAGGGCGGACAGCAGGAAAAACACAGCGATGAACACCCGTGAACGGTCAGGCTGCCGCCGATGTTTTGCGAACATGAATCCCGAAGCCGTAAATTCAACGAGCGCGAACAATATATATAGGAGTTGAGGAAGCATTCCAAATCATTTTACAGGCAAATTTATAAAAATTCCGGGACATTCAAGTCACTGACGAAGCCACTCCGCACCGAGATTCGTAATTTTGTTGGATATAGTCAACAGAAATCAAAAATTTTGATTTTTGTTGACTATACTAAACAAAAATAAGCTATCTTTGCCACAGTTCAAATCAACATTGACATGAAACTCATATCCAGACCAAATTATTACCAAAAACTCGAATCAGTCCTTGGCAAAGGCGTGCTAATCGTACTTACAGGGCAGAGGCGCGTCGGAAAAAGCTATGTAATGAAAGAACTGATGGACAGAAAAGGCCGGGACAATGGAAACAATATAATATACATAGACAAGGAAAAGACCGCCTTTGATTTCATCGTAACGTACAAGGAACTGGTTCAATATATTGACGAACATATCGACAGCAGCCGGCACAACTACATTCTGATTGATGAAGTTCAGGAAATTGCGGACTTTGAACGCGGGCTGCGGAATTATTACAATGAGGACAACATTGACATTGTCGTGACAGGCAGCAATTCCGACATACTTTCCGGAGAGCTCGCGACACTCCTTGCGGGCCGATACGTGGAAATTCTCGTCCAGGGTCTCAGTTACTCTGAGTTCCTCGAATTTCACAGCCTTCAGGACGACGAAAAGTCACTGGGAAAATACATGAATTACGGCGGGCTGCCGGGTCTGAGGGCATTCGGACTCGATAATCCCGAAACCATAAACGAATATCTTCAGGGCATCTACAACACGATTCTGGTTAAAGACATCGTCAACAGAAAGAATATCAGGAACGTGCCGTTTCTGGAGAATCTCGTGAAATACACCGGGGATAACATCGGAAAGCCGATTTCAGCGACAAACATCCACAATTATATGACCTCGCAGAAAGACGATGTTTCAAAGAATGTTGTCATCAGCTACCTAAAGGCGACGACGGCCGCATATCTCATCAATGAAGTCGAAAGGTACAATATTCACGGGAAGAAATTGCTTGAGACAAACTCAAAGTATTATTTCGGAGATGTGGGATTAAGGAATTTCATCGTAGGCGGACGGCGTGTCAACGATATTGAAAAGATTCTCGAGAATCTTGTCTATCAACACCTTATAAGAGTAGGATATAAAGTGAGTGTAGGGGTTCTGTACAATGCGGAAATAGATTTCGTATGTTCCAGAGGCGACGACATCCGATATGTGCAAGTGGCATATCTCATCCACGACGATGACACATTAGAGAGAGAGTTCGGCAATCTGCTGCAAATCAAGGACAATAACCCGAAATATGTAATTTCAATGACTCCGTATATGGATACCGGGAAATATGAGGGCATCCGCCACATCGACGCAAGGGACTTTTTCAAGAACGGGTTAATTTGAGTGAGCGTTAAAATTAACGCTTGCTAAGTTGATATTCGGACGGGGTGAGGCCGTAGCGGGCCTTGAAGCACTTGGAGAAATAGGACGGGGTGGTGAAGCCTACCTTGTACATGATTTCGGTGACGCTGAGCCGGCCCTGTTCGAGGAGCGAGGCCGCCTGCGAGAGGCGGATGTCGCGGATGAACTCAACGGTGCCGAGTCCGGTGAGCTGCTTTATCTTGCGATAGACCTGCTTGGCCGGCCAGCGGGACTCCTCGCAGAGAGCCGCTGCGGAAAACTCCGGGTCTCCGATGTGGCGGTTCACGATGTCGGAAATCTCCTTCATGAACTTCGCGTCCGGGGAAGAGGCGGAGGAAGCCCCGTCAGGAGAAGCGGAGGAAAATCCCTCCGGAGAAGCGGCGGAGTGTCCGAAGGCTGTCCCTGACGAAGACTCGTCCGAAGGGCGCTGGCCGAAGATTGCGTTCAGGGTCTCACGGAACTCCTGCGTGCGGCTTATCGTCGAGTTGACTATGGACTGCGCCTTCTCCCTTTCCGCGCGCTCAATCTGGAGCTGGCGGCGCACCTTCATGAAATAGGTGACGAAAGCAGCCGTGCCGGCGAGCAGAACGATGTAGGCCAGCCATGCCCAGACAGTCGCGTACCATGGATACAGAACATTGATTTTCAGAACCTTGGTCCTGGAGTCGGGGCTGCCTTCGGGATTAAGGTGGCAGACCTCGAAGGAATAGTCCCCGGGAGGGACATTGAGAAACACGGCGCGGCTGTCTGCGGAGCCTGTCTGCCACTCGTCGTGAAAGCCCCTGAGCCGCCATGAGAAACGGCCGGCCGGTGCCGGATATTTCATTGAGGAGAAGTCGAGCGCGAACGAGTGCTGACCGCGCCCGAGAGTGATTTCCTCGGCGAGCGCGATGTCGGAGTAGAGAATGCGACGACCGGAATAGTCCGAGCCGGGAACGACGAGGACATTGTCGAGGTAGAGTGCGGTGATGACAATCCTGTCAGGATGCGACTGCATCGGGGCGACCGATTTGGGAACGGAGTAGAAGCCGTTGACGGAGCCGGCATAGATTCGGTCAGAGTCGGCCGCAAGGCAGAAAAGCGGATTCTCGAACTTGCGGATGAGCTGCCACTGCGACGGGGACGGCTCGCAGGAAGTGTTGTCTGAAATCTCACAGCGCCAGATTTCGTTGCCGTCGGCCAGCCAGAGGAAGCCTTCGGAAAACATGAGCGACTGCGCGGAGACGGAAGCCCCGCTGAGCGGAAGGAGCCTGCCACCGTCAAGAAAATACACTCCGGCCTCGGTTCCGACCCACAGCCTTTCCCCGTCAGAGGCGAGCGACAGGGTGCGGCGGGAGTCAGGAACCGGGATATGAGATATTCCGAACGTACGCGAGTCGATGACATCCACGCCCTTGTCGGTCACGGCGAGAACCTTGTCGCCGAAGACACGGAGACGGAGCACTATGTTTCCGGAAAGTCCATCGTCCGCGGAAATATGCCTGTCGCAGAGAACCTCGCCTCCCCGCTCGGGAAGCCTCGATTTGGAGATGACAAAAATACCTCCGTCGTATGTGCCGGTCCAAAGCCGTCCGGAAGAATCCTCCACGACAGCGTACATCCAGTCCGAAAGGAACCGTTTTGTGGATTCCGTTATATGCCAATGAGTTACCGCCCCGTCACGGATGCGGTCGAGTCCTGCGTCTGATGCGGAGAATACGGAACGACCGTCGTCGTAGAGTGCGCGCACCTTGTTGTGGGCAAGCCTCCTGCCCTCCTCTCCCCTGTCTGACTTATAGACAGAATGCCTACCCGAGGCGGAAAAGTCCAAAATCCCGTTCATTCCCGCTGCAAAGACATGACCGTCAGCACAGAGAATGGAGGAGATGTCAAGCCCGTCCCTCAGTCCGGCGCTTTCGACGCCCACGAAGTCATATTCGTCATTGAGACGGGTCAGCGCGGCCCCATGGTCGGTTCCGACCCACAGGTTGCCGTCGTCGTCAAGCATGGTGGCCCACACGACATTGTCGGGAAGCGAACGGGCATTGCCGACCTCATGGCGACAGACCTCAAGCATTCCCGAAGGCGAAAGTGTCAGAAGCCCGTTGTCCGTGCCGGCCGCGAGACTTCCGTCCGGAAGAAAGAGGAAGTTCTTCACCGGGCCGCCGTCCCAGAGACACTTCAGCGCCCCGCCTGCGACGTCGAAACTGTAGAGTCCCCGCTCGTTCCCTACAAAAATCCCGCGTCCCGAGAAGGCGAAATGCTCCGGAATCTCGGCAAGGGCAAGCACGAGATTGCCCTGCACGCCTTTACCGACATCTATGCGGACCGCTGCCGAACCTCCGTCCGCATCAATCTTCCACACACATCCATAACTCCCGAAGAACAGGCTGTTCCCGACGGAGCACGAACTCGCGATGTGGGCTTCCGCCAGAAAGGGAACCGTCCGCCCGCCATGCTCGCGAAGAAACAGCCCGTCCGTCGTACCAATCCAGACTGCGTCCCCGAAGCGCAGCGCCGTCTTGACATGACGCGGGCCGACTACCGTGTCCTGCACGAAGCCGCCGGCATTATTGTAGGAGCAGAATCCCCTGTCCGTGCCTATGTGGAGCCGCCCCGAGAGCCGGTCATAGTCGAGGACATTTATATGCTCGTTGCAGATGCAGTCCGGAGTGTCCGTCTCCCGGCAGAAGCGCTGAGCGCGAATCCCGTCATGGCGGTAGAGCCCGGAGTCGGTGCCTATCCAGACGAAGCCGAGGGAGTCCTGAGCGAGGGCGTAGGCGGGAATAACGGGACTGTCGCCCACCGGCACGCGTGAAAAGCGTCCAGTCAGCGACGGGCTGCCGCACGCCGGTTCGGCACACGGCCCGGCAAGGCAGACCGCCGTCAGAAGGGCAGGAAGAATTGTCCTCAGTATGAAAGTCCTGCGTTTCATGTCAGATGCAATGTGGCCGGAATTATTGCCCGGACACTCCAAAGATAGGCATTTTGTCCGAATTGTTGCACAACTTGTCCGTTTTGAGGTAACAGGCTTGCGGGGGATTGCATAATTTTGCAGGTGTGAAACCGCATAAATCAGGTGGCATTAAAGCGAGTGGAGCCGGAACAAAGATTTCTCGCTTCGCTCGAAATGACAGAATATATGCTCGAAATGACAGAATATATGCTCGAAATGACAGAATATTTATAACACTAAACACAGGAAATATGAAAAAAGTCTTTTGCAGGGCCGTCATCTTTCTCGCGACGGCAACCGGACTGCTTCTCCACGGTTCGGGATTGAGTGCGCAGGAGAATCCTACAGGCAAGGCCGTCAGCGGAACGGTGCTCGACGATTCGGGCAACCCGGCAATAGGAGTGACGGCGCTCATCAAGGGCACAACCACAGGAACATCGACCGACATCGACGGGCACTGGAGGCTTGTTGCGCCCGACGACGCGACAATCGTGTTCTCGTGCATGGGGTTCGTCACCGAAGAAATCCCCGTCAATGGGCGCAGCGTCATTGACGTTCAGCTGAAGGCCGACACCGAGGTGCTCGCGGACGCGGTCGTGATCGGCTACGGAACCACCTCGAAGAAGGATCTCACCGGTTCGGTGGCTACCATGAAGGCCGAGGACTTCAACGCCGGCCTCATCTCGACCCCGGAGCAGCTTATCAACGGAAAGGTCTCCGGTGTGCAGATTATGTCGTCGTCAGGCTCGCCTACCGCAGGAAGCACCATCCGAATCCGCGGCGGCGCATCCCTCAACGCCTCCAACGACCCTCTCATCGTCCTTGACGGCGTTCCGCTTGAAATAGGCGGCATAGCCGGAAACGACGGAAACTTCATGTCTCTTATCAACCCGTCGGACATCGAGTCCATGACTGTGCTCAAGGACGCGTCCTCCACGGCGATTTACGGTTCGAGGGCATCGAACGGAGTCATAATCATAACCACGAAAAAGGGCGCGAGCGAGAAGATTCGCGTGAACCTCACCTCCACCCAGTCGGTGCAGTGGAAGAGCAGGCTCGCCGATATGCTTTCCTACGACGAGTTCGTGAACGTGGCGCAGAGCCTCGGCCCGGACTACAGCCAGTATCTCGGGACAGAGCACACGGACTGGAACGCGCAGGTCTTCCAGCCGGCGTTCGGAACCGACAACAACCTGAGCGTCAGCGGACAGGCGGCCAAGTGGCTTCCTTTCAGGGCATCGGTGGGCTACTACTATCAGGACGGAATCCTCAAGACCGACAACGCGCAGAGGGTTTCCGGCAACATAAGCCTCACCCCTTCATTCTTCCACGACTACCTCAAGTTCAACGTCAGCGTCAAGGGAGCGTACAACCGCAACCGCTTCGCCAACGGAAGCGCCATCTGGAACGCGGCCACCTTCAACCCGACCGTCCCGGTATATTCCGGCAACGACACCCTCGGAGGCTACTATGAAATCATCGGCAGCGAGGGCAAGCCGGACAATGTGGCGGTGAAGAACCCGCTCGGGCTCCTGATGCAGACAGAATCGACCAGCAACGTGTATAGAATCGTCGGAAACATCGACGCCGACTACAAGATGCACTTCCTCCCGGAACTGAAGCTCCACCTCACGGGAGGCTACGACTACGCTTCCGGCAAGGGGCGCTCGTTCACCCCGGAGACGGCGGCATCATCCTACGACACAAAGGGCTATCTCAACGAATACGGCCCGGCAATCAAGCATAACCGCCTCTTCACGGCCTATCTCAACTACAACAAGGAAATCGAGGCGATCAGGTCGCACGTCGATGCCACGGCCGGATATGACTACCAGTACTGGAAGGCGACCTACCCGGCAGGCGACAACTACAACGCCGCAGGAGAAAGCCTTAACCAGAAATGGAACGCCACGGACAACCGCCATGTGCTGCTGTCGTACTACGCCCGTCTGAACTGGTCGTTCGGCTCCCGCTACATTCTCACCGCGACCGTCCGCCGCGACGGCACCTCCCGCTTCTCCAAGGACACCCGCTGGGGAACCTTCCCGTCAGTAGCGCTCGCATGGAGAATCTCCGAAGAGCCTTTCCTCAGGAACGTGGAAGCCGTCAATGACCTCAAGCTCAGGGCAAGCTACGGCGTGACCGGCCAGCAGGACGGCATCGGCAACTACAACTACCTCCCGACCTACTGGGCAGGCACCGACAACAGCCAGTACATCGGCTCCGACGGCAAGTATATCAACACCTTCCTCCCGTCCGCATATGTCTCCGACCTCAAGTGGGAGACCACCAAGTCGTTCAACGTCGGCCTCGACTGGGCGTTTCTCGGCAACCGCATCTCCGGAAGCGTCGACTGGTACTCACGCAGGACAGAGGACCTCATCGCCACCGTGCCGGCTCCGGCAGGGACCAACTTCAGCAAGATGATAACGACGAACGTCGGCAACGTGGCAAGCTCCGGAGTGGAAACATCCTTCAGCTTCGTGCCGATAAAGACCCGGGACTGGACATGGAACATCGGGTTCAACGCGACATGGCAGAAAGTGGAGGTCACCAACCTCACGCTCGTGGATAACGGCGAGGTCACCAAGACCCTCACCGGGCCGATGGTTGATAACAAGTACGTCCAGGTGATGACGGAAGGACAGGCCCCGTACTCGTTCTTTGTCTATAAGCAGCTCTACGGCGAGGACGGCCGCCCTATCGAGGGAGCATACGCCGACCTCAACGGCGACGGCGTCATCAACATCAACGACCGCTACTGCTACCACTCCCCTGCACCGGACTGGATTCTCGGCTTCAACACCTCCGTAAGCTGGAAGAGGCTCTCAGTATCGGCGACCTTCCGCGCGAACCTCGGGAACTATGTCTATAACGCCATGGCAGTGAACACCGGCGCGACCGAAACCATGAAGTACAGCGCCCCTCAGCTCAACAACCTCTCGTCGTCCTACCTCAAGACAGGCTTCACCACGAGACAATTCTATTCGGACTATTACGTCGAGAACGCGTCCTTCCTCAAGATGGACAACCTCACCGTAAGCTACGACTTCGGACGTCTCGCGAACAAGGTGGGGCTCCAGCTCTCGCTGATGATGCAGAACGTGTTCACGCTCACAAAATACACGGGCGTGGATCCGGAAATATCGAACGGATTCGACAGCTCGTTCTACCCTCGTCCGCGCATCGTCTCCCTCAGCCTCGGTTTGAACTTCTAATGAAATCCTCAAATTTCAAAATTTTCGGAAATATTATGAAAAACATATACAAATACACGAAATATCTTGCAGCGGCGGCCTTCGGCCTCGTGTTGTCCCTGCTCTCCGGATGCGTCAAGGACCTCGACCAGTACCCGCACACCGACACGACGTCCAAGGATGTCTATACGAGCGTAGAGAACTATGAGTCAGTGCTTTCGGGGATATATACCTCAATGATAGTGAACCTCAGCTCCATCTCATCCGACGACCGCTACCAGAACTACACCCGCTGCCTGACCATGTTTCAGGAATGCTCCACGGACACGCTCGACGACGTTTGGCTCAGCGGAGAGACCATGACCGACGTCAGCTTCCAGCAGTGGAACGCGGGAGACCCGTGGGTTTCGGCGATGTTCTACCATATATATAATATAGTGGCGCTCGCCAACGAGTTCATACGCAACGCATCCGAGGACGCGATTTCCGGATTTTCGGACGCCGACAAGGCGAAGATACGAATCTGGAGGGACGAGGCGCGGGGGCTCAGGGCGCTCGCATATTACCACGAGCTCGACTTCTTCAACGTCGCTTCATTCGTGACGGAGAACGACGGCGTGGGTTCATATATCCCTGAAACATATTCCCGCAAACAGCTCTTCAGCTACATCGAGTCCGAACTCAAGGAACTCGGGGAATCGCTCCCGTCGAGGAATTACGGACATTTCACGAAGAGCACGGCAAACGCCCTTCTCGCGCGTCTCTACCTCAATGCGGAGGTTTATACGGGGCAGGCGAAGTGGGACGAGTGCATCGCGGCCTGCAACAAGGTGCTTGACGACGGCTACACCGCCCTCGCGCCGAGCTACGCGAGCCTCTTCAACGCCGACAACAGCAAGCGCACGGAGGAAATCATATTCGCCCTCGCCTGTGACGCGGAACACACCGTGGCGTGGGGCGCGGGGACATATCTCGCCTGCGCGACGCGCTTCGACAACTACGACGACATGCTTGAGGAATTCGGCGTTTCGGCCTACTGGAACTGCCTGCGGGTGCGTCCTCAGCTGGTGGATCTGTTCTCGGACGGGGATGCCCGCGCGATGTTCGGCAGCCGCAACAGGAAGCTCTACGCCGACGCTCCGGACGACTTCTACGAGGAGCCGGGCGACACCAAGTACAAGTATCAGGACCGCGAGAAGGTCATCAGCAAGCACGACGACGTGACGACCGGATGGCAGATGAACAAGTGGACGAACCTCACCGACGCGGGCGAGGTGGCGTCCGACACTAGGGTGAACGGAGCGAAGACCGACTACCCGATGTTCAGGCTCGCGGACGTGTATCTGATGATTGTGGAGGCGGCCCTGCGCGGCGGCACAGGAGCACGGGAGTCGGCCCTGCACTATGTGAACCTCGTGCGCGGGCGTGCATTCGGAGGAACGGCCGGCGACATTGCGGCTTCCGACCTCACGGTTGACTTCATCCTTGACGAGCGCGGACGCGAGCTCTATTCCGAGGGCGTGCGCAGGACGGATCTCATCCGCTTCGGGAAATACGCCTCCGGCTACAACTGGAACTGGAAGGGCGGCGTGCTTGACGGCAAGGACGTTGATAAGAAGTACTGCGTGCTGCCGATTCCGGAGGCTGAGCTTTCGGCGAATCCGGGGTTCAAGAGTTACAATGCAGAGTTAGGATACTGATTGCTTATATGAACTTTGACAATTTTGAATGATATGAAAAAGACATTGATATATATGTTTGCGGGGATTATGGCCCTGGCGGCGGTTTCCTGCGAAAAGGACGGGGAGATTCTGACTGTCTCGAACCCCGAACCGGCGACCGGGCTCGGAGCCGACCCGACGGAAAGGGTGCTGACCGCGACGGAGAAGGACAACCTCGGAATGACGTTCTGGTGGAAGAACGGCGACGGCGCGAGCGTAAGCAATCCTTCGGCCGCGCTTCCTGACGGTCTGGTGTCGTCAGCGCTGCAATTTTCCGCGACCGAAGGCTTCGAAAGCGTGTATTCGCAGTCGCTTGAGACCGGCGCGTCTTCCGTGCAGTTCAGCGTGGAGGCCTTGAACAACATCGTGCTCAGGCTCGGCGTCACGGAAGAGACCGCGACCAAGGTCTATGTCAGGGTGGCCACGACGCTCGGCAAGACCAGCGTGTTCAGCGAATCGCTTGCCGTCACCGTCACTCCTTACATAGGCGACACCGGGACGATGAAGATGAACGACAAGGATTCCGGAACGACCTTCGCCACGATTCACAACACTACGGAGAATCCTGACCGCTACGAGGGATTCGCGGTGACGACCGTCGGATGGCAGAACTTCTATTTCGTCGCCGCGGACGGTTCAGCATGGGGCGAGGACGAGGCCTGGACTCCGTTCGTCGTGGAGAAGCAGGGCGACGAATGGCGCAACTGCTGGTTCGCCGGCACGACCGGATGCCACTATGTTGTCCTCGACACCAAGGCCGGAGAATGGTGGCAGGTTCATTTCCCTTCAGTTGTCATCTCGGCGGAGGGCAATGACACTAAGATGAAGTTCTCGACTTCCGCAAGGACATGGAGCGGAGTGTTCACCACGACGGCGGACAATGTCGCGGTGAAGGTCGGCGGAACGGGAGCGAAGTACGACAGGACAGTCGGGACAGAAGCATCCGCGACCCCTATTGACTGGCCGTTTACGATTGCAGCCTCCGGAAACTCATTCAGTCTCATGGAGGGCGACGGCGAAACCGGACTCACGGCAGGCACCGCAGGCACATATACCCTCAGCATAAACATCGACACCAAGGAAATTTCCCTCACATCGGGAGGTGACACTCCCGCGCATGCGAACTATCCCGAGCAGCTCTACGCATGGTACTACAAGAAGGAGGCTTCCGACAAACTCGACATGGCGACCGTCCTCAACGCCGTCGCCGACAATGACGGGCACTATCAGGGATTCCTCTACACCTCTCCGGACTGGACCGAGGAGCAGAGCGGATTCCGCTTCCTGACCACGATGGACGACGACGCGACGGTTTATTACACCACCGGCGGGCAGTACGAGCTCTCGACCGATGCAGGAGGATGGAATTTCTGGAGCGGCGACCCCGGGCTGAACTATGTGACCGTAGATTTGACGGCCATGACATGGGCGGAACAGAAAGTGGTGCAAATCGCCGTATGCGGCGACTTCAATGACTGGAAGACGACCGAAGACGTCATGACTTACAATGCCGGCACACGCAAGTGGGAAGCGACCTGCGAGGTCGGGAACATCCAGTGGGGCATCAAGTTCGTGTTCGGCGACTGGACCTGGGAATATGGAGACCCGGACGGTGACGGCACTCTTGGACTGAAGGCGGATGGATTCAAGCCGGCGGAAACCGGAACATACAAGTTCGAACTTGACCTCAGCGGCTTCGACGCGCCTACATACACCATGACCAAAATGTAAAGATTTCTCCGCTCGCTTCGCTCGGTCGAAATGACAAGGAGAGGTCCGGTCGAAATGACAGGGAGAAGCCTGATTGAAATGACAAGGAGAAAACAATCGGAATGACAGAAGCGGGCGGAGGTTGAATTGACTGTAGAAAAAAATCAGAACAATATGAAGAATATGTTTATTTGCGGAATATTGGCGGCCGGAATGCTGGCCGCCGCAGGGTGCGCGGAGGTGAATCCCGAATACACGGCTCCGGAGAAGCCGGAAGCGCCGGAGATTGACAGGACGGCGTTCGCCAAGGGCGCGGACATAAGCTGGTGCACCGAGATGGAGAGCAAGGGCATAAAGTTCTACAACGCCGACGGCGTGGAGACTGAATGCACCGAGCTGATGCGTCAGATCGGGATGAACTCGATACGCCTGCGCGTCTGGGTGAACCCGGCCGAGGGCTGGAACGGGAAGGGTGACGTAATCGCCAAGGCCCTGCGGGCTCAGAAGCTCGGAATGAGGCTGATGATTGACTTCCACTACAGCGACACATGGGCAGACCCCGGAAACCAGACCGTCCCTGCGGCATGGAGCGGCTATGGGATTGAGGACATGAAGAAGGCCGTGGCGGAGCACACCGCTGACGTGCTCGCGGGGCTCAAGGACTGCGGAATCGACGTGGAGTGGGTGCAGGTCGGGAACGAGACCACGGACGGAATGCTCTGGGAACTCGGCCGCTGCACGACAAATCCTCAGAACTACACGGAACTCAACAACGCCGGCTACGACGCCGTGAAGTCGGTCTATCCCGAGGCCAAGGTCATCGTCCACCTCGACGGAGGGCAGGACAACTGGAAGTACCGCAGGATTTTCGGCGAGTTGAAGAAATACGGCGGGAAGTATGACATGATAGGGATGTCGCTCTATCCCTCATACGACCAGTCCGGATGGCAGGGCCCGACCAAGTCCTGCATCGACAACATCAAGAAAGTCTCGTCTGAATATGGATGCCGCGTGATGGTCTGCGAGGTCGGAATGCCTTGGGACGACGCGGAGACGGCGAAGGCGATGCTTTCCTATCTCATGACCGAGGCCAAGGGAACCGGAGTCTGCGACGGCGTCTTCTACTGGGAACCGGAGGCTCCGGCGGGCTACAACGGGGGCTATCAGCTCGGGGCGTTTGCCGACGGCAGGCCTACCGTCGCCCTTGATGCCTTCAAGGACTGATCTGGCCGGAGGGAGAAACCGGGAAATACAGGCGTTTTGTCCGAAATGTTGCATAACTTGTCCGTTATGAGCGGAGGATTCTATGCATATTGCCTAAATTTGCAGCATGGAAAATTCAAGTTTTATGAGATACCGATTCTTGGCGGCCATAGCCGCCTTTTGTACCGTCCTGCCGCTTGCGGGACAAGTCCGCAGCGAGAAGATGCTGAAGGAGTGGGAGTTCCGCAAGGATCACGAGACGGAGGCTGTCTCCGGATGGGAGAAAGTTAACGTGCCGCACGACTGGGCGATTTACGGGCCGTTCGACAAGTCGAATGACTTTCAGGTTGTCGCCGTGACGCAGAACGGGGAGACCGTGCCGTCGGAGAAGACCGGGCGCAGCGGAGGGCTGCCCTATATGGGCAAGGGCTGCTACAGGACGGAGATAAATGTCGGAAAGACGGACGGCCGCCGCTTCGAGCTGCTCTTTGACGGGGCGATGAGCGAGGCGCAGGTGTTCGTGAACGGAGACAGGGTCTGCGAATGGCCCTACGGATACAACGCATTCCACTGCGACATAACCCCGAACCTCCGCGAAGGAGCGAACCGCGTCACCATACTTCTCGAAAACAGGCCGTTCTCCTCGCGCTGGTATCCCGGAGCGGGGCTTTACCGCAAGGTCCGGCTGATTGAGACTCCGGCGGTTCATATTCCCGTATGGGGAATTAGAGTGACGACGCCCCATATAGAAAAGGAATATGCAAGCGTCAGCATATCCACGGAAATCGAAGGCGCGGAAGAAGGAGAAAACTTCGATCTGGAGACTACGGTTCTCGACGAGCATGGGAATGTGGCGGCACGGCGGACCGACAGGCGAAGCGTATGCCACGGCGAGGCTGTGCGACAGAACATTACCCTGAACGCCCCGAGACTGTGGTCGCCTGAAAGTCCCGCGCTCTACACGGCAACAGTGAAGATTCTCAGGGACGGGACAGTCATTGACAGCGCCTCGGCGCGCTTCGGAGTGCGCACGGCGGAGTTCATCGCGGACAAGGGATTTTTCCTGAACGGGGAACGCCGGGTCATTCACGGAGTGTGCATGCACCACGACCTCGGGCCGCTCGGAGCCGCCGTGAACAGGTCCGCGCTCCGGCATCAGATTGATTTGCTGAAGGAAATGGGCTGCGACGCCATAAGGACCTCGCACAATATGCCGGCGGAGGAACTTGTCGAGCTATGCGACGAGATGGGGATGATGATGATGGCGGAGACATTCGACGAGTGGGACGTGGCGAAATGCGAGAACGGCTACCACAGGTTCTTTGACGAGTGGGCGGAGAAAGACGTCGTGAATATGGTAAGACATTTCAGGAACAGCCCTTCCATTATAATGTGGAGCATCGGTAACGAAGTCCCGACTCAGTGGTCTCCGGAAGGATACAAGACGGCGGCGTGGCTCCAGGCCATCTGTCACAGGGAGGATCCCACGAGGGCGGTGACCTGCGGGATGGACCAGTTCGACGCGGTGGTGAACAACGGGTTCGCGGCGCAGCTGGACGTGCCTGGCTTCAACTACAAGCCGCGCCGCTTCGTGGAGGCCTACGGGAAGCTTCCGCAGAACATCATACTCGGAAGCGAGACGGCATCGACGGTAAGTTCGAGAGGCGTCTATCATCTTCCGTCAGAAAAGGGAGTCCACGGCATTGACGCGCTTCTCGGGGCATACATGAGACACGCCGACCACCAGTCTTCATCATACGACACGGACTATTGCCCATGGTCGAACATTCCCGACGTCGATTTCGCGGCAGACGAGGACTATCCGTGGATGCCCGGGCAGTTCGTCTGGACCGGCTTCGACTACCTCGGTGAGCCGACCCCTTACGACACAGACTCGTGGCCTAACCACTCCTCCGTCTTCGGAATCATCGACCTCGCGTCCATCCCGAAGGACCGCTTCTGGCTCTACCGCAGCCAGTGGAGAAAGGATGTGCCGACACTGCACCTGCTCCCCCACTGGACATGGCCGGGACACGAGGGTGAGAACATCCCGGTGGTGGCGTACAGCTCGTTCGACCGCGCGGAACTGTTCGTGAACGGGGTAAGTCAGGGAGTGGCGGTCAAGGCCGCTCCGACGGGAGTGTCTTCAGACCCGACACAGCCTGCCCCGCTCGCATCTGACCAGGAACTGATGAGGCGTTTCCGCCTGATATGGCCGGACGTAATCTATCAGCCGGGCGAGATAAAGGTTGTGGCATATGGCGCGGACGGCCTTCCTGCGGCTGAGCAGACAGTGCGCACGTCCGGCAAGCCCTATGCCCTGAAGCTCACGCCATACACGGGTCCGGAGTCCATCAGAGGGAATGAAGCGGCGACGCAGCGGCTTGACGGCTCGGCAAAGGAGGCGGGACAGCGGCCGGGCGGCGCGTCATCGGCAGCCGTTCTCAAGGCCGGAGGCGAGGAGCTGTGCTACATCAATGTCAGCGTGATTGACCGCGACGGCAATCCTGTCCCGACGGACAGCAGGCTCGTCAGGGTCAGCGTAGGAGGATCAGGCTCGTTCGAAGCCGTGGCCAACGGAGACCCGACCTGCCTTGAACCATTCCAGCAGCCTCAGATGCATCTTTTCAGCGGGCAGCTCACGGTGATTGTCCGCGGCGGCGACACTGCCGGGGACATTCCGGTCACGGTCTCAGCGAAGGGTCTGCGCAAGGCGAGCGTCACCCTCCGCTGCGAATAAGGGGGTCTTCAGCCGTTCCACGCCGCCGGCAAGGGCCGCACTATCATCTCAAATAATCGAAATTTTCTACGATTTTTCTTGCGAATCATAAGCAATGCTTGCGATTCGCAAGTTTTTCTTGCTGTTTTCGCATCATTTTTATCCATACCTTTGGCGCGAACGAATATCCCCGGAAATTGAAACGAGGACATTGACCACAAAAGGATAACACTATGGATAACGACTCCATCAAGGAGAACATTCTGCGCCTGAGGAAGCTCCGGGGCCTCACACAGACCGAGGTCGCCCGGCGCTGCGGCATTTCCATGACCCACTACAGAAGCCTCGAAAGCGGGACATCAGTTCTCATAAACCCCATAATCTCCCGTCTTGCCGATGCCCTGAACATAGGAATCGGCTACCTCATTTTCGGCTCGTGGAACCGGCAGGAGAAGGATTTCAGGCTCGAAGACGAAGCTGTCGGCTACGGGACAGGTGACGCCGCATCAGACCGCTACGACCGCAGGTGCAGCGAACTCCGCGATGAATACGAGGCACGCCTCAGAAAAGTCAGCGACGAGAACAGTTCCCTCCGTCAGGTCGTCGAGACACAAAGGCGCGACATCTCCCATCTGGAAAGCATAGTCCGTATGCTCCGCCGCCTCAAAGGCCTTGATGAATTTTGAAATATGTAACAAATATACTACTTTTGCAATGAGAAAAATTATACGAAGTCAAGAATTTGATGAATTTTATGAATCCTGCCCCAAACGAGTTCAGGAGAAATTGAAATACGCACTGAATGTCATTGCCGAAATAAAGGTTGTGAGCACAAAACTCGTAAAGAAACTTATAGGGACGGATTTCTATGAATTGAGAATATCAACAGAAAATGAATGGAGAGTGATTATGTTGGCCATAGATGATGACAATTTCATTGAATGCGAGACCGTACTGTTGCTGAACGGGTTCATGAAGAAATCGACAAAAGACTATGGCAGAGAAATGAAGAAAGCTCAAATGATAATAAATGACATCCGGATATGAGACAGAACATTGATTTGGAAAAACTGAATAGCCTACCTACTGCAGAAGAACTTATCAGCGCAGAATTTGGGGAAAAAGGAAGTGCGTCAAGAGAAAGATTCGACGCGAAGTCACGTGCGTGGTACTATGCCGAGATTCTGAAAGACGCGAGAAAGGCTGCTGGCCTCACCCAGAAACAGCTTGCAGAGAAAATTGGAAAGAAACGGGAATATATATCCATGCTGGAAAAGGGAGAGACCGATATGCAGCTATCGACGTTCATAATGATTTCGGATGCGGTCGGGCTCAAGATTTCGCTGGCCTATGCATAGGCAGCAAAAAATTGCGGCAAAGGTGGAAAAATTCGGCTCATTTTCGGGAAAAGGCTTGGAATTGAGGATGACAAATTCTAAATTTGTGTGGTTTGAAATTTACGAATGATAGGCGCCGTTTAGGAAAGTCGTGTCACAAGTGGATTTATGTGTTTAATTATTAGGTCATTGGACCAGCTAAAAATCTCAAACAAATGAAAAGGATTGCTTACATTGCAGTCGTTGCACTGGCTGTCGTTGCCTGCAACAAAGAGGAGGGGGGGGCAAAGATTGACTCCATCAAAGTGGTTCCCGAAACAAAGACGCTCTACACGGACGAGGCTCTGCCTGAGCTTGCGGTTGTCCTTGACCCTGAGGATGCCGACGTCACCGTCGAATGGACTTCAAGCGACCCGGAGATTGTGACCGTTTCCGACAAGGGAGAGCTTGCGTTCGCGGTGAAGGACATCGAGGATGCTGAAAAAACCGTGACCATCACCGCAAAGGCCGGCGAGAAGACTGCCGCCTGCGTACTCACCGTGAAGGGACAGATTGCAAGGTATGAGGTGCTTGACTTCACCGCAGACTTCGGATTCAAGATGCTTGACAGGAACGTCGGCGCAAAGACCAAGGAGGAAATCGGGAACTACTACCAGTGGGGCAAGAACACTCCGGTTGCCGCGAACGAGGAGACCGAGGTGAACGCCGACTACGATGCCGAGTGGGGCACTGCAAGCGAGGGCTTCGCTGACTGGACGGTTGCGGAGAACACCCCTTGCCCTAAGGGCTGGAGCCTGCCTGCCGGGAATGTTCTGACAAAAATGAATGAGTACATAGAAATTATCGGCACATACGAGATGGAGTGGGCACTTGACTTGGATTTTACTTATACTAAAGCTGAATATCAGGCTGCAAAGGACAAAATTGCGACTCTCGGACTGATTGAAACCGGTAAATTTGCGAATTATACCAACAAGGACAAGGAGAGCGTTTTCGGAAAAACAACTCTGACTGCGCCGGCATTTTGGGTAGGCGAAAAGACCGTTGATGCAGAGAAAGGCACGACGACGGTAAGTTACTATGAGGACAATTCCTTCCCGACCATCGCAAAGGGAGGCGTGTTCACGACCGCGATTCCTGTCCGCTGCGTAAAGTCAACTGTCGCACCCATAGAATAATCGTTCTCGCAGTCATAAGAATAATTGTCCTCGCGGTCATAACGAGCCAATGTTACAATCACGAGTCCCGCTGTCATTCCGAGCGAAGCCGAGGAATCTTTATGGCAGACTAAAATGACAGGAATGAACAGATGAAATGAAACACCTGAAGAAGGTAATATCCGTCATGATTTTACTCGGAGTGGTGTGCCGCATCGCGGCAGCCGCTCCGAGTAAAATCGATGTTAGGGTGTTCGTCAACTCCAAGGAAAGCGGCGAGCCTCTGGCCGGGGTCGTGGTGGGATTCCCGGACTGCGGAATCTATGCCGCGAGCGAGACCGACGGCGGGGCGGTGCTGAAAGGGGTGCCCGAGGGGAAGTGGAAATTCTCCGCGCAGATGATAGGTATGCTGGACTACGAGGCCGAGGTCAGGGTGAGCGCGGGGATGTCCCCCGTGTCCGTCGCGATGGTCGAGTCATCGTTCAGGCTTGACGATGTGGTGGTGACCGCCCGCTCTGGGGCGGTGGGGGCATCCACGGCGTCGAGCATCTCCCGCACGGCCATAGACCACCTTCAGGCCACGTCTCTGGGCGACATAATGGAACTCCTTCCGGGACAGCTCGCCTCGAATCCGTCCCTCACCTCGGCAAGCAAGGCCACGATCAGACAGGTGGGAACCGACGCGATGAACAGCCTCGGAACTTCAATCATAGTGAACGGGGCACCGGTCTCCAACAACGCGAACCTTCAGGTCGGCAACACGGCCACAAGCGGCACGCTCACCTCCGGATACTCCTCGACCGCCGGCTCCGGGGTGGACCTCAGGCAGATTTCGGTCGATAACGTCGAATCCGTCGATGTCATCCGGGGCATCCCGTCAGTCGAATACGGCGACCTCACCTCAGGAGTCATAATCGTGAACCCCAAGGCCGGGGAATATCCCTTCCGCATAAGGACGAAGATAAACCCGACGCTCACCCAGGCGTCTGTCAGCAAGGGATTCGCCCTCGGAAGGAACGGCGGTGCACTCAGCGCGGACTTTGACTATGCGTCGTCCCTCGCAGACGAGCGCAGACCCTACCAGCAATACCGCCGCATCACGGCGAACCTCCTGTATTCCAAGACATTCGCAGAGAAGCTGCGCACAACGACCGGGTTCGGATTCTACTCCGACCTCGACGCGCAGAAGCTCGACCCGACGGACGTGAAGTACCAGAGGAAGCGCTCGGCGGAGAACATGGGATTCAAGTTCAACACGAACATAAACTGGCAGACCGACCTCTCCTTCCTCAAGAGCGTGAAGTTCAACCTGTCGGCAAACTACGCTGAGCAGAAGGGGTACACCCAGGAAATCAAGGGGAACTTCGGCTATATGGTGACCTCCGCGATGACCGACGGCACCGTTGCGGCGAATGTCGGCGGACCGGTCTATGACAACCTCGGCAACAAGCTGACCAACACGGACACTCCGGGACACTCCGCCTCGACCAACATACTCCCCTACGAGTTCCTCACGCAGATGACCACCTACGGCAAGCCGCTCAATGTCTTTGCCAAGGCCGTGGCCAATATGTTCACCGAATTTTGGGGCATCGGCAACCGGCTCATCGGCGGAGCGGAGTGGAAAACGGACGTGAACTTCGGCCGTGGCAAGGTGTTCGACCCGCTCATGCCGCCGGAAAGCGGACTGAGGATGCGTCCATATACCGACATACCGGCTCTCAACCAGTTCTCCCTCTACGCCGAGGACAACATCTCCAAGACGCTGTGGAACAGGGAGCTGAAAGTGCAGCTCGGACTGCGATTCGATCTCGTGCAACCCGGGCGCAGCGAGATGATGAATGCCCTCTCGCCGAGGCTCAATGCCTCCTTCGAGATTGTCCCGAAGATGCTGAAGCTGCGCGGAGGATGGGGAATCACGGCGAAGGCTCCGCCGCTTGTCTATCTCTACCCGGACAAGGCCTATTTCGATTTCGTGAACTACAGCAACATAGGTCTGACCGGAGTAAGCGAGGCGCAGGAGCTCAGCGTCCTTACGACCAAGGTCTATGACACCTCCAACAGCCGCCTGAAGATGGCGAAGAACATGAAGTCGGAAATCGGGCTTGACTTCGACTGGGCGGGCATGAGGCTGAGCGTCACGGCCTACCGCGAGCTGCTGCGCAACGGCTACTCGTTCGGTATGGACCGCAGCTGCTTCCATCTCTTTGAGCTCAAGAAATACGAGGGCATCGAGCGCGAGGGTACATATCCCCTGCTGAAATACAGCGACGCGACAAACGTCGTGGTGAGCTACTACAAGCCGCTGAACAACAATGTGAATGACTCGAAGGGCGTGGAGTTCGACCTCGATTTCGGACAGATTAAACCCATACGCACGTCGTTCGTCCTGACCGGGGCATATATGGTCTCGGATTCATACTCCTCGACGGAATCATATTTCCAGAAGAACCCGGATCCGAAGACGGGCTACAAGGACATCGGAGTCTATGCCGCAGGCGACGGAAGCCGGTATTCCCGGTTCTCGACGAATCTGAGAGTGATACACAATATCCCGAAAATAGGATTCGTCGTCTCGATGTCGGTGCAGACGATTTGGAGCGACACTCATGAATATCTCGGAACGGAGAACATCCGCCCGATAGGGTACATCAGCGCGTCGAACCTCAAATATACGGCACTTGAGGAGGGAGACCCGATAAGCGAGGACATCCAGAAGCAGATTTTGGACAACAGGCTCATCAAGGAAACGCACAAGCCGCTGTGGCTATGCAACTTAAGAGTGACGAAGGAAATCGGGGAATATCTCGGGTTCACGTTCTTCCTCAACAATGTCTTCCGGACGAACCCGCTGGAGGAGAGCAAGAGGAATCCGGGGACATGGTCAAGCTCGCGCAATCCGTCGCAGTTCTTCGGGCTTGAGGCGTGGTTCAAGTTCTGACAGACGGGGACTAGGGCAGGAGCGCAACAGAGAAAAGTTCCGCTGAAAAAAGTGTCGCTGAAAAGAGTATCACAGACAAGCAAGAGTGTCACAGACAAGGAGTTAAAACATTTGAAAATTGGGATGAAGGGATCTTGTAACATACGGATGCTGAATTGCACAGGCGGTGTCGCCGCCAGAGTTCGGAGACGGATTCATGCGGCGGTTTCGCTTGTCCATGTCCTTGCGGCGCTCGTGCTGTCGGTCCTGCTGCTTGGGGGCTGCTTCCGCGACGAAGTGCCGTCAAGCCAGTTCGTCGGCGATTTCGAGATGCGGTTCAGCTACGGAGAGTTCGGGAGCGGAAGGCCGTTCTCTACTCCCCTCTCGGTGCTGATGACCAACACGACCGAGCAGTTCAGCTACAGGTTTGAGAGCGGGGCCGACGGGGTCGTGGCGGTGAACGGAATCATGCCGGGGCAATACACGGTGACGGTTTCGGGAAGCCTCACGGCGGAGGAGGCCGCGTCGGTCGGGACGGACACGGACGGGGAGCCGCTCTATCTCTCGGGGTTCATCAGCGGTCTGGGACTGCATCAGGGGATTGTGCCGCAACTGGCGGAGACAAGGCTCATAGCAGTGTCCGCGAGCCCCGTGATTTTCAAGGAACTCTACTACGCGGGCTCCACCACCCCCAGCAACGGAAGCTACCGTAACGACACCTTCTTCTCGATTTACAACAATTCATCCAAGCCGCAGGACATCGGAGACCTCTACATAGGGATGAGCGAGTTTTACGGCGGGCTCGGAGAGGCCGGACCGCTGTGGCCGGGAGAGGAGGCCGGGAACTACACCCACGCCTACCTGAAAAGCGTCTGGAAGATTGTAGCCGGAGGGAAGTCGTTCGTGATGCAGCCGGAGCAGACGGCGGTGATTGCGACCATGGCCGCCCCGCACAACAGGGACGCGGCCTACAATCTGAACTCGCCCGTGGATTTGTCCGGAGCCGATTTCGAGGCCTATGTGAGCGACCCGGAAAACAAGTATCCGGACTTCGGCGCGGCGAACATGGAGATGGCATTCTGGCCGGACTACGGCTATCTGTGGCGACCGAGCGTGTTCGGGCAGGGCATGGCGCTAATCAGGGCGACTCCCGAGGAGTTCGCGGCCTTCGAGAAAGTCACCCTGCCGGAGACCTTTCAGGACCCGTTTGAGGACGAGGAGTACTGGAACTGCCTGAAAGTGCCGTACGACTATGTTGTCGATGCGGTTGACCTCATTCAGAACGAGACGGCGACCGGCACGAAGAGGTTCTCCCCGGTGCTTGACGCCGGATTCGCCACCGTGGCAAGAACCTATGCGGGACTGAGCGTGCGCAGAAAGACTTTGCCCTCGACCGACGGGCGCGTGCGGCTTCAGGATACGAACAACTCGACCGCAGACTTTGAAATCAACGAAAAACCATTGTCGGAATGAAGGATATGAGGAAACATAGGATTTCGTGTATATGCTGTCGAAATGTTTATTCCCGTGGAGCACAGGGCTTTATCGCGACAGTCCTTCTCATCTCCGCGTTGGCCGCAGGCATTCCCGTCTCCGCACAGGAAAGGCAGCTGAATGCCGCCGACATGGAATGCTCCAAGCCTCAGAACGGTTACGGACAGGCCGCGCTCGGAGCCGATTTCGAGACGGGAACCTTCCACAAGGCGCAGGATGCGGCGACAAAGACCGGGATATTCTTCAACGCCGACGGAGAGAGGCAGGTCGGGAGATTCCGTCTCAAGGGAGACTTCCGCTTCAGGCAGTCCTTCGAGAACGACGTGCGCTTCGCCTCGACGTTCAACCCGCTGCGGGCAATGCCGTATGTCATCGCCGACAGCACAGGAGGAAATTGGCGGAAACAGGCATACTCGATGTGGGCGGACATCTCCACGCCGATTGTAAAAGGCGTGCTGAACGCCGGGCTCGCGATGGACCTCGACGTGGGGAGGGGCGCGAAGAAGACTGACCCGCGTCCGCAGGCGGGCATGTGCCGGATTGAGATAAAGCCGTCGCTCTCATTCTGTTTCCTGAATCATTTTTCAGCCTCGGCAGGATTCATCTACGGGCTCTACCGCGAGACCTCGAACCTCATTCTCTACGACTCCTCGCAGCCGCAGAAGCTCTATCTGCTCAAGGGTCTGGGACAATATACCTACGAGGTGTTCAGCAGCACGGAGAGGGAACGGAAATATGACGGGACGACGCTCGGGGGCAGCCTCAACATACGGAACACCAACAGCTTCGGCGCCGTAAGCCTCTACGGGGAATACCGCAACGGCCTTGAGAAGGTCTTCGACATCGACTACAACAAACCCCATGACCGTGGCAACTACTACACGCACGACTTCCGGACAGGCCTCTCCCTTGACGCCACGAGGGAAGGCACGGCGCGTTGGGGCACGGAAATGAAGATTGAATACAGCGGTCTGCGCCATTCGGGACGCGAGTTCGTGCAGCATTTCGACTCGTCTCCCCAGATAAACGGCTGGGTGACGGACTCCGAACTCCCGGGACGATACACGAACCGTGAGGACCATGTCAGCGGCGATGTCCGTTTTTTCCTCAACGGCAGGAACGAGCTGCGTAAAAGTTGGCTGTTCTCCGCAGCGGCGGAATGGAACAGATGCGAGCAGAACTACAGCGCGGCCGGAGCGCGGGAGCTGATAAGAAACATGAGGTTCGCGCTCGGAGCAGAGAAATTCGTCCGCACACGCGGAGGCGTTCTCGACCTCGGATGCCTGGCAAGAATCTCGCGCGGCCTCGGCAGCCATCTCGACTACACTCCGCGCGAAACCGACGACACTCACATCGCCGTAGATTTGATTGACCACGACTTCGCCATCCCGTCAAACTGGCATTACCTCCGTCTCAACGTCGGCTACACATGGAATCTCAAGCATAAAAGGGCGCTCAGCCTCGAAGCCGAGACTTTCTTCAAGTCCTCCGAACGCGACCGCCGCAGCAAGGAGGACAGCGGTCTGGAAATCAACAACACCCCAGGCCGCTGGCGGCGTTCCGGCTGCCTCCTCTCCGTCGGTCTCAGGTTCTAAATCGAGAATGCGTCAAATCCGCCATCGACGACGCATACGGTTCCCGTCACTGCCTTTGAGGCGTCAGAGGCGAGGTAGTGGAGCGTGCCCACGAGCTCGTCCGGCTCAAGGAAGCGTCCGATAGGCGTATGCGCGAGGATGGTGTGCGAGCGCTGGGTGAGGGAGCCGTCCTCGTTGGTGAGGAGAGCGCGGTTCTGATTGGTGAGCAGGAAGCCCGGAGCAATCGCGTTGACGCGCAGTCCCTCGCCGAACTTCATCGCGAGCTCGGCGCAGAGGTATTTCGTCCAGTTCGCGACCGCAGCCTTTGCAACGCCGTAGCCGGCGACGCGGGTGAGCGGGCGGAGAGCCGACTCGGAGGCGAAGTTGATGATTGAGCCCTTGCCGGCCTCGGCCATGGACTTGGCGAAGACCATCGTCGGGATTATTGTGCCGAAGAGGTTCAGCTCGGTGACTTTCTTCACGGCGTCCACGTCAAGGTCGAAGATAGTCTTGTCCGGAGGTACTGTGGCTGAAGCCATGTTGCCGCCGGCGGCATTCAGGAGCACGTCTATCCTGCCGTATTTCCCGACAATCTGCTCGTAGTTGTGCTCGAGAGTGGCCTTGTCGAGCACATTTGTCGGGAAGAAGCTGGCCTCGCCGCCGTCCTTGCGGATTTCCTCAACGAGACTCTCGCCTATTGCCGCTGCTCTCTCAAGGTCGAGCAGCACAACCTTGCAGCCCTGGGCCGCGAAATATTTAACGATTGTGCTTCCGAGCACGCCGCAGGCTCCGGTCATCACCACGACCTTGTCCTTAATGTCAAAAAGATTCTGTGTCATATTTTTCAAAATTTATTTTCTGTATTATTCAGAAATTTTTCTGCGTGAAAGACTTCTCGGCTTCACTTCGTTCCGCTCGAAATGACAGGTGGCATCGCGAACAGGAAATCGCATTCCCGAACAAGCGGATGGCGTCGCGAACGGGCAGCTGTCAGTTCGAACACAGACAGCTGTCATTTCGAACACAGACGGCTGTCATTTCGAACATAGTGAGAAATCTGAACCGCCGAAGTTAAAGATGAGGATGGATTGCAAGGCTTGCGAGGAGTTAAAACCGCAGCAACCTGATGGTTGTGAGGATTTTGACGACGAAGCGTAACGCAGCAAGCCGCCTCAGCCTTTAACTTCGGATTATTCCTTCCTGCAAGCCACGGAGCTCAGCCAGGCTGCGCATACGCCCGTAGCAGGAATATCCCGGGTTGGACCTGCGGCCGAGGTCGTCGCACATCTGATGCCCGTGGTCCGGACGCACCGGCAGGCTCACCCCGCGTCTCTGCTCGACCTCAAGCAGCGCCTTCATCATGCCGTACATATCGACGTCCCCCTCAAGCAGGTTTGCCTCGTAGAAGTTGCCCTCGGCGTCGCGCTTGGTCGTGCGCAGGTGCACGAAGCCGACCCGGTCGCCGAACTCGCGCATCATTGCCACGCAGTCGTTGTCCGCGCGCACCCCGAACGAGCCGGTGCAGAGGCAAAGCCCGTTCGACTGATTCGGCACGGCGGCAATCAGTTTCCTGAAGTCTTCCGCAGTGGAAAGGATGCGCGGGAGTCCGAGCAGCGAATAAGGAGGGTCGTCCGGATGAATCACCATCACGGAGCCGCACTCGTCCGCGACCGGGCAGACCTGCTGCAGGAAGAATATGAGGTTCTCGCGCAGCTGCTCCTCGGTCACGCCGTCGTAGCGGGAGAGCGCCTGACGGAACTGCTCCAAAGTGAAGCTTTCCTCGCTTCCCGGAAGACCGGCAATCATGTTCCTCGTAATCAGCTGAATCTCAGCCTCGTCCATCTTCTCGTAGCGGGCCTTCGCCACCGCGATTTCCTCCGGAGTCCACTCGTCGAACGCCGCCTTGCGCCCGAGAATGAAAAGGTCGAACGCCATGAACGCCGCCTTCTCGAAGCGCAGCGCACGCGAGCCGTCCGGCATCGGGAAGCCGAGGTCGGTTCTCGTCCAGTCGATTACCGGCATGAAGTTGTAGGTAATCACATGGATTCCGCACTCTGCGAGATTGCGTATGCTCTGCTTGTAATTTTCTATATACTTAAGGTAGGCTCCCTCGCGGGTCTTTATATGCTCATGCACGGGCACGCTCTCGACGACGCTCCACTTCAGTCCCGCCTCGGCGATGAGTTCCTGCCTCTTCCTGATTTCCTCGACGGTCCACACCTCCCCGTTAGGAATGTGATGCAGTGCATGGACTATGTCAGTCACTCCTGCCTGCCTGATATAACTCAGGCTCACGGGATCGTTCGGCCCGTACCACCTCCAGCTTTCGGTCATTCGAATCATAATGTATCTATTTATATGGTAAAACATTCTCCAATCCGGCAAAATATCACCTGCAAGGGAAATATCGCCTGCAAATTTAGCAATGTTTTTCAATTTCCGTGCACGAACACGGAAACATTTCATACATTTTTTCCAAGGCATTTTCGGCATTTTTCATACACTTCTCCAAGAATTACAAAAACACCGTGATAATTTGCTACATTTGCAGAAGTTCTTGTGAAACTGGCAAGAAAATGTCGAAAAATAGAAAAATGAAAAATTCCATAGTTACAATCAGCGACGTTGCGAAGGCAGCGGGAGTCACGAACGGAACGGTTGACCGGGTGCTGCACGAGAGGGGCGAGGTGTCGAAGAAGACGAGGGAGAAAGTGCTCAGGGTCATCGAGGAACTAGGTTATCAGCCGAACGTATATGCGTCGATGCTGGCGAAGAACAAGTCGCACAGGATTGCCGTCCTGCTTCCGAAATATAAGGAAGGGGAATTCTGGGAACTCGCGCACATAGGCGTAGAGAAGGCGAGGGAATACGCCGGACGCTTCTCCGTGAACGCCGTAGAGTGCCTGTATGACCAGTACGACGTCGATTCGTTCCTTTCCGAGTGCCGCAGGGTCATGGAGGAGGGATATTCCGGAGCGATAATAGCCCCGATGTTCCTCGACGCGACGCGCACCGTTGCCGTGGAGATGGAGGCGGCCGATATACCTTATATAATACTGAACACGAGCGTGAGCGGGGTCTATGGTCACCTCGCCTACTTCGGGCAGCCCATCTATGACAGCGGCGCGTTCTGCGCGGATATGCTCATGTCGGGCTCGGCGGAAGAAAGCCGGGGCGTCGTCCACCTCGTGAGAATCGAGCGTGACGTCAAGGGACTGTCCGACCCGTCGCAGGAACGCCGCCGGGGCTTTATCGACTATCTTTCGGCTCATTTTCCAAAGACGGAGGTGCGGAACGTCGTCATAAACCCGAACAATCCCGACGAGGCACACAAGGCGATGGACGACGCGTTCACCGATGTCACGGGATGTCCGAACGTCGTGACCCTCAACTCCCGCATCTACCTCGTCGCCGACTACCTGCGCGAACGGGGGCTCAAGGGCCGGAACGTCATCGGCTACGACATTCTCGACAGGAACATGACCGCCCTGAAGGACGGCTATGTGAAGTATCTCATCGCCCAGCACTCCGACCGCGACGCACAGGAAGCCGTCACCGTCCTCACCGACTTCCTCGTCCTCGGCAAACGCCCCCTCCACCCCGACAACTTCAGCTCCATCGACCTCCTCTCCCGCTACAACTGCAGGTTCTATTAGGACATAAATTTCCTTTTTGTGCATAGAAAAGGAAGTTTTTCTTCCTTTTCTATGTAAATATTGGTATATTTGCAGAGAAATGGAGAACGAAATGAATAGAAATCCCTTACTGCAATTTGCCGGCATTCCAGTCACAGCGTCTGAGATAAAGTCATGCCTTGCACATCTGGCGTCTCCGGAAAAAAAGCTTCTTTCAATGGAGGACAAAGGGGAACTGCTGCGCCTCAAAAGAGGCCTGTATATCGTGAATAAGGACTTTTGCGGAAAGAAAACGGATGCGAGACTTTGCGCAAACCATATCTATGGACCTTCATACATATCACTGCAATGGGCCTTGCGCTATTACGGGATGATACCAGAACGAGTTTTCGTAATGACCAGCGTCACAACAAAGCGCTCCAGATTCGTAAAAACCCCCATAGGGGACTTCAGTTACATGCATGTAACACCCGAATATTTCCCCGTAGGAGTGGAGAACATGACAGAAAATGGCGTAAGTTTCCTGATAGCAGGCAGAGAAAAAGCACTTTGCGACACTATTCTCTGTGATAATTTTGTTCCGGACAAATCCGCACGGGCTCTGGAGTCTTATCTCGAAGATGATATGCGGCTTGACATGGACATTCTCCCGACACTTGACGAGAATATAGTCAGGGAATGTGCGGAGACAGGACGGAAGGTCAGCACACTCAATAACCTGATTAAAATAATGAGACGATGACAATATATCACAGCAGAGTCAGCTCGAAGTCTGGTCAAACAACTATTTTCTTAAACTCGCGGACATGATCCGATTCGCGGGCTATTCGACTTCGACGACCTTGTAGCGAGGTACGAAGGCCTTCATGAGGAACCAGCCGATGAGGTAGGCGAAGGCGCAGATGCAGAAGACTATGAAGTATCCGGCGCTCTTGCCCTCGAAGCCGAGGAACTGGAGGCCTACCTTGTCCGACCAGACGAAGAGCTCGCCGGCGGATTTCTGCATAATCATTGAGCTGATGCCGCCCGCCATGCCGCCGATGCCGGTGACCGTGGCAATCGCCGACTTAGGGAACATATCGCTTACGGTCGTATAGACATTCGCGGACCAGGACTGGTGCGCTGCGCATCCGATGCCGATGAGGATGGTCGGGAACCAAGGGGATATGGTGCCGAGGGGCTGCGCAAGGAGGACGCATATCGGGAATATCGCGAAGATGAGCATCGCCTTCATGCGCGCGGCGTAAGGGTCGAACTTGCCGCCCCTGCTCATCGCCCTGTTGATGAAGAGGGTCGGGAGCTTGCCGCCGACGATGGAGAGCATCGTGATGGCGTAGAGGGTGAAAATCAGAGCCATGCCAAGAGGTTCGGTGGTCTTGATGCCGAACTGGGAATTGAGGTAGGACGGGGTCCAGAAGAGGAAGAACCACCACACGCCGTCGGCCATGAAGCGTCCGGAGATGACCGCCCAGGTCTGGCGGTACTTCAGTGCCTTCCAGATGGATATTTTCTTCGCGGAATCCTGCTGCACAGGCCTGTCCACTTCCACGACGGATTCGACTTCTTCTGTGACGCCGTCCTCTGAAGTCGCCTCCACGACGGTCTCGACTGCCGCCACCGGTTCTGTCTCGATAAACTTGTCCTGCTCGATATACTCAAGTTCGGCGGCATTCACAAAACGTGACTTCTCCGGCTTGGCATAGACAAAAACCCAGATTCCCATCCAGATGAAGCCGAGGACTCCGATGATGACAAAAGCCATCTCCCAACCGCAGGCCTTCGCGAGCAGAGGAATAGTGAGCGGGGCTATGAGGGCGCCGATGGACGCTCCGGCATTGAATATTGAGGTCGCGAACGCCCTGTCCTTCTTAGGGAAATACTCCGCAGTGGTCTTGATTGCCGCCGGGAAATTGCCGGCCTCACCGAGCGCGAGCACGCTGCGGGCGACGAGGAAGCAGTACATGCTGACCGTCGAAATCAGCACCGCCGTGTCTCCGGTCGCCTGCATGAGTTCCGCCGCGCTGTGCAGTCCGACTGCGCTTTCGGTGATGACTCCGCAGAGGGCATGGAGGCAGGCTCCGGCTGACCATATCCCTATGGCCCAGAGATAGCCCTTCTTCGTGCCCATCCAGTCAACGAATCGTCCGGCGAAGAGCATACATAGGGCATATACTATTGAAAATATGGACGTTATCGTCCCATAGTGGGATTCGTCCCAATGGAACTCCGGCTTTATGAACTCGTCCCATGTGAGGGAGAGTACCTGACGGTCGAGGTAGTTGACGGTGGTCGCGAGAAAGAGCATCGCGCAGATTACCCACCGGAAATTGGTCATTTTGTCTTTGCTGGCCATAGTTTTATGTGTTATGAAACAATGTAAAAAAAAGACCCGCGCCATCTTTTCGTTGTTTCTATGTTTTGTAAAAAAAAGACGAGGCATGGGCGCTTCTCGTCCCGTGCCACGATTGCTACTGACGAACGTCAGCGATGATTTTCAGGGAATCGGAACAGAGTTTTGTAATCGTTGCCCAGTCACCTGCCTTGATGACGTCCTTCGGGAAGAGGTTGCTGCCCATGCCCACGCAGGAAGCGCCGGCTCTGAACCACGCCTTGAGGTTCTCCGCCTCGGGCTTCACTCCTCCGGTCACGAGAATCTGAGTCCACGGCATCGGAGCCTTGACGCCCTTCACGAATGCAGGGCCGAGCACATCGCCGGGGAAAGCCTTGCAGATGTCGCAGCCCGCCTCCTGAGCCATTCCGATTTCGGTCGCCGAGCCGCAGCCGGGGATGTAAGGGACGCAGCGGCGGTTGCACACCGGAGCGACTGCCGGGTTGAAGAGCGGTCCCACGATGAAGTTTGCGCCTTCCTGAATGTAGAGAGCCGCCGTCGGTGCGTCAATCACGGAACCGGCTCCGAGAATCATCCCAGGAAGTTCCGCATTTGCATATTTCACTAATTCCGCAAACACCTCGTGGGCGAAATCGCCCCTGTTCGTGAACTCGAACACACGGATGCCGCCGTCATAGCAGGCCTTGAGAACCTTCTTTGAAGTCTCCGCGCACGGGTTGTAGAACACCGGTACCAATCCGGTAGAAACTGCGGTCGAGATGACCTGAGCCTTATTGTATTTTGCCATATTTTTATAATTTACATAAAATCAACAAATTGCCCGCATGACGGAAACACCCGCCAACGACACGGGGCATTACAGACGACAAAATTAGTAAATAAAACAATATCTCCGTGTACGCACACGGAGATATTTTCAAAAATTGCAGAAACCCATTCATTTATCCGCATGAAAACCGTGGTTTCGGGAGAACGGCGGACATTATTCCGCGGCCTTCCGGCCGTACCACTCCTGCATCACATAGAACGCCTTCTTTTTCCCGCCCTGGTCGGACACGAGACCCTTGCGGTTGAAGTCGTCCTGGATATCGACCATCTGCCGGCGCGGGGAGCGGAAGTCCTTGAGAACCCAAGGCGTTGTGCCCGCAAGGCCCGGCATACGGTCCAGCATATTCACGCTTCGGCGATACATATCTTCCATATACTCTTCCGTAAAGCGCTCAGTGACATCGCCGTGGCGGCCATACACCGCACCGCCTCCGAACTCGGAGATGAACACCGGCTTCTTTATGTCAAACGTCCAGTTCACACGGTCGCATTTCTCCGACGTGCCGTCATACCAGCCGACATACTGGTTGAAGCTAACAAGGTCCACCAAAGAGGCGAGGTCGTCCTTCACCGTCAGCAGGTCTTTGCCCAAGTATGATTTCTCCATGGCCGCGCTCACGAGCCTCGTCGAATCCATCTCACGCGCCTTGGCAATCAGCGAACCGAGGAACTTCAGCCTCGCGTCGCCGTGAGGGGTCTCGTTGGCGACGGACCATATCACCACGCAGGCGCGGTTCTTGTCGCGGGTAATCATATCGACAAGCTGGGTCTCCGCGTTGGCGTATGTCTCCGGATTCTCCCACTGGATTGTCCAATAGACCGGAATCTCCGACCACACCATAAGCCCCATCTCCTCGGCGGCGCGGACCATTGCCTCGTTGTGAGGATAATGGGCAAGACGCACGAAGTTGCAGCCCATCTCCTTCGCCCATCCGAGAAGGATGCGGGCCTGTTCTTCCGAATATGCCCTGCCGCTCTTTCCGTACGGCATTTCCTCGTGGATGGACACGCCCCTACAGAAGACCTCCTTTCCGTTCAGGAGTATGTCGGTGCCGCGTGTGGCTATGGTCCTGAACCCGATTCTGTCCCTGACCGAGTCCGTCTCGGCCCTGAAGGTGACGTCATACAGCTTGGGGTTTTCCGGAGACCACAGCTCAGGCGCGAACTTGAAGGAGAAGGAGGCGTAGCCGTTCGAGTCGGTGCGGACTTTCCTGCTCACCTTGAGCTCAGGAATCTCTATCACGACCTCCTGCTCGGCCTTCTCCCCGTCCAGCTGAACCCAGCCCGAGGCCTCCTTGAAGGAGCCGCCGGACAGGCCGAGGCTGTAGTCGCGGATGAAGGTCATCGGAGTCTCGACAATCATCACGCTGCGGGTCAGCCCGCCGTAGTTCCACCAGTCGGAATTGACGGTAGGCACGCCCTCGGGCAGCCTCTTGTTGTCAACCTTGACCACAAGCGAATTCTCCCCGTCAAGCAGCTTGCCCGTAACCTCGAAGTTGAACGGGGTGAAGCCTCCGACATGACGGCCTATCTTCCTGCCGTTCAGTCCCACGATTGCCTCATAGTTGGCCGCGCCGAAATAGAGGAACGTCCTCCTGCCCTCTTTCGGGTAGTATTGGAAACGGTTTCTGTACCAGACAGTTCCCTCATAATAGTAGAGTTCATCGCGCTGGGTGTTCCAGTCTCCCGGGACAAGCAGCGTCCGGTCGGTGTTGAAGTTGTACTCGTACAGCTTCGTCCTGTCCGCGTTGAAGTCCTTGTCGGCGAAATAGGAGCCTTCGTCTTTCAGCGGCATCCTGCGATAGTCGTAATAGCCGTTTTCGTAAGGGTCAACTATCGTCTTCCAGAGTCCGTCCAGAGAAAAGGTGGAACGGGCCTGCACGTTTACAATCTGTGGCGACGAGCCTGAGGGTTCAGCCGCACGGGCCGGCTCCGACGACACGAGCAATGCGGAAACCGAGACCACAAGCGCGGCGGACGAGACTGCGCCGACGAATGGATTATGATTCTTCATATCAAACATTTACGGGTTTACAATTATTTATAGAGCGTGAAATCATCGAAATACATCACACGTGTGCCCATCACGGTGGTATTGATGTTCTTGCCGTCCTTGGTCAGGAACGGGCGCGGCTGCGGATCCTTCTTGAGGGTGCTGAAGTCTATGTCGTACTCCAGCGTCTCCCAGTCGCCGTTGAAGAGAATCTCTCCCTTAGGCAGCAGCTTCGACCCGATGTCCATCCTCGGCCACAGCTGAGTCTTTCCCTGCCACAGGAACTTGACCCTGATGCCCTTGTATTCGGACAGGTTGATGCCCATCTTCTCTATCTCCGTGCGCAGAATCGTGAAATATCCGGACGTGCTCTTCGAGAGCGGAGCCTCGGCCTTGAGAACCTTTGAGCTCGGGTTGAGGTCCGACGGGTTAGGATTATCCACGACGGAAAGCACGGAGCCTCCGCCTCCTTCCTTGAACATGACCTTCAGGCCGTCCTCAAAGTCGGCGAACACAATCTCCGGACGGTCGGAGACATTGACGGTCCAGAACTGTTCAACTTTCTCGCCCTTGCCGTTGACGCACTCGTATCTGAGCTCGAACGTTCCCGGTTCAGTCAGGACATACGAGAGTTCAGCCTTGTCGGACACCTCCTTTGAGCCAAGGATCCACTTGTGGACCGCGCCCGTCCCGCCATAAACTATTTCTGCGGAAATCTTCAGGACATCACCCTTGGTGTAGGCGAGAGTCGGCGAGGTGATGGAGAAGCGGACGGCAAGCGGACGCTCGGAGACCTTGACCACGAAAGACTTGCTGAACGAGCCTGCTGAGTTGCGGCCTTCGTACAGAACCGTGCGGTCTGCGGTGCCCTTGATGAAATATGTCCCGAAAAACGCCTTGTCGCACGCCTTGACGCCGTCAACCGACCACGAATGCTCCACATCAGAGCCCCTGTCAACTATGGCGTAGAATTTCATCGTGCTCTCCTCCACCCTGCTCACCTCCGTGGAATCGCCGACGGAAAGATGCATTTCGAGGACGTCGCTCACCGTGACGGTATATTTCTTTTCCACAGTTCCGGCTCCGTTGGACGCCCTGTATGTCACCTCATGCTCGCCCGGCTCCGTGAAGGTGAAGGTGAACTCGTCGGACGAGGATTCGAGCACGCCGTCAACATACCATCCGACCGTGAGCCTGTCGCCGCTCACCGGCTCGGCCTTCAGAGAAACCGGCTCGCCGACCGAAGCGGTCAAGGACTCGGCCTCCGTCTGGAATCTGACCTGCGGCGCCGTATGATGAAGAGGCTCCGCCTGAGGGCCGCACTGCCACAGGAGCAGCGCCGTTGCGGCGACAGCAGTCATAATATTGAGTTTCATATCAATTCAATTCTGTTTTAGTTGTATTTCTCCTGGTTCTCATCCTGCCACTCGTTCACCCCGTCGCGTATCCTGTTGCGGAAAGTCAGCGTGTCCGTGGCGTGCCATGTATTCCCGTCCTTGGTGAACTTATATTTCAGGTAAATTTTCCTGTCCTGCAGCAGACGGGCTTTGTTGTAGCTGCTCTCTCCGTCCGGTTCCACGACATAATCCGCACCCGGCACGGAAGAGACGGTCACCGCGCCGTTCTCCTCCAGGGTCAGCTTCATCTGCGCGGCGGAGGTGTTGAGCGCGTTGGCGACGGCATTGGCGGTAAGCGAATGCGGCTCCACAGTCGTCAGAGTCCAGACTCTGTTGTTTGACTGCGGGATTTCCGTCTTGTAGGATATCTCTTCCACGACATTGCCGGAGCCGTCCTTAACCACGGCCTTGCCGCCGTGCCACCAGTTCCCGAACAGCATATTCTCATAGCGCACCCCTATGACCGTGGTCTCATATCCCTCAATCACCCCGAGACCGTGGCCGTCCGTGATTCTCAGAGGAATGACAAAGCGGGGCGAGAGGCTCGCGGAACCGGCGAAATAGGCGGCAGAGTCAATCCTGACGGTAATTTTCCCGGAGTGAGTACCTTTCCGGATGACCGTGCATCCTTCCCGTCCGCCCTCATTCACAAGCGCGTATTCCTCCGACGGAAGGGCAGTGAGTTCCGTAAGCGGCTTTGCAAGGGAGGATATGTAGGTGAGCGAATTTATCTTCATCGCGGCCAGCGTCTCCCCGTTCGCGAGAGACTCATCGACGGAATAGTCTATGGTCCTGTCCTCTCCGTTGGAGATTACGCCGGCGAGGGCCACGGCCGTGGAAAACTCCAGGCCCTCCCCCACCACGACGGACCTGACGTCCGTCCTGTTCGCGAAACCCACTCCCTGAGACTTGGAGTCCGATATGTAATCCTCATAGCAGGAGGTCAGCGACAGCAGCGACGCTCCGATAATCAGTAAAGTTCTCTTTTTCATTGTATGTTGTCATTCAGATGTTATTGCCAGCTTTCCCAGCCCTCGTTCTGAACCAGGCCGCTGACATTCAGCATTTCCTTATATGGAATCGGCAGATATGCGGAACGGAAGGAGCGCGTCTCCAAGACATGATTCAGGTCATATTCGTAGTCGCCCTCCCCTATTCTGAGGATCTCCGCCCCGTGGACATCCACGTTGAGGGAGCCGAGCGTGGTGGACCAGCGCCTCAGGTCGAAGAAGCGCATTCCCTCGAAGCAGGTCTCAATCCGCCGTTCATTGCGGAGGAACCTGTCGAAGGCCTCGGTGCCCGCGAGGGAAATCTCGTCGAGGTAGGGGTCGGAAGTGATGCCTTCAGCCCCGTCGCAGGTCGGCCGGCTCCTGAGCCAGGAAATGGCCTCCTTCGCCGAGAGTCCGTCAATCTTCCCGGTCGGCCCGACCGCCCTGTTGGCAGCCTCGGCGAACGCGAGGACGACATGAGCCCAGCGTATGAAATACTTGCTGCGCGGCATCCTGTTCACGGAGCTCTCCGTCCAGTTGAGCCCGCTATAGACGAACTTCTTGATGTGGTAGTTGGTGAGCGAGTTCCCGGAGCTTGCCTGCGCCGCGTCCTTGCCGCCGTTTGACCAGTTCTCGAAAGTGTATTTCTTCTTGGGGCTGACGGCACCGGTCTCTATCGTCCGGCCGTTGTAGAAAATCGTGCTGTAGAAGCGGGGGTCACGGTTGGCGTAGGGATTCTTCGGGTCATACTCATACGTCGGGGACTGCCCGAGCGGGTAGCCGTCCGCCATTCCGAAGGCATCGACCAGGTCCTGAGTCGCGCCCATGGTCCCCTTGCCCTGAAAGCCCGCCGGATAGAACATCTTCTCCATCGCCTCGCTGGAACTGATGTATCTGGAGGCATAGATGATGGACGGGTCGTTCGGATTGAACCAGTCAACTGCACGGGAGACGCTGAAGCCCCCGCTCACGCTTCCATCGACATCCTTCTTGAAATCAATCACTTCCTTGGCATATTCCGCAGCCTTCTCCCAGCGGGACAGGTCATTGCCGGGGTTGAAGCGCGGACTCGCCCATGTCAGGTAGAGAAGGGACTTCAGCGCCGTCATCGTCATCCCGTCGAGCCTGCCGTAGCATCTTGAGCCAAGAATCCGGAGGTCATCGGCGTTCGTCACAAGAAAATCCCTGTGAGCCTTGGGAAGATAACTGATTGCCTCGTCGCAGTCCTTCAGAATCTGCTCCACGCACTCGTCGTATGACGCCCTTCTGATTTCCATGCCAGCAAGCTCCTCGGGAGTCATTTCCTGAAGGTTGACCGGCTCCAGAATCAGGGGAACACCCAGCAGCTTCCCGTCAGTGCCGCGCCCGCCGAACTTCATCAGCAGGTCGTAGTAGAACCATGCCCGGAGCGCGTGCGCCTCTCCCCAGAGCCTGTTCCGGAGCAGCTCGTCATAATGCTCGTTGAGCATATAGCGGATTTTGCGGCCGTTGTCGTCCTTCAGAAACAGGTTCACGTTGTAGATGCCCTTGTAGTCCCTGTCCCAGTAGGTCTGGAAAGGGTCGCTGGCGGGGCTGGCGATTCCTATGGCCATGCGGCTTATGACGTCGGTCCGCGAGGTCATGACGGCATTGTCCGTGAGGCAGTCGAGATAGGCGCCCTCGTTGTTGTCATAGCTCTTTGGCATATATTCATAGCACTGATCGACAAGCCCCTGCATGGTCACGGCGTTCTCAAGCACATAGTCCTCCGAACGGATTGCGCTCGGGTAGGGGTCAAGAAAGCCGCAGGAAGCCGTCAGTGCCAGAGCGGCGGCGCCGGCGATTATTATATGGATTTGTTGTTTCATCTTGTCGCTTTTTTAGAACGTGATGTTTATTCCTCCCACGACGGTCCTCATCAGAGGATAGTCGGTGAGACCCGAACTGAGCGCCTCAGGATCGACGTCCTTGACCCCCGAAAGGGTGAGAAGGTTGTTCCCGCGCAGATAGACCCTGAGTCCCCGGATTCCCCGCGTGATGTTCAGCCGCTTCACCGGAAGCTCGTAGCCGAACTCCGCCGCCTGAAATTTGAAGAAGCTTCCGTCGGTGAGCCACCAGTCCGAAAGCTGGTAGTTATTGTTCACCTTGTTGTAGGTAAGGCGCGGATGAGAGGCGTCGCCGGCGTGCTCAAGGGTGTATTTCGAATAATTGCCGTCGCCCCATCCGTTCCAGAAATACCCGTTCGTCAGGGCAAGGTCGCAGAAGGCCCGGCCGGTGCCGGAAAGGAAGAGGTCGAAGTCCCTGTATTTCAGCCTGACGCTGAGCCCATAGACAAGCTTAGGATTGCTGTCCCCTATGGCGCAGATGTCATTGGCGTCAATGCGGCCGTCGCCGTTCATGTCCTGATATTTCAGGTCGCCGGCACGGAGGCTCTCGTCGAAAAGCTGCGGAACCTCCAGCGTCTCCTCGTCCGTGGCAAACTGTCCGAGGCAGCGGTAGCCCCATATCGCGGTGGAAGGATAGCCGACCTTGGAACGGTAGGACTCGCTGTAGTTCATCTCGTCGATGCGCAGAATCCTTGAGAACTGCCCGGACACCCAGCCGTCGATGGAGTAAGAGAATGACTTGCCCACGGAGTCCTTCCATCCGAGAGATATCTCATATCCCTGAAAGCGCGTCTTGTTGTAGTTCATCCAGAACGCCCCCGAAGACACTCCGGCATAGAGCGGAACGACATTGGTCACCTGAGAAAGAGCGCCGTCCGAAAGTGTACGCCAATAGTTCAGCGAAGCCGACAGGCGCTTGTCGAGAAACAGGCCGTCAACTCCCGCCGTCAGTTCGGCCCGCCTCTCAAGACGGAGGTTCGGGTTGCCGAGCATATTGATGTAGGTGCGGTTGACGCTCTCGCTCGACGTGCTTCCGAACCACTGGTTGTTGGGATGCGGGCCGAACTTCTGACCTGAAGCGTTCCAGGCATAGTTCTCCACGTCGCGGTTGGCGGAAGTCGCGCTGTCGCAGTGCAGCAGACCGCCCTGAACCCTGAGTTTCAGGAAATCGACTCCCGAGGCTCCCTGCATCCACTTTTCCCTGGACATCACCCAGCCGATTCCCGCAGACGGGGAGAAGGCCCACCTGTTGTTCCGCAGGGAATAGGTGCCGTGCTCGTTCATGGCAGTCTGCACGATGAAGCGGTCGTCATAGACATAGCCGGCGCTGAATCCGAAGTTCATCTCGCGGCGGTGCTCGGTGATGAACTTCTGTGAACGTTTGGTTATCATATAGTTAAGTCCCGCATTAACGGAATGCTTCCCGAACTTGCGGTCATACGAGAACTGCTGCACGAGGTAGAGCCTGTTGGAGAAATAGTCCAGAAGCCTTGTCTTGTCCGGCATTTCCTTGACGCTGTGGCTGCCGCTCTTGACCGGCCTCATGATTTTCTCCCCGTCCTCGACGTCCGGAGTCAGGATGTAGGCCGCATAGTCCTCTGCCGTTCCTATACGGACGAGATTGGTCGCGTCGTAGGCCCCGTAGGTCACCGACTTGAGACCCTTCGTGATGAACGACAGGTCAATGTTGAGTCCCACGTTCATGAGTCCCTTTCTGACGGTCTCCGTGTAGGAGCCGTTCTCAAGGATGTTCGCCACCGGGTTCTGCCTGTAAATGGAGGACACGGCGTACCACGGGAACTCCAGCTCCGGGGAATTGTCGGCATAAATCGGGAAGGCTATCGCCGGGATGCTGTTTATGTCGCCGAGCACGTCCGGAAGCTCCGTGACTCCGAGGGTAGTGTTGGACGACTCGTCCTCGCTGGAATAGTTGGAATTATATCCGTAGTTCGGAGAGCGCCTGATTCCCATAGTGGAGATTATTCCGAACTTCGCGGTGATGTACCTGTGGACCTTCACGTCAAGGTTGGCGCTGACGTTCACGCGGTTATAGTCCGCCTTGGGGCCGATTTTGTAGATGTCGTCCTCGCCGGCATAGCCGAGGCTGGCATAGTAGCTGACATAGTCGTTCCCGCCTCCGGAGTATATTCCGGCCTTGCGGTAGGACATTACATTCTTCAGCATCATGTTCCTGAAGTCCACGTTCGGGTGGAACAGGTCGAGCGGATTCTTCTTCCCGTATTCCTCAATGTCGTACTGGGTGTAGAGAGGGTCCATGCCGCTGTTGGTACGCGCCGTGTTGTTGAGGCGGGCATAGTCCTCGCCGCCGACAAATTCCGGCATCCTGTCAGCGATGTTCACGCCGCCCTCGCCATAGACGCTGAGGTAGCGGCTGTTGGACTTTCCGCGCTTCGTGCGTATGTAGACGATGCCGTCGGCTCCCGAAGCGCCGTAGAGCGTCTTTTCCATCACGTCGCGCACAATCGTGATTGACTCAATCTGCTGAGGGTCAAGCGGCGTCTCGCTTATGGACACGGGCACGTCATCGACCATATATATCATCCTGCGTCCCCTCACGGTCGGGGTCACTCTCCACGAAGCCCCGTATCTTCCCGCATTCTCAAGCGGGGTGACGCCCGGGCTTCCGGAGTTCTCCGTGACCTCCACTCCCGGCGCGATTGCCGTCAGGGCGTTCCTGATGTCGGTAGAAGACCATTTCTGAAGGTCCTCGCCCTTAATGACGACGGTGTTTCCGAGGGAATGCCGCCGCGCAAGTTCCATGTACGGAAGAGGAATTACATCCTCGTAAAGCTCCTTCCCGAGCAGTGTCACGGTGTCGGAATCCGCAAGGGCCTCGACGAGAGCCTCGACCGGAGAATATCCCTCGCAGGACACGGTCACACGGTCCCTTGCGTCGGCGGTGAACCTGACGTGTCCGTCGGCGTCGGCAGTCTCGCGCAGGGTGCCCTCGCCCACGGAGACCTCCGCGAACGGCACCGCGTTGCCCTCTTCGTCAACTATCCGCACCGACACATTGACATTCCTGCCGGAACCCTTCCCCGACTGCGCAAGAGCCTGAATACCTCCGCAGAGGAAGACGGCCGCGACGCCGAGAAGAAACACGGCAAGGCGGACAGCCGCGACTTTTATCTTATGCTGTTTCATCGTATCAAACATTGTGTTACCACGCCATCTTAGGCGTATAATTCTTCATCTTGACCAAATCGCTGTTACGGAACTGAATGTAGTACATTCCGTCATTCTTCCAGGAAATCTGCCTGTTAGCCGGAAGTTCGAAACGGTCATACCGGAATCCGGTAGGGTATTTGGCCGGGTCATAGCCCGGGTTCAGCTTCGTCGCCCTCATTCCATAGAGCGTGCTCCTGCCTATTTCCGGAGCGTCCTTCCAGCGGCGGATGTCACAGTAGTAGTGGTATCCCTCGAAGCAGAGCTCAATGGTCCGTTCGTTCTTTATCCTTTCGAGATATGTCTTCGTGTCCGTGAGGTATTCCGCCCGGACATCCGGCATCCCGGCCCTGTTCCTTATGACATTCAGCGCCCCGACGGAAGTGAGGTTTGCCCCCGGAGCCTTTCCGTCCGGGCCTCCGTATGCCTCGAACGCCGCTTCCGCATAGTTCAGGTAAAGCTCTCCGAGGCGTATTATAGGGTCGGTGAGCGTTATGGTATGCGTGATGTTATTATAAGGGCCGCCGATTCGCTTGCACTCGTAGTAATAGGTTTCAGTCACCCCGTCGGAAGAGCCGGATTTCTTCTGAAGGAGCGAACCCGCAGGCAGGGTCCCGTCCTCATTGACGTAGAGGGACGCCTTCCCGAATCCTCCGGCACTTATGTCCTTCTGATTATAGACCACGACGACGTCGAATCTCGGGTCCCGGTTCACGAACGGGTTCTGCTCGGCGTAGGAGCCGGCTGCCTCAGCGACACGGCGGAGCGCCTCGGTGTTGAGGGCATAGCCGTCGCGGGTTTCGAACTTGTCCACGAAATTCTGCGTCGGGCACTGTGCCGAGCTGTAGGCGTCCTTTGAGAAGACATAGCCCACAAACGACTGGAGCTTATTGTTCCTGTACTGCATCGTTCCGGCGGAGTAGCCCCAAAGCTGCTCGTCAGAGTAGGTCGTGCCGTTGAAATTCTTTGAATACTCTTCAAACGGCAGGAGCGTGAAGCCATTGTCCAGCGCCGCCGTGATTGCCTCCATGTTGGCAGCGGCCGCCTCTTCCCAGATGGTTCTGTCGTTGTCCGGATTGTTCAGCGGGCTCGCGGCATACAGAAGAGCGCGTCCCCTCATCGCCAATGCGGCGACACCGTTGGGCTTGTCCTGATCCGGAGCAGCGAGGTGTCCCGCTCCGGAAGCAGGGTCGCGGCGCATCAGGCCGGCCTTTTCAAAATGTCCCGCCGCCGTCCGGAAATCATCGGCAACCTTGTAGAGGAACTCCTTCTCCCCCGGAGCCGGAAGATCCCATTCATCATCCGCCCCGAGGACCCTGTCGACATAAGGGACGGCCCCGTAAAGCCGGAATATCTCGAAATTGACGTATGCACGCACGAAATAGGCCTGTCCGAGCAGGTCTTCCTTCTGCTGCTCCGTGGCGTCCTGAAGCATGTCTATCTTCTCGATGGCAATGTTGCAGATGCGGATTATCTTCCACGCATAAGTAACCTTCGCCGACTCCTTGCCGGAGACTCCCCTATTGTAGCCGACGACACTGATCGCATTCTGGCCGCCGCCCATCTTTATGATCTGGGAATTGGTCAGACGGGCCATGTCGCACATGTCGGTGACTCCCTCAAAGGTGAACTTCTGGTCATTGAACGCGAACGTGAGCGGGTGGAAGGCGGTCAGCTTGGAATTCGTGCCGGAATAGGCCGCATAGAGGAAACTCTTGTAGTTCTGGTATTTGGAAAAGACCTCCTCCTCGGAGAGACCCGAATCGGGAGACCTGTCGAGATATGCGTTCAGACAGGAAGTCACCGTCGAAGCCATGGCGGCCAATGCCGCTGAAACGAGCAATTTTCCTAAAATCTTTCTCATCTTCGTCTAAGAAAATAACTGAACAAAAAATTCAAACTTCTTCTAATTTTAAAATGTCAGCTGAAGCCCGACCTTGACAGTCCTCATGTAAGGATAGCGCCCCCAGATGAGGTACTTGCTCTCAGGGTCGCCCTCAAGCAGGTCGGTGAACGTGAGAAGGTTGTTTCCGGTGACATACGCCCTGATGGCCTGCATTCCGGTCTTCTTCGTGAAGTTCCGCCCGTTCCATGTGTAGCTCAGGGTGACCTCCTTCAGCCTCACATAGTCTGACCTGCGCCATGACTTGCCCTCAATCCTCGCTCCGTATCCGCCTCCGTCTATGGTCTCCGCATAGCCGGTCCACTGGAGGTTCGGAATCTGCGACGCGCTGTAGTGAAGCGCGGCATGGTTTCCGGAAGGGTTCGCCGGAGACCAGTAGTCGAGAGAAGACTTGTGGAGGCTGTAGTTGCCCTTGAAGAACTCATACTCATAAATCTGATTGTAGTTCACCCATTTGCCGGCATAGCCGTGCAGGAGCATCCTCAGTTCGAGCCCTTTCCACGTGAACCCGGCGTTGAAGGCGAATGAGACCGGAGGGTAGGAAGAGCCCCTGATGCGTCCCTTGTCGTCGGTGTCGATGACTCCGTCGGCGGTGTAGTCGAGGAACTTGTAGTCCCCGATGATGACCTTGTCCATGGTGACGGGGAGGAAACTGCTGTGGATGTCGTCAACGGAGGTCAGGAAACCGCTGTCCGCGAGATAGACTCCGCCGGTAGCGGTTCCGATGGGAGCTCCCGTAGTGCGCTGATGTTCAAGGGAGAACGGGGCATCGTCCGCATAGACGACACGGTTGTCGCTGTAGGAGAAATTGCCCCCTACGCTGAATGTCCAGTCGCTTCCGAAGCGGCGGCTGTAATTGGCCTCGACCTCGATGCCGTGCTTCTTGATTGCACCCTTGTTCAGTTCCTTGGACGAGGTCCCGAGCCAGATCGGGGTGTTGTTGTCAACGGAAATCAGCATCTTGTCCCTGTATTCGTCGAACAGGTCGACATTCACCGTGAGGTCATTGTTGAAGAAGCCCATCTCTATGCCGAGGTCCTTCTTGAACGCCTGCTCCCACTGCGCGGAGAGGTTGGCGGACTTGTCCTCCACGATGTACCCGTTGCCGTCCTTCGAGTACTCGCTGATGTAGAGCCATCTGTTGTTCGCGTAGTCATTTCCGACCAGTCCCATGGAGAAGCGGAACTTGAGCTTGCTCAGCCACGGCTTCAGCGGCTCCATGAATTTTTCCTGCGACATCACCCAACCGACCGCTCCCGAAGGGAAGAATCCGAAGCGGTTACTCGGAGCGAATCTCTCGGAGCCGGTGTAGCCCATGTTGAGCTCGACAAGGTACCTGTGCGCATAATCGTAGGTGGCACGCGCCACGAGAGCCTCGTTATAGTAGGGGAACGAGGTGCCCTTGGCCTGCTCCTGCCTGTTGAAGAGGAAGAGCCCCGTGACACCGTGATTCCCGAAGGTGCGGTCGTAGTTGACCGACAAGTCATAGTAGAGATCCAGATAGTAGCCGGTCTGAAGCTCGTTCCCGGCATTGGTGTACATCGGCGGCTCGGTGTAGGCATAGCCGTCGTCCCCGGTCCGTCTCCACGGATTCTCGGACGTGCCTATCTTACTGAAGTCCAGCACATAGCTCGGCCTGTTGTACTCGGTCTTGAGCGTGGTGTACTTGTAGTAGGAACTCAGCGAGACCTTGGCCTGGACGGACAGTCCACGAGTTATGAAGTCGAGCTTCTGGTTTAGGATGATGTCCGTGAAGAGCTTCGTGTCGGTCAGCTGGATGAAGCTTCCCCGCATCATCTGGTAGTAAGGGTTGTAGGTGCTCTGGTCCGCCTCGCTCAGCAGACGGTCCTCGGAAGCGCCGGGGTAGTCCGTGTCGGGAACCTCCCCGAGCACCCATGAGGGGTAGTACATCGGGTATTTCGCCGTGCTCGCGCCAAATACGGCAAGCCACATCGCGTCGTCCCCTCCCTGAGGCTGGGGCTTGTTCTTGATGCCGACGTTGCCTCCGAGCTTGAAGGAGAGCTTGGTGCTGCGGGTAACGTTGAAATCGACATTAGTTCTGAAATTGAACCTGTTGTACTTGTAGCCGCTGTCAACCTTGTCGTCCTTGAAGCTCCGGAAAAGCGAGCCCTCGTTCGTGTAGCCGACGGAAGCGAAATACTTGACGAACTTTGTTCCTCCGCTTATGTTGAAGTTTGCGTTGGTCGTCGAGGCGAAGGGCTTGGTCATTTCCCGGAACCAGTCAACATCCGGATAGCGGAGCGCGTTCAGTGCGGAGGACGGATTCCTGTACTCTTCAAGAACCTCCCGCGAGGAAAGCGCCTCGAACTGCTGTTCGTTCATCCGCGCCACGTTGAGCAGGGACATCGTGGTGTAGGAGTCGATGTGCTCCGGCGTGTTTATCGGAGAGGCGAAGCCCTGCATGACCGTTATGTCCATCTTCGGGCGTCCCTCCTTTCCGCTCTTCGTCGTGACGATGATGACGCCGTTCGCGCCCTTCGCGCCGAACACGGCCGTCGCCGAGGCGTCCTTCAGGACGGAGATGTTCTCCACCTCGTTCGGGTCTATGGACGCGAAGTCGCGCTCGATTCCGTCAACGAGGACAAGCGGGCTGGAATTGTTGAAACTTGAGACTCCTCGGATTATGATTTCGGCGTCGTCCTGCCCAGGCTGCCCGGAAGACTGGAGCGTCGTGACTCCTGACAGCTTGCCGGCCATGGCGTTGGTGATGTTCGAGAGCCCCGAATTGACGAGAGTCTCTCCCCCGACCTGCGAAATGGCCCCGACGACGCTTTCCTTCTTCTGGACGCCATATCCCACCACGACCACGTCATCCAGAAGGATGGAGTCCTCGTGCAGGACAATGGAGTAGCTGCTCCGGGAAGCGGAAAGAGGCACATAAAGGGTCTCGAATCCAACACATGAGATGACGAGACGGCCCTTTTCCGGAACTTTAAGACTGAACTTTCCGTCTATGTCCGTCACGGTTCCGGAGTTCTTCGCGCCCTCAAGAACCACCCCGGCCCCGATTACCGGCGCCCCGGAACCGTCAACGACAGTGCCGGTGACGTTCCTCGGGGCTCCTGCGCTCCCGGCGGCCGTCGCAACGGAACTCAGGACCAGCGGCAACAGAATTGCCGCAAGTCCCGAAAGAATCCTGATGAGTGTTCGCTGCATCATTTGTAAAGTGTGAAGTTATCGAAGTACATCTCGTGAGTGCTCATCTTGGATGGGTTGATGTTATTGCCGTTCTTGTCCTGGAACGGGCGGGGCTGCGGATCCTTCTTGAGGGTGCTGAAGTCTATGTCGTACTCCAGCGTCTCCCAGTCGCCGTTGAAGAGAATCTCGCCCTTAGGCAGGTTCTTCGTTCCGATGTCCATCCTCGGCCACAGCTGAGTCTTCCCCAACCACAGAAACTTGACCCTGATGCCCTTGTATTCGGACAGGTTGATGCCCATCTTCTCTATCTCGGAACGCAGAATCGTGAAATAGCCGGACGTACTCGTAGATTTCGGATCAACTGCGACCTTCAGAGCCTTACTACTGTCATTAAGACCATCATTCTTGGGATTTTCAACCACAGACAGTGTTGAACCACCGGTTTTGAATACTGCGCTTAATGAGCCGTCCTCAAAGTCCGCAAACACCACCGAATGGCTAATCTTGAACTCCATCTCGGCCTTCACTCCCGCAGGAATGCCGCCCTCCGGTATTTTCTTCGAGCCGACCATCTCCTCCGTTCCATTGATTGTGGCATAGACGCTGACGGTTCTGCCGGCATGGCCCGGAGTTACCATCATGTAGAAAGCCGAAGCCTCAGAAGAGAGGAGAGCCGGGGAAGTGAGTGTGAGGCTGATTTCAGAGCCGCCTGCGGTGAGCGCAAGTTCTCCGGTCGCCAAGTTCACGCTTCCGTCAGTCACGGAGAGCTTCTCTCCCTCGCCGTCAAGGCTGACGCGCAGGGCCGAAACCTCAAGATTCGCCTCCTCGGTGGTCAGATTTATGGCGAGAACCGAAAGCGCGTGGTTGAAATGCAGGTCAACCTTGCCGGTTCCGTCGTTTTTCGCCGTTGCGCCCGCATAGAGCAAATCGGTTCCGGAAAGGTGGTCGAGGCGACCCGCAGCGGCCTGGGTCTGCTCGGCCGGCAGCGTGAACTTCACCGCAAGAGGGTCGGTTCCGGCCGCAGCTGAATAAGGATAGTAGGCGTAGGTCAGATAGTCCGTCCCCTCCTCGGCAAGATAGTTTTCCGGAGCGTCGAAAGAAGTGGACGAACCGGACACCTTTGCAAGAATCTGCCCGTTCTCTAACCTGTCGGCCGCATCCGTGCCGGCATCGGCCGCCGAACCGCCCTTGTACCAGAAAATTCCGACGGCATCCCCCTTTTTCCAGGCCGTATCGACGGCGCCGCCGTCCGTATGCGTTGTCTTTGTCGCGACAATGTCGGCGACTATCTCGACGCCGCGCCCTTCTTCCTGAGGATTCTCATCCGCCACATCAGCATTTTTCCCGCAGCCGACAACAGCCGTGACCGCAAGGACACCAAACATAATCTTTTTCATAACAGTCAAAGTATTATCAATTATCACATTCATAAAACACGGGAAACCATGTTCCCATTAGTCTTCCCACTCGCTCCATTTCTCCATTTTGCTGATTCCGTTGCCGCTCTGGGCAAACCCCGTCTCAGCGGCGAAGGACTGCATGGAAACAGACGGCGCCTGATAGCCTGTGCATGGAAGGGGCTGCCACCCCCGAGTCGATTTTTTCATAATCATGATGGTTAACAGTTAAACATTTATCCTATTTGAACGACACCTCGGCGCAGTTCGTCTTCTCCGTCCACACAGGGTCTTCAAGAGACATCACCTTCTTCCCGAGGTAATCGAAATTCTCGAACGATATTCCCGAAACATTGTGCTCCGCATCGTAGCCCCTGAGCACGCATCCGCCCTTGCCTGGACGAACGTTCATGACGTGGATGTTGCGGTATGAGACGTTGCGTATCCTGCCCGGGGAGTATTTGAGAGGGGTCTGTCCGTCGTCCTCAAAACCGATGTTGTAGCTGTGGGACAGGCAGGCGAGCCAGATGGCGAACTCCTGCGCATCCTCGATGTAGGCGTTCTCGTACGTGATGTCGGAGACCGTCCCCGCAGCCCCGTTGTGGATGCTGAGCGCGGCGCGTCTCATGTCCGTGCCCGACGTACCGGAATGAATCGCATAGATGTCCTTATAATGCACGTTCCTGACGTCAATCTGGCATTCGTAGCCTATCTCGAAGGTGTTTCCGGCTCCGACGTTCCAGCCTATGCAGTCCTCGAACCAGACTCCATCCACCTCGCCCTTGAGTTTGAATTTCTGAGACTTGATGCAGTAGGCGTCGTCGTGCCCGCGCAGGAAGCATTTGGACACGCGGACGTTCTTCCCGCCGATTATGTCCATAGAATCGTTGTTCACTGTTCTCTCCGACTTGGAATCCGGGTCGCTCAGTCCCAATGCCTTGTAATTGGTGATGACTGAATTGTGGCAGTTCGCAAAGAGAGAACTCCAGCCGGCTCCGGCAAAGATGCTGGTAATGTCGTCAAGACGCGCGTCTTCACATCCATAGAGAGCGACGCCGAATGTCTGATAGAACTCGTCGTAACTTCCCTTGTTCCTCACCGAACTGAGAAGGCCGCCGCCGTGAACCCTCACTCCCGGGACATTCACGCCGAGTATATTGCCCTTCACGTAAGTCCCCGGTTCAAGATACACTTCCCGGCAGTCGGCCGAGAGCCTTATATCGCCGGCGTCATAAATCTTCCCCGCCTCGAAATACTTGACCGAGGGGTCGTTCTTCGACGGCCTTTCCGCGTCAATGGGGTTCACGAATATGAAGAGAGGATTCTCTATGTCCCCGTTAATCTCCACCGACACCCTGTCATACCGCTTCAGCTCAAGCGTGAGCTTCCCTCCGTCGATGCTGAAGTCATATTTCTTCCCCAAAGGCCTCACGTCGGCCCTTTTGATTACTCCGTTCTTGAGACTGACCTCGAACTTGACGGAAACGCCTTCCGCCGCCCCGACCCAGGCAATGTGCGGCTCGTCGGTTGGAAAGACCTTGATTTCCTGCCCGTTGGCCTTGACCGAATAGACTTCGGAGTCGGCGACCCTCGGAGAGAAGCCGTAGTATTCAATGTCGGCGGCAGTGCCTCCTCCCTGTCCTGCAGGGCTGTCCGGCTTCGCGCAGGCATTCAGCATCGGAAGCAGGAAACAGAGCACGGACAGTGCGATGTGGTTGAACATTTTCATTTGATATTGCATTTGATGATTATACGACGACAGCCCGTTTCCTACCGGCAATGGAGGACACGACAAGAAGGCGGCAAAGTTTGTCCTTTACCACCGTGTGTTTCTGCCGGACGTAATGCCGCCGGAGAAACGGTATGTAAGAAATGATGTGCTAATTCATGAGAATCATCGATGTGCACGTCGGAATGTGTTGCCTTATAGGAATCTCCCCCCCCCCACGAAATATTGCGGGAGAGAACCCGATAAAGCCCTACTGAATAGTCAAAACAGGTATGACCGTTAAAACGCTCCATTTTATGCACAATCAATTTATCAAACAATTCCGTGCACGCACACGGAATTGTTGCAAAGTTAATGATTTTTGAACAAATACAAAAAATTTGTTCGCTCCGCGACGAAAAAAGTCAGAACAAAAATCAGTTTGCCCACCATCTGTCAGTGTGAGGAATTTGAATATGTTGGGAAAATGTGCATATCTGCACAAAACACGTTAGAAAAATGTGATATAGTCAACATATCGTAGAATTCACAATAAATTTGTACATAGTTTATTTTTATATTAATTTTGCAGGGTAATTCATTACTAAATGGGTACTAAAATAAATAAATTACGTCAGGAAAGCCATTCCAATGGAATACTTCTAACTTCTTGGCTTGAAAAATCAGGTTTAAGCAGAAGTGAGATAAGCGACTATATAAAATCGGGATGGCTACAACGCATATCCACGGGGGTATATCAGTTCACAGGGGACAAGCCGTCGCTTTACGGGATATTTGCTTCGTATCAGAAACAGAGCGGTATGAAATATCATATAGGCGCAGCTTCCGCACTGGAACTGAAGGGCTTTTCTCATTACATCTCTATGGGGAAACCGGTTGCCGTTGTCTTTTCTCCGATAAGACCGCCGCTTCCAAGATGGATAAAAGAGGCTGATCTGGACATGAGTCTTGCGGATGTCTCATCAAAGGTACTGGGCACGGCCGGAATCGAGCAGATGGATTATCAAGGGCAGTGGTTGACAGTCTCATCACCGGAAAGGGCAATTATGGAATGCCTGTTATTCTCACCAAAACTCTACGATCTGATGGATATGTATTACCTGATGGAAATGCTGACTTCACTCAGGGCCTCTTTGGTGCAGCAATTACTGGAAGACTGCACTTCCGTGAAGGTGAAGCGGCTGTTTCTGTATATGGCTGAAAAAGCGCGCCATCGCTGGTTTGCAAAGATCGACCTCTCGCGCATATCTCTCGGTTCAGGTACGAGGAGCTTTGCAAAAGGCGGAGTGAAGATAAACGACTATGATATTGTAATCCCTAAAGAACTTGCTGATTATGAATGATGTCTATAGGCAAAAAGTTGAACTTCTGTTGAGAGTACTGCCATTCGTGACAGATGAGGACTGTTTTGCGATTCATGGAGGAACGGCCATTAACTTGTTCGTTAAAAATCTTTATCGGCTTTCGGTTGATATAGATGTGACATATATCCCGATAGAGGATCGAGATACAAGCCTTAAGCGGATAAATGAGGCGCTTTTACGTATCTCAGACAGGGTGAGAAGGAGATTTCGCGATGTGAGGGTTATACCGCGTCTTGATATATGCAAAATCACTTGTGAAAGTCATGGCTGCCAAGTAAAAATAGAAGTGAATCAGACAAAACGCGGGCTTGCATGTGGCGATGCGGCCTTATATCCCTTGTGTGAGAAAGCCCGGAATATGTTCGGAGTGGAAGTTGATGCCAGAATCGTGTCATTATCACAGCTATATGGCGGAAAAATCTCTGCCGCTTTGTCTCGTCAGCATCCGCGAGATCTTTTTGACGTCATGCAAATGGATATTCCGTTAGTAAATGTAAAGGACGGATTGATATTCTGTCTTCTTGGAAGCGATCGCCCAATAAATGAATCCCTCGCCCCTAATTTTATCGATCAGAGAGATGCAATGGAGCGTCAGTTTTCCGGGATGAGTGAGATTCCTTTCAGCTATGATGATTATGAGGCAACCCGAGAGAAGCTCGTCCGCGACGTCAATTCAATAATGACAGAGGAGGACAAACGGTTTCTGATAGGGATTGAGGAACTTTCTGTTGATTGGGAGAACACGCCATATTCGTCCTTCAAAGAATATCCATCGGTGCGATGGAAGATGCAGAACCTGCAAAAGTTGAAAGCATCGAATCCAAAGAAACTGAGAGCTGAAAGTGATAAATTAAGAAGACTGTTCGGAATGGACATCAGATAACTTAACATCTTTCAGCTCACCATACGGCAAATCACCTGGCAAAATAGACGTCGAAGTTCTCCACCGTGGCCCGTCCCTTTTCGACGACAATCCTCAACTCGGAGGCGTCTGTCGCCGGGAAGGTAAGTTCATTCATTCCGGAGAGGCAATGCTTCGTTCCGGAAACCGTGAGGAACTGACCGCCGCCGTTTGTCGTCTGGACAAGGATTTCCGCATCCGAACCGCCGCTGAGTATCAGACGCACGCCACGCACGCTGCCCTTTGCCGGGATTGTCATGAACTCACCCTTGTCGAGAGTGACAGAGCCGGAGAACTGCACGTCATCGGACTGCCGTGTGCGGGCGGGACGCGACGGGGCTGAAGGATCAACCACAGTGAGCCTGCCCTTCAGACGGATGTCGGTCGAGGATGCGCCGGCCATGATGATGAAGTCTCCGGGCTCCACCACGCGGTTCATGTCCCTGTCCAGCATCGACAGTTCCTTCGGAGTGAGGAGGAATTCAACGGACTTTGTCTCGCCCGGCTCAAGCGAAATCCTCTCGAAGCCGCGCAGAACCTTCTCATAGGCCGTCAACGAGGTGATGCAGTCCTCCACGTAGAGCTGGACGACCTCGTCGCCGCGCACCTTGCCGGTGTTCGTAACCTTGAACGAGACGCGGACTGAGTCGGTCGGGGCAATCTCCGGGGAGGAAAGACGAAAGTCGGAATATGCGAAAGTCGTATATGACAGGCCATATCCGAAGTCGTAAAGCCCGCCGTTCACGCGGCTTGCCCAGCCATCGGGGCCGAGTTCCTTGCGCCCATCCACCTGAGAGGCGCGCTTGTACGGGAAGTTGAAAGGAATCTGCCCTACGGTGCGCGGGAAGGTCACCGTCAGCTTGCCGCCCGGGTTGTATTCCCCGAGCAGTGCCATAGCCACCGCAGTGCCGCCGTGAGCGCCCGGATACCATGCCTCCAGAATCGCGTCCGCCACCTTGTCCGCATAGTTCACGGAAAGCGGTCTGCCGTTTATGAGCACGACAATCACAGGCTTGCCGGTCTTCTTCACCTCCTTCAGCAGCAGGTTCTGCCGGCCCGGAAGTTCGAGAGAGGAGCGGCTCTTGTTCTCGCCGCAGGTCCGCGGGCCGCCTCCGAGCACGAGCACCGCGACATCGGAAGACTCGGCGGCCTTCACGGCCTCGGCAATCCCCGCAAGCTCTTCGGCATCCGGGTCGGTCGGAAGAATCTCCGACTCCGGCCAGGTCTTGTCAACCAGTTCGCAGCCCTTTGCATAGACCACCTCCGCCTTGCCCTCAAGAGCCGTGCGCAGCCCCTTCAGGACGGAGACATTCTCTGTCCCGAGAGGTCCGTAGTGAAGGCTGGCATAGCCGGTGTAATCTGCATTGGGGCCTATCACAGCCACGCGGCGCAGAGCCGCAGCGTTCAGCGGCAGCGCCTTCCCGTCAGTTCCGAACGGAGAGTCCGAGGCGGCGTTCTTCAGCAGCACGAGAGACTCAAGCGAGGCACGCAGCGCGACCTTGTTGTTCTCCACGCCGTCAACCTCATCGTCGGCGGCCGCATAGTCGGTCTGGTAGGGGCTGTCGAACAATCCCACGAGGAACTTCACGCGCAGGATGTCCCGCACCCTTTCATCAATCACCGACATCGGCACCGTGCCCTCCTCGACAAGTTCGCGAAGAGGAAGCACATAGCTGTCCGGAGAGCGGAAGGTGCAGCGCACGTTCAGGCCTGCCATCACGCTCTGACGCACCGACTCCTTCATGTCGGCGGCAACGTTATGCTTGGTGTAGAGATATTCAACGGCGTCGCTGTCGCTCACAAGGTAGCCCCGGAAGCCGAACTCGTCGCGCAGACGCTCCGTCAGCCAATAATGGCTGCCCTCGACAGGCTCGCCGTCATAGTCGTTGTATGAAACCATTGCCCCGAGCAGGCCGGCACGGGAAATCACCTCCCGCCACGGCTGCACATGGACAGCCTCGACTTCGTGGGGAGATGTCTGCGGGTCCACGCGGGCCATTCCCTCGCGCGCGCCCTTGTTATTGGAATAGGCTACAAAATGCTTGGCCGTGGCGGCCACCTGAAAGTCGGTCTGCATTCCGAGGGTCATCTGCACGCCGAGCTCGCCCACAAGATAGGGAGACTCGCCATAGACCTCCTCATAGCGGCCCCAGCGCTGGTCACGCCCCACGTCAAGAATCGGGGCATAGACATTGGTGTAGCCCAGAAGCCTGCCCTCGCGCCCCGTGATGCGGCCGACCTCATGAATCAGTTCCCTGTCCCAGGTGTGCCCCAGACCGAGCTGCGTCGGGAAATTGGTCGCCCTGTAGGCCTCCACGCCGCGTATTCCCTCGTTCGTGAAATCCACCGGGATGCCGAGGCGCGTGTCTTCGATGAAAAACCGCTGCACCTCGTTCATGGCAGCGGCATGGGTCGAGGCCGGCCAGAGATAGGGGCAGTACATCTCTATCGGCATTCCCCACTGACGAAATCCGTTCAGATGCTCGTCAATCGCGCCCACTCCGTCCTTCCACAGCCGCTCCTTCCACTCCGGGGCGGGAAGAGGGTCCGCAAGCACGCGCCCGTAGCCGTAGAGAGTGACCATCTGACAGGTTTTCTCATCCGTCGTCATCCGCGAAAGCAGGTCCTCCACCCTCGCGTCGATGTCCGCAGACGGGTCTTCATAAATGTCCTTGACCCCGTTCTTGTTGAGGTCTATCCAGCCTTTATGGTACATCTTCCGGTTCTTCGTCCGGAACTTGAACGTCGTCTCCGCAGAGAATGACTCAATTGTCAGAAGAAAAGCGGCGCAGCAGAGCGCGGCTTTGATTGTGGCACTGAATTTCATCTTTTATATCGCAATGAAGAAACCTTCAAAAATAAGTTTGAACTTGTTTTTCTATATCCCCATGAGGGTGAACACTTCATTCCTATGGGATGGGCATTCCCAAAGTCAGCCGTCGAAGAAATGTCACCTCGACACTCTTCCTGAGCCGTTGCCGTTCATGAGCGTCTCCACCTCCTTGACGCTCACGCGGTTGTAGTCGCCCTCAATCGTGTGCTTGAGGCAGGACGCCGCCACGGCGAAGTCGAGAGCCTTCCGGTCGTCGCCAGCATAGTTGAGCAGCCCGTAGATGAGTCCGCCGCCGAAGGAGTCACCGCCGCCCACGCGATCGACGATGTGGGTGATGTCGTAGCGTCGGGAAGCGAAAAGAGTCTTGCCGTCATAAAGAACCGCACCCCATGTGTTATGATCCGCGTTCACCGAGCCGCGCAGGGTAATCGCCACCTTAGAGGCCTTAGGGAACTTCTCCGTCAGCGACTTGGCAACGAACTCGAACTTTGCCGTGTCAATCACTCCCGCCTCGGCGCTGAACCCCTCCGGCTTGATGCCGAAGACCTTCTCCGCGTCCTCCTCGTTGCCTATAATCACGTCGCAGCCCGCCACGAGAGCCGGCATCACCTCGGACGCCGTCTTGCCGTACTTCCAGAGATTCTTCCTATAGTTGAGGTCGCATGAAACCTTCACTCCGTGCCTCGCAGCAGCCTCAATCGCCTCCAGACAGACATCCGCCGCGCCCTGACTGATTGCCGGCGTAATGCCCGTCCAGTGAAACCAGTCCGCGCCCTCGAACACCTTGTCCCAGTCAATCATGCCCGGCCTAATCTCCGAAACCGAAGAATGCGCACGGTCGTAAATCACCTTGCTCGGACGTGCAACGGCACCCTTCTCTATATAGTAGATGCCGACCCTGTCACCGCTCTCGATGCAGAACTCGACTCCCACCCCGAGCCCGCGGAGTTCGGCAAGGCAGGCCTTGGCTATGTCGTTGCCCGGAAGCGCCGTCACAAAATGCGCGTCCTCTCCGTAATTTGCGAGCGAAACGGCAACATTTGCCTCGCCTCCGCCGAAAGTGGCTTCAAATTCGTGAGCCTGTGAGAATCTGAGATGTCCCGGCGTCGCGAGCCTGAGCATAATCTCTCCGAATGTAACTATCTTTGCCATATATTACGATATATCAATAAATTATCCATTCATCGAAAACCTCATTCCGCTGAAATTCAGTTATCAGGCGACAAAAATAGAAATTTTTATTCAATTTCCGTGTGCGCACACGGAAATATTTTCATAAATTTGCAGAAACTCCGAAAAATTTGGTTTCATTTCAAAATTTGCTTGAAAATATGGAAAATTTCATCAACGACGACTTTCTTCTTGGAAACGAATACGCCCGCGAACTCTATCACGAAAGTGCTGAAAAACAGCCGATTATAGACTACCACTGCCATCTCGTGCCGCAGCAGGCCGCTGAAAACCACAAGTTCGCCGACATCACCGAAGTCTGGCTCGGGGGCGACCACTACAAATGGCGCGCGCTCAGGGGCAACGGGGTCGGAGAGGACTACATCACGGGAAACCGCAGCAGCTGGGAGAAGTTTGAGAAATGGGCGGAGACGGTGCCCTACACCATGCGCAACCCGCTCTACCACTGGACACATCTCGAACTCGCGAGGGTTTTCGGGATTTACGACATTCTGAAGCCGGAGACCGCACGGGGCATCTACGACAGGTGCAACGAGTTGCTCGCCACGGAGGATTTCCGCGCACAGGCGCTGATGCGCAGGTTCAATGTGGAAACCGTCTGCACGACCGACGACCCGACGGATTCATTGGAATGGCACCGTCAGATTGCGGAGCATCCATTCGGGGTGCAGGTGCTGCCGACATGGAGGCCGGACAAGGTGACGGGAGTGGATGCTCCGGAAAGTTTCGCGGCATACATCGGGAAGCTTGCCGAGGTCTCCGGAACTGCAATCACCGGCTATCAGGACCTGCTCGACGCACTCCGGAAGCGCCACGACTTCTTCGACCGGATGGGCTGCCGCCTTTCGGACCACGGCCTCGACACCTTCTACTCGGACGACTGCCCGCGCGAGGAGGCCGACCGCATCTTCCGCAAGGCGCTCAAGGGACAGACACCGGACACGGAAGAGGTCTCGAAGTTCAAGAGTGCTGTGCTGTTCGACCTCGCGGCGATGGACTGCGAAAGCGGATGGACGCAGCAGTTCCACGTGGGGCCGAACAGGAACAACAACCGCAGGATGTTCGAGAAGCTCGGCCCGGACACCGGCTTCGACGCAATCGACGACAAGCCTGTCGCGGCCTCCGGGCACAGGTTCTTCAGCAACCTCTCCTACGCGGACAGGCTCGGCAAGACCATACTCTACAACCTCAACCCCAAGGACACCGAGGTGTTCGCGACCATGGCCTACACATTCAACGACGGCACCGTTCCAGGCAAGATGCAGTACGGCGCGGCATGGTGGTTCCTCGACCAGGAGGACGGGATGCGCAAGCAGATGAACGCCCTCTCGTCCCTCGGCCTTCTCAGCCGCTTCGTCGGGATGCTCACGGACTCGCGCAGCTTCCTCTCCTACCCCCGCCACGAGTATTTCCGCCGCATCCTCTGCGCCCTCCTCGGCGAAGACATAGCCTCAGGCCGTCTCCCCAAGTCCGAACTCCCGTTCATCCACGACATGGTCGCCGACATCTGCTACCGCAACGCCAAGAGCTACTTCCAGTTCTGACGCGGCCAAACAACCGAACGACTTTCGGCCAAATGACCGAATGAAACCAAGCCAAACAACCGAACGATTTTCGGCCAAACGACCGAACGCATCATCATTCTCTTGGAAAATCAAACATTTAGCAACTGTTCAAATGACCATTCTAAGTATCAGCGTTTTTATCCTCAGTAAATAAAATTTTGCGCTTTTATTTACCCACAATAAATAAAAATCGGCAATTTTATTTATCCGTAATAAATAAAACATTATATTTGCGACACAAAAGACGCTGATATGAATAAAGACGTACTCAAGACACTGATTAAGGAGGGACAGACCGAATTAAGCGAAATAAATATGTTTGAACGTCCGTTCGAGTTCGAGGAAGAGGGGCGCTATGTGCTCGTGGGAATACGGCAGGCTGGAAAATCATATATGCTGTACCAGAGAGCGAAGCAGTTTCTGAAACAAGGACATGACATCACAGAGATTGTATATATCAACTTCGACGACGAACGCCTCCTCGGGATGACGGCTGACGACTTTGATCTGATTCTTCAGGCATACGGTTCACTGTATCAGCATAAACCGATTCTTTTCTTTGACGAGATTCAGAACATTCGAGGATGGGAAAACTTCGCCAGAAGGCTTGCCAACCAGAAATACCGAGTGTTCATTTCCGGCTCAAACGCAAAAATGCTCAGCCATGACATCGCCACGACATTGGGAGCGCGCTATTTCGATGAGAAAATCTATCCGTATTCTTTCCGGGAGTTCCTCGGTGCACAGAACATCGTGCTCGAAGACGGGTGGATTTATGGGAAAAAGAAGAACCTTGTGCAGCAGATGTTTGAAGTCTATTTCCGCTGGGGAGGATTTCCGGAACTCCTCATGTATCAGAATAAACGCCACTGGCTCAACGGATTATATGAGAAAATCATACTCGGCGACGTCATACAGCGTAATGGAATAAAGAACGAACAGGCGCTCAGACTTGCAATAAAGCGACTGGCTGAAAATGTGGGGCAGCCGACATCGTATAACCGTCTGACGAATATGGTAAAAAACGTCGGCGTCAACACGAATGTCGCGTCCATAATAGAATACGTCGAATATGTCAAGGACTCGTGCATGATGTTCAGTCTGAGCAACTATGCTTCTAAATTCGTTGAAAAAGAAACCAGCAAGAAACACTATTTCATCGACAACGGGCTCCTCGGGATATTCCTTTCCGATGACCGGGCCTCACTGCTTGAGAACCTGTGTGCAATAACTCTCCAGAAACGGTACAACGGCAACGACAACTCCCCTATGCTGTATTTCTACAACCGAAATATTGAAGTCGATTTCTTCGTTCCGGATGAAGATATGGCAATACAAGTCTCCGAAAGCATCGAAGACGACGATACCCGCACCCGCGAAGTCAATGCACTCGTGTCCCTGAACAAATTGCACCCGTTGAAAAAGGCGCTGATAATAACCGGAGACGAAGAGCGCGAAATCTCAGAGAACGGCCTCGAAATAAAGGTTATACCCGTATGGAAATGGCTGCTGGAAGCAGCCGAATGACCGAACAAAAAATCTTACTCCTCGAAGGCGTACGGCGCGTAGATGAGGCCGTAGTATTGGTAGAGTTTGAGCATCGAGTCCTTCACCTTGGAGAGGAACTCCGGATAGGTCTGCGCGTCCTTGTTCCAGCTGACGGCGGCGAGGGCGCAGAAACGTGGAAGGTCCATGAACTGGACGCGCTCGATGCCTCTCATGTACTCGGTCCACGTGTTGGCCTGAATGCCGTGGATGAATGATTTTTCGTCGTCGCTGAGCTGGTCATACGGGTCAAAGCTCCAGCACTTTTCAAGAGAGACATAGCCTCCGATGCCGAGCGGTTCGCGGTTTGCGGCCGGGTCGGCGGTCTGGTAGTAGTCGAGATAGAAGTATTTGCTCGGAACCATGACGACCTTGTTGCCCATCTTGGCGGCCTTAACCCCGCCTGCCGTGCCTCGCCAGGACATCACGGTGGCCGACGGGGTCACCCCCGACTCAAGGATTTCGTCCCAGCCTATGACATGACGCCCCTTGGCATTGAGATGCTTTTCTATACGGTGGAGCATATAGCCCTGAAGCTGCCCGGCCTCGGAGAATCCCTCGTCCCTCATTCGCCTCTGGCAGTCCGGACATTCCTTCCAGCGGTCTCGCGGGCACTCGTCGCCTCCGACATGAATGTATTCGCCGGGGAAAATCTCGCACACCTCGTCAAGAACATCCTCAAGGAAAGTGAACGTCGTCTCGCGTCCCATGCAGAACACCTCGTTGTTGATGCCCCAGTATATGAGGGGCTGATAGTCCTTCTGCGTGCAGCCGAGATAAGGGTAGGCGGCGAGGGCCGCCTCAGCGTGTCCGGGCATCTCGATTTCCGGAATCACGGTAATCTGTCTCGCTGCGGCGTAGGCGACAATCTCGCGAGCCTGCTCCTGAGTGTAGAAGCCCTTATAAGGGTGTCCGTCATATTTTTTGTCCTTGTCCCGCAGATGACTGATAAGCGTGTCTTCGCGTGAGCCTCCGATTTCCGTGAGGAGGGGATATTTCCTGATCTCTATCCTCCACCCCTGGTCATCGGTGAGATGCCAGTGGAATGTGTTCAGCTTATGATATGCCATCATGTCGATGAACTTCTTGACATCCTCCACAGGGAAGAAATGGCGACAGCAGTCGAGCATGGCGCCGCGGTAGGCGAACTCAGGCCAGTCCTCGATTTCAAGGCAAGGCAGCCGCAGCCCGGCTTCGGAGGCCTCACCCGCGCTTTCGATGAGAATCTGGGAAAGGGTCTGGAGTCCCCACCACACACCCTTGGATGAACCGCCGCAGATGACGATGCGACTCTTCGGGTCAATGGAAAGGCAGTACTGCTCCTCAGCGAGGGATTTGTCCAGCGAAAGCTTCACGTCGGCCTTACGCGCGGATTTTTCAAGTACGGCCGCAGGGAGGAGAGTGGAGGAAACGATGCGGTGGAAATCCGCCTCAGTCCAGTAGTCACCGGCCTCATAAGGCTTCACGATTGACTCCGCCCAGAGCGCGGCAAGCTGCCTGAGGTCTTCTGTAGGGGCATAAATTCCAATCTTTTCCGCCGGGACAGAAAGAATGTCCCGCGTCTGAGTGATTTTGCGGGGTTCCGGGATTATGGAAACGGCGTTCGCGTCAAACGAGAGAGCCGAAGAAATCAGAGAGGCTGCGAAAACCGACGCAGCAAGAGCCTTCAGTGTCATAAGCTTTTATAATTTAACGATTTATATAGTTTGCCAATAAATATTACTTACCTGCGGAAGCTTCCTTTTTCAAAAACCTGTCGGCGAAATTGAGGAACTGCGTCCAGTCGTAGAGGAGGATGTCGTGGTCTCCGCGACTCATGTGGTTGCCCATGCGGCCGCAGACGCGCGGATTCTCCACCTCGGGCTTTGCCGTGTCCGTGAAGCCGTCGATGCCGTAGAGGGCATAGACGGGAGCGGCGCCGACAAGGCTCAGATACTCGCCCTTCTGGTCGGCCCAGTTGTCCTCGCTCGCGCTGGCGACATAGACCGGACGGGGCGCAATCATCGCGACGAGTTCATGCTGGTCGAACGGAAGCGCGTCCTCGTTGTTGCTGTACTTGCGGAAATTGCCGCAGAACCAGTGCGGAAAGGCGTCGTTGATGATGTAGGGGGTCTCGCCGAACTTCCGGCGGGAAAGCGCGGCTCCGCAGCAGCCGGAGCAGTTGGAAATGACAAGGGCGAAGCGCTGGTCGGTCGCTCCGGCCCAGAGGGCGGTCTTGCCGAGGCGCGAGTGCCCGAGCACGGCCACCCTCGAAGCGTCGATAGCGGAGTCTGTCTCAAGGTAGTCGAGAGCGCGGGAAAGTCCCCATGCCCAGGCCGAAACCGTGCCCCAGGAGTCAGCCTTGCGGGGTTTATCTCCATCAATGAGTCCGTGGACTCCGTTGCGGAAACCGTCGTTCCAGTCCGGGTCGGCATCGCCATAGAACATCGTCACGACGGCATATCCCCTCGAAAGCACATATTCATAAGGCCACCTGCGTCCCCATTCTCCGCGCCCGACCTCCTTGTACCAGCCGCCATAGTCCGCGAGCTGCGCAGCCGTCGGCATCAGAACCTCCGGGTCGGCCGTGGTTGCATAGTTTCCTCTGAAGTTCATTCCCATAAACGCCGGCACAGGCCCCTCCACGCCGTTAGGGACATACATCAGCAGGGTCATGAACCGGCTTTCGTCCTCCGTGAAATACACCGCTACCTGCCGCCTCGTGGCCTTCCCTCCGAACGCATCCCGGCTTTCTTCAAGCACCTTGAAATGCAGCCCGAACGGCCTTCCCGGCTCATATCCGTACATCTCCCGGCGCAGCATATCCATAATCTCCGGCCGCCTCTTCCGCTCCCAGTCGCGGACGGACTTCACCTTGCGACCGCCCTCTGTCACAAGAGGATCCGGAAGCACATATTCCGGAACCTTGCTCTCGTCGTAGTTCACATCGTAGGAGAGCAGCCTCCGGCTCAGCGTCACCGTCTCGCCCTTCTTCATGTAAATCTCAACCACGCCTCCTCCGAGCGCCTTCCACTGTGGGACATGCCCGTTCTCACCAGTGACAATCAGCATCATCTCAGGGATTCCGCTCTGAATCCGGCAGGTTCCGCCCTTCTCGCTGAGGACGCTGACAGAAGCGGTGTTCCCGTCCTTGCGGACCGCAGAGACAAGGAACGCCCCGCGTGCGCGCAGATTCCGGAAAGAGACGTCTAGCCAGGATGACGGGCAGCCGTTGAAGACGCGGATGCGGTCGCCCCAGTCCTGCATATACAGCTCCTCAAGCGAGCACATCGCCGAGAACGGGGTCTCGATTACGGGGCCGGACTCGTTATAGAGAGTGTTCGGGCGCACCCAGCCGGCAAAGAACCGCTTCAGGCACGCGAGGGCGGCGTCTCCGTTCCCGCGAGAGGCGAGCATGGCCGCCTTTCCGGTGAGGGAGTAGCCCGTGTTGCCCTGCCACCTGTCAAGTGAAAGGTTCATCCGCACCGCATCGCCGGGGTTGTCCCAGTCGAGGAGATGGTAGGGATAAATCATGAACAGGTGCGACCAGTGGCGGTGGGTCGTGTCAAGGAACTCAAACTTGTCGCTGACCTTGAAGCCTGTGCTTTCATCATAGCGGAAGGACGGCATCTTCGCGAGAAAGTCCTTCCACCGAGGAAGCATAGGGTCGTTAAGACCATATTTTTCGTCTATCTCTATAAGCGTCGAGAGGCCCCAACGAAGATTCGCGAGGTCGTAGTTCGCGTTGGTTCCTATCTCCCCGAGTTCCCCTTCTCCGTACTCCGGCGACGCCGTGGAAGGCAGGGAATAAGTCCCGTCGGGATTCACAGTACGGATGCGGAAGAATATGTTAATCGCGGACTTGAGCAGAGGGAATAGCCTTTCTGTCATCTGACGGTCGTCGCCGTAGGCCTCGCACATCTGCCAATAGTAGAACAGCGTCCATGTGAGGTTGCCCACCTCGTACTGGTTCCTCTTCACGAGCGCGGGGTTGAGAGGCGCGTGGAAGTCGTAGCCGGAAGCCCTCGGCATCACGCGGCACTCGGTCCAGTCCTCCTGTCCGGGGATGTCGGTCACGTTCCGCGTGAGATTGTCGCGGTTCTTCCAGAAAGCGTCCCAGAGAGGCTGTTCGAGAAAACCGAGGTTCGCCTTGGTGAGCCAGCTGTAGGTGAGCTGGATGTTGAGATTCATCCAGATTGCCGGCCACGGGGTGTCGCAGGTCGGCCATACTCCCTGCAAATCGACGACCGGCCTCCCGGGACGCGCGGTGGAGGCGAACTTGTAGTATTGCATCCACCAGAAGCGCTCGATGCCATTGTCGGGAAAGGTCAGGAACGCGGCCTTTTCATAGAACTCGTGCCACCAGCGAGTGTGCTCTTCCTCAAGTCTGCCGGACTCCGTCGAGAACGCCTTGCGGATGACGGACTTGGCCTCGCTGACGGCCTTTTTCAGCGACGAAGCCTGAGAAACTGTGGCTATCGTCCTGCTGCCCGCTCCGTCGGAAACGGTCTTCCAAGCGACGACGTACCACCGGGCGATGTTCGTGAAAGTCGTGTCCGTCGCGAGGGGCTGGATACTCATGTGTATGTCGCCGTCTTTCCGGAAATATGAGTCCGGGTTGGACTTCCCCTCCGAATTGACATATCCCTTAGGGGCGGTCGATGAATTGAAGACATATCTCGGGCTCACGGCCTTCTGCGGAACGAAATCGAACTTCCATGCGGTCTCGCCGCCCTCGGAGTGAGTCTCGAAGACGACGCACTCCCTCGTGGAGTGCACATAGGTCTTGAAGTCGAGTTCGCCGGCCGTGGTCTTCAGGGAGCCCGACGTCGTCGCGTCGTAGAGCGACAGACGCATCTTCTCGTCCTGCACCTTTCCGACGGTTGAAAATGTGAAATAGCCTATCGGAAGGCGTGCGGAGTTGTAGGTGCTGAACGGCGAGCGTGCCTCGGTGACGTCGCTCCGGCCCACGTTCAGGCGATAGACCCCGTCGGTCAGCTTGTAAAGATTGGTTCCCAGCAGACCGTTGCCCATCAGCGCGCCTGCATAGTAGCCGTCCGAACGCCCCCAGTGCCGACGTGCCTGCACGCCCTCCGGGAACATGGGATCCGCCGTGATGTTGTTGTCCCACAGCATATCGTACTGCCCGAGGAAGCCCCTCCAGTCGAAACCATCTTCCGCAGGCAACGACACAGGTAATGTCATTGCCGCCAGCACCACCAAAAATGTCACTATCCGCCGCATCATAAACATAAATTTACACAATAAAACACTACCTTTCAATCGCCCTGCAATACACATACCCCTGACTGCGGAGCAGCGGGAAATGAGCCGAAACGACGACATCGCGTATCCTTTCAATGTCACGGGACTCCGGTGCGCACCACTGCACCTCGCTCACCGCGAGAAGGCGCGGAAGCATCATATAGTGCAGGTGGTTCTCAGTCACTATGAACTCCGTCCAGAGCTCGCACTCCACGCCCTTGACAAGGGACTGCCGTTCAGGGGCTATCCCCTCCGTCGGGTCGAAGTCGTAGGCGTTCTCGAACGGAAGCCAATAGCCGATGGACGGCGGCTCGATGTCGGGGAAGTCGGACTGGATGTAGTCGAGGTAGCAGTGGTCGGTCGGAGCCATGACCACCTCCATCCCCTTGGAAACGGCCTTGATGCCTCCCTTTGTGCCGCGCCACGACATGACCGTCGCCCCGGGTCCGAGGTCTCCCTCGATAATCTCGTCCCAACCTATGAGCTTTTTCCCGCGCCTTGCAAGCATCTCCTGCACCCTGTGGGTCAGATAGTTCTGAAGATAGTTCTCAGCCTTCCACTCTCCGCTGTCCTCAAGTCCGAGTTCCCTGATTTTCGCCTGACAGTGAGGGCATTCCTCCCACCGGGTCTTCAGACACTCGTCCCCTCCGATGTGGAAATACTCGCCGGGGAAAATTTCGCAGAGCTCCCCGAGCACGTCGTCTATGAACTGATAGCTCGTCTCCTTGCCGGCACAGAGAATCTCGGGATAGACCCCGATTTTGTTACGCAGCTGATAGGGTCCTCCGGTGCAGCCGAGCTCGGGGTAGGCGACAAGCGCCGACTCTATGTGAGACGGGAGGCAGACCTCAGGCACCACGGTAATCGCGAGGGAGTCGGCATAGCGCACAATCTCGCGCATCTGCTCCTGCGTGTAGTAGCCGCCGTACCGCCCTCCCCGGTAGAGTCCCTTCACGTGCGAGGTCATTATCCCGTTCCTGAAAGCGCCCTCTGCAGTGAGTCTGGGATATTTCCGGATTTCCGCACGCCACCCGGCATCGTTGGTCAGGTGCCAGTGGAAACGGTTCATCTTGTAGAACGACATCACGCGCAGGAAATTCTTGACACTCTCCACGGTGAAGAAATGCCGCGAGCAGTCCAGTCCCGCCCCTCGGTAGGCAAATCGGGGCGAATCCTCAATCTCCATGCACGGAATCTTAAAGTCCCCGTATTCGCCCTCTCCGCAGCGCACGAGGGCGGCGTCCTTCACGGCCGCGTGCTCCGACCCGGGCGCGAAATGCCGCTTCTCCCCCTCCGGCGACAGGGCCTTCATTATCCCCGTGCCATAGATTCCCGTGGGAAGAAGCTGCTGAAGAGTACGGATTGCATAGAAAGTTCCTGAATATGAGGACGAGAACACCTCGACGGAACGCCGTCCCACGGCAATCCTGTACGCCTCGGCGGCAAGCGTCGTATCCCGGTCGAACACGATTCTGCCCCGTCCGCGCTTCGCGGAAATGACCGAAAGGTTCTCCGCAAAGCCCTCAACCGCCGCAGTCTCTTTAGGAGTGAGCGAGCGGCACACGACCTCCGCCCCCTCCGCATCGAAAGTGCCCCGGTGAATTTCAACGCTCCGGGGATAAGGAACCAGCGGCAGGGTCTCCCGCGACCCGTCCCCGGCAAAAGACGGCACTGACAGCAGGAGTGCCGTCAGTGTCGCCGCAAACGTCATTATCGACTTTTTCGTCATAGACTGTGTTTAAATGTTATCGCGCGCCCCTATCTCTGCGCTCCGTACTGAGTGTAGCCGGACTTCATCTTGAACGCGCCGGTCGTCAGGTCGAAGGACTCGAACGGTTCGGTCTTGGTCTCGCCTGTGTTGTTAACCCAAGTGATTGAATATCTCCAATACGACTGATCTTCATAGTCTTTAGGAGCATTCCAGGAGCAGAACGCTATTTGATGGTGGTCACTCCAGTTTCCGGACGCCGCATTTGCTGATTTCACCTTGGCTTCAGCCCAGGTCTCGCTCTTGATTTTCAATACCGAGAAGAAACGGTCAGTTGAAGTCGCCTCAGAAGTGTAGAACATATTGTTCTTGACACTGAAATTGCTGCTTGGAATCTTGTCCGCAGTGACGAGACCGAGACTGAAGCGAGCGAAACGCCCTGCATTGGCAGCGTCATTCGGAACCCCCGTGTAAACATTATACAAGGTGTTGTTTTCGAGCACCAGCGTACTGAACGGCCAGACTCCTGACCCACCATCATATCCGGCAACAAGGAAAAACAGTTTGTGTCCCTCATTGCTCCAGATGACATTATTCTTTGCAATCAGGCTAAGCTCGGAAAAACTTGAATCCCAACTGCTGTTCCAAGTGTTGAAAAAGGCGTTATCGCTTGCCGTGACACAAATGTCGCTGTTCACAACCGTAAGACCGGCAACAGTTCCCCTGTTACCATTATTATTGTCGCATTTGAGGAAACTCTTGTTCAAAGTCACGAAGCAGTCATCTATCACCACCGTGCCTTTCTCGTTAGGAGTACGTTCAGTCGTACCCATAAGAAATTCACTGCCGGAAGTTGATTCAATCGCCATATTCTTGAATGCGACCACATGGTGTTCGCGAGTCTCATCTCCACGAGTATATGAACCGACAAGGCTGATTTTTGACCTTTCTCCGACAGTATTTCCGACGACAATGACGGAACCGTCATGGTAACCGGCTACAGAAACTGATGCATCAGAGTCTATGAACCAGACTCCAGAGCCTCTGACCACTACATTTGTCTTATCCTTAGTCACATGAGTGACAGTCAAAGGATACTCCGCCTTGTTGTAGGTCTTGCCGCCGATTTCGAGGTCGTAGCCGGCCTGCCAGAGGTCGTATGGGGTCATCTGATGGTCTTCGAGCTTGCCGAAGTCCCAAAGCTTGCCGGCCGTCGTCGTGAAGGACTTGTCATACTTCGAGGCGAAGAGGACTTTGCCGGAAGCGTCGTATGCCGTCATCGTGAATCCCTTGGACAGGGTTACGCCGGGAGCAAGCGCGATGTAGCAGTCCGTGTTCGGAGCTGCGACATTGGCCTTAGCAACAGGGAAACAATTCGTCTCTGGCTGGTATGACGTGAGGCTCACTGCGCCGGTACTGTAGTTTCCGACCAGCATTCCGATGACATTCTCACCATTGTTGCCCTTGAACTCCACGGAAGAAACGCCCGTCGTCTCTGTCTGAAACTTGAGAAGCGTCAGCATATTCCTGAAGGACAGCTTCCTGTCGCTGCCGCAGCTGGCAAACGCAGCGTGAGGAATCCTCCCGGCGGCAATTTCGATGAAATCATACCCATCTTTTTTTGCATTTGTGTAAACTTTCGATGGCCATTCAAAATAGCTCAACGTGTTCTTGTCGCTGAAATAAGCCAGATAAGTCTCCGCATCAGCCGGAACAATCTTTGACTCGAAAGTTGCCGAGCCGTCGGCATTTATATTCTCAGCCTTGAGTGTAATGCGGTCAACGATGGTCTCCGTTTTTCCGTCAGTGCCCATCCTTTGTGCGGAAACGGCGACGACATCCCCCGCCGTGAACGACACCTTGGCCGTTCCCGCAGTCTCGTCAATGTCAATCGCCACCTTTGTCGCCGACGGTGACGCAGGAACCTCGTCGTCCTGAATGTACGCGGTGAAGGTCACTCCCTCACCCTCGGGTTCATTTCCTCCCGAAGGATTCGCCGTTTCAACAATTTCCTTGGCGCAGGCCACGGCCACAACGGCCGCAGCCGACATAATCATATATCTGAATACTCTTTTCATGACAACATAGTTTACCAGGTGAATTTTTCATAGTCATAAGCCTCGTTTTCTGCCCCCCCCGACTGGGCGAAGCCCGCTTCCGTCCTCAGTTCATCGACGAGGAATTCCGGAGCAATGTAGTTTTCTTTTTTCATAATCGTTGATTCATTTATGTGGTTAATGATTTTGATGCTTCTTTCCGCGGGACACCCGTCATTCCTTGAAGACAGGGTCGTCCGCCACGATGACCGTCACCTCCTTGACGCTCTCGGAATGTCCCTGGTAGTTGTCGTTCACACCGTGGAACACGGCCTTGTAGGTACCCGGCTCGCTGTAGGTGTACTCATAGTCATAGATGGGGTTCATCATGTTCTTGATGTGCTTTCCGCTGTCCTTGACGACCGAGTTCAGAGGCATGATTCGGGAGAATATCCACACGTCTATCTCGTACGGCAGGAAATGAGGATTCGTGCCCTCACAGAATATGGTGTAGCGGCTGTTGTCGAAATGGCAGGTGGCCACGGATGTCGTGTCCCCTCTCCGCAGCGGGTTCTTCCCGAGGTATGGAGGATCCTGCTCATTCATCACGATGTGGTTCAGCTCGATGTCGGAGAGGTCCGTCACGACTTTCTCGCCCCCGCTGTGGGTCATCACTATGTTTCCGTTGATGTAGTAGGTGGCCTGGTTGCGGGTGAAGTTCAGCGTGTTAGGATGCCAGTGGATTGCCAGGCAGAAATCGTCCTTATAATCAGTGATGTCATAGCTGTGCTTATATATCGTTTCACGAATCGCATGGATGTCGTCGAACTCCAGCTTCTGCCACCCTTCCATTTCTCCGTCCGCCGTCATGCCCTCAACCATTTTCTTCACTGTCTCCCTGTCCGCCTTTCCGTTCGCTTCCAAGTCCCCCTCTGTGCCGAGAAGTCCGGGGAACGTCTTTGAGACATAGACATCAAGGCAGCTTCTCTGCCCCTGCCAGCCCCAGTTCATCATATATTCCATGTTCAACGTGACATTCGTCACATCCTCCATAGGAACTGACGTCCGGTCGCGGTAGCGGAACTCATGTCCCTTCTCTCCGCTGTAGAAAACCATATAGTCCGCATCGCCGGAGAACTTGAAGTGAACCGGCTGCCCGGGACGATAGACATTGTCCCCGTCGAGGCTGACGGAGAAATCCACCGGAGTCACGATGTTCTGCTGGGAGCAGGAAGCAAGCGCGGCGCATCCCAGCAGGACAAGAATTGTATTTTGTAATGTATTCATTTTCATAATCATGGTTTACCAAAGAGGATTTTGCTTCAGTTCAGTGTTTACCGCCAGTTCGAGGGACGGAATCGGCAGACAGTTGTTCTTTTCTCCGAGACGATCGACAAGCGTGACATAGTTCTTTGCCGTCGATGTCCCCCATTTGGAGTCAGTCACGGCCAGGGAGGCGACCTCGTTCATCGAATCGAGGTAGATTCCCCAGCGGAGAAGATCGAACTTGCGAAGGCCCTCGAAGCAGAGCTCGCGTGCGCGTTCGTTGCGGATGAACTGACGGAATTTTTCCAATGTAGAGTACTTCGCGAACGGCTCAGTGGCGACTCCGGCCCTGTCACGGATAGGGAGAATCACGTTATACAGTTCCTCCGAAGGGGCACCGTTATATTCGCACATGGCCTCCGCATACATCAACAGGACATCGGAGTAACGAAGCAGCGGGACATTGATTCCGCACCAGATGCACTTGAAGTTCTTCCTTCCCTCGTATTGGACTTCACGGCGGAACTTGCCGCAATAGCGGCTGCCCGGGTTGTAGGTCGGGTCCTCATTTGTCGAGTTCCTGTTCGCAATCTGTGCGCCCGAGGTGTAGTAAGGGGTCTTGTCTATCCCTGCCACGAGCTTGCGGGTGTCGTTAGGGTCGCCGCCGTAAGGATAGAGCCAGCCCTCCTCACCGGTGCCGTTGTAGTGGTACGGCGGAAGCGTCCATTCCTGACGCTTGTCTGTAACATAGGACAGGTTCTTCTCAAGTCTCACACGGTCTTCCTTCATGTAGATGTCCCACAGCCTTATCGTGTTGCAGAACAGTCCGTATGCGAAGTTGGCGTTCATGTCGGAGTAGTTCGTTCCCGAGTTGGAACTGCGCAGGCCGTTCAGTTCGCCCCAGCGGCTGTTGCCGTAGTAGTCCGGAGAGGAACGGTCTCCGAGGAAGTCGGCCTCCCACATGGACTCGTGGTATTCCTTGTCGTACTTGTCTCCGATCATGTTGATGAACACCTGACTGTAGTCCGGGTTCAGCTGATGCTTGCCGCTTTCGATGACCATCTTCGCGTAGTCGGCGGCCTTGCCGAAGTATTCATGCTTCTGAGCCTCGGTAGTGCCGCTGACGGCCTCGCCGGCCATGTAGAGATAGACCCTGGCGAGTATGCCTTCGACGGTGGTCTTGGTCACGTCGGACGGTGCGTATGTCAGGTCGTCGGTGATGGTCTCAAGGCATTTCTCCATCTCGGAAGCCGCGAACTGCATCACCTCAAGCTGAGGAGTGGCCGGGCACTTCACGTCGCTGTAGGAGTCAATGGCCCTCAAACGGAGAGGGACATTGATGTAGTTCTGCGCGAGGATGAAGTAGTAGTATGCGCGCAGGAACCTCGCCTGAGCCTCCATCTTCCCTTCCGGGTCGAAGTCAGTTCCCTCGATGTTTTCGAGAAAAGCGTTGGCGTTGCGCACTCCCTTGTAGAGCCATGTCCAGGTCTGATAGACGTCGTCCGAATTGGCGTCAATCTCGAAGCACGCGCCCTTCATAGTGGAGTTGGTCGTGGACATGTACTGCACGATGTCGCTGTTGTAGTTCAGGTCCAGAATGAGGTTGCAGCCGTAGAGCTGCCAGCTGTTCAGGACTCCATAGACTCCGTTGAGAGCCAGCTGCGCCTGTGAGGAGGAGGTGTAGAAGGTCTCCTCCGTGATGATGTTCGGCTTCACGTCCAGAAGGTTGCAGCCTCCGAGAAGCAGAGCGGCCGAAAATCCGACAAATATGTTTCTTATCCTTTTCATAAACGTGTCCTCCTTAGAATGTGAGTGAGATTCCTCCCGTGATTGTCCTTGCGCGCGGATATGCCGACCAGTCGAAACCCGGCGTCAGCACCGAGTTTCTCGTCGAAACCTCAGGATCCGGGCCGGAATAGTTCGTGATGGTGAACAGGTTGTCGCCCGTGAGATAGACGCGCAGTGAGGAAATCTTCACCTTTTTGAGAAGCTTGTCCGGAATCGTGTATCCGAGCGTGAGGGTCTTCATACGAAGGAAAGAACCGTCCTCGACAACACGCGACGAGTAGTATTCCATGCCCCTCGCCCCGGAGCGCGGGATGTCGCTCTGCGGGTTGCGCTCCAGCGACCAGGCATTGCGCATGGTTCCGAACTGGTTGAGCTGCGAGCCGTCGTAGTACTCGAACATCAGGCGGTTGGCGTTGAGGATGTTGTTGCCATAGCTCCAGTTGAAGAAGACACTGAGGTCAAAGCCGTAGAAATTGAAGGTATTGTTCCATCCTCCGGTGTGCAGCGGCTGTCCCACTCCGATGACGGTCCTGTCGGCGTCGTTGATGATGCCGTCGCCGTTCACGTCCTCGTATTTCGGGTCACCCGGCCTGACGGAACTTCTGGTCATGCTCTCAAGGTAAGGGATTCCCTCCTTGAGGAGAGTTCCGTTGGTGAACTCGTCGTACTTGTAGGTTCCGAGGTAGCGGTAGCCGTACATGAGACCGGTCGGCATCCCGACCTTGGTGACATACGGGGTCTGCGACGAGTAGCGGTCATTCCAGTAAACCGTGGAGATGAGCGTCGTCTGGTTCATCGAGAGTCCTGTCACGGTGTTGTTGTTCATTCCGAAATTGAAGGTGGATGTCCATGTGAAGTTCTTAGCGCGTACAGGGACGACATTTATTGAGAGCTCAAGTCCCCTGTTGCGTATAGAACCTACATTGATCATGGCGTTCTCATATCCGGAAGAGGAAGGCATCGTCGCCTGAAGAAGCAGGTCGCGGGTGTTCTTCTGATAGATGTCCGCAGTGATGGAGATTCTGTTGTCGAGGAACGCGAGGTCGAGTCCGAGGTCAAGCTGCTCGGTGGTCTCCCAGCGCAGGTCCTCGTTAGGCATATTGTAGCGGAAATATCCGGAGACAGTCTGCCCGTCGCGGACATAGTCCTGATTGTTGTTGTTTCCCGGAAGGGAAAGGAAGCGCGTGTAGTAGTCGTAAGGGGTCGATGTCCTGTTGTTTCCGGTCTCTCCCCATGAGAAACGGATCTTTCCGTTGTTCCACCAGCTCAGACCCTTCATCCAGTCCTCGTTCGTGAATGTCCACGCGACGCTGGCCGAAGGGAAGAATCCCCAGCGGTTGCTCTTAGGGAACTTTGAGGAGCCGTCCGCACGGAACGATGCGGTCACGTAGTACTTGTGCTTGTAGTTATAGTTCACGCGGGCAAGTCCGGAAGCGAGCATCCACTGCCACTTGTACGGCTCTATCGCCTGATACTCACCGGTGTTCATTCCCTCAAGCCCGAGCTGCTCGGACTGTATGTGGTGCGCCCCGACTCCCTGATGGGTCGTGGTCTCGCCCTGAAAAGTGACTCCGACGAGTGCCTGGAAATGATGGTCGAGGCCGAATGTCCTGTCGAAATTGAGGGTGTTCTCGTTCAGCCAAGTCTGCGTCTCGTCCCAAAGAATCTGGGCATTAGGACCGTAGCCGAGCGGAAATGCAGGGTGTCCGGTCATGGTATTGGAGCCGTTGAACTGCTCGTTGCGGCTCTTGGAGAGCGTGTAGCCTCCGGAGATGCGGAGCCTGAGTCCCTTGATTATCTCATAGTTGAGCGCAGCGCTTCCGTTGAGGTAGTCCCTCACGACCTTGCGGTACTGATTGCGCACATTAGCCGCCGGGTTGAAGCGGAAGGCGTCAGGATTGGATATTTCCTCATCCACAAGTTCGTTCACGAAGGCGTCGTTGATCGGGCCGAAACGCAGCGGACGGACAGGACGGAATCCCCACACAGAGTAGAGAAGGTACGAAGAAACGGTCGTCGCCTGGTTCGACGAGGCCGGCTGGGTTCCGTTTGTCGTCGCACGGGAGAAGCTCCCTATCACGTCGAGACTTACCTTTTCCCCGAAGTTCTGTGTGAAGTTCACCTTGCCCGAGTATCTCTGGAAATCCGAGGCCACGAGAATACCGTTCTGGTCGAGGGCGCTGAAGCTGACATTGTAGAGATTGTCTGCCTTCGCGCTTCCTCCGCTCACCGAGACATTGTAGTTCTGGGAGAACGAGGTTCTATAGACCTGATCCTGCCAATCGACGTATGGCTGTGTTTCATAATCCTTCAGCGAATAGTAGTCGTAGTCGTATGCTCCGGTGGCGTCATAGCCGGTAAAGTAGCCGGAATGTGAGCCGGTCGTGCCCTGGGCATATTCCTCATCGAGACGCACGAATTCATAGCCGTTGAGCAAATCCACCTTGTTGGCAATCTTCCCGCCCGTCCAGGACGCGGAGAAATTCACCTTTGGTTTTCCCTGCGAGCCGCGCTTCGTGGTTATCACGATGACGCCGTTAGCTCCCCGGGCTCCGTAAATTGCCGATGCGGATGCATCCTTGAGCACATCGACGCTCTCGATGTCCGCCGGGCTGATTGACGACGCGAATGAGCTCTCGGTAGGGAATCCGTCTATGACATAGAGAGGGGCCGACGACTGGGTGAGGGAGTTGTTTCCACGAATCACGATGTTGGCTTCGGCTCCGACCTGTCCGTCGGATGTGGTGACGACGACTCCGGCGACACGGCCGGCAAGAGCCTGGTCGAAGTTCATCGGAGTGGATTTTATGATTTCATCCATGTTCACCTTTCCGACGGAACCGGTGAGGTCACGCCTCGCCACGGAACCATATCCCACGCTCACGACCTCGGCGGCCGTAAGCGTTTCGGCAGAATCATTCATCTTCACATCGATGACCGGACGGCCGCCGACCTTTTCCTCCACATCGGCGTAACCGAGGCATGAGATGACTATGGTCGCGTCCGAGGGCACGGAAATGGAATATTTTCCGTCCGCACCGGTCGCAGAGCCGTTGGACATATTGCCTTTCTCATAGACAGTCGCGCCCGGCAGGGGTCCCGCGTTGTCGCTGACGGTTCCGCGCACGGTCACCCGGCCCGACTGTCCCCAAAGGGAGACAGCCAGGCAGAGCAGTGCGCAGACCATTATGGATATTCTTGTTAAAGCTTTCATTTTCTTCAGTTTTTACGGACTAACGTGATGCTCCCTTGTCGGCAAAGGCCGCCTTCTTCACGAATGTTCCGGTCTCGACGTCCGCACTCTCGAACGGCTCGTCCATGGACTCGACCGTATTTCCGTTCATCTTGACGCCGAGGTCACAGCCTGTGCTGAACTTGTCTCCCGTGAAGGAATTGTCCTGATTGCCATACCAATATTTATTGTCTTTGGTCGCAAGGAAGCAGGTCTGAGGATACCATGACCAGTTGCCGCCGGTCTGAACCTTGCCTTCAGGGTTAAAGTTCTCACCGCGCACTGCGACAAATGCCCCGAGACGTTCGCCGTTCGTGCCCTTGTTCACAGGCTTTGACTGATAGAACAGGTTGTTCCTGACAATTATGTCACCGCTGACCGTATTGACGGAAATGACGGCACGTGTAAACCAGTCTGTCTTGTCACTTCCGACATTATAGAACGTGTTGTTTTCCATTGTAATGCTTTCCCAAGGCAGACCGGATCCGAACTTGCAGTCAATGAAATAGAAAGGAATCTGCTCCTCGGCCTTGCTCCACACGACATTGTTCCTTGCCGTGAACGTGCCCATCTTGTGGTCATTTCCGTTCCATGTCTGGATTATCGCGCGTCCGCGATTGTCCTTGTTATTGGCCACGAGTATGTCGCAGTTCACGATTGTGAAGTTCCGGAGGGTCTGCACGGTCTTCTCTCTCCACAGGATGTCCTCCTCAAGGTTGATGTAGCAGCCGTCGATGACGAAGCTTCCCAGTCCCTCTATTGCAGTGTTCACGAAATGGAAGGCAGTGTTCTTAATCCCCAGATTGACATTTCTGAATGCGACTACATGTTTTTCAGCCGGCTCGTCGCCCATCTTGAAGAGAGCGCCGCCGCTGAATACCACAGACGCGCTTCTTTGAGTGGCCGTGTTTCCGCAGACGATGAGAGAGCCCTTGAAAGTGTCGCTTGACGGGAGGGTGGCCGTTACGCCGTCAGCGATGAAATAGACGCCGTTGCCGGCAATAGGGCCGTCGCTCTCGATGAGCGTGGCCTCGCCGTAGGCTGACTTGTTGTAGGCAACTCCGTTGATCTTGACGTCCATTCCGGCCTGCCAAGCCTCGTAGAGATTGCTGAATGCAGTGGTTGAAGCCTCGCAGGACGCCAGAGGCCCGTCTCCCGAGGCGTTGCCCGGAACGACATAGAGAGTGTAGGATGTCTCGGCGTTCAGTTTGTCGAACATAATCTGAGTCTCCGCGCCGCCGTCGGTGCCGGAAGCAATCACTTCCGCACGTGAAGGAGCAGGGTCGGAAGACGGAAGCAGCATATATTTCCAGCTGCTGGCATTCTCAAGGATAATGCTGAACTTGAGTGTTGTAGGAGCCGCCTCCAGAAGCCGGATGCCGGCTGCCGGGTCGTCAACGGTGCTCTGTCCGTCAACATAGACGCGCACCTTAGCCACTGCCACATGACCGGCCTCGGAAACTGCAATCACTGAAACGTCCTTGCGGGAGTCGGCGATGACGGCCTTTGTGTCAGCGGACGCGGCGGCCGGGGCCTGCACCGTGAGGATGGACTCCGTAAGCCATGCGTTCCAGCCTTCGGGACGCATGACCGTAGTGTAGGCAACGCCTTTCTGCTCGATGCCGAAAGTCTTCTTTTCGCCGCCCTTGAAGGTGACGTCACCGTCCGGAACCCCGTTTATCTTGAACAGGAAGCCCCCGACTACAGGAGCCGTGTAGCTCTGTCCGTTCTTGAGCGTGAGGATGAGAGCCTCATCTGTGTAGGTCACGTCAGCGAAATAGGAGTCTTCGCCGCCGGATTCTGCAACGGCAAGCACACGGGAGCCGTTCTCGTCAAGGACGTCAGCCCAAGTCTGGCCGCCGTCGTAGCTCACAGTCCAGTAGCCGTCCTTGCTGACGCTGAACTTCGGAGTCACGCCGTCAGATCCGCGCCCGAGGACCTTTTCCCCCTCAGACGTGACATACTGCGGGCCTTTACCGTCCTGATAGTCCACCATCCACCAGCCGTCCTTGTCTATTGAAAGAATCGGAGCCTTGCCCATACCGACAGATCCCTGCGTGAGCGTAAGTTCCTCACCGTTCGAGAGAGTTATGGTATAGACTCCGTCCTTTTCAGTCACGCTGTTTATAGTCTTGCCCTCGGCAATCGCCTGAAGAGCCGCGACATTGTCATTCAATGCGTCAAGCACATTTTCAATGGCCGTCACGCGCCCCTCGAGATCATTAACCCGTTCTTCAAGTCCGGAATTGTCGGTGCAGGCGAACAGCGATGCGGCCGCGACCGAAGCGATTATCAGTTTAAAAATGTTTTTCATATCGTATTATGTTATTTTTTCTTTTCTAAAGTTTGCTCACGCTTATCCAATCAACGTCGAACTGTCCCGGAAGTTCCTCGTCGTTTATGGCGCATCCCGGGAAGTTTCCTCCGACGGCAATGTCCAGAAGAATCGCGTATGACTGCTCCGGGAAAGTGAAGTTCTGCATATAATAAGGCCGCTCATTCTCATTGAGCTTCAGGTATGCCGGATCGCTCTCCGAATGCGGGATGTTTCTGTAACGATAGACCTCCTGCCCGTTCACGAAGAAGACCACGGCATCCTCCCGGCACTCGACGGAATAGGTGTTGAACTGGCCGCTCACGGAAATGGAGCTTTTTCCGGAGTTCTTCTGATCCTGAGTTATGCTCGTGCAGTTCAGGGTGTATGGGTTATGAGCGGTGTGCTGCGTCATGGTTCCGAAGTTGGATTTCTCCATAATGTCAATCTCGCCGAACTGATAACCTTTCACCGGGCAAATCCATATCGCATACCAGACGCCGTCCGCCATCTGGGTAAAGCGCGCGCTGCAGTCAACCCTGAACGGAGGTTCAAAAGTCATCTTCGTCCTCGTGTGCACGGCACCTGTCCTGTATGTGTCACCATATTTCACGGCAAGCATCGTCAGCAGCCCGTCTTTCTGGAAAGACTGCTCCGGATCGCCCTCCTGATACATATCCCACTCAGAGGTATATTCGCCATGCTTGTAGCGGCTCCAGTACCTCTCGTCAAGTTCCGCCCCGCTGAAATCCTCGCGGAAAATCAGCTTAGGGTCGTATGTGAAGGTGAACTTGTAAGGAGTAGTGTCGCCGGCATTCGTGAATGCAAGCATCTCAAGCGTATAGCTCCCGGCCTTACCGTCCTCCGGAGCCACGACGACGAGACTGCCGTCCTCAAGCCGTGCGCGCCAGCCCTCCGGCACATAAGTCCACACGGCGTTATCGACTCCGGTCATTTCCACTGGGAAGCTGACTTCCTTCCCGGCGAAGGCATATATGCCGTCGTAGTAGTAACGCGGCGTCACAGAGGAACCCTTCTTGACGGGAATCGAGAGCTTGGCTCCTCCAACCATGACGATGTCCAGATTTCCCGTCTCCTTGTTGTAGCTGACGCTTGAAAAGAAATTGTATTCACCGCCCATGGACTTTCCGTCCTTCGCGCTGATAGGATCCCCTTTTTCATTCAGTATGCGGGTCCAGTTCTGCCCGCCGTCGGCTGAAATAATCCAGAAACCATACTTGTCAACCTTGACCATAGGGGTCTTGCCGTCCTGATTTCCAGGAGGCTCGGTTCCCTCGATTTCCGTAAACTCATCTCCGCCGTCGGTCGAGATGACCCATTTCCCGCCTTCGACACCGATAATCGGGGCATTGCCGTCCATCTTGTCGCCGAAGGTAATCTTCAGTGTCTCCCCGCTGGACAGCGTGAGCTCATAACCGCCATCCGTCGCCTTGTAGTCCGTTATGAGGACATTCTTGCGGTAGAGGGCATTCGCGGCGGTGACATTGTCATTGATTTTCGAGACATAGTCCTCAATGGCCGTCACTCTCCCGTCAAGTCCGTCAAGCCTCTTGTCCAAATCAGACGTGCTGCAGGATGCGGCCGCCAGGACGAGCGCAAGAAGCGGGACGATTTTTTTAAGTGTTCCGTAAGTTTTCATTATGCAGTTGTTTTATCTGTTTTCGTATTTGCCGTCAAGCACGTCACGCACGGCCTGAAGGTAGCCGAAGCCGTCACGCCGGTCAGGAAGGAGATAGCTGCCCTCCACATACTCGTTCCACGCATTCAGCATGATGAACTTAGGCTGCGTGGCAGCATGGTCGTCCGCCCATTCTTTAGCTGTCTGAAGGAAAGAGGCGAATGCCTCAGGAGTGTGGTTCCAGCAGGTGATTTTGTCTGCCCCCTCATCGAGGAAGCGAGGCGTGCTGTCCCAGCCGACTGAAACCGTCGGGAACACGGGAAGCCCGTACTCCTTTGCCCAGTCTTCGCGCAGCCTGATTCCGTTCATGCCGTGCCGGATGTAGTCGGTGTCGAACCCGCCCATGTTGTAGAACGCGAAAGACTTGATTTCAAAGACTTCCATCTGCTTCTTGACGTGCGCAGCCTCGGATGCGCTCCGTTTCCAGTTGCCGCCGCACTGCTGGAGATGCAGATCCGGGAATCCGGCCTTTTTCACCTCGTCGCGGAAATACGCCATTGCCTTTCCTGCCTCTTCCATCGAGCCGAAGCCGTCAGCGAAAAGATTCAGGTCCCAGATGGAAAACACGGGGCATCCGTCAATCTTCACATAGTTAGGGCGCGTGAAATATTGGGTTATGACGCGGTTCACGATGACCTTCCACTGAGCCCAGTCGATGCGGGGGTCGAAGGTGAGCGTCTTGGTGTCGGTGTTGGTGTAGGGATTCCAGAGATTCGTGACCTCGTGGTTCGCGTACATGATGTAGAAGTTCATCTTCTCGTTGGAAGGAGCCTTCAGGAAACCGTTGTCGAGAGCTTCCTCAAGGAAAGGGTAGTTATGGAACCAGTACCAGTCATAGACGAAGGTATTCACGCCGTATTCGAGGGCGGTGTTTATCCATTTCTCAACGACAACCGGATCATCGTCCCGGTCGCCCTTCCAGAGCGGTTCGCGTGGTTGGTAGTGCCCCGGGAAGCGAGCGTCGGCCCGGTTGATGATTTCCCATTCGCCCTCTCCTGCCGGCCAGATGAGCTCGCGGGCAAGCGAGTCGTCGTGGCACGAAGGCCAGATGTAGGCGCAGACATAGTAGTCCGAGTTCTTTGCCGCCCTTCCGCATGAGATGAGTGCGAGGGCCGCCGCAAGGATTGCTGTAATTCTGTGTTTCATTATGTCAGTTTGTATGTTTTACGATTATTTCCTCTGTGCTCCATATTCGCTGTAGGCATTCGTAGTGACGAACTTCCCGGTCTCCGCATTCTCGGATTTGAAAGGGTTGGTCCATGAGTCTATCACCGTGTAAGAGCTTCCGTCCTTCCACTTTATCAGGCTCGTCAGCCCGGCATTCCAGTCAGCGCCGTCTGTGCCTTTCAGATAACAGTTCTCGGCAATGTTAATCAGGCTCTTAGAGGCCGCCGTCGTCGCCGCCTGCAATTCCGCTACAGTCATTCCGCCGGCATACAGAAGCGTGAAGTGCGGCCTGTCCGCGACATCCTTGGATTCAGGCGCCGTGTCATAGAAAATGTTACCTCCGGTCTCGAAGCTTCCGACAGACGAGGCGCGAATCAGAGCCCTGTCCCTTTGTGGCGATGACGAAAGTTTTCCGTTGTTCAGATTATAGAAAGTGTTGTTACGGAGAACCACATCGCCGAACTTTGCGGTTCCGTCGTATTGGCTCGAACACAGATGGAACACCTTCTTTCCTGAAGCGCTCCAGAAGACATTGTTTCTGACTGTCAGGTCTCCGCAGTCAGAGCCGCCGACATGGGCGGTTATGAGGAACGGTTCCGTGTTGTTGTCCGACGCCCAGTCAACGAGAACATCGCAGTCGAGGATTTCCACACCCTCCATGTCGCCGGTGTTGGAACTATATGAATATCTGTTAAGCAGCGGATACTTCAAATCCACGCGGCAGTCCTCAAGTACCATCCTTCCCATCGCCTGATTGCCGGATATCATTTTACCGACGCCGTCAGCCATCTCCACTCTCACATTCCTGAAGGCGAGGTCTGCCCCCACAACCAAAATGTTCTTATTCATCTTAACGGCAGGACGGGTGCCGGGAACATTGCCGATGACGATTACAGGCTTGGTGTAAACGGTATTATCGAAGAACGCGCTCGACCCCTCGTCGATGAAGAAAATCCCATAGGTTCCGTTGTTTACCCAGTCGCCGTTAATCTGCTGCTCTTTGTTGCCGGTGATGAACATGGCCTTGCCGTTATTGGCCTTGCTATAGGTCCTCGAACCTACCTTGATTTCCCTGCCGGCCTCCCATGCCTCGTAATAGGATGTCACGGCAGTGGTTGTAAACGAAATCTTCGCCACCTTGCCGTTCTTCTTGCCGCTTACCGGAAGGACATAGAACGTGTAGGCGGTTTCCGGCTCAGTCGAAAGCGTCACCCTGCTGTCGGAACCGGCATTCGCCTCTTTCAGGTCGGCCGCCTCAGGAGCGGTCTCGGACGATTCTTTCAGCATCCAGAACCATTCGGACTGGTTCTGCACCTCGACGTTCACCTCCGCAGAATATGCCCCGACATTTCCGAGCGTCAGGGTGGCAAACGGGTCATCCACGCTTTGGGTCACATCGAGTTCCGTCGTCACTTTTGCCATGGTGACATAGCCTTGCTCGGAAACGGCAATCACCGACACATCCGTGCCGGAGTCCGTAATCGTCGCGGACTTTGTCGCGGCAGTATGCGGAGCGGTTATGCTTATCTGAGCCTCGGAGAGCTTGACGGACCAACCGTCCGGAGCGACCACCGTAGTAGCGCTTACCCCCTTGCGGGTCACTGCATAGGTGCGGGTCTGACCGAGCACAAAGGTCTGGACCCCGTCAGCGTCAATCCTGAACAAGAACCCGGCCGAGTTCTGATCTGATGCAGAGGCCGCAGACTTTGTCATAAGCCCCGAGTCCGGAGCAAGAACCCCTGTGCAGGAAACGGCGGCGGCAGAAATGATGGCCGCAGCCACTATCGTGTCAAATAATCTTCTCATCGTCATTTTATCTTTGAAATCTTAATCCAGTCTATATCAAATTGGGCATTGAAACCCTCGGTGGCAGGCACCTCGTCCTTTTTGTTCGTCCCGCCGACGAAACTGCTGCCGACGGCGATGTCGAATATGGCGAAGTAGCGGTTTTCCGTGAACGGATAGTTCTTGAGATAGTTGGCCTTGGGATAAATCGTCTCACCGGCTGAACTTGTGGTGGATTCCGCGGCATACTTGAACCCGTCGTCGTCGGTCGTGTGCCTGATGTTCTTATACTGATGAATCTGAACCCCGTCGGCATACCATGTGACCGCCTCGTCAGTCACCTCAACGGAATAGATGTGGTAATCGTTGGGGTTGTCAAGCACAGCGCTTCCGCTCTGGGGCTGGTCCTGCCCGGGTCTGAAGACATCATACCGCTTCGACGGGGTGTTGAGAGTGTATGGGCTGTGGCAGGTGCAGTGAATCTTTGAGGTGAAGTCCGAGGAGGTATAGTGATTGCCGGCCTCCATAATGTCAATCTCTCCGTTCTGATAGCCGGTGGTCGGAACCGTCCACACCGCGCACCAGAAACCGGTTTCCCGGCGGCTCATCGCGGCGCGGCAGTCAATCCTGAACGGAGGCTCATAGTCAAGCAGGTTCTGCCCCGTCACCGCGCCGGTCTTGTAGGTCCCATCCTCATAGACGGCCTTCAGCTGCAGCATTCCGTCCGCAACCGGCGACTGCGCCTCGTCTCCGGTCTGAAACCAGCTCCAGAGTGTTCCATGATGGTCATTAAACCTCCGCCAATAGCGGTCGTCGATGTCCGAGCCGTCAAATCCGTCGTAAAGAATCAGCGCGGGGTCATATTTGAAGCGGAAGGTATATATGTCGGCCTTCGCCCCCTCCGCATACGCGAACAGCTGTATCTCGTAGTTTCCCCTTTCAGACTCCGTGTCAGGAATGACCACAAGCCTGTCCTTTTCCAGCCTCGCCCTCCAGCCGTCCGGAAGCGAGGTGAACGATGCATCCGTCACGTCCGAAACGACGGCAGGAAAGACATTCTCACGGCCTCCATAGACATAAGACACGCCCTCCGTGTAGTATTTCGGTTCGAGGACAACGCTCGTTCCGGCCTTTTCCACAGGCGTCCCGAGGTCATATATAGTGTTTCGCCGGAATGTCATACCCCTTGTGGAGTACCGGAAATAGACCCTCCCGTCAGTGCCTATGTACTCCGCGCAGATGCCGGAGGAAACCGTAACGGGAGCGGTCACTATGTAATAGTCGCCCGGGGCGAGAACGGAGCCGTCTCCTGCTGCAAGAACAACCTCCGGAACTGAGCCGTCCCCGGCCGTGACGGCAGGAGACTTGGGGTCGAATGTCACGACGAAGTCCCCGGCAATGCCCTCACCCTCTCCGTTGGCGGAAATACGAATCTGATTGATGTCCGCGCCGAAATTCTCCGGCACGGTTATCTTGAAGAGAGCGTGCGCGTTACGGAACAGAAAATCGGCGTTCCAATCGGAGCCCGCTGCGACTGAGACTGCGGCCGAAGGATCGAACGAGCCCGGAACGGCTGTCTGCCGGGCAGGAATGTTCAAGGTGATTGCGCTCGACGAGACCTCAGCCGAGCCTACCGCCGAATACGGATAGACAAGAAAATAATTGCCCCCCCCAGTGATGTCAAAGGCGGTTTCGCCTTCCTGCAAATCGAAGCGTACACTCATTCCGTTCTCCCTCGCCGTGAACTTCTTCGGCGCCGTGCCTTCGCCGCCAAACACGGCAACCGCGTCACCTTTGAACCAGCTGACGGAATTGCCGTCGATGAACGACTTGACAAAAGCTTCGCGGGACAAGGACAGGGAGCACCCCTGACCGCGCCCGTCCGTGTCAAGACCGTCGGCCGCCCGTGCGCAGGAAAGCGCGAGGAGAGCCATCGCTAATGGCAGAATTTTGTGTTGGAAAAACATTGGCATATTCCAGTTTTGTATTATCAATTATATTTTTTGACACTCAAAGGTCAAAAATCATATTTTTTATCTAACTTTAACCAAGGCTTTAGGAGTTTGTTTCCGTTTCCGTGCACGGAAATTTGAATTGAAGAAAAAACCGACAACCAAACGCATTCACGGCGATTCACTCTCCCTTTGCCTTTGACAAATTTACACATAATTTCACTTAGTTGGTACAGATTTCGGGGCTTATCAAATAAGATTTCTGACACAATGGAACACCTAAAATATAGGAATATGATTCAGAACACTAACAGACACACAAGCAGGTTTTCTCTGCTTTCCTTCGAAACGGTGTCGAACGAGAACGAAGACCTCATTTCAACCATAGGCTACCAGGAGGTCGCCCCTCAGCAGGACTACCCCGCGAGGGTGATTCCACAACGGTACGGGTTCAATCTGGACAGAGGAAGACGGCTGGCCGAGTACCAGCTAGTCTATATCACCGGAGGTACGGGAGTGTTCGCGGACGGCGATGGCAGCAAGGTGATAACGCCCGGCACCCTCATCCTGCTGCGTCCCGGATACTGGCACTCATACCATCCGAACAGGGACATCGGATGGACGGAGTACTACATAGGATTCAACGGCCCGACTTTCCGCTCCGACGTGGAAAGATTCTTCGGCGGCAGGAAGGGGCCGGTCGAGCTCGGTCTCTCGGCGACGCTCGTGGACCTTTTCGAGCAGGCGCTCTTCTACGCTGAACGCCAGTGCAGCCAGACCATGCCCATGCTGCAGGCCATCGTGATTCACATGCTGTCGCTGATAAACTATAACCTCGCGACGAAGAACAGGAATGACGACAGGGTTGTCACGGCGATAAACACGGTGAAGCAGCACATGGCGAACCACCTTTCGGAACAGATTGACATTCAAGCACTCGCAGCCGGGATGGGGATGAGCTATACATGGCTGCGGCGGATGTTCAAGAAGAACACGGGAATGGCCCCGGCTCAGTACCTGCAGCAGCTGAGGATTCATTCGTCCATGTATTTTCTCCGCAACACCACGCTCCCCGTCAAGAACGTGGCCCTCGACTGCGGTTTCAGCACTCCGGAATATTTCAGCGCCGCCTTTCAGGAGGCCGTGGGCATGAGTCCCGGAGCCTACCGCGCCGCCCACGCCGAAAAGCTCCACGCCGCGGAAGAGTATGGCAAGAACTCATAAGTTTGGGATTTTTATCCTCATAAGTTTGGGATTTTCTGGATTCGTTACCACAAAAAACCGGAATGAATTGCCACAAAAAACCGGAATGAAAACTCAGAAGCCGTAGTCCCACATATAGGTCCCGTCGGTGTAGTCCTGGAACTGGATGCCCTTGACTATGGAGCCCTTCCGGGTGAAGACCTGCTGGCGGACAGGGCGGAACCATTCGGCGTCGACATAGAGCAGCTGGCCGGTGTAGCAGTCGATTGTCGGGAGGAATTTCCACATACCGCCGAGGCGCGGTCCGACGACCCAGATTCGCTCGCCCGGAGAGATGAAGTGACAGCCGCCGCCATCGTAAGGGATGGTGCTGAGGCTTCCGGAATAGTACCGCCCGGTGTTCTCGCCCCATGACCTTGCCTGATACCAGCCGAGCTGCTGGGCGTGGGTGCTCTTCTCCGCCACCTCTATCGCCTGTTCAATCGTAAAGACATCGTCCGGGGCAAATGATGACGCCGACGCCGGCTTCACAAGAGCTAGCGCGTCCATGAAGGCCACGGCCTCCTCCGCCCATGGGGCTATGCTCCCGCGGTCGGCGTAGGAGTCCAGCCTGGAGTCATACTCCGTGTAGGAATAAATCTTCTGGCTCTCGATGAAGCGCAGAACCCTGTAAATCATAGTCGCCACTTCCTGACGGGTCGCGGGAGCGGTGTCCGCCGGAGCGTCCTCGCCGCTGAAATGCCCGTCGAGAAGGCCTATCGTTGCGAGCTTCGCGGACCAGTCGTCAACGAAACGGGCACGAAGCTTCTTGTTCACCTTCACTTCGCCGCCGATCATTTCCTCGGCAAGGCGCAAGGCTATGGAGCGGAGCTGGAAATGGTTAATCGGAACGGTGTAGTCGTCTCCGAGGACATTGTCGTCCAGCAGGTTGTCGTTCAGCGCGAAGTTCACGACGCTCTGGAACGCGGGGCTCGTCTTCGCCTCGGACTTGTACGGAAGGATGAACATTCCGGGCTGCGCGGTCGTCACGAGGCGGGCCTCCTCTTCGCGGTCTTCGGTCTGGCGTGCCATCGCCTGGCAGAACTGCGGATAGCCGGCCTCGTTTCCGCTGCCCTTCCATTCCAGTTTCGTGATGTGCCGCTGGTCATAGCCGTAGGAATGACCGCACCAGACGCAGCTGTACCACCAGACATGATGCCCGGCTGCGTTCACCCCGATGTATGCCTGCTCGTCGGCGAGCGGCTGCTCGTAGTAGTGCGCCAACAGTTCGGGGGCTCCCGTAAGCGGCCCATTGTCACCGAAGAGATGCTTGTCGTTGTGCTCGCACTCTCCGCAAATCTTGCAGGAATAGTAGTAGCGGTTGCCGACCTTGCAGTCGGCGTATTTACAGATTTTGTCCGCAGCAACGACCTTGTCCGTGAAGACGTGTTCGGTGCAGAACGGCTTTGTCGCCGCCGCGCCCGCCTTCTGTGCGGAATAGACGTCGCCTGTGTACGTCCTTATGGTAAAGAGAAGCTTGTGCATCCATGTCGGTCTGCTGACGCGGGCCTTAATCGCCGGCGCGGCGGCCTCCGGAATGAAAAGCGTGGTGCGCTTCGAGTGGAAGAGCATGCTGTAGTTCGCATAATAGATGCCCGTCTTGTCGTCTCTTCCTCCGCTCATCGCCCCGCATATTCCTAACAGAAACTCAACCGCATCCACCTTGTCGCTGAGCCAGACTTCCTTTATGTTGTACGGACCCATGACGGTGTTGTTGACCTGACCGGCAACATAGCAGTCCTCCGTATCGACAATCATCCTTGTCACGCGCATACAGTCCTGATGGAGATAGGCGGTGTGTCCCGGCGAACCGGCATAAAACTCAGGCTTGTATTGGTCGGTGATGACTATCAGGTCAACAGGATTGATGTCCGGGTTCGCCGCGTCGGCCTCGGCAATCGAATAGGCCTTCAGGGAGGCGCGGTAAGAGTTCTTGTTCAGCTCGTAGTCGGACTTCTGCCGCTGCGCGACGGCCCTTTCCGAGCCAGCCCCGCCGTCGCCGACCTTCACAGTGAACTCGGTGCCGATGAAATAGGGAACGCTGCGGAGCACCTTGACGTCCATGCCGTTGACCGTAGCCTTTATGCGCGAGCCGTCAATGTAGTAATCATTCCCTGTGAAGACATAGTCCGTCGTATATTTCCCGTTCGGGTTCACCATGAACTTGAGGCGAACCTTGTAGCTGAAGCCGTCGCGGAAAAACATGTCCCCGTCGTCGTCAGTCTTGAAGTCACCGATCCAGTCGAGGTCATACACGGCAATCTCCCCACTCGGGGCAAGGTCGCCGTATTCGGTCTTGGCCGAGGTGAACTGAAACTCCCTGGCATCAAAGAGCGACTCCCCCGGCTTAGGAACCGGAAGCGTGAAATCAACCGACTTTATCACCGGCTTGTTCTGAGCCGACGCATCTGCCGCCGCCGACAGCATCATTGCCGCCGAGAACACAAGGACTATTATTTTTCTATTCATATACATTTCTTTATAACTCTAATATAACAACCCCGCCTTAAGATGGATTTTGGAGGATGAATATAGCCCCAAAAGACACTTAAGGAATAAATATTATACCGGCAGGATAGATATATTGATTATTCTCGTATTTCACCTGAAGCAGCGGACAATCCATAAACTCGGTGTATGTTTCCGTAAGGAAATCATCCTTCAGCTTGGAACTGAGCATCACTTTCTTCAGAGCCTTGCATCCGGTGAAGCAGAAGCCCTCGAACTCGGTCACGTTGCGGAGGTCCAGTTCCGTCACCCCGCAGTTGCCGAACGCGCTCATGCCTATTTTGGTGACGGTGTGAGGAATGTCCACCTTCGTCAGTTTCCGGCAGCCCTCAAATGTGCCGGAGGGGATTTCCTTGATGTTCTCGGGAAGCACGACCTCCGTCAGATTGGTGCAGCCGCTGAACATATCGTAGCTGATCATATCGACCCGGCGCGGGCACACCACGCTCGTCAGACTCGTGCAGTTCCGGAAACTGCCGCTGAACTCCTCCATGTAGTCGCCCTCGAAAGTGACCTTCTCTAATTTGGTGCAGTTCTGGAAAACTGAGCCCTGGAGTTTCTTCACGGAGGCCGGGATGACGATTTCGGTTATCGGAGTGCCCCGGAACACGGCGTTGGAAATCTCCGTCAGAGTGTTCGGAAGCTTCACGGACTTTATCGTCGTGCCGTCGAAAAGCCCTCCGCGCATGCTTTCCACGGGGAACTTCTTCCCGTTATAGTATATATAGTCAGGAATCACCATGTCCTTGCCTGCGACGGCAGTGGTGGAGAGTGCAGAGGCAAAGGCCCAGCAGTTCCTGCCATTGTCGCGGATATGCAGGACATACTGCACGCCATCGACGTCAACGGTGGCGCCGGCCTGAACCTCATCGACAACGAATCCCGTCTGTCCGGGAACGGAGGTGGTGATGCCCTGCTTGTCAGGCTGCGGGTCCCAGACGGTCAGATTTTCGTTAATCGCGTTCTCGTAGCCCCCGTGCGCGGCGAAATATGCCCTCGTCTCTTCCGTGATGACATTGCCTTTCAAATTAAAGAGAGGTGCAATCGAGGAGCGGATGGTTCTCTTGTAAAGCTCCCCGCCAAGCAGGGCGGCAAGTTTGTTTTCAATGCCGGCGATGACCCACTGCGGGTCGCCGCTGTCGTACTCCTCAAGCAGTTCATTATAGTGCTCCACCATCGCGTTCAATTCCCCGGCACGGGCGAAGACCTCGCTTCTGATGTTGTCGTAGCGATGGTCGGCCGGTGTGAGCGGCTCTATGTAGCCGTCCTCCTCGCACTGAAGAAGCAGGAGATATTCTTCGACGGCACTCTGGTTGTCAAGATTGAATATATACGGCATCTTATCGACCCAATCGACCTGTTTCGCCGCGGCCGTCGGAGGCAGCACCGGCTTGATGGACTGCACACCCCAGGAGGCATCCACAGGGTAGCCGAGAGGGGCGAAGAGCGCGGTGTGCTCCTTCGGAAGCCTTACGCCCGGAGTCGTCGAATCACCGTCATCCTTGCCGGCATCCGGTCCGAGCATCGCCTCGTACTGCTGCTCAAGCTGTCTGTCGCGGGCGGACTTCCCGGCGGAGGATTTCGAAGTCTGCTTCTCCGTCCGTTTTTCGGCTGTATTCCCGGCGCTTTTCCCGGCTGTATTCCCGTCATTTCTCTCGGCAGTCCTGTCAGCATTTCCCCCGGTGCTCTTTCCGGCGCTCCTCTCAGACTGTTTCTCGTTTTTCTTTCCGCTCTGTTTCCCCGTCATGCTGTCAAAGGCCTTGTCAACCTGCTTCTCCACCTGTTTGGTGGCTTCCTCGACAACCTTCTGCTCCACTTTCTGCTCGACCTGCTTGCCGATTCGCTTTCCGAGCTGCTTCAGACCGTCCTTGAAAGACTGCCCCGAGGCGCAGGGGGCACACAGCAATAACGCCATCGCCAAAATGGCAAAAACTCTATATATTTTCATCGTATCTGGATTTTTTCAATTTCAACAATCGTCAAGAAATATTAAAACTTCTAAAAATTGTTGTCAAAACTATTCATTTTTTTTCACAACGCAAAGGACATATAGGCAATCCGCTTGTTTTTGTGAATAAATTTTCTAAATTTGCAACAATTACCGTCCGTGAAACACGGGCAGGGAAACGAAAACACACTAATAACACTCAAAAAGATGAAGACTTATTCCACTAAAGACATCCGCAATGTGGTCTTGATCGGCAGCACCCGGTCGGGTAAGACCACGTTATCTGAAGCCATGCTCTACGAGGGCAAGGTCATCGACAGAAGAGGCACGGTCGAGGCGAAGAACACGGTTTCCGACAACTCGGAAATCGAGCAGCTCAACCAGAGGTCAATCTACGCGACCCCGCTCTACGCAGAGTTCATGGACACGAAGTTCAACATCATCGACGCTCCCGGCGCTGACGATTTCGTCGGAGGAGCGGTCTCGGCATTCAGGGTGTGCGACACGGCCATTCTGGTTGCCAACGCGCAGCAGGGCGTGGAGGTCGGGACCGAGATCTTCGCCCGCTATGCGGACCAATACAATATGCCTGTAATCCTCGGCATCAACCAGCTTGACGGGGAGAAGGCGAACTGGGAGAACATCCTCGACGGGCTCAAGGAGGCATTCGGGCAGAAGCCTGTAATCGTGCAGTTCCCGGTGAACGTGGGACCGGCGTTCGACGGATTCGTGGATGTCCTCAAGATGAAGTACTATCATTTCAAGGACGAGAACGGAACTCGCGAGGACCTTGAGATTCCGGCGGAGCTCAAGGAGCAGGCCGACGAGCTCAGGGGGCAGCTCATAGAAAGGGCCGCGGAGTTCGACGACGGGCTCATGGAAAAATATTTCGAGACGGGCGAGCTGACCGAGGACGAAATCCGCAAGGGACTCGGCATCGGAATACGCCAGCTCTCGATCATGCCTATCTTCTGTCTCTCCGCGAAGAAGGACATCGGCGTGAAGAGGCTCATGGAGTTCACCATCAAGGTGGCCGCGGCCCCGTCCGAGCACATCGAGCACACAAAGGACGGAAAGGAAGTCGAGTGCAGGGCGGATGCGCCTACGTCACTCTTTATATATAAGACTGCCGTCGAGCAGCATCTCGGAGAGGTCGCCTATTTCAAGGTGATGAGCGGGAAGCTCACGGAGGGGCAGGACCTCGAAAACCCGGAGAACGGGGAGAAGGAAAGGATTACGGCGATATATGCCGTCGCCGGGAAGAAGAAGGAGAAGGTCGGAGAGATGGTTGCCGGAGACCTCGGATGTACGGTGAAGCTGCGTGCGGCGAGGACCAACGCCACTCTCGCGCAGATTGGCTCGGAAATCGTCTATGAACACATAAAGTTCCCTAAGTCACGCTTCCGCACGGCCATCAGGCCTGTCGAGCAGAAGGACGACGAGAAGATGAACGAGGCTCTGAACAAGATTTCGGCCGAGGATCCGACTATCATCGTCGAGTACTCCAAGGAAATGAAGCAGACCATACTCAAGGGTCAGGGCGAGCAGCACATCAACATCGTGCGCTGGAGACTGCGCAACGAGAACAAGATTGAAATCGAGATGTTCGCGCCGAGGATTTCCTACCGCGAGACCATAACGAAGGTAGCCGCCGCCAACTATCGCCACAAGAAGCAGTCCGGCGGCGCGGGTCAGTTCGGGGAGGTTCACCTGCTCATCTGCCCTATCGTTGAGGGTCAGGAGATGACCAACAAGTTCAAGGTTGACGGGCGCGACATGGTGCTGAACGTCAAGGGCAAGGAGGAATTCGACCTGCCTTGGGGCGGAAAGCTCGAGTTCATCAACTGCGTGGTCGGAGGCGCAATCGACGCCAGGTTCATGCCTGCGATTCTCAAGGGAATCAACGACAAGATGAGCGAGGGCCCTCTCACCGGCTCCCTTGCGCGTGACATCAGGGTCTATGTCTATGACGGCAAGATGCACCCGGTCGATTCAAATGAAATCTCGTTCGTGCTCGCGGCCCGCAATGCCTTCAAGGAGGCGTTCCGCAACGCCGGTCCGAAGATTATGGAGCCGATTTACAATGTCGAGGTGCTGACTCCGGGCGAGTACATGGGAGCCTGCATGTCCGACCTCCAGAACAGGCGCGCCATCATCGAGGGCATGGACACGGACAAGGGATTCTCCGTCCTGAAGGCCCGAGTCCCGCTCGCGGAAATGTACAAGTACTCCACCGCGCTCAGCTCGCTCACTTCCGGCGCGGCGACATTCAGCATGGAATTCGCCGACTACCAGCCTGTTCCGGGCGACGTCCAGGAGAAATTACTCAAGGCATATCAGGAAACTGAACAGGACGAGTAGCATCCCCTTTCTCCAAGCACTTTGTTCAAGCGTTTTGAGAAAGTTGCTGATTAAGAAGATTTATCTCTCGCTGTCCGGGTCGTATGATTCGGACAGCTTATTTTTATATGACAACTTCCTAAAAAAGACTATCTTTGCATAGTCGGAGGAAAATGATTGCGTTTCCTGCATTTGCATGACAAACCTTACAAATTTGATATTATGAGATACTGTAATTTTATTCCCGGATTGCTTATTCTCGTTTCCTTGTCATGTTCCAAACATTTTGATGAAAAAGAAGCAGCCTCATGTAATAATGAACTCACAGTGCTCCCGCCACTGAGAACAGTTCAAGAAGCGTCTCGACTTGCAGAAATCGCGGCAACGGACTTCTTTGGAGAAAAGACAAAGGTATCTGCGCTCTCTCTTATCAGGACGGTTGATCAAGAGCATTTGTATTCATTCTCGCCTATAAAAACGAAATCTTCCGACAACAATTCACCTTTGTTCTACATTGTTAATTACACAGACTCTTGTGGATTCTCCATCATTGCAGCAAACCGCAATCTCCCGCCGATTTGGGTTGTTGCAGAATCCGGACGATACGATGGTTCATTGACACCCAATGAAGGCTTCAATTTATGTATAGAATCACTTACTGCAGGAATGCAAAAAATGGCACTATTGTCCGACGATGCCATCATCAATGAAACCTACAAAACCGAGAAATCGACGAGTTCCGGTTCAGTAGGTCCGATGACTTCAGCCGCATGGCATCAACGGTTACCATTCAACAGGTATTGCAGCAGTCCGTTTGATTCGGAGGTTCCTGCAGGGTGTGGAGCTATTGCCGTAGGCACAGCATTATCTGCGCTTAAATATCCCACAACTATTGAACTTAAATACAACGGAGCAACGAGAAATAAACTGAACATTGACTGGGACAGACAGATTCCACATAATAATTGGTGTGGAGATAACTGTGAACTTTGCCGTGCAAATGCTGATTTGATTAGGGAACTCGGTGACCGATTGAACATGAAATATGGGAAAGGTGGAAGCAGCTGCAATTTTTCAGATATAAGAAAAGTCCTGCTTAGATTAGGGCTCAGTGCCGACAAAATAACTGATTACAAGTTCTATGATGTCCGCAAAAGCATTGAAGCTGGACATCCGGTCATTTTGAGGGGCGTAAATTCTGATAATGAGGGACATTTCTGGGTTGTCGACGGCTTGAAGGTTGAATCTGAGCGTATCAATCATTACAAAAAGAACTTGAACAACCCCAACTCTTCATGGGAATTATATTCTTATGCCATCACAGACAGTTGGTATCTGCATTTCAATTATGGATGGAAAGAGACATACGGCTATAATAGTTATTTCCTGTCGTTTGTTCACCATAAGGATAAAGGCCCCATATTCTTGAATGGCGGCGAAGAATATGACACGGTGACAATGTTCACCGGCGTGCCGACAGATAAAGACATATCAACAATCAATAACATATATAGGAAATGATGAATAGATTACATAGGTCTCTTATCAACTCGTGGGCTCTGTCCATTACAATATCTCTTTGCGGATGTTCCAAATGTGGTGAGATTTCCGTAAATCTTAATGAACTTCATGGCATATATAAAGCTGCAAATACCTATGCAGTGCGAGTCGATGCTTCAAATAGGGTTATGGAAGAAGATATGCGCGGTGGTGGCCCGGCATGGCCCGGAACCTGCACGAAATACTATGAATTTTGTGAAGATGGGACAATCGTCGGGTACACTTGTTATTCCTTGTATGGCAAAGCCCCGTATTCGGAGAAGAACACTTCGTATTGGGCTTTAAAACAGTCTGAAGAGCAGGCGGCCGACAATGTTTTCCAATTTGACCGCAACAACAGAACCGTAAATACGAATTTGTGGGGAACGGAACACAATTTTATGAAAGTGTATTCGGCTGATAATAATGAGGTTCAACTATGGGAAAGAATAGCGGACTCCAACCGCAAGGGCAGATGGTACGATGTTTTTCAACTGCTAAAAGTCAGCGACGATAAGACATTGGCGATTCTCGGCGACGCAATGGAAGACACGGAAGATAACGAACGGATGATTTTGAAGAAAATCGAGGAATTATGTGAGACCACTTTCTAAAAAGACTATCTTTGCAGAAACGAATGAAAATTAAGAACTGAAAAATATGAAAAAGATGAGTTTTATTGCTGTGGTGGCCGTTGCGGCTGCCGTTATGGTTTCCTGCAAGTCGCAGGAGCAGAAAGAGGCTGATTTCCAGGCCGAGATGAAGGCTGTTGTGGATGATTTTCATGCGGCCGCCGAGGCGATTTCCGCCGACACCACGCTCACGGACGAGCAGAAAAACGAGAAGATTGAGCCGCTTTATGAGGAGGCTAACAAGAAGTACATCGACCTCAACAAGGTGGCCTTCGACAGGAACAAGAGCAACAGGATTGCCGTCATGGCACTCCAGAACATGTTTCCGGACCTCACCAATCAGGAGGTGATTGACTATGCGGCCGAACTCGCCGACTCTCTCCAGCTGAACGGGGATGTTGTGAAGATGGTCGAGGCGGCGCAGAAGGGGCTGCTCACCGAGGAAGGAAAGAAGTTCGTTGACTTCACGATTGAGGACTCCGACGGAAAGACGGTTTCGTTCTCGGATTTTGTAGGGAAAGGCAAATATGTGCTCGTGGATTTCTGGGCGAGCTGGTGCGGCCCCTGCAAGAGGGAGATTCCGAACATCCGCAAAGCTTACGAGGCCTACGGGCCGAAAGGGCTTGAGGTTCTGTCAGTTGCAGTTTGGGACAAACCGGAGGACACGAAGGCTGCGGCTGCCGCGCATGGGGTCGTTTGGCATCAGATTATCAACGCGCAGCGCATCCCGACAGACATCTACGGCATTCAGGGAATCCCGCAGATTATGCTCTTCGGCCCGGACGGCACCATCCTCAAGAGGGATTTGAGGGGTGAAGGCATTGAGGAGGAACTGAGAAAATATTTCGACTGACATCTTCTGTAGAACGAAAGCATCCCCGAACGAACTAACTGTCATCTCGAACAAGGCAATTGTCATCTCGAACGGAGTGAGAGATCTTTGTGCCGAGACAAGACATTGAATAAAGATTTCTCACTTCATTACATTTCGTTCGAAATGACAGGTGAGAGACTTCGTTAGAAATGACAGCGGTGATGGATTTCGTTCGAAATGACAAGTGGTAGGCCTCGGTTGAAACGGCATAGAAATTTTGCTAATGAAGAAAAACTTTGAGCACAAGGGGAATCTGGTCCGGCCGAAGAAGGCGCTGGGCCAGCACTTTCTCACCGACTTGAGCGTCGCGCAGAAGATTGCGGACGCTCTTGTTGTGGAATCGGATGCCGCGGGCGGGGAAGCTTCCGGGGCGGGCGCGAGCCATGACGCCGGCGCGGATCATGACTCCGGTGCCGCCGCGGCCATGCCGGTGCTGGAAATCGGCCCGGGGATGGGCGTGCTGAGCCAGTATCTGCTGGAGCGCGGGGACATTGACCTGAAGATGATAGAGATTGACCGCGAGTCTGTGGATTATCTGCTCGTGCATTTCCCGAAGGCGGCGGGACGGGTGATTGAAGGGGATTTCCTCAAGATGAACCTGTCCTATTTCTTCCCGCCGAAGTCAGCGGCTTCAGGCTCAGGCAGTTCCGCAAAAGGAAAGGGACATGACGCCGCCACCGGAACCTTCGCCGTCATAGGCAACTTCCCCTACAACATATCCTCGCAGATTTTCTTCCGCATCATCGACCACAAGGACAGCATCCCTCAGGTGGTCTGCATGATTCAGAAGGAAGTGGCCGAGCGCATCGCCGAAAAACCGGGAAGCAAGACCTACGGCATTCTCTCAGTGCTTCTTCAGGCATGGTATGACATCGAGTATCTCTTCACCGTCGGCGAGGGCGCGTTCAACCCTCCCCCGAAGGTCAAGTCCGCAGTAATCCGCCTCCGCCGCAACTCCCGCACGGACCTCGGCTGCGACGAGAAACTCTTCAAGACCATAGTCAAGACATCATTCAACCAGCGCCGCAAAACCCTGCGCAACAGCCTCAAGCCGCTCGTCACCGACAAGGCAGCCCGCGAAGTCTGGACTCCGGAGCAAACCGCCGGCTTCCTCTCCAACCCCGTCTTCGACCTCCGCCCCGAACGCCTAGGCGTCGAGGACTTCATCTCCCTGACACTGCTGTTTTCTTAGAAAAATAGTTTCGGCTAGTCTTCATCGAAGACAGGAGTAAAGTCACTCCAGTCTTCGATTTTTATGTATTCTATCGTTTCCGCATAAGCTGAAAATACTTTTCTTCACCGAAAAATATTCTCCCCAGATTATCCTTCATTGAAATGATGATGCCTCTAAAAGGGTTCTTCTCCACATCAATAACCTCGCCCTCTATCCAATCCGGTTCGTCGGTCAATTTTGGAGAGACTTTTGCAAATTCTCCCGTTTTCATATCACTCCTTTTTATCAGATGATGCAAATATAATGATTCATCCTGTTTCAGCAAGCAGAAATACGCGACAATTTCCCGGAGATGCAACATAATCATTTTATTTGCATCTATTTAACCACAGAACCATAAAAACCACATAGTATGAAAAAATCACTATTATTCACTACAATCCTGACATTGGTCATCACAGGATGCAACAAGTCAGAAGGAACTATGATTGGGATTTCAGTATAATAACATATATGGTACATTGAGTATGAAACGGTTTATTTCACGCAATTTCAATTTATTGAGTTTATTGTTTTGCGTTCTTTTCGCTTTCTCTTGCGCAAAAGGGCCCGGGCCTAATGATATGATAAAACTCTCCCAAGATGAAATATTGTTCGGTGCAGAAGGCGGGAACAAAGTCATAACCTCGAATCGGGCCATCTATTTCGATTCGATATACTACTTTGACGAACATGGCAGTAAGCAAGTGGTGGTAAGAAAAGAATCGCACGAGATGACGGCCGATGAGTCAATCGAATATGATTGGATAAAAGTTTCCAAAAAGGATGTTGATGACGTCCATTCTTTAATTTTTGAGGCACAACCTAATGACAGCGGACTCGAAAGAAAACTTTATGTATTAATTGTGAGTAGTTCGTTTGATGTCATAGAGAAGATTCCGGTGCGACAGACCGCACGGCAATAAAAACAGGACAAGTCGAAGGAAAGGAAGAAACTCAGCAAAGTAAACGATACAATACCCAATACAATTTACTGACTTTAATTATCCCACAAAAGCAATTATTTGTTAATTTTGTGGGATTTTTTGTTTGTCACGTTAATTTTGAGGATTACGAAATATATAAACTCACGAAATATGTACAGGACAAAGACTTGCGGCGAGCTGAGGCTTGCCGACGTTGGAGAGACGGTGACGCTGGCCGGATGGGTGCAGAAATGCCGTAAACTCGGAGGAATGACTTTCATCGACCTCCGCGACAGGTACGGAGTCACGCAGCTTGTGGTGGAGGAGAGCGCTGAAGAGGAACTTACGCAGACTGCGGGCTCGCTCGGACGCGAATATGTGATTCAGGCTACCGGAAAGGTTGTCGAGAGGGCGAGCAAGAACCCTAAGATGCCTACCGGTGACATCGAGATTGAGCTGTCCGGAATCAAGGTGCTCAACAAGGCTCAGACGCCTCCTTTCACGATTGAGGACGTGAGCGACGGCGGCGAGGAGCTCCGCGCGAAGTACCGCTACCTCGACCTGCGGCGCAACCCGCTCCGCAAGGCGCTCGAACTCCGCCACAGGATTGCGCACGAAGTCCGCAACTACCTCGACGCGCAGAACTTCCTCGAAATCGAGACGCCGTACCTCATCAAATCGACGCCGGAGGGAGCACGCGACTTCGTGGTTCCTTCACGGATGAATCCGGGGCAGTTCTACGCGCTGCCGCAGTCTCCGCAGACATTCAAGCAGCTTCTGATGGTGGCCGGCTACGACCGCTACTTCCAGATTGTGCGCTGCTTCCGCGACGAGGACCTAAGGGCCGACCGTCAGCCGGAGTTCACGCAGATTGACTGCGAGATGTCGTTCGTGGAGCAGGAGGACGTGCTCAACACCTTCGAGGGAATGATGAGGACGCTCTTCAAGAATGTTCTTGACGTGACCATCCCGAACCCTATCCCGAGGATGAGCTGGTACGACGCGATGGACAACTACGGCTCCGACAAGCCGGACATCCGCTACGACATGAAGCTCCACGAAATCACCGACCTCGCGCAGGGCCACAATTTCTCCGTGTTCGACTCAGTCGAGTATGTGGGAGCGATTGCCGTAAAGGGATGCGCGGAATACACCCGCAAGCAGATTGACGAACTCACGGAGTGGGTCAAGAGGCCTCAGGTGGGCGCAAAGGGGCTGGTTTATATAAAGCTCAACGCGGACGGGACAGTCAAGTCTTCGATTGACAAGTTCTTCACGGCCGACGAGCTCAAGGGCGTCGCCGAAAGGCTCGGAGCGGAGGCAGGAGACCTCATTCTCGTGCTCTGCGGCCCGAAGAGAAAGACCCAGACACAGCTCGGAGTGCTGCGAATAGAGATGGGCAACAGGCTCGGTCTTCGCGACCCGCACAATTTCGCGCCGCTCTGGGTGGTGGATTTCCCGCTTCTCGAATGGGACGACGAGACCAACCGCTTCTACGCGATGCACCACCCGTTCACCGCGCCTAAGCCGGAGCATCTCGACTGGTTCTACAGCAACAGGAAGGAAGACCTTGAAAAGGTCTGCGCCAACGCATACGACTTCGTCCTCAACGGCACGGAGCTCGGAGGCGGTTCAATCCGTATCCACGAGGCCGACGTGCAGGAGAGGATGTTCGAGGTTCTCGGCATCAGCAAGGAGGACGCGGACTACAAGTTCGGCTTCATCATCAACGCATTCAAGTTCGGGGCGCCGCCTCACGGAGGTCTCGCGTTCGGCTTCGACCGTGTCTGTGCGCTCTTCGGCGGCCAGGAGACAATCCGTGACTACATCGCGTTCCCTAAGAACAACAAGGGACGTGACGTGATGATTGATTCGCCGTCGCAGATTGATCAGATTCAAATGGACGAATTACATTTAAAGTCCACTTTCAGTGAATAAAGAATGCTTGCCCGTGCGGGCGGATGAGAATTTGGTGGAGGCCGGTTGTGACGAGGCGGGAAGAGGGCCGCTCGCGGGACCGGTCTTTGCCGCGTCCGTGATTCTGCCGCCGGATTTCAGGCATCCGCTGCTGAACGACTCGAAGCAGATGAGCGAGAAGGAGCGGGACGAGCTGCGGCCGATAATCGAAAGGGAGGCGGTCGCATGGGCTGTGGAGTGCGTGAGCGCGGAGGAGATTGACAGGATTAACATCCTCAACGCATCAATTGTAGGGATGTGGCGTGCGGCGGTTCGTCTGGGACGGAAGCCGGATGCGCTGATTATCGACGGAAACAAGTTCCGACCGATTGACCGTCTGCCGGAAGCCGCGCTTGAGGCACCGTTTGAAGGCGGGATGCTGAAGGAATATATCCCTTTGTGGAAGGACATGAAATGGCGGACCTTTGTGAAGGGAGACGGACGCTTCGCGTCGATTGCGGCGGCTTCGGTTCTGGCGAAGACATGGAGGGACGAGTATATGCGCAGGATTGCGAATGAATATCCCCGGTACGGATGGGACAGGAACATGGGGTATCCGACGCACGGGCATATTGAGGCGATACGGGAATACGGATATACGCCATACCACCGTAAGACATTTCATGTCAGAGAGTTGGAGAACACACTATTTTGATTGACGGGGCGAAGAAAAGCGATCTGCATCCCATCCTTTTCTTCATCCCCTTTCTCTCAGTTCTTTTGTTTTTGGTTTTAATTTTGCTGATTTAAATGATTGTAATGCCTTGGCAAATTAATTGGTTTACAAATAATTAAATATACTGATATATGAGAAGAATCCTCATTTCAACTATGGCGGCATTGGCCGTTATGACGGGGTCCGCGCTTACGGCTGCGGCTGACGAGGGCATGTGGCTGCTGCCGCTGCTCGAAAAGATGAATGCGAAGGACATGAAGAAACATGGCTGCAAGCTTGCGCCGAAACAGATTTACAACGCCGACGGCGTGTCGCTGAAGGACGCCATTGTCCAGTTCGGAGGCGGCTGCACGGGCGAAATCATCTCCGACGAGGGTCTGCTCGTCACGAACCACCACTGCGGGTATTCGTACATCCAGGCGCTCAGCAGCGTGGAGCACAACTATCTTCAGGACGGATTCTGGGCGATGAACCGCGGCGAGGAGCTTCCGTGCGACGGTCTCACGGTCACTTTCCTCGAATCAGTGACCGACGTGACGGACATTCTCTCAACGAAGGAGGCGCAGGCACGCGAGACTTACAAGGACAGCGCGAATGTCGATGTTCTCGTTGCCAAGGCTCTCGCTGACAAGAAAGAGGAACTCGTGAAGGCATCCGACAAGGAGCACGCGCACTGCAGCTCGACGGTTGTTCCGTACTACAACGACAACCTCTTCTACCTCATCACCTACAAGATTTACCGCGACGTCCGCTTTGTCGGGGCACCGCCTTCTTCAATCGGAAAGTTCGGGGCCGACACCGACAACTGGATGTGGCCGCGTCACACCTGCGACTTCTCTATGTTCCGCGTCTATGCCGGAGCCGACAACGAGCCTGCGGACTACAGCGCCGAAAACGTTCCGCTCAAGCCGAAGAACCATCTGAAAATCTCGCTCAAGGGCGTAAAGGAAGGAGATTTCACCATGATTATGGGCTATCCGGGACGCACGAACCGCTTCGCGACATCCGACGAGCTGAAGGAGATGCTCGCGGAGAACGACATCCGCATCGAGGCAAGGACGCTGCGTCAGGACATTATGATGGAGGATATGCTCGCCGACCCTAAGGTGAAGATTCAGTATGCAAGCAAGTACAGCGGCTCATCGAACGGATGGAAGAAATGGCAGGGAATGAAACTGGCTTTTGAGAAACTTGACGTCATCGGGAGGACGATGCTTGAGGAAGACGAGTTCCGCGAGTGGGTCGCGGCGGATGCCGGTCGTACCGGGAAATACGGAAAGGCGCTTGATGAAATCGCGGCAGCAGTCGGCGGGGCAAGGGACGCGAGCCTGCTCTCCACATGGCTGTTCGAGACCGTCTATCGCAGTGAAATCAGCAACATTGCGGCTTCGGCCGTCGCGGCATATGTCTCGACGATGAAGGAGACCTCGGACAGCACTCTCGCGCTCGGGGCGGCAATGGACAGGATGGACGAGTTCTACAAGGACTACTCACTCCCGACGGACATAAAAATCACCGAGGCCCTTCTCCGTCTCTACCACCAGAGAGTAGATAAGGAGAACTGGATTATTTCAGATTTCAGCGAAGAACGGCTCCGGGGATATGTCGATACGCTTTTCACGCAGAGCGTGTTCACATCCGAAGAAAAGGCCGTGGAGGCAATCCGCAAGGCCGAAGCGTCAGAGAACGGAATAATCTCGCTGCGCGAAGACCCGGCGTTCAGGCTCTATCAGGAATTCCTGAAGAAATATTTCGGGCACAATGATGAACTCAAGACTCTCCGCGCCAAGGCAAACGCGGCAAAGAAGGCCTACACGGCAGGTCTTCTGGAATGGAAAGCAGGACAGCCTTCCTACCCTGACGCGAACTTCACGATGAGGCTGACCTACGGCAACGTGATGGGATACTCCCCTGCCGACGCCGTTGAGTACGAGTACTATACGACGCTCGCAGGAGTGATGGAGAAGGAAGACCCGAACAACTGGGAGTTCGTTGTCCCGGAAAAGTTGAAAGACCTCTATTATGAGAAAGATTTCGGGCAGTACGCGATGAAGGACGGACGCATGGCGACCTGCTTCCTGAGCAACAACGACATCACGGGAGGCAACTCAGGCTCGCCGATTATGAATGCCAGGGGCGAGCTCATAGGTCTCGCATTCGACGGCAACTGGGAGTCGATGAGTTCGGACATCATGTTCGAGCCGAATCTCCAGCGCTGCATCAACGTCGATATACGCTATGTGCTTTTCATCGTCGATAAGTTCGGCGGGGCGGGCTACCTTATAGACGAAATGGACATAAGGTAAAACCGCCTAAAGGGCACGCTTGCTGCGTTGCATTCACAAATTAAATCCTCACAACCACAAGGTTGCTCCGGTTTAATTTGCTCGTGCGCCTTGCAATCGCACCCTTTATGCAATTTTACAATCTAAGTTGTTACAATATGGTTAGTGAACAGGAAACACTTGAATATCTGAAGGATGTGCAGCATCCGGCGAAGGGCGACAGGAGCATCGTGGAGCTGGGGATGGTGGAGAAAGTCGCGGTAGAGCCGCTTGAGGGGGAGGCTGTGCGCGTGAGCGTGACACTCGGCTTCAGCAGGCATCGCGACCCGCTCGCAGAGTATCTCATCGGCAGCGCCAAGGCGGCGCTCATACGCCACTGCCCGGCGGGTTCAGAGGCGGAAGTGCTCACCGTCATCAAGGAGGAGCCTAAGCCTAAGAAGAAGCCGGGTCTCGACCTCGGTCTTGAGGAACTCGCGAACGTAAGGCACATCATCGGGATTGCGTCAGGCAAGGGAGGCGTAGGAAAATCCACCGTCGCCGTGAACCTCGCGGTAGCGCTTGCCCGTCTCGGATACAAGGTGGGGCTGGCGGACGCGGATGTCTATGGTCCGTCCGTTCCTAAGATGACCGACACCGAACACGAAGTTCCTGGTTCATTCCAGATTCCGGGAGGCGAGCCGGGCGAGGAGCCGAAGGACGTGATTATGCCGATTGAGAAATACGGCGTGAAATGGATGTCCATCGGCTATTTTGCAAGTCCCGAACAGGCGCTCATCTGGCGAGGTCCGATGGCCTGCAACGCGCTGAAACAGATGATTCTGCAGGTCCGCTGGGGCGAGCTGGACTTCCTGCTCATCGATATGCCTCCGGGAACGGGCGACATCCACATCAGCCTCGTCCATGACATACCGCTGAGCGGAGCCGTGATAGTCAGCACGCCTCAGGCGGTGGCGCTCGCCGACGTGGAGAAGGGAGTCAATATGTTCCGCAACGAGAACGTGAACAAACCGATTCTCGGCCTCGTGGAGAACATGGCCTGGTTCACACCGGCGGAACTCCCGCAGAACAAGTACTACATCTTCGGCAAGGACGGCGGCAAGGCGATGGCGGAGAAATACGGCATCGACCTCCTCGGTCAGATTCCGCTCGTCCAGAGCATCCGCGAAGACGGCGACAACGGCACCCCGGCAGCCCTCGGCACCGGTCCCGAATCAGTGGCCTTCCTCACTCTCGCCGAGAAACTCGCCGCCAAGCTCAAGTAATCCGGGCTGCGACGCACATACAACCGCGTGGAAAGTCGACAAAAAAAGTGACTTACCGCGCGGTTTGTCTTTCATAACGCTGCGGAAAGTCGAAAAAATATTGACTTTCCGCAGCGTTTATCTTATCAAACCGCGCGGTAAGTCGATATTTTCATTAAATTTGCAGGCGAGAATACGACTAAACTTTTTACTGCAATGAAGATAATAGGACGAGACGGCGAGATGGAACAGCTCCGGAGACTGTATGAGGCACATTCCCCCGAGTTTGTTGTCGTATATGGCAGGAGGCGCGTCGGCAAGACATTTCTGGTAAACCAGTTCTTCAAGGACAACTTTACATTCAAGGTGACAGGATTGGCAAAAAAGGACAAGAATGCGCAGCTGCTCAACTTCGGCGAGGCGCTCAAGCGGCAAGGATCCCCGCTCTGTCCGATTCCCCGGAGCTGGAATGAAGCTTTCGGCAGCCTAAGGACGCTGATTGAGAACTCCGGCAAGACAGGAAAAAAAGTAGTGTTCATTGACGAGCTGCCATGGATGTACACGCCTCGAAGCGAACTCGTCACTGCAATCGAGCATTTCTGGAATGATTGGGGCTGTACCCGCGAGGACTTGCTGCTTATCGTATGCGGCTCCGCTACATCATGGATAACGAAGAATATCCTCAGAAATAAGGGAGGCCTGCACAATCGCGTGACGTCGAAGATATACCTCCGTCCGTTCAATCTCGCCGAATGCCGGGATTATCTCACGGAGGCAGGTTTCCGCTATGAAGAGAAAGATATCGCTGAATGTTATATGATTATGGGAGGAATCCCATATTACCTGAGCCTTCTCGACAAGGGATTTAGCCTCGCGCAGAATGTCGATAGGATGTTTTTCAGGAGAAACGGGAAGCTCGACGGAGAATTTCAGAATCTCTATGCGTCTCTGTTCGATAACAGCGAGCCGTATCTCAAGGTCATCGAGTCGTTGAGCCGGAGGAATTACGGAATGACCCGGAATGAGATTATCGAGCTGACCGGACTTTCCGACGGAGGTGGGCTTAGCACAATTCTGGCCGACCTTGACAGTTGCGACATCATCCGGAAATATCGAGCGTTCGGCAAAAAGGAAAATGACGCGATATACCAGCTGACGGATTTCTACACAATATTTTACTATAAATTCATCAAAAAGTACGGAACTTCGGACAAGGATTTCTGGGCATATCAGACCGCTACTCCCACGCACAGCACCTGGGCAGGAATCGCGTTCGAGCAGCTGTGCATTCACCACCACCTCCAAATCGAGAAGAAACTCGGAATATTCGGGATGCTCACAGAAACTTTCTCTTGGCGCTCAAAGGATGCCCAGATTGACATGGTTATCAAGAGGGCGGACAAGGTGATAAACATCTGCGAGATGAAGTGGTGGGACGGTCCGTTCACGATTTCCAGGAAATACCGGGAAGCGTTGGAAGGTAAAATCGAATCCTTCCGCTCCCGGCTGAAAACTCGGCGCACTCTCCACCTCGTGATGGTCACCACCTTCGGCCTCCGCCACAACGAATACAGTGGCATAGTTCAGAACGAAGTCACGACGCACGATCTTTTCGAGAAATAGCTATTTCATCTTGATGTCCTGGGCGTCGTTGCTTTCATCCTTGCCGATGACTGGGAATGAGCCTTCGACTTTGCTGTAGGAGCAGTTCTTTGTCCTGAAAGCGTCACCCGCATGACCTATGAAAATGCCTGTGACGCCGGTTCCGGCATCCTGAATATCCCCTATTTTACCACCAAAATGTACCTTTTCATGATTGCCGACCGCAGAACCGTACACTCCGCCGACAACATTGTTCTTCTTACCGATGACAGTGCCGAAGACAGCGCAATTCTCAACATTGCTTCCCGCTCCAAGCGAGCCTATGAGACCACCGGCACATACCTCATTTTCAGACGTGGAATTAACGTCGGCATAGGACATACAGCCACTGACCTTTGCAAACGCGAATCCAGCCACGCCACCAACATGGAAATCGTTCACACTCCCGGCCAAATCCTGACTGTTTACTGTAACAGAGCCTCTGACGGTACAATTGGTTATAGTATTATCATGCTCATTATTGAAAGAGATGTCACCTATCAGCCCTCCGGCTGCCACAGAGATATTCCGTGAAGTTGAGGCCGGAGCATTGACTGCTACATTTACATTCGCGCGGCAGTTGATTATGCTTGGATCACCGGATCCTACGATTCCTCCGGCACAATATGCACTTGTCACTGCTCCTTCAACCCTGCAATTCATAATGTCGGTGAATGAAGTGAAGCCGACAATGGCTCCGGCTTCACGACCTCCGGTTTTAACATCAGCATTCCTTATGGTAAGATTCCTTACAAGCGATTTTTCCGTGGAACTTGTACCGCTAAGCCAATAGAACAGACCCGCATATCCTTCGCTCTCATCCACCTTCAGATTGATGATACTCTTTCCGTTTCCGTCCAGACGAAGATGAGGGAAATGAGTTTTGTTACCGACAGGTGTCCACGGCTTACTTGCAAGGTCGATGTCTTTCATTAACTTAAAGTAATTGCCACTATAATCATTAATATCATTGTTGATATTATATGCAAGACCGGCCAACTGTGCGGCGGACTCTATGAGGTACGGGTCAGACTCCGAGCCGGATCCTTTCGTGACAGGTTCGGTGGATTCTCCGTCCCAGACAGAATATTCTTCAATATAACTATCCTTTTCACCTAACTCTTTCTCTGGCTGCCATTCAAAGACATTGACGCTTCCAGCCTCCAGTTTATCCTTCCCAACCTTGACATTCATGGCATAAGCGTAACCACCGTATAGCTCCAAGTCATTGTCAATGGTGACATTGTACGCTTTGTTGTCGGACATCACGACCGTAAGCATCCGCGCTCCGCCTTTCTGGCCTTTCCCGGGAAAGAATATGGCCTCGTAAACACCGTCCTTCGTATTGCACATTGATATGTCATTGGAGGATGACTGATCAAGATCGGCGACTGTCCTGTTGGCAAGGTCGAATCGGATTTTGCTGGAAGTCCCGTTCAAAATCACATCCTTGACCGAATGCGAGTCATCGAACTCATTCCCAAAAGCAAGACTGACTTTCAGCTTCACCAGCGCGTGGCTGAACGTTATGTTCAGTTTCTGGTCGACCAGTTCATCGGCAGGAACAAAACCGGGCAGGCTACACCAAAGGAAATCAGCGGAGAAAGTGCCGTTCACCTGATTCGAAGGAATGGAGAACTCGACACTCGTGTGATCATCCGCCCCGCTGATGTGCGGAGCATAGGCGTATATACCGACCGGACTTTGCGCATTCTTCCAGAGGACTTGGCTCTCAGGAGTCCATATTCCGCCATTATTCACCCAGCGGAGATTGTCCTTGCTATAGTAATCACCATCACCGTAATCAATAAACAGCCCAAGATCGCTGCCGGTATATCCGCTATAAGGTAAATCGGCTCTGGTCATCAAGCCACTTACAGAGGCGTCAATCCTGACGACTCCGTCCGCAGGAAAATTTTCGTTGGTGAAATCAATGTTCTTTTCGCAGGAAACAAGAATCAGCGCAGCGAATGCGGCCAGCGCCAAGATGGGATTCTGTGTAAGTCTCATATAGGTCATCAATAAATATCTAAAATTCTTCCGCCAAGGTACGGAAAAATTTTAGACTATACAAGTTACCTCTCGACATGACACCTTTGTAATCGAAAACTCCGTCACTTGGTGACATAAATTTCGATTAGCAATGAATGAATCCCGGCCGTCACCTCACCGAGGAGGCGATGAGCTTTTCAAGGTCGGCGCGACCGATGCGGCCTTCGAGGCAGATGAATACGTATTCGTCCTTTTCGACCGAGGTCATCACGAAATTAGTTACGGTCTGTTCGTCTCCGACGGTGTAGAGGCGGACAAGCTCGCCGTCCTCCTTGGCCTCAAGCAGAAGTTCGAACTTCCCGGACTTGAGGAGTTTGTCGACATCTGCCTTGAGGGCTACATTAACCTTAGTGTTCTCACTATCAATGATATACATACCATTAAGTTCCCTAACAACCGGAGCGATGTCTATGTCCTCTTCCGGCATATCGATTTCAGGAAGCCGGCCCATGAGGCGGAACATTGACGGGGAGATATAGACCGCGCTGACCTTCGGCTTGTCCGAAAACTTGTTGTAGATGTCCTTGCCGCTCTGGGCGAATGAGGCGGCGCATACGAGCATTGCCGCGATTATTGTTGCTATTCTTTTCATGATTTTCTGTTTTATAAAAATTTGTTTGACTTTAGGATCTGTTTTTTAATTTTCTCACATTTATTCTATGACTTCGTTCTTTTGGTGTCTTTCGGACCGATTTTATATTCAATCTGTTAATCCATATTGACAATCCGCTCAGAATGTCTCGCCGATGAACTTTGACGTCTTCTGCATCTTGGGAATAGCCGCATCGGCAATGCTTTTTCCCTTGCTGACCTTGCTGCCTATCATTGCAAATGTCCTTTCCACCTGGGCGTAGGCCTCTTCGGGAGAGTCGAACGTGTCGGCAGGAGTTGCGGATGCACGGTGGAGATTAAGGCCGATGACGACGGCGGCCACCGCAGCGGCAACGGCGGGAATAATGGCAAGCCTTTTCCGGAGCGCCACAGGCGAGCGGCGCTTTTCAGAATTGAGAGCCTCGTCCCCGGCAGTCAAAGACTCTCCGCAAGCGGTCTCCATCCGGAGAACTTCCGAGGCAAGAATCCGGTTTTCAATGTTCTCGCCGAGGCGCTCCGGAACGGCGACACTCTCGTCGTCAGCCATACGTTCCAAGTCCGCCAGAGTCAGCCTTTCAATATCCTCAGTATTTTTTATATTCATCAGCTTCATATTCATCAGCAATTTTCTTCAACTTTTTCCTTGCCCCGCTCAGCAGAACCCTCAGGCTCAGGTAGGGGATGCCCGTCCGCTTCTGCATCTGTTCGTATGACAGGTCGTCAATGACTTTCATCTTCAGGACCGTCCGTTCACGCTCCGGAAGGCTCTCAATCGCCTCAAGCACAGCCTGCATCTTCTGTCTCCCGGCAATCTGCCCGTCCTCCGGAGGCTGCTCCGGCTCCACCCCGTCAAGGGAAGAGCGCCCGCTCAGCCGCTTGCTCCTGAGCCTGTCCAGGCAGCTGTTCCGGAGCAGCGTCAGGCAATATGCCTTGGGATTCCGCACCCCGCCGAGCGAGCCCCCGGCCTGCCAGAGTTTCAGATAGAGGTCCTGCACGGCATCCTCTGCCTCAGCCTCCGAGCCGAGCAGCCTATAGGCTACCCTATAAAGCCCGTCACGCAGCGGAAGCCAGTCGCTTATGAAGGTCTCCCGGGTCATTCCTTCATCGAATCGGCAAGCCCGGCCAGCGCCTCAGTGGAAATGCTGCCCCAGAGACATATAAGGTCGCCGTCGTCCGGCATATAAATTATCAGGTCATCAACAGTCTTGCCGTCGGGCGAGCTCTTGCCGTAGAAAAGCACGTCCTCGCCCTCGTCCTTGACGCTCATCAGAAGGCCATCTTCACCCATAAGCGCCGTGAACCGCCGGTGGAACTCGTCTCTGACGGCCCTGCTGCTGTCCTCCATATCGACGATGGTCAGCCCGCTGATCTTGTCCATCGCCCGGACTGCCATCATAGTCTCATCGTCATCCGACGCGTCCGCCTTTGCCGCCCTTTTGACAAACGACATGGCAAAAGAACCGAGATTGACGGATTCAACGCCTTTTTTCCTGTCAAATTCCTTGATAAGCTTTTTGATTTCGGACTTGGAGGCATCTCCGGCATTCGCACAAGAGGTCGCGGCACCCGCCATAAGCAGACCCAATCCGATAAATAAGATAGTTACGATTCGTTTCATACTCAAAAATAATAAAAATTCATTGTCTTTTTCCGACGCGCCACATAATTGACGAAAATGCTCCCGATTTGTTAATGAAAATTTTCGGATTATGATATTCTAAGCTTAACGCATCTGCGGATGAAAGGTATGCGGAGTTTAAGTGTATTTGAAATAAATTATAATATTTAGCGAATTGATTTGGAAAATATTATAATATGACTTGAACTGAAAAAGTATCCAAGAAACTGCTTAAGTTTTTCTCGGTTTATTTTTATGTGTCCGCAGACATATTTATTTAACTTGCATTATGCGAAACGAATAATTATATTTGCAATAAAATATCGGACTATGGCAAAAATCGTGAATCCTTTCATTGTTTCGGGGAAGATAGAACCGGAATATTTCTGCGACAGAGTGGCGGAATCGGCAAAGCTCGTAAAGTCTGTCACAAACGGCAACAATCTGGTGCTCATATCCCCGAGAAGAATGGGCAAGACGGGATTGATACGATTCTGTTTTGAGAAAGAAGAAATCAGGGAGCACTACTGCACTTTCTTCATAGACATCCTCCACACTTCAGGCCTGAGGGAATTTACATACGTCCTCGGAAAGGCAATATATGAAACATTGCAGCCGCGCAGCCGCAAGATGGCGAAAAATTTTCTTCAGGCATTGAAATCAATCAGCGGGAGATTCGGATTCGACCTGTCTTCCGGTCTGCCTACGTTCAGCATCGAACTGGGAGACATTGAGCGTCCGGAGTTTATGCTTGAGGAAATCTTTGAATATCTGGAGAATGCGGGCAAGCCCTGCATTGTCGCCATAGACGAATTTCAACAGATTGTAAAATATCCCGAAAAGAATGTAGAGGCACTTCTCCGCAGTCATATTCAGAAGTCCGGCAACTGCAATTTCATATATGCCGGAAGTGAACGCCATCTGATGCAGGAAATGTTTCTGTCATCTAATCATCCGTTCTACAGAAGCGCGGATATGCTTGAATTAAGAGCTATTGCAAGAGACATATATATTCCTTTTATAATTGAAAAGTTCAACGATGAGGGGAAATATGTCTCCGAGAAAGAAGCCGGAGCAGTCTATGACTTTTTCAAGGGACACACTTTCTATGTTCAGAAGACCTTCAATGAGGCATTTGCCGACACTCTGCCGGGCGGCACTTGCACAATTGAAACCATCCGCACCGCAATAAGCACGCTCGTCGATTCTTACGATACGGTTTATCGTGAAATTCTTTCCAATATTCCCGAACGGCAGAAGGAACTCCTCTATGCAATTGCACTCGACGGAGAGGCCTCGTCAATAACATCGGCCGCATTCATTCAAAAGCATAGACTGGCATCCGCAAGTTCGGTACAGTCCGCCGCGAAAAAGCTTCTTGAGAAAGACCTGATCACAGAGGTCGCAAAGGCATACTCCGTCTCCGACAAACTCCTCGGTCTCTGGATGGCGATGCAGATTGGCTCCGTCAATCCGCTGTCAAACATAGGATGATTATCTTACTGAAAGGAATGTGCGTAGAAAGTGTCGAGCCATATTTCCTTGGATTTTTATCAAAACAGGCGATTTATTTCCTTGGATTTTTATCAATTTCGACGATTTATTTGTTTGGATTTTTTCTTTTTCATAACTTTACGGCATAATTATCAACAAATTATGTCATATCACAAGAGAATCATAGACAAGTATCTCGAGGAGTGGGCGAAGAGTGACGCGCACAAACCGGTTCTGTTGCGCGGTGCAAGACAAGTTGGAAAATCAACGGCCGTGCGACATCTTGGGGAGAGATTCAGCAACTATGTCGAAATAAATTTTGAAAAGCAACCGGAATACAAGGCACTTTTTCAAGACAACCTCGATGTCAGGCGGATTGTTCCGCTCATGGAGGCAATGTGCGGCAAGCCGATTAGGGAAGGGACAACATTGCTGTTTCTTGATGAAATTCAAGCCTGCCCGGAAGCGATAATGTCACTCCGTTTTTTCAAGGAAGACATGTCCGGCCTTCATGTCATCGCGGCCGGCTCGCTCCTTGAATTTGCCTTGGAAGAACTGCCTACCTTCGGTGTCGGACGGATTCACTCAATGTTCATGTATGCCATGACATTCGACGAGTTTCTTGAAGCAAACGGAGAAATATTGCTCATGGAGGCAAGAAACAGATGCTCGGCAAACTCACCTCTTACCAAACCGCTGCATGATAGGCTGGTTCAGACGCTTCGTATTTACATTCTTGTGGGAGGGATGCCCGAAGTCGTCGATAAATGGGTGGAAACCAATGACTTTCTCAAGTGCCAGGAAATTCAGGACGACCTCGTGACAAGCTATGAGGATGATTTCCCCAAATACAGGAAGAAAGTTTCCCCTGAACTACTACGAAGCGTGATGAGGAGTGCGGCAGCGCAGACGACGCAAAAGTTCGTGTATTCACAGGTAGGCGACAATTACAAAACTAAAGAAATCAAACAGGCTGTTGATATGCTCACCCTTGCCGGGATTCTGATTCCGGTTACGCACACTGAAGCCAACGGACTTCCGCTCGGAAGCGAAGAGGATGAGGCCTATCGAAAAATGATGCTTCTGGACACAGGTATAATGCTGCGGCTGCTGAACTTGTCCATAGGGAACATGACACAAATCACAAAGGACATATTGACTTCCAGCGAAACGGAATTAGTAAACAAAGGGCCTATGGCAGAAATGGTCGCAGGCTTGGAACTATTGAGATACCAGAGCCCCAACATTCGGCATAAGATGTTTTATTGGACAAGACAGGCAAAGAATTCCATCGCGGAAATTGATTATGTGACAAGCCACATCAGCAACATTCTTCCGATAGAGGTCAAGGCTGAGACTCAGGGAGGCATGAAAAGCCTGTGGATATTCATGAGGGAGAAAAAAATTTCCGATGCAATCCGCTGTTCACTTGAGAATTTCGGAGAATTCGACTACACGGACAAACTGGCGGACAATGCCGTCCGCCATGTCACAATTTGTCCGCTGTACGCCATCTCATGCCTGAACATGATGATGAATGGCGAAAGAAACAGTCTATGAGTACCCTACTCGCCGTATATATGATAATATTGATATTTTTACCAGTCTTCCTCCTCTTTGGCATTCTGCACGGCAATATTTAACTCATCAACAATTGATGCCATATATAAGACAAGGTTATTGAATGTCTCTACAGATTTCTTCTCTGTAACATTAGTGCTCCAATAATCGTGTTCTTGGCTGATTGGAGCCGCATTAATTGGATTATAATCAATACGGTTAGCGTTCTCCCAATGTGAATTAATTATATTGTTACACGACACCAGCACCTTCATTCTATCCGCCTTAAATCTCACATCAATTGTGAGTTCCCCCATCGTATACCACATACCCATGGAATGCTTAGCCAACTTTGGAGTTCTAATTTTAACAACATAATAATCATCCGACGAATTTTTCAAGGTCACATTCGAATCATTAAGTGTCGTCAGGAAATAGCTTTTCACAGCTGCTGAGGCCATATCCTTTGAGACACTGAAAGGTATGACCTTTTCTACAACAACAGCGTCATTCTTGACAGAATACATATCTTCTGTAACCTGAGCATTTACATGAAAGGCTGACAACATCAATGTCGAGACCAGCAAACAAAATTTCTTAGGCTTCATATCGGTATTATTTTATTAGGTAATGTGTAAAAAATAAGTTGCATCAGTTAAATCAGCATCGAAATAACAGCATCTGCCTACTCCGCATATTCGCTCGGGAGGAACTGAGTCCAGGAGTCGAGGTCGGAGGTGTTCTCGACTTTCTGCGGGCAGAAGCGCCATACGCCGGAGCGGCTATCGATGAGGACACCGCCTTTCAGCGTCAGGGGTTTGCCGGACTGGGAGGCGATGTAGTCAATAAGGCCGTTGTGCTTATAGGGGTCGTCCGGGCGGCTGTCCCTGGTCTTGGTGTCGAGCAGAAAGACCACGCCGTTCTTCATACGGACGATGAAATCGACATAGAACAGACCTTTCTCGCCGCCGGGTTTCGTGTAAGGGACGGCGTAGTCGCTCATTCCGCTCTCGCCGTTCTTGTACCACCAGTCGATGTACTGCGTGTTGGCCTCAAGGAACTTCACGAACCTTTCTTCAGGACCCGAGGCACGATTTTCCTTCACGAACGGCTCAAGTGCATGATTATGAACATTATTCTCCTCGTGGCAGGACTGTTCATTGTATGTCCGAATCTCAGGCACCTCCCATTTGTATTTGATGAAATCTCTTTCTGAAGCCTTTTTGCGGCGCTCATTCATCGTATTCTCGTATTCTACGAGAGCGTTCTCAATCACGCCGGAGAAGAACGGCTTGTTCTGATGATAGAGGACAATCTTCTTCGTCGAAAGTTCGTCTATTCCGAGGAGTTCGTCAAAGGACTCGATGAGGGCGTTCTCGAAAGTCGGCAGACTCCAGTATTTCTCCCAGCCGGAAAGTTGCGAGAGGCAGTAGTCGTCAAAGACGCGGCTTAGTTCAGCGGAAGTTCTCGCAAAACGGACGCGGTTCGTGACCTCGACAGTCCCGAGTTCATCGGCAATCACAAGGTCCTTCGGTATCTCCACGGATATGCTTGACACGTCGAGCTTTACAGTCCTTGCCGCAATCACGCGGTTTCCCGCTTTCAGTGTCTCCACGTCGTCAGTCGGTTCTTCATCCTCGTCAAAAAGGCTGAAAAGCGTAGGGTTATATGTCAGGCTCCATTGCCGTGCGAGCGCATCCTTCAGAATCCCCCGGAATTTCGGTCCGAGACGCCGGCGGTCGGAACTCTTTCTCTCCGTGTAGGTCGATGTCAGTTCGACATTTGTGAGCTTCGGACGACGCTCGGCGCGCATACGCGATATGTACGCCATGTCATCAGAGGCTATCTCCACCTGCCTGCGGCTCAGGTCCGTATAGACATAGCCCTTGTTCAGCAGCGGGTTCGTGTAGAACTTCTGCTCCGGCATACGCAGGATTCGTCCGAGAGTCTGCATCGTGAACGTGAAACTCTCCATCTTCCTGAAAATCAGCAGTACCGCAGCGCGTGGACAATCCCAGCCGAGGGCTATGGCCTGCTTGAACAGCAGAACCTCCGTCAGGTTGTCAAGGTCTTCGATGCCCTGAAGATTCTCCTTTTCCTTAGACAGCCACACCGCCAGACGACCGTTCTGAACGGTGATGCCCTCCTTGGCGGCGAGATATTTCACGACTTCGTCCTTTATCCTCGTGTCCTCCGCAGTGTTCGCCTCATTCGTGTCGTTCGGAAGCTGGATGAGCAGCAGAGGATTTATGTTGATGTTCAGAGACTTATAGGCTTCCGCGATTTCATTCCTCTTCGCCAGCGCCTCACGAATCAGAGTCTCCGTAAGGCTCTCGTCACCCGGGTTCAGCGCCGGATTCAGGACGATGCTTTCCTTTATCATCTCCTCCTTCACGACATCCTCCCGATAGACGGTCACCATTTCGTCGCCCTGTGAAATAGGGGTCGCCGAGATGCGAATCTCAAGTTTCGGGTTTATGCGCGCAAGCACCTTTTCGGACTTCTTCGCGTTCTTGCCGCTGAACATATGTTCTTCATCGACAATCACGACGATGGGAATGCGGTTGTCGAGCTGAGTCCTGTCCGTGATGTCATAGAGCGACGCGGAGCGCTCCGTCTCCCGAATCATCAGGGCGTTGTCCTTGTTTATGCTCTCCCAGTTAACGAAAAGTATCTCACCCGGGCGGATGTACCCGTCAACGGACTGGTCAAGTTCGTCATAGACCACCGGCTTGAGCAGCCGCGACTCGGTGAAGTAGTTCTTCATCTTAAAGTAGCTCTGCTCGTGGAGCTTGTTCGGCGCAATCCAGATGAACGCCACCCGGTTCACGAGGCTGTCCGTCCTCTCCGGAAGTTCCTGCGCAAGTCTCGCCAGCATCCCGGAGGCCATCACGGTCTTTCCCGAGCCGGTAGGAGCCTTGAAAACCAGCCTCTTGCGATGCCCGGAAGCGTTCAGAAGCCTTATGACCTTCTCGACAAGCTCATCAACGGCCTTGTCCTGATAGTTAACCTGTTTAAGCATAGCCTATTCCTCCACATCATTTTCATTCCGCTCCGGCTCTTCCGCACCGCGCCCCATGGCATTTCCCACATTGCCAGGAAGTTCATCTCCACTACCTCCGTCAAACTCCGCAATGTCCCCCTCACCGGATTCCTCATCACCAGCATCACGCACCCGTTTCGGCAGCACCTTTTCGTAGGCATTGTAAATCGAAGACGGGACGGCGCAAAGCTCAACCCTGTCAGCGACATCCATGAACTCGTCATCGTAGGCATAGTCTCCCGGAGAGAAGACATAGACCTTAAACTTGTCGGGACTGGTGGCATCTCTTATTTCGTCCACGAAATATTCGATTGCGTTTTCGTTGAGAATCAAGAGAATATGTCGTCCTCCGCCCTCGAAATGCCGCGCCACGGACGGCTTGAGTTTCAATTTGCCGAAGGTGTCGAGTTCATTGTAGGCGTCCTCACGGATGCGGAGCAGGTCTGCGGATGCTGCTGCGAGGGCTCGGCGGCTCTGCGCGGTCTTGTCGCGGCCGATGAAGTCCGTCCTGTAGTAGCGCAGGCTGTTGGCAGTCAGCCCCTTGACAGTCTCACCCTTCGCATTGACATAACCTTCGATGACCTTTTTGTTCCGGACGTATGTCACATCCTCGCAGATGCGGTTCTCGTTGTTGGTCACGAGTATGCACTGCCGATGCCCGCCGTCCTCGGCGTTGAGGGCCATCGTCGCATGAAGGGTCGTGCCCGAGCCGGCGAAGAAGTCGAGGATGGTGGCGTTTGGATTATCAGTAAAATTACATAAAAAAGCAATCAAAGAAGTAGGTTTAGGATTATTGAATACAGGTGTCCCAAACACTCCGTTAATTTGGGTATTAGCAAACAGATAATCATTCACAATATCGGAATCTAATATTTTTGTGGGACGACTAATAGATTCCTTATTCTTTTTATAGTATGGAACAAAACTTTCGGACTTTATCCAAATTTCTGTACCAGAAGCCAACTCTTCTACCACCTTTTTGTCTGTCGCCCAATAAGAATGCCCCTTGAGTATTAAATCAGTGATAAATAAGCCGTCTTTAACTCGCGCATCAGCGACTAATTCCCATTTGAGTTGTTTCCCATTATCTTTAAGCCCCTTTTCGTAAAGCCCGTCTGGCAAAGTCGTTTTCACACAATTTGCCGGAAAAGTTATCTGCTTCAACTTCTCTTTCCCCTTTGTAAGAGAAGGCATTCCTTCTGTTTTTGATGAAACTCCTCTAAAATAAGAGATGTTGGTCTTATTCTTTGCATAGCACAAAACAAATTCGGCATTTCTTCTCAATATAGGAGAACTGTTATCCGGTCTAAACGTTGATTTCCAAATATAGTTCTCAATGAAATTATTTTCACCGAAAATTTCATCGCATAACAATTTCAGATTACATAATTCATCGTCTCCAATTGATATAAAGACAACACCTTGCGAAGAAAGCAGCTTCTTGGCGATCAGCAACCGTCTTTCCATAAAAGACAGCCATTTGCTGTGACGAAACGAATCCTCAGCATCAACATAGCTATCGTTATATCTAAATCTTTCTTTCCTGTATTATAAGGCGGATCGATGTATATTACATCTATCTTGCCCTCGTGGGTGTAGGTCAGGGCAACGAGCGCATCGAGATTGTCGCCCTCGATGAGAATATGGTTCGGAGCATCCGCCGCATCACTGACTACCGCCCGTTCCTTGACCTCCGCCAGAACAGGAATCCGGTTCCGCTGCCTCTCCTCAACTTCCTCCGGTTTTTCTTCCCAAACAAGACCATATCGTTTAGTCTTCCACAGAGATTCTATCAACTGCGATTTTTCCTCCCGGCTCAGATACGGGTCTTTCCGGATGCGTGCTATCAGTTCCTGCGGGTCTGCTTTCATCGGGCGGTCTTCTTTTGTAGCCAGCCCATTCCTCGCAATAAAAAGGCGCAAACTATCCCGCCTTTCAATCACAGTCAGGAGGCTCTGGAAAGCCCGGTACCACGATAAGCAAAAAGCGAAACAGTTCACGCCTACGCGTGAACCTTCGCATCTTATCCTGTGTACCGTTAAATTTTCCAGATTTCCTGACTCAGGAGAAGAGCTAAGCTCTATATTACAAAATATGTTTCAAATTTATCCCGGCGGCACTTGCCACGCCGCCGAAACAGTCTGCAAAGATGCAAAAAAATCCTTTGACTTTGTCAATTTATTTTGTTCATCGTGTTTTTTATCGGATTTCAGAGGTCAAAAATTGCCGACTTATCGGAGTTTGAACCTCTAAAATCTCGAATTGAATATAGAAAGCCCCTTATTTATCGTGATTTAGATATTTTACCATCTACACCTTGCATTCATTGTATCTGACAAACGGCTTCAAAAATAATTTTTGCCGCTTTCGGGTTTTGTGAGTAACTTAGCGAGTTCAAAATTTGGAATCATGACGGGATGGAAGAGTCGCAGAACATAGAGTTTAAGGAGTGTTGGAGAGACGAATATCTCAGATGGATATGCGGATTTGCCAACGCTAAGGGCGGGCGCATATACATCGGAGTCAATGACGGGCAGGAGATTGTCGGGGTGGAGGATGCAGCGCGGCTTATGGAAGACATTCCGAACAAGATACAGAACAGCATGGGGATTGTCTGTGACGTGAACCTGCTGGAAAAGGACGGGAAGAAATACATCGAGATTGTCGTCAGTCCGAGCGCCTTTCCAATCAGTTATCACGGCGAGTTTCACTATCGCAGCGGAAGCACGAAACAGCAGCTTAAAGGCAATGCACTGACGTCTTTCATCATTTCAAAGACAGGAATGCACTGGGACGCGACTCCCGTCAATAATGTGGGCGTCGATGACCTGGACAATGACAGTTTCAAGATTTTCAGAAGAGAGGCACTCCGTTCAGGAAGAATGTCGAAGGAGTGCCTTGAAATGTCTAATGCAGAACTGCTTGAGGCACTGCATCTTGTGACTGAAGACGGGAAACTGACCAAGGCGGCCGTGCTGCTGTTCCATGAAAATCCGCAGAAGTTCTGCACCGGAGCATACGTCAAGGTCGGAAAGTTCGCCAGCGAGGCCGACATTCTCTATCAGGACGAGGTGGATGGCTCATTTTTCAAGATTGCCGACAAAATCTTTGACCTCATATACCTCAAATATCTTAAGGCTGCGATTTCCTACGACAAGGAGACACGAATCGAGAAATATCCGTTCCCGAGAGACGCGGTGAGGGAGGGCATTCTCAACGCATTGATTCACAACAACTGGATGGCTTGCACTCCTATCCAGATAAAGATTTTCGACGACCAGATGCGTATTGCCAACGACTGTATGCTGCTGTTCGACTGGGACACGGAAAAATTGGTCAGGAATCATAAATCCGTGCCGTTCAACCCGAGCATTGCAGGGGCATTTTTCCGTGCCGGGTATGTCGAGTCGTGGGGACGTGGCATAAAGAAGATATGTGATGCCTGCCGGGATTATGGGATTCCTGAGCCTAAGTTTGAGATTGACAGCTACAGCATTACCGTGGTATTCAAGGCTTTGGAGGAGGCAAGGATTGTGGAGGGGAAGAGCGCAGATGTAGAAGAAAAAACAGGCGATGTAGAAGAAAAAGTAGGTGAAAAAGTAGGTGAAAAAGTAGGTGAAAAAGTAGGTGAAAAAGTAGGTGAAAAATATTTTCTCACCGAAACGCAACAGCAGATACTCTTGTGTATTGAGGAAAATCCGAAAATAAGTCAGACGAAGATTTCCGAAAAAATTGGAATTCGTGCGTTGAATGTTTATAGAAATATGATTGCCCTGCAAGAAAACGGCCTGATAAGGAGAGTTGGACCAGCGAAGGGCGGACATTGGGAAATTATTAAGAAACAGAATTGGGGAGGGAAATGATATGGCAAAGGAGAGTTCGGGGTTGACGCCGATGATGAAGCAGTTTTTCGCGGTGAAGGCACAGCACCCGGAGGCTCTGCTGCTGTTCCGCTGCGGGGACTTCTACGAGACATACGGAGACGACGCGCTGACGGCGAGCAAGATTCTGGGAATCGTGCTCACGCGGCGCTCCAACTCGGCTCCGGACTCCGTTCCCATGGCCGGGTTTCCCCACCACTCCATCGACACCTACCTTCCCCGGCTCGTGCGGGCAGGCTATAAGGTTGCCGTCTGCGACCAGCTGGAAGATCCGAAGCTCACCAAGAACATCGTCAAGAGGGGCATCACCGAGGTCGTGACTCCGGGAGTGGCGTTCAACGAGCAGCTGTTGGACCAGAAGGAGAACAATTTCATCGCCGGGCTGTGCTTCAGCAAGGACAAGTGCGGGGCGGCGTTTCTGGACGTCTCCACAGGCACGTTTCAGGTGGCTGAGGGGTCGCCTGATTATGTGATGAACCTGCTCGACTCGTTCGGGCCTAAGGAGCTGCTCGTTCCGAAAGGCTATGAAAAGGGAATCAAGGACAAGACAAACGGGAAATACTACATCTCCACGCTGGAGGAGTGGGCCTTCGTCTATGACAATTCTGTCGAGAAACTGAAGAAACAGCTGAAGGTCGATTCGCTCAAGGGCTTCGCGGTCGATAATTTCGCGCTCGGGGTGACGTCGGCCGGCGCCCTGCTGATTTACCTTGAACAGACTCAGCACAGCGGACTGAGCAACATCTGCTCCATCTCCCGCATCGACGGCGAGAGGTTCGTGTGGATGGACCAGTTCACCTACCGCAACCTCGAAATCTTCGGAAGCACCGCCGGAAAGGACGGGGTCAGCCTCATCGACGTCGTGGATTATGCTTCCTGTCCGATGGGCTCAAGGCTCCTGCGCAACTGGCTCGCACTGCCGATTATGGACCTTGACGAGTTGAACCGGCGCCACGACATCGTGGAATGGTTCACGAAGAATGGGGAAAGCCTCGGCACGGTGAAGGAACTCATCGGCGACATAGGAGACCTTGAGCGGGGAGTTTCGCGGGCTGCGGCCGGAAAGATTCTGCCACGGGGAGCCCTGATGGTAAAGCGGGGTCTGAGCCAGATAAAGCCGATAAAGGAATTATGCGAAATTTCCGGATGCACGCCACTGATGGAACTCACTAAGGACCTCGACACCTGCGACGAGCTTCTTGAGGCTCTGGAGAAGACCATCGACCCGAACACGGCGGCGATGCTCGGAAAGGGCGACGTGATTGCTACGGGAGTGAACGCGGAACTGGACGAGCTGCGCCGCATCGCCCGCCACAGCAAGGACTATCTCCTTGAAATACAGCAGCGCGAGACCGAACGAACGGGAATTTCCTCGCTCAAGGTCAGCTACAACTCCGTCTTCGGCTACTACCTCGAAGTGCGCAACGTCCACAAGGACAAGGTTCCTCAGGAATGGGTGCGCAAGCAGACGCTCGTGAATGCGGAGAGGTACATAACCCCGGAACTCAAGGAATATGAGGAGAAGATTCTCGGGGCGGAGGAGAAGATATATATTCTTGAATCACAGATATATAACGAAATCGTCGATAAGATTCGCGCAAACATCGTCAGGATTCAGCGCAACTGCGGGGTCATCGCCAGGCTCGACGTCCTGTCGGGGTTCGCGCAGCTTGCGCTCGAAAGGCACTACTGCCGGCCGCAGATGAATGACGGAATGAAGCTCGACATCATCGAGGGACGGCATCCGGTCATCGAGACAATGATGCCTGCGGGCGAGGAATATGTCCCGAACGACGTGCACCTCGACTCTGACGGACAGCAGATAATCATACTCACGGGTCCGAACATGGCCGGAAAGTCCGCGCTCCTGCGTCAGACGGCGCTCATCGTGCTGCTCGCGCAGATAGGGTCGTTCGTCCCTGCGAAAAAGGCTGAAATCGGGTGGTTCGACAAGATATTCACCCGTGTGGGCGCGTCCGACAACATATCCCGCGGAGAATCCACATTCATGGTGGAGATGCTCGAAACCTCAATGATCCTTCACAATCTCAGCGCCCGTTCGCTCGTGCTTCTCGACGAAATCGGACGAGGGACATCAACCTACGACGGAATGTCCATAGCACGCGGCATAGTCGAGTACATCCACGAGTACGGACACGGGGCAAAGACCCTCTTCGCGACGCACTATCACGAACTGAACGACATGGAGGGCATCTATCCGCACATACGCAACTACCACATCGCCGTCAAGGAGGTGGGCAGGCAGGTCATTTTCCTGCGCAAGATGGTCGAGGGCGGAGTGGCGCACAGCTTCGGTCTGCATGTGGCAAGGATGGCAGGAATGCCGCCGCAGGTGATTGAATCGGCGGAACGCACGCTCGCCGAACTGGAGGCAAACGACGGCAAGGCCCCGCTTATAAAGGCAGCCGGGAGTTCCGCGTCCGGGGCAGGTTCCGTAAAGCCGCACAATGTCAAGGAGGGGCGCATCGAAAGCGACGGTTCGCTGCAGCTGAGCTTCTTCCAGCTCGAAGACCCGCTGCTCTCCTCGCTCAAGGAAGACCTCGACAAGGCGGATCTCAATTCGATGACCCCTCTCCAGGCCTTTGACCTGCTGAGGTCGATGAAAGAAAAGATGGGGCTGTAGAATCAGGGAGACCCGAAAAATCACTGAGACATGAAAAAGGTTCTGATAATAACATACTATTGGCCGCCGGCGGGAGGATCCGGGGTGCAGAGATGGGTGAAGTTCGCCAAGTATCTGCCGCAGAACGGATGGCAGCCGGTGATTTATACTCCTGAGAATCCGGAACTTAATGTGATTGACAGGACGCTGGAGGACGACATCCCGGAGGAGGCCGTAGTTCTGAAGCGGCCGATTTTCGAGCCTTACGGGATTTATCGCAGGCTGACCGGAAAGGGAAGGGCCGGGGTGGCCGGGGGCGAGGCTGCGGGAAAGGCGGGAGCAGCCGGGGGCTCGGAAGTCAATCCGATAAATGCGCAGAAAAAGAGCCTCGGGCAGAAGATTTCGCTGTGGATTCGCGGCAATTTCTTCATTCCGGACCCGCGCTGCCTCTGGATTCGGCCTTCGGTGAGATTTCTCAAGAAATACCTGCGGGAACATCCCGTCGATGTGATTGTCAGCACAGGACCGCCTCACTCGATGCACCTCATTGCACGGAAAGTTGCGGCTGAGACCGGGATTCCATGGGTGGCCGATTTCCGTGACCCCTGGACCAAGATGTTCTATTTCAAGCATCTGGAGCTTTCCCCATGGGCGGAACGGAAACATGAAAGGCTGGAAAAGAGCGTTCTGGACGGCGCGGATGTCGTGGTGGCGGTCTCCCCCATCGTACAGGAGGAGTTCAGGGGAATGACGGCAACTCCCGTCAAGCTGATTACCAACGGGTATGACGAGGACGACTTCGACGAGGCCGACAAGGAGATGCGTGTCTCGGAAGAGGAGACAGGAAGCGAGAACGAGGACTGTTTCAACATCGTTCACACGGGGCTCTTCGCCGCCGACGGCAACCCTGTCGTGCTCTGGAAAGTCCTGGCGGAGATTGCGGCGGCCGACGGCGAGTTTGCGGCAAAGCTGCGCATACGGCTCTCCGGGAAGACTGACACACAGATTATAGAGGCGATTTCGGAGGCGGGTCTCAGAAAGGCTCTTGTGAATCTCGGCTATGTCAGCCATGACGAAGCCGTACGCGAGCAGTGCGGGGCTTCGATGCTGATTCTGCCGCTCCGACGGGAGCCCGAATACCGGGCGACGCTGCCGGGGAAACTGTTTGAATACCTCGCTTCACGCCGTCCTGTGCTCGGAATCGGGCAGACTGACGGGGCGATGGCTCTGGTGCTCAGCGAGGCGCACTCCGGAGTGACTTGCGGCTGGGACGACACGGAGGGCATCCGGAAGGAAATTCTCCGCTGCTGGCAACTGTTCCGCGAGGGGCGGCTCAACGACAATGACGAGGACATCGAGCGCTTCTCCCGCCGGCGGCTGACACAGCAGATGACTCAGCTGTTTGAGTCATTGTTGCAACAGCGCTGACGGCTTTATGCCGTGAGACAAAAGCCCTCCGCTCATGAAAAAATCGCGTCGGGTCTTTTACCTCACGTCTTGATAAAGCCTTTCGCGCCTTGCCCCACGCATACCTACGCTGAAACCTGACACTGGAATAAGGTCGAGGATGCATGATAAATAACTATATAGAAGACAATAGGATATATATTACAATATGAACAAAATGAAATTAGGCGGTGACATGATGAAGAAGATATTGATTTATCTTGGAATTGTCGTGTTTTTCGTGGTTCTGTCGTATGCTTTCGTGCCTCAGGTTTTGAGCGGAAAGATTGTGAATCAGGGAGATATATCTTCATGGAAGGGAATGGCGAACGAGGCCATGACATATAATGCGCAGCACCCGGAGGACAAGACGCACTGGACGAACTCGATGTTCGGAGGTATGCCGACGACCGCGACGATTGACGATTTCGACGGAGACTGGACGAAGTGGATGTATAACCTGCTGCTGACCGGAAGGCGGCCGGCGACATATTTCTTCATCGCGCTTTTAGGCGGATTCCTGCTGATGCTCTCTTTCGGCTGCGGTCTCGTGCCGGCAATCGGAGGTGCCATCGCCATCGCGTTCTGTTCGTATAATATGCAGATTATTCAGGTGGGGCACAACACAAAGATGCAGGCGATTGCGTTCTTCCCATGGGTGCTCGCCGGGGTTGTTTATACCTATCGCTGCGCGATGGCGGGGCTGAAAGGCGGATACGGGCTGTACAAGGCTGACAGCGCGACTGCCAATGCGGGGAAGGCGACGGGATGGAAGTCGTGGCTGCCCAAGACCGTGCTCGCGTCGGTACTGTTTGCCCTCGCGCTGAGCTTCCAGATTAAGGCGAACCACCCGCAAATCACCTACTATCTGGCGATTGTGATTTTTGTCTATGCGCTGACGCTGCTCATCTGGGCGTGCGTGAAAAAGGAAGAGCGAGGGCGAAGGCTTCAGAGGTTCTTCGCGGCCTCGGCGCTGCTGCTCGCGGTGGGCTGCGTGGGAATCGCGACGAACGCCAACAAGCTGATTCCTACCTACAAGTATTCAAAATACACCATGCGCGGAGGCTCTGAACTCGCGGCAGACAAGGCAGAGCATGCGGGTGACGCCAAGGCCGTGAAGGAGGCGAAGGCGGCGGCCAAGGGGCTTGACCTTGAATATGCGACGGCCTGGTCCTACGGAATAAACGAGATGCCTAACCTGCTGATCCCCAACTTTAACGGCGGGGCTTCCGCCTGCGATCCGCATCTGAAGCACGGTGCCACGGAGGACCTTCTCAGGCGTGCCGGACAGCCGAACGTGAAGCAGACGGTGAAGCAGCTGCCGATGTACTGGGGGCCGCAGCCCTTCACGGCGGGTCCGATGTACCTCGGAGCCATCACCATATTCCTCTTTGTCCTCGGACTGTTCCTTTTCAGGGGCAAGGACAAGTGGTGGATTATCACCGCGACTCTCATCGCGGTTTTCCTCGCATGGGGCAGCCATTTCATGTGGTTCACGCGGCTGTGGTTCAACTACGCGCCGATGTACAGCAAGTTCAGAACGGTGTCCATGGCGCTGACGGTGCTTCAGGTGACGGTGCCGCTGCTCGGATTCCTGACGCTTGACAAGATTATCAGGGAAGAGTACAACCACAAGAAGATTGTCCGCGCCGTGCTCTGGGCAGGCGGGCTCACGGGCGGTTTCTGCCTTCTGATGGCCCTGTTTCCGGGACTTGCGGGCGATTTCAGGGCTGCGGGCGACGCGGGAATGCAGGATGTGCTCACGGATGCGCTGCGGGAGGACCGCCGGGCAATGCTGCGCCATGACGCGCTCGTGAACTGTTACCTCATTCTTCTTTCCTCGACCATACTGCTTTGGGTTTATGGAAAGAAAGAGCCTTTTGTGCGCACGGGAAGGGCATACATCGCCGGAACCGTCATCGGGCTGCTCGTGCTTTTCGACCTTTTCAGCGTGGGCAGGCGCTACCTGAACAACGACCATTTCATCTCACCTAAGAACTGGGAGGCTCAGTTCAGGGAGAGGCCTGTGGACAAGAGCATACTCGCGGATAACAGCCTGTCATACAGAGTGCTGGACCTCAGCGTGAACACTTTCAACGACGCTCATCAGAGCTACCGTCACAAATGCATCGGAGGCTACAGCCCGGTGAAATTGCAGAGGTATCAGGATCTGATTGAAAGATACATCTCCGGAGAAATCAGTTCGGTCTATAAGGCAGCTGAAGGCTGCGCGACGGTCGGGGAACTGAAGGCGAAACTGCCTTATCTTCGCGTAACATCCATGTTAAACGGCAAGTATATCATACTCGGCGCGGATTTGGAGCCTGTCTTGAACGACTATGCCTTCGGCAACTGCTGGTTTGTGAACGCGGCGAGGACGGCGTCTTCCGTGAATGAGGAGATCGACTTCCTTTCCGATACGGAACTTGACAACACCGTTGTTTTAGGACCTGATTTCAAAGATATTGCCTCCAAAATAGGAGGTTTGGAAGAGAATCCGGAGGACTTCATCAGAATGACGTCGTATGAGCCCAATGAGCTGCACTATGAATGCAGGCTTTCGTCCCCTCGGGCGGTGATGTTCAGCGAGATTTACTATCCGGACGGCTGGAAGGCCTGGGTCGGGCCTGTCGGCGAGGTCGGTGAGACCGTAGGAGACCGGTTCAGGGCTGCGGCTTCCGCCGAAGAGACGGAGATTTTCAGGGGCGACTGGATGCTGAGGGGAATGATTCTTCCGGCCGGGGAGCATGAGGTCGTGATGCGCTTTGAGCCGCAGTCGTATGTCGTCGGTGAGCACATATCCACGGCAAGTTCAGCCCTGCTGATTCTTCTTGTGGTTCTTTCCGCCGCCGGAGCTGTTTGTTTCAGAAAATACGGCTTCACGCCGGAGGAGTAAACTTTCAGAAAATGAAACAATTTATACGGCTTCACGCCGGAGGCGGGAACCCTCCGCTCATGAAAAAATCGCGTAGGGTTTCCCGTCTCCGGCTTCTTTGAAGCCTTTCGCCACTTATACAAGTTTTTGGATGTGTAATTCAAACCTTTAGGATAAAAATAGACATAGGACAAAAAGGAGAAATATGGAAAAGTGTATAATAGCGGCGGTGGCGGAAGACGGGGCCATCGGAAAGGACAACGGGCTGCTTTGGCATCTGCCGGAGGACCTGAAATATTTTAAGGCCACGACGATGGGATGTCCCGTGATTATGGGACGGCGGACCTTCGAGTCAATCGGGCGACCGCTGCCGGGACGGCGCAACATAGTTGTTTCGGAAACATTGCGCATACAGGACGAGCGACTGAGGGTCGTTTCCGAGCTGGACAAGGCATTCGAGGCCGCGCAGGGGGATGGTCACGACCGCTGCTTCATCATCGGAGGGGCGCAGCTCTACGCGGAGGCCATCCCAGAGGCCGACAGGCTCTATATCACCCGCATCCACGCCACAGCTCCGGACGCCGACAGATTCTTCCCGCCCATAGACAAGTCGGTGTGGAGCCTTGAAAGCGCTTCAGAACCCCACACCGACCCGAAAACCGGAATTACATTCACTTTTGAGGTCTATTCCCGTCAGGGAAAATAGAAAAACTCGCGCCGGAGTGAACTGGGCCAAAAGACCTGAACCCGTGGCGCGAGATTTCGTCTAAATGTTCGGGGTGTCCCAGACCTTTGTCTTGGTGCAGCGGATGAGAGCAGTCTCGGTGCCTGCCTGAAGACGGAAGTCGCCCTCTTCGAGGGTCCAGCGGCCGTCGAAACCGACGAACGCGAGACGGTCGGCAGGGAGGGAGAACGTGACGGTCTTCGTCTCTCCCGGCTGAAGTTCAATCTTGGTGAACTCACGCAGACGGCGGCTTTCCGGAATGACGGAGGCCACGAGGTCGCTGCTGAAAAGGAGAACGGCCTCCTTGCCGGCCACCTTGCCGGTGTTCGTGACATCGACAGAAACTGTCAGGACATCTCCGTCGCTGAACTCAGTGCGGTCAACAGTCATGTTGCTGTAGGCAAAGGTGGTGTAGCTCAGGCCGTAGCCGAACGCCCACTGGACGGACACCACGGCATTGTAGTCGTATGCGCCCTCCATCTTGTCGACCTCCTCGCTGACCTTGTAGTCGTAGTTGATGAGAGAGTTGATTTCCTTAGGGTAGGTGAACGGAAGCTTGCCGCTGAAGTTCACGTCGCCGGAAAGAAGATTCGCGAGCGCGTCCCCTCCCCTGTTGCCCGGGAGCATGACATTCACGACTGCGGCGGCCTTCGGCACAAGCTCGGAAATCAGGCGCGGCCTGCCCTCGTTCAGAATCAGCACGACAGGCTTGCCCGTTGCCTCAAATGCCTTGACGAGAGTCTTCTGGTAATGCGACAGGTTGATGTCCGTGAGGTTGCCCGGAGTCTCGCAGTAGCTGTTCTCGCCGATGCAGGCAACAATCACGTCGGCATCGCGTGCCGCAGCCGCAGCCCGGAAGCCGACAGGGAAGTTCTCCTCGTAATATTTTCCCGTCTCATTGTAGGTCACTCCCTGCTCAAGCCTGACATTTGAAGCGCCGAACTTCTCGCAGAGAGCCTCGTAGATTGTGTTGTAGCGTCCTGCAAACTCATCGGCCTTATGCCCCTGCCAGGAGTAGCTCCAGCCGCCGTTCAGGCAGCGCATCTGATTGGCGTTCGGACCGGTCACAAGAATCTTCATCCCCTTGCGCAGCGGAAGAATGCCCTCGTTCTTCAGCAGCACGGCAGATTCCTCGGCCGCGTGAAGAGAAGCCTCGGAGAAAGCCTCACAGCCGAAGTCCGGATAGTCGGCGAGCGATGTGTCAGGCCTGTCAAACAGCCCGAGACGATATTTCAGACGCAGCACCCTACGCACGGCATCGTCAATCCTGCTCATAGGAACCTCACCCTCTTCAACAAGAGACTTCAGCGAGTCACAGAAATCGTATCCATAAGGAACCATAGACATATCTATTCCGGCATTTATGGCCAGCTTGACGGCTTCCTTCACATCGGCAGCTACCTTTTCGCGCTTGTAGAGATTGTTTATGTCAGACCAGTCTGTCACAACCATACCGTCCCAGCCGGTCTCGTCCTTGAGCCACTGCGTGAGCAGAACCGGGTTGCAGTGAACCGGAGTGCCGTTGATTGAGGCGGAGTTCACCATAATCGTGAGCGCTCCCGCACGGAGAGCCTCAAGATAAGGGGCGAAATACTTGCCGCGAAGGTCGAGGGGCGAGATGTAGGCCGGAGTCCTGTCCTTGCCGGAGAACGGTGCGCCGTAGCCGAGGTAGTGCTTCACGGAGACTGCTATATGCTTGTCGTCTATATGGTTAGGGTCGCTCCCCTGCTCTCCGAGAATCGTGGCCTTGCCCATCTCCGCGTTCACATACCAGTCCTCGCCGTAGTTTTCCCAGAACCTTGACCAGCGCGGGTCACGTCCGGAGTCGAGTGTCGGGTTGAACGACCACGGAACATCGGCTGCACGGGACTCGTAGGCGGTGATTTCGCCTGCCCTGCGGGCGATTTCCCGGTTGAAGGTCGCGGCGACGGCTATCGGCTGAGGAAAGAGCGTGCCGTCGCTGATGTATGTCGTGCCGTGGATGTGGTCAAGTCCGTAAATCGTAGGTATGCCCATGACCTCCAGAGACTTGGCGTTCACGATTTTTACAAGACGGTTCCATTCCGCCGCCGGAAGCGCCTTTTCGGTCGGGGTGTTGAGGAACGAACCGACCTTGTACTTGTCTATAAACATGGACAGTTTCTCCTCATTGAGCGTGTAGGAGTTTCCGTCAGCGGATTTTTCCGCAACCGCGTTGATGGTAATCTGGGTCATCTGCCCGATTTTCTCGTCCAGGCTCATCCGCGAGAGCGTCGCCTCGACCCGTTTCTCAATCTCGGCATCCTTAGGAATAACCGGCTTCACATCATTGCCGCAGCCCGCGGCAACCACAACGACGGCCGCAGCCGTCACAAAATTCAGTTTATTCATTTCAAATTATTTACATTCAATAACTTACAATTCACATAAACCAACAAGACGCATCAGCGTCGTGCGGAGAACAGCGAAGCGAGAGCCTTGTGCGATGGTGCGCACGGAGCACCACTTCCCCTTCGAGGGGACGGGAGGGGTCAATTAGATGGAGAGGATTTCATCAAGCCGTGCAACGCAGCAATCCGCCTCGTCTTAAACGGCGACGGGGGCCTTTATCGCCGGGTACGGGTCGTAGCCTTCCAACCTAAAGTCCTCATACTTAAAGTCAAAGATGCTCTTCACATCCGGGTTCAGAACCATCTTCGGCAAAGTACGCGGAGTGCGCGAAAGCTGCTCGGCAACCTGGTCGAAATGGTTCTTGTAGATGTGAGTGTCTCCTGTTGTGTGGATGAACTCGCCCGGTTGAAGCCCGCAGACCTGCGCGACCATCATCGTGAGGAGCGCGTATGAAGCGATGTTGAACGGAACTCCGAGAAAGACGTCGGCGCTGCGCTGGTAGAGCTGGCAGGAAAGCTTCTCGTCCGCCACATAGAACTGGAACAGCGTGTGGCAAGGCGGCAGCGCCATCTTCTCCACTTCCGCGACGTTCCACGCCGACACAATCATCCTGCGGGAGTCCGGGGTGGTCTTAATCGTCTCTATCACCTGCGACAGCTGGTCTATCGTCCGCCCGTCGGGAGTCGGCCAGCTGCGCCACTGATGCCCATAGACCGGCCCGAGGTCGCCGTTTTCGTCCGCCCATTCGTCCCAGATTGACACGCCGTGGTCCTTGAGATACTTTATGTTCGTGTCCCCGGCGATGAACCACAGAAGTTCGTAGATGATTGACTTTAGGTGCACTTTCTTCGTCGTCAGCAACGGGAATCCCTCCGCGAGGTCGAAGCGCATCTGGTAGCCGAAGACGCTCTGCGTCCCCACCCCCGTGCGGTCGCGCTTCATCACCCCGTCCGCTCGGATATGTCTCAATAAATCAAGATATTGTTTCATTATAGTATATTATTTCAGCCGTTACGCAAAATCTCATCCAACTACTGGTTTTTCAAAATCAGATAAAAGAATGAGATGCAAGGCGCAGGATGAAGATAATACCGCAGCAACCTCCCGGTTGTGAGGATATTATCAAATCCTGCAACGCAGCAGATCGCCTCTTATTTGGTTTTGAATACAAATATTATCGCCTGGTTATATGTTTCTCCCGGACGGAGCACAGGTGAAGGATACTCAGGCTCGTTAGGGGAATCCGGGAAGTTCTGGCACTCGATTGCCACTCCGTCATAGTCGTTGTAGCTGCGTCCGCATTTGCCTTCAGGGCAGCCGGCGAGCCAGTTTCCGGTATAGACCTGCACACCAGGCTGGGTGGTATAGACCCTGAGCACACGTCCGGAAGCCTCGGAATAAAGCTCAGCGGCCTCCTGAATCTGCCCCGGTTCTCCGCCGTCGATGACCCAGCAGTTGTCATATCCCTTCCCGTATTCGAGAGCGGTGAAAGGCTCCCTTATGTCCCGGCCGAGCTTCTTGGCGACGACAAAGTCCATCGGGGTGCCGGCAACCGGGACAGACTCGCCGAGCGGAATGAGAGAATCGTCGGTAGGCAGCCACTCCGACGCGTTCAGGCGCAGTTCGTGGTCAAGCACCGAGCCAGAGCCCTCACCGTTCAGATTGAAGTAGGTGTGGTTCGTGAGGTTCACCACCGTAGGCTTGTCGCACTCGGCGGTCAGGGTCAGCCGGACCTCGTTGTCCTCGCTCCACTCATAGCGGGCGACGGCCTTCAGCGCACCCGGATAGCCCATTTCCCCGTCCTCGGAGTAGTAGAGGAACTCGACTCCGTCGCCCTCCACGCGGCTTTCCCAGACCTGGTTCTGGAATCCCTCCGGTCCGCCGTGAAGATGGTTCGGGCCGTTGTTTATCGGAAGGGAATACTCAACGCCGTCAAGGGTGAACTTTCCTCGGGCGATTCGGTTTGCATAGCGTCCCGGCACCTTTCCCGCACACGGGCCGTCACCGAAATAGCTGAGCGGGTTCGTGTAGCCGAGAGCCACATCCGCAAGCTTCCCGTCACGGTCAGGCACGACTATCGACACGATTCCCGCCCCGACGCTTGAAACCTGAATGTATGCGCCCGAAGCGTTCTTGAGAGTGTAGCGGAAGATTTCCTTCCCATCCGGAGCCTTGCCCCAAAGTTCTTTGGTTATTGTTGCCATATATCAATGTGTTTAAATATTATCTATTTTCGTATTCAGTTGTTTTATCCCCGCATCAGTTAGACGATACCTCTGCCGTGGACTATTGGGGCTGGACTCATCAACCCGCTCTACAAGCCCTGCAGAAAGTGCCGGCATAAGGTAAGACTTGCGGAAATTGTCCCGTCCTTTCAGGTTCATTTTCCCCATCATTGCCTTAGCTGACAACTGACCGTTCCGCAACAGTTCAAGCAGCCGCATTACTTGTCCTGTTACTTGTCCTGTTACTTGTCCTGTTACTTGTCCTGTTATAGTCCGGTCACGGTCATCCTGATATGTGATAGAAAACACAAACTGTTGCGCGCTATTTATCTCTATCCGGTAATTCGGATAATACAGCGGAGCGAATTTCTTTATATTACGCTTTCCTGAGCCTAAATCCTCAACCCAAGATAACTGAGAAAGGATCTTCACCAACAAAGGATTTTTGGTATAGATGCCAATATCATCAATGGACATCACACCTTCTCCTATTTCCGGCACAACACGTGTCGAATTACGAGTTATCACCCTGTCATAGAAAATCTCAAGGAAGCCGGGGGCACGGCGACCATAATCCGTATGCGCACACAAATTTCCGACAATCTCACGAAACAGCTGAACCCTCAAGTCCTGACGCTCCGTACCACCGGTTCCCGGGAGATAAAATTTATCCGGCAAATATCGCTCAACAAAGTCCATCATATCACGATATGATTGTATCACATTCTTTCGCAATGTCTTACGATCATCGTAGCGAGTAATGTCTTCCGGACGGTTTTCAAGATAACGGGAATATGTCATCTTATGAAACAAAAGTTCAAACCTGTAACCTGACAAATGTTCGGCAAGAGCATTTTCCGAACCGAACGCAATCAACGCCGCATATTTATACCCCTCAACATCCCCGTTCGCAGACTTCTTCACCAAATTGCAACTCGCCAATATCTCCTCATTGCTCATCTCAAGCCAAGGATGTGAGAAAGATGTGGCTCTGACCTGATTACGGCAAAAATTGAAAGTTCCATCATCAAAATCCGCCATGGAAAGTCCTGGAACAATCCGTTCTTCAAAAATATGATGGCTCTTTCGTTCAAACAAAGACAAGACAAGTTCGGTGTTGTCACTTATGTTCTGATCAGCATCACCGTTACGGTCAATATATTTGTTTTTATACCTCAACGGGGCAAGACTTGGCAAAACGTCAATCACGACAATCACACAGCCGTCAATAGGGAGCAACTCCGGTTCTATTCGAAGAGTGGGCTGAAAAATCTCCTTGTTACCAAGCGTGTTAATGATATTCTTAATCATTCCATCCGCAGCCTGCGGATTAACGCCCAAAACCGTACCGTCATCATCCACGCCAAGCAACAGAGTGCCGCCCAGACGATTACTGAAAGCACATATTGTCTCGTAAACGGACGAACTGACATCAGACCGGCATTTCTTGAACTCAATCTGACACCCTTCGCCTTTCTTCAGTAACTCTCTAACCGCAGCAGTAGTCATAGCCATAATCTTTAATGTCCGAATATCGCCGGGAGAACTTTCTCAGTCGGGGCATCCTTCATGAGGACGGTCTTGTCGCGGGAGAGGAGGTAGAGCGACGGGATAGCGCGGACGTCGTAGAGGCGGTCGGTACGTATCGCGTAGTCCGGGTCGTAGGCGTTGTACCATGAGCTCGGGTATATCGGCATATAGTTGTACCATTCGCCGAGGTCCTCGTCGATGTAGATGTTCAGCACGGCAAGCTCTCCGGAGGCTATCATCGGTTCCATTTCCGGATAGGCCTTGAGCGACTCGATTATCGACTTGCAGGCGTGGCAGCCGGGGTTCGAGAAGAAGAGGAGGGTCTTGGCGGCCTTGATTCCGTAGAGAGTGTATGAACGTCCGCGGCTGTCGGAGAAACGGAAGTCCGCAGCCTTCGTGCCCACCCTGTTGAGCGAGCAGTTGCGTGCCGTCACGGCGTCGGTCCCGCGCATTTCCGGGGACACGAGTCCCGAGCGGGAGCGTGCCTCGACGAACGGGCGGTAGTAGTCCTCGTTGCGCAGGGGAGAGTTGGGGTCATAGAGGTATTTGTCCGCGATTTCGTTCATCCGCTCGAAAATGTTTGAAGCCGTGTCCGCAGCCTCGCAGGCGGCAATCCTGTCGAAAAGATGTCCCGCAGCTTTCTCGGCTGTCTCCAGCGGCACCATGTCCAGCAGTCCGCACCACGTGGCGAACGCCTGCTCAAGCTGGTCGGACGGCACTCCGGCGACGTGGGTCGAATCGCAGAGGTATTTGGGGGAAGCGGCGCCGCCTTTCCCGACGGGTTTCCCGTCAGGCATCCTTCCGTCAGCCCGTGAATCCTCAGGCTTCGTGAATGGGTCGAAGTAATGCAGCGCGGCATAATCCGCCCTCTCCTCCGGACTTTCCATCATCGCAGGCACGCTCACCTGAGGAAAGGCACGCACCTCCCCCGAAGCCTCGCCGGCCTTTTTCCCGCCGCGTCCGCCGCAGCCCGCCGCAGCCATGACCGCAACCGCCCAAACACTGATTCCCAGTACATTTCCGACAAAACGATTCATCTCGACATTCCATTTCCTTCCGGCACGACGCACAGCGACCCCTAACGCATATTTCCGGAAGCATATTTTCCACAAATTTAGCAAACCTAATCGGCAAATCAATACGACGGTAAAGACATCGTGAAATTTCGTCATATTATCGACATTATCGAATAGTTGCTCCTCTCTTTGTCGGAAGAGTGCCCGACAGATTTCAAAACCTTTGATTTCTCTTTTTCCGAAAGGGGGCTGTTCTTCGCGCAATAGATAATAAAATTCCTGTTCCCTACCAGAGAAAGAAGTCTTCCGACAGACAACGCCGGCATTTCACCCTTTTCATACAACCCATACTGATTTTCTCCAAGTCCAAGCAGCCTTGACATCATGACCGCTGACAGCCCGTAAGATTTTCTCCAAGCCGTCAGCTGCCCAGGATCAGGTATTCCATACTTCTCGCGATACTGAGAATAAACTTGCCCCACACTTGCCTCACCCGTTTCATCATCAGTAAATTCAATACCCGTCCCGTCACACACATAGTAGTAACGAGTATAGCTGTATTGTTCCTTTCTATATTCAGCCGTAGCCATTTCACTTTTCAAGTGAGCATATCCATCACAAAACGGGCTTTCAATCACTTCTTTCATAATAAATCTTCGCCAACGCCTTAAATTCATTCAAAAATCTCTTAACGCCGTCACGCTCCATGTTCGTTCCTCCGCAAAGTTATAAATTATTTTTGCAAAATTCCACGAATTAGTGGAATTTTATTTTATTCAACCGACCGCACAAAAAAAACGCGACAGAGATACGACTATACCTCTATCGCGTTGTAAATCCTCATGAATCTACGGCCATCAAACTTATTCTGCAAAGTTGGAATTTTTTATCCTCAATGGCAAGAAGTGACCTGCAATAATTGCAGAAATTTCACAAATTGGGGACGAAAATCGCCGGACCTCTGCTCATCACCAGAACGGACGGTGTATATAGGATTCCCGTTCCACGGAGACTTGTGTCATATAGGTGAATGGGGTGTCACAGATTGTGATACCCCATTCACATTCAAAGCCTTAGCAACAACATTATCTTCCTGAAAAAGATTTTATCTATGACTATTCTCAAGAATTTCAAGCATTTCAGAAGGAGAGACGACAATTCTTGTCTTGGGAAAATGTCTGGCGTTGCCTGTTACAAGATACGCATCGTCTTTCGACAATGCAACCTCATAGAAGACTCTGTCATCAGTGTCAGGGAAGGTGTCAATCACAGCAAAAATCTCCATCACTCCCCCTGTCTGTAACGCCTTATTTCTTCATTGATTTCATCTAATGTCATGTCCGGGAAAGCGCCCTCATCCGCAAGAGCACGAATCTGTTGAAAAGCCTTATAGCCATCGACCCGAACCGATGGTTTATCCCCACGAATCTCAAATGGAATCCTGCCACGCTGCACAACAGCTTTTGCAAATATATTCATTGCCGTGTTTGCACTCATCCCGAACTGCGAACACATTTCATCAAAAGAACTTTTGAGTTGCGAGTCCATCCTCACCGTCATTGAAACTTGTGCCATAGTCTTGTACTTTTTGCAAATTTATAACATTTATGTCAGAAAGCAATAAATATGCGTCATTTTGCAGCAATACAGTACACAATACAAATCAATTAGCAGAACACATCAAAACTATGAACTGGTCGCAATTTGCGACCGGGAGAGTCAGTAGGTTTGTGAGTTCAGGATTTTTGTCCCATCTTTGCATAAAACAAGTCTGGTTGCCGTAAGCCCAGAAGGATTTACAACGCGATAGGGGTATAGTCGTACCGCTGTCGCGTTGTTGGTTAATCAGATTATTGCGCAAAAGAAAATCCGCAAATTTGCGGATTTTCTGAAAAACAATTACATTTGCAAACAATAACGATATGATTGTAGTATTTGGCAAAGACTATCTGAAAGAGCTTTACGTGACGGGGAAAAGCGACAAGAAACATCGTTTTCAACCAGACATTGTAAGGAGATACAAGCGAAGGATTGACTATCTAAAGCAGGTAAACAATATCGAAGAGTTATTTTTGCTTAAATCTCTCAATTACGAAGTTCTGTCAGGAGACAAGAAGGGGATTTCTTCAATACGAGTCAACAATCAATATAGGATAGAATTTATTGTTGAAACGGCAGAAGAACCGATTATAACCATATGTAAAATCATAGAGTTATCAAATCATTATAAATAAAGACATTATGAGACAATTAGAGAATATGGATACAAATATGGTCGCAAACAATCTAAAGCCATTCGAACCGACGCATCCGGGAGAACTGCTGAAAGAAGAAATCGAATGCAGGCACATCTCCCAGAAACAGCTTGCGGCGGACATGGGCGTGTCCTACACCGTTCTCAACGACATAGTTAACGGCAAGCGCTCCGTCAACATAAAGTTCGCGCTGCTCTGCGAGGCTGCACTTGGAATACCGGCGCATATCCTGACAGGCCTTCAGGCAGAGTATGACATTCAGACAGCGCGACAGGACAAGTCTTTCCTCAAGCGTCTTGAGGGGGTCCGCAGGATTGCGGCGGCTGTTCTATAAAGCAAAACAGGGCCAACATTCTGAAGAATTTGAACCCTGTTGTTTTTGCGTGAGGCGTTTATCTCTCACCAATCGATAAAATTTATGCAAAGATGGGCAATTTGCTTGATATTCCTAATATTTCGTGACAAAATTTGCAAAATTTTGCAGAGTAAATGTCAATCCCCGCCCGGAGCGGTTGGTCGGGGCGGGGATGGTACATAGAATTACAGAGTTTGTTGCCAAAGAAGAGATTATTCTACTTTGATTATCAGTTTGAAATCTGGATCCAAGCGAATTATCACAGTCTTGCCTTTAGCAGCTCTCTGAAATTCAGAAGAACGATGAAGGACATCTTGCAAGTCGCGCCCGACGGCAGTTCCAGAACGCCTTGGCATCATTCCATCGACAAACTCCAAACGAAATGTATAGCTCTGTCTGTCTCCGCCACCTTGTTCCAAATCATCCTGCGAGAGCGGGAACTCATCTCCGCCAGATTGCACGGCGGAGACAATGCCTTGGCAGAGGGATTGCCACAATGCGGTGTACTTATTTGGGGAGTTGCCCTTCATATGAAATCATTATTTTGAGTAATACGATATCTTAATATCCCAAATACGCACCGCGCCATCTGATGTTATATATCCTTTGTTTGATTGTTTTTCTTCAGGAACTTCAATAATGATAGACTTTTCATCTTTTCCTGTCGCCACCGCTTCAGAATATTGATTAGTCGTGCCAAATCCAAGGGAAGACGTGTTTCCACCACCATCCATCGGCTTGTTTGCAGAAGAGACTGTCATTTCTATAGATTTGATCAACCCGGGCATTTGCGGCAACTCAATACAGTATTCAGCATCTTTTCTTATCTGAATATAGTGATACGAAGAAGTGGCCTTGCTATGATAGTTCTTTATACACTTCGCGTTGTATATGTATCCATTCCCGTCGGTAAAAGACCAATCTTTGTAACCATTTGAACCCGTTCCTGCGGCAACAATATTTGCGTTCGTCAGTTCTGTTGTCAAGATTTCTTCTGAATCGGGATTGGCTCCGGTTTTGACGGTTTCGGATTTACCGGCGGCGGATTTGGTGTTGACAGTCTCGTCGGAAGGATTGGCGATTACAGAAACGGCGTATTCCGTTGAGTAGGCGAGCTTGGTAAAGGTATATTCCGTTCCCGTCGTTGTAAATGTCTGCTCTCCGCAAGTTACGGTATAATCCTTTGCACCATCAATTTCACCCCAGAGGGCATAAACTGAATTTATATCCTGCACTTCAGCCTCCACCTCCGGCGTTGCAAGTGGTGTGCGAGAATCTGGGATTGTTACCTTTGCCTCATCCGATGTCGCCGATTTGTAACCGTCAGCCATTGCTGTTACAGTAACCGTATATTCCTGACCGATGGTGAGCCCCGTAAACGATGCGATTTCAACACCGGCAGCGACTTCGACATCTTTCTGTCCGGAGCATGAAACAACATATTTCGTTGCATTCTCGACATCACTCCAAACCACATCAATTCCGTCTTTCGCAGAGTTTACACCCGCAGTGATTATTGGTTTTGCTAGGGATGGCAAAACTACACCTTTTTCATAGACAACGGACGCAGATGATATCTGCAAAGTATTTGTAGCAGTGAAAGTAACCGATTGGCTCTCTCCCGTCCACATATTATCAGCATATGCACCATTATCAACGCTAATCGCCGTGGTTTTACTACCAATGAAAGAAATTGATTTTATCAAATAGCCATCTGCTGCAGAGAATTTCAATTTTCCGCCATCCTTATAGACACGTAGGTCACAAGTACCTGAACTATTCCATATTCGTGTATTTGTGCTACCATTAGATGTTGTCAAAGTAATCTCATTTTTGACAATGGACGAACTAATCTCAGTACCCTTACTTGTTTCTGGTTTCGTCAAACCAAGGCTCGCCGGATCTGCGAAATTAAATGTCGCAGTCTTTGAAGATGTGTCATACTTAAAATTCAGCGGCTTGATGTGGCCGGCGGTGAAGGTGATGTCCTTGTCGAGGGTGATGGTCTTTTCGTAGCCGTTGACGGCGAGCTTGAGAGTGGAGCCGCTCTTGGCTGTGAACGGTTTGATGGCCATATAGACAGTCGCCTCGGCCTTGGCAGCCACCGTTACATCAGAAACAGACAACTCGGCAGTCTCACTTGGATATTTTGCAGGGGTGTATGTCGGAGTTTCGGAATCAAAGGCAATGTAGAACTGTCCGGAAATATTCTCCCCTGCGGTGAAAGAAACACTGTTGAGAGAAAGTTCTTCTTCCGTGGCGTTTTTGACAACTATTTTGATTACCGACGTGAGATGCTGCATCTGAATCGAAGGGACATCAGAGGCCTTGACTCCTTTCGCTATACCGTAAAGAGGATAGTTGGAACCACAGATATGGGACATATTGTTATCCCCTGTTTGAGTCTGAGATGCATCGGAACGTGAACCGATATAGCAACATCCCGACTTTGTGTTATCAGGTGTCGTAATCTGAGAGGTGTACGGATAGAACGCATACCAGTCGTAGGTGGCGGCGGAAAGGGTTTCGGAAACCGTTCCGTCAAAGCGTCCTGCCTCGATGTCCTTGACGGTGAACTGGCCGTCGCTGGTGTATGTCTGTGTGCCGGTCACGGCGTGGAAGACATTGATTGCATCCTTCGCAACCCATTTGGTGTCAAGGCCGTCGTTGGCAGTCTTTGTGGAAACAGGCTGGGCGAAGAGTTCAAAGTTCGGCTCGGAAACAGGAGCTGCAGTCTCGTTCTGCTCTTTCTGGCAGTTCGTGAGGGCGAGTGTGAGGAACATCAAACCCGCATAGACAAATGACTTTCTCATAGCTTTAAGGATTTGACTGTCAGAAACTGAGGGAATTCTGGTCGTCTTCTTCCACCCACGCATTGATGGAGCTGGACTGGATACTGTTTGCGAAGCCGGACTCGGCTGAAATCTGGTACATACACACCAGAGGTGCCTCATAATGCTGAGGCATAGAATGTTTTGTGAACATAGTATTGAAATTATAAAGGTTGTTTGTTTCTTTTTTCGTCGCCCGGCGCTTCCCCGGACCGGAATGCCGCCCCGTTCACAAGGGAGACGGACATTCATATACAAAAATCCGTCGGCACACGCCACAGTGCCAACGGGTTGCAAAGTTACGGACGATTCTCCGAATAAACAAAAATCAGCAACATTTTTCTATGAAATTCTTCTCCTGCCTCACAAGACATCCCACAACACTTCAATCAAACAAGTTTTGCAGACTCCACGAAAGGAATTCCTCCAAAGGCACGCCTCCGGTGCCGACGACAAGGGAGTGAACAGGGTGAAAACCATCCGCGAAAACGGACAAGCCCGAATTCATCGAACGCCTGCCGCTTTTAACCTCTATCGCGACGCACTGACGACCGCTCCCAACGATAAAATCCACCTCTTCATCCTTTTGCCTCCAATAGTAAAGTTCGTAGTCAAATTCATCCGCAGCGCTAAGCAAGTGCGCACCGACTGCACTCTCCACCCAACGCCCCCACAATTTCGGCTCCGTATATGTCTTTTGATAGGATGAACCGGACAAGGCGCTCAAAAGCGCAGTGTTGAAAACCATCATCTTAGGAATCGAATTGTATTTCCGCGCATTGTCGAAAGCATATTTCTGCAACCCGCAAAGGAGGTGAGCCTCGGACAGAATCTCCAAATAATTAGCCAATGTCGTGACATTTCCGGCATCCTGCAATTGTCCGAGAATCTTTGTCAGAGAGATTTCCTCTCCGGAATAGGTGCAGCCGAGTTCAAACAACCGCCTCATCAACTCCGGTTTGTAGATTACAGCGGTCGAAAGAATATCCTTCTCCATTGCGGGTCCCACAATACTGTCCTTAATGTATCTTCGCCAACGCGGTTCATTCTCCATGAACTTTACACTGCCCGGATAGCCCCCGAACCAGACATAGCGGTCGACATCCAATCCGAATGCCTCATTCATTTCAATGTAACTCCAATGAGGCATCCGGATGAGTTCAAACCGACCTGCAAGAGACTCTGTGAGGCCCGCCTTCAGAAGCAGCCTCGACGAGCCTGAAATTATGACCTTTATATTGATGTCATCAAACGTGTCGGTATCCCACTGCCTCTTCACCTCCTCGCTCCAATTGTCAAGCTTATGAATCTCATCAATGGCAAGGACAAACTCCTTAAGATTACCTATCCGCATTCTCGCACGAACTGTTTCCCAGACATCACTAATCCAATCAGCATTCTCTTTTTCCGCACCGTCAGCGGAAACGAACATACTTGGAATGTCGGTCTCTTTAAGTATCTGTTTTATCATCGTGGATTTTCCGACTTGGCGGGGGCCGGAAACAACCTGAATTTTATTCCGAGGCTCTAAAATCCTTGACTTCAATTCGTCATATTGCCGTCTTCTATACATAATTCGCTGATTTTATGCGACAAAGATATGATAAAATGTTCAAAAGTAAAACAATTTTTACTCAAAAGTCATCAAAAATTCACTCAATTTAATATGAATTTTTACTCAAATCTATGACAATTTTTGCTCAATTCCCGCGACAAATGATTTGCCTTGCGTGAAATCATATTCCGAAAATCACGCCATTTCTTGGAATACAATTCCGAAAATCACGCCGATTTTGGGAATTGCCGCGAGAAAACGATAACTTTGTGGGGTTGGATTTGAGAATGAAAAAGATGAAGCGATTATACAGATTCGGCATTGCCGTCGCCGCTGCCCTGCTGCTCCTGCCGGCGGCGGCGCGGGCGCAGTTCTTCACGGCCGGGGATGACCCCGGATGCAGGAGGTGGTACAGCATCGAGAGCGAGAACTACCGCATCATCTACCCCCGGGGGCTTGACTCCCTCGCACGGATCTATGCCCGCGAGATGGAGCGGTTCAGGAAGCCTGTTGGGCTGACCTCAGGCTACCTGCCGGGGGAATACATACGAGGGAAGATGCCGGTCGTGCTGCACGCATACAACTCTGTTTCAAACGGTTCCGTGGCCTGGGCGCCTAAGAGGATGGACGCATACACGCTGCCGCAAGTCTATGACGCGGAGGCGACTCCGTGGACGGCGCAGCTGGCGGTGCACGAATCGCGGCACATCAGCCAGATGCAGTTCGGGCTGAGCCATGCGCAGAGACCGTTCGGCTGGTTCTTCGGCGAGATGTGGAACGGGCTCACGGCCGGACTTTACACCGAAAATTCGTTTCTGGAGGGCGACGCGGTCTGCGCGGAGACGGAGCTTACACGCTCGGGACGGGGGCGCAAGGCCGATTTTCTGAACTACTACATGGTCTGCTTCGACCAGGGGGACCTGAGGGACTGGGACCAGTGGAGGTTCGGCTCACAGCGGAAATACACTCCCGACTGGTATGCGCTGGGCTACCTGACCTACGGTGGGCTGCGCTGGATGTACGACAGGGACGACTACATCGCCGACTATCTGGACTATGCCTCCCGCCATCCGCTGCGGCTCGACGTGCGCGAGGTGGTCGCGAAGCGGACGACGGGAAAGGATCTCGTGAACTCGTTTCCGGCCGTGCGGGACAGCGTTACGGCGGTGTGGAGGGCAGATGCGGAGAAAAGGCGGCCGTATATGCCGATGGAGCAGGTGACGAGGACTCCGGGAAAACCTGCCGACTACGAGAGCCTGCTGATTGCCGGGAATGAACTTTTCGCCGTAAAGCACGGATATACAGATAACTATCAGTTAGTTAGGATTGAACTTCCGACGGATTCGGATATATCCGGAAACGATGCGGATGACAGGGTGTCCACGAAAGGAGAATCGACGTCAAAGGATGCGGACAAAGGCATATCGGCTAAAGGAGAATCGGCGTCAAAGGATATGTTTGCGGAAAAGTTCGTCACGCATTTCGGAAGCTACGCGGGCGCGCTGAAGCATTCGCCCGTGACGGGACGGATTTATTGGAGCGAGTCCGTGCCCGATGCACGCTGGACGCTGAAATACACTTCGCTGATACGGAATATACGGACAGACGGAAGGGCGTCGAAGAGCCTGACCCGCAAGGGATGGCTGTATAATCCCGTGCCTTCGGAGAAATATGCGCACGTCGCGACTGTCGAAACGCGGCCGGAGGGAGGTTCGAGGCTGACGTTCATAAATGCCGGCAACGGGAAGAGGGAGATGTCGTTCGACGCTCCGGATTCGCTGCAAATCGTCGAGGCGGCGTGGTGCGGAAAGGATATTTATGTTTCGGGAATATCGAAGGGCGGCTTCGGGATATATCGCCTCGACGTCGCTCCCGACCACCGCCACAACCTTGCGGGAGCATTCGGAAGCCCGAATGAGTTTCATTATGAAGTGGCGGAAGACGAATATCGCTGGGTCATGACTCTCGCGCCGCGACCCGTGCAGATAAAAAATCTCCAAGGCTATGTCGGGGATTCAGACGCCGGCCGTCAATCCGAAGCATCAGACAATGCAGGGCAATCAGTCCTGCTGTTCACCTGCGACAGGACCGGAGTGAACGAGCTCTACAGCCTCGACCCGGCGGACGGAATTCTGAGGCAGCTGACATCGACGCGCTACGGGGCTTCCGATTATCAGTTCGATGCGGAAGGGAGGTGGCTCTACTACTCATCACAGACAATCAGGGGAAAGATGATTTTCCGCACGTCCGCCGCTGAACTTTTTGACAAGGAGGCGGACTGGAACGAGCGCTACAGCTGGCCGATTGCAGACAAGCTCTCGGAGCAGGCAAGGCGCAGGGCCGAAAAGATTTACGGAAATGCGGAGCTGCTTGAGACCGAGGCCGCCCGTGCGGACACGATGACGCTGTCCGCGCCGCGGCGGTATCACAAGGTTCCGCAGATGTTCCGCGTGCATTCCTGGGCGCCCTTCTATGCGAACATCCCGGTGCTGATGAACGCCAATGACCTCGGAGACAACATCTTCGACTATGTGAACCTCGGAGCGACGGCAGTGCTCCAGAACCAGCTCGGAACATTCTCCGGCATCGTCGGCTACTCCGCGCACAGGGATCCTTACGACAAGTCGCGCTGGCGCAACTCCGCCCACCTCAACCTTACCTACAGCGGGCTCTATCCCGTGTTCGAGCTCAGCCTCGACTTCAACGACAGGGCGGCGCGGCAGAGCAGTCTGATTCTCAGGGAGATGGACGGCGGCTATTATTCGATTGAAACCCGTTCCGAAGCGCATCCGTCGGTGCCGAACATCTCCGGAAGCATCAGCGCATACATCCCGTTCAAGTTCTCTTCAGGAGGCTGGAGCAGGGGCTTCACACCTCGCGTGAGCTACTACATCAGCAACGATCGCAGGGACGCGAACGCCTACATCTTCGGCAAGGCCGGCATACCAGCCGACGGGAAGCGCGTCACTCCGGAGGGACTCACCCCGCAATGGTATCCGGAGCGCAAGATGAAGTCGTTCAAGAACCTGCCCGCGCAGAACCTCACTGCCTCGGCTACCCTCTACGGGATTCTTCCCGTGAACAACTCGGGAGTTTTCCCGCGCTGGGGAGGCGGCGTTCAGGCGGGGCTGAGCTATCCGCTCGGCATGACCCACTGGTACTCCCCGGCCGCATTCGGCTACGCCTACGGCTACTTCCCCGGCTTCACCCCCGAACAGGGGCTCAAGCTCACGGGGCTGTGGCAGGGACAGATGCCGACCCGGGAGAAGGGCAGGCTCTACACTGGCGCACCTTTCAGCACCTCGGCCACGGGCATCCTCCCGCGCGGCATCCCGGCGGCATCGCTTCGCTCCGCCCTCGTCCAGCGCACCGAAAACCTCGCCAAGTTCACGGCCGACTATGCCATTCCCATCTACGTCGGTGACCGCTCCCTCCTCTGGAGCTGCATCTACATCCGTCGCCTGCTGCTGACCCCGCACTTCGACTGCACCCTCTTCAGCAACGCCGCCCTCGGCCTCGGGAAGGGTGCCGGCAGCCTGATGACCTACGGATTCGACCTCTCGCTCGACATCCAGTGCATCCTCTGGCTCACAATCCCCTGCACCCTCGGAGTCAGCGTCAACTTCAACGGCGCTCCCGACTGGAACGGTCTCTCCGCCGTCGGCAAGGCTCTCGGCATCCCTAATGTCCCGAAATTCTACATCGGTCCCGTCGCCAGCATCAGTATGTTCTGACGGAGCACACAAGCAACCCTGGAAAATTAGCTGGAAAAGCGGACAAAAACAGGCAATTCCACATTGGAAAAAAAGTTGGAAAATCGGAATAATCGCCCTATTTTTGCATTGGAAAATCGGAACACGCCATGATTTCAAGAAAGATATACGGATTTCTTCACGACTTTTTTGCCAATGACAAGAAAGCTCTGCTGATTACGGGAGCACGGCAAATCGGCAAGACATATTCCATCAGACACATCGGGAACAAGGATTTTGAAGTCTTTGTCGAAATCAATTTCTACAAGAATCCGGAGGCCGTCAACCTGTTCAACGGAGCGAAGAATGTGTCCGACGTGCTTTTCAGGCTCTCGTCTCTTGCCGACAGGCCGCTTGTTCCGGGAAAAACGCTCGTGTTCTTCGACGAAGTTCAGCATTGCCCGGAAATTGTCACATGGATTAAGTTTCTTGTGGAAGACGGGACATACCGCTATGTACTCAGCGGCTCTTTGCTCGGAACAGAGATGAAGGGAATACGTTCCGTCCCTGTCGGATATATGTCAATATATGATATGTATCCCCTTGACTTTGAAGAATTTGCGCTGGCCGTAGGAGTGAATCCGGAGATAATGGGAAGACTGCGGGAGAATTTCACAAAGATGGAGCCGGCGGACAATTTCGTACATGAGAAAATGCTGGAACTGACAAAGCTTTACCTCATAGTAGGAGGTATGCCGGCCGTTGTTCAACGCTATCTCGACACCAATGACCTTCAAAGAGTTACGGCGGAACAACACGACATTCTAAGGTTATACCGCGAGGACATAACTCAATACGACAAGGACAACCGTTTCCTCATAAACGACATCTTCGACCTGATTCCTTCCGAACTGAATGCCAAGAACAAGAGGTTCATTCTCAAAAACCTCAATGAGGGAAAGAAGTTCGACCGGATGTGGCCGGGGTTTCTCTGGCTCAGCAACGCGGGCGTGGCGCTCCCTACATTCAATGTGTCGGAGGTGAAGGTGCCGCTGGTACTCTCGAAGAACCGAAATCTGTTCAAGCTGTTCCAAAACGATGTCGGACTGCTTGCCTGCCAGTATGCGCATGGGATACAGACCAAGATTCTTTCAGGAGAGCTGGATATAAATTTCGGGGCAATTTTTGAAAACCTCGCCGCCCAGGAACTTACCGCCCACGGTTTCCCGCTCTATTACTATAACAACAAGAAATCCGGTGAACTGGACTTCGTCATCGAAGAGAACGGAAAGACCGTCCCGATAGAAATAAAATCGGGCAAGGACTATGACCGCCACAATGCGCTGTCGAACGTCATGTCAAATCCGGACTATGACATAGACAGGGCATATGTGTTCTGCAACGAAAACATCCGCACCGCAGGAAAAATCTGCTATGTCCCGATATATATGCTCATGTTTCTACAAAACGAACAAATCCGACCAAATGAAACTCCCTCTATCTTCAAGATAGACCTCGGGGTACTGGGACAGTAACTTATTGTTTCTTTTACATTTATTTCCTACATTTGTCTAAATATATAACCATATAAACTCTTAAATATGAAACGTTTATTATCATCCGTCTGCATTACCGTAATCGCAGCATTTCTATTTTCATCCTGCAAGTCAAAAGAAGACAAGGTTCTTGATTTAGTCAGTCAATATATGAAAACCATATTGTATGATTATGATAGTTACGAAGTAAACTCCTGCCAAATAGACAGTGCCTACTCAACAGTATTCATGAATGCAACTGTTCGCAAGAAGGCCGAGAACATCATCAAATGGAACAAGGAACTAACTGCGTCACAATGGGATTTGGAAAGAGCCGAAGATGATATCGACACTTATGCCCCATACCCTTATTGCAGCTCATACTGGACACGTCAATATAACAAGGCTAAAGAAAAGAAAGAAAAAGTCGAAAAGCAGATAATTGAAACCAATGACAAAATCAGTGACGCAAAAACGGAGATTGTAAACCTATACAATAATCACAAAGTTGAATATATCGGTTGGCAAGCTGTTATCAACTACAGGTGCAAGACACAAGGCGGACTAACCCACATATGCGTCGGTCTATTTGTCGTAAACCCCGAAATAAATAAAATCACGTTTTGTATTCCCGATTGCGACGAAGAACAACTTGAGATAATCAATACAATCAAGGATGCTTTGGGTATAAATGAGTGATTATAACGAGACGATAAAAACGACATATAAATCTATCGACCCGGAGCAAAAAAAATGACGATGACATTTGAGTTTTATGACGATTGAGGAGATTAGAAAAATCATCGAAGGGGATGAGACACGGACGCTTGAACTCAAGAAGAGTACGGGGGAATTGAAGGACGGGATGCACTCGGCCTGTGCATTTTTGAATACCGACGGCGGATGGCTGATTTTTGGAGTGACGCCAAAGTCGCTGAAAATTGCAGGACAGGAGGTTACGGACAATACGCGAAGAGAAATCGCTCAGGCGTTGAACGGACTTCTGCCGACGATAGACATAAAGGTCGAATATATTGATGTCCCGGAACATCCTGGCAATCAAGTCATTGCCATTCATTTTGAAGGATGGAAATACGGGATGGTGCCTTATACATACAACGGAAGGCCATATTACAAAGTCGAGAGCACGACACGGATAATGCCGCGCGATATGTTTGAGGAGCGGCTGAAAGAGAGCAATCCACGCTTCTTTGCTTGGGACTCACAGACTGCGCCGGGCGTTACGATTGACGACCTTGACGAAAACATGATACGAAATGCCGTGCGGGGAGGAGTGATTGGAGGACGAATAAACATCTCGGCTGAGGGGCTGGACATACGAACCGTTCTCAGCAAGTTCAAGCTTCTCAACGGGGAGGGAGTTACCAATGCGGGGGTCGTGCTTTTCGGAAAGGATGTTGAAGATGATTTCCCTCAGTTGATGCTTCGGATGGCGCGTTTCAGAGGACTCGACAAGAATGAGTTCATCGATGAACGAAGGCTGAGCGGCAACTTCTTTGAACTGCTGGATTCAGGCATGGGTTTCTGCTTCAAGCACCTTAACCTCAGCGGTAAGATTGTCGGGCTGCTGCGCGAAGAGCACCTTGAAGTTCCGATGGAGGCTCTGCGCGAGGCTCTGACCAACGCTTTGTGTCACAGGGCATACGATAACTACTGTGCGACTACGAGTCTGGCGATATATGATGACAGGGTTGAAATCGTCAGTCCCGGGAAATTGCCCGCACCGCTGACGACGGAGTCAATAAAGTCGAAGCACGAGTCATATCCGCGTAATTTCAAGATAGCCAGAGTCTTGTATCTCTCAAACTACCTTGAAAATTGGGGTTCAGGAGTTAAGCGTATGGTGGATTTATGCCGTGAGCAGAATGTCCCGGAGCCTGAGTTCACGATTCGCGAGGCGACTGTTGTCGTGACGTTCAGACGGACATCCTATAAGGACGTCACCCAAAATGATACTCAAAATGATAGGCAAAATGATAGGCAAAATGATAGGCAAAATGATAGGCAAAAAAAGATACTCTATTTAATAAGAAATGACTCAAAAATATCCGCGGCTCAAATCGCCAAAGAGCTGAATCTCTCATTACCGACAATTTACAGAGAAATAAGGGACATAAACAAGAACACATCCTTAAAATGGGTCGGGCCGTCAAAGACAGGACATTGGGAGATTGGAGAGAAAACGGGAATAAAAGAAAACAATTGATATAAAGATATATGTCACTTACAGCAAAGGCTAACGGGGTCTGCTCCAAGTGCGGGCGGACGACCGAGATAACGGTCTATAGGAGCATAAACACGGCGGAGGAGCCGGAGCTCAAGGAGAAGGTTCGGAACGGGTCACTGTTCCTTTGGGAGTGTCCGCACTGCGGGACGGTCAATCTGGCGCGATACGAGACGCTCTACCACGACCCGCAGAAGAAACTGATGCTCTGGCTCGTGCCGGACGGGAAAATCTCCGAGACGCAGATGCAGGCCATCACGAACCACACCAGAGCAATGGGCGGCTACACGCTCAGGCTTGTCCGTGACATGGGCGAGCTGATGGAGAAGGCGCTAATCTTCGACGCGGGGCTGGACGATGTGGTCCTGGAACTCTGCAAATGGGTGACCAAGAGGGAGATGACCGCAGGTGCAGGCAAGGAGACGAAGTTTGAGGACAGACAGCGCAACGAGGAAATCAGCGCTGCCGCCTTCCACTTCTACCGCGTCGAGGGCGAGGGGGACGACCGCAGCATAATCCTCAGCTATGCGGCGCGGGGGCAGATGGTCGGGCTGAAAGTCGGCTGGAATGTCTATGAGGACTGCGCCGGCATCATCGCGAGAAACCCATCCGTGCGCCCCGGCGAAGGCTTCGTCCGGGTTGACGCACAGTGGGTCGAATCAATAATGAAATAGGACTCCTCTCAGTCGTGAAGGCCGCGGCTGCGGAGGTAGCCCAGAAGCTGCTCCGGGCGGTCGGTCTGGATGAGCGTGGCTCCGAAGCCTATCACCTTGTCATAGACTGAAGCAGGGTCGCCGCACTCGAAGGCCTTGTCGTCGTCGAGGTAGCCGCAGAGGCTGCCCCAGATGGTGTTCACCCAAAGCTTCGAACCCGACCCGACAATCTTCTTGAAGCAATCCTCAACCTCGGGGGTGAGCTTCTTCCAGCAGACCTCGTAGGCAAGCGGAACCGTTCCTGTCTCCATGTACTCGTTGAAAAGCTGGTGTCCCTGCTCCTTCTGGATGTCGATAATCGGCATATACATCATGTTGTGCTCATGAGAGGCCATCTTCTCCGCAACCTCGGCAACCGGTTTCTTCCCCTTGATGAGAATCTGGTCGGTTACTCCCAGCTCCTCCGTGATGGCGAGCACCTGGTCATAGTACTCGTAGCCCTGATCGACATTGACACAGATTCTGTCCTTGCAGCATTCGAGCGCCTCGCGCAGGGTGCAGATGTGAAGCGAGTCGGTGGCCACGCCGTGCGCCCTCTTCAGGCGGAATTTCTTAAGCTCGGCGAGAGTGTAGTCACCGACAGGCCCCTTCCCCGTCGTGCAGCGGTCGATGGTCCTGTCATGGCAAAGCACAAGGACGCTGTCCTTTGTCATCTTGAGGTCGAGTTCCATGATGTCGGCTCCCATGCGGATGATGGACTCGATGGCCGGAATGGAGTTCTCCGGATAGTTGCGCCAGTCGCCTCGGTGGCAGGCCACGACAACATATTTCGATGCCGGGTCATGAATCTGCGCCACAATCATTTCCGCACGGTTGGCATACTTGGGTTCGCCGCTGCCGCATGATGCGAGACACGCGAGCGACGCGATGAGAATCAGGATTTTCTTTGCTTTCATTGTTTATAAATTTTATGTTCATGTTCATAAAGACTTTTACTTCCCGTCAGAACGCATACCCGACGCCGACCGAAGCGGAGGCGCGGTGACGGCCGAGGAGGGAACTGTGATGGAAACCCCGGGCCAGCCGGGCGGAGGCGTCGAGGAAAAGGCCGAAGCGGAAACTGTAGCGGAGGGAAGCCGCGACGGTGAGGCGGCGGGCGGTCTCGTGCGTCATGCAGGCGGCGTACCAGCGGCCCTGAACGTCAAGGTCGTCAAGCCGCTTGGGGGCGGCAGAGACGGCTACAGAAGCGTCAGTGTTGTCAAGGCTGTCCGTCCAGAGGCCTCCGCGATATGAAAGGCCGAGACCGAAGTCGAAGCCCCTGATGCTGTACAGACCCGAGACGTAGGCCTCTCCTGTGAACTTTGAGACTTTCCCGACATAAGGATATACGGTGCGCGAGACTTCATCCGAAAAATCGAGGCTAACCCCGGCGCGGCCGCAGAAGCGCCCGGAGAGAATCCGGTACTCGGGCTTGACGCTCCAGAGGGTGCTGCCGTAGATGTCGCGCGTGCCGTAGTTCACCGTGGTGGTGACGCCGTTTTCGGTGACTTTGTCTATGATGTCCTCGCCGGTGTTCATACGGTCGGCGGAAAGCCTCAGCGTCGCGCGGTGGATGCCAGAGGTCCAGCCGGCAAGCATGGAGAGGCCGTCGCTGCGGAAGCGGTACCACTGCACGTCCTTCTCGCCGGCCTTGCCGCCGCCGATGGTGCCGGAGAGTTCGGCGATGAAGCCGCCGGACTCGAACTGAACCGCCGCGCCGTGGATGTTGCGTCTAAGGGGAAAGCCGCTCACTCCGGATTCCTTGAGGTGGGTCGAGCCGCCTGTCCAGACGTCGTAGCTGCCGTACATCATGCCCTTGTCGAGAAAGGCGTAGTAGGACTCGGAGGATATGCCGAGTTCTTCAGCGGATATGCTCTCGGCGAGACGGCGGTAGCTGTAGCTCAGGCCGAGGGTGGCCCGTGAGCCGAGATGCAGGAGCAGGGACGGGGCGACCGTCATGTCGAGGAAGTAGTCGGTGTAGCGCAAATCCTTGCGCTTGGCGCGGTTGGAGGAGCTGTATTCCATCTTGCCTCCGACGGTGACCGTGCGGGAGAGTTCGGCCGCGATGCCGCCGTTCACGGTGTAGGTCTGGCGGGTCTTGCGGCCGGGAGTGAATTCGAGGATGTCGATGGGGTATGCACCGGGGCGGGACAGCATGGAGCCGCAGGCGTCGTAGGCCTCCTCGTGGTCGAAGGCGAACCTGCCGGTCATGGAAATCCGGCGGAAGTGCGAGACGGTCTCGGCGAAGGCTCCGGCGTTCCAGTGGCGCGGCGCGTCGGAGAGGTCGCGGAATCCGCCGTCGGTGTAGCTCCCGTAAAGCTGTGCCTGAGAGATGCTTACGGAGTCCGCACGAACGCCGCAGACATTGGAGGTCATGTTCCACGGATTGTGTTCCACGACATTTTCATAACGCCGCTGCGCAGCCGCCGGCAGGCACAGGGACGCGAAGAGCGCGAGCGACGCAAGGAGCGAGACGGCTGCGGGGTGCACGGGACGAAGTGTGCCGAAATGTATTTTTCCTTTATGTTTCATGTTCTCAATCAAGCTCTTTCGGATTCTCATTTTTCTCGTCTCTCCGGGAATGCGGGGGCGGTGTCATTTTTTCCTGAGGGACTGTCCGTTTCTTTCGCTCTCGTGGAAGTCGGCGGAGGAATTGTTGGTGTCGATGAGCACCTCGTAGCCGCGTCTGAGAGTCTCGGACTCGTTCTCCCTCCGGCAGAGGACACGCCCCTGCCAGCTTTCGGAGAGGCGGACATAGCCGGCGTCGAGTTGGGGATTCAGACGCTTGGTGCTGCCGTTGATGTTGTTCATGAAGACCTCCACTGCATCTTCCACCCAGTCGATGGGAATCTTGACGATGCGGTCGGAGAAGCCCGGTTTCTGAACGATGTTGTCCGTGTCGTCGAGAAATTCCTCAATCGTCGTGCCCTCGGGAGCGCGGAAAATCACTGACGCGGGAGAGTTATACGAGAAAGTGTAGGCATTGGCCTGCCCCATCTTTATGACAAGGTCCAAGATGTGGTCTTGTTGTATTCTGTCGCCGGGGGCCGGATGGTAGGACGAGTTGGGAAACGCCACCTGATTGTAACAGACGAAGTTGGCGGCGGCGTTCAGGTTCACGGACAGGGGGTATTCCGTGGTGTGGTCAATCGCGCCGCCGATGACAAGGACGGCGTCCTCGCCCGGCTTCAGCGGATGGTCGTGTCCGTTTCCGGGGAACTGCCAGACGGCCTGGACGACTGGAACAAAATCGGGCAGGACGGCCTGGCCCGTCTGCGTGTCACGCGAAATCCAGACATTCGTGGAGTTGGAGTTGTAGGGGTCGGCAGTGCCGAAGCAGAGACCGTCGAGGTACTGGGTCAGACCGGAGTTGTTGTGCAGGACGACATACTTGTCTGCAAAGTAATTACCCTCCTTGGGGTATCTCTGGCAGCCGCCGCAGTAAATTTCCCTGAAGACAATCTTTCCGGGAACGCTTTTGGTCAGGCTGACGGTCAGCATCATGTCGGAGTCGGTGAGCATGACCTTTTCCTGTGCGCCGTTGAAGACATATTCCTCGCCGGCCTCGGCATCGACTGCAATGTCGCTGATGCGGACGCTGTAGTTGCCGTTCACAAGTCGTATGCGGGCGACTCCCGAGCCGTCGGTCAGAGCCGTGTAGTCCGTTCCGTTCAGGGCATCCTCCACTGTGACCTCCACGCCTTCCCGGCACCACTTCTCGGAGCCTTCGGGATAGGCTGCGGCAACGCTCAGTTCATGGAGCTGCCCGTCATAGTCGGAGGCCGGTGCGCAGGACCATGCCAAAGACACAAACAAAACGCCCCGAATGACACTTTTCTCAAGAAAGTGACAATTTCGTTCCGTGGAACATTTTGCAATATGTTCTACACTTCTCATATATCCTTAATCTTCAATAACTTATTTCCAAAAATCAGCTCAAACTCAAAACAGCGATGTGACACTTTTCCTTCGGACATGACATCCTTTTTCAGGGAAGGTCATCAGAATTTCAGCCGACAGGTCAGGCCGTAGTAAAAACCGGGAGTGAAAATCGTGCTCACGCCCGTCGCCTTGGACTTGACCGACATACGGGAGTTGGTGAAGTTGTTCGCGAAGAACGACAGGCTCACATGGTCCCCGATTTCCTTCGTGACGCTGAGGTTCGCGCTGAGATAGGTTCCGTAGCCGTCCCATGCGAAGGTGTAGGCGTTGCCCGAGCGCAGGATGAGGTTGGCGAACTCCGGCCTCGACGCTTCCTCGGCCGTGAAATCGTGCTCTATTCCGTTGAGGTCCATATATTTCAGCGGCCAGACCTCGGTGTAGCCGTTGCCGTCGTAGATGCTGCCCTCGCCGCCGTCCGCAAGACGCGCGTACTCGGTCCCGTTGTAGTCGGAAATGTTGCGCTCGCGGGAGAAGAGGGACATCTCAAGCTTGCAGGTGATGATGATGCGTGCCTGGGGGATGTGCGTGGTGGAGGTGAGGTTGAGGTCGGAGGAATGGCTGACCTTGCCGTTTGCCGTGCCGGAGGAGGTGCCGGAATAGATGCCGACGTACTGGTAGGAGCGGTTGGGCAAGGATGTGTGCGACCAGCCGGTGCGATAGACATAGTAGAGGCTGCGGTCGATGTAGCGCGTGTAGGCGTAGTTGGCGTCGAGACGGAAGCGCGTGCGTATGGGCCTGATTTCAGGGAAATCGACTATGAGTTCGGCACCCGCCCGCGTCACCGCAGCGCCGTTGCCGGGAGTCTTGTTCTCGGCGAAAGTGCGGTCGTGAACCTGCTCCACTGTCTTGATTGTGCCTTCCGAGGTGGCTATCGACACCACGCCGGTCTCAGAATCGACCGTGATGCCGCTGACCGTCTTTCCGGAAAGGCTCACGCCGTCGGGGAGCTTCTGGACGCTGTAGGCGAACGGGGTGTAGCTGTTGTTGTAGCGGTAGGGGTCTGTGGTGCGGTTGTAGAATCCTACGGCCGAGACCTTGACGCCGAGGAAGTTGGCGTCGATGCCTAACTCGGAGTTGGAGCTCCGCTGCCACTTCAGGTCAGGGTTGTAGTTCATGCGGTAGGGTTCGGTGTAATAGACATAAGCCGCGGTGTTTCCGTAGGACGCGCTGAAGGTCCGGATGTCTCGGTACTGCTGCTCAGGAAAGAGGATGTAGAACGACGGCAGTTTCTCGGAGACGCCCCAGCCTCCTCGCAGCGAGACGGCGTCAGTCAGCTTCCATTTGAGGTTGAACCTCGGCGAGAGACTGCTCACATCCTTGTACTGAGTGCCCTTCACGAAGATGTTCTCCAGCCTCAGTCCGGCCGAGAGCTGGAGCGAGGTCCTGCCCACGGGAACCGTGAGGTTGTCTTCGAGGTAGGTCGCGAGGTTGTGGAGGAAAGGATAGCCGGAGTAGGGTCTCGGGCGGTAGCCGTCAGCGGCGAGCGCCGGGTCCTCATAGTACTCCCCCTGTCCGGCGTTCCCGTTGGCCTTCCACTGCACTCCGGCCTTGACATGATTCTTCACCCCGCCCCAGCGCCTGAACCATTCATACTTCAGGGACGCGGCAAAGTCAAGCTCCTTCGAGTCCACAATCCTGTCCGTCATGTAGGAGCTCGGCAGCATGGTCGCGAGAAAGTAGCCCGTCCCGGTCGCGTGCACAGCCGGCTGCCCCGTGGCAACGGAGGATACGAAAGTGTGGTCGTGCGTGAGGTTGTCGTTGTAGCTGACGCTGCCCTCAAGCTTGAGACTGGTTATCCATGAGAGATTGAGCAGCCACGTGAGCGAGGTGTTCGCCCTCAGGACATTGTCCCTGCCCTTAGACCATGAGCCGGAATAGGCATCAGGGTCGTCCTTGGAGTTCATTCCGCCGAGGTTTCCTGTGACTCCGGCCTCGAAGCGCAGGACCTTGGCGAAGGTGTTGGAGTAGCTGAGCGAGAGCCCGCGCCGGGTGTAGCTTTCGTAGGGCGAGGTGAGCTTCTTCGTCGCCCGTGTCCATTCCCCGCTGGCGTTTATCACTCCCCTGTCCCCGCCGAGGTCGAAGCCCTTGGAGGCCGACAGCTGGTAGGTCCTGGGATTCACGGCCATGGTGACGTTCCACGGCGTGCGGCCCTTTCTGGTGTTGATTTTCACCATTCCGCTGTTGAGGTCGCCGTATTCCGCAGAAGGCACTCCGGTTATGACCTCGATTGACTCTATGTTCTCGACCGAGATATTCCTCGTCCCGCTTCCCGCAGGCTGGGCGAACGAGGCGTTGTTCCCGATGCGCACTCCATCGACTTCGAGGGCTGTTCCGAACGCAGCGTTGCCCACAGCCGAGCCACCGTCGCGCAGCGAGAGGACATTGTTGGTAGTAAGGTCCGGATTTATGGTCTTGCCGCCGGGCAGAAGGGTGCTCACGTCGGTTATGTTCGACATCTGGAGGTGTTCGAGCGCATGAGTTCCGAAGGATATCACCGTGTTCATGTCGTCCTTTTTCCTCTCCGCCGACACTACGACCCCGTCAAGAGCCAAGGTATTAAGCGGCAACGCAACATTCAGCCCGGTGATGTCCTTATCCAGTTTCACTTCAAGGCTTTTCTCCGCATATCCGAGGCACGACACCTTTATAATATAATCCCCCGCCTGCACCTTGTCGAACAGATAGTTTCCGTCCGTGTCCGAAAGAGTCCAAAGTCCTGTTCCGTCGATGTTGAATATGACTCCGGCTATAGGCTCACCACTCTGAGCGTCAGTGACTTTGCCGGCAATCGAAAAGTTCCGAGGCGCGGCAGATGCGAGCGATGAAACTATCAGTGCAACAAATATTATCAGACATCTCTTCATATCGAGACTCGTTTTCATCGTTTTTTCAAAATCCACAAGACGCAAATATAATTATTTTTGCATAAATTTGTAAGATTCGGGTATGCGTCATCTCGAACGGGCAACACTGTTCAAACGGGCAGCACTGTCATCTCGAACGGACACCACCGTTCAAACGGGCAGCACTGTCATCTCGAACGGACACCACTGTCATCTCGAACGAAGTGAGAGATCTTTGTGCATAACCAATCAGAAGAAAAGATGTCTCGACAGGCTCGACATGACAAGACCGGGATAAGACCGGGAGAGGCCTGGGACAAGACCGAGACAAGACCGGGAGAGAACTGGGAGAGAACCGGGACGATAAGAGAGAAAACATTTGAAATATATGAACATAAGGAAAACTTTATTTTGCGGAGTAATGTCCCTGACGGCGATGATTTCGATTGAGGGATATGCGTGCAGCAACATTCTCGTGACCAAGGGGGCGAGCGCCGACGGCTCGTGCATGATTTCGTATGCCGCTGACTCACACCAGCTTTACGGCGAACTCTACTACCTGAAGGGCGGATTCTGGGACAAGGGGGCGAAGAGGGACGTGGTGGATTGGGACACAGGGAAGTTCCTCGGACGGATTCCGCAGGCGCCCGTGACCTACCAGAGGGTCGGGAACATGAACGAGCATCAGCTGATTGTGGCGGAGACGACCTACGGAGGGCGTTCGGAACTTTGGGATTCCACAGGAGTAATGGACTATGGCTCACTGATATACATCGCCCTCGAACGGGCGACGACGGCGCGGGAGGCGATTGACGTTATCGTGTCGCTCGCCAACGAATACGGCTATTACTCCGAAGGCGAGTCGTTCTCTATCGCCGACACAGACGAGGTGTGGGTGATGGACCTCATAGGAAAGGGGACGAAGATTGAGAACGGGAAGAATGTCCGCAAGGGCATCGTCTGGGTGGCACGCAGGGTTCCTGACGGCTACATCTGCGCACACGCCAACCAGGCCCGCATCAGCACGTTCCCGCTCGACGACCCGGAGAACTGCCTCTACGCCCCGGACGTGATTTCATTCGCCCGCGAGATGGGCTGGTTCGACGGCAAGGACAGCGAGTTCAGCTTCTGCGACACCTATGCGCCGCTCGACTTCAGCGGGATGAGGGCCTGCGAGGCCCGCGCATGGTCGGCGTTCAACATCCTCTGCAAGGGCAAGTTCACCTTTGAGGACGCACACGGCATGGAGGTGACCCGCGACGCTTCGGACTATCTCGACTATGCGATGGGCTATGACAAGACCAAGCGTTTTCCGCTGTTCGTGAAGCCTGCGGAGAAGGTCTCCGTGAAGGACGTTGCGGACGCGATGCGCGACCATTTCGAGGGCACGCCCATGGACATGACCCAGGACATCGGGGCCGGCGGAAACGCGCTCCCCTACAGGTGGAGGCCGATGAGCTTCGAGGTTGACGGCAAGACCTATATAAACGAAAGGGCCATGGCCACTCAGCAGACAGGGTTCTGGTTCGTGGGGCAGAGCCGGGGATGGCTTCCCGATGCCGTGGGAGGCGTGATATGGTTCGGATGCGACGACGCCGCGACCTCATGGCTCACCCCGGTTTACACGAACACGCAGGAGGTTCCGGAGTGCTTCCGCGAGGGCAACGGAGACATCCTGCACTACTCCGCAACCTCGGCATTCTGGATGTGCAACCGCGTGGCCAACGCCTGCTACAAGGCCTACAACATAATGGCTCCGACGGTGCGGGAGGCCATCGACGAATGGGAGACGGCACAGATTACAAGGCTCGCCGAGAATGACGCGAAGGCGATGGAAATATATAATCTCGAAATTCAGAAGAAACGCAAGATCGTCAAGAGGAACGACAGGAATCCGAAGGTCATCGACCCCATTCCGCAGACAAAGGAGTTCGTGACGGAGTTTTCCGTGAACACGGCGCAGGAGATTTTCGGCAAGTGGGTCGCCATGGAGGAGTTCCTGCTCGTGAAGTTCCTCGACGGCAACGTGAAGGCGCAGAACCCCGACGGCAGCTGGGTCACGAACGGATATTCGGACAAGATTCCGGGCAAGATTGAGTGGCCGGGCTACACCGAGACCTGGAAGCGGACCGTAGCCCGGGACCACGGCTCCGTAATCGAGGCAAAATAATAGGATGTTTGCTGAGGGTCGGGCTTCTCGCGAGCCTTACCCATTCTTTTGTCTCTCCCTCTGGGGATTCATCTCATAATGGTAAATTTAATCTGACATAAAATGGCTACAAAATCAAGATTCTTAAGGAACTGGCCCAAGCATCTGCTTCAGTGGGGCGTGCTGGCCTTGATTGTTCTCGTGCTGACGGGCGTGGTGAAGTTCGGGACTGAAAAGCCCGACCCGGAGGCGTGGTGTCCTATGGGCGGCCTTCAGGCGCTCACGACCTACCTTGTCAACAGCACGCTCCCCTGCTCGATGTCTTCGGTGCAGGTGATGATGGGCATCGTGCTCGCCGTGGCCGCGATGCTCTTCGCGAAGCTCTTCTGCGGCTACCTCTGCCCGCTCGGGACTGTCGAGGATTTTCTCACGGGCCTGCGTAAGGGTCTGGGATGGAAGAAGGGAATCGCCATCCGCAACGGAAGCGCAGGCGACAAGATTCTGCGCATCGTGAAATATGCACTGCTCTTCGTGATTTTCTACTCGACGGCAACGGCAAGCGAGCTCTTCTGCAAGAACCTTGACCCCTACTATGCGGTGGCGACCGGATTCAAGGGAGAAATAACGCTCTGGATGTCAATCACATCCTTAGTGCTCGTATGCCTCGGAGGATTTCTCATCGACCGTTTCTGGTGCCGCTATGTCTGCCCGCTCGGAGCCTTGTCCGACACGCTGAAGTACTGGGCGTGGGTGGTCGTGCTCTTCGGGACGGTGCTGGTTCTCGGCCTGTGCAAGGTTCACGTGAACTGGGTGGCGGTGCTCGCGACCTTCTGCGCTGTGGGCTACCTGCTTGAGGTTCTTGTTCCCAATGCGGCATATCAGAGCCTCGCCGTCATCAAGGACGAGAGCCTCTGCAACCGCTGCAAGGCCTGCACGAGGCACTGCCCATACCATATCTCTGTCGACAAGTGCCGCAGCCGCGTCAGTCACGTTGATTGCACCCTCTGCGGGGAGTGCACGGCAGCCTGCCGGACCGGAGCATTGCAGATTGGAGTGAGCCAGCGGGCGAAGGGAGGCTTCTGGAAATATGTTCCGGCACTCCTGACCATCGCTCTCACCGCAGTCGGAATCTGGGCGGGAACGAAGTTCGAGCTGCCCACGGTCAATTTCAGATGGGGCATCGAGCAGGTAGATTCCACCGGAGCAGTTGTCGCGCAGCTCGTCCCGTCCGAGAATCTTGAGACGGTGCATCTCGACGGTCTGCGCTCGGTGAAATGCTACGGAAGTTCAATGGCGTTCAAGGCGAAGCTTCAGCGGATTCAGGGCGTGCACGGCGTGAAGACATACGTCCATCACCACACGGCGGACGTACTCATAGACAAGACCAGGCTGGACGAAGAGAAACTCAAGGAGGCAATCTTCACCCCGTCCATGTTCCGCATCTGGACTCCGGATCCCGCAAAACTTGACTCACTGAAAATCATCACCATACGCACGGAAAAAATGTACGACAAGGTCGATCTCAACTATCTCGGCCTGCAGATTCGCAACACAGGCAAGAGCATCTTCGGACTTGAATCCGAGTTTGCCTGCCCGCTGATTGTGCGCGTCTATATGAGTCCGGACGAGACTGCCGATGAACAGTGGTTCAAGGAGACGGTGGAAATGAAGATGCTCAAGATGCCTGTCCACGGCGGCGGCACGAAGGACACCCCGGTCGATTACAAGTTCGTGAGGATGGAGCCCGGATTCGGGATGATAGGCATCAGCGACTACCTTCACCGTATGTTCAAAAACACCTCGGCGTTCACGGCTGAGTTCCCGACCCGCGTCGCCGAGTACGAGGGCCAGCCTCAGTTCATCTATGAAATCACCGACCGCAACTACGAGAAGCCTATCGTCAAGCGCTCCGTGCCGTATGTCAGCAACCATCTCTCCCGCCACGAGGGCATCATCGGAGTCTATATCCGCCTCAACCGCGACCTCATCCCCGCCATCCAGATTCGCTACGCCGCCCCGATGACCTCCGACAGCATCTGGGAACTCCTCAACGAGGAAAAGTGGACCATCACCTACTCCAAGGACGATGTCCGCGAAATGGACGCGAAGATGAAGTTCCACGAGAAGGGCACGGTGCACCGGTATATGTCCGGCGAAACGGAGTTGAAATAAGCGAAGAAAAAGCGGTCTGCGGCGTTACTCGTCTTGCCAAAATCCTCACAACCATAAGGTTGCTGCGGTATTTGTGTTCGCTAACGCGACCTTTTCTCGCCACGGCAGTCTCAAGTGAACTTGGACTGCGCTGATGGCTTAACGAAAAGCTTCACCGAGTGCCTTGCATCCCATCTTTTTCTTCATCTTATTTCTCTCAGTCACTTGATAAGATACATTATCTCAAAATTTTATTAGGTTTGCATAATAAAATTATTAGGTTTATCTAATAAAATTATTACCTTTGCCGTAGATATAGTGTAAGACACTATAATACAGGAACTATGATTCAGAGAGAATACATAAAGACCATCGCAGAAAGAATGGATGAGCCTCGAAAGTTCATTCAGGTTCTCTACGGCCCAAGGCAGGTTGGAAAGACGACAATGGTTGAACAATACCTTGCCGCCACCGCCCATAATCATCTGTTTGTCACGGCCGATGACACTGTGCAGGCGGAAGGAAGCTGGATTCGCGGACAATGGGACAAGGCGCGTCTACTGCTGAAACAGAGCGGGAGCGCGGATTTCATACTGGTAATAGATGAGGTTCAAAAGATTTCCAACTGGAGCGAGACCGTAAAGAAAGAATGGGACGCCGACTCACGGGAGAACATCCCTATGAAAGTAATCCTCCTCGGTTCGTCGTCATTGCTCATTCAGCAGGGACTTACGGAATCGCTCGCCGGCAGGTTTGAAAGCATATTCATTCCGCACTGGACATATTCGGAGATGAAGGATGCCTTCGGGTGGAGTTTAGACAAATACCTATGGTTCGGCGGCTATCCCGGAAGCGAAGAACTGACGGACGACGAGACGAGATGGAAGAGGTATATTAAAAGCTCACTTATTGAGACAAGCATATCAAAGGACATCCTCATGCTCACAAGGGTGAACAAGCCTGCGCTGCTGCATAAGCTTTTCGACATAGGATGTTCATATTCCGCTCAAATACTGTCTCTTACAAAAGTGCAGGGAGACCTGATGGAGAAGGGCAATCTCACTACTCTCAGCGACTATCTTGCGCTTCTTGATGCTGCGGGGCTGCTATGCGGACTTGAAAAATACGCCGGAGACATAATCCGGAAACGCGCATCCAAGCCAAAGTTTCAGGTCCATAACAACGCTCTTCTGAGTGCGCAAAGCGAATTTACATTCGATGAAATCAAAGACAACGCAAAAGAATGGGGACGTATTGTCGAGTCCGCCGTCGGCAGCCACCTGCTGAACAAGGCAAGGGAGGGATATTTCGACCTATATTATTGGAACGAGAACAGCCGGGAAGTCGATTATGTCCTCCAGAAAGGCAGCAAGGTCATTGCCGTCGAAGTCAAAAGCGGCAAGGATTCCAGTAATGAGGGAATGAAACTGTTCGACTCCAAGTTCCACCCTCACCGGCTCTACACTGTCGGCACGGACGGCATCCCTCACGAAACCTTCCTCACCGCCAATCCGGAGGAGTTGTTCTAAAAAGTGGGTTTAGCCAATTCAAGAAAGGTTCTGAACCTACAAGGATTTCTTGTAAGTTCACCGCAAGATAAAGACGCAAAGAATTGAACTGGTAAGGATTTCTTACAAGTTCTTCCCAAGGCAGATAATAAGGCGTTGAACTGATAATTATTCCTTATAAGTTCAACAAAACATAGATTCAAGGAATAGAAGACATATGACAATGAAAAAGATAGTTTTAGTTTTTGCGGTTATGTTTTTCTCGGTGCTGTCGGCGTCGGCTGACGAGGGGATGTGGATGATAAACGCGATTGACAGGGCTTTGGAGAAGAACATGAAGGCCCGTGGGCTGAAGATGGGGGCTCGGGAGATTTACGATGCGGACGCGAAGGGGACGACGCTGAGCGATGCCGTGGTGGCGCTGGACTTTGGCTGCACCGGAAGCATCATTTCGGACGAGGGGCTTCTGATTACGAACCACCATTGTGCATACGCGGATGTCCACAGCATCAGCACGCCGCAGCAGAACTATCTTGAGGACGGTTTCTGGGCGCTGCGAAGCGAAGACGAACGGTATATACCGGGAAAAAGCGTGTTTTTTCTGAAGAAGGTCCTCGACGTCACGGAGGAAGTGAACGCGCTTGAGGCGAAGCTCCGCGAGGAGGGAAAAAACTTCGGAATGAGAAAGGTGAGCTATATCCTCGAAAAGGAATACAAAAAGCAATATCCTGAGTATGAAGCATATCTGAGTTCGATGTGGGCCGGAGAGAAATATTATATGGCGCTGTACCTCGTGTATAACGACATCCGTCTCGTCGCTGCGCCTCCCGTGTCCATTGCGGCCTTCGGCGGGGACATCGACAACTGGGAATGGCCTCAGCACAAGTGCGACTTCGCGATGTATCGGGTCTATGCCGGCGCGGACGGGAAGCCTGCGGCGCATTCCGAGGAGAACGTGCCTCTGAAACCGGAGAGGAAGCTGAAGATTTCGACGAAGGGGTATAAGCCCGGCGACTTCAATATGGTGATAGGGTTCCCGGGGCGCACGGACCGCTGGTCAAGTTCGTTCAGGCTGACGGAGCAGAAGGACGTGACGCTGCCGGTGTCGAACACGGTGCGTGGCGGGCAGATGGCGATTGCGGAGAAATGGATGAACGCCGATCCGGAGGTGCGGCTTAAATATTCCAACTGGTATTTCGGGCTGAGCAATGTGCAGGAACTGAACGTGGGGGAGGTGCTGTGCTACAACAGGTTCAATGTCGTGGCCGACAAGCGGGCACAGGAGTCTGAACTTGCGGAATGGATTGCGGCTTCCCCGGAGCGGGCGGCGAGGTGGGGCGGTATCCTGGAGGCACTCGGAGCGAAATACAAGGCCGTGGAGGATGTGGAACGAGGCCGCACATGGTTCCGCGAGACTCTCGTGCGCGGCAGCAGGATGTCGCTGATTACGGCGCGGCTGAAGAACTCGCGCAACGGTCTCAAGTCCGTGATTCCGGTCTATAAGGAGATTGACATGAGGGTGGAGAAGGAACTCTTTTCCTGTTCAGCGGAAATGTTCCTGCGCAATGTCGGCAGGGAGTATTGGTCGGATTTCCAGAAAGAGCTCGTGGAACATTTCACAGACCGTTCCACGGGGGCGGTGGACTACCGCGCGCTGACAGATTCCATCTGGAACGGAAGCTGCCTCACGAAGGGTCTGCCGTCCTGCCCCGACAGGCCGGGACACAGACGTGGGCACGGCGGACTTATGGATGAAAACGAGGCGGAGAACGGTCCGGAAGAAGATGATGGCAAGGGCGGGGAACGCTACTCGGACGACCCGCTGTTCCGCTTCCTTCAGGACGTGAAGATTACGGTGTTCAACGACCGCATCAAGGCTCTCGAAGGTCAGCCGAGCATACTCGCGCTCGACCGGGAATACACTCACGCCCTCTATGAGATGCGCCTCGACAAGGGCATCCCGGTCTATCCGAACGCCAATTCGACGATGCGCATCACATACGGAACGGTGGGAGACCTGCGCCCCCGCGACGCCGTCCGCTGCAACTGGCAAAGCACCGTGGCTGGAGTCCTCGAAAAGCACGACCCAACCGCCTACGACTTCTGCCTCAAGGACGACTGGAAGAGGCTTCTTGAAAGCGGCGACTTCGGCCGCTGGAGCAGCACCATCAAGGCGGCCGGCAAGGCGGCTTCCAAGAGTGACGGCAGAGAGGCTTCAAAGAGCACCGGCAAAGAGGCCGCCTCAGCCAAAGCCCGGCCGGCCTTCCCGGTGGATTTCATCAACGACTGCGACATCACGGGCGGCAACTCCGGCTCCCCGGTCCTCAACGCCAGAGGCGAACTCATAGGCCTCGCCTTCGACGGCAACAAGGAGTCCCTCGCGAGCGACACCAGCTACACCCCGGACTACAACAAGTGCGTCTGCGTTGACATCCGCTACATCCTCCTCACCCTCGACCGCTACGCCCACCTCGACCGCATCCTCACCGAGCTGGGATTTTAGCACGAAAACACCGCTCAAAATGCCACGAAAACACCGATTAGGAAATAGTGCCTCACATTTTTAGTTCGACTTTTTGTAGTATTTTACACTTTTAAGGACGACTTTTTGTAATGCAGCACATTTTTCTGCCCGACTTTTGCGCATGATCACATAAGAAATATTACCTTTGTAACATAAAACCAGAGGCTTATGAAGAGGAATGCCATCAGTGAACTGTACAAATGGAAAGACAGCAGCGACAGAAAGCCGCTGATTATGCTCGGAGCGCGTCAGGTCGGCAAGACCTGGCTGATGCGGGAGTTCGCACGGGAAGCTTACAAAAACAGCGTGTATGTAAACTTCGAGGACAATGAAATTCTCAAGGAACTGTTCGTGAATGATTTCGACATTCAGCGCATTGTCGGTGCAATCCAATGGAGCACGGGAGTCACGGTCGATGAAAACACCCTAATCATCCTTGATGAGATTCAGGAGGCTCCGAGAGGAATAACTGCCTTGAAATATTTTGCGGAAAATGCACCGCAGTACCATGTCATCGCCGCCGGCTCCCTGCTTGGAATAGCCATGCACCGTAATGATTCATTCCCTGTCGGCAAGGTTGATTTCATGCACTTGTATCCGCTTTCCTTTTTTGAGTTTCTGGACGCAGTCGGAGAGAGTCGTATGGTGGATCTGCTCCGAGCCAAGGACTGGGAATTGATTAGGGCGTTCCGCACCAAGTTTGAGGAACGCCTGCGACAGTACTATTTCGTAGGAGGAATGCCTGCCGTAGTCTCCTCATTTGTGGGCGACGGGAACCCGGAGAAAGTCAGGACAATTCAGAAAAATATCATCGAAGCGTATGAACGCGACTTTTCCAAGCACGCCCCGGCAATCGAGGTTCCGCGCATCAGAATGGTCTGGAACTCCATCCCGTCGCAACTGGCAAAAGAAAACAAGAAGTTCATCTATGGCGCCGTCAAGGAAGGGGCTCGGGCAAAGGACTTTGAGCTTGCCATCGAATGGCTGAAGGACGCAGGACTTGTCCATAAGGTGAACCGCTGCAAAAAAGCGCAGCTGCCGCTAAAGGCATACGAGGATTTCTCCGCCTTCAAGATGTTCCTGTCCGACATAGGACTTATGGGAGCGATGAGCAATGTCCCGGCGCAGAGCATTATGGACGGCAACGCGCTGTTCTCGGATTTCAAGGGCGCACTGACGGAGCAATATGTTCTGCAGCAGCTGATAACTGACTCATCTTTGTCCATATACTATTGGTCCGCCGACAACTCAAGGGGAGAAATCGACTTCCTGCTGCAGGATAAGGAGAAGATTATCCCCGTCGAGGTCAAGGCGGAGGAAAACCTTCAGGCAAAGAGCCTGAAAGCGTTTGTGGAAAGAAATCCGGGGCTGAAAGGAGTGCGATTGTCTATGTCCCCCTACCGTGAGCAAGACTGGCTGGTCAACTATCCGCTCTATTCCGTGGAGGCGGTGATGAAGGGTGATGAAGGGTGAAATTCATCGAGTAAAGTCGATGAATTTGCAATATCCGCAACTTTTATCGACTATACTCGACAGTTACCGGAGTTCGAGGAGGAGGAAGGAGTTGGGGGACATGACTATGGTGGCTGTGTTGCCGGTGAGTTCGACGGGGGTCTCGGTGTGGAGCTTGTATTTGTCGGTCACGAAGCTGCGGAGTTCTTGGATGTCGCAGTTTTTGAACTGGAGCGTGAGGGGGATGGGGGCTATGCGGCTGCGGTCGCTGGAGAAGTTTGAAATCAGCACTGCCATGTGGCCGTCGGTGCCCTTTGCTGCGGTCACATAGATGTTTTCGGTCTTGCCGGTGGAGGAGAAGACCTGCGTGCCCAGTTCGCGGAGCTTCTTCCAGGAGTAGAAGGCGTAGTAGGGCGGAAGGGTGGCGAATGTCGTGAAGTCGAAAAGACCGTTGAAGGAGGTGTTGGGGCGGGCATCGTAGTACATGAGCATATCCGTCGGGCCGTCCTGGCAGACCTGCATCACGGCAGCCGCGAATGCCGCCCCTTCGCTGGACTTTATGACTTCGGTCGTATAGACATACTCGTCGGTCCAGTTGGAGAGGTAGTTCCACTCGTTCAGAATCATCTCGACGTCCGAATAGCCGTAGCGGTAGAGCAGCGACTTCATCAGGACGTTCTTCTGAACGAAAGCCTCCGGAGTGCCGGCGTAGAGGTGGTAGGAGAAAAAATCCATCTTCACCTCGTGTTTTGCGGAATATGCCAGAAAGCGCTCTGCCCACTCGTTGTCCTCGCACAGGGCGGGACCTCCGAATTTCAGGTCGGGGAAACGGTTCTTGAGGTGTTTCGAGACGGTGGCGAAGAAACGGAAATAATCCTTGTCAGAGCCGTTCCATGTAGGGGAATCGTTCTTGAGGTGGCGGCCGGAGCGGAAGCCGAGGTCCGGCTCGTTCCATATTTCCCAGTACTCGATGCCGTAGTTGAAGCCGTCCGCCCAGCCTTCGTTGTAGTGCATTATGATGTGCTCGCAGACCCTTGCCCATTTCTTGTAGTCGGCCGGAGGATAGACCTCATATTTCTTCGCGGCGTTCTCGATGGACTGCCCCAGACGATAGAAAACCTTGGTGCCGGTCTGATAGATTTCTTTCAGCAGCTTGTCCGTGAGTTTGAAATCGTAGGACTCCGCCTTGTTCTCGTCAGCGCTGAAATCCGGAAAGACGCAGTCGATATCGACGCAGTGCGCCCACGAGGCATACAGAGGAGCGTCGTGAAGACGGGCGTATGGAAATCCAGCCGCCTTGTAGGACTCGAAGTTGCCCTTTTTCTGGCTTGCCGGAGCCACTTTCGGACCGTTGTTCACGGCGTTCATCGGCTTTATGGGGCCGACTTCCACTGACGGGTCTATGACTATCTGGGAATAGGCATTGACCGCAAGCGCGAGGGCCGCGGCCAATGCTGTTATGAGTTTTCGGGACATTTTGGGTGTTTTCGTTTGAGTATGAGACTGCGAGTTTGTTCCGCGATAGTTTATTTTGCGTCTTTTACGCAACGGACGGAAATACCGCCAGCTACGGTGTAATCATTCCGTATTTTTGCATCAAATCCATTTAGTTCTACAGAGTCCGTCTTCCTCTGAAGTGACAGGCAGGATGCCTTAGTCATGTCAGTGTTGTTCCTATCCGAAGCCCAAACTCGCGCATAGGCCTGTCCATTACTTCTATAAAAGGCCTGCCCAGCCTTGTTTCCAGTGGCCGCTCTTCCCCCGACAGCCGCGAAGAACAATCCAGAGTCGCCATTGAGCGTGAAGCCGGCATTAACCACGGCCATCTCTTTCTGAGCATCACTTACTCCACTGTCACCACTGAATGCCCAGTTTGTTGATTGAGTGAAGCCTATTTTCAGAAGACCGTCAAGTTCTGCGATTGTAGGTATACGCCATCCGCTCGGGCATGGGTTTGCAATCTTTCCCTCGACATACCCTGCTTCAGACGCTGACATCGGCCAACTGGTGAGAGCCGTCCCGCTATACCACTTAGAGCCCTTGTAGAAATACCCGTCGGCTGGATCCTGCACAGGCCCGGCCTTGACTATCGAACTGCCAGAAGCTGCCGGATAATAAGGCTGTCCGACAGCCCTGCCATACTGATAAAGCAACCCGTTCGGATGTTCATTGCTGTAGCCGCAATAGACCGGTGCCCAGAGGAGGTCGCCCACCCTAACTGGCTTCTGTCTGGAACCCGGATAGAGTTCGAACGTTATTGGCATCAGATAGACTGTGCCTGAGACAGCCTTGAATGATTGTTTGAGAACATGGACTGTCTTGTCTCCGTTCGTGTCAGTAGTGGTAATCTCTATTCCCGAAGCGTAGGTCTGCGCCGGAACCGCAACCACGACCTCCGTTCCAAGAGCCACGCCCTCTCCGCAGTTCACGGTGACAGCCGCTGCCACGGCATCCGAAGCAGGGGCCAGAGCAGAAGATTCAGCCTGGAAATCAACGGTGAAATCTCCGCTCATAGGCTCGGAGCCTCTTGACTTCAAGGTGATTGTCTTTATCGGATCCGGGTCTGACTCCGTGTCAAATGACAGAACAAGGTATGTCATAAGATGCTTGAAGTTCAGAGCCGCGGCATCCTCCGAGTACGCCGCCATAATCGCCGAAGCCGGGTCGAATGTATCTTTATTGTATGTCTGCGTTGCAGGGACAGTTATCACCCCGTCCGACTTCCACGCAGAAGCCGGATACACGGCTTTGAAAGTCCCGCCTTCAAGAGCCTCGTCAAAGGCGAAGGTTGCCGTTTTTGCATCAGCATCACCGATGGCAGCCTCGCCGGACTCGATGCCGTTCACGCTGATTTTGTCTCCCGCAGTCCAGCTGACAGGATATTTGCCGTCAGACTCCTGTCCGAGCGCAGTCTTGGTGACATCGTTGCCGATGCTTGCAGTCAGCGTGAATGCAGGAGTAGCAGTGCCGGGAGTTTCCGGTTCATTTGTATCGGTTGTTTCCTTCGAGCAGGAAAGCATGACCGCAAGAAAAAGCGGAAGTATGTATTTAATCTGTTTCATAATCCTTCTATTTATACAGTTAAAACCAGATGAACTGTTCCTCAGATTTGTCCATGTCATCTATGCCCCCAACTTTTGAAGAGGCGAAGCCCCGTTCGGCTTCAAGCAACTGCACGTCAAGGCGCGGTGAGCTGTAGTCTGTTGATTTTGTTTTCATAATGATGTTATCAGTTTTTAGTTTCCCTTTACGCAGCGGACGGAGATACCGCCGGCCACGGTGTAGTCATGCCTCATTTTGCCGTCGAATCCATCAGGTTCTGCAGAACTCTTCGTTCTCTGAAGTGACAGAATTGAAGCTTTTGTCAAGTCATTGTTATTCCTGTCGGAAGCCCAGATTCTCGCGTATGCGTCATCTCCGGAGCCTCTATAAAACGACTGACCGCCGCTTGTTCTTCCTCCGACGGCAGCTAAGAACAGTCCCGAGTCATCCTTGAGTGTGAAGCCGGTCTCAACCACGGCCATCTCTTTCTGGGCATCAGTTCCTCCGCCGTCGCTGAACGCCCATTTTGTCGATTGGGTGAATCCTATTTTCAGAAGACCTTCAAACTCTGCAATGGTAGGCACACGCCATCCGCTCGGGCAAGGGTTGGCAATCTTTCCCTCGACATATCCGGCCTCAGACTCAGACATAGGCCAGCTGGTGAGAGCCGTCCCACTGTACCACTTCGAGCCTTTATAAAAATACTCATCGGCAGGGTCCTGCACAGGCCCGGTCTTGACTATCGAACTGCCGGAAGCCGCCGGATAGTAAGGCTGCCCGGCCTTTCTGCCGTACTGATAGAGAAGCCCGTTAGGATGCTCGACACTGTAGCCGCAATAGACAGGTGCCCAGAGGACATCTTTCTCCTCGCTGCCTACAAACTGATGAACCGTCACAGGTTCCAGTTCAGTCCCCGGGTAATATGTCACAATTTTCTTAGGTTCGTAACTTATCTCCGGCAGTTCAGTGACCGCGCCTTCGGCAAAGGCGAGCGTTCCGAGTTCAGTTTCCATATAGCCGCCGTCGGTGTCGTAAAGGATGCACTTCACGGCACTCCCGGGAAGAACGACCGAGCGAAAATAGTATTCGCTCGCCTTGTCCTCCTCTAAAAGAACATTCGGAGAGAATCCGAGCCGCAGGGTGTCAACCTCCTCGCCTCCTATGCCTGTGGCTACCACATCCGCCCTGAAAAGGGTTCTCGGCTTTGAAGAGGCTGCCGTCACGCTGATTTTTCCGTATGGGCTCGTGTGAGCGAGAAGAAGCTTCCCATCAGAGCCGGCCTCGCCCTTCAGACAAGCCGGGAAAAGTTCCGGTTCAACGGTCTGGGACGAGAGGTCTGACTCCCCGGAGATAAATTCGGCGGACTTCACTGCGGTGAGTCTCTTGCCACAGATCATCTTCTGGAAAGTGAAGCGTCCCTCGGCGATGTCAGCCTCATTCTTCATGAGGAATGTGGCAGTCTCATTATATTTTTCATCCAACGGATTGCCATATACTGTGAGAATGTCCCCCTGCTTCCAAATCACCCTGCTTCCCTCCAATGAAGCCTTGGTGTCGGCGACGGAAACATAGACGTATGGATATTCACTTCCGCCATGAGAGAAACCCGACTCCGAATAGTTCGGATCCTTCTTGCAGGAAAATGCCGCCAAGGCGACAAGTATCAAAAAATAAAATGTCCTTTTCATAATTATCAGTTTTTATAGATAAGCGTCAAAAAATATGAGTAAGCATTATATTCACAAGGCGCAGAACACGCTGTCTTTAGGGTTGTCGTCGAATGAGGCGCATATCGAGACGCTGCCGGAAGCGGTGTCCAGAGCGGAAAGAGGTATGGCAATCTCGGCGAGCCAGCCCGTGTCGATGTCGCCGTCGTCCATCAGGGTGCCGCCGTAGGTGCTGGAGACGGAGACAGACTTGTTCGTCGATGTGAATGAAGTCGGTCCGACCTTGACCTTCGCCAAAACCTTTGAGGAAGAGGATGAACCTACGGACACTGTCATATAGTCTGACGACGAAATATGTATATCGCTCACTTCCAACAGGATATAGAGATTGTCGTCATCCACGGAACAGCGCAGGGTAGCGTCGGTCGAGGCATCCTTGCAGAAATAGAGCGCGTCGTCGGTGTTCTGCCACTCGGAATTGTCCGCATCGACCGTAATTGTACGCCGCGTTGCCTTTATGTCGTGGTTCAGGGCATAGCGGCAAAGGTGTATGGTCTTGGAGTATGCGGAAGCGACGAGGAGACAATGCGTTCCGTCAATCGTTGTGGCCGACCAGTTGCCTCCCGTCGTAAGGGCTATCTTCTCAGTGCCGAAGTTCCTTGCTGACGCGTCTCCCATCTTGTAGCAATATGGCCAGTCACCGTTCTCGCGAGAGTAGGAAAGAACGGTCTCGCCGGAAGGGAACTGAACAAGGTACGGGGCGCAGGCATCTCTCCCGACCTTGTCGGTGCGGGTTGAAGGACCGGTCTCGTCGCCTTCAAGGTATTTCCATCCCGGTGCCCCCGGAGAATAGAGCACGGCCACGGAGTGCGCGGTCGATGTGGAGGTCTCGCTGTCAACATCCTCCATTGCGAATGCGAGCTTGCCGGTGCCGCAGATGTCGATTCCCACGGGCATCTGGTCGGTGAACTTGTTCATCTTGGAGCCCGCGTGATACCATGTCTTTCTCATAACCCGATAAGGGTCTGAACCCGGCTCCGGAGTCCAGGTCTTTCCGCCGTCCCTGCTCAGCACGAGGGAGGTGCCGGAATGAGAGCTGCTGACCCACGGCCTTGCCTCGGTGAAGTAGCAGTGAATTTCGCCGTCCGGCATTTCAAGCAGGAACGGTTCCCAGCATTGCCCGTAGAAGATTACGCTTTCCTCCGACCAGCTCTGTCCGTTGTCGGAGGAGCGCTTGACGGCAAGGCCGTGGTCTTTCTTGTAGTCCTGAAGTCTGTAGGTCGAAGGTGCCCAGAAGGAGTTTATGGCAAGGATGTCCCCGTTGCGCAGGACAAGAAGCTCCGGACAAGAGTAGTAGCGAGCGACCGTACCGCCCTTGCATCCGGGGGCATTGTCGTTGTGCTCGAACAGGCAGCCCTTGTAGGTCCAGCCGAAGATGTCGTTTCCGAGGGCATAGTAGGTTTCCATGCCGTTGTTGTCGGTCCGCGTCGGTGCGCCGCGCTGCCACATAAGCATATAACTGCCGTTGGGCAGTCTCTTGACGCGGCTGTAGGTCTGCGGCTTGGCAGCGGAGATGTCGTTGTTGTACTCGGTCAGAGACGACTTCATCTGGACGAGATATGAACGCGATTCCTTTGAGGCGTGGTCGCCCATGACGCTCTCCCCGGCGTTAAGCCTCGTGAACGGGGTGAGGTGCAGTTCGGCGCTGCCGGCCTCCCTCTCGAAATCAAGCGCAACCTCGCTTACCGAGCCTGCCGTCAAGCTGAGTGCCTGTTCATATTTGAACGAGCGCTTCACACCCTTCACGTCCGAGACCTCAAAGTTCAGCCTAACGGAGCGTCGCGGAGGAATGGCCACAAGAACAGGTGCCCCCATCGGGATTCCTTCGCCCGCATCACGCACGATTATGGACGTGGCCTTGGACGTTGAAGCGAGCGTGCCGCTTTTGAAGTCCGGCTTGAAGTCTCCGGAAAGCTGCTCGCCGTTCGCACCGCTTATGGTGATTTCATAGATGTTGTCAGAGCCGAGCGAACCCGGATTTATGACTATCTTCAAGTATGCCATCGCGTGCATGAGGGATATGACACCGCTGGATGCGGAATAGCCGAGCATCACGGCCGAAGCCTCGTCAATGCCACCGGCGACATATTTCTGCCTTGCAGGAATCGTCAGATTGTCCGCCGAAGAATACACGCCCTGCGGATAGACTGCGCAGAAAGGAGCCTTCACCTTGTCGGTGAAAGTGAATTTGGCAGAAGCCCCGTCAGCCTCCGTCTTCTTTGAACGCTCTCCGTTCACGACCATCCGCGACGACTCCGTGAAAGTGAAATCCACGCCATCGACGGCAGACGGCATCGTGGCCTCAACCTGTATCTCCTTTGTCTCCGCAGGCTGAGGTTCCTTGTTGTCCTCGACCGGCTTTGTGCAGGCAAGAGCAGAAACCAAAGCAAGAAATATCCAGAATCCTTTTCTCATATAAGCCTCACTTTACCAATTTGAATCTTGCGATGTGCAGCTTTTTCCCCTTGTACGGAGCCACCAGAACGACGGTATTCTTCGAATCGACGCAGGCGCTGGTCCAGCCTCCCCTGTCGAAGGCCTTTCTCTCCGGACCGAACGCCGTCGCTGAAGAATTGCCTATGCGATACATCAGCGGCCATTCCATGCCCTTATTCCTCGTGAAGGTCACAAGTACCTCTCCCGTCGGGAACTTGACCATATAGGGGCCGGTGGCATTTACGGAGAGGCTGTCTATCCTTTCCGACGGACCGGCCTCGTCCTTCTGGAGCTTTTTCCATTTCCCGTCGTCGGGAGAATAGACTATGCCGAGAGAATAGTTGCCCGCCTCGCAGTCCTCCATGGCGAAGGCCATCTTGCCCTCGTCGTTCAGAATCACGCCGACAGGCATCTGGTCGGTATATTGCGGCATATCCCATATCGGATTCCAGTATTTCTTCCTCATCACTCTGTACGGGTGCGTGTCCAGCTCCGGCGACCATGTCCTGCCGCCGTCGAGGCTTTCCACCATGGATGTTCCGGAGTTGGCGCTGCAAATCCATGCGCGTGCCTCGCTGAAATAGCACTGAATCCGGCCGTCAGCCTGCTCCATCAGGAAAGGCTCCCAGCTCTGTCCGTGGAAGATTTCTATTTCCTCCGACCAACTGCGGCCGTTGTCGCAAGAACGCCTGAGCGCAATCCCGTTGTCGGCACGTCCCTCCACTTTGTTGTAGGAAGAAAGGTTCCAGTAGCAGCAGACACAGAGCAGGCTGCCGTCCGACAGGTTCAGGAACTCCGGGCAGCTGTACTTCCGCTCGGACTGCTTTCCATAGACATTCACGACCGTCCTGTTGCTGAACAGGCATCCCATAGGAGTCCATTTCTTCAAATCCGGGGAAATGGCATAGCTGATGTAGAGGCCGTTGTCGTCGGTACGCCCCGGTATGGTCTCCTGCCATGCGAGAATGTAGTTTCCGTCCTTCATCAGGCTGAGCCTCGGATAGGCCGGCTTCGTGACAAATTTCAGAACATCCTCTCCGAGCACGATTTCGGAAGAAGGGTCAATCTCCAGACGGGCACGCTCCAAATCCTCGCCGCAGACCGTAAGGGAGACGAGGATAAGCATAAGCAATGATGTTATAAGCCTTTTCATTTATTCCGAATATATTTCATCCGTATTTTTAAGAATCACTTAATTCCAGCCGTCATTCTGTGACAGATTCCCGTTGCGCTCCCTTTCGGACTGCGGAACAGCCCATCTGTTGCAGTAGTCGCCGGCATAGATGTAAGGGGCGATGTTCTCTCCCCAGACCTGCTTCAGCCCGGCCTCGCTCTGCACTCCCGGCTCGGAGCCGAGGAAACGCCTCTGATGCCATACTCCCCAGCGCAGCTCGTCCTCATATAGGGTTCCGGACTCTCCGGCGAACTCCCAGTGCTTCTCGTCCATAATCCTCTGACGGAGGTCATCCTGTCCCTCAACCGCAGTCCATGCGTTCGAGTCCAGTTCCGCGACACCGGCACGGTCGCGCACAGCATTGACATACCCGATCGCCTCCCCAGTCCTGCCCTGCTCGTTCAGAGCCTCGGCAAGGCAGAGAAGCGCGTCTGCATAGCGGAACACGGGCATATCTATTCCGGTGTACTCGCTCGACTGATACTCCGTTCCCCTTGCAACGAACTTCCTCATCCAGTAGTACATCCTCGTGGTGTAGCGTGTCTGGAGGTCAAGCTCGGGAGCGGTGTCCTTGCGGTAGGGGTAGCGGCTGGTGTAGGTGAGGGCGGCGCCGGTCGAGCCGCCGATATATGTTGAATAAGGCAGAATCACAGTGGCCGCAAGACGAGGGTCCCTCTGGGCGTAGGCAGCCCTGAGACGGGCCTCGTTTCCTGACGGGAGATAGAGGGACATATCCGCCCCGTATTCCTTGAGTGAGGAAATCTCGGCGTCGGTCAGGCCGTCCCTGAGGAAATAGGCGCTTCTCTCCTGAGGAGTCAGATTGCTGTAGCCCGGGAAAACATCGTCCCAGCTGAACGGCTTTCCGTTCCTGTTCTGATAGGAGTCCGCGAAGTCCGTGTTCACGACGAACTGGTCGTTGCCCTTGGAGACGGTCTCCACATTTCCGTAGATGTAGCTCAGGGCATTTCCGAAGCCTTTCTGAGGGATGAACTGGATGGAGAAAATCATCTCGCGGCTCTTCTCGTTGGCCTCAAGGAAGAGGTCGGCATAGTTGCCGTCATAGAGCCCGTAGCCCAGTTCCCCTATCTTGAGGAAATCGGCCTCCGCGAGTTCATATTTCCTCTGCCAGAGATAGACCTTTCCTCGGAGCATATATGCCGCGCCCTTGGTGACACGTCCGTAGTTGGAGTCCGAAGCGCCGTACTTGTCGGGCAGGTTATCGTTTTCGATGCAATAGCTGCAGTCGTCGATGATGGTCTGCCAGACATCGTCTTCCTTGGAGCGTCCCTTCGTGTATTCGTCCGGAGCGAGGTTTTCAAGATAGACGGGCACACCGCGCCAACGGCAGTTCAGGCGATAGTAGTAAAGGGCACGGATGAACCTGCACTCCGCTATCCTCTGCTGCTTCACGGCCTCGGACATTCCCGGAACGCGGCCGATGTTGTCAATCACGTCGTTAGCCCTGTTGATGCCCTCGTACCAGCGCTTCCAGAAAGTCGTGAAAACCCCGTTGGTGGAAAGTACGTTTCCGGAAAGGAAAACGATGGAGCCTCGGAAATAGTCCACAGGGTCGAGTACTCCGGCGTATGCGTCCCAGTTATAGACCACATTGTCAGTAGAATTGAAGTCCCAGAGCAGGTTGTTATACACTCCCCTCACCGCATTCTCTGCAAGAACGGGGTCGGTATAGACCAGCTCCGAAGAAAGCTTGTCCGTCGGGGTCTTGTCTAAAAAGCCCTTGCAGGAAACCGCCGAGAGGCAGCAGAACATCAGAACTATATATATTGTCTTTTTCATATCAATATGCTTTAGAATTTCAGATTAACGCCGAAAACTATCTGTCTGATAGGCGAATAGTACATATTCGTGTCAGTGAACTCCGGATCCACACCCGGGAAGAGACGGTCCTTGAAGGTGTAGAGGTTCTCTCCGGTGACATAAATCTGTGCGGAGGTGAGCTTTATGTGGCTCAGGAGCTTCTTAGGGAATGAATAGCTCAGAGTGACGTTCTGAAGCTTCAGATAGTTGGTCTTGTAGAGCCAGAAGTTACTGTCGGTCAGAGCCTGTCCGTAGTCGATGGTCAGACGCGGATTGCGTGAGGTCGTGTTCGTCCTCGGGTCCCACGGGTTCTCCGGATCGTAGAAATAGTGGTCGTAGGCTATGTCCTTGCCGATGGTCTGCTGGGTCTGGAGCACGCTGAAGTTGACTCCGCCCTTGCGGCTGCGGATTGCGCCTCCGCCCGCACCGACGAACCTTGCGGAAAGGTTGATTCCCTTCCAGCCCACTTCGAGGTTGAATCCGTAGTAGAACTTAGGAGTCCGGCTCACGCCCTGCCATTTGTAGTCGTTGGAGTCGCCGTAGATGCCGTCTCCGTTCACGTCCTGAAGGATATAGTCGCCGTACCATATTCCGTTCTTCGACGCCGTCTCCTTAGGCATGAATTTGTAACCTGCGGCAATCATGGCGTTGAGCCATTCCATATCCTTCGGCGTGCGAATCATTCCGTCGGTAGGGCCACCGTTCGGCAGAACATTGCCGTCGCCGTCGAAATACTGTCCCGAGCCGGAGTAGTTCTCCTGCAAGTAGAACTCGTTAATCTCGTGGCCCTCGCAGATTCTGTTGACAGTTCCGGTGGTGACGTCGCCGAGGTTGTTCTTCCACACGCGGTTGCCTTCCTCGTCGGTCGTCCAGCCTTCCTCGAACTTGCCCTTGTACTTGGTGACCATGTTCCAGTTCCTGTTGAAGTTCGCGGAAATACCATAGCTGAAGTCCTTAATCTGGTCCCGCCAGCCAAGGGTAAACTCGAATCCCTTGTTATCGACCTCGCAGAGGTTCATGTAAGGGGCGGTCTTGTTTCCGATGGTCGAGTAAATCGTCGGCTTGTAGAGGATGCCGGAGGTATATTTGTCATAGAAATCGGCCTCGAAGGAGAGCCTGTTCCCGAATGTCCTGAAATCAAGTCCGATGTTGGCCGTCGCGGTGGTCTCCCATTCGAGAAGAGTGTTGGAGAGAGTGGAAATCATGCCGCCGCCGAGCTTGTCGCCGAATGCGTAGGAATATCCGGAGGAATAGGTTGACTGGTAGCTGTAGTTTCCGATTGAATTATTGCCGAGAACACCGTAGGACGCCCTGAGCTTCAGTTCGTCAACTCCGCTGCCATGCATGAACTTTTCCTTTGAGATGCGCCATGCGGCGGAAACTGAAGGGAAGAATCCCCAGCGGCTTCTCCTTGCGAACCTTGAAGAGCCGTCGCCACGGAGGTTAACCTCGACGAGATAGCGGCTGTCGTAGGCGTAGGTGAGACGCGAGAAGAAGGACAGGGACGAGTACTCGGAAGAGGTTCCGGAAATCGCCGAAGGAGTCAGCATATTGTTGAACTCATGGAGAACCGTGTTCTCGGCACCTTTTTTCGTGGCGGCGAAGTCTCTGGTGATGTTGTTGATGGCCTCGACACCCACCATCGCGGACACGTCGTGCTTTTCCGCAAATGTCTCGGCCCACGACAGGTCGCTCTCGAAGTAGATGTTGCGTGTAATCTGAGTGGTGAGCCTGCGAATCTGTGCGGAGAGGTCCTGGTCGGACTTGATGATCTCCCCCGTACGGAACGACCAGGCATCACGGGTGATGGAGTGTTCGTCACGCTCCATATGGGTGGAGCCGTAGCGGAACATCGTCTTTGACTTGATGCCGAAAGGCAGGTCAATGTTGACAAAAGGAGTGACCGAGACGTGCTCCACGACCTGCTGTCCCTGCATACGGTTCATGAAGTAGAGATTATTCCTTGACTCGGAGTTCTGCTCCGGGTTCTCGTACCATCCGTATTTCCCGTCATAGTAGGGATAGATGCACGGCACCCAGCGGATTCCATAGTCGAACACGTTTGTCAGGTCACCGGCTTCCTTCGTACTGCGGTAGCCGTTGGTTCTGGCTCCGACCTCAAGCCATTTCAGCGGCTTTGCGGAAAACTCGGCACGGTAGGTGAACTTCTTGAATCCGGTGTTCATCACCATTCCCGGGTTGTCCATATAGCCCAGCGCCACACGATAGCTCGTGTCGTCCTTGCTTCCCGAAACGGAAAGGTTGTGCTTCTGATATACAGGGGTGTCCGTTCTGTAGAAAGCCGTCATGCCATCGACGTTCGGATAGGCCACATAGTTCGGATAGCCCGACTCAGAGATTCCGTATGGATCCTTTTCTTTGTCCCTCCAGAGGGAAATCATGCTCTGCGAGAACGGGAGAGGACGGTCGTTCTGGAAGGAGGCCTCGTTCATGAGTTCCATATAGTCGGCATAGTTGGACACCACCTTGTAGGTATTTTCAGGAGACTGGAGTCCGGCCATTCCTGCGTAATCGATGTGGAACGAACCTTTCTTCTCCCTTTTCGTGGTTATGAGTATGACGCCGTTCGCTCCCCTGTTTCCGTATATCGCACACGAGGCCGCGTCCTTGAGCACGGAGATGTTCTGAATCTCGGATGCATCAACGGAGTCCATAGAACCCGGCACGCCGTCAACGATGACAAGAGGGTCGGAGTTGTTGAGCGTACCCGTGCCTCGGATGCGCAGGCTGACATTCTCGCTGCCCGGCACTCCGGAGCCCTGCCTCACATAGAGTCCGGCACTCGCGCCCTGCAAAAGGGAGGCGGAATTTGTAACCGGACGGGAGGCGGCAAGCTCGGCGTAATCGACGGATGTCACCGAACCGGTCACGTTCACCTTTTTCTGCACGCCGTAACCGACGAACACCACCTGCTCCAGAAGTTCTGATTGGGAGGACAGCGTGATGTCATAGACGGCGGCATCCCCGACGGAAACCTTCGCTGTCTCATAACCCATACAACTGAATTCGAGAGTCTGCCCCTTGGCGCAGACAATGGAGTAACGGCCGTCAGCATCCGTCATAGTACCGGTCGTCGTGCCGGAAATCATGACACCGACTCCAGGAACCGGCCCGGCATCGTCACTGACCACGCCTCCGACAGTTTTTTTCTCCTGTGAGAAAAGCATTGTTCCGTTCAAGAGCAACAGAACAGCAGTTAATAGTTTCAAGAAAGTCTTGTCCATAATTATGCGATTATTTCTGTCCGCAAATTTATCCCCGAAGAGACTTTCCCCAGAGCAACAATCTTATAAAAAGATGTAACAGAAAAGGCGGCAGAGGATCAAAATCGCCACAATCCCAATAACGTGAAAACCAAGGCGCTACAATTCCTTAAATTCGCCGGGGAGCATCCCGAACGCATTCTTGAAGCACTTGGCGAAGTAGGACGGCGTGTTGAACCCCAGGTTGAAGCATACGACATTGACCCTGGAGTCGTCCTCGGAAAGCATAGGAACGGAAGCGAAAAGACGGTAGAGCAGGATGTAGTTGCTTACGGTCACGCCGAGTATGCTCTTCACCTTGAGATTCAGCGACTGTTTCCCCATGCAGAGATGTTCTGCCACAGCCCCGTAGGTGAGCGTCGATTCTGAAATGTGATTTTCAATGACCGAATCAAGCTTCGATATGAATCTGCGCTCGCTCTCGGAAAGTTCGGGACGCAGGAAAGCGGAAGGCGACTGCCCTATCTGCGCGGCCCGGAGCATCTTTCTCTCCGGAGTGAGGGCAAGCTTCTCCTCGGTGAACTTCCTGTAGCGCTCCTCCTCGTCCCTCTTTATCTTTTTCCAAAGCCTCATGCCACCGTAGGCAAGGCCTCCGCCAAAAATCAGGACATAGAGTACAATCGCCGCAGTGCTGCGCCAGAACGGTGGCCGGATGACGATTTCCAGCGGAGAATGCTCCCGTTCAAACTCTCCGGAATTGCTGCAGCCGCGAGCCCGCAGGACATATTTCCCGGGGCGCATCTCCCTGCAAGAAAAGAGATTGTCGGCACCCAGTCGCACCCAGTCCCGGTCAAGCCCCTCCATCCGGCATTCTATGTAGCCGTCCGAGGAAGACGGAAGTGATGGTCTCGAAAAGGCGAACGCGAGCGTGTTACGATCATGCCTGAACGACAGACGCTCCGTTCTCTCTATGCTTTCCGTCAGTTCACCACTGCCACCCGGCATCACCCGGACATTGTTCACATACAACTCGTCTATGTACAGATTAGGAGTCCGCTTCCTTTCCTTTTGAGTACGGTCTGAACGGAACGAGATGAAACCGTCACGGCTCCCGAAATACATTGTGCCGTCGCGCGATATAAACCCGCTTCTCACGATGAAACGGTTGTTGAGGAGTCCGTCAGTTTCAGAGAAATGCTCATAGCGGTCCATCCCTGACGATATTGATGTCATCCCGTTTTCCGTCGTCACCCACACAGTTCCGGAATAATCAATCTGTATGCTCTTGATTATGTCTGAGCGCAACGCGCCGAATGTGTTTCCTGAATTGAGCACCCTGATGCCGCCGTCCGGTTCAACCACCACAACTCCGCTTTCGTTCGTCGCCACCCAGATTCTTCCGATGCCGTCTTTCAGGACACCGTTGATTCGGCGCCCCGTGACTTTCAGCAGCCGCTCCTCTTCCGGGCCATATATCACGGCACCCACCTTGAGGTCATACTTAACAAGGCCATGGGCATAAGTGGAAATCAGCAGCATGTCGCCGTCACGGAAAAATCCGTTCACATTGCATTCTTCCAGACCTGTCAGATAACCGACCGCACCGGTACGTTCGTCGTATGTACCAATCCCCAAGGCAGTTCCGAAGAAAAGCTTCCCTCCTGCGACGGCGATTGGATAGGCAGGACGGTCAATCAGCGAAGCGGCTCCGAGAAAATCTGCGGAATACCGCGTCACCCTGCCGGTCTTCGTGTCAACGGCATAGAGACAGGAGCCGGAACTCAGCCACAGCCTGTCCCCGACTGAAAGCAGATCCTCGCAACGCTCCGGAATGCCAGGAAAAATGACCCGCTCCAAAAGTCCGCTCTCTGCATCAAGGCGTATAATACCCCCCCCCACGGCCGTAAGAGCCCAAATATTCCCCGAGTTGTCCTCCTGAAACCGCCTCACCTGCGAGTTGACTAGAGACTCCCCGTCCGACATCATGCCGTATTTGCGGATAAAATCATTCTGCAATGAGCCATAGTACACATTCCCCGAAGCCTGACCAATCAGAAGTCCGCCGTCACCATCGGCCGCAACACAGGAAAATCCGTCAGAGGGCAGACCGAATGTGTTGGAAAAACCGAAGCGCTCCTTTTCTCCCGTCGTCAGGGAGCAGGCGTAAAGTCCATGCGACGTTGTCATCCATAACGTTCGAGACGGATCAAGACACAGCCCGTTCGGCTGCACACCCTTGTCTATGGGAAACAGCACATTGGCCTTTCGCGTGTATGGGAATATCTCGCACAGTCCGTAGCCGGTACTGCAGGCATAAACGCAGTTTCTTCCGTCCGTAAGCAGCTGCGGGATATTGTCCGTGCTGAAATCGAAGCCAGGGACCTCAAGCGGCTCGACCGCGCTGAAGTCGTCGCGACAAAAAAGCACTCCGCCGCAGTATAGGGATATGACGAACGAGCCGTTCCCGTCAATGACGAAAGAGTTGATTTTCGGAGCGCCGCCCTCGCCGTCGAAGTCACAGAGATACTGCCGGAATGAGCCCGAACGTGGGTCGTATGACCACAGACCCTTGGACTTTACGGAAAACCAGACAAGTCCGGCACTGTCCTCCCTGATGCACCCCACCTTTGTGTCTATCCCCGGCAGGACGTCGTTGGAAGTGTCGATGGGAACAAATGTCCCGGTCTCTATGGAATACATGCTTAGGCCGCCCTCCGTTCCTATCCACACATTGCCCTGACTGTCTTCAAAGATTGAGCTTATTGCACTGGATCCGGTGTGAAGATCATCCCTTGTGAGACACCTGAAATCCGTCCCGTTGTAGAGAAGCAGCCCGTCCAACGTCCCTACCCATAAGTAGCCTCTCCCGTCACGCAACAAATCAACGGCCCTGCGGTCGGAGAAATACTCGCTTCTCGGAAAAACCGGAGAAAACGAAATATTGCCCGCAAGACATATTTCGCCCTGATTTACAAGAAGATGCAGAAAGAGCATCAACACAGCGGTCTGTAGTTTTCGTGTCATAATCATTTGTCGCATTACAAAGATATGAAAAAAGCCGCGACTATATCCGGCCCTCGCGAATCATTACATTGTTTTATAAAATCCTTGCATCCGAAGCAACAAAAAAGTCCCCGACGGTCTTTCCGTCAGGGACTCTATCTATTCTCAAGCGTTTCAGTTCAGTCATTAAAAGAAATCTGAAACAGCTCCGAGATCAGGAGTGTACAACTAATTAAATTGTGCAAACTCTATATCATTTGCGGCACGCTTAGCAAGGCACTCGCACTTCTTTGCCTTCTCAAGGTTGGTCTTCACGCCGTTCTTGTCACCCTTGCGGGCAGCGATGATGGCCTTGAGGTATGCACCCTTAGGGCAGTCGCAGCAGATTGCGGACTCAGCGGCGGCGTAGTTGCCGGTGAGGATGTTTGCAAGAGCGGCGGTGAAGCCCTTTTTGCCGGCGAGCTTAGATGCGGCAGCCTTGTAGTTACCCTTGAGGATTTCTACGGTTGCGGCGTTCTCGACAGCAGTCTCGGTTGCTGATGCGGCGAAATACTTGGCAGCCTCGTCAAGCTTGTTCTCGCGGAGGGCGAGCACGCCGAGGACGTTCTTCACGTCAGCGTCGTTGGCGTCGCACTTCTCGATGGCAGCCTTGCAGTCAGCGTCCTTGCCTGCGTTCGCGTAAACGACAGCGAGGTTGTACTGAGCTGTTGCGCTTGAATACTTCTCGATAGCCTTCTTGTAGAGGGCAACCTTGTCAGCCTCCTTCTCAACGAGAGTTGCGGCGTGGAGGAGTGCAGGCTCGTCAAGAACGTCGATGTTCTCCTCAACGAGCTTGAGAAGCTCCTCGCTTGAGTAGTTGGTGAACTCAACGTTAGCGATGAAGCGTGCGCGGCGGAGTTCAGGAAGAACCTCCTTTGCAAGAGTAGTATAGACCGCTGACATGTTCTTGATTTCCTGCTCGCGGACAGCCGGGTCGCTGTACATTGAAAGAACGCGGAGAATAAGCTCCTTGTCCTCGATGTTGGAGTTGTTAACGAGCTCCTGGAAGCCTTCCCAGTCCTCACCTACTGACTTCACGTTAACCGGAGCGTCGATAGGAGCCTTCTTCGTAACCTTGTTGAATGCCTTCTCCGCTGAAGTTGAACGGTTGTCGGAAAGCTTGTTGTTAAGCTTCTCAGGACCGTCAGGTGAAGCATAAGCCACGATGTCGGTGCTTACGATAGTCTTGCGCTCGTTGGCCTTGGCAGCCTCGACAGCAGCGAGGAAGTCCTTTACAGACTGGCCCTTGAGCTCAGAGTTCTTAACGTTAGAGCTGTTGATTGAGTAGAGAATCTGACCCTCCTCAGGCATTGCGATGACAGCCTGATAGCCGTCAGCCTTGAGGTCAACCTTACCCTTGCTGCAGGCAAGCATATAAGTGGTGTTGGCGCCGTCGGCAGCCTTCTTCGTAGGGAGGTCAATCTTCTTGTTCTTGTAGCTTACTACGCCACGGAGTTCAAGATAGCACTTCTCCATGCCCTTTGCATAGGTGAAGTGAACCTTCTTAGTAACCGTAGAGCCGGCTGAAGGAACCACCTGATAGTTGTCCTTAACTTTCTCGCCCTGGAACATGAACGGTTCCATAGCCTGCTCGCCGCCGTCATAGACGATTACCGGAGTGACCTCGAGAATTGCCTTAGGATGGAAATAATCCTTAGGGTAGGTTACCGTAACTGTGGCGTCGATGTTACCGGCCACAACTTCAAGAACGGCAGGATCGCACTTGACGATCACATTCTCTGCCTGTTCCGCCATTTTCTCGGGTGAGCTGCAGGCAACTGCGGCAAGACCGAGAGCGATAGCCAAGAATTTGATGCTCTTTTTCATTTTATTTGTTTTTAATAAGGTTTATAACATTCAGTTTATTATCATCTTATCGTAATCAGCCCGCGTCACGCGAAGCCAATTTTGCGCAAATATAACTAATTTTCATTACAAAAGTGACATACACGCGCCGACGAAACCATATTCCATACAAAAATAATGCTCAAAGCGGTTTTTTTCTTAACTTTGTCCGGCGCTTCGGGTCACGCGACCCGAATAATGCATTACATTACTCTGCCATATTTGAGGACATGAACGCAAACGAACTTCAGTCACTAAAGAATAAATATGACATCGTCGGCAACGACCCAGCCCTGAACAGGGCGCTGGAAATCGCCGTGGCGGTGGCTCCGACCGACATCACCGTGCTCATAACGGGCGAGAGCGGAGTCGGAAAGGAAAACATCCCCCGAATCATCCACCAGAACAGCAGGAGAAGGACGGGGAAATATTTTGCCGTGAACTGCGGCGCCATACCCGAGGGGACCGTCGATTCGGAACTCTTCGGACACGAGAAAGGCTCGTTCACGGGAGCGATAGACACCCGCAAGGGCTACTTCGAGGAGGCCGACGGAGGGACGCTCTTCCTCGACGAAATCGGAGAGCTGCCTCTCGCCTCTCAGGCAAAGCTCCTGAGGGTGCTCCAGTCGGGAGAGTTCATACGGGTGGGTTCATCGAAGGTGCTGAAGACCGACGTGAGGGTGGTCGCTGCAACAAACGTGAACCTCATCCACGCCGTGTCGAAGGGCAAGTTCCGCGAGGATCTGTTCTACAGGCTCAACGCCGTGACCATAATGATGCCGTCACTGCGCGAGCGCCCGGGAGACATCCACCTGCTGTTCAGGAAGTTCGCCACAGACTTTTCGGACAGATACGGCGTCGCCCGCATCGTGCTCACCGAGGACGCTGTCATCGCCCTGAAGAAATACCGCTGGCCGGGCAACATCCGCCAGCTCAAGAATGTGGCGGAGACGGTCTCGGCAATCGAGTCCGCGAAATGTTCATCACGCGCCGACAAGTGCGAGGTGAATGCCGAGACGCTGCGGCAGTACCTGCCGAATCAGGACGAGAGCCTGCTGCCGGCGACTGTCGAGAAAGGGCAGGAGATGTTCAGGAATCCGGAGGAAAGGGAGGCCGTCATCAGGGCGATATATCAGCTCAGGCAGGACGTCGATTACCTCAAGGGAGTCATCCTCAAGGGCGGCGTTCCGTCCGGCCAGTCAGTCATAGCGGCTCCGCAGGAAGGGCATGACGCCGCAGGCCTCTTCGGTAGCGCGGAAACGGGATTCGCCCCGGAATGGCACGGAGGAGAAGCCCGGAGGTCCGCACAGGACGACGAGCCTGAGGAGCAAGGACTTGTGGAGGAAGCCGGTCAGGACATATCGCTGAAGAAGCTGAGCATGGAACTGATTGAGAAGGCTCTGAAAAAGCACGACGGCAACAGGAAGGCGGCCGCGGCGGAGCTCGGGATTTCGGAGCGCACGCTCTACAGGAAAATAAAACAGCAGGAAAAGGGCATATGACCGGCGCGGACGGGAGGCGACGGCCTTGGCACCGAATAAACCGCTTCAGAAAAGATTACGAGGTTATTTTATGAACGGATGATGAAGATGAAAGATATAAATATAATAGGTAGGTTCCTGTGCGTCGTCGCGACTTTGACGGCGGCGGTCGCCTGCGGGATATATTCGTTCACCGGGACGTCTATACAGCCGGACGTCAAGACCGTGAACATCGAATATTTTGAATATAAGGCATTGAAAGTCAATCCGTCGCTCGCGAATGACCTGACGGAGGCGATGAAGGACAAGTTCCGCAAGCTCACGAAACTGGAGCAGGTGGATTCGGACGCCGACCTCACGATTGCGGGAGAAATCACCGGCTACGATGTTAAGGCCACGTCAGTCTCCGCTAATGAGCAGGCCGCGATGAACCGCCTGACTGTCAATGTGAAGATATATTTCACCAACAAAAAATACCCCGAGGACGACTTTGAAAAATCATTCTCGGCTTACGCCGACTTCTCGGCCGACCAGATGCTGGACGCCGTGGAGAGCGAGCTGATTTCGGGTTCGGACGGAATACTCGACAAGCTCTGTGAGGACATTTTCAACGCGACCGTCGCTAACTGGTAGGATTATGGCAGGAGGAACTATTGATTTGAAGCGTCTTACGGTGGAGGAACTGTCCGGAGTGATTAACATCTACCCCTGGTTCGGCGCGGCGAGGAAGGAACTTTGCGAAAGGACGGCGGCAGTCGCAGGGGCGGAGGACCGCGGAGGCAGGCTGTTCGCCGAGTCGGCGCTCTACATCCCATGCAGGAAGAGGCTTGCGGAAATCCTTGAGGAGTCGGCCGTCAGGGAATATGTGGACGCCGACGTGAAGGCCCTCATCGAGTCCCAGCTCGCCGAAGGAAGGGAAACCGGAGCGGAAAGCGGGCAGGAGACAGGCTACAGACGCGAGGTTCACATCGTCGGGGGCGACTATTTCTCCGCCGAAGATTACAAAGGCGTCAAGGGAACGGACGACAATTTCTTCCGTCGCGTCTCCGGGAGCGGCGCGGAAGAGAACAACCGGACGAAGGATGACAGGGCGGTGCCGCATCTGGGATTCTACACCCAGACACTGGCCGAAATCTACGCAGAACAGGGCTATTTTGACGAGGCGAAACAAATTTATTCTCAACTAATTTTGGCATATCCGGAAAAAAGTGCTTACTTTGCATCCCTTATTGAAAAATTGGGCTGAACCGCCGTGCGGAAGCCCCGTTTAGAAACTTGAAATAATAAAAGTACAAAATAATGAAAGCATTATTCGTAATCCTGACAGTGCTTGTCATTCTTGCAAGCATCCTGCTCACAATCGTTGTCCTTCTCCAGAACAGCAAGGGAGGCGGACTCGCGAGCAACTTCACGACCGGAAACCAGACCTTCGGAGTGCGCCAGACGGCTGATATGCTGGAGAAAATAACCTGGGGTCTCGTTGCATTCATCTTCGTCGTGTCCGTGATTACCACCTTCATCCCGCACATCAACAACAGCGGAGACATCACCGACCAGATTGACACCGAGATTGTCGCCCCTGCTCCGGACATCAACGGCGAGGTTGCCGACACCACGAACGCGCAGTAGGCTGACAGGTCACACGGCCTCTCATGGGTCTGTGACGGCGATTATGAAATTGAAATCAAACAAGCGCTGACATTTTGTCAGTGCTTTTCGTGTTGGAACACCTTTTGAATTTTCTCCTTTCGTCTGCTCTTCGGAGCGGACGATTTTTATGTATTACATCAGCCACGAGACTATTGAATACAAAATTGTATAAAATAGTCGAATGCGAGGCTTGTGAGGAGTTAAAACCGCAGCAACCTGATGGTTGTGAGGATTTTGACGACGAAGCGTAACGAAGCAGGCGGCTGTTTTAGACGATTTTGATATGGAAAATAAGTTTGAAAATTTACAGAAATTCGCCATTAACCTCAATGAGAGGGCGGCTCAAGGCAAGCTTGACCCTGTCATCGGGCGAGACGAGGAAATACGAAGGGTTCTTCAGATACTGAGCCGAAGGACGAAGAACAACCCTATCCTTGTGGGTGAGCCGGGTGTCGGCAAGACGGCCATCTCGGAGGGCATCGCCCAGAAGATTGTGGATGGCAATGTCCCGGAGAACCTGAAGAACAGGATAATCTACTCCCTTGACCTCGGAGCCGTGATTGCCGGCGCCAAGTATCAGGGGGAGTTCGAGGAAAGGCTTAAGGCCATCGTGAAGGAAGTCGTTGACAGCGAGGGCGAGGTCATCCTCTTCATCGATGAGATTCACACTCTTGTCGGCGCGGGACGAAGCTCAGGCGCGATGGATGCCTCGAACATCCTCAAGCCTGCCCTTGCAAGGGGTGAGCTGAGAACCATCGGTTCCACCACCCTCGACGAGTACCAGAAGTACTTCGAGACGGACAAGGCGCTGGAGAGACGATTCCAGATGGTGATGGTCGATGAGCCTACGCCTGCGGAGTCAATCTCAATTCTGCGTGGTCTTAAGGAGAAATACGAGAACCACCACAAGGTGAGAATCGAAGACGACGCGCTGATTTCAGCGGTTGAACTGTCACACAGGTACATCACCTCAAGGTTTCTCCCGGACAAGGCCATAGACCTTGTGGATGAGGCGGCTTCAAAGCTGCGTCTTGAGATGAACTCAGTGCCGGAGCCGATTGCCGAGCTTGACAGCAAAATCAGGCAGTTGGAAATCGAGAAGGAGGCCGTAAAGCACGAGGGAGTGTCCCTGAAGCTTGACAAGATTGAGTCCGACCTCGCAGAGGCTCGCAGGCAGCACGCCGAACTTCAGAAAAGGTGGGATGCCGAGAAGGGCATACTCAACGAAATCCAGTCCGACAGAGCCCAGATTGAGGATCTGAAGGTTCAGGCCGCCGCTGCGGAAAGAGCCGGAGACTACGGAAAGGTTGCGGAAATCCGCTACGGCAAGATGGCTAACCTCAAGCAGAGGGTCAGCGAGCTCGAAGCGAAGAAGAATGCCATCAAGGATCCTATCCTCAACGAGGCCGTGACGCCTTCCGACATCGCGGAAATCGTGGCACGGTGGACGGGCATCCCTGTAAACCGTATGCTCGAAAGCGAGAGGGAGAAGCTCCTCAGGATGGAGGACGAGCTCCACAAGAGGGTCATCGGTCAGGATCAGGCCATCAAGGCCGTTTCCGACGCCGTGCGCCGCTCGCGTGCGGGGCTTCAGAACGAGAAGAGGCCTATCGGTTCATTCCTGTTCCTTGGAACCACTGGCGTGGGCAAGACGGAGCTGGCGAAGACGCTTGCCGAGTTCCTGTTCAACGACGAGAACATGATTACGAGGATAGATATGTCCGAGTATCAGGAGCGTCACTCAGTGAGCCGTCTCGTCGGCGCGCCTCCGGGATATGTGGGCTACGATGAGGGCGGTCAGTTGACCGAGGCCGTGAGAAGGAAGCCGTATTCGGTAATTCTTCTGGACGAAATCGAGAAGGCGCACCCGGATGTGTTCAACATTCTGCTCCAGGTTCTGGACGACGGTCGTCTGACCGACAACAAGGGCCGTACGGTGGATTTCAAGAACACCATCCTCATCATGACCTCCAACGCCACGGAGGAGCAGATCAAGGCGACGATGCGTCCTGAGTTCATAAACAGGATTGACGAGATCATCACCTTCCAGCAGCTCACCAAGGACGACATCCGCGAGATTCTTCATCTTCAGATGGACGCTCTCCGCAGGAAGCTGGACGAGAACGGCGTGGGCATCAAGTTCACCGAAGCTTTCGAGGACTACATGACCAACGAGGGCTACGACCCTGCCTACGGCGCACGGCCTATCAAGCGTCTGATGCAGCGCGAGCTTGTGAACCTCATCGCCAAGGCCATACTTGAGGGCAAGGTAAGCAAGGGCATGACTATCACCGTGGATGTGAAGGACGGTCAGGTCATCATAGGCGAAATTGCCTAAAAAGCGGATTGCGGCGTTGCTCGTCTCGCCAAAATCCTCACAACCATCAGGTTGCTGCGGTATTTGGCTTCGCCGAGCGCCTTGCACTCCATCTTTTTATGCAATTTCGCTCTCCAGGAAAAACTTGATTAGGCTATTTGAAAAGCGCGGGCGACCACGCATGAAAGGCGCCGGGAATCAGCAATGGTTCCCGGCGCCTTTTGTTTGATGCCCAATACCACCGCGAGTGTTGCCCATTTTCCGAAAATAATTTCTAACTCTGTGGCGTTGAGCAATCAGCATACATTCAGCATACATATTGAAAGTGTTTTCGGACATCCTTAGAAGGAAATGTGGTAGTTTTCTATAGCAAAGGATAACGGACAGCACTCATTCTCATTGTGGACTATGCGGTCAAGGGCATCCTGTGCCCCGATACTTCATATCCGTTTTGAGTGTGGGGTATTGGGTATCGTTTATTTTGCTATGGGTCTTACCACAACCTTCTTGGAGATAAACGGAATCGGCTCCACACTTTCTTTTTGTGCAAAACCGTCCGGAGGAGTCACGGGCGAAGCAAGATTCATGGAAAACAGACTATGAAAATCATTAAGCTATTGCCGTCGTTGGCGTTGGTGACGGCCGTCATTGTTGCGTCCTGCGGGAAGCTGGAGGACAGAATCAACTCACTCGAACAGAGGATTTCGGAACTGGAGGACACGAGGATTCCGTCAATAGACGAGCAGGTGGCCTCCATCAAAAAGACCATCGGGGAACTCGAAAAGACCGACGCGGGGCTCCGGGAATACATCTCCGCGCTCGAAGACAAGCAGGCGAAGCTTGAGACGGAGCTCGGCAAGACCAACGCCGCCCTCGCGGAGGCTCAGAAGACCCTCCGCGAGGAGATGGCGGCGGACAAGTCGGAACTCTCCGGCGAGGTCGATGCGGCAAAGGCCGATGTCATCGCGCAGCTTGAGGCCTACAAGACCATCATGAACGGTGAGCTTGAGACGCTGAACAGCACAATCGAGGCTCTGAAGGCCAAGGATGAGGAGCTTCAGAAGAACGCCGAGGAACTGCGGAGCTATGTGGATTCCGAGAACGGGAAGGTGCGCGACTGGGCGGACGCGACGTTCGCGACCATCGAGCAGCAGAACAGGCTTGCCGAGACCGTGGCCGGAATCAAGACGCAGCTTGAGACCCTCAATACATATACTATGAACATGGACGTTCGGCTCACCAACAAGGATGAGGAACTCTCGAAGTCGCTCTCCGCCCTCGATGAATCCACGAGACAGCAGATAGGCGCGCTCACGGACAAGCTCGGCAGCGACATCTCTGCGCTGAGGACTGAGCTCACGGACGCCTACACGAAGCTCGTCGCGACGGAACTCGCGAAGCTTGAGACCTCGATGAAGTCATGGGTTAACGAGCAGCTGGCGGGCTACTACACCGTCGAGCAGACTGACGCGAAGCTCGACGCGATGAGGACGGAACTCGTCGGGCGGATGGACTCCGACAAGGCGTATCTCACGACTCTCATCACGAACCTTGAGACCGCGACGAACAAGAAGATTTCGGCGAACACGAGCCTGATTACGGGTCTGCGCGGCGACCTCACATCCCTCTCTCAGTCGGTGGCGGAGAACGCGGGGAAGATTGCCGACGACGCGATACTCATCAGCCAGAACACGTCCGCAATCTCGAAGAATGGCGCGGCAATCGCCGCGAACACGAAGGACCTGGCGGCGGTGAAGAAGCTCGCGGAGGAGAACCAGAAGCTCATCGCCGAGAACAGCGAAAAGTTAAGCGAGATGCAGCGGCTTCATGCCGCGCTGAAGGACAGCGGAGTCGAGGACTGCGTGGAGACTGTCATTCAGAACACCAAGGACATCGCCTCAAACGCATCACTCATCGCGAAGAATGCAGAGGCCATCAGGAGCAACGCGGCCGCAATCGCGCAGAACACATCGGACATTCAGGCTCTCTCGGCGAGGCTCGATGCGACAAAGGCCGAGATTGTCGAGGCCTACACCGCAGCCATCGCCAAGGCAATCAGCGACTACGACGGCACGATAACCGCGAAGCTCGCCTCGGAGATTGCCAAGGTCGAGGAAAAGATAGTCGGTCTGAAAACGGAGGTGGAATCGGTCAAGTCAAGGGTGAACGCCCTTGAGGACAGGGTCGCACGCCTTGAGGAGATTGTCAGTCAGATAACCTCCATATCATACATCCCGAGGTACTCCGATGGAGTCGAGCGCGTTGAATACGCCCGAGATGTTCTTGACATAATCCCCGGCGACATCACCCTCCGCTTCGACGTGCATCCGGCATCCGCGGCCTCCGAAATCGCCGCCAACTGGGAGTCCGTCCTTTCCTCTCGTGCAGTCTATAGCAGAACTGGAGACTTCGTTGAGATGAAAATTAAAGGGGCGACCGCCGAGAATGGCGTGCTGTACGTGAAGGTTTCTGCCGAGGGGCTGAATAAGGACTTCATTTTAGGCAACAAGTCTGTTGCAATAAGTATAAAAGTGACGACAGCATCCGGGCCAGTTGCTGTTTCTGATTATATGTCTTTAGTGAGTAATATATATTTTAATGGTGAATATGAGTTCATAAAATACCTATTGAACAGTTTTGACACTGATGAAGACGGTACTGTTGATCTTTCTGCTGTAAGAGAATGCAAAGAATTCAAAATTGCAGACATGAGTGTTTCATCAATCGATAAAGTGCTGAAAGAAATGCCTAACTTGGAAAAACTGACAATATCTAATATACCGGAATGTAAGAACTTGAACATCTCAACAAATACAAAGTTACAGGCATTGACCATTGAGGGTTTAGATATTGCTGAACTGAACATTGTCTCAAACACAGAATTATCTTCATTACACATCAACGGAAACTCAAAGCTCCGCTACTTGATACTGTCCGACAGAAAAGCTTTGGAAAACATCTTCAATTTTAACTGCGATGCAGACCTTAATTTCATTGATGAAGACAACAATACGATATATGGAAAGATTGCCGGACAGTTATGGTTCCCTACAAATATAGGAGCCTCGACTTCTAATCTATATGGAGAGTTAATAATGTTCCAAAAAGCTAAGGCAAGTTGTCCTTCGGGTTGGAGGCTTCCTACATCAAGCGAGTTTGAAGCACTAAAAGCGAACTATTCTGATTGGACTACATACAATGGAATAAATGGTCGGTGGTTTTCCGGAGCGAATAAGTTTAATTCCAATGCATTATCCGTATTCTTTCCTGCAGCAGGGTACGCATATACTACGGCTATAGAACCTCAACATCGAGATTTAGAAGGCAAATATTGGACATCAGATGTTTCCTATGGAATAAATGACCGCGTTAGTATACTTTATTTCAATTCTAATTCTGTTAAAATTGATGAGACAGCTGGATATGAAGTTGAGGACTTCACCCATTTACAATCAATTCGTTGTGTAAAAGACGAATAACATAACATTAACATCATAAATTCAATTCATTATGGAAAATTTAAGAAAAGTAAAATTCACACTTGAGGAACAAGTGGACCTCGGCCTTGGGGATTATGAAAATGACGCTGAACGAGAAGAAAAAACCAAAGAACGCGACGGACAGTTCCACGCATGGGGAAACGAATGCTTTTGGGATGAGGAAGGTAAACTCGTTGAACAGGTTATCGGAGTCGTAGAAGAGATTGAAACCGGGAAGGTTTATCATATTATCCCCAAGCGGATTACCTTTGTGCCGTCAGACTCCTCTCATTTAGTGTGAACCAATCCTTGTAATCTAACAGGATTCTTCGTTAGCCTCAGTTTCACGCATTACAACTACTGCGCACCATATATATTATTGGGAGGGTGGATTCGTCCGCCCTCCCATTTTCGCGAAAAACTCCACCTTTTCTGTGTATTATCTAAAATATTTTATACCTTTGCACTCCGATAAGGACTTGAAACAATGGAAATTCGTTTTGACAAACAATATCTGGAAGACCTCTATCTCAAGGGGAAAAGCAGTGACAAGAAACACCGCTTTCAGCCTCAGATTGTTGCGAAATACATCAGAACCATCGATTTGTTGGAATCCTTGTCTGCCGTGGAAGATTTATATAGATACCATTCGCTGAACTACGAGAAACTTGTCGGCGACAAGTCTGGAATAGAATCCGTCAGGGTTAATGACCAATATCGCATTGAGTTTCAAACAAAACAGGTAGAAGCGGAGGTTGTCGTGACGGTATGCAACATATTGGAATTGTCGAATCACTATAAATGATTATGCTTATGACGACGAAAATGTACGGCTTCAGGGCCACTCATCCGGGTGAGGTTCTGAAAGACGAGATTGAATACAGGGGAATTTCCCAAAAGGAACTGGCGGGTCAGATGGGTATGTCATATAACATTCTGAATGACATACTGAACGGACGGCGCAGCGTCACGGAATCGACGGCAATGCTCTTTGAGGCCGCGCTTGACATTCCGGCGGACTCGCTCATGGCTCTGCAGCACAAGTTCAATATGCAGAAAATACGGAACGACAGGTCATTCATGTCCCGCCTCGACAGCATAAGGCATCTTGTCGCGGCGCTCTGACAAGCTTCAACGAATTAAGATATGCCGTAAGTGCCCATATCAACCACGGAAATATCACGTGCACGCAAGGCGTTGGTAGCCAAAGACATTCTCGATGACTTCGGAAAATGCTTCACATTCGAAGACCCGCTTTACGAATACTGGCTGAAGAACGTGTTTTTCAGACGATGATAAAAATAATTTGTAGCATCGTCTATAGCTTCCTGAGGTTGCAGAGGAGAAGGTTGCCTTGAGAGTCGCGGAGATGCATGCCGTTGCCCTGGCAGTAGCGGAACCATTTGCAGGAGGCGCAGGCGTCCTTTTTCATCCAGCTGCGGTCGCGGTAGGGACGGAAACGGTTCTCCCAGACATCGATGAAGTCGTCCTTGTAGATGTTGCCCTGATGATAGTCGCTGCGGATGCTGGCACAGGCGGAGATGGAGCCGTCAGCAAGAACAGACGCGACCGTGAGGCCGGCCTGACACATATAGAGGCTGTCGCGCACCCTGCCCTCATATTCGCCGAGGAAGCCCTCACAGGCATAGTTCGTTCGGATGCGGCCTTCGTTTCGCGTGCGGACTATGAAGTCCATCAGAGCTCGAAATTCCTGAGAAGTGAGCTGAAGGGATTGATCTCCGGCCGCGCGTCCCGCCGGGAAAATGGTGAAGAGGCGCCAGGCCTTTATTCCGGAGGCTATGAGGAGTTCCTTGAGTTCCTCAAGATGTGCAAGGTTGCGGCGGTTCACGCAGGTCACGACGTCGAAGACGATGCCGCTTCCGGAAAGAATCATTGCGGCATTCAGGGCTCGGGTGAAGCTGCCCGGCACGCCCCTCATCCAGTCATGGTCGGCTTCGGTGCCGTCAATCGAAACGGTGGCGCTGCCAAGTCCCGCACGGAGAAGTCCGGCCGCGCGCTCCCTCGTCAGCAGATAGCCGTTCGTGACCATTCCGCATGAGAAGCCCATTTCACGGATTCTGCGGATGCAGTCCTCGAGGTCGCGGCGCATCAGAGGCTCGCCGCCGCTGAGAATCACCATCTTTCCCTCCGGGCCGTACGCCTCGCTGATACGGTGAAGCACCCTTTCAAAGTCGGCGAAAGGCATATCCTTCAGGCCGGAGGTCACCTTGCAGTCACTTCCGCAATGGCGGCATCCAAGACAGCATCGCAGGGTACATTCCCAGAAAATATCCCTCAGCGGGTGCTCCCGCGCACAGTTGAGGGTGAGCTGCCGCTGCAGTTCAAGGGCGATTCTTTGTCTGAGGCTTACCCCGCCCATCATTTCTCGGCTTTCTCTTCCGGCTTCAGTCTTATCTCGACTGGAGCCGCGTTCTCGTATGCCCCGAAATACCAGTCACCATCGCCATCCTTCACCTTAACGATGTCAACTTTAAGCGTTTCCGGAGTAAAGAAGCCGCCGTTCTCCTCGCCGTCAATATCCTCGGTTATCACATAGACATCAGGATTTTCAAATGATGTCACCGTCCCGCCGAATTCGAATTTTCCGGCATTGTCCGTCCGGGAATTGAACAATTCGTACTCATATTCATCCAATTCCACTCCCGACTGTTTGGGCATGACCTGTACGGCCTTCACCTGCATCCCTTCAATCGGGTTCTCCCTTTCATCCGTAACGACACCTTTGACCGTCAAGTCACAATGAGGAGAGCCGTACATCACGGGACATCCCGTTACGACAGTCAATCCCATAGCCGCAAGCAGACCCCTGCATATTTTCACAATCAGTTGTCTCATATCAGCATCGTTTTAAATTAACAACTCAATGATTATCAGTCATCTATTGACATTCTTCGCAAATATAGCGAAAAAGATGAATAGATTTCCACGGGGTATCGCATATTTTTACTAATATTGCAGAGAGAAACAAATACGCCACGAGTTAGATATTGTGTTTATTTAGATATTATGTTTATATAGATATGACAATCAAGGAAAGAGCTACAGAGTTTGCGGTTTTTTGCATTGAAAACACCGCCAGCCATTTAGGAGTTCCGGGAAGTGTCATCTACAATGAGCTGAACAGCATAGGCGGTGTGGACGGCTTTCTGTTCCCGAGTTATGAAGCATTGCACACGCAGAGCAAATCCTATATCGTTGATGAAGTGCTCGCATACATGAAGGCCAATAACCTCAAAACTGATTTTGCAAAATGAGAGTATATCACGGGGCAGTAATGATTGTAGAGCGTCCTTTGGTTGATGTAGGACGGAAGAATCTTGATTTTGGCAATGGGTTTTATCTGACAGATCTCGAAGAACAGGCCGTTTCGTGGGCTTCAAGACCAATAAATAAGGGGAAAAGACAATTCGTCAATGAATATGAGTTTGATTTTGAGACAGCATTGAATGAAAGTTTCCGTTACCTCAAGTTTGACGCATATAATCTCGATTGGCTTAATTTCGTAGTCACCAACAGGAAAGGCGGGAATGAGTGGGCACAATATGACATTATTGAGGGTGGAATTGCAAATGACAGGGTATTCAACACCATTGAACTCTATTCTGACGGGCTTATTTCCGACAAAGAGGCATTGCAGAGGCTTATATACGAGAAACCAAACAATCAGATATGCCTCTTGAACCAAGCCGTCGTTGACAGGCATCTAAAATTCATTCAAGCTAACGAATTTAGTCATGACACATAACCCGCTGATAAACGAGACATTGCTACAGATGAAGTTCGCCAGAGTGGTGTCATTGCTGGCAAAGAGACTCGGAATTACAGAGGAAGACGCGCTTGGGATATTCTATAATTCCGAGACATATAAGAATCTTTCCGACACCCGCAACGGGCTACAGAACATGAGCGATGCCTACCTCGTTGATGACATCGTGATGGGGCTTAAAAATTCTTTTGTACCCCATGAAAAGATAGATAGAATCTGACGTTTGTGCGGAAGAACTCATGCCGGATTTGCACATAAATCATCGACACAAGTTCAGTTTTTTCCAATCGACGGACAGTCCGGCGGACGGGATTACGGTAGGTGTCTGCCGTTTCGAGTTTTCTATTATGGAATAACGTGACACCTGTTCTTCCACATAAGCCGCCAATTCTCCCAAACTGACGTTACCCTTTGTCTCCTGAAGCTTCTTAAGGAGAAAATAAGTGAAGAGTCCATGCCCCTTATCGGCATATTGGTAGGCAGTTTCGTCACCTGATGCGGCAGAGAGGACGACAAGATTTCCCGTTGGAACCGCCTCCTTTGCCTTAAGAGCCACACCACGGGCGGATGCGAGCATATTCCCGGACCGTTCCGCCCCGGAGAAACAAGCGTCAAGAAGAACGAGCGTCTGCTTCGTAGGATATTGTGAAAGGCTTGAATACAAGTCGCTTAACTTATATGCCGTCCGTGTATTGGTCCCATTTCCGTCAACAGGGAGGAGATACGCATCCCGTGAGCCTTCGTCCGGAATGCCATGACCGGCATAATAGAAGATGAGGCTTGCGTCACCATTGCAGGCCTGCGCTATATTTGTCAGCCAATCTACCTGTGACCACATATTTACGAGAGTCGCATCAGGTGTGAAGTGTATGTTCTTCTCAGGGATGCCGAGAGTCTTGACGCAGTATTCCTTGAACACCCGTCCGTCATTCGCGGCATAATCCACTTCAGACACTGACTGATAGTTTTCATTTGCAATAATGACTGCAAATGTGTTATCATTGACAACACCGGACATCGGTATGCCCATATCAACATCTGAGTTCCCGACCTTCAACGACTTTCTGCTGAACTGAGGTTTGCCATGGTTCTTGCCGCCTTCATCAACGGCCTCAACATCTATACTGTCAAAATTATACGCTATATCGACACTTGTGAATTCAAGCGGAGCGTCATTTTTATAGCTGTATTTATGTCCGTCCGGGGTAGTGAAATCCGCAGACTGCAATGCCAAATGATCCTCCGCAATATAATATGTATTAGTCCTTGACACAGAAGCAAAGTTATTCTCAAAGTTTTCTGCCTGTGAAATAGGAACAGGCACCAGCAAATTCCCAAAACGGTCATCATAGATTAAAAAGATTTCACCATCTGCATCATATTCCAGAATATTCTGGCGTGTTTTTAGCCCATTACTCTGCTCTGCAATGAATTCCTTTCTTGCGACTTGCAACAACGAATCTATCATACATCGTCTTGTGCTTTCGTTCACCCGTTTCTTCCAATCGTCAGTCTTTTCAAATTTGCCCTTTTTCTGCCAGTTGTTTACAAACACCTCGACATACTGCTTCGCAAAACTCGTGTAAGAATTGCGCACCGCATCCCGACTTGCATACATTTTGCCGTCTTTATCAATATATTTCCACTCTCCATTTAGTTGAATAGGAGCCAATCCATCGGAGAACTCGGACGCCAAATCAAATCTATACGGAATGACTGATTTCCCGGTTTTGTCGATATATCCATATTTTCCATTAATTTTTGCGACGGCAAGTCCTTCAGAGAAGCTTCCCAAGTACTCAAAACGATACGGAATGACACATTTCCCATCCGTATCAATACAACCGTATTTACCATCTATACAGACTGAAGCAAGTCCTTCTGAGAATGGTTTCGCCATGGAGAATCGCGGCTTTATCACAAAAGTGTGCGAATCACCGCCATATCTCTTGTAACCATAAATACCATTCGTATTCCGAGCCGGGACATAGTCTCCAAACTTGTAATCCTGCGCGAAAGACACTATAGAAACAACAAGCAGCGCCCCAGTCGCGAAGAACGTGCGCATATATTTATGAACAAAACATCTTTTCATCATTTTTGCTTAATAGTTATATCAAAAGTTCGAACCCTCATCTTAGAATCATATACCCGAACCTTGGTGAGCCATTTTTGAAAATCAGAGAAAACCACCTCACGAGGAAGGACACTTTCCGCCGACTTGGAATCTACGGCCTTTGAGAATTGATTAGGTGAATATATACAATATATGCGGTTGATTTCAATCGGTCTGGCACATGTCATAGAAAACTCGTCCACGTCACGCGCTTCAAGAGGAAATTTTGCCTTATCCGGCGAAAACAGGACATATTTTTCTCCTCCCATTACACGCAAAGTGCCTTGAGTCATCGACATATAGGGAAGCAGGCAATATGCAGTGTTGTCACAATCATACAGATAGACCGCAAGATAGCCGTCCAATGGAGCCTTGAATGCCAGATAAAGGTCGTCTCCTGCATTGAAGTCCAGACTCTCGAATTTGTCATCCACCCCATTGCGCAGGATTTTGGCTTCAAAATCCACCGAGGACGAACTGATTTCACGTGCTTTCCCTTTGACCGTCACCTTGATGGCGAGCATATCGTTCACGTCAACAATTCTTTTGAACTCCGGTTCGCCGACAGTTTCAATCCACTCTCCCTTGACAATGCTCTCGCCGAGACTGAAAGTGCTGACATCAGAGTTACCGCCATCATTCGTGGAGACTATTGTCGCGGTACCGGAATTTATGATCGTACCGAATTTGTCTGCCAGAATCTGAATCTGTGCCCGCTGCAACGCCTTTACCTTGGACACTTCATAAGACTCCGTATCGGGCGGATAGTAGATGTATTCACCCGACACGGAGACAATCTTCTGTGCATTGAGTATCATAGGCAACAGAATCAAAAGAACCGAGATGCCTTTCTTCACAGACATACACTATGGCTTTCAGTTCAACTTGAGCAGAGTGTCAAGTTTATCATGCAACTTTTCTCCTTTTTTCTCAAGTTCTTCCTTCACTACGCTTTTGGCGCTCTCCATCGCCATTTTAGAGTTATAGGCAATCTGAACACGCACTTCCTTGTTCTTGTTCGGAAGGGTGCGATAGCATTCAACGACGGTTATGGCACGTCCAAGACGCTGTGAAATGATGTTTTTACTCGCGGAAACGGTTTCAACTACTGAAGCCGACTCTTCCTGAGACATCTGATTGTTGGCTACAGTATTTTCTATAATTCCGACTATTTCGGAAGATATTTGCCCGGCAAGCAGAAGCTTGGAGAGTTCCATTGCCTGCAATTTGGCCGCGTCGTAGCTGCCGCCGACGGACATTGCCTCGCTCATCAAGTACAACGGATAACCGGATTCGTCAAATTCATACTGCATTGAATACGCCCTGTCCAGCTGCTTCTCCAGAGGAAGATGCCCGGGCGCGACTTCCCACCCGTCCCGAGCATAGGACTTGGCTGCCTTTCTGGCAGACTTGGAAGCCTTCGCGGTAAGTTCTTTCTTTGCATACTTGTTCATTGCCTTGCGTGCCTCAAGCGACGATATGTCCTGAGCACCGGCCGGACACAACACCGCAAAAGACACAACGGCAGACATAATTATCTTTTTAACAAACGACACCTGCATAGAATTGAGATTTTTCATAATACAAATTAGATTGATGATTAGTTAGAAAGTAAGTTTCACACCTATTCCGGCACCGCCTTGCGCATAAAGAACAGGGGATGCATTGAAAACTGCCGAATGACTTTTGCCATCACGGGTATAGTATTCGTAGCTGCGCTTCAAGTTTGTATATGAGCCTATCGGGATAAAGCATGAAGTCAAAAGCATAGCGCCTCCAACAGGCAATAAGGCCAAACCACATACCCATACCCAGTCATTGTCCGCAAAGAGAAAGGCTGTTCCGGCGACGCTAAGCAGAGCGCCCGAAATTGCCGTACCGTATGCAGCCCTTCTTATTTTCCTTGATTTATCATAATAGTATTTTGCGCGGTCGTTGGTTCCCCAATATTGGTTTATATCTGTACCGAACGCCTTTGCTTCTCGGTAAGCATCCTTTGTGTTTTTCTTAAATGATCTGAAGTCACATTGATACATGTCTGCCATTTCTTTATTCGCAATTACACGCCCAATTTCAGCCGCGGAATAATAGAAGACATCTCCTGTGGCTGTTGTAACCATCACGTCATCTCCCTGGTTTGAGATAGTACCCTCGATTACAGAACCATTTTTTAGAATCACCTTGCCGTTTACGACATTTGAATCTTGAGCATTGGCGAATGTCACGGACAATGCAACAGACAAGATTAGAAATAATAACTTTTTCATCACCATTAGGTTTTGATTCCGCAACTCCAGAACGGACAACAACAAAACAAAAGTGTGGAGTTTTGTCTATCAGAATAGAGGCTCTGCAAAGCCCACGAATGAATAAACAACTCCACACCAACTATGATAGTGGTGTGGAGACACCAATACCGGCAATGGTGATGAGTGTTTCCCTATCCCATTCGTTGAAATTTTGCAGATTTCTATTCAAGATTAGGCAACACTTTATATGTAACGCAGGCCACTTAGGTCTGCGTCGCAAAGGTAAAGATATATTTTAGAATATGCAACAAGTTTTCATCCTAAGAAACAACTTGAAGAGAGGGGATGCCGTCAGTAAACCAGTTCCATCCTGTCAATCCAGAGCTTGGTCCGTGAGGAGCCGGTGAGGTAGTCACCGAGGTAGCTGGCGGCGCAGGTGACTATGATGTGCGTCGGGCGCTCGGTGCGGGACTTGTATTCGAGCGGAATCTCAACCTGAGTCCAGTCACAGGACCGGTCGCTGACGAGGTGGCCGAAACCTATGACTCCCTGGGACTTGGACGTGTAGTAAATCCCGTCCGTGGTGTTCACATAGACAGGGGACTCCGGAACGCCGCCCATCTTCTTGTAGTCCCAGTTTCCGACTGAAATCGCTATCTCGCAGCGGTCGTTGTCGCCGATTTTCGTGTTGTCCCCGACCGGCCTCTTGCCAACGATGTCAATCACGCCGCTCTGGTACTTATACCAGACGCGCAGAGCCTTAGGACGGGTAGTCCACGGACGGCCGTAGTTGACGGCACCTCCTGTCGTGCCGATAATCTTCGCGAAGCGCCCCGTGAAAAGGTTTCCGCAGGCAAGCACTCCGGCGAGGCTCTTCGACTCGCACCTCACAGACCATCCGCCGTCCTTCTTGTCGTTGCCGTCCGGGTAGGTGAGCACTAGTCCGAGAGTCCCGGTGCCGGCAACGCCGTCCTTGCCCTCGCCGTTCCCGCAGGCCCACCAGATTTCGCGGGACTCCGGGTCGTCGCATGACGGGTCGTACCACTTGTAATAATCCGCGTCGGTGACCTTGCTGAAATGCTCGAAGCTGCTGTTCGGGAACTGGCGGGCAGGGTCGGTCGTGAACCGGGCGACGTCGGTCATGTCATCGCCGGTGTAGGCATAAAACTCATAAGTCGTCTCCGGCAGAAGTTCCGTTATGTGTGCGGTGAACTGCCCGCCGTCGGTCGTAATCGCGCTTCCGCTGACATCCGTCCATCCCGATGCTCCGGCCACGCGGTACCTGAACCCGTTTGCCTGCCCCTCGACACCGACCGCCGTGAGATAGACTTCCTTCGTCCACACGTTCATGCTCTTGACGCTTACGGATATGTCCGAATGTTCGACGAACAAAGTCCAATATTCCGAATCCCCGAAACTGCTCACCTCAATCTCGACGGACGTCGGATTTCCATCCGCATCGATGAATTTCCTTATATCATTGATATTCAACGAATATGTACTCACTCCCTTCGGACCGAGCTTCAGCGACTTCACCCTCACGTCCGAAAGGTTCACCGTCTTGCTGGCATAAGCTATGGCCCTGCGGTTCTTCACGTCCATCACCGTAGCGCCGACCTGCCCCTCGACGGTGAAATAGCGCTCTACGGGACGCTCCGCTGAAATCGTCCACTGATAGTCCTGCCATGTCGAAAGAGTGACTGTCCAAGGGGAAGTGAGGTCATGACGGCCGTCAATCTTGTCCGAGACGGAAAGGCGTGGCTCGTCGATGTCGGTTGTATATCCCTTAATCCGGACATTCTTCAAATCGACGTTTTCCTCAAGAACGATGTTCACCGCCCTGTTCTCATTGTCGATGTCAACGGATTTCGCCCCCTCCGCATCGAGCGTCAGGATGTGAGGGACGACGACGGGATAGGGAATGTCATTCTTGACACAGGACAGCGCAAGAAGCGGAATAAGGAATATGAGGATGCTTTCTCTTTTCATCACAAGTAATCAATAATCACCTGATAATCTTACTGTTATGCCGTCATTTCATAAACGGGCCACTAAAGATGCACTGACAGTCCGAAGCTTACGGACAGGAGGTCGAGCCTCGCCTGTGCACGGAAGAAATTGCGTTCGCCGGTGAAGCTCCAGTTGCTGTAGCCCTTGGAGTTGTTGTATGAGATGTCCGCGAGGCTTATGAAGGCAAAGACGGAAATCGTGTTCATCGGGAAATAGACGATGCCCGGGCTCAGGGAGAGGCTGACCTTGTTGTTGACGGTGTAGGTTCCGGCGGACATGTTTATGTCGCTGCGGGACTTGGTGTAGCCGAGCCCTGTGTCGAGGAAGACGCCGACACGCCCCCTGCGGTCGAGACCGACATATGAGCGGTTGAACACGGCTCCGCTGTAGGAGAAGGTCTTGGCCTTTATGTCCTTGATGTCGTAGGAGAAGTTGCCGAGCAGGTCGAGCGTGGAGGCATCGACCGCGCAGTTCCCGTTGGTGTATTGCAGACGGATTCCGACGGCGTGGTTGTCGCAGTAGGCGAAGGCTCCGTTCAAGGAAATCTTCGCGAGCGAGAGGTAGGCGTTGGAATTGTTCAGGAGCAGGAGAAACTCGCTGTTGTCGGCGGAAAGGTTCACATATGAGGCCGCCATCCCTATCTGCCAGTCATGCCTCGGGACAATGAGGTGGGTGCGGAGACTGCGGCGGCTGACGTTTGTCGTGTCGCGCGCGATGCGCTTTCCGAGCACGAGCGTCGGCTTCCGCTTCTTTTTCGCCGAGGCCGTCGTGTCTGACTTGGAGGAGACGCGGTCCGCGCCGGAGGAAGCCGCAATGGAGGCGGAAACCGGGCCGAGAACAAGAGCCAGTATTATCAGTATTCTTTTCATGTCGTGCGCAGTTACAGATAGTAGGCGAATCCCACCGCGATGGAGGCGAGGTTCAGTGAAAAACTTGCGTTGGCGTTGCTGCTGGAGCCGCCCGTGACCTGATTGTGGGTCTGGTCGGTCCAGAAATAGTTGAATCCGAGCACCCCGATGCTGAGCTCCATCGCGAGATGGTTTGTTATGAAGGCGGTGAAGCCCGGATTCACCCCGACGAGTATCTTGTACTGGTTGGTGAATGTCCCCTTCGTCTGAGAGTCAACCTGCGCCGTGTTCCTGACCCTTCCCATGGAGAAGCCGAGCCCCACCTGCGCGAACATGGAGAAGCGTCCGGAGCTTCCGAGCGGGATGTAGGGACGGAAGGCAAGGGAGCCGCCGAAGCTCTGCGAGAGCCGGTAGTAGTCCCTGACGCTCATGCTTATCTCCGAAACGGAAAGGTCGGCGGAGGCCAGGTCGAGCAGCGTCCTGTCGTAGGAGAGGCTTGCCCCGACTCCGATGTTGTCCCGAATCATATAGAGGAAAGTCGGCGTCGCGGAAATCGTGTATCCGTTGGAATTGATTCCATCGACGACGAGAAAGCTGTAGTTGCTCATGGAGTGATATGAGTACCTCGCGTTTCCTCCGACCATGAACGTGCCCTTGGGGGCGAAGACAGGCTGGTGGGAATTGTCATATCCCCGGTCATACTTCTGCGCCTCGGAAACTTGCGCCCCGAGACACAGGAACATGACGGCAAGGATATATTTCAGACTTTTTCGGGTCATATCGTTAAGAAATGTGAAAATATATATCCCTATTCATAAAGGAGTTCCACTCCGTCAATCCAGAACTTCGAGCTGTCGCTGCCGGAGAAATAGTCTCCGTACATGGAAGAGGCGCAGGAGATGATGATGTGGGTCGGGTATTCCGTGAGCCTGTGGTAGCTGAAAGGGATCGTCACCTGACGCCACTCGCCTACGGAGACATTCTCCTCCACCTGCCCGCCGTTTATCTGCTGCTTGCCTTCCCCGTAGAGGATGAGCTCGCCGTCGGCGATTGTGGATGCGTCCGTGCGGTAGTCAACGAAGGTGGAGGCATCGGTGGTGTTCACCAGAACAGGACTGTCCTTGGTTCCTCCGTAAGTCCGGTGGCTCCATGTTCCGAGCGCTATCTTCACGCTTGCGCGGTCCTTGTCGCCCTTCTTGAAATCCGCTCCATCCGGAAGATCGGTTATGATGTTAACGTCGCCGCCGGAATACTTGACCCAAAGCCGGATGCCGGTAGGCCTTGAGGTCCACGGACGGCCGAAATTAACCTTTCCGCCCGATGTTCCCACAAGCCCTGCGAACTGTCCGGTGAAAATGTTTCCCGCCGCGAGCATTCCCACTGCGGACTTGGACATCGCACACACGGAACGCGAGCCGTCCTTGGCGTCGTCGGAAGGTTCTGTGATGATGATGTTCATATTGGCGGATCCGTTCACTCCCTCGGAGCCCTCGCCGTTTCCGGAGCCCCAGAACATCGTGCGGCAGTCCTCCACATCACACGACGGGTCATACCACTTGTAATAGCTCTTGCCTGAAATCTTGCTGACATACTCGAAGCTTGCGTTCGGCACGTTCGGCGCGGCCTCGGTGGTGAACGTCATGGCGTCGCCCTGATCGGTTCCGGCAATCACAAGCTTATAGTCGTACTTGGTCGATGGCTCCAGACCCTTGAGCACCGCGTCATAAACGCCCTCGGCGCTGCGCGTGGCATCGACGGTCGTCCAGTCTGAAGCGCCCTCGGCGCGGTAGGCAAACTTAATCGCCGACGGGTCGCTGAACTCGCCCTCATCGACGTCGGCGTGGACAGTCGCGTGGCCCGCCCAGATTTCATATATCGAGGAAGCCGAAAGGCCGGTCGAAACCGGTTCAAAGACCACGGTGTCATCCATGATGTCCGTGGAGTAATCCACAAGCAGGTCAAATCCAAGCTCGCCGTCCTTCAGTGTGTATTTTACGGTCATCGAGTAAGCCTTTCCGGCCTCGACACCCTCAATCTTTCCAGATTTCGTGAATGCCGAGCCGTCCTTGGAGAGTTTTCCGGAGAAAGTCCAGACAAATTCCGGTTCGTCGAGGCCATCGACCATGAAGTAGCCCTCGCTGCCGGACTTTGCGGCGTCATAGGTAAGGGAAGCCTCGCTGTCAAGACCTATAGTGAAAGTGTAGCCGGCCGCGAAATTCTCGGCGACGCTCGCGTCAAAGGCAATCTTGGACACGGCGTTGCTCACTCCGGCAACCACCTGCACAGAAGTGTTTGTCCCTGCGGATACAGTGAAGGGCTTTGAACCCTTGTAGCTTTTCTGCTCCCATGACGCGACACTCGGAGATGCCTTTGCAGCCTCGCCGGCAATCACATCGACGCGGTATTCGTCGGCGGGAAGGTAAATGGTCTCAGGAGCTGCGGAGTAGGTGTATTCGCGCACGAGACCGCTGAAGTCACCCATGTAAATCTTCACCTTTGCGGCATTAAGGAGTTCGTCAGAGGTCATCGCGGCCTTTGTCTGAGGGAGCGAGACTCCGAGAGTGACGGTCCCCTCGCCTTTTTCCGAACTGGTTCCGGCAAGCTCAGCCTTGCTGCAAGAAAGCGTGAGAGCGGCAGCCGACACGGCGAGCGCGGCCACAGAAAGAGCCCTGAATATGTAGTTTTCTGTTTTCATGTCCTCGGCCTCCTATTCATTTACAATCATTATCACATCGAACGCGTTCCGGCAGCCCTTGTTGTCAACCACATTCATCTTGAACGTATGCGTGCCCGGATACATGATTATGGCATCCTGCGCCGCGCTCAGGTCAAACTGAAGCTCCGTCTTTCCGAGAAGTTCCTGGCCATGAGGGAACGGAACAACCTTGAAGATGAGGTCATGCTCCTCCAGCGGGTTGATGAGGTCGATTGTCCTCGCGTTGGCCGCGTCAAGGGCAGCGAGGAAAGCGTCGCTCGTCGATGTTATATCCACGTAGAACTTCTTCACCCCGTTAGGAATCACGGCCTTGAGGTTCAGATGGATGTCCTTTTCCGACGGCTGCGGTATGACGATGTTCTGAAGGTCAGTGAAATCGGAGTCGCAGCCGGCCTCGTAGTCGAACGCGAGGGTGATGCCTCCGTCGCCCTTAGGAGCGGACGGGTCGTCGCCTATGATGTTTTCCTTCGCGTCGCTGACGTCGTTGGCAAGTTCCGCATCATCCACGAGCGGGTTTATGACCACGTCGAAAGTGGCGTTGCCCTCCTCGTTGACCTTCTTGATGAACTTGACCTGTCTCCACTGCCTTGCCTTCACGTCGGTGAAAGTCTTGGTCATCTTCTGGCTCTTGCCGTCGATGTTTCCCTTGAAGGTGACGACCATGGTCGAGCCTGCCGCACCGTTCACGGAGAAGAAGCCAGCGCTCTGGTCATAAGTCGCGGAGCCGTTGGAGTAGTTGAGAGAGTAATTCAGCGGATAGCCGGCCGCCACTTCAACTGTGGCCGCGCCGTTGCCGCTGACCATGGCAAGGAAATCGTCGCTGTAGCCGACCGTGACCTTGCACTGGAGCAGGCGGCAGGTGAGGCTTCCGACGGATGTGGTCTGGCCGGCCGTTATCGAGAACTCCTTGGTCGCCCCATAGACAGGCTGCTCGAACGCGGCGACGGGAACGGCTGATTCAGAGGAGCTTGCCTCAAGGCGGTAATTGCCCGCAGGAAGGGACAGCTTGTTGTCCTTCTGCTTCACTGCCGAGTAGGTCGTGGAGACGGTGAGGTCTCCGGTAGCGGTGTCATAAATTGAAATGGTGTAGTTTCCGTTTGCGGCCACGCCGGCCTTTGTCTCCACCTCGTCGTCACACGAGATGGTGAACTCCGCGAAAGAGAGCGTGCCGGTCAGGTCCTTTGACGAGACGGTCACCTTCTTGCAGGAAGCGAGCGAAAAGGCCGCCGCCACTGCAGCTGTAATCACAAATATCTTTTTCATATACATTTCCTCCCCTTTTATTCATTAAGTTCCAGATCCCCGCAGTCAACGGTCGTGACGGTGTCGTCGAAAGTGACGGTAACCTTGAGACCTCCGATGTTGGACGCGTCGAATCTGATTGTATAGCAAGTGTTTGCCTCTATGGAATTGTAGTCCTTGGCAAAGGCCTTCTCCGTGCCGCCCTGACTTGTGAACGAGCCGGAGACGCTGAATTTGTAGGCCTCGATGAAAGCGGCGCGGGTCTCGTCCTTAGGGAAGGCTATTTCCGTCCCGCTGCCGGTCTTGAGCGTGAACGAATAGTCAGTGAAGTAGTTTCTGAAGCTTTCGCTGCATTCAATCTTCACGAGAGAGTTTCCGAGACCTGCCGGAACCGAGACGGAAGTTGTCTGTCCGCCGTTCACGGCGAAGTTAGTATTGCCCGTAAAGTAAGGCTTGTCGAAGCCCTCGGCGCCCTCTTCCCCATAAGTCGCGGTGACGCTGTAGTTCCCGGCAGCCAGAGGAGTGGTTGAACTCCATCCCGAAACCGTCCCCTCATACATCGTGGCGCCGTCTGAGTTCTTCACGACAAGCCGGAAGTCGGATGAGGACGGAAGTGAGGTGTAGTCCGAAAGGCTGCCCTTGGTCACGAGCGCAATCTCGTCGGCGCTTTCCACCGCGAACTTCACGAAGCCCCGCTCCGCATCCGCGTCTCCGGAAATCTTCGCGGAGCAGGACGCCGCCGCAATCGCGACTGCGGCCCATCCAAAAATTCTGTGAAATTTCATAATCATTGTTTTTGTTTTGTCCTATATGTGCGTATTGTTTCACCTGTTTATCATTTGGCTATCTGTACCTTCACATTGTCTATATATAGCCAGCAGGTAGTGTTTGTCGTTCCGGCCTGATGCTCCGCCGAACTTCTCCATGTGATTCGCATTGTTCCCGTCGGAGCCGAATGAATGATTCTGGTGTCACTGTTCGGAGTATTTGTGTACGACCCGGTGTATTCCTTCGCATAGAAAGTGTTCTCCGCCTCAAAGGTTCCGGCATCATCCCCGCTATCATATCCTTTAGTATCAGTCACATAACCTATATAGACATCCTGACCGACATTTCCGTCTGCACTGAGTATCGGGATTCCGCCATATTCGTTATTGATTCCATAGTCGTATGAAACGGATATGTCGGCAGACTTCTTGAGGGAAATTATCGGTGCAGAATCAACTCTCGCATCATAATCGGCCGATGTCTCACGCCTTGCGGCTATCCTTATGCATTTGCCGCTCTCCGCACCGACTCGTCCTCCGGTCCAACCATTAAGGAATGACTTCGGCGATTTGCTCCCTGCATTGGAAGTCGAGTACTTGTCTCCGGAATTAAAGGATTCCACAGAAGAGAAATCCTCGTAAAGAAGATACGGAAGCGCAGCGGAAATGTCTGCAACAAGAGATGCGCTCATGTCCGGCATCCTTACGACCTGCGAAGCATCTACGTGTTCGGTGTCAAAGGTCACGGTTATGTCCTTCCCGGAAAATGCCCTGTAGGCATCGGTGTCCTCGAACACAATCTCAAAGGACTCGCCGGTAGTGATTTCATGCCCCGGACGATATTCATAGACCGTCGAGCCGTCTCCCCAGACGCAGCCGTCAGGAGCGGTCAGGCGCACGGCATCCGCATTTTCTCCCAGATTGTTGGCAGAAACGGAGAAACGAACCCTCGCATAATCCCGCACATCAGAGAGAAGGAGACGCACCGGAGTGGAGTGCCCTGCTGCAAATGTCCGTCCGTCGAGGGCTATGGGGTCTGTCGTTCCTATTTTTGTCGTGGAATATACCTTTATATTGAATGAATCCGACGCATCGAACGATGTCGGGAAAATCGAAGCCATCGCATAATTACTTTTCTCAGTCGATGAAGCCTCAAGAGGCTCGGAAAGTTTCAGGGTTATCGAAGACTCGCCGTCCGAAAGTTCCGGTGCGGCATACGGATCGCTGAAATCGGCGGTTATCCTGCCGACAACGGACTTAGGAAAATCAAGCACTATCTTTTCTATCTTCTCGCCGCCGAGTTTATCCCCGCCTTCCGGGACATAGAAGCGGAACTGGTGGAGGATGTGCTCCATGCTCATTCCGAGACGGGTGTAGTCGGAGAGTTCCTCCACCTCTTCAAGCGGACCGTGAAGGACTGGAGAGGCTATCATGATGTCCGCACCGCCGCCGACAAGGCCGTCCTGAACCGACGGAATCGTGAACGTGGCATTTGTACCGCTGACGGACTCCGGGACAGGATAGGCGGCAAAGTAGGTGTAGCGGTCCTCCGGCATCGGGGCGCTGACAGTCGCGGTGAAGAAAGCCTTATCCCCGTCCGCGCCATAGACCGAGAACGGAGTGTTTTCCAGAGTGTATTCACCGGCCGAGTTTTTTGCCCAGACGGCGATGCGGTCACCGTTTTCCCATGATGAGGAAAGTCCGTCGGGATTCATCACGGTGCGCGTAGCCGCATCTCCCGTACAGAATCCGACTGTGCGCGGGCCGATGTTGCCGACATTTTCCACAGAGCCCTTCTGACACGAGGAAAACGCGCAGAGCAGTCCCGCCGCAATTATGTACCCAAGACGTTTCATAGTCTCCATTTGTATGCGCGTCCGGCCTTGGGGTAGTTTTTACCTCAGGTCAAACATCTTGATTTTCAACTCTTTTGAGGAGACTTTCAAACTGAAACATCTCCTATATGTGCAATAATCCGCTGCAAATATAATAAAATTTTTATACATGGACTTCGCTGATTCGTTTTTAGGGGGTTCAGATTTCTCGGCTTCACTTCGTTCCGCTCGAAATGACAGGAGGAGACTTCGTTCAATATTACAGGAGAACACTTCTATTGAAACGACGGGAGGAGACTTCGTTCAATATTACAGGAGAACACTTCGATTGAAACGACAGGAGGAGACCTCGTTCAATATTACAGGAGAACACTTCTATTGAAACGACAGGAGGAGACCTCGTTCAATATGACAGAAGAACACTTCTATTGAGATGAAGTGGAGGATAATGCGGAACTCCGTTCGGGATGAGGGCTGTCATCTCGAACGGAGTGAGAGATCTTTGTGCAAGGCCGTGCCGCCGAAATCCCTACTTCAGAAGTGCCGTGATGTTGCGGCAGGTGTCGGGGCTGATGTTGGCGGTCTGGGCGGCAATCATGCCGGCGCGGCGGGCGGGGTCGTCGCAGAGGAGGAGAGCCTGACGGACCTGCTCGCGTATGTCGGTGGTGGCGTAGGAAAGACCGTGGTAGTGGAAGAACAGGGCGTTCATCGTCTCGCAGCCGGGAATGGGCGCGGTGTGGATAATCGGGATGTGCTTCGCGGCGGCCTCGGTGCTGGAAAGCCCGCCCGGCTTGGTGAAGAGCACGTCACAGGCATCCATGAGGTTCGGAATCCTGTCGGTGAAGCCGAGCGCGACCACATTGTCGTTGTGGCGGAAATTCTTCTGCAGCCTCGCGCGCAGTTCGGCGTTGTTGCCGCAGACGAGAATCACCTCGACGGAGTCGCCGCACTTGCGGAGAATCTCCCTGACCGTGTCCTGAATGTGCCCGAAGCCCATGCTTCCGGACATAAGGAGAAACCATTTCTTGTCCGCGTCCATATAGCCGTAGTCAAGTATGCACTGCCCCCTCGCCTCGCGCCTGTCCTTGGCCGGCTGATGAAAGACAGCCCTCACCGGGATTCCATACGGGTGCAGTTTTTCTCTCGGAAGGCCCTTCTTGACACATTCCTCGATGAGGTGCTCGTGAGGCACGATGTAGTGGTCCAGTTCGGTGTCCTTCATGAACGGGATGCAGGTGTAGTCGGTCATGATGAAGACGGACTTGGCCGTGAGCTTGCCCTTGCGCTTGAGGGCGGTTATGGCCTCCGCAGGAAAAATGTGGACGCAGACGACCACGTCGAACTTGTTTCCCTCGATGTAGTCGTGAAGACGGTCGCAGTAGAGCTTGTTGGCGTAATAGACCGGGGACTTGGAGGTTTCGAGAGCGTCGCTGACCACCGTTCCCGCGCGATAGGCCATCGCGAAGAGCTTGGTGCGCGTGGAGAAGAGATATATTTCCGAAGAACGCTCCTTCGCCTCGGGACTCACGAGTCCCATGGTGTCCTGAACCTCAGCCTCAATTCCCTGTGACTGAAGATATTCGAGATAGGCTTTCGCCGCAGAGTTGTGTCCCTCGCCGGTGGAGCAGGACAGTATCAGCACTTTCATATATTCCTAAAATTTATGTCATGTCATTTGAATCCGGACAGATTTCGGCAAAAAGATTTCTCGCTTCGCTCGAAATGACAGAATGCCTGAAACGACAAAATGCCCGAACGACAGAATGCTCGAAATGACATGGCGTTCTAAATGACACAACAATATCCGGCGACAAAATTAAGGAATTTATTTCAATTCGACGGTCACCACCGACTTTTCGGCGACATTGCACTCCGGAATGCTGATTATGGTCGCTGTGCCACGCACAACCTCTTCAGCAGGCTTGCCGTTGACCCTGACCGACGACGGTCTCACGGTCATCCCTTCAAGCACGACGTCAATCCGGCGGGTTTCCGAGGCATTCTTGTAGCTGCCCTTGCGAGGATTCACCGTCAACTGCATCTTCCTGCCTCTGAGCGACTTCTCGATGAGGGTCGTCGTATAGTCGGTGTCGTAGGCCTGGCTCACGCCGTCGTCCTCATAGAGACTGAAACTGCTGTTTCCCGCTCCGGGAACGACGAGCAGACGCAGACGGTTGTCGGGAGTCTGGAGGTTCCGGATGCCCTCTCCGGCAAGCGGGATGACCGAGCCGGCCTTCACATACCACGGATTCTCGTCAATCGCGTAATGGAGCGTTTTGGTCGAGCCGCCACTGTGGATACAGTGATGCGCCATGTCGTACCAGTCGCTGCCATTCGGAAACCACATCTTGCGTTCGGTCTTGCCTGTGGCAGGGTCAAGAGGTTGGCAGAGAGCCGTGGCGAGGATGTTTTCGCCGAACATATACTCCTCGTCCCATTCATAGGCCTGCGGGATCTCCGGACAGTCGTAGTAGAGCGGACGGCAGATGCTGACTCCCGTGTCGTAGGCCTCGCGGGAAAGCGTATAGACATATGGGGTGAGGGCATAGCGGAGCTCAATTGCAGCCTTCATGTATTCGTAGTGGGAAGGATATTCCCAAATCTTCCTTTCAAGGAACTTGCTCTCGGTCGAATGGGTCTTGAAAATCGGAGTGAACACGCCGAACTGGAGCCAGCGGGTGTAGAGTTCAGGGTCGGTCGGATGTCCGGTCTTCTGGTAGTGGCCGCCGATGTCGTGTCCCCAATAGCCATAGCCTACATTGGACGCGGACGCGGTGAACGACGGCAGCATCTCAAGCGTGCTCCACTCGTCGTATGTGTCGCCGCTGAATCCAAGCTGGTAGCGGTGGCTTCCGAGGCCTCCCCAACGGTGATAGATGAACGGACGTTCCGCATCCTTTCCGAGAGTCGCGCTCTGGCGGACCTTGTCGTTGAAGAACGCCCAGTTAATCCAGAAGGTGTTGTTCAGCCCTTTCATATATTTGCTGTTGACCCACTGCTGCCAGTCTAACCACCAGAAATCCACTCCCTGACGCTCAAGCGGACGTATGACCGAATTGAAATATGCGTCAGCCCACGCCTGCTGGTCCATGCGGTAAGGCACCGGAGCCTGATTGCCCTCCTTCGCGAAGCTTTCCGTGTTTCCCGCGAAGACATATGGTTCCTTATCATAGACATAGCCCTTCGGCCCGTCATAGTCGTCGGTACGGGAAAGATAGTCCTTCACGAAATCATCGTAGCAGTCCTCGTAAGGACGGATGCCGGAAGCCGGATGGAGATTGAGCGAGGTCTTGAAGCCAAGCGCATGGATGTCGTGCAGAAGCCCCGTCGGGTTCTCGATGAGGTCATGGTTCCAGGAATATCCGGTCCACCCCCTCGCCTGCCCGAACTCGTCCCTGCCCTTGTTCTTGTCGAGAGTCTTCCATGTGAGATGCCAGTCCATGTCGATGACGAACACGTCGGCGGGGACCTCATGTTCGCGGAGTTCGGTGGCAATGGCAAGCAGCTCGTCATCGGTGTAGTGCCAGTAGCGGCTCCACCAGTAGCCGAAAGTGTATTTCGGCGGCATCGGAATCTTGCCGGCAACCTTCGTGAAATCGGAAAGCGCGGCCTTATAGTCGTGTCCGTAGGCGAAGATGTAGAGGTCCTGACGTTCCCCTTCCGGACGCGCCGCAACCCACTCTCCCCAGTCGGAGTCATTCTTCTCGAACACGTGTCTGCCGCTCTCATCGACTATCGCCCAGCCGTCGCGGGAGAGAAGCCCGTCTTCGAGCGGGCATTCCTGTGCGGCTCCCTTGCGGCGGAAGCGGCGCAGTGTCTTGGAGTCAAAGCGGCCGTCGATGCCGTCAAGCGTGCGCACCGTGCCCCTGAGGTTGCCGGTCGAGGCCATTCCCGGCCTCCAGGTCACGGGCTTGCCGTTCATGCGGAAGGAGACGCTGAGGTTGTCCTCCGTGAATCTGCCGTTCCCGGAATATGTGAGCGTCACCGAAGATGTGCGTATGACCGTATTGTCTCCGGTTCTGCTGACCTTGAATGCCGGAACATTAAGATTCCTGTTTATGATTGCGAGTGAGGCCCTGTCCTCGAACTGTCCGTCCTCCGCCCATTCCATTCGTATCATCCTGTCCGTCAACACAGTAAAGCGGGCATTCCCCCGGATTACGACAGCCTCGTCCGCCGCCTTGGGATTCTGAGCATACGCAGCCGCGCACAACGGCAGCAATGCAATGGCAATCAGTGTTTTCTTCATATTATGTGTATAAATTATCAGTCGTATATCAGTCAACGGTCGAAGGTCGAATCCCGCTCCGCCTTCAAAGATAGTGCTTTTTTAATTCATTGACGGACACGGCCACCGGAATTATATTTAATCATAAAATTGTGGCATGATTATATATTTTTGTATCACATAAAATTGTACTCTATGCTTTGGAAGGTTTTCTCTTGCAGTCCTCATCAAAATATGCCATCTTTACATTCAGAAAAATTAAAACCACTTCTTTATGAAACACAATCACATTGCACGGGCTCTTGCCGCAGGCTTAATGCTCCTTTCTTCGGTTGCCTTTGCAGGAGAGAGAGTCGCGGTGTGGCCTAAGGGAAAGATGCCGCACAGACAGGAACATCAGATTGCCGCGATGACGGACGAGGCGGCGCAGAAGGGCTTCAAGGCGGACAGGCACCGCACGGCATACATCGAATGGTACGACGCCCCTAAGGCCGGAGTGCGCAACGGAGCCTGCATGATACTCATTTCCGGAGGTGGATACAACAGCTGCTGCGACGTGAATCTCGTGGCCGGATGGGCGGAGAAACTGACCGCGCTCGGCTTCCAGTGCGTGAACTTTGTCTATCGCACCCCTCGGCCGGAAGGCATTCCGCTCTATCAGACGGCATGGGAAGACGGGCAGAGGGCAGTCAGGCTGGTGCGCAGGGACGCGGAAAAACGCGGCTTTGACCCGGAGAAGATAGGAACAATCTCCATGTCGGCAGGCTCGCACCTCGCGCTTCTTCTCGGAACGTCGTCACAGACAAAGGCCTACGAACCTATTGACGCTGTTGACAGCATTCCCTGCCACATAAACTGGGCGATTGTCAACGCTCCGGCATACGCCACAACGGACGGGGAGACCGGCACACCGGCCACAAGGGAAGGCTACGGAACCGACGTAAAACTCAGCTCCGTCTTCAAGTTCGACGAAAAGACCTGCCCGATGAGCCTGCACCACGGCGGACTTGACCCATACTCCCCTACTGCATCGACTTTAGTCTATAGGCAGCTGCGCCGCATGAACATACCGGCGGAGCTTCATCTCTACCCGGACAAGGGACACGGCGCGTTCGGATTCGACCGGGCGGTGGAGTTCATGAGGCAGATGGGATTCATGGGACCGGTTCCCGCCGAGGTCCCGATTATGGACGTCTATTCTTCCGACGCGGACAGGGCCGAGGTCATAAGGGAGAATGTCTGGCCGGAAGGAATGATGCCGGACGCTCAGGACAAGCAGTGCACTCCTTACATAGAATGGCACATCCCGGCAAAGCTCACGACCACGGCGATTCAAATCATCTATTCCGGAGGTTCGTACATGAACAACGGGCCGGACGGTTTTGAGGTCACTCCGGCACGCCGCTACCTCAACAGCAAGGGGATGACAGTCGTGACGTTGAAATACCGCACCCCGCGTCCGGAAGGCCTGTCCAAGCATACGACGGCATGGGAAGACCTCCAGCGCACGATAAGGATTGTCCGCAGCGAGGCGGCTTCGAGGGGTCTCGACCCTGACAGAATCGGAATCATGGGAAGTTCGGCAGGCGGACACCTTACTCTTATGGGCGTGACATCGTCCCTCCACAACTCCTACCTGCCCAAGGACGACATCGACAGGCTCTCATGCAGCGTCCAGTGGGGCATCGGAATTTATCCGGCATACGCCCTCACCGACGGAATCGACAACCACAACACCGGAGGCGGAAATGAAGACGACGCGGCCCTCGTTCCGGAGTTCAGCTTCGACCTCAAGACGGCTCCGATGCTGTTCGTCCACGGCGACGCCGACGGCTGGGCAGCGATGAACTCAGTGAAATGCTGGGAGAAGATGAGGGCGATGGGCATCCAGTCCGAGCTCCACACCCTCGCCCTGCGCAGCCACTGCTTCCAGCGCACCTGCTCTCCGGGCACGGGAAGCTACACCCACCTCGACCGCATCTGGGAATTCCTCTCCGCAAAGGGCTACAACAAATAAGCACGAGCCTTACCCAAAAGTCAAACTTCGCCAAATGGAGGTGATTTTACCTTCGTTTGGCGAAGTTTCATTATGATACTTTGCCAAACGGAGCGTTTTTTATATCTTTGTGGCAAAGTTTGACCATTATGAGCGAAATTATTGCACGCAGAAAAGAACAGGATGACCTGAAGAGACTATATGAAGGCAAACATCCGGAATTTACCGTAGTCTATGGAAGGCGACGGGTCGGAAAGACATTTCTGGTAAGACAATTCTTCCGGGACAACTTCACGTTCTTTCACACGGCGCTGTCTCCGTATGAGGACATTTCCCCTGAACAGCTCAACAAACAGCAGCTTATCAATTTTCAGGTCTCTTTGGCAAAATACGGGGACGGCAACACATTGCCTCCGACAAATTGGATAGAGGCATTCTCGCGTCTGGAAGCCTTGCTGGAGAGAAAGGCGGACGGCACAAGAATGGTTGTATTTTTGGACGAGTTGCCGTGGCTTGACGTGCAGAAGTCCGGTTTCGTCCCCGCCTTCGAGCACTTCTGGAACAGCTGGGGGTCTTCCAGAGACGATTTCATGCTTATAGTATGCGGTTCGGCGACATCGTGGATAATGGACAACCTGATGAACAACAAAGGCGGGCTGTACGGGCGCGTGACGAGCGAGATACACCTTCACCCGATGACTGTCGCCGAGTGTTCGGAATTTCTGGCATACAGGAACATCGAGTTCAGCCTTTACGACATAATCCAATGTTATATGATATTGGGCGGAATACCTTACTATATGAATATGTTGAGAAAGGACCTCAGTCTTGCCGCCAACATAGACCTGCTGTTTTTCAATAAGGACAGCCGGCTTGCAAACGAGTTCGACCGCCTGATGGGTTCCCTGTTCAAGCATCCGGAAAATTACATCAAGGCAGTACGGCTGCTGAGCGGAAAACGCATCGGCTACACAAGAGGGGAAATAGCTTCAGAGACCGGCGTCAAATCAGGAGGCGGGCTGACAACCATTCTGAAGGCATTGGAAGAAAGTGATTTCATAACATCCTACCGTCCGTTGATTTCGAATACGAGGGAAATGAGATACAGACTGACGGACAACTTTATACTATTTTATCTGAAATTTGCGGATGGGAAAAAGGCAAAGGAGAACGGATATTGGTCACGATTCGAGAATACATCAGAATTGAAATCATGGAGAGGACTTGCTTTCGAAAATCTGTGCTTCAACCATATTCCGCAGATTAAGAATGCTTTGGGAATTTCGGGAGTCTATACGGAAACATCCTGCTGCATATTCCCGGGAAATGACGGCAACCGCGGAGCACAGATTGACCTCCTGATTGACAGGGATGACAGGATAATGAATCTATGCGAACTGAAATTCTCCGAAACGGAATATGCCATAGACAAAGACGAGGAGGAAAAACTAAGAAACAGGAAACAAAGGCTCTATGAAGAGTCCAAGACAAAAAAGGCCATACATCTCACACTGATAACGACATACGCGCTGAAACAGAACAAATGGTCCGGGATAATCCAGAACGTGATTACAGCGGAACAGCTGATGTCAGTTTAATTCAGAGCAAACCAAACTTCGCCAAATGGAGGTGATCTTACCTTCGTTTGGCGAAGTTTCATTGTGATACTTTGCCAAACGCGACGTTTTGGTGTCATTCGGCGAAGTCGGGCTGAGATATAATCCGTGCTATTTGACAAGGCTCACCAGATAGTCCCTGAGGACAGGCCAGCTGTAGTACGGGCCGGAGATGGTCGGAAGAGCGGGGATGGTGGTCTCGACCTCGTTGCGGAGAAGCTTCACGAGGACGTCGCCCTTCTTGTTGCGGTAGAAAATCATCTGGAGGTTGGAGGCCATAGGCATGCCCTGGAAGCCGTACCATGTGCCGTCAGAAGCCGTTCCGAGGTGCTTTTCATGCTCGAATCCCTCAAGGCGGAGGAGGCTCAGGAGCGGCGAGAGGCCCGAGTCGTGGCCGAAGCGCAGGTCCGCAGCGTGGTCATTGCCCTCAACGGCGGCGTCTGCCTTTTCGACGATGTCGCGGAGGATGCGGATGCCGATGATGTCCTTGATTCTCTCATTCTCGATTGTCCCGCACATTTCATCGTAATAGTAGGTGTCGTTATATGCCCAGAGAGCATAAATCTCGTCGAATGTGAAATGGCGAAGGATGTCAGGAACCTCGACGTCGAGGCACTGGCCTATTCCTCCTGCCCAGAAGACGTCGTAGATGAGCTTGCGGGCGTTGCCGTCCCTGGTGTATTTCAGCGCGGCGTCACCGTCCGTCATCCAGGCGTTCATCAGCCTTGTAGGGTCGAGCTTCACAGTGAGGACAGAGTCCATGATTTCCTCCGAGCGGGCATTGATTCCGCCGGCACCCCTTGTGTCGCAGAGGTATCTGGTGAACCTTTCTCCGGCATCCATCGTTATGTCAAGTTTAGGATTTTCCCTGCCGAGCTGGAGGCCGAAGTTTGCCATGCTCTGGATGCAGCGCTGAACCGCAGTAGCCGTGCAATAGACCTCGTTCCTGTCCTTCTGGTTGAAGACCTCGGGGCAGCGCTGATAGAGGCGGTGCGCGATTGCCTGATGCTGCGCGGCACCCTTGTGGGTCAGGTAGCCGACCTGCCCGTCATGAGCCTCGGCATAGGCACGGAGGTCAGCACGGACAGTCTCGCCCTCCTCCGTAAGAAGCCCGTGGACGGAAAGCGAGTCAAAGACTGCAAGCGGACGCGTGATGTAGCGGTCCGTCCAGTGATAGCGGCTGCCGTGACGACCGTAGTGGCTGACATAGAACGGCTTGTAGCCCTTGGGAGCCGGAGTGTCGATAATCTTCTCCGGAGCCTCATAGTTGTGGTGCAGGTTAGTGCACCTCGTTATGTCTTCCTTCAGCAGTGCCTTCGCGTCCCCTCCCTCATACCATGTCTGCGCCGCCGCAGAAAAGTTCAAAACAGTCGCGACGGCTGCCAGAGCCATCAAATATTTATATAAATTTTTCATTTTCAATAAATTATAAAAATCACTCGAGAAACAATCAGAAGCAAACAACATAGAGAAAGGGGATGCATAAAAGGATGAGATGCAAGGCGCACTGGGGATTTCAACACCGGAGCAACCTGATGGTTGTGAGGATTTGAAATTCTCATGCAACGAAGCAGGTCGCCTTTTTCTTCGCCCCGCCATTATTTTGTTCTGAAATCTACAGTCCCACGGACATCATCCGAAGCTGCCGCGAAATATACCGTAAAATCATGCGCATTGTCCAGAACCCACTCATGCTTCTCCTCGTTGAAGTAGGCGAGGTCGGACGCCGGAATCTCAAATGACACCGTCTTTGTCTCCCCCGGAGCGAGGCTCACCTTGTCGAACGCCTTGAGTTCCTTCACAGGACGGTCGAGAACAGGGTTGTGCTCGCCGACATAGAGTTGCACGACCTCCTTGCCCTCGCGGGGACCGACGTTCTTCACCTTCACGGAAGCCTTGAGCGTGCCGTTCGCGGAGACAGATGAACTTGCCTTGAAATCGCTGTACTCGAACTCCGTGTAGCTCAGCCCGTGTCCGAATGCGAAGAGAGGCTTGATGTCACGGTTCTCGTACCAGCGGTAGCCCACATATATCCCTTCCTCATACTTCACGTCAGGACCGCAGGTATATACTCCGAGCGCATGGGCCGGAGAGTCCTCAATCTTCACAGGGAAGGTGAACGGAAGCTTTCCGCTCGGATTGACCTTGCCGAAGACGACATCGGCGATGGAATTGCCGGCCTGAGAGCCGCAGAACCAGCACTGGAGAACCGCAGGAACATCCTCAACCCACGGCATCGCGACGGCATTGCCATCCACGAGACACACGGCGAGGCGCGGATTGGCGGCCGCAAGGGCCTCAATCACCTTGTCCTGAGCATACGGGAGATTGTACTGTCTGCGGTCAGTTCCCTCGCAGTCCTGATGGCCGTCCTTGTTGAGTCCTCCGAAGAAGAGAACCACGTCGGCATCGGCGGCGGCCTTGACGGCATCCTCAATCAGCTGCTCCGCCGAACGGGATTCCGACAGGTCCTGACCGGTAGTAACTCCGTTATATTCGTTTGACGCGCTTCCTACATATCCCCTCTCATACACGACCTCGACCTTGTCGCCCACTGCCGCAAGGATTCCCTCAAGCGGAGAGACCTCGTGCTGAACCTTGAGCGAGGACGAGCCTCCGCCGACCGTCATCATCTTCAGCGCATTCTCGCCAACGACGAGTATCTTCTTCGCAGAGGCGAGTTCGACCGGAAGAACCTTGACGCCGCCAGCCGGAGCGTCATTTTTGAGAAGCACGATGCCGTCTGCGCCAATCTGACGGGCTGCGGCGTGATGCTCGGGAGAGTTGAGCGAGCCGAAAGGCTTGTCCGTGTTCATCGCGGTGCGGAAGATGAGCCTGAGCACTCGGCCGGCCTTGTCGTCGAGGGTGGCGAGAGAAGCCCTTCCTTCACGAAGGCGCTCAAGGTAAGGGTCAGCAAGCATATAGCTGTCGTAGCTCTTCTTTCCCTTGGTTGAAAGGCCGTCGGTCCATGTACCGTACTCGAGGTCGAGGCCGTATGCCGCCGCCTGGTCAGGATCGCACGCGCCGCCCCAGTCGCTGATGACGGCTCCGTCAAACTTCCACTCCCCCTTCAGAACGTCGTCGAGGAGGTACTTGTTGTGGCAGAGGTGCTGTCCCTTGTAGAGATTGTAGGCGCCCATGATTGACCATGCGCCGCCCTTCTCCACGCCGGCCTTGAACGCCGGGAGGTAAATCTCGTAGAGAGCCCTGTCCGAAACCTTGACGTCGGCCGTGTGGCGGTTGCACTCCTGATTGTTGAGACAATAGTGCTTGAGGCACACCGCCACGCCGTTCTTCTGCACCTCCCTAATATAAGGGACGCACATCTCCCCGGCAAGGAACGGGTCCTCGCCCATATACTCGAAGTTACGTCCGTTGTAAGGAGTCCTGTAGATGTTCACGCCCGGGCCGAGCAGCACGTCCTTCTCACGGTAGCGCGCCTCCTCGCCGATGCTCTTCCCGTAGAGCGCGGCGGCCTCCCTGTCCCAAGTCGCGGCAAGGCAGGTCAGCGCGGGGTAGGCGGTGCAGGAGTCGTTAGTCCAGCCGGCCTGGTCCCACTCGTCCCATTTCACCTCGGGGCGTATTCCGTGAGGTCCGTCGGTGCACCAGAGTTCAGGAATGCCGAGACGAGGCACACCCGGTGACGAGAATTTGCTCTGGGCGTGGAGAATCGCCACCTTTTCCTCCATGGTCATGCGTGAAAGCGCGTCGGCAACCCTGGCGTCGAGGTCGCGGCTTTCGTCCATATAGACCGGAACATTCTGCCTCTCAGAACATGAGGACAGCGCGAGCAGCACGAGGGCTGAAAGCGAGAGAAGACTTTTTTTCATCGTATGTTATCAGTTTTTTGCAAAATTAAGGAATATGGGAAACTGATACAAATATAAAATCATATTTCAACATTTTTATGTCAGTTTTTGAGAATATCATTACATTTTTATTGCTCCATTATGTCTATCTTTGCAGAACTTTGCAGAACTTTGCAGAACTTTGCTGACATTAACGAAAAAAATCACAAAATGAAAAAAACACTTTTATTGATGACCGCTGTCGTGACCATGACGGTCGGATGCACGGGAAAAAAGGATGCTGACGAGGTCAGGGCGGAGAAACTTATGGCGAAGATGACGCTCGCCGAGAAAATCGGGCAGCTGAGCCAGTTCGTGCCGAACAATTCCGTCGTCACGGGGCCTGACGGAAGTCCGGTTGATGTAAGAAATGTAATCAAGGAAGGGATGTGCGGTTCCATGCTCAATGTCAGAACCCCGGAGGCGCTCATTGAATATCAGAAGCTTGCGGTTGACAGTTCGCGTCTAGGAATTCCCATTCTCTTCGGACACGACATCATCCACGGATGCCGGACGACTTTCCCGGAAAATATCGGAATTTCCTGCACGTGGGATCCGGCGATGACTGAGAAGGTTGCGAGGATTTCGGCGGCCGAGGCCACCGCGTTCGGACACGCATGGACATTCTCCCCGATGTGCGACGTGGCGATTGACCCGCGCTGGGGAAGAGTTTCGGAAGGCTCCGGAGAAGACGCCTATCTTGCCGGACAGCTTTCCGCGGCCATGGTGCGCGGCTATCAGGGCGACGACCTTTCCTCCGGGAACACCATGCTCTCCTGCGTGAAGCATTTCGCGGCCTACGGCGCGGCTGAGGCAGGAAGGGACTACAACACCGTGGATATGTCGGAGATGATGTTCCGCGAGCGTCACCTGCCTTCCTACAAGGCGGCTCTCGACGCCGGGGCGCTGAGCGTGATGAGTTCGTTCAACGACTTCGACGGCATCCCGGCAAGCGGCAACAAATGGCTGCTCACCGACCTTCTGCGCGGCGAGTTCGGCTTCAGGGGTTTTGTCGTGTCGGACTACTGCTCCATAAACGAGATGATTAACCACCGCGTGGTTGCGGACAAGAAGGAAGCGGCGGAACTTGCGCTGAACGCCGGCCTGAACATGGACATGGTCGATGGAGACTACTACAAGTTCGCCGAGGAGCTCGTGAAGGAGGGACGCGTGAGCGAGGCGCAGATTGACAGACTCTGCAAAGAGGTGCTGACAGTAAAGTTCAGGCTCGGCCTGTTCGACGACCCGTTCCGCTACGGCGGCGAGGGACGCTGGGAAAAGGAGACATTGCTTCCGGAGTATTTGCAGACGGCACGCGAGGTGGCGCGCAGTTCCATGGTTCTGCTCAAGAACGAGGGCGGTGTCCTGCCGATTGAAGACAGCAGAAAGATTGCGCTCATCGGCCCGGCGGCGAACAGCCGCGCACAAATGGTGGGGGCATGGGTAGGCTTCGCTGAGTTTGACAAGCAGGTCAGTTTCTACGAGGGACTGAAGGCAAGATTCCCCAAGATTGTCTGCGAGAAGGGCTGCGATTTCCTCGCTCCTATTGACGGAGGCATCTCCAAAGCCGTTGCAGCGGCACGCGGCGCGGATGTCGTTCTGATGGCTCTCGGACTGCCCAACACCCACAGCGGAGAGGCGGCTTCCGTGGCCAGCCTTGACATTCCGGAAGCACAGAAGGAACTCCTAAAGGCCGTGAAGGCGACTGGCAAACCGGTGGTGGTTCTGCTCGTGACGGGCCGTCCGATGACCATAGCGGAAGAAACTGAGGCCGCCGACGGGCTGTTGGTGACATGGCACCCGGGCATCATGGCAGGAAAGGCTCTCGCGGATGTGATTTCCGGAGACTACAACCCTTCGGGACGTCTGACGATGACCTTCCCTCTATGTCTCGGACAGGTTCCTATACACTATAATTATAAGAGCACCGGCCGCCCCCGCAGGACACCTTCCAACAACGCGAAATACGTCTCCCGCTATCTCGACGAGCCGAACGAGCCTCTGTTCGCCTTCGGTGAGGGTCTGAGCTACACGGAGTTCGCATACTCCGACCTTGAGGTCTCTGCTCCTGAAATCAGGCTCGGCGAAAGCGTCAGGGTAAGCGTGAAGGTGAGCAACACCGGCAGGCGCGACGGCGAGGAGGTGGTTCAGCTCTACCTCAGGGACGTGCTCGGCAGCCGCACCCGCCCGGTACGCGAGCTGAAAGGTTTCGAGAAGATTGCCCTCAAGGCCGGCGAGTCAAGGACAGTGGAGTTTGAACTCACGCCGAAGTCCCGTTCGTTCTTCCGCGCCGACAAAACGTGGGGCGAGGAAGCGGGCGACTTCGAGGTCTTCGTCGGGCATGACTCCAACGCGAAGCTGTGCGGCAAGTTCACTGTAACCAAATAAGTAATCGTTAAAAATCCGGAGCGATTTTATTATGTTTCTAAACATCACGACAATGAACAGGAAAATAACGGCAATTATAGCCACAGCGCTTTCCGTCATGGGCTGCGCTGCAGGGCAGACGGAAACGACGGGAACCAGAGTGGCGGCGCTCGACGACGGGCTCTGGCAGGAATCCGAATGGATTGCGGCGGCGGATGCACCCGTCGTTGAGGGGGTCGTAAGCGGTCTCATAGAGGGTACGGCATCAGAACTCAGGGAGAGGGCCGCTGACGGCGCAAGCTGGTTCGTCAGCGACGTGACCAACCCCGAAAAAGTGGAGAAAGCGGTCTGGATGACCACCGGCCTGGGAGTCTATCGCATATTCATAAACGGCGACGAAGTCGGGGAGGAATTCCTAAAGCCGGGATTCACGCATTACGAGAAGACCCGTCTTTCCTTCACCTACGACATCACGGACACTTTCAAAAAGGCCGCCGGGCAGGTCAACCGGCTTTCAGCGCAGGTCACGCCGGGCTGGTGGGCGGACAAAATCATAACCCCATACGGACACGAGGGGATGATCGGCCGCAAGCCGGGATTCAGAGGAGTCCTTCAGCTCACCCTGGCCGACGGCAGCGTGCGGAACTTAGGAACGAACCTCACCGACTGGAAGGCCGGAGTGGCCGGGCCGGTAACTCATGCCGCGATTTTTGACGGCGAGGAATACGACGCGCGCATACCTCAGGGCTACCTCACTCCGGAAAAGCTCGGCGTTCCGGAAAAATTCGACGAATTTAAGGGAAACATATTCCCGTCCGACGGTGCGGAGGTCTATCTCCGGCGCGACATCACCCTCAAGCCGCAGAAGGCGTACGTCTGGAAGGATGTGGAGAATGTCAGGGAAAATGAATATGGCAAGGTGGTGAGCGTCAGGGAATATGCCCCGGGAGAGGAAATGACCGTCGGGGCGGGCGAAAACCTCGTCCTCGATTTCGGGCAGAACACCGCCGGCATCCCTGAATTTGAGTTCAGCGCACCCGAGGGCACTGTCCTGACTTTCCTGCCGTCGGAGATTCTGAATGACGGCAACGGGGCAGTGAGCCGAGGAATGGACGGCCCGGAAGGCAGCATACACAGGGAAAACCTGCGTGCCCAGAAAATCGGCATACGTCTCATCTATACTTTCGGGGCGGACAAAGGATTTGTCAAATACCATCCGCACAGCACTTTCTTCGGCTACCGCTACGCATCCGTCAGCGCTACGGCCGCGGTGAAGATTCGTTCCATAGTGACAATTCCTGTAAGCTCCATAACCAAAGAACTTGAGACAGGAACGCTCACAACTGGCAATGCCCTAATCAACCAGCTGATTTCCAACACGGTCTGGGGGCAGCGTTCCAACTACCTTTCCGTCTCCACCGACTGCCCGCAGAGAAACGAGCGCCTCGGATGGACCGCCGACACACAGGTATTCGCCGAGACCGGTTCGTTCTTCGCGGACACAGACCGATTCTTCCACAAATGGACGAGGGACATCCGCGACACACAGACTGAGTTCGGAGGCTACCCGGGCGTGGCGCCTTACGGCCAATACGGAGCCGAGCCGACGGAAATGATGAGAGTCGGCTGGGCGGACGCGGGAGTAATCGTCCCATGGGTTGTCTGGAAGCAGTTCGGGGACAATTCAATTGTCGATGAGAACTGGGACGCCATGGAAAGGTTCATGCGCCATGTGAACGAGACGAAATATGACCATGCGGCCCTCGCTGCCGAGAACGGCAACGACCAGTATGCGGACTGGCTCAGCTACGAGGCGCTTGAAAGCCACGCGCCGAAGTTCGACAGGGACGCTTCCGGGAAAAGGACGCTGAAGAAGGACTATGACGAGTACTGGGACTATCTCGGGGCCAGCTACTGGGCAATCGACGCGGCGATGATGCGCGACATGGCAAAGGCCACCGGACGCGACTGGAAGACATACGGGTCAATGACAGCCGACGCCAAGACCTACCTCCGGGAGAACTTCCTCAACGCCGACGGCAGTTTCAGGAACGAAGTGTTCAACACGATGCAGACCCCGGCTCTGTTCGCGCTCAAGAACGGTCTCGTGGAGGGACAGGCAAAGGATAACATGACCGCACGCCTCCGTAAAAACTTCGAGGAGCACGATATGTGCCTTCAGACTGGCTTCCTCGGCACGTCAATCCTGATGCCGACCCTCTCGGAGAACGGGATGGACGACATCGCCTGGAACCTCCTCTTCCAGAGGAAGAACCCGAGCTGGCTCTATTCCGTCGATAACGGGGCGACCACAATCTGGGAGCGCTGGAACAGCTACACCATCGAGAGCGGAATGGGTCCGAAAGGCATGAACAGCTTCAATCACTACGCCTACGGATGCGTCTGCGAGTGGCTGTGGAAGACGGCTGCGGGCATAGCTGCCGACACTGCGGCTCCGGGATTCAGGCACGTCATCATGAAGCCCGTCCCTGACCGCCGCCTCGGCTCCCTCAAGGCCTCCTACAAGTCCGCAGCCGGCCTTATCACAAGCGAGTGGAAATACGACGGCGACACTTGGGAGTGGCATTTCAGCATCCCTGAAGGCAGTACCGCCACTGTCTGCCTGCCCGACGGCAGCGCCCCTGCGGAATACGGCCCGGGCAGCCACACCGTCAGGCTCACGCTTGGCAAATAGGGAGTGCCCGAAAACAAACAAGCCGGCTGAATTTGATTTCAGCCGGCTTGTTGTCTTCTGCGGTGAGAGGGGGATTCGAACCCCCGGAACCCTAATCGAGTTCGGCAGTTTAGCAAACTGCTGGTTTCAGCCACTCACCCATCTCACCAGTTGTTGTACCAATCTGTCCCGCAAAAGGGATGACAAAGTTACGACAAAAAATTGCTTTAACAAATTTTTTTTAATCGCTCACATCGCTTTCGTCGGCGGCCCGTGAAGAAGCCTCGGCCGGAGAAGGCGTGCCGGCGGTCTGAAACTTCAGCGGGGAACCCATCTGACGCTCCTTGAATACATAGCGGGAGCCGTCGCCGACGAGGTTGCGGGAGGCTTCGGAGGAAAGCTTGTCGTAGTCGATGACCACGCCGTTGAAAAGGAATTCCATCTCGATTTTCTGGACTTCGGCGGCGGCCTTGTCGAGCGAGGACTGAATCTGCGGAATCTCCGCCTCGGTTTCAAGAATCAGAGAGGTGAGCTCCTGGCGGCGCTCCACATCGTCGCTGAGAGCGAACTCCTCCCTCATCTCGTCCAGCTTTCTGTTCGTGCCGTCGAGCTGGTCGCGGAAGCGCCGCACGTCCTCCATCTTCTCCATGTAGCGCTTCGTGTCGGCGTTTTCGGGGATTCCGCCGCCCACGGCAGAGCCGGCATCGACCACATCCGTCCCGTCGGAGGGAACAAGCTCCATAATCCGGCGCAGCTTTTCCGAATCGGTAATCCGCCTCTGCTGCGGAGCGAACTCATATTCAAGGACATAGACGCACACGCTGTCCCTCGTGCACCCCCGGTCGGAAGCGAAGACCGTGTAGCGCCCGTCGTCCGTGTTCATATAGAGGTAGTCATTATCGACAGAAGAGTACGGAAATCCGAGATTCACCGGCTCGGCCCAGCTGCCGTCGGCCTCGTTCCAGACGGACTCATAGAGGTCATATCCTCCCGCACTGTCCTTCCTCCTTGCGGAAAAATAGAGCGAGCGGCGGTCGGCGGAAAGAACCGGAAATATCTCGTCGGACACGGGATATGCCGCCGTCGAATCACATGGCATTGAGACGACGTCCGCTGAATCCTCCGGGACACGGGCGGCGTCCGTCGCCGTGAAGATGGAATCCTTCGGAGCGAAAACCTGACGGGGACGGCTCCAGAGGGTATCTTTCGCGGAAGAATATATCTTCATGTGCCCGAGAGTGTCGGAAGACTGAAAATATATCACGTCGTCGTATTCCTGAAAATATGCGATGTCCGGAAGTATTCCGAGAGCCTTCGGCGTCATCAGCGTCTGAAGGCTGTCGCGCAGTCCCTCGCTTGAGCCGAGGTCGTGCCATGAACGGTCGGGGAAAGGATAGTAGAGGAAAAAGTCCCTGAGCGTGAATTTCTGTCTGGCGACTACAGTCGGAACGGACACGACCGAGGAGAGGTCAAAGCCGCTTTCCGCGTTGGCGAGAAGTTCTGCGGCATAGGTCTTCACGAGACTGTCCGGGGATTCGGACAGAATCTCGTCACAGATCTGAATGGCGCGTCGGAACTGATAGAAGCCGTGGAGAGAATCCGCGAGGGCGAGCTTTTCCGTGTCGGTCAGCCTGCGGGCCTCTTCAAGAACAGGGACGGCAATCCGCATGGGAGCGTCGGGCGCGGAAACGGCTATGGTGTCCTGCGAGGACAGGACGGATGGCACGACCGCAGCCGGAACAGTATCTCTGACGGACACGGCCGGAGCCGGAACAGTGTCCCTGACAGGAGGAGCCAAGGAATCGGCACGATCCCCTAATCGGGACTGCGCCGCAGCTGTGCCGGACGGGAGTGCCGACAGAATAATGACCAAAGCCTTTATCTTCCCCAACTTCATCGCTCTATGCTCACAAATCACCCTATGCTTACAAATCGCCCAATGCTTGCGAATCACTCTATGCCTGCGAATCACCGAATGCACACAAATCATCCGATGTCCACAAAGAAATACGCAAAAGGACTACAAATTTAAGAAAAAGTGCGTTTATAAGAAAAAAATCGTAAATTTGTGCCCTATTTGCCGGATGTAAATTCGTGCCGTACATTACGGAACGAGAACGGATTGCGGGCCGGAGCGTGAAAAAGACAATAAATATTAATTAAAACTATAACATTATGCAAAGTAAAGGTGCCATCAGATTCGTTGCAATCCTCCTTGCGGTAGCATGTCTTTGGCAGCTTTCGTTCTCTGTCGTGACAAGGGTACAGGAACACAAGGCTGACAAGTATGCGGAGAAGGCCGTGGAGGCTTTCAGCGCATCGGCGGATTTCAACTCTGTATCGGACGAGGACAAGGCCTATGTTCTTGACTCAATCGCAAAGGTCAACAACAGGAGGTTCCTCGATTCCGTATCAGCCGAGAAGGTTTATTTCGGCTACACTTACAAGGATGTGAAGGTCAAGGACATCAACCTCGGTCTGGACCTCAAGGGCGGTATGAACGTTATGCTTCAGGTGCAGCTTGAAGACCTCGTGAAGGCCCTTGCCGGCAACAGTCAGGACCCGCAGTTCCTTGCGGCCATCGACAGCGCGAAGGTTCGCGGCGTCAATTCAAGGGACAACTTCATCACCCTTTTCGGAAAGGCCTGGCAGGAGACTGCCGGCGGCCGGCCGCTTTCTGACATATTCGCGACCTTCGACCTCAAGGACAAGGTGACGAGCCAGTCAAGCGACGCCGACGTGCTTTCAGTCATCGAAAAGGAATCGGAGAGCGCAATCTCCAACTCCTTCAACGTGCTGAGAAACCGTATCGACCGTTTCGGAGTCACCCAGCCTAACATCCAGAAGCTCGGAAACAGCGGACGAATCCTCGTCGAGCTCCCGGGCGTGAAGGAGCCTGAACGTGTTAGGAAGCTCCTTCAGGGAACCGCCTCGCTTGAGTTCTGGACGACCTTCCAGTTCTCCGAGATTGAGCCGTTCCTCACGGAGGCCAACGCCAAGCTCGCCGGGATTCTCCCGTCAACGGAGACCGCTGCAGAAGAGGCTCAGCCCGCCGACAGCAGCGACATCCTCAGCGCGGAGGTCAATGCGGCGGCAAAGGAGAACGAGGAGCTTGAGAACTACAGGAAGCAGAACCCTCTCTTCGCCGTTCTCCGTCCTTCAGGCTACAACACCAACGCCTGCATAGGTTTCGCAAGCTACGCCGACACGGCTCTCGTGAACAAGTACCTCGCGATGCCTCAGATTAAGGAGTGCTTCCCTCACGAGTTCACCCCGATGTGGACAGTGAAGCCTTCCGACCAGATTCCGGGCGGCAACTACTTCGAGCTCGTCGCAATCAGGAACACATCCCGCGACGGCAAGGCTCCGCTTGACGGAGATGCAGTCACGGAGGCTCGCGTCCAGTACGGCGACGGCGGCGCGCGCCCTGAGGTCTCAATGTCGATGAACGCCGAAGGCGCACAGACATGGGCACGCCTCACCAAGGACAACATCGGCCGTCAGGTGGCAATCGTACTCGACGGAATGGTCTATTCATATCCTACCGTCCAGAGAGAGATTTCAGGCAGCTCGTCACAGATTACCGGTAACTTCACTCTCGAAGAGGCGGAGGACCTTGCAAACGTCCTCAAGTCAGGTAAGCTCCCTGCACCTGCGACCATCATCCAGGAGCAGGTTGTCGGACCTTCACTCGGTAGCGAGTCAATCAACGCGGGTCTCATCTCCTTCGTGATTGCATTCCTCCTCGTGCTCCTCTACATGGTGTTCTTCTATCAGGGAGCCGGTCTCATAGCCGACTTCGCCCTCCTGTGCAACGTGCTCCTGCTCTTCGGAACCCTCGTTTCATTCGGAGCAGTCCTCACGCTGCCGGGCATCGCAGGTCTCGTCCTCACGCTCGGTATGGCGGTCGATGCGAACGTCATCATCTACGAGCGAATCAAGGAGGAGCTCCGCGCAGGCAAGGGCATCGGCAAGGCTGTCGCAGACGGTTACAGGAACGCATATTCAGCAATCATCGACGGTCAGGTGACCACGGCTCTCACGGGTCTCGTCCTCCTCATCTTCGGCTCGGGTCCGGTCAAGGGCTTCGCGACGACCCTCATCATCGGTATCGTCACCTCAGTCCTCACCTCCATCTTCATCACCCGTCTCGTGATCGACGACAGGCTCGCGAAAGGCAAGAAGGTAAGCTTCGACAACAAGCTCACGAGGAACTTCCTCCAGAACACTCACGTCGATTTCCTCAGCAAGAGGAAGATTACCTACGCGATTTCAGGCGCTCTCATCCTCATCTCCATCCTCTCAATCTGCATCAAGGGCTTCACCTATGGTGTCGATTTCACGGGAGGCCGTACTTATGTCGTGAGGTTCGACAAGCCTGTGACCGCGGAGGCCGTGCGTGAGGCAACTCTCGCCGAGTTCAACGAGGCAGTCGAGGTAAAGCAGTTCGGAGGCGACAGCCAGATGAAGATCACCACCGCCTACAAGATTAACGAGGAATCAACAGAGGCTGACGCAGAGGTCGAGCAGATGCTCTACGACGCTCTGAAGGGTCTCTTCGCGAAGGACATGACCTTCGACGAGTTCCGCTCCACGGTCGATAACCCTAACGGTATCATATCTTCCGACAAGGTGGGTCCTACCATCGCGAACGACATGAAGCGCGACGCGATCATCGCCGTCATCATCGCCCTCTTCGTAATCTTCGCATACATCGCGATAAGGTTCAAGAACTGGACATGGGGACTCGGCGGCGTCACTTCCCTCGCACACACGGCAATCATCGTGATCGGATTCTTCTCGCTCTTCAGCGGCATCCTTCCGTTCACCCTCGACGTCGACCAGACGTTCATCGCGGCAATCCTGACCATCATCGGATATGCAATCAACGATAACGTGGTCATCTTCGACCGAATCCGTGAGTACAGGACGGAGCATCCTAAGTCACTCCTCAAGGACAACGTGAACAACGCGCTCAACAGCACGCTCTCACGTACCATGAACACCTCCCTCACGACTCTCGTCACCATGCTTGCAATCGCAATCTTCGGCGGAGAGGTCATCAGGGGTCTCGCGGTTGCGCTCATCCTCGGTATCATCATCGGTACTTATGCTTCCATCTTCATCGGTACGCCTGTGATGTATGACGTGGTAAACGCCGTTGAGAAGCGCAAGGCAAAGAAAGCTTAAGCATATCCGCTGACATTTCGCTCTGGGTTTCTCTCTGTCATTTCGAGCGGAACGGAGTGAAGTCGAGAAATCTTCACAGCATAAAGATTTCTCACTTCGTTCGAAATGACAAGACATACGGATGACAAGACATACGGATGACAAGACATACGAAATGACAAGACATACGAAATGACGAGACGTCAATGAGATGGTAAAACGTCCGGAATGTCAGGGTAAGAGAATATTTTAAGAAGCGTCTGAAAAATTTTTCAGACGCTTCTTTTTTGAGTATCTTTGTAGTTCCGCGACGATGTGATATGCTCGAATAGAAGAAGCCTTCAGATTGCGGGAAAAGATAAGCCTTCAACACATTAACTCACTGATTGATATGTCATTCGTACATCTCCATGTCCACACGCAGTACTCAATCCTCGACGGATTTTCCGCCATCCCTAAACTCTTTGACAGGGCGGAGGAACTGGGGATGCCGGCGCTTGCGATTACGGACCACGGCAACATGTACGGAATCAAGGAGTTCATGAAGTTCGCCGCCAAACATCCGAACATAAAGCCGATTCTCGGGTGCGAGGTCTATGTCACGAGGCACTACGACCACCGCCTCAAGGACAACAACCACAGAGGCTACTACCACCTCATCCTGCTCGCGAAGAACTACGAGGGCTACAAGAACCTGATGAAGATTGTCTCCACGGGGCACATCGAGGGCAAGTACTACAGCAAGCCGAGGGTGAGCCACGAGGTACTTGAGAAATGGCACGACAATCTCGTCTGCCTGTCCGCCTGCATTGCCGGAGAGGTGCCGAGAGACCTCATAGACGGGGATGAGGAGGCCGCCCGCAAGGCAATCCAGTGGCACAAGGACCTGTTCGGGGATGACTACTACCTTGAGGTGCAGTCTCACAGGACGGAGGTTCCGGGAATGACGCAGGAAGTCTGGGAAAGGCAGCAGGTTGCCAATGCGGGGATATTCAGGCTCGCGGAGGAGATGGGTGTGAAGGTCGTGGCTACGAACGATGTGCACTTCGTGAAAAGGGAGGACGGTCCGGCGCACGACAGGCTCATCTGCCTCAACACGGGGGCATATCTCGACGACGCGGACAGGATGCGCTACACCCAGCAGGAGTTCCTCAAGAGCGAGGAGGAGATGGCGGGGCTGTTCCCGGAGCATCCGGAGGTGCTCGCCAACACGCTGGAGGTGGCGGACAAGATTGAGAGCTACAAGATTGACCGCGGTCACGTGCTGCCCAAGTTCGACCTGCCGGAGGACTTTCTCGCGGACATAGACAATCAGCTGGAGAAATACAAGGATGTCATTGATGTCGGGCGCTGCGACAAGGACGGCACGGACCGTGGGGAGGAGTTCTGCCGCTCGGTGGCCTATCTCTGTCATCTGACCTACAAGGGTGCGCACATCCGCTACGGGGAGACTTTCACCGAGGAGCAGAGCGAGCGAATAGACTTCGAGCTCAAGACCATCTGCCGCATGGGCTTCCCGGACTACTTCCTCATAGTGCAGGACTACATAGCCGCCGCCCGCGCAATGGGTTCGATGGTCGGTCCGGGACGTGGCTCGGCCGCCGGCTCGGTGGTCGCCTACTGCCTCTGGATCACGAACCTCGACCCCATCAAGTACCAGCTTCTGTTCGAGCGTTTCCTCAACCCGGACCGTATCAGTATGCCGGATATCGACGTGGATTTCGAGGACCTCGGAGCGGCGCACAAATATGTCGAGGACCACTACGGACTTGACCACGTATCGCGTGTCATCACGTTCGGAACGATGGCGGCAAAGTCGGCAATCAAGGACGTGGCGCGAATCAGCCACATGAGCATCGATGACTCCAACCGGCTCACGAAGATGATTCCCGACCGCCTGAGCGAGATGGTCGATAAGGAATATCCCTTCAACCCGAAGCTCGACGAGCTGAAAAAGGGATTCAGTGAGGTCGTGAAGAAGGTGGAAGTCGATGACCCTGACAATCCGGGACAGAAGATTTTCGTCGAGAAGCACTATCAGGTCGGCAAGGAGGAGGCGAATGCCAAAATCACCCTCAAGAACTGCTACCGGCTCGTTCCGGAGCTTCAGGAAGAGCTGAAGAACGGCACCGATCTGACCAAGGAGGTGCTGAACTACGCCCTCCAGCTCGAAGGCTGCATCCGTCAGGTGGGGGTTCATGCCTGCGCGACCATCATCGGACGCGGAAACCTGATGGACTATATCCCAATCTGCCTTTCGGAGGACAAGGAAATCGTCGATGAGAACGGAAAGAAGAAGGAATTCTGGACGTCGCAGTATGACGGGCACTACATCGAGGACGTCGGTATGCTCAAGATGGACTTCCTCGGGCTCAACACGCTGACAATCATACACACCTGCCTCGACCTCATAAAGGAGAGATATGGCGTTGACATAGACATCGAGGCCATCCCCATCGACGACAAGATGACCTACGAGCTCTACGGACGCGGCGACACCACGAGCGTGTTCCAGTTCGAGTCTCCGGGAATGATGAAGTGGCTCCAGCTGCTCCAGCCGACAAGGTTTGAGGATCTCATCGCCATGAACGCCCTCTACCGTCCGGGACCTATGGACTACATTCCGTCCTTCGTCGCCCGGAAGCAGGGGCAGGAGGCCGTGGAATATGACCTGCCGGAGATGGAGGAGTTCCTCAAGGACACCTACGGAGTGACGGTCTATCAGGAGCAGGTCATGCTTCTGTCGCAGAAGCTTGCGAATTTCACCAAGGGCGAGGCCGACAAGCTCCGCAAGGCGATGGGCAAGAAGCAGATAGACATTCTGAACTCGCTGAAGGAGAAGTTCATGAGCGGGGGAATGAAGAACGGCCACCCGGAAAAGACCCTCGACAAAATCTGGAAGGACTGGGAGAAGTTCGCGCAGTACGCCTTCAACAAGTCCCACGCGACCTGCTACGCATGGGTGAGCTACCAGACGGGCTGGCTCAAGGCGCACTACCCGGCCGAGTTCCAGGCGGCGAACCTGAGCAACAACCTCTCGAAGATGGACGAGATTAAGAAAATCATGGATGACTGCAAGAAGAGCGGCATCAAGGTTCTCAATCCGGACATAAACGAGTCGCACTCCGCCTTCTCCGTCAATGTCGAGGGACACGTCCGCTTCGGTCTCGGAGGCATCAAGGGCTTCGGCTCCAACATCGTGCAGGCCATCATCAGCGAGAGGGCGAAGAACGGGCAGTTCACCGACGTCTATGACTTCATTGAGAGGATGTCGGGCATCGTGAACCGCAAGTCCATGGAGTCCCTGATATATTCCGGGGCGTTCGAGAGCTTCCACATATCCAAGCAGCAGTTCTTCACTCCGTGCAGGAGCGGAGACACGTTCCTCGACGCCCTCATCCGCTACGGCGAACTTTTCCGCCGGGACGCGGAGAACGCTGCGATTTCACTTTTCGGCGAGTCCGAGGAGATGAAACCGACGAGGCCGGAGGTGCCGGAGATTGAGCACGAGGTCGATGAGTTCATATTCCTACAGAAGGAGAAGGAACTCGTGGGGATGTACCTTTCGGCGCACCCGCTTGACAAATACCGCTTTGAACTCGACAATTTCGTGGGCTGCTCGCTCGGACAACTTGATGCAAAGATTAACGAGTGCACGGAACGTCAGGCCGGAGAAAAGGTATGCGTAGCCGGGCTCATCACGGAGACGGGCACGTTCAACTCAAAGACCGGGCGCGCCTACTCCAAGACGAAGATTGAGGACTATGAGGGCAGCTTCGAGCTGGCTCTCTTCGGCAAGGACCATGAGGCGTTCATGGCCTACCTGCAGCCGCACACTGCCGTGTGGATTGACGGCGAAATCAAGCCGCGGTTCTACCAGAAACCAGCCGAGGGGGCTTCCGCGCAGGCTCAGCAGAAAGTCCCGTACGGGTTCAGGGTGAACAGGATTGTGCTGCTCGGCAACGTGGCGGAGGAGAAGGTCAAGAGTTTCACGATTCAGCTCACAACGACGCAGCTCACGCCGGAGTTCCGCGAGAGGCTCGTGCAGCTCATCAAGGACAACAGCGGGCCTATTCCGCTCTCGATGAAGCTCTACGACCCGGTGCACAAGTGGAACATCGAGTTCGCGTCGAGGAAATTCACCGTGGGCGTGAACAACGATTTCGTGTCGGCGCTTGACGCGATGGGGCTCAAATATGAAATCGAAAAGAAAAGGTAGATTTGAGTAAAAAAGACAAAGATATGGCAGCAGAGGAAAGATTCGCGAGCCTCGGAAGAGTGGAGGCTGTCGCAAGACTTTTTGAGGGAACGGGCTACAAGCCGTTTGAGAGCACATGGTTCGAGACTAAGGGACAGGCGTATGCCACCCAGAAGAGCCGCTGTTTCATTGAGGGAACGGACTTCGACCTCGTCTATTTCCCGCTCAAGCACCTCGGTCACAAGTGCGTGACCATGGTGACCGGAGAACTCTATGCGGAGCTGTCCTCCCCGCGCACCCTCGCCGTCGTCATCGGCGTGCCGGCCAAGCTGGACTTCACCCGCATAAAGGAGCTCTGGGGCGGGATTGTCGCCTGCGCCAAGGAGCACGGCTACGAAAAGCTGAGCCTTGAGGTAATGCCGTCAATGGTGGGTCTGAGCGTCAGCGTGAGCGCCTGCGGAGAGACTTCCCTGCTCACGACCAGACGCAGGATGCCGGCAAAGAGCATGGACCTGCTCTGCGTTTCGGGCAGTCTCGGCGGGGCCTATCTCGGTCTGAGCGTTCTGGAGCGCGAAAAGCGCAGGTTCGACAAGACGAAAGACGACCACGCACAGCCGCAGCTTGACAATTACAAGGACTTTGTGGGAGAGTATCTCAAGCCTTCACTCTCTCCGAACGTCCTGAAGATGCTCGAATACTCGGAGATTGTGCCAAGTTTCGGCTATTTCGTCACAAAAGGCCTCGCTGACGCCGTCAAGTGCCTCGTCAGGGACTCCGGTCTCGGAGCGAAGATTTACGCCGAGAGAGTGCCTTTTATGGGCAATTCCATAGACCTGAGCAAGGAGCTCGGCATCGACCCGCTCGCCGCCGCCCTGAACGGAGGCGACGACTGCCGCCTTCTCTTCACCATCCCCATCGGCAGGCACGACAAGTTCCGCCACGACTTCCAGACCTTCGACATCATCGGCCACCTCGCCAAGCCCGAGGTCGGCTCCGTCATAGTCACCCCCGACGGCGTCGAACTCCCCCTCCACGCCCAAGGCTGGCCCAAGGAGGAACTATAATTCGGAAAAGTCATGTTTTTGCACATCAAATTCCGAGAAAAAGTCATATTTTCCCATAGCGAATTTTGAGAAAAAGTCATTCCGCCCAAGAAAAACACATTTTTCACAAGGTTGTTATAAACAGGTTTGTTAAAAATGTTTATATTTGCGGACAAATAGAGCTAAAGACATGATAAAGAACGATGAATCACCATTTGTTTTTGGAGTCAAGGTCAAAGGTGACGCATTCACGGACAGAAGGGAGGAGACCGAAAACTTGAAAATGAATTTCACCTACGGAGTGAATACAATACTCATTTCTCCGAGAAGAATGGGAAAGACATCGCTCGTCGATAAAGTATGTTCTATCGTGGAAAGCGACAAGATAAGGATTGCAAGGCTGGACGCTTTCGGATGCCGCTCGGAGAATGATTTCGTGGACGCATTTGCCACTGCCGTAATCAGAGCGACATCAGGCAAATGGGAGGAGTGGATGGAGAACGCAAAGATGTTTCTCAGCAGGTTTGTGCCTAAGATAAGCATCGGACCGGATCCGCTGAGTGACTTTTCTGTCTCACTAGAGTATAATACTGACTACAAGACTACGGAAGAGGTGCTTCAACTGCCGGAAATTATTGCAGAGGAAAAGGGAATCAAGATAGTCGTCTGCATTGACGAGTTCCAGCAAATCGGCGATTTCCATGATTCCCTGACATTTCAGAAGAAACTGCGCAGCGTCTGGCAGCATCAGTCCAATGTGACATATTGCCTTTACGGAAGCAAGAAGCACATGATGGAGAAGATGTTCCAGAATCAGAGCTATCCGTTCTACAGGTTCGGAGACATATTCTATCTGAAGAAAATCGGCGAGGCCGACTGGTGCGAATACATTTGCCGCAAGTTCACAAACTCCGGGAAAAGCATTTCTCCCGAGCTTGCGGGCAAGATTTGTGAAATAACGGACAGGTACTCATCGTATGTGCAACAGTTGGCATGGTTCGTATGGCTAAGGACGGACGGTTCCGCAACCGAAGATGACCTGAAATATGGCACGGACCGCCTTCTCGATGCCTGCGAACCGGTGTTCATCCAACAGACGGAGTCCCTTTCTTCTTATCAGATGAACTTCCTGCACGCCCTCTCCGACGGCATTCACACCGGCTTCACGCAGAGTTCCATTCTGAACACCTACAGACTGGGAACCCCGGCCAATATATCACGCCTGAAAAAGTCTCTAACGGAAAAGGACCTCATCGCCATAACAGCACCCCACACGATAGAAATCACAGACCCCATCCTCAAGCTCTGGCTCAAGAAAAGGGTCTGGAAAGAGTAAATTATTCAATAAATCAGCTCCATCTTATCAATCCACAGTTTGCTACTGAAGGAACCTGTGAAATAGTCGCCGAGGTAGCTGGAGGTGCAAGTGATGATAATGTGCGTCGGGCGCTCTGTGTGGGTTTTATATTCGAGCGGAATATCTACCCGAGTCCAGTCGCAGGACTGGTCGCTGACGAGATGACCGAAGCCAATGACTCCCTGAGACTTGGATGTGTAGTACCTCCCGTACGCGGGATTCACATTGACAGGAGACTCCGGAACGCCGCCCATCACCCTGTAGTCCCAGTTGCCAACCGAGACGGCTATCTCGCAGCGGTCCTGGTCGCCAATATTCGTGTTGTCACCAACCAGTCTTTTGTCGGCGCTGTCAATCACGCCGCTCTGATACTTATACCAGACACGCAGAGCCTTAGGACGGGTAGTCCACGGACGGCCGTAGTTGACGGCCCCGCCCGTCGTGCCGATAATCTTCGCGAAGCGCCCCGTGAAAAGGTTTCCGCAGGCAAGCACGCCGGCAAGGCTCTTCGACTCGCATCTTACCGACCAGCCGCCGTCAACCTTGTCGGTGCCGTCCGGATAGGTGAGCACAAGCCCCAGAGTTCCTGTGCCCGCAACGCCGTCCTTGCCCTCGCCATTCCCGCAGGCCCACCAGATTTCACGGGACTCAGGGTCGCCGCACGAAGGATCATACCACTTGTAGTAATCCGCATTAGTGACCTTGCTGAAATACTCGAAACTGTTGTTCGGCAATTGAGTTTCACTTTCCGTGGTAAACAGACAAACTTCACTTTCATCTGCTTCCGTATATGCAAAACACTCATACTGAGAGGATGGCAGAAGTCCTGAAATGTGAGCGACAAACTTACCGTTATTCACAGGAAGCACATCATCATATATACACCATTCCTTATCACCGACCTTCCTATATCTCACACCATAATTTGTCCCTTCTGTTTCGCTTCCGGTTATATAAGCATCCTTAGCCCAAGCACTCACTTCAATGGGGAATCTGTCTATAATTTCATTATTTTCTCCTTTAATGCAGCGAACAAGATGCTTTTCCGAACAATCTGACAAAGAGAATATAGATGCGTCATTGTCTTCAATCTTCCAACAATACGCCATCGTCATCCATTTATTTTTACTTGCAACCCAATACGAATCAGAAGACTTTGGGAAAAACAAGGCTGGGAGTTGGTCGTCATAGACAGGATTGGTTTGCAGCCAGCACCCCGAAATTCCATAATAACCACCCTCAAAAGATGACTGTAACGTCTCAAATTCTTCCTTTAATGGGAGACGGTATCCGGACGGACAGGCAGACATTGCATCATCATAACTGAAAGTCCCATCACAATCAAACGGAGCCCATACCATCTCCGACATCTCGACACATTCAAATTCAGTATCATCATACTTTCCAGCCGCACCAGGAACTTCATATTTTCGATTGTCCTCCCCTTTTACACACCTGACATGACAGCCGGTTCCCGGATCCTGAATATATGCTTTCACCCCATCAAAACAATAAGGATTCCTATATGTTCCGGAAGATGTCCAATATTCCAAACAATGTCCATCCTGAGTTTCCAGCGGGATGAATATGGCAGGATTATCCGAAGAAAACTCCAAGTCTCCGGAACACCACTTGCCTTTCTGCCCATCCACAGCCATATTCCGGGAGGAATTTCTCAACAATGCCGTGAATTCGTCAGCAGTCGGAATACGATAACCGGAAGGGCAAGCATTTCTTGAATCAGGCAAGTCAAACTTTCCCCACGGCACATATTCTTTCCCGAGGTAAATGTACTTGCTGCCAAGAGAATTGTCATTAAGACAACCGCTATTTACAGGGGACCAGACAAGATTCCCTATCTGTACAGAATATCCATAGTCAACACCATCGACGACATATTTCTCGACACCGCCAACTACATTGTCTGAATCATCATCGTCTTGGGAACCTGTACCCTTTACGCATCTGGCATATCCCTGTTTCATCTTATCTCCATAATCAATTCCTGAAAGAGTTGAGAAATATGCACTATTACGATTAAGAGATGCAGTCCAATAAAACTGATTCTCATCAAACGGGAAAAATATAGCTGGGATTTCCGGAGAATATGCCCTATTTCCAGATGCCCAACACCCCGAAATCCCGCAATAACTTGTTATAGGTGAAATATTTTCTGTAAGTTGCCTGAACTCATCAAGTGTCGCCAAATGAAATCCAGAAGGGCATGATTTTTTTGCATCATCGTAAGTATATGACCCGCCATTTGCGGAAGACGAAACCCCAGCGTTGACCGGAGCCCAAACAAAATTGCCTATTTTCACGTCATAACCATAATTCTCACCGTTCTCAGAATACTCATTGACTGCTCCGGGAAGCACATCCTCATTACGCCCTTTTACACAACGGACAGCACAGGCGTTTGCCTTCGAATCGTCAGTAATTACTTCGGAGGAATTTATTCTCAACTGGTGAAGACGATTTCCTTCTGCCGCATAATACCAGCCATTCATTCCTTCTTCCAATATATCTGAATTCCGTGCATATCCGGAAAAAGGCAAGAATATAGCCGTAACATCTCCTGAATACGCCTTGTTTCCAGAGAACCAGCATCCCTTTGTCCCGTCATGGAGAGTCAAGCTAGAGCAATTTTTTCTCAAATCATCAATCTCGGTTGCCAATGGGAGTCTCCATCCATCCGGGCACACAGTCCATGCCTTGACTATAGGATAATGTGTTCCATATTTCCTTTCCGTAATCACGCCACAGTTCACAGGTGCCCATACGACATGATCTATCTCAATGCCCTCACCATAATCCACGCCCCCATACACGAAATGTGCATTCGAGATTTCGGATCCGGGTTCAGGTTCCGGATTAGGTTTCGTCCCATAGTCAAGGCCAGAACACGCGATGACACCAAGGAACAGTATAAAACAGATCCTTTTCATGATAATATGTCATTTACAGCGATTAGTTTCGTCTCCAACAAGCGTTGTCCGTAAGGTTCCCATGTACGTTTTCTGAATGACTTTCTCCGGCAATGCGGGTCAGCAGCGTCCCGTCAAATTCACCGACCATACGACTGATTCTGCTGTGGTATGAAGCCGCGCCCTCGCCGTTTCTGTATCCTTCAAGATAGGCGTCGCCACAGTCTTTTGCAAGATGCCCTATCACCGTGTGGGCATCGATAATTGTTCCGGAGGGAACTTTCTGGAGAAACTCTCCGATCAGTTGTTTCAAGTTGTTCATAAGTTTTTGCATCCGCCGAGGCTCCGGGGCAGTTTTAGTGCATAAAAAGAAAGTGTGGAGCCTGTATCTCGTCTATCCTAAAGAAGGTTGTGGTAAAACCCTGTCAACAAATAGACGCCCCAATACTCCACACATGAATAGATATGGAGATATAGGGACACAAGATGCCCCGACCCACATAGCCTAAACACGGAAAGAGTGTCATCCGTCAGTCCTGTTGACATTGAAAATTACCACATTTTCTTTAAGGACAGTGCGAAAACACTTTCGTAAATATGTCCGTTGATTGCTCAACGCGACAAAATTACGAATATTTTTCACAAACGGACAACACTCGAAGAGTATTGAGTGTCAAAGTTCTCACTATTTTTTGAAAAACGGGGCGGGAGGAGACGGGGCTACAATCCGGAAAGGTCCAGCTTGTAGATGAGGTCTTCGGATTCCCGGGGCTTTTGGATGAACATGACCATATAGATAGGGATATATTCGACATTTTCCGTCACATGAAGATTGTCATTGCAGAGGACGTATGCCTTTTTTATCCCGTAATCGGGGTTTGACATCACGCCGCTCAAGGCATTGTGGCGTTCGTAGTCCTTTCCGGATTTGACCTCCACTGGGATTATTTCATTGTCCGCCTCAAGCAGGAAGTCAATCTCGCCCTGCTTCTTGCTGTTGAAATAGTACAGATTCCAATCATGCGCGTGCAGTTCCTGAGCAACGGCATTCTCAAACACGGCACCATAGTTAATGTTCATCTCCCCTTGCAGCATCTTCAGCTGTATGCTTCCCGACGAATACTGGCAGGACAGCAGACCGACGTCATTCTGAAACAGCTTGAAAAGGTTTCTCTGTTCGTTCAGTTTCAACGGAGCCGTCGGTTCCTCCACATTGTAGGTCGGCAGAGCCATGTCGGCATCCTTGAGCCAGATAAAGTCGTTCTCATGACGGCTGAACGTCATGTGTTCGTTCAGACGTTTCAAAATGAACCTCTTGTTTTTGGCATTGAGTTCCGACGGAATTATGTCAAAGACTTCGTTTATGTAGAGTTTTTTTCGCTCATCCCTATCATAGCGGGCTATATCCATCTTGTATAGCATTAGAATATCTTTCTGTTCCCTGACAACATTCTGAATGTTATTAGTGCTCACATACGCCTGCACAGCAGCGGGCATTCCGCCGACAATCAGATAAAGCCTGAACAGCTGCATCATCTTCTTATGGATGAACTCATCCACCGGAGTTCTTTCTTTCCAGCACTCACGCAATGAGTCCAGAACATTCTCCGGCAGTCCGGCAGCAGTGACAAATTCCTCAAAATCCAACGGATACATCTGATATTCCGACATATAGCCCACAGGGACGGAACGAATATTCTTCATCTCCACACCAAGAAGAGAACCGCTGAGGGCATACAGATAGTCCCCATCGTCAACAAGCCCCTTCACCCATGTCATTATGTCGGCATATTCTTGAACCTCATCGAAGAATATCAAAGTCTTTCCGGGCACGAGTTCTTCCCTCGCGTAAGCTGAAATCCTTAGTTTCAGCTCCCTTACGTCCCCTGCACCCCTGATGACGGAGATGGCTTCCGGCTGGAGAAGAAAATTCATCTCCACCAACCGCAGGTCATGCTGTCGTGCATATTTCCTGACAGCATACGTCTTTCCTACCTGTCTTGCCCCCGTAAGGAACAAAGCTTTCTTGGTGGAAGCGAAGTGCTTCTCTATTTCACTGTCAATCTTTCTGTTGAGCATAGCTATTGCAACTTTTCCAAGGCAAATATATGCATCTTCTGCAACTTTTCCAAGGTGTTTTCACGGGTTTTCTGCAACTTTTCCAAGAAATATGGTTTCTTACGGCAGAAATTTGCAGCTGTCACCAAGAATGAAAAATCGGGACACAGAGCCGGTTGAGCGGTGTGCCCCGATTCAATTTTCAAATGCCGCTTTTCAATAACTGATAGAGGAATGACGAGTAACGCGGCAATCCGCTTTTATTCAATTACTCTACTGGAGCCGAGGCAGGCCTCAATGCGGGCGGCTATGAGGCGGTGGCGGCGTTCCATCAGCTCGTGGAGACGGGAAGCGTAGTGGTTGCGCTCGCGGTAGTCCATAATGAAGGCCGTGACGCTGTAGAAGGCGAACTGGGAAATCAGGCCTATGAGCTGCGGACGAATCATCGGGAGAGTGGCGGCGGCGTTGTTGATGGCGTGGAAGCCCTGAATGCCGAAGGTCGATGGGAAAATCCATGAGACGGCTTTCCAGAACGGCGGCATGGAGCTTACCGGCCAGATGGTGCCGCTGAGGAAGAGGCAGATGGAAGACACAAAGAGGAGTTCCACGAAGACCGTCTCCCTGTGGCGGATGAAGCGGCTGAAGGTGAAGCTGAACGCCACGCAGTCGATGACGAAGAAGAAAATCAGCGCGAGAAGACTTCCGAGCTGACCCCTCTGAGGCATCCCGAACAGGGCCGGAACGACCATAAGGCACCAGACTGCAATGCCGAGGTAAATCAGCGCGTAGGCGGCCGCCCTTCCGAGGAGCGAGCCGTCGTGGGTGGCGTTGCCCTCGCGCATCGAGCCGTTCATCACGCTCACTCCGAAGAACATGGTCTGCTGGATGACAAGAAGAAGCGCAGCGGAGAGGAAGAAAATCAGGAACGACCAGTTCGTGTTGAACGGAACGTTCTCCTCCGCCGGGATGGCATCGACCATCTGGGAGATTGTGGCATCAGTCAGTCCCGTCATCGCGAGACGGGATGAGCCTATGGTGCGGAGCTCGTCAATCATGACATGATTCACGGCCATAGTTATATTCTTGTAGTAGAGGAAACTGGCCATGTCCGCGTATGTCGAGACAGTCGCCTGCTCCATCTTCGCGAGCCTGTCGCCGTAGTCCTCCGGGAAGAGCACGATGCCGTGAACTTTCCTTTCCTCAAGCAGTTGCCGGGCCTCGGCCATGGACACGCACCTGTAGGCTACATCCACCTCGCGGGTGGCGTCAATCTTCTGTATGAAGCGCCTGCTGTCGCTGCTCTGGCTTAAATCCACCACGGCTACCGGCATCTCATCGACCGTGCCCTTATAGTAAATCAGTCCGTAGATGACCGGATAGAGCAGACCTCCGAGGAGGAAGATGATGAGGACATATGAATCCGCAAATATGCGTCGCAATTCTTTTAACATAATCGTATATTCCTATATATCATTGATATGTCATATCTTCGGCATATCGTAATATTTCTATCTCTCGTAGTTCTCGTTCACCCACGCCCTCTTGAGACGTCCGCTGACACAGAGCGGGCCGACGAGGAAGAGGAGAAGGCAGACCAGGTATGGCCACCAGTCACCGAGTCCCGTGCCGTAAATCGCCTCCTGGACGTATGCCAGATAGTAGAAGCGCAGCGGGAAGAGGACGGCGATGCCCTGAATTGCCTTCGGCATGGCCTCCACGGGGAAGGTGAAACCGGAGAACGAGAATCCGAGAATCGTGAACAGAGCCGCGATGCTGAGGGCGAACCTCAGCGTAGGGAGAAGCCCCACAATCGTCACTGCCACAGCCTCACAGGCAAGGATGAACACCACCATGAGCAGCATCATGTTGCCGACGCTTCCCGCGACAGGGAACTTGCACACGCCGTACATCAGCAGATCAAGCGTCAGTCCCATAAGGAGATAGACCAGCGTGTAAGGAGTAAGTTTTCCTAACAGCGCGGCGGCGAACGAGCCGTCGGCCGTCTCCATCAGTTCCTTTGACGTGCCGTAGCGGAGTTCAGAGCCGAGAGCGTAAATCAGCACGAAGACGATGCTCAGGCAGAGAAGACCCGGAAGAATGATGTTGTTCAGGTACATGCTGTAGTTCGTCATCGGGTTGCCGATGTGGTGCTCGTCAATCGTGATAGGCTGTATCATTCCCATAATCTCGCCGTCGGAGAGTCCCTTGGCGCGGAACACTTCCCGCTGCACTGCTCCTCCGGTGAGGGTTACCATAGTGAGGACATCCTTGTAGCTCAGCGCGCCGGCAATCATGTAGAGCGAGTTCACATAGTAGGTGAACGTCGGCTGACGGTTTGCATAGATGTCCGCGGCCATATTCTTGGGAATCACGCAGACGGATGCAACCTCGCCGGTCTGCATCGCGTCGCGTGCTTCGGAAAAGCTGTCGAAATGGACGACCTTGCCGAGCTGCGTCGCGTCAAGCTGGCTGCAGAAGTTGCGGGAGAGGGACGAGTTGTCCATGTCAACCACTCCGATCGGCAGTCTTTCAGGGAGTCCGGCCTTGAAGAATGTCAGGTAGAAAAGACAGCAGACTGCCATCATGACCACCGATCCGAGCAGATAGACAGGTTTGCGGCGTATAATCCCGAACTCACGCCGCATAACTTTCAAAAACGCATTATCTTTCATTGCAATCAAAAGTCTTGTTCAGGATTAAATTACTTTACAACAATAGCTGTCATTCCAGGGCGAAGACCGTCAATTTTTGAGGTCGGAACAGCGCGTACCTCGAAGGTCTTCGCGTCATACTGGTCAGTCTCCTTGGTCGCCCTCCAGGTGGCATAGGACTCGCGTGCGGCGATGTAGGTCACGGTCGCCTCGATTTCCTTGCCGTCGAGAGCAGGGATGCTGAGACGGAGCCTGTCGCCGGACTTCATGCTGTGGAGCTTGTCCTCGCGGATGTTGAAGGTGAACCACATATCAGAAAGGTCTGTCACCGTCATGATCGGGGAGCCTGTTCCCACAAGCTCGCCCACATGAGGGTAGCGTGCGGAAATGACTCCATCTACCGGCGAGGTGAGCTTGAGCTCGGAAAGATAGGACTTGACTTCCATCACGGCGCCGTTTGCCCTGTCAACCAGGGCTATCGCGGCGGCCTTGTCCTCCTCGCGGGCACCCTTCACGGCCATGTCATACTGGGACTTCGCGGCCTCGGCGGTCGCTGCGGCGGCATTGTACTGTGCGGTGGCCTCGTCAAACTTCTGGTCACTTATTACATTCTGCTCGTGAAGCCTTGTGGCACGGTCGAGAGTCTTCTTCGCGATGTCCTTGCCCACGAGAGCCTTCTGCCAGATTTCATAGGCTCCGGCAATCTCTTCCTTACGGGCTCCTGTGTTCGCCTTGTTGCGCTGAGCGGCGGCCGCAGCGTATGCCGCGTTTGCCTGAGCGAGCTTTGCGCGAACCTCAGGAGAGTCTATGAGAACGAGGGTGTCTCCCTTGTGGACCATGTCGCCCTCTGCGGCATAGAACGCCTCGATACGTCCCGGAACCTTTCCGGAGATGCGGTATTCGGCAGCCTCGGCCTCACCCTGAATGACGGCTTCCTTAGGCTTTGAGAAGATGATACCAAGCACAGCCACAGCTGCGATGAGTGCAACCAGAACGATGATTCCAAGAAGCAGGTTGCCTTTTTTCTGAGTCTTTTCCATTGTATTGTATTTTTTATTATTATCAGTTATAACTATTTATTACTTATTAAAGCATCTCGAATAAAGAGGTTTGATAAAAAGATGAGATGCAAGGCGGATGGTGAAGTTCAAACCGCAGCAACCTGATGGTTGTGAGGATTTGAACAAGACACCCAACGAAGCAGATCGCTTTTTTGCAAACCTCGCTTACAGTCGGCCCTCGGCTTTGGCAAGGTTTACACTGCACATCTGCAGCTCCACGCCGGTCTCGATGTACTCGGAATGCGCCTGAAGCCAGGCCGTCTGCGCCTGAAGCACCACATTGGATGCAATCATGCCCTCGTTCCATCCGGCGGTGGCCACGCGAAGGTTCTCCTCCGCATTCTCAAGGTTGCTCTCGGCGGTGGTGAGCTTCTCAAGAGCCTCCCCCTGCTGCTGGCGGAGCTGCGCGACCTGAAGCGAAATCATCTCCTTCGCGTCGTCGAGCCTGTACTGGGTCAGAGCGGCCTCGGCCTTGGCCTTCTTCGTCTTCTGGATGGCCTCGGTGCCGTGGAAGATAGGCACGTTAACCACAACCCCTGCGGAGAAGAAGCCTCCGAACTTGTTCTGGAAACCGTTGAAGATGTTAGGGTTAGTCACGGCATAGTTCGCCATCACGGCCACCGTCGGAAGACCGTCGGCACGCACGACCGCAACCTTCTTGTCATAGATTTTCTTCGCCAGGTCGAGACTTCTGATTTCAGGCCTTGCCGCATAGATTTCCTCGTCAGAAATCACAGGGCTCATTTCCGGCACCGGAATCGCGTCCAGACTCTCGTCCGCGAGAGTAATCTGACTGTCAAGAGGAAGCCCGCACTCCTTGCAGAGAAGCATCTTCGCGAGCACCAGTCCGTTGGTTGCCTTCGTGAGAAGCATCTCGGCCTCGTTGGTCTTCACCTTTATCGTCAGCGCGTCAGAAGGAGTCGCGAACCCTTCGGCCACGAGCGCATCGACATCCTTCCCCATCTGACGGAGGAGGTCGGCATAGTTCTCGGCGAGGTTCTTCTTCGCGGCGATGGAGACAATCTGCCAGTAGGCCTGCTCGATGTCGGCGAGAACCTGCGCGTGCTCAGCGTCATACTGCGACTTCGCCAGTTCCTCGGCATATTTTGCCATCTGGTTGGAAGCCACAATCTTGCCGCCCATGAACACCGGCTGCTGAACCGAAACGACAGCCCCGCACAGATTGTGCATATTGAGCGTCAGGGCGTCCGTGATGTGCTGGCCTATCGCGTTGATAGGAGTGGCAATGTCCGTCGCCTTGAGACCGTTGATTATCTTCTGGAATGCCGGATCGGTCATGTACTTGTTGAACACGTCCGGGTCGGAAATCAGTCCCAGAACCTTGTTGGTCACGTCGTCCTGGAGCACGGTTCCGGCATTCTGAATCTCCTTTGCCTGATCGTCGCTGATGAGCTTCCAGTCACGGCTGGTGTACATATACGCTCCGGTAGCCGTAATCTTCGGGAAATAGTTCGCGAGGGCGATGTTCCTGTCGTACCCCGCAACCTTGATTTTCTGTTCCGCCGTCTTCAGCGAATTGTTGTTCTCAACCGCCATCTGCCTGCACTCGTCAAGAGTCAGAACCTGCTGCGCACCGGCGTAAGTCGGAAGCACACAAAGGGCTGCGGCGATAATCCACATCATTCTTTTCATTTTCCTATCTGTTTTAATTATTTTCCTGACCTTGCACCCAACCGGCAGAAAATCCGAATTGAATGCGGCGGCATATTATTCAAAACAGTTGCCATACGAGAGAAAATATGTATAACAAATAGGGCGCATAAATATACATTTTGTCGCAAAAAACGACTTTTTAATAATTTATGCGTACTTTTGTAACCCGACATAAACGACAAAATGTAAATGATTATGGAAAAATACCGTGAACTCAGCATCCGTGAACTCAGACACCTGTCCTCGGCTCCGGCGATAAGTGACAATTTGTCAGACGACCTGTTCATCGCGGATATGCACTACGAATCGAAGATGGACATCATCGAATATCCCTGCCGCTTCCATGGATATGTGGCGTTCTTCTGCATCGAGGGAACCTTTGAAGTGGAGATAAACCTCAAGAAATTCACGATACAGAAGGAGTCAATGTTCATATACACTCCCGGTAACATCGTGAGAGTCACAAGCATAGACCCGAAGGAAAAGGAATCCGTGCATTTTGTCGTCGTCGCGATTTCCGAAGACCTGATGTCCAGCACCCGCTTCGACTTCAGCAAGCTCTACAACGAAAGCCTGCGCCTGCTCGAATCACCGTGCGTCGTAATCAGCGAAGGCGAGAGGGAACTCTGCCGCAAATATTTCGACCTCATACAGGAGGTCTCGCGGCTGAAGATTCCTAACCTCAAGGAGTCGGTGGCGTCGCTGATTTCATCCATATTCTACCTCATGGGGGCGCTCTGGACCGACAGGCTGTCGGCGGCAAGAAAAAACGGCGCGGAAGAAGTCTCCACGAGGTCACGGATAGTCCTCGAAGACTTCCTTATGCTCGTAAGGGACTATCACACAAAGGAAAGAAGCCTCTCTTTCTACGCGGACAAACTCTACCTCACTCCGAAATATCTCTCCAAGCTCATCAAGTCCGTCAGCGGAAAGTCGGCCCACGAGTGGATTGACTCGTTCGTCATCCTTGAAGCGAAAAACCTGCTGAAATACTCAGACATGAGCATAAAGTCCATCGTCTATGAGCTCAATTTCCCTAACCAGACGACATTCTACCGTTTCTTCAAGACCAAGACTGGCATGACCCCGTCGGAATATAGGAAAATGTAAGAAGTCCCGGGGTTTCTGTTTATTTTTTCGGCCGGAAGTCTTGCGAATATCAAGGCAAACTTATAATTTTGCACGCTTCAGTAGTATATCAGCCAAACATTTCATGAAGAATTGGCTGAAAAGTGTTTAAAATTATAAGTGTAAACGTATGAAACGATTTCTGCCAATGTGCATTGCGGCAGCAGTGCTGTTCTTTGGCTGCGACAAGGAGAATGCGACTCCGGGCGGCCAGACCCCGACCCAACCCCAGACAAAATTTAACATAGAGCAGACTGCTCTCACCCAAGGCTCCTTCAGCGCGAGGATTACGCCGGCGGACAACGAGGCACCGTACTATTTCGGGGTTGTCACCAAGAAAGAATTCAATGAAAAATATGGAGACGACACTGAGGTTCTTCAGGAGGCATACATAGGCTGGTTCGACGAGATGGCCACCGCGAACGGGCTGTCCCTGAACGAGTTTCTCTCCAATGCCCTGCTGACGGGGATGCAGGACTACCGGTTCCGCGCACTCGACCCCGAGACCGAGTATCTGTTCTTCGTGTTCGGAGTAAGCTACGAAGGCAAAGTCACGACCGAAACGGAAACTATGGAATTCAAGACCCCGAAAGCGGTTCTCAAGGAAAATGCAAAAATAGACATAAGCCTCGTGGAGGCCGGCGCGACATGGTTCAAAGTCAAGTTCGACTGCAGCGACCCGGACATTTTCTACTACTACGACGTGATGACGCCTGACGTCTATGAGCAGTACTGCGGCAGCAATCCGGAAAACATAAAGTCCTATATGGAGTCGTACCTCAGCGCGATGAAGAGCGAGAACGACACATTCAAGGCGATGACCATGGCGCAGTTCATAACGGCCCTCACCGTCAGCGGAGAAAAGGAATACGACACGGCCCTTTCCGAAGCGGCCAACTCTCTTCTTCCCGAGATGGCCTATCCTGTTTTCGCGATAGGACTCGGCAACGACGGCAGTTTCACGACCGAGCCTTTCGTGCAGATGATTTCAACCACGGAAAGCCCTAAGAATGACTGGGTGACGATGGAAGAAACAGTGAGCGACACGGATTACAAAGTCACGATTGTCCCTGCGTGGGACGAAGTCTATGCCGCCATACTCGAACGCACGACATATTTTCAGGGTCTCACCGACCAGGAATCCGTCGAGGCTCTTCTCGCGGCAAGGAAAGGCAGCTTCATGGACGACCTCTATACGGGCAAAATAAACTTCACGACTTCGTCACTGATTCCGAGCGAGGACTACACCCTCTTCCTCATCGCCTGCACGCCTGACGGACTTCCCAAGACCGGAGATAAGCTTAATGTCAAGAAACTGGCCGTGACTACAATGGAAGCGGCCATGACGGGCGCGGTCTATACCGTCAAGGTCTATGACGTCACCAAGACAGACGCAAAGGTCAGCGTTTCCGGAAACACGGCGGCGGAGGGACAGACCTACATGCTGAACTACATCACCAAAGAGCGTCTCGCCGCACTCACCGCCACGGAAGGCAGCGAGTCCGCAGCCTATAAGAAAGCCTGCGACGAACTCATCGACTCCAAGCTCGAGTCCTGGAACAGCGGACACGCCGATGCGGCCATGGACAGAAAGGAGTTCCTTTCAAGGAGTCTCCTCACCGACATCGCGTCCGGCACCTACTATGACATCCCTGACCTCACGGCCGGAACCACCTACGAGATTTATGTCATCGGTCTGAAGGCCGACGGAACCTACACGACGGAGCCGTTCGTCTCCGAGTTCACTACCGTCGCGGACAAGAAGAGTCAGATTTCGCTGAGCGTCGGTATGACGGCGTGGATGTGGGACGAGATTTACCCGAACCAGACAAACTACACCGTCTCCGCCAAGGCAAACCCTTACAACCTTGTCGGAGGGGCTTACTGCAAGTACTTCTTGGGCACGGACGAATGGTCGGGCAAATCCGGCTCTGAAATGGAGGAGCTTCTCAAGAAAGAAACTGCGGGACTTTACGGTTCAGCCAGCGCGGGCTTCCGGGCTGACCGGGGCACAAAGTTCTTTGTCTATTTCATCGGGGTTGACACCGACGGAGTAGCCACTGACATCATCAAGGTGACGCACACATCCAAAGAAGAGGGATCATCAGGTACGGGAATAGGAGTGAATGTCTCAATAGACAAGACTGAAACGATTCCTGTACGGTAGAAAAGCTGCGTTTCACTTCTGCGAGCACATTGCAATGAGAACATACATTTTGAAACATTTCACCATGGCACTTGCTGCGGCCGCGCTGTTTGCCGGCTGCAGCAAGCCTGTCAGCCAGGACCCCGGCACGCCTGAAAACCCTGACAAGCCGGGCACGTCGGAACCGGAGACCTATGCCGTGGGGGATCTCTACGAGAAGGGATTTGTCAAGGGAGTGGTCGTGAGCGTCGATGAAAGCGGCGAGCACGGCTACATAGTGTCTCTGAAACAGCACGAGGAGTCCTGGGCCTACAGATATGAGGAAGCTATGGGCTCTCTTCCGGGCAGCGGCTCGTACAACACCGCCTGCGTGCAGAAGCTCTCCGGCTGGAAAGAATACTACCCGGCTTTCGCAAAGGCGGCCGAGGACAACGTCGGTGTGCTGAAGGACTGGTTTCTTCCGTCCATGAGCGAACTCGCCGCCCTCTATAAGGGCTACACCGGTCACGATGCGGATGAATCTGAAGGCGGGACCGGCTCGTTGGATTCGGTCAAGGCGAAAGGCGACGGCAAGGACGGTCAAGAGGAACAGCACAAGGCCTTCCTGAACAAATGCCTCACCGACAACGGCGGGGCTGCACTGGAGGATGCCGTATATTGGTCATCGAGCGAAAGCGGCCCGAGCATAGCGTACGCCTTCGACATGGGCACGGGAAAGTCGGTCGAGACACCAGCCGACCTGGACAAGAAGCAGAAGCACCTCGTCAGGGCAATGGCATCGTTTTAAGAAAAAAAAGAAATGAACATAAGAAAGATATTATTGTTTGTCGCAGGCTCGGCGCTCGCATTTGCCGCCTGCGACAAGGGCACGACATCCGAAGACGGCGGCAAGACGCCTGAGCAGACAATCCTTCCCGCACCGGAGGCGAAAATTTCGCAAGGAACGGCCTCGATTTCGGCGGAATGGCCGGCGGTAGAAGGCGCCGAAGGGTACAGATGCGAGGTCACCTACATTTCAGAAGGCAGAAACGTCGATATCCTCAAGAAGAATATCAGCGGCACATCGTTCACCGTCGATGCCCTGCGCCCCAAGACCGGCTATACGGTCAGGATAGCCGCAGTGGAATCCGACGGGAAGGCGTCGAGGAACTGGTTTATGGAAGAGGTCACGACCGGTGAGTTCAGCGTGAGCTTCGACATCACCCCATACGAAGTCTATAACAGCACGACAGGCCACATTGACTATGCGGCGAAGGTGACTCCGTCTGACGGGGACGTATGGTACTGGATTGCGGCCGTGACCTATGACAACAAGGTTGATGCAAAGCTGTGGATGGAAGAGGAAATCTCCTACGCCATGGCCGACGGCGAGACGTGGGACTCTCTTGTGGAAAACGGCTACATCGTACGCGGCGACGCCGAGAGCATATTCGCGTTCAACGACAATGACGAATATATGTTCACGGCAGGAATCCTGGAGCACGCCGGCGACAAAATAAACGTCGTCTCGGACGTCTCGCTCAGCTACCCTTTCCACGCAGAGAACGCAACAAGTCAGCTGAGCCACCCCTGCAAATACGAGGACTACATCGGGAAATGGACTCTCATGCCATACGACAACACGGAATATTCCGCCTCCGCAGGCTGGAGCATCGCCGAACCGGAACCGTTCAATGTGTCAATCACCGCAAAGGAGCAGGGAAAGAGCTTCAATCTGTACAGCTGGGGCGGAGCGGACAACAGGTTCGGACTGACTCCGGTCGTGCTGGACTTCGCCGAGGCGGATTCAGACAGATATGAACATTTCACCATATCAGTGCCTCAGGACATCAGCACTGAAAACGGAGTGAAATGGGCCTACAGCGCATGGTTCAGCCTGACGAAAATCGACGGGGACGGGAACGAGACCGTGCAGGCTTATGCCCCTTACGACTGGGATTACGACCTGATGGTCAAGAATGTCGAGGAAAACGGCTGGGGCAAGGCATTCCGGGGATTTGTGGCGAACGGCAACAAGACCGTCATAAAGATTTTCGGAAACACCTACAAGTACAGCGACATGAATGTCTATATGCAGAGCCTGTGGATATGCGGCATGGACGGCAGCGGCAAGTACGACATCAGCAATCCTGCACATTCCCTCAACGGAAACATCGGAGGCATGCCGAACGCAATGTACTACCTCGTCAGGCAGGATGTTGCCGATGGCCTTGAGCTAAAGGCTCCGGATGTCTCGGCGGAACTCGGTACAGCGGCCTCAGTGTCAGAAAGTCCCGTCAAAGCCGGCAGTCACCGCAGCTTCTATAAATCTGTAGCCAAAAAATAAAAGAAACATCCGAAGAGTTCATTTTCTATGTTTCTAAAATATAAATGCTTATTTTTGCAGGATTTATATAAAAATAATCATTTATGACACAAGACGAACTTTTCAAGGCTCTGGTCGCTCACTGCAAGGAATACGGATTCATATTCCCTTCGAGCGAGATTTATGACGGACTCGCGGCAGTCTATGACTATGGTCAGCTTGGAGTTGAACTGAAGAACAACATCAAGCAATACTGGTGGTTCGCGATGACCCGTCTCAACGAGAACATCGTGGGCATCGACTCCTGCATATTCATGCACCCTAAGATTTGGGAGGCTTCCGGACACGTCGGGGCGTTCAATGACCCGCTCATCGACAACAAGGACTCCAAGAAACGCTACAGGGCGGACGTTCTCATCGAGGACTACATCGCAAAGCTTGAGGAGAAGAACAACAAGGAGGTCGAGAAGGCGCGCAAGAAGTTCGGAGAGGCTTTCGACGAGGCGAAGTTCCGCGAGACCAACCCTAACGTGCTGAGGAACACGGCGAAGATTGAGCAGACCCGCAAACGGATGGCGAATGCGCTGAATGCCAACGACTTGGCGGCGCTTCGTCAGATTATCATCGACTGCGAGATTGTCTGCCCGATTTCAGGGACGAAGAACTGGACGGACGTGCGTCAGTTCAACCTGATGTTCTCCACGCAGCTCGGCAACACGTCCGACAGCACGAACGTGATTTACCTTCGCCCGGAGACGGCCCAGGGCATTTTCGTGAACTACCTCAACGTGCAGAAGTCCGGCCGCATGAAGCTTCCTTTCGGCATCGCGCAGATTGGCAAGGCGTTCAGGAACGAGATTGTGGCGCGTCAGTTCATCTTCAGGATGAGGGAGTTCGAGCAGATGGAGATGCAGTTCTTCATCAAGCCGGGCACTGAGCTCGACTGGTTCGCGAAGTGGAAGGAACGCCGTCTGGCATGGCACAAGGCCCTCGGAATGGGCGCGGAGAACTACCGCTTCCACGACCATGAGAAGCTCGCGCACTACGCCAACGCCGCCACCGACATCGAGTTCAACTTCCCGTTCGGATTCAAGGAGCTTGAGGGAATCCACTCCCGCACCGACTTCGACCTCGGAAACCACCAGAAGTTCTCAGGCAAGAAGATTCAGTATTTCGACCCGGAGACCGGCGAGAGTTTCACTCCGTATGTCATCGAGACCTCAATCGGTGTTGACCGCATGGTGCTTGCCGTGCTCTCCCACTCTTTCCACGAGGAGAAGCTTGAGAACGGCGAGACCCGCGTAGTGCTCTCGATTCCGCCGGCTCTCGCCCCGGTTAAGGTCGCCGTGCTCCCGCTCATCAAGAAGGACGGACTTCCTGAACTCGCGCAGAAGATTATGGATGAGCTCAAGTACGACTACAACTGCCAGTACGACGAGAAGGACTCCATCGGAAAGCGCTACCGCCGTCAGGACGCGATAGGAACCCCGTTCTGCGTAACGGTCGATCATGACTCCCTGAACGACGGCTGCGTCACAATCCGCCACCGCGACACGATGGCCCAGGAAAGGGTCAGGATTGAGGACCTTCCGTCCATCATCGACAAGGAAGTCAGCATCAAGACTCTTCTCAAGAAGCTTTAAGACAAAAGCTCTGATATCGCCAAGCCCTGACGGAAGGTGTTCTATCAGGGCTTTTGATTTCAGCAGTCTATAGGGCTGCATGATTCAGGAATTTTTAACAGTTATACGCCATGAAAAAAATCGTGTTTTCCATCATTCTTGCCACACTCTCTTTTCTTCTATCCGACCGCTCCTCCGCACAGGAACCGTCTCCGTCAAAGACAGAGGACGGTGTCGCCTATTATGACGGGGCGGATTTCCCACTGTTCGGGAAGGCAAGCGATGCCACAGACGGACGCTACCGGAGGCTTCCTGTCAGTCTGAAAGGAGTCTGCCGTGAGCCGGTCTGGTATCTCGGCCAGCACAGCGCCGGTCTGTATATCCGATTCAGAAGTGACTCTCCTTTCATCAGGGCGAAATGGGTCTCCACTTTCGACAATCACGAGAACCACATGACAGACACCGGAGTCAAGGGATTGGACCTCTATTTTCTGAACGGCGGGACATGGCGCTTCGCCGGCAGCGGCAGACCGCAGGGCAAGAATAATGAGGCAACGATGGTAGCGAACATGACTCGTGAGGAACGGGAATATATGCTCTATCTCTCGCTCTATGACGGGATTGACAGCATCGAAATCGGTGTTGATGAGAACGCGTCGATTGGCTTCCCGGAAATCGACAGTCCGCGCAGCGGCAGCCAGATAGTCATGTACGGCACAAGCATACTTCAGGGAGGCTGCGTCTCACGTCCCGGCATGGCGCACACCTCCATCCTCGGGCGCAGGCTTGACCGTGAGGTGATAAACCTCGGCTTCAGGGGCAACGCCCTGCTTGACATGGAGATTGCGCAGCTTATGGCCAGCGTGGAGAATCCTGCACTGTATGTGCTCGACTACGCCCCGAACGCAACCGCGAAGGATATAGCCGAAAAGGGAGAGGCATTCTTCCGCATACTCAGGGACGCACACCCCAAGACGCCGGTGATTTTTGTGGAAGACCCGATTTTCGCGCACGCGATGCTCGACACGAAGATTCGGCGCGAAGTCTCGGAAAAGAATGCCGCCCAGAAGGCTCTCTATGAAAGCCTGCGCAGCAAGGGAGAACGGCACATCTACTATGTCCCGGCAGACAAGCTCATAGGCGATGACGGAGAAGCCACCGTCGATGGCATACACTTCACCGATCTCGGTGTCTCACGCTATGTCGAAGCCATGCTCCCGACCATGAGGAAAGCCCTCCGGCAGTAACAGCAAACAGTTCTTTTCCGACGGCCTCGGTCTGACATTCCTCGGTGACTTCGGACTGAAAGACTATGGGGTGATTTGCAAAAATGTTTTTCACAAAAAACACTTTTGGCGCATTTTTGTTTTTTACAAAAAACACTTTATATTTGTAGTTGTTAAATCAACGACAAATGGACAGATTATTTCAGCGGCATGATGACTATCTCCGAGTTACCCCTACGGACTATATTCGCGATTTCATGAAACAAGTCTGCTGGGACAGCCGGCTGGTCTGTATAAAGGGACCGAAGGGAGTGGGAAAATCCACTTTGCTCAGACAGCGCATCAAGCTCAATTATGCTGAAGGAGACAGGCACGTTCTGTATTGTTCTGCCGATTCCGGGTACTTTTCAAATCACACACTTCTGGACACGGCAGAAGACTTCGTGAAAATCGGAGGCACGCACCTGTTCATTGATGAGATACACAAATATGAGAAATGGAGCATAGAGATAAAGGAAATATATGACCTGTATCCGCAGCTTCATGTCGTGCTGAGCGGAAGTTCTCTTCTTGCACTGAAAAGCGGCCTTGCAGACCTTTCGCGCAGGATGCTGCAATATGATATGCCGGGACTGTCCTTCCGCGAATACCTGCGTCTCGAAAAGGGCATAAACCTGTCCCCGGTAAGGCTTCAGGAACTTCTGGACAATCCCTGCGAATTTTGCCTTAATGTGAGAAAGCTGTGCAGCAGTCCCCTTGAACATTTTTCCGGCTATCTTCAGAAAGGCTATTATCCGTTTTATTTCGAAGACAAGGTAGCATACGCGCCGAGAGTGGAAAATGTCGTGAACTACACCATCGACAACGAGCTGACTTCACAATGCGGAGTGGATGTCGCGAACACCCGTAAAATAAAGGCTCTGATGCAAATCATTTCCGGCATGGTTCCTTTCGAGGTGGACATTGCAAAGATGGCGCGCAGTCTCGAACTCCAGAGACTCACGCTTCTGCAATACCTTAGGCATCTTGAGGACGCGCATCTGATAAGACGTCTGTTTGCAAATCTCATTACGACACGTGATTTGCAGAAACCGGACAAGATACTGCTGGACAACCCGAATCTGCTGTACGCCCTATGTCCCGATATTCCTGAAATCGGAACTGTCAGAGAGACTTTCTTCTGCAATCAGCTTGCCTCCTCAGGCCATATGACAGAATATGGGGGAATGAAGAGGGCCGACTTCAGAATTGACGGGAAATATGTGATAGAAGTCGGTGGGAAAGACAAAGGATATTCACAATTTGACAATGAGGAAAACGGCTATATCGCCGCCGACGGCATTGACACAGCCATTTTCCGTAAGATTCCACTCTGGGCATTCGGTTTTCTCTATTAAAAAAAACACCGCTGTTTGCGGCGTTGGATAAAAGCAGTATTGCAAGTGACAATATAACGCGTTGTATAGCAGAACTATGAAGAAAATGCTTGTTGTCGTCTCGGGGCTTCTGGTCGCCGTCATGTCGCTCATTTCGTGTAATGAGGCTGTGTCCGAACGGCTCGCCGATGTTGATTCCTTTGTCTGTGAAGCTCCGGACAGCGCGTTGGCGGTGCTGGACTCAATTCCGTTGTCAAGTCTCAGAACCCGCGAGCAGAGAGCAAGATATGCCTTGCTGAAGTCAGTCGCGCTTGACAAAAACTGCATTGACGTCAAATCTGACAGCATAATCGCCCCTGCCGTCAAGTATTATGGGAGACACGGAAAACAGCAGCCTCATGTGTGAATGCACTGAACTACAAGAAAGAAATGTGAGTCTTCATGAACATTTTGAGACGGCAAGAAATGAGATAGAGCGTCTGAAGACTCTGCGTAAGAACAGAGGATATGGCAATCGGACACTGATGCTTATACGCAGGCGTTTTGACTTATTGAACAAGATAATCATGGGGAAAATCGTGGATAATATGAAGCATGATTCAGAGGAAGCGCTTGCATCGTTTCTTGGAGAAAAGGCTGATTTTGTAGATTCTAACAGAGCCGCGTATCTGGTTTCTCATTCAGAATTGATGGAAAGACTGATGAAGAAGGGACTTAATGAGAACGAAATGAATTATTGCTGTCTATATGCGTCCGGGATGAACAGTCAAGACATCTCCGACTTTCTCTCAATTCCTCTCAAGGTTGTTTATCGTACAAACTCGGCGATACGGGCGAAACTGAAGATAAAAAACACGGAACGCAATCTTCCTGAACTCATCTTTAAGATGTTTGAGTCTTCGGCAGAGTAGTCCGCGGACTATGGCTCCAGATTTTCGTTTCCCAAGAGAAATCGGGTTAAGTTGCTGAAGGTCAATTTGTTGATTAAATCGCTCAAATTGCTAAATTGTGGATTATATTCTTATTTAATAACCTGATTACCAATTTATTATAAGGTAATATCGTGATGGAAACGCCATGTTTGCATATTGAATTTTTGTGATATAGTTTTGCAAAAATTTAATCACAGAACGATGAAACGCATAGCAAAACTTGTTGTAGCCTTACTATTCATGGCTATACCTTCGGCCTCTTTCGCCGAAACATCATTTCTTCAGGACGGTCCAACTAATCCATCTGAAATCGCTATCAGAAAGCTCAAGGACAAGAGCAAGATAAAGGAACCGCGCGACCTGTCTCCGGATGTTCGGGCTTTCCTTTCGGACGCGACAATCTTCGTGGATTTATTCGAGGCTGGTCCAACGACAGTCTATGTCCTCGATTCCCGCAATCGGGTCGTAGCCTCAGAAACCTCCGAGGGCTACGAATACGAATCCCTAACCCTTCAAGTCCCTTCCGCTAAAGGAACCTACACCCTCGTGGTCTGGGGCACCTACCTCTATGGCGAGGGGACGTTTACCGTTGAATAGTCTTATTTTTACATAAAAATATGAAAACTAATACAATGAAAGTTGCGATACTATTGACAGTATCTTTGTGTGCCTCCTTTGCATCCTGCACAAAAGCAGAAATCACGGATGCATATTCCTCAGACTCCGAGGCAGAGAATAATGTCTCATTAAAGGACTTCGCATCGGTTTTATCCAAAGCCGTTCACGAAAACAAGGATTTGCGCCTATTCATCAAGGAACAGGCTCTGGAACAGTTTGATAAGGACTATGATGTATTTTATCCTTTCGTGAAGGACAAGGTTGTCGCAGACGGAAAAACATTTCGCGACATCATCTTACAGTATTCAACGCCATCGGAATTAGGGCAGATAGAGCAAAAATACCCGATGCTTAACATTCTCGTCCCGGACTGGGCTTGGATAGGATGTTTCAGCGTCAACTCTGGGAGGCAATGTGAAGGTCGGGTTAGGCTATGGAACACAGGACAAGCAGGATGTCACGATTGATGTCACGAGGACTCGCAACATAGGTTCTGATGACTTGGGAACTACAAGGCTCAGTTATAATTCTCCGGTCATTATGAAAGCGGGCTATCATAATGGTCAATACGGGTATTATGTAAAGTCGGTAAATACCGGTTCAATTGACCTGATGGTTTTGCCCGTTCGGGACAGATAGGGTAAGACGCGATATTTATGCTTTGTATATGAAACTCTTAAAGTCTATTATTATGACAAGAAATCACGTGTTTTTTACATTCCTGTTTGTGTTGTCGCTCTTTTGTTTTGAAGCCTTCGGGCAAAATGGTTATGAGGATGTCGTCTATTTGAAAAACGGCGGCGAAATTCATGGAAGGATAGAGGAGGTCGTTCCTTCGGAAAGCATCAAAATCAGGACGGATGAGCGTAATCTGTTCCGATTTAGTCTGGACGAGATAGATAGAATAGCCAGGGAGCAAAGAAAGAAGTCTTCCTTCAATAAGCCCCAAGGGTATTTCGGACTTGTGGAAGTTACCCTTCCTACCAACTTGGCGGGGCAGAATTTTATCGGTCTGACTGTCACTAACGGCTATCGATTGTGCCCTCAGTTCGCCATAGGAGGCGGCGTGGGGCTCGAAAGGTCGCTCGATGCGAAAAACTTGGGAATACCTGTCTTTGTCCATCTGAGGAGCGATTTCATTGACAACCCGGTGAGTCCATATTTGTCAGCGGACTTTGGCTATACGGCGGAGATTTATGGACTGAACCATATGCCCGAATCCGGCATCCCGGAAATAGACTATAAAGTTCAGGGGCTGTTCACCAGAATAGGTTTGGGTGTAAGCTATAATGTGGGCAAAACCTTAAAAATAAATTTATCATGAAGCAGAAAATCCTTTTGTTTTCAGTATCCTGCGCCCTTATTCTGGGCGCTTGTACCAAGGAACCGTCAATCGTTCCCGAAGAGGCAAAGATCGTGAATGTCATTGATGAGGACACCGCACTGCGTAATTTTTCTGTAGCCCTGTCAAAGGCTATCTGCTCAGAACAGCCTGTCCGTGAGTTCCTTAAAAGGGAGGCTCTGAAACAGGTGGACAATGACTACGATGTTTTCTATCCGTTCGTCAGGAACTCTCAGGTCGATGGTGAACGCACATTCCGTGATGTCATTTCGCAGTATCTTGGAGGCGATGTCAGCGATATTGAGAATGCAGTCCCGACCTTGACCATATTGGTTCCGGACATGACATGGCTTGACCCGCAGGGCTTCTGCGCCGAGAACTGGGACACGTCGGACCAGAGGGCTGCCGTGACTTACAGGAGGGCAAAGAGCGACAGCAAGGAGCTTTTTGTGAACGGTTATGAACTTGGGGAAATTGAGGACGGCGCAATTCCCGGAGGCACAGTGCTGGTCGTAAAATCCAACGAACGCATTGTTGCCGATGCTAAGACAAAATCCGGTGAACAGACCTTCCGCTTCATTGCAGACGCTTTCGACCCGTCAAAGAATGAGCCTGTGACAAAGGATATCAGATATACGGGAAAATACTCCTTTGAATGGTACGCCGCTCAAAATCCGGAAGACAGTTCCGATGAAATACCCGAAGATGTTCTGAATGATTATAACCCTGACTTGATCAAGGCCTATAATTATTTCAAAAATAATTCCTATGCTTGCCAGAATGACTATATCTGCTACGGGATGACATCGAATTCCACTGTTGGAAAGTTGAGGACGGATGTTCGATCCAAGCTGGTACGTTTTCAGATTAGCCCATGTGCATTTAACCGACTTTTTGATGATTCGGATGACAGAAAATTCTCAAACATATTAGATACTGATGACAATGGAGGAAAACATCCGGAGCCTACAAAGGACGAGGTTTATTCGCGTTTGTGGGCGGAAGGAGCGTTGGAGATATGCATAGATGTATATACCGGAAATGATAATGGACAAGCAACATCCAATCGAATGTTCTATAGTGTTCGTGCCAAGGATCTATTCACGGTAAAGCCACATGCAATATCTAAAGAGACATGGGGTTCAACCATGTTCAAGTGGTATGTTACCTGGCAATACAAAATGTCGAAGCGTGACGAGACCACATTGGCTCCCAAATGGTATTATCCTGATAAATCACCATACTTACCAACATGGGACTTACTTGTAAATTCAGGTTACACTGTCATTGTGTCTGAGATTGATTCGGGGAAAGTCAATAAAGTTTCTAAAACCATAAATACGCGACGGTCTAATACGGAGTCTGTTAAAGCAGGCGTTGAAGCCGGTTTGGCTGATAATATTACCGCAAAACTTGAACTCGGCTGGACTGGCTCTCAGGAGAAATCCACATCGACGGTCGTAACATTGGAATGGTCGGAGAAAGATGATGATATGGGACAGTTCCAAATATTGTATAGCGACAAGTACATTAGAGGGTATTCTTCATCAACGAAAAAGTACAATGTTGCATCTTATACGACGGGAGATTATTTTACGTGTACGATTCTCCCTCTCAAGTATTAACTAAAATCAAATACAATGAAAAGATTGTTTTTTTTATCGTTGGTGTTTATTGTTATGGCCGGACTCTCTTCTTGCCAGCACAAGGAAATTGACGAAAAGTCAGTTATTGACGAAATCTGTGATGATGTATGCGGCGCATACAGACTTGAAAGCGTCTGTCGCATAGACGGAACTGAAATGGATCTTGACGGAGATGGCAAATCCAGCGTGGAACTGATGCATGAGTTCGTCAGGCTTCCGTCCGCAGTGCTGGCGTTGACTTATATTGTCCGGGTTGAAAGGGTGCAGGAATATGATTCGAAAAAATATTTCAGAATTGAAATCCCTGTCCAGTATCTTGATTACGATGCATCCTCAAAGGAATATTCTTTTGCCAATAAGGAAGGGCATGGCGGCACAGCAAATTTCTCCCTCTACTATACCGTCCTGCCTTCAGGAGACCTTTCGTATGGCTATGGTTCCAGCACGAATCTGTTTGCCTCAGATTTGCCGGTTGTGGGCGGAAAGACGGGAGTGGATATCGCGGATGCGAGATATTATGATTTCGTCAGGTTCGGCGACGGTGTGCTGAATTTCATTGTCAATGCAGGGCTCTATGATTTCGCTTCCAAGGAATATGTCAAAGTTCCGGTATCTTATACATACAGGAAAGTTAACTGACCGTTTAATTTCAGGCAAATATTAGTTATTGTCTGTTTACTCGGGAAACTACAGATTCGAAGTCAGCTACAAAGGCGGTGACCTGTTGGGAATTAGCCCTTAAAATAATACTGTGGATGTTGCGGCAGGAGACCTATTGTCTTCTGCCGCAATGTATTCCGTGCCGTCATTCAACAAATAACCCATCCTCGGTGACTTCAGACTGAAATACATCTGAATGTTCGTTCCTCTGCATCGGGAAGGTTGTGACGAGGGTCATGTGAATGCTTTTGTCCGGATAGCTTCGGGATAAGAACTCGCGCCGTTTCTCGATGGTTTGGGCGTATTGCTTGGTCACAGAGAACGGTGATTTCGTATATTTCATCTCACAGACATTAAGCACGTCGTCCTGTCGGTCAATAATGAGGTCAATCTGCATTCCTTCGGCATTGCCATCTCCTTTCACGGAGCATGGATATTCGACGCTTGACACCCCGCCTATCTGGAGTGAACGCTTGATTTGCCTTATGTGGCGGAGGCATACCTCCTTGAAAGCGACGCCCCGCCATGACGCGACCTCCGAATCCTTCAGGTGATGCTGCCAATAATCGGTCTCCCTTACGACCTTGTCCTCCTTAAAGTGCAGCCAGAACCAGCAGAACGGATCCGAAAGTTTGTAAAATTCTCCCTTTCTACCCGATGCCGAGGATGTGTAAGCAGATATGAAATCGCTGGCAATTAAAGCCTTAAGCATCTTGCTGAATTCCCCATTAGGATTTGTCCCAATCATAGACGCCAATTCTCCTCTCGTGTAGCCTGCGTGGCGGCGTCCGAGACAGCGCACTGCCTTCATGCATGAGTCCGCATTGTCAAAGACGGAGTTGAAAAGTCTCTCGAACTCGTCTCCAAGCTTGGCCTTGCCGTCAAAGAACAGGGCATCCACATTCTGTGCAAGGCTCATGGACGGGTTGAAATAGTTCAGATAGTACGGAATGCCGCCGAGAATCATATATGCCTGAATGATGTTGTAGTGCGACATGGATATTCCCCGGCTGACGAAGAAATCCTCACATTCCTTCAGACAGAATGGCGAGAGTTTGATTTCGGACGTGATTCGTCCGTACAGCCCGCCCTTGTTGTTGATGAGATTGTCCAGCATCCATGAAGTCGCGGAACCGCACACAATGAGACAAAGCTGATGCTGAGTGTTGCCCCATCCGTTCCAGAATGCCTCCAGTGCAGTCAGGAAACCCGAACGTGCCGTGTCCATCCACGGAAGTTCGTCGATGAAGACAACCTGACGGCTTCCGTTATTCTGTCTTTCAAGAAATTTTTCGAGCAGGAAAAAAGCTTCCATCCAAGACTTGGGCGGCGTGAATCCTTCCATCCCGTGACGAATAAGCGAGAAAGTGAAATTCTCAAGCTGGCTCTTGAGAGTCGCCCTGCGCTTCCTGTCAAACGGTGAAAGCCCAGTGTGATGAAAAACCATGTCGTCCCTGAACACCTCGTCGATGAGAAACGTCTTTCCCACGCGCCTGCGTCCATAGACAGCGATAAATTCCGGACGACCGCTGTCCTGAAGCCGCCGAAGTTCTGAGATTTCCTTTTTTCTTCCGATGATTGTGCACATGGCAACAGTATTTTTGAGCCACTGCAAAGATATGTAAATTTTAGGAATTCCTGCATAAAAATGGCTTTATTTCGCTAAAGTTACCGGATATTAGATGTTTTAGCGGAATAAAGCCGATTTTATGCATATTCCTACAGTGTCCGCAGCCAGTCCGCGAAGAAATAGTCATAGACATACCAGCAGTCGCCGTCCGTGGAGACAAAATCGTTTCTTAGCAGCCATTTCAATGCGGACTGGACGGAACTCGCTCCGCTGAGGGCGTTATCCTTAATGAATTTCGTCGAGGTGACACCCTTTGCCTTTCCGGCTCTCGCGATTGCGACGAGAACCTCCTTCTGTTTGACTGTAAGGCGGCAGAGCGTGTCCAGATAGATGTAGCTGAAGCCGTCGATTATCTCCTTTCTTGCATATTCAGCCATTTCCGGAGAGACCGTCTCACCTTTCCATGTGTTCATATATATGGTATTCAGCATTTTCTGTATATACCATGTGACGCCGTCGTAACGGTCATATATCCCGTCGAATATGTCCCTCGGTATTTTTCTCCCCCCTTCTTCGAAATGTTTTTCCGCGAAGTCGAAATAGGCCTGTCTGTCGATGCATCCGAGGTTCATCATCGAAACGCTCTGGTAGAACGGGCGTGCGCCGGAGAGAAAAATCTCCCCCATCGTGTGCCTGCGGCTTCCGGCGAATATGAACCTCGAGTTCCTGCATTTCTGGATATGTGTCCTAAGAAGGGCTTCCGTATTCTTCTGCGGGTATTCCGTAATCTGCTGAAACTCGTCGATGGCGACTATGCACGGGCGGTTCGCCTCCTCAAGGTAACGGAAAATCTCATCGATTGTGACATCGCTGTTTCTGACTTCGCCGGGCAGCAGCGTCAGCGTGGGGTTTCCGAGGGTGTCGAAACTGATTCCCGGGGAAAGCGAGCTTACCGTCCTGACAAATCTCTCAAGCGCTTTCTCTCCCTTTGATTTCAGCCTGCCGACAATTTCCTTCCCGAGCGCGACGATGAACTCGTCAATTGTCAGAGTAGCATATATATCGACATAGAAAGTGTAGAAGATTTCGCGGATCTCCCTGTTGTCGAAGCAATGCCATATAAGCCCGGACTTCCCCATCCTTCGCGGTGAAATCAGAGCCAGATTGTTCCCGTTTCTGAGTCTTTTGATGATTTCCTCCGTCTCCGTCTTCCTGTCGCAGAAATACTTCTCTCCCATGTAACCGACTGTAACAAAGGGATTTTCTATCTCACTTGTCATATTCATATGATTTTATGCAAAAATAATTATTAAATTTCAATAATCAAAATTCAATAATTCCTTTATGGCATAAAACGGCCTGTGAATTAGGAACGGAACCTTTTCGATAAGCGAGAGCATAGCCAAGCTTGCTTGAGCTATGCCGAGCGCAGAAAAGTGGCAATTGAAAATTGAACCATTCTTTCCCGAAATATATGGTCATCACGGACTTGAATGATTCAGAAACATCACTTGTTTTATAATGATAGTATCGGGAATATCCGCTCCTGATAAATCTGTATGGAGACCATGACATAAAACGAACTCGATAAGTAAGTGACAGCTGATAGTTTCAGTCTGTTTCAGTTCCGCCCAAGCAGTTTTTCGATTTCAGACATCACCGCCTTCCTGTTTTCTTCGGTGTCGGCCATCGGATTCTCCTTGAGAGACGCAATTGCGGCGGCATCGGTTACTTTCGTCAGCTTATAGACATCGTACCACCGTTTTCCAATGCTCGGATTCTCCAGCCACAGCTGAACCTCATTCTCGTCGGAGGAATAGAGTTTCATCCGATTCATCTCCGAACCCCACAGATTCGTATCCACAGTGCGTTTATGAACATCAGCGCTCAGCACATTCTTCGCGCTCTGTTCATCCGTTTGCCGAAGATACCAGCACTGTTCAGCACCACGACTCTCGAACCCATAGCGTGTATATCCGACAATCTTCCCGTTCCCGAGGAACTCATAGAAGACAGTGTAGTCTCCAGGCCACGCGGGACTGTTCTCATACGAGCTCTCGTCAATCACCTTGCCCGAAGCGTCCGTCTGCACGCAGGTATTGTGCGACGCCATATACATTCCCGTGATTTCATCAGGCTCGAGGCTTATATTTCCATACTTGATGCCATCCTTGGAACAGCCGGCAAATACCGCCATCATCGCGCAGCAAATCCCCGTAAAGCAAATAATTCGTTTCATCTCACAAAAAGTTTATAAGGTTAATACATCCATCTGTCCGCGCCATAACTCATGTGTACCCTATTCCCGATTTCCCTTAAAAGAGTCGCCAGTTGAGTGCAGGCAGCGCAACTGTTTGTATGAACTGCGGTACAGTGCGATGACTGCTTCATTCCCGTCCATTCGAGTGTCTGTGTGGAATTTGAGGCGTTGGGATATGTCAAAGATATTGATGTCGGAGATGAATAAACTGACATTATCTGAGCGATGGCTATGGCTACGCAACCTGCCGGAACATTGTTGTCAAAAGGCGAACAGCAATACCAGTTAAACGGCTGACGCTGATGCCATGCAACAGAAATCAATGGACTATTGTCTTCCGATGTTTCTCTTGTAAGTGTTTGATAATAGTCAGGCATCGGAATGTCAATGTCTGATGATGCGGATGCCAATTGACCTTCAATTTCATCAATATATATGTTGAAAGCCTCAATTTCGGAGTGCTTTCCATCATAGTTGCCTTTGTCCGAATAGGCTATTACTTCCGGGCTGTCATGTCTTGCCCCGACAATGACAAAGCCGTCTTCATTGTCAAAGTTTACCACATAAAAAACAGGAGAGATTGCGTCCGACTTGGTTGTTCCGGAAGACGGAATTATAGATGAAATTCTTTTTTCCGAACATTTTGTTTCCGCATTGTTTGAAAACACTGAAATGGAAGCCATTGCAATGTTGCGGATTTCAGTTACCGACCGTAACAGTTCATTTTGAGGCGACGAAATTGCCTCTTCTCCATTAGACAAATTTGCTTTCTTGCACGACAAGAAGGCAAGGAGAATAAAAAGGATTGTCAAAAAATGTTTTTTCATAAATCTTTCATTTAATTTTATTACTGTCTTTTCATGTGAAATCGTATTCTATGGTATCAGAATAAACTTTTCCGTTTTCTGTCGTTACAGACACGGTTATTCTATGAACTGCCGGGACGTCCGGTTTCTTTGTGAAAATCAAATCGCCGAGACTTCCGCACAGCAGTCGCATATCATACGACATCATATCCGGTAACGGCATCGTTTCCTCACGGTAGAAGGGATCGGGATACCCAGTATATCCGCTGTCAATGTATTTCTGCACGGAATGAAATCTTATGGTCATGAGGTCGTTGAGGAGACTACCTGCCGGATGCCTGTCATCAAAGTCAATGTTGCTCACGACATCATATCTTACAACGTCCGGGAATGTGCAGCGGACATCTATTATGTCCATGACCAATCTCACCTTCCGATTATACGTCATGTCATTATGAGCCACACATAACGAGTCATATATTCTTTTGTCTTCGCCGTCGGATTTGAACGTGACATATTTCTTGCAACGGGTGTGCACGGACAGACAGTCGCCTTTAGCGGCGCTGGTGAAAACCTCTGAACCGTCAGGTGCCAGAACAATGCCGCTTAGCTGTCCATATTCCTGAACATAAGACCTCATGTCATAGCGATAGACCTTATTACAGCCACTCGCAAACAGAGCCGCTACAAGCAGTAAAGAAATTATTTTGTCATGGTTTGTCATAAGTAATTGTCTTTAAATGCCATTTGTAGTTTGTCTTTGACGCATTCTTGTAGGAGCCTTGATCAAAAATGGTGTTTCCATTGTCTGCAAAGTTAAAAATTCCGGATGTAAAATAACCATTATATGCGCCTCCCCATCCAAAATCACAATGAACCATTATATTATGCGTCTTTGTCCTTTTCTCCTCTACAAACTTGTCATTCTTATAGGTTCTTGTAGTAATGTCCCTCGAACGGTCAATATAACCGTCTATTATCCAGCCATGACTCGCCATCAAATCGTGATTGTATTTTTCAGTCTGCGGAATTGAGCAGATGAACACAGGAGCGGACGCTTTAAGTGACTTTAGGACAGCCGTCGTTGAATAATCCTTATATTCAACATTGCCATATCCCATCTTTCTCAAGAATGACGCGGCACGTGACGGGAATGTAAAGGTTCCTCCGTAAAAATACCATGAATGACACCCTTCTGCAATCTTTTTCAGCAAAGCGGCGGCTTGTCTGTCAAAATCTGTTCCACCGCCTTTGATTGTTTCCCAATTGACGCTTGTACCACCGTAAGTCACGGTACTCGGAAACTCGCAATGAGCCATAATCTTTGCAAGGGAAAGAGGTACACATCCGGCAGAAGCTTTACACTTATCCCCAAATGCAATCCATTTCCTCACGGTCGGAAACCAATCATTGAATGGGGAATCCTGATGCCATGGCTTCGCAAATGGAAGCATCGGATTAACCAATGTGTCAAAAATCGGAGCAGACTTGAAAGTCACGATTCTTATATTATCCGAGTTTCCTCCGTCTTCGCTTTTATCCTCTAGGTCGCCTGTTATTTTGTCCCTGACACTATTTTTCGCATAATCAATAATTCGTTGCTCTAAAAAGGGTGAATCCTGTTCAATTTTTTTAGCTGAACTTCCTAAGTTTGAATCCGTATTCGGCAAATATCCGCCCTCCAGAGTCAAGTCTCCGACCAAAAACTCTCCCGTGCTCTCATCGCAAAGAGAGAATGTGTTCGGATTGAGGTACCGCTCTCCGTTCTCATCAACTACTATTCCGTCTCCGGTTTTAGGAAAATCGTCATATATGCGTCTCGATGAGGCAAGGCTGCCCGAGGTGCTTACTCTTGCCCTGTTTCCGGAATCATAGACAGCGATGACATCCGCCTCAATTCTGTCATCAGCTGCCAAAATCGCATAACCGTCATTGTCTTCAAAGTTTACTACATACAGAAGCTCGTCACAATCATTTGCATCCGCAGACGATTTTGTCATCAACTCCGCCGCATATACCATGCTGACATCCTTTATTTTACGGGCACGGCGTTGTAATCCGGATTTTGTTGCGACATTGTCGAAATTATACAGAAAGTTTTCGAGATTCGCCAAGGCCTCTTTAACAGGAATTGTGTGCGGCGGCGCAACATCTCTGATTTCGCTCTGCCGCTGTGATTCTTTCGCGCACGATACTGAAAAGATTGCGCAAAGAGTTAAAAACAAGATAACTTTGTGCTTCATATTAAACATTATTTTTAAGGTTTGTTATTCAACGGTAAACGTCCCCTCTCCATAGAGGTAGGTGCCCCAGACCACGAGGGTGTAGGTTCCTTTAGCGGAAGGAACCTGAAGGATGAGGGATTCATATTCGTAGCCCTCGGAAGTTTCGGAGGCTACGACCCGATTGCGGGAATCGAGGACATAGACTGTCGTTGGACCAGCCTCGAATAAATCCACGAAGATTGTCGCGTCCGAAAGGAAAGCCCGAACATCCGGAGACAGGTCGCGCGGTTCCTTTATCTTGCTCTTGTCCTTGAGCTTTCTGATAGCGATTTCAGATGGATTAGTTGGACCGTCCTGAAGAAATGATGTTTCGGCGAAAGAGGCCGAAGGTATAGCCATGAATAGTAAGGCTACAACAAGTTTTGCTATGCGTTTCATCGTTCTGTGATTAAATTTTTGCAAAACTATATCACAAAAATTCAATATGCAAACATGGCGTTCCCATCACGATATTACCTTATAATAAATTGGTAATCAGGTTATTAAATAAGAATACAATCCACAATTTCGCAATTTGAGCGATTTTAATCAACAAATTGGCCTTCAGTAACTTAACCCGATTTCTCTTGGGAAACGAAAATCTGGAGCCATAGTCCGCTGACTACTCTGCCGAAGACTCAAACATCTTAAATATGAGTTCAGGAAGATTGCGTTCCGTGTTTTTTATCTTCAGTTTCGCACGTATCGCTGAATTTGTCCGATAGACAACCTTGAGAGGAATGGAGAGAAAATCGGAAATATCCTGACTGTTCATCCCGGACGCATATAGACAGCAATAAAACACTTCTGATTTGGTTGCTCTGGAAGACGGAATTATTGATGAAATTCTTTTCTCCGAACATTTTGTTTCCGCATTGTTTGAAAACACTGAAATGGAAGCCATTGCTATGTTGCGAACTTCAGTTTCTGACCGCAACAGTTCATTTTGAAGCGATGAAATGGCCTCTTCTCCGTTAGGCTGACCTGCTTTCTTGCACGACAAGAGGGCAAGAAGAATAAAAAGATTGTAAAGAAATGTTTTCTCATAAAACTTAGCATTACGTGGTTTGAATTATTTATGTTCCGGAAATCTTCTATAAGTTACACGATGTCTAATCCTTGCAGGGAAGTATAGTGCAGGTGAAGCAATCGCCCGTGGTATAGGATGAAACAGTGTATTTGCCTGTATCCGGATTGTAACCTTTAATGCATTTGTCACCGTACAGAACATGAAAGAGTCCCATATCATCATCATTTTCGTGCCTCCTGATTGTTACATTGGCAGATGTAGGTTTTTCTTGAGAACCTGTCCATCCAAGTTTTAACTTCGCTGTAACATTCTCAGACAAACCGGCTTCTGTCCCTGTTTTGACATATTCCGAATCAGCTCGTCTCGTGTCTATGGATTGTGTCAGATACTTTATATTTCCGGAATCTTCCTCAGAAACCAAGACAGTATAGCCAGAATTGATAAGGAGATCCCATGTCGGGAATGCCTGCGCATTATCTGGATAATACCATTTCGGGGACAGAGTCGTCTCATCTCGTTTTGACAGTTTGTATTGCCATGTGACATACCATTTAATCATTGTCGAGCCCCATGTCTCCTTTGATATTGAATGCGGTTTTATCGTGAACAAATCCTTGGCACGCACGCTATAATACGACTTGCTGAAAAGAGTCGGCACCCCATTGTCGTTCCCCGTATATACCTCAATGCAGATTTCCAATGCACCATCCGCCCACAAATGCGAGTAAATCTGGGCAACAGTCGGCTCCGGACGCTTACCGCCGTTGTCATCCGTGTCAAATACATTCTCGAATTTTCTGTCAGCAGATTCGTCAAAAAGACTGTTAAAGGCGCGGGGATTGATTTTAAAGCGCAACATCAGCGGCTTTACATTGCTTTTCAGTTTCCCAATCGAGGAATTGGAGGTCATTCCATAATAAATGTAGTCATTCTGGCAAGCATAGGAATTAGTTTTGAAATAATCGTATGCCCGGATGATGTCAATATTTATAGTGTCTAAAACAGCCGATGACAATTCATCGGAACTGTCTTCCTCATCCTGTCCCTTAATCCAGCCAAAGGAATACTTTCCGGTGTATCTAATATCTTTTGTCACAGGTTCATTTTTTGAACCGTCGAAAGCGTCGTCAATGAAATGAAAGGTCTGCTCGCCGCTCTTTGTCTTTGCATCGGCAGATATTCGTTCATTGGATTTGACGACAAACACAGCTCCGCCCGGAATTGAGCCATCTTCAAGTTCTCCACAATCATATCCGTTTACAAACAGTTCCTTACAACTATCATTCAAGCGCTTGTATGTCACAACCGCTCTACTGTCAGAGGTGTTCCAGTTCTCGGCACAGAAGCCCTGAGGGTCAAGCCATGTCAGGTCCGGCACCAATATGGTCAAGGTCGGGACTGCATTCTCAATATCGCTGACATCACCTCCAAGATACTGGCAGACTACATCGCGGAAACTACGGCTGCCATCGATCTGAGAACTTTTGACAAAAGGATAGAATACATCATAATCGTTGTCCACCTGTTTCAGAGCCTCCCTTTTAAGGAACTCACGGACAGGCTGTTCTGAGCAAATGGCCTTTGACAGGGCTACAGAAAAATTACGCAGTGCTGTGTCCTCATCAATGACATTCACGAGCCTTGCCTCTTCCGGCATAACGCCCTGCTCTTTCACGCACGCTGAAGACAAAAGTACGCAAAGAATTGAAAACAAGATAATCTTATGTTTCATGATAATTGTCCCCAATTGTTCATTGTTACTATTCAGAATCAGTCAAATCATCGTTTCCGATGTCATACACCCATTTGATCTGGCCTGTGGAAAAGTTTACATTGTCGAAAATGACATATTTCCGCCAGCTGCTCTCCTTGAAGAAGTTATGCTCGCCAGGCTTGTCCTTGTCGGTAGAGTAATCCAATGTACGCAGTAAAGTCCCGTCTTCATCATATATGCGGACGATTCTGGAACCATCCATATCCTCTATTAAGTCCTCAAATTTAGGCATTCTGTCCCAAGTAAAAGATATGAGATGTGGACCGATTCGCACCGAATCTTCAGGAGCCACGACCTCTATTTCTGAAGACTCCAAGTTCCAGATTTGAGCATAAGAGATACCAATGACTCGTTCCGTTGTATTCTTTAGGTACCAATCCATCCCATTTTTGTATAAAGGCGGATCGCACATCAGAAAAAGCATTGTTGATAACAATAGTGTAAAAAGATGTTTCATTTCAGACTAAAATTGATTTGTGAGTTTCTGGTAACTACGAACGGGGCATTTATCGTCACCGAATTTCCAATAAGAGTCAGTGTCGCATTATTCGTGACCGTTACGTTCGTTACCTCAATATTGTTTCCGTCAATAGTTGAAGAAGTTGCTATGGTTTGATCCCTTATGACATCATTGTTGGCGGGCTTTTCTACGGTGGGAGTTATATCATTATTTTTGAACACAGCCTCTATCTCGTCTGCTTTAGACGGGCATTTTGCATACAATTTCTCGACAAGAGAGTCATAAGTCGTTACTTCAGGACGCAGGCAGTCGAATATCTGCTGTGGTGTCATTGTTCCATTTTTAATCAATTGCCAAAACACAGAAGTCTTTATCCATTTATCCATATTATCTTGCGGACATTTTTCTCCCATTACAAGCCCATATTTTCTGTATTGTAAATAATACCCCATTGTATATCCCCACATTTCTCCAATACCGCAGACCTCATGATTGAAGCCGGTGCCGTTCCCATAACAACCGTAGGTAATTATATAATTGATATAATCCGTCCAATACTCGCTTCCCACTTGACTGAAATGACTGGAATGTGACATCTCATGATTCACCGTCTCATATATACCATTATATGTTGAAGAGCTACTTGCACCAATTGTAATATCAGGCATCAAGCCCATAAACGGTCTGATTATCATATTGGGGATAAGCATATAGAATGCTTTTATGGCATCAGAGAGAGTTTTACCGGTACGAAATGTTATGAAATGCGCAATTCTTCGCAACATAGGTGTTGAAGAACGGTCATAATCACTAAATCTCCATATTTTCAGGTCTTCAGGAGGAGGAAGGATTCCCAATGATTCGCATGAATCATAGTATTCATACGCGGCATTGTTGATTGCGGCAAACGGCCATGCTTCATTGTTCTTGTCTATATTCAACGAATATCCGCCTTTTTCATGTTTGCCCATCTTATGGCTGGCGACGGCAAGAGGCCCCCACTTTCCCCACAGACTGAATCCGCTACTATTCTTAAAATGTATTGAATAGTATGGTTTTATCGCAAACTTTTTGTCGGTTATTGCATAGTGGCCATTTTCATCAGTATAGGTTGAAGACCATTTTATGAGTGTATGGCATCTAATCCTGACGCCTTTTACTGGGACATAGGCATTAATCTTATCATCCAGCACTTTGATTGTTCCACTCGGGTATGCCGCGGCTCTTGTGAGAGGTTCTATGGCATACCCCATTTTTTCAAATGCCGCCTCCTCCACAGAAATCGAAGTTCCGGCTTTTGTGGAAACTATCTGTTCATTCTCCTCAGGAATGTAGCACTCTTCAATGATTTCGTGTCTTATGCCCTCCGGAAAAACGAAATCCGGTTTGACTGTAGTATAAAGCCACGAAAAATCACCTTCCTCTCGTGTCGGATCGACATAGACTTCACCCTCATCAAGTTCTATATCCAACGGTGAATCAAACAACTCCAGCCCATAATTATCCACCAGAGAGTTCAACTGGAGACTGTCTGCCGGCAGGAAACGGACATACAAATCGGTAGGTTCCAAGGTTCTTTGCAGACCGTTTTCATCATAGACGGCCTGCATGACATCGATGGCATAGGGATTAGGCAGGACGGTATATTCATTCTGTTCTATATCGCCGCCGGAACGAGTCATAACCGTCCCATTTTCAGTCGCTGGTTCCGTTTTTTCCTGCAATAGTTCCTCTTCCAACGTGTTGTTGCAGGAATAGAAAGCGAGCGACAAAATCAATCCCCCAAATAAGGCTTTGCACACTTTACGCATGACAGAATCATTTTATGTCAGACTTCAATGCATCCACCTCTTCCTGAAGTGACTTCACGGCATCAATCAGAACCGGTATCAATGAGATGTAGTCAACAAGCTTCCGCCCCTCATCGTCTGTAAATACAAGATTAGGCAATACGGCTTCAAGTTCTTGTGCCAAAAGACCAAATTCAACATTGTCTCCGGTAAATTCGTTGCTTGCGGCGGCCCTCGCCTGATTCCCAACGAAGTTGTATGAAACAGGACGAAGCCTCTTTATTATATCCATGCCCTTACTGAGATTTCTGATGCCGGTTTTTGCCCTTGCATCCGAATAATTCAGGACCTGCTGAACCTGAATCTTGTTGAATGTGCCCGACTGTGAGTTATAGAATACAACTTGGTCGTTATGTCCAGCCATACGAGGTGCGCCTGAAGTAGTACAGTCGATTTGAAAGAATCGCCCGTTGCCTGCTGTAAAATACATACCGGTTGTCATTGCTGAAATGGTATAGTATTTATACGGCTCAACTGTGCCGAGGGTCAGTTTATTTGATTCATAACGAATCTGTGCCGAGGCATTGGACATTGAAAATGACAGGAATGACGCGATTACGGCCATTGACAGAATGAAAATCTTGTTTTTCATAATAAATGTTTGATAGTGTTATTATATTATTCAACGGTAAACGTCCCCTCTCCATAGAGGTAGGTGCCCCAGACCACAAGGGTGTAGCTGCCTTCGGCGGATGGTATCTGGATGGTGAGGGACTCGTACTCGTAGCCCTCGGAAGTTTCGGAGGCGACGACCTGATTGCGGGAGTCGAGGACATAGACTGTCGTGGGGCCTGCTTCAAATAAATCCACGAAGACCGTCGCGTCCGAAAGGAAAGCCCGGGCATCCGGAGACAGGTCGCGCGGTTCCTTTATCTTGCTCTTGTCCTTGAGCTTTCTGATAGCGATTTCAGATGGATTTGTTGGACCGTCCTGAAGAAATGATGTTTCGGCGAAAGAGGCCGAAGGAAGTGCCAGAAATAGTAAGGCCACAAAATGTTTTGCTATGCGTTTCATTGTTCTGTGAATTAAATTTTTCGCAAAGCTATATCACAAGAATTCAATATGCAAACCGGCCGTTTCCAAGGAGATATTGTCTTATAATAAATTGGTAATCAGATTGTTAAATAGACAAATACCACACAACTTTGTAATTTGAGCAATTTTAGACAACATATTTACTATCAATAACTTGACCCCCATTTCTCTTGGGAAACGAAAATGGGGATTCATAGCCCTGCGGATTACTCCGCCGAAGAATCAAACATATTGAAAATGAGTTCAGGAAGACTACGTTCCGTGTTTTTTATCTTCAGTTTCGCACGTATCGCTGAATTTGTCCGATAGACAACCTTGAGAGGAATGGAGAGAAAATCGGAAATATCCTGACTGTTCATCCCGGACGCATACAGACAACAATAATTCATCTCATTCTCATCAAGTCCCTTCTTCATCAGTTTTTCCATCAATCCTGAATGAGAAACCAGATACGCGGCTCTGTTAGAATCGACAAAATCACCTTTTTCTCCAAGAAACGATGCAAGCGCTTCCTCTGAATCATGCTTCATATTATCCACGATTTTCCCCATGATTATCTTGTTCAATAAGTCAAAACGCCTGCGTATAAGCATCAGTGTCCGATTGCCATATCCTCTGTTCTTACGCAGAGTCTTCAGACGCTCTATCTCATTTCTTGCCGTCTCAAAATGTTCATGAAGACTCACATTTCTTTCTTGTAGTTCAGTGCATTCACACATGAGGCTGCTGTTTTGTTTCCTCACCTTTATGATATGCTGTCTAAATAGCAGCAATAATATAATGGTCGCCAGCACGACAATGATGAGTATGGATAAGGTCACGAACTTCGACGACCTTTGTTTCTGAACTTCTATCTCCTTACGCAACCTTTCTTCCACAAAACGGGCTTCAGACATCAATGACTTCTGCTCTTGTTCCCCTATAAGGCTTGCATATCTTGAATAAGCATCGAACGCACGCTTATAATCACCGACACCGTATGAACTATGAGCCAGAACAGAATTATATGCCGCCGAATTGTCGGCAAATTCCGCATCATAGTTATCCAATGCCCTAATGGAAGACACGCAATCCCCACACTTATAATAGGCATCGGCAACAGTTATCCAATCTGTCAGATTATCATCCGGAACAGCCCGCAAATAGTCTTCTATATCCGCTATCTGAATAGTGTTCATGCTCATTTTCAACTGTAAGGAACTGGCATAGATCTCACTCAATTGAGATAAATCAATCTTATCCTTCAACTGCCACATCTTTTCCAAGAACACCGACGCCGTGTCGTGTCTTTCAAGAGCCAATCCTTCTCTCAGAGCACAGTCAAGAGCTTCAAAATAGAATGTCGTATCTCCGCTCGCCAGAAACAACTCGGATGAATTCTCGGCACAGCGCATGGCCTTGCCCCAGTCCAACATATAGTCATAGACTTGATGCATCTTAAAATAAAGAAGAGCGGAGGTGCGAATATCCTCCGACTCATCCGAATACCGGCATCCCTTGACAAACCATTCCATCGCCTCGTCATAATCATGCGAATAGTACGAGACCAGTCCTCGGTAATAATAGGCTCGCAACCTTTCGTCGGGTGCCCCGTGTCTCCCATAATACTTGACTGCCGGAGCGATTATGCTGTCAGATTTGACGTCAATGCAGTTTTTGTCAAGCGCGACTGACTTCAGCAAGGCATATCTTGCTCTCTGCTCGCGGGTTCTGAGACTTGACAACGGAATTGAGTCCAGCACCGCCAACGCGCTGTCCGGAGCTTCACAGACAAAGGAATCAACATCGGCGAGCCGTTCGGACACAGCCTCATTACACGAAATGAGCGACATGACGGCGACCAGAAGCCCCGAGACGACAACAAGCATTTTCTTCATAGTTCTGCTATACAACGCGTTATATTGTTACTTGCAATACTGCTTTTATCCAACGCCGCAAGCAGCGGTGGTTTTTAGTTTTAATAAAGAAAGCCGGGTGGATGCTAAAAGCGAAGAATATACCCGTCTTCGTCCTTGAACGCATTGCTGCGCTCAAAAAAAGCCATAGTCTCATCAAAGTCATCTCCTCGGATTTTTGAACTGAACAGCCTCGCCCTTGAAAGTGCCCGAATCAAAACACTCGAATCATTTCTTCGGGTAAGTCGACGCAGCGCATTCAAATAATCATCACGGAACACCGTAGGAATGATAATCCTAGACTGCCCACCAGCTACCAATTCCGCATTCATCATTATCCTGGACAGCCGCCCGTTGCCGTCGTTAAACGGATGGACTTCGCTTACCATAAACATAATGAAGATCGCTTTTGCGAACGGATGCTCAAGTGCATGATAGTATTCAAAGCCTTTCTTCAGTGTGCCTTGTACAAGGGCATAATCTACAAAATGAGTATCTCCCGCGTGATTGTTGCTCATCTTGAACGCTCCGGGATTACGGTCAGGCCTTGCCGACATCATGATTCGATGCCTTTCTTGAAGCAAGCCGATAAGTTCATCCGATGACGCGGGTACCCTGCTCATTTCTCTTTTACTGGCAACTATCCGGAATGTTCCCAACACGTCATGAGAATCGGCATTTCTTGCAGGCAACGGCTGGCCTGTATCGATAATTCTTCTTGCATCTTCTATATCAAATTCAGTCCCTTCAATATAATTGGAAAAATAGCTCTCGAAGAATGCAAAATTACGGAATGACGCACTGTCAACATTTTTTTCCGGCAAATCCTGAAAAACTTCATTATGTAAGGATTCAAATAAAATCTCAAAAAGTTTTAATCTATCCAAATCATAAGGAATTCCCCTTGCTCTTGCCGTGGCGCTTGATGATGTCAATATCGAGGATGGTCTAGTTTGCAGAATGGCTCCAATAATGGCATTCAGCGTATCAAACTCGTCATTCATCCCCAAGGTGGCTGCAATGTTCTTTGCCCTGTCCCGGAAAGCATTCAGTCCGGACTCTCCGTTGGTGATTAGAATCTTTTCCAGATTTTCTTCTATTTTTTGCCGAGGAAGGCATTTGGATGCGCCGGTTCTTGCCCTTCCTTTCTGCAAGTTCTCCAGAACACGACGCTCTGCACTTGAAATATACAGATTCTCAATAAATGGCATATCATTCTCCATACCGTCCGGTCCCTGTATCAGATGTACTGTAATTCCCGGCAATGAGATGTTCTTGGTATATTTGTATGTCAGGAAGAAATCACCTTCTTCTGTTGGTTTTAGCTCATATGCGGAACGGTGGCTTACGACAGCTTCCGGATATAACTGTCCTAATATGGAGAATATGTTCCTGCGTATTACGACCTCTGGAGTTTCATCGAGATTGGTGGTATATATCCTTGGCGCGATCTTTTTCAGAAGGCCACGTTTCACCAAATCAGTCCGTGCCGCTGATTCTTTCTTGTCAGAAGACGCGATTTCAATCTCCGAAATGTTCCGCATGGACGTTTTCTTCTGCATAATTTTCTATTAAGGCTACATTATCTTCGCAAATATAGGTAATTTTGTCGATTAAGAGTGCTGTTTCTGGGTAATTTCGTCGATTAAGGCACACTTCTGACATTCCCAATCAATCTGAACATTGCGGCAGAAGGCAATGCGCCTCCTGCCGCAATGTTCATACAAAATCATGCCAGTTTTATACCTACTATTCTCTGTCATTCCCCGGCATAGACAATCTTTTTTCCCCGGCTGATTACATCCTCGGCACTCAGAGTGTATTTGGCGAGCCACTTCTTTCCGCTCGCGACGGCCGTCCAGTCCTCATTTTCAAAGACGGTCGCGTCGAACACATAGAACGGAACGAGGGCATCCTTGGCATAGGACTCGAACGGGCCACTCTTGTCCTCGGTGACATTCACGCTTGTCCTTTCGTGAGCCTTGGTGACAAAGCGGCAGTTGTCCGTGCCGGAAAGGCTTGCAGGAAGCTCGTCTTCCCGAGCGTCGGTGCCTTTGCTGTGATAGGGCACGAACCAGACGATGTCCGTATTGCTCTGATTCTCGAGCGTAAGCAGATAGTAATTCTCCGGCGCCGTGTCGAAGTCCATATCATGACGATGGCAGGAAACGGCTGCCATAAGAACCACCAGTGCGGAAAGAACCGCATAAAATATATGCCTTTTCATAACAATCCGATTTATTTTGAGTACCTGCCTGACTGGTAGCGGTTCATGCCTATGTTCCAGCCTATTCCGAAATTGATGTTCAGGAAATTGAACGGAAGCCTTGCCGCCGTGCTGACAGCGGAATCCATGTCAAGGACATATCTGTCCTCCAGTTCCGACCATGCCACCGATTCAGCCCAGTTGGTCGGTTCAAACGCCTTCTTGAACTGATAGCTGACCTTCTCGTAGTTGAAGCTGTTCGGGAAGCATTTGAAGCCGCACTCCGCGGAAATGTAGAAATGGCGGTTGAAAGTATATGTCAGCTGAAGGGATGCCGAAAGTACCGCAGTTAAGCTGCTCCTGTTGTCGTACACGGGATCCGCCATATAGTCCAGATAACTTTCAGAAACATGATATGCAACTCCGGTCGGAGCGCTGCCGTCACGAGGAATGCGTCTGTAACTGAATGCGTTTCCGTCGAAAATCCCGAGTCCGACACCAATCATGGGACGCAGGCTCCAGCCTCCGAAATCGTAGCGGTAGGCAGCACCGACCTGAAACGCGGTCGCAGAGAAACTGTTGTCCCGTCCCAGGAGATTTTTTCCGTTTTCGAAATAATAGATGTCGTTGGTAAGCCTCCCGTAGCGGTAGCGCCCTCCGTCGGCCCTGTTCACGGTTCCGAAATAGCTCACGTCGTCAATGTCAGTCCCGAGAAAGGAGAAGGAAACGAAAGCGCCCCAGTGTTTCCCGAAGAAATGGCTGTAACGCATCTGAAACTCTCCGCCGCCACCTAATCCGCAGGCCTTGCCGGCATCTCCGGAAACGGAAAAAGGCATACCCACAAATCCTCCCTGAATGTCCAATGAGCTGCCATAGGCATACGCCTGAGGCACATTCGGTTGTCTGCGCGCCTGAGTCGGAACAGCCAGGGCAAGCGCCAAGAGCAGAATAAGAAATCGTTTCATATGTCCTAAAATTTAGTGCGGCTAAAGTTATGAAGAATATTCATTATGAGCAAATAAAATGTTTCACATCGCTTCATCTGTCAATTCACACATAACGAGTTGACACACAGAATTTTACCCAACATAATCCACAATGTTTCATTTTTGGAAAAATCACATAACTTACTATCTTTCAGTTTATTATATAGTGAAACTATATGAAACTTTTCAGGCGACGGCCATTGGAGTATATTCTGGATGATGAAAGCACTCTATTTCAAAAAGATACACCGATTTCGCGGAGGGGAATGAGGACGAAATCGCGTTCGTGCATCCGGGGATGCGGGATTATGAGATCGGGGGTATCTATTTTTTCGTCACCGTAGAGGAGAATGTCGATGTCGATGGGACGTGAAGTGTATATCCTCCTGCCTTCGGGGTCATAGACGGGCGAGCGCGTTTCGCGTCCGAGCTGCCTTTCAATGATTTTGACTGCCTTGAGTATGTCATGCGGAGACGAGGTAAGGTCGAAGCGCACGGCAGCGTTCAGGAACTTGTCCTCGGATTCGAAGCCCCAGGGCTCCGTCTCTATCAGAGAGGAAACGGCGACAGGCCTCCGCTCCGAGCCCTCCATCTCGGAGAACCTCTCCCCCATCAGCCTCACAGCCTCCAAAATATTCCTCCGCCTGTCCCCCAGATTACTCCCCAACGAGAAATATACAGGAATATGAAAACTATTCATACTAACTAAAAAATGTCATAATCAAAACAAAAAGGAACGGGATGCAAACTGAACTGGTGCAGATATAACAACCGAGACAAAACAAGACGCATCAGCGTCGTGCGGAGAACAACGAAGCGAGAGCCATGTGCGATAGTGTGCACGGAGCACCACTTCCCCTTCGAGGGGACGGGAGGGGTCTAAATACAAGGGCAGGCCGCCTTTTAGGCGCCCCGCCCCTATTCATCTAAACCAAGTTCAACGAGAGCCTCCTCCGACATCCTGCTCTTGTCCCACGCCGGCTCAAAGACCAGCTCAACCCTCACGCTGACAACTCCCGGAACATCCTCGACCGACTTCTGCACCTCATCGACCACATAGTCAGCCATCGGGCAGTTGGGAGCCGTCAGGGTCATCTGAATGAAAACGTTATGCTCCTCATCAACCTTGAGTTCATAGATGAGGCCAAGGTCATAGATATTCACCGGAATCTCCGGGTCATAGACCTGTCTCAATGCGCGTATTATATCACCTTCAAGTGCCATATACTTACTGTTAAGAAACCTCTAAAGCGCCGTTCGGAATTTTCATACCTGTGGCGGAAACTGACTTTGAAGCAAATGCCGGCGGGTAAAGACATCGCCTACCCGACAAGTGCCTGCATATTCGTGGCATCGATGCAGAGCTGTGCGGCGGCTGCATTCCGTATTGTCTCAATCATCGACGCAAGCCCGTTGGCCCGCGTAGGGGAAAGATTATCCTTCAGGCCGATTTTCTCGACGACCGAGAAGTCTGAGCCCGCGATTTCCTGCGGGGTGCGCCCGGAATAGATGCGGATGAGCAGGGATATGATTCCCTTGGTTATAATCGCGTCGCTGTCCGCATTGAACCAAAGACGGCCAGCCTCATATTTCCAATTAAGCCAAACTCTTGACTGACAACCCTTTATCAGATGCTCATCTGTCTTATCTTCCTCGGGATACCCCTTCATGGATTTTCCGAGTTCTATGAGATATTCATATTTGTCGAGCCATTCGTCGAACATCGCGAACTCATCGACGACCTCGGATTCCACTTCCTGCAAGCTTTTCTCTGCCATATTCATTCACATTTACGCCCCGCATCCGCGAAGCCACATTAAAAAACCTTCAAAAAATCATACAAAACTGATTCCAACACCATGTAAATCCCTCTCCGACCCCAGAGTCAGACCTTCCGTCCGACAACTACGACAGCATCCCTATCGCCCTGTCAAGGCATCGCAGGAAAGTCTCGGCCTCCTCAAGCGTGTTGTAGGCGGCGAATGAAGCGCGCAGCATTCCGGTCACTCCGAAACGGGTCATGACAGGCTCCGCACACATCTGTCCGGAACGCACGGCAACCCCCATCTTGTCGAGAATCTGGGCAAGGTCCTCGTGATGAACTCCCTCAACGGAGAAAGAAAAGACGGGAACTCTCGGCTTTGCCGTTCCGTACAGCCTTATGCGAGTGTCCGAAATCAACTCGTCATAAACAAAGTCGGAAATTTCGTTCTGATATTTAACTATTTCACTATCAGTCAATATTTTAGCAAAATCCAAGGCCGGCTTCAAGGTAGCCTGACCGATAAAATTCCGTGTACCTGCCTCGAATTTCATCGGAAGCGGCGCGTAGGTGGTGCTTTCAAAAGTGACAGTGCCGACCATCTCCCCTCCGGAGAGGAACGGAGGCATCGCCTCAAGGTACTTCTTCTTTCCATAAAGCGCACCTGTTCCCGTGGCAGCATAAACCTTGTGCCCCGAAAAGGCATAAAAATCACAATCCATTTCCCGCACGTCAGCTCCGCAGTGGACAATGCCCTGGGCGCCATCGACCAGGACCGGGACACCGCGCTCGTGGCAGAAGGAAACAATGTCCCTGACAGGATTCACGGTTCCGAGAACGTTAGAAACCTGGGCCACCACAACTATCCGAGTCCTTTCGTCAATGAGATTTTCCAGTTCATCGACACGCAGAGTGCCGTCGTCTCCGACGGGGATAACCCTAAGACTCGCCCCTTTTCTCCGGCAGAGCAGCTGCCAAGGGACGATGTCGGAATGGTGCTCCACGGCAGAAACAACAATATTGTCCCCCTCCCTCACGAAGGCCTCACCGAATGAATACGCGACAAGGTTGATTGATTCCGTGGTACCGGAAGTAAGTATTATCTCCTCGCGGAATTCAGCATTAAGGAAATCCCTGACCGCGTCGCGGGCCTGTTCATAATGCTCCGTGGCCAGACTTGAAAGCCGGTGCACACCCCTATGGATATTGGCGTTCGCCGTCCTTGAGTACAAATCCTGCATCTGAAGCACAGAATCGAGACGCTGAGATGTAGCCGCATTGTCCAAATAGACTAGAGGCTTGCCATATACAGTCTCCGAAAGCGCCGGAAATCTTGATCTTATTTCTTCAATTTTCATTTTCTCGTGTCATAACTCGCGACGCCGGCTCATCGCCATACACCGCACAGAAATGCAAAAATACAAAATACTCTTCTATCTTGTGAAAAATTATTCTACTTTTGTAGCGATACCGAATTTTTGAAGGTTTCCCAATAAAAATAAACAGATATGATAGATTACATCAAGGGAACTATAGCCGAAATTCTTCCGACCGAAATGACGCTCGAATGCCACGGAATAGGCTATAAGATTCTTATTTCCCTCCAGTCCTTTGAGGTGCTCAAGACCATGGGCGAGGCTACCGTCTATATCCACCACTACCTCCGCGAGGACGACGAACAGTATTTCGGATTCGCCACGAAAGACGAGCGCGAATTGTTCCGGCTTCTGATAGGAGTCTCGGGAGTCGGTGCGGCGACGGCAAGGATGATGCTGTCGTCAATGAGTTCCGACGAACTCCGCAACGCCATTCTCTCGGAAGACATAAACAGGATAAAGAGCATAAAGGGCATCGGGCTGAAGTCCGCACAGCGCCTCATTCTCGAACTCAAGGACAAAATCACCAAGGGCGCAGGAACGGAGCAAACGACGATTTTTCAGACGGGAGGCAATCCGAATCTCGAAGAGGCAACCACAGCCCTTGTCATGCTCGGATTCACGAAGCCGAATGTCACAAAAACTCTCGCCTCCGTCATCAAAGAGAGCCCAGATGCAAGCTTGGAGCAGCTGATAAAATCAGCCCTGAAGAAACTCTAAAGCCCACAAAAAGTCTCCCACGGAGAACCTGGAATGTATATTCCCCGAACTTCATATTGTTCCACGTGGAACAATATCTTACTTCAGCACTCATTGTATCCGACAATCAAGCCGCCCGAGAAGTGGCGCCACCAACAAACAAGACTTACACTCCAACGAACCTCGCATTCGTCAGCAAAGTCGCCCGGAAATAAATCTTATCGGCCAAAATAAACAAGAAGGACAGAGACATCAGAAGGAGAAACTCCGGAAATACGCGATGCCTGAGCGATAGTGCGCGGAGCGTATCTCTTCAGTTTCTGTCTGCACTCGATAGAAAGCGACTCTACCCTATCGAAATCAAACCCCTCCGGAATAACAAGATTTTCCAGCCGACGAATCTTGTCCGCAACCTGACGCTCGCGTTCAATATAGCCGCGATATTTAATATGAATATCCACTATATCTATCAGCGTGGCGTAATACATCTCTTTTTCAATAGCGGCCGAATCCTGCTCGGAAACATCAGGAATTAGACCGACAGTAGCGGCGGCTCTAACGCGGAGCAAATCACCGGAACGAAAAACACTTTCAGGACATAGAGACAAAGCCTCCTTTTCAACTCCATACTTCTCCAATGTTCCACGTGGAACATATTGCAAAATTTCTGAAGCATCGACCTGCGGACGTGAAATCAAATCTGACATCTTTCGACGCGAAGGAATTGCGGCAGTAGCTTTGGAACGAAGGTAATCGTTCACATTCTCCGGGCGAATTGAATAATCGTCAAAGAAGCTCTCAATCCTGGAGGCGGCCTCGTATTTACGCATGGTGAAATCGTAGCGGAAATCATCTGCCAGACCAATCTGATGAGAAAGCGGGGTAAGCCGGAAATCTGCATTGTCCTGCCTAAGAAGAATCCTGTATTCGGCACGCGAGGTGAACATCCGGTACGGCTCGTCAACGCCCTTCGTAATCAGGTCGTCGATAAGCACCCCGATATAAGCCTCATCCCTCTTCAGGACAAAAGGGTCACGCCCGATTACTTTCAGGTGGGCATTGATGCCGGCCATGAGACCCTGGGCGGCCGCCTCTTCATACCCGGTCGTTCCGTTAATCTGCCCGGCGAAGAAAAGTCCGTCCAAGGTCTTGAGCTCAAGCGAGGCCTTCAGCTGCGTAGGGTCGAAATAGTCATACTCGACGGCATAGCCCGGACGAAAAATCCTGACATTCTCAAGACCCTTGATGTGGTGAAGCGCCTCAAGCTGAATTTCCAAAGGAAGAGAAGAGGAGAAGCCCTGAAGATAAAACTCGTTGGTGTCACACCCCTCAGGTTCAAGAAAAAGCTGATGCTCGGTCTTGTCGGCAAAAGTACGCAGCTTATCCTCTATGCTCGGGCAATAGCGAGGACCGATGCCGGTAATCTTTCCCGAGAAAAGCGGCGAGTCCTTGAAGCCGGAACGAAGGATGTCGTGGACCTCCTCATTGGTATGAACAATGAAACAGTCGCTTTGAGTCCCTCCCCCCTGCACCGAAGAGAGAAAAGGGAGAAATGAAAACTTCTCGGGAGAATCGTCACCCTTTTGAACAGGAAGCGACTCTACATCGACGGACGAAATGTCAATTCTCGGAGGAGTGCCGGTCTTCATCCGACCGGTACGGATACCCATGGACTTGAGCTGTTCGGTGAGACCGAAGGAGGACATCTCACCTATCCGTCCGCCGACAAAATCGTTGTGACCTATGAAAAGCCGCCCGGAAAGAAAGGTTCCGGCGGTGAGAATAACCGTCTGAGATTTGAAAATTGCACCGGTCTGTGTGCGACAGCCCGTGATTTTTGAATTGTCAAAGAGAAATTCGACGACAGTATCTTGATAAATATCTAATTTACAATTACTTTCGAGCAATTTTCGCCAAATTTTGCTGAAGCGGTTTTTGTCGCACTGCGCACGCGGACTCCACATTGCCGGACCTTTTGAGCGGTTCAGCATCCGGAACTGCAAAGTCGAGAGGTCAGTAACGATCCCCATGCATCCGCCGAGCGCGTCAATCTCCCGGACAATCTGCCCCTTGGCAATCCCGCCCACAGCAGGGTTGCAGGACATCTGGCCGAACTTGTTCATGTCCATCGAAATCAGCAGAGTCCTCGAACCGAGCGAAGACGCCGCCATGGCAGCCTCGCATCCGGCGTGGCCTCCCCCGACGACGATGACGTCATATTCACGGAAACTATTCATATAATTTAGAATAATTCAATTTACATTACAGAAGTTCACGCAGCGAAAGATAGTAGTTTTCCTTGGAGCGCATCATCTTAACGTCCTCGCCCGTATGGTCGTCATATCCCATGAGATGAAGAAGTCCATGGATTATGACACGGTTAAGCTCTTCCTTGAACCCGGAGCCGAACTCGACGGCATTCTCACGGACGGAATCGACGCTGATGAAGAGGTCCCCCGAGAGCCGGTCACCCTCACAGTAGTCGAAGGTGATTATGTCGGTGAAATAGTCATGGTGAAGAAACCTCTGGTTGATGTCGAGCACATAATTGTCCGAACAGAAGATTATCGAGATGTCCCCAATCCGGAAAATTTCGCTCTCTGCCGCAAGCTTGAGCCATTCGTTGGTCTTCCTGCGGTCGCGGAAAACAAAGTCGGTGTCCTGAAAGTAATATGAAATCATACGCAAAAAAATCGCGGAGACCCGTCGCAGGGCCGCCAAAATCGTCTGCAAATCTACAACTAATAAACAAAAAGTTTGTTATAAAAATTATTATTTCTAACTTTACACGACTTTATGGCCTCCGGCTTATGGCAGACAAAGAAGCCTGACACCGGGGAAACAAAGGAGAAAATAAATAAAAACAGATTCTATACAATATGGAAGTTAAGAAGTCACCAAAAGCAAGTCTTGAGAACAAGAAATTGCTGTTCGTGGAAATCGGACTGGTAATTGCCCTGGTTGCGGTCTATGTGGCGTTCAACTGGACGTCAAGGGATGCGCAGGTGAGCACGCTCGAAGCTGACAATCAGGTAGTTCAGGAAGAGGAAATCATTCCTATCACTCAGGAGACGCCGCCACCGCCACCTGAGGCTCCGAAGATTCCGGTTCTTTCCGACCAGATCGACATCGTCGATGACGAAATCAAGATTGACAACGATTTCCTCTCCCTTGAGGACGACAACAACATGGGAGTTGAAATCATGGACTATGTGGAGAACGTTCAGGAAGAGGTGGTCGAAGAGGAAGCCATTCCGTTCCAGCTCGTGGAGGAGAAGCCTTCATTCATGGGAGGCGATGCAAACGATTTCTCAAAGTGGGTGAACAAGAGGCTCGTCTATCCCGAAATTGCCAAGGAGAACGGCGTTCAGGGCCGCGTTACCCTCCAGTTCACGGTTGAGAAGGACGGAACGGTCACAAAGGTGAAGGTGCTCAGAGGAGTCGATCCTTCACTTGACAAGGAGGCGGTGAGAGTTGTCTCAATGTCACCGAAATGGAGTCCGGGAAAACAGCGTGACCGTGCGGTGCCTGTAACATACACCTTCCCTGTATTTTTCCAGCTGCGATAGTACGCTCGCATAAATAAGCGGATAGCTGCGTTTCACTCGCAAGCTAAAAAATGAAATGGCGATTGAAGCAATTCGGTCGCCTTTTTTATAGACCAAAAGATATTCAATATGCTTAATTCAGAGCCTATAATTATAAAAAAATATGTCGAGAAGGCCGTGTTCATCGGAGTGCTGAAGCAGGGAGACGAGGAGGCGAGGGTGAACGAATACCTCGACGAACTCGAATTTCTGGCCGAAACGGCGGGCGTGGAGGGGCGCGGACGCTTCGTGCAGAAGGTCGATAAGGCGGACCCGAGAACGTACATCAGAAGCGGCAAACTTGAGGAAATCAAGACATTCATAGAGGAGAATGAGATTGACGTCGCCATATTCGACGACGAACTCTCCCCCACCCAGCTGAGGAACATAGAGCGCGAACTGAACATCAAGATTCTCGACAGGACAAACCTGATTCTGGACATATTCGCCCAGAGGGCAAAGACGGCGTATGCAAAGACACAGGTGGAACTCGCTCAGTATCAATATCTTCTTCCTCGGCTCACACGAATGTGGACGCACCTCGAAAGGCAGAAGGGAGGCATCGGAATGAGGGGACCTGGAGAGACGCAGATTGAGACCGACCGGCGAATCATTCAGGACAAGATTGCAAGGCTGAAGGAACAGCTCAAGAAGATTGACAAACAGATGGCCTCGCAGCGCGGAAACAGGGGCTCCCTCGTGCGCATAGCCCTTGTCGGCTACACGAACGTCGGAAAGAGCACCCTGATGAACACGCTGGCAAAGAGCGACGTCTTCGCAGAAAACAAGCTGTTCGCGACGCTTGACACGACGGTGAGGAAAGTCGTGATTGAGAATGTTCCGTTCCTGCTGAGCGACACCGTGGGATTCATAAGAAAACTCCCAACGCAGCTCGTGGAGGCCTTCAAAAGCACGCTTGACGAGGTGCGGGAGGCTGACATCCTGATGCACGTGGTCGATATATCACACCCCAACCACGAGGAGCACATCCGGGTGGTGAACGAGACCCTGCGCGACATAGGCGCAATCAACAAGCCTATATTCGTGGTTTTCAACAAGATTGACGCATATCGTCACGAGGAGTACGACGAGTTTTCCCTCGAGCCCAAGAAGCCGGAGAACTACACGCTTGAGGAGTACAAGAACTCATGGATAGCAAAGGAGAACACCCCGTGCATATTCATCTCGGCAAAGCAGAAAATCGGCATGGACAAGCTCCGCGCGGACCTCTACAAAATGGTCGCGGAAATTCACGCCGGGCGCTATCCCTTCAACAATTTCCTATGGTAAAGATCCTAATTTAAGGCGAATGCCAAGCCTTGCCCTTCATCCTTAAATTTGAATTTTTATTGAAAAAAAAGAGCCTGCTGAAAATTAAACAGCAGGCTCTTTTCACTTTTACAAAAACTATGATGACGGGGATGCATAAAAACATCCAACGCAGCAGACCGCCTTTTAGGGCTCCGTCCTTTAGTCCTGGAATTTAGCGCATAGGAACTCGCGGTTCAGGCGCGCGATGTGAGAGACGGTGATGTGCTTAGGGCACTCCATCTCGCAGGCACGGGTGTTGGTGCAGGCACCGAAACCGAGCTCGTCCATCTTGGCCACCATCGCCTTCGCGCGCTTCGCGGCCTCTACCTTACCCTGCGGAAGAAGGGCGAGAGAACTTACCCTGGCAGCGACGAAGAGCATCGCCGAGCCGTTCTTGCAGGTTGCTACGCAGGCTCCGCAGCCGATGCAGGCAGCGCCGTCCATGCTCTCCTCGGCCTTTTCGCGAGGAATGGGAATGGCATTGGCATCAGGCACTCCGCCGGTTCCTACAGAGACATACCCTCCGGCCTGAAGAATCTTGTCAAACGCCTGACGGTCAACGACAAGATCCTTTATTACAGGGAAGCCGTGGCTGCGCCAAGGCTCGATGGTGATAGTGTCGCCGTCCTTGAACTTGCGCATATGGAGCTGGCAGGTAGTGACCTCGTCGTCAGGTCCGTGGGCGCGTCCGTTGATATAGAGTGAGCAGGCACCGCAGATTCCCTCACGGCAGTCGTGGTCGAAGGAAACCGGTCCCGATGACTTGCATCCCTTCTCGACAGCGACAGGATCCATACCCTCCGTGATAAGCTGCTCATTGAGGATGTCAAGCATCTCAAGGAAAGAGCTGTCAGGCGAAATGCCCTTGACCTGATAGGTCTCGAAATGCCCTTTCTCCTTGGCGTTTTTCTGACGCCATACTTTCAAAGTCAAATCCATCTCGTTTAGTCTTTATAATTTCTTGTCGCTATGTGAATGTTCTCGTACTTGAGAGGCTCCTTGTGAAGTTCAGGCTCAACGCCGTCACCTTTATACTCCCACGCGGCAACGTACATATAATGCTCGTCGTCACGCTTGGTCTCTCCGTCCTCGGTCTGCATCTCCTCGCGGAAATGACCTCCGCAGGACTCGCGCCTGTCAAGGGCGTCGAGAGCCATGAGCTCACCGATTTCGAGGAAGTCGGCAAGGCGCAGCGCCTTCTCAAGCTCCTGGTTGAACGTGCCCTGAACGCCTGCGACATAGACATTGCTCCAGAACTCCTTCTTGAGCTCACGAATCATCTGAATGCCCTCCTTCAGGCCGGCCTCGTTGCGGGCCATCCCGACGTGCTCCCACATGATGTGACCGAGCTTCTTGTGGATGGTGTCAACGGACTCCTTGCCCTTGATGGACAGAAGCCTGTCAATCTTGGCGCGGACTGCCTTCTCCGCCGCCTCGAACTCAGGAGCCCCGATGTCTGTCTTTGGCTCCTTGAACTTGGATGCGAGGTAGTCGCCGATGGTGTAAGGGAGGATGAAATATCCGTCGGCAAGACCCTGCATGAGGGCTGACGCGCCGAGACGGTTTCCACCGTGGTCGGAGAAGTTTGCCTCGCCTATCGCGTAAAGACCAGGGATGGTAGTCTGGAGGTTGTAGTCAACCCATAGGCCGCCCATGGTGTAGTGGATTGCCGGATAGATCATCATCGGCTCCTTGTAAGGGTCGGTGGCGGTAATCTTCTCGTACATCTGGAAGAGGTTGCCGTAGCGTGCCTTGATGACGTCCTTGCCGAGGCGCTCGATGGCAGTCTTGAAGTCAAGGAAAACGGCTAGACCGGTCTCGTTTACGCCATAGCCCGCGTCGCAGCGCTCCTTTGCGGCACGCGAAGCGACGTCACGGGGAACGAGGTTTCCGAATGCCGGGTAGCGGCGTTCAAGGTAGTAGTCCCTGTCTTCCTCAGGAATGTCGGAAGCCTTTATCTCATGCTTGCGGAGCTTAGCCACGTCCTCAAGCTTCTTAGGAACCCAGATACGTCCGTCGTTGCGCAGGGACTCGGACATAAGAGTAAGCTTCGACTGCTGTTCGCCGTGAACCGGGATGCAGGTCGGGTGAATCTGCGCGAAGCAAGGGTTAGCGAAGAACGCACCCTTCTTGTAGCACTGCCATGCAGCCGAACCGTTGGAGTTCATCGCGTTGGTGGAAAGGAAGTAGGTGTTTCCGTATCCGCCTGAGGCAAGCACGACCGCGTGGGCGCCGAAGCGCTCGATTTCACCGGTCACGAGGTTGCGCGCTATGATGCCCTTCGCCTCGCCGTTGACAAGGACGACGTCAAGCATCTCGTGGCGCGGATAGGACTTGACCGTTCCCGCAGCAATCTGACGGTTGAGAGCGGCGTATGCCCCGAGGAGGAGCTGCTGTCCGGTTTGTCCGCGGGCGTAGAAGGTGCGGCTCACCTGAGCCCCGCCGAAAGAGCGGTTTGCGAGAAGTCCGCCGTATTCCCTCGCGAAAGGAACACCCTGCGCGACGCACTGGTCGATGATGTTGTTGCTGACCTCCGCAAGACGATAGACGTTAGCTTCACGGCTACGGTAGTCACCGCCCTTGATTGTATCGTAGAACAGGCGGTAGATGGAGTCGTTGTCGTTCTGGTAGTTCTTCGCGGCGTTGATGCCTCCCTGTGCCGCAATCGAGTGTGCGCGGCGAGGTGAATCGCTGATGCAGAAGACCTTCACGTTGTAGCCGAGCTCGCCGAGGGAAGCGGCTGCAGACGCTCCTCCCAGACCCGTGCCGATGACAATGATTTCCATCTTTCTCTTGTTGCCGGGCGATACAACCCGGATCTGAGACTTGTGCTTTGTCCATTTTTCGGCCAAAGGACCCTCAGGAATCTTTGAAATCAATTCTTTTGCCATTATATATAAGGTTTATAGAAAAATCTTTTTGAATGTCTTTGGGGTTCATATTTATTTTATCATCGGTAACATACCCCAGTATGCTCCCTCTGCCCAAAATAAATCTGTCCTCAAAAATCTGATTCAAAATATATCAGCCTGCAAAGTTAGCAAATCTTTCGTTCATTCCTATATTGTCATTTCAATTCCATATTGTCATTTCGATTCCCATTATTGTCATTTCAATTCCATTATTGTCATTTCGATTCCCATTATTGTCATTTCGAACGAAGTGAGAAATCTTTGCGCAAAGATTTCTCGCCTCCACTCCGTTCCGCTCGAAATGACAGGGGATATCAGATAAAAGTCAGCCGCGTCAGTCAAAAAGCAGATTCTCGTCGGGATGCAGACGGTCGATGCCGAGGTGGGCGTAGGCAAGTTCCGTCACTTCCCTGCCCCGGGGCGTGCGCATGATGAATCCTTCCTTGATAAGGAACGGCTCATACACCTCCTCAAGCGTCCCCTGGTCCTCACCGATTGCAGTGGCTATGGTGTTCGCCCCGACCGGGCCGCCCTTGAACTTGGTGATTATGGTCCGGAGAATCTTGTTGTCAATCGAGTCCAGTCCCCTCTTGTCTATGTTCAGCGCGTCGAGGGCATATCTTGCGATTCCAAGGTCTATGCTCCCGTTCCCCACGACCTGCGCGAAGTCCCTGACTCTCCTCAGCAGGGAGTTCGCTATACGCGGAGTTCCCCGGCTGCGCAGCGCAATCTCATACGCAGCCGCGTCGTCAATCGGAACGTTCAGAATCCCGGCGCTCCTCTCGACGATTTTCTGAAGCGTAGGCGTGTCATAGTACTCCATGGCGCACTTTATCCCGAAACGCGCACGTAGAGGCGAGGTCAGCAGTCCGCTGCGGGTCGTCGCGCCAACGAGGGTGAACGGATTGAGTGACAAGCGAATGGACCTTGCGCCTGGCCCTTTATCGACCATTATGTCTATGACGAAATCCTCCATCGCCGAATAGAGATACTCCTCGACGACCGGGGAAAGCCTGTGAATCTCGTCTATGAAGAGCACGTCTCCCTCCTCCAGCGATGTGAGCAGTCCTGCGAGGTCACCGGGCTTGTCCAGAACCGGGCCGGAGGTGACTTTCATATTGACTCCCAGCTCGTTCGCTATGATGTGCGCGAGCGTGGTCTTGCCGAGTCCCGGAGGCCCGTGAAACAGCACATGGTCGAGGGTCTCCCCTCTCATCTTGGCTGCCGCCACAAAAATCTTGAGGTTTTTTATGATTTTGTCCTGTCCGGAGAAATCTCCGAGGTCCTGCGGTCTGATTATTCCGTCAATTTCCTTATCTTTGCCCGCGCTGACGTCGCGCGGATTGAAGTCTGTCTCCATCGTCCGGCTAATTTTGCACAAATATAGAAATTTGAGAAAAATAAATTGCCTCAGATTGAGGATTATTTTTGAGTATAGATTTATTTTTGAAGAGGGAGTGTACTGGAGGTACATGACTGATGAGAAAATAAATATAGACCAAAAAGAATACATAAGATGTGGCAAGTCATTTTTTGAGAATTTCATAATAAAAGAGGAAGATATTTTTATTTTTATGTGATGATGATTTTACGGCTGTTGATTTGTTGATAATGTCGGCAATGTGTTGTATGACAATGTCTTTGTCTTGTTGAAAACTGTTGATAAGCCTCTGGTAAGTCGCTGGATAAAAAAGTCGGGACATTGTTGCTTTTCCGGGAAAAAGCCGGGTATATATGAACTTACGGGATTTCAAAAAATAGTTTCAAATTTGTTTCAACAGGCTTTTCAACCTGTTATCAACAGAAAAATGAAGGATTTGTTAATAAGTCAAAAGTCCGTCGCGGAACTTGCGGAGAAAATAGGGCAGTCGGAGGAGACGTTCTGTTCCGGGCTCTTCCTTTCCGCGAGATGGTTCGTCGTCTCGCAGGTCAGCCGTCCGGGGATAAACTTCATCGTGCTTCCGGACAGGGACTCCGCCGAGTACTGCTCTTCCGACCTTTATGACCTCGTCGAGGGCGACCGCGTGTTCTTTCTCCCCGATTCCGGACGGAAGATGGAGAAGAGCAACTACAAGTCGTCGCTGAGTGTGCAGAGGACGTCCGCGATAGGGAAGATGATGGAATATGACGGGCAGAGCCAGCTTTTCTTCGTCACCTATCCCGAGGCGCTTGAGGAGCCCGTGGCAAAGGGCGGCGACGCTCCGGTGATGAGGATACGCGAAGGGGACGAATACGACCGCGAGCAGCTCACGGACAGGCTTTTCTCTATGGGGTTCACGCGGGTTGATTTTGTCAGCGAACCGGGGCAGTATGCCGTCAGGGGGGCTCTCGTCGACATATTCTCATATTCATTCAACAACCCCTACCGAATCTCGTTCTTCGGAGACGAGGTCGATGGCATCAGCGTCTTCGACTGCAACACGCAGCTTTCCAAGGAGAAGCTCTCCGAAGTCGAGATTTTCGCGGACCTGTCGGCGGAAGGGGGCTCGGGCGTCTCCGCTGTTCCTGTCACCGACTTGCTTCCGGACGGCGCCCTTGTCTGGCTCGACTCTTCGGATATGTATAAGGATAGGGGATTCTACGCCTCTCTGCGGAAGTTCCGCCGCGTTTTCCTTGAGGTTCCGATTTCGGCCTCGGGGGTAGTTCCGGTGAGTTTCAGCATAGCCCCTCAGCCGGTGTTCAACAAGAACTTCGAGCTTCTGACTGAGGACATAAGGGAAAAGACCCTGAGCGGCTACAGGGTCTGCATCTACGGCGAGAAGCGCTCGCAGCTTGAGAGGCTTGAGAGCATACTGATTCAGAACGAGGGGTATCTGCCGGAGTTCATCCCCTCGCACAGCATCCACAGCGGGTTCATCGACCGCGAGGACAAGGTCTGCTGCTACACCGACCATGAGATTTTCGACCGTTTCCACAGGGTCAGCCTTCGCCGTACCGTGGAGAAGAGCGAACAGCTGACAATCAATGACTTGACTTCATTTGCGATAGGGGACTACATCGTCCACATCGACTACGGTGTGGGAATATTCGGCGGACTCGTGAGGATGAAGGATGACAAGGGGAGGATGCACGAGGTCGTGAAACTCATATATAAGGACAACGACGTCGTGTTCATATCGGTTCATGCCCTCCACAAGATTTCACGCTACCGTTCCAAGGACGGCGAGCCCCCGAAGATTTACAAGCTCGGCTCCAAGACCTGGCAGACTCTCAAGTCCAACGCCAAGAAGAAGGTCAAGGACATTGCCAAGGACCTCATCCGGCTCTATGCCAAAAGGCGTGCGTCGAAGGGGTTCGCCTTCTCTCCCGACACTTTCCTCCAGACCGAGCTGGAGTCGTCTTTCATGTACGAGGACACGCCGGATCAGGAAAAGGCCGTGCAGGCGGTCAAGAGGGACATGGAGGACAGCTGCCCGATGGATAGGCTCGTCTGCGGGGACGTGGGCTTCGGAAAGACCGAGGTGGCGATAAGGGCGGCGTTCAAGGCCGCTGCGGACGGGAAGCAGGTGGCGGTGCTCGTTCCGACGACAATCCTTGCGCTGCAGCACTACAAGACCTTCTCCTCGCGCCTGAAGGATTTCCCGTGCAATATAGACTTTGTGAGCAGGCTCCGTACCGCAAAGGAAATCGGCGACATAAGGCAGAGGCTCAAGAGCGGGGCCATAGACATTCTCATCGGGACGCACAAGATTCTCGGCTCGACTTTCGAGTTCAGGGACTTGGGACTTCTCATCATAGACGAGGAACAGAAGTTCGGCGTCGGGGCCAAGGAGAAGCTGCGCCAGATGAAGGAATCCGTCGATACGCTCACTCTCACCGCCACGCCTATCCCGAGAACCCTCCAGTTCTCGCTCCTCGGCGCGCGTGACCTCTCTATCATCTCCACTCCGCCGCCGAACAGGATTCCGGTGCAGACTGAAATCATGCTTTTCGACGGGGATGAAATCCGCAAAATCATAAACTATGAGCTGAACAGGGGCGGGCAGCTGTTCTTCCTGCACAACAAGGTGGAGGAGCTGCAGTCTATTTATGACATCCTCCACGGGCTCGTTCCGGACATGAAAATCTGCATCGCGCACGGACAGATGGAGGCAAAGCAGCTGGAGGACAGGATTCTCGACTTCATGGCCGGTGACTACGACATGCTGCTCTGCACTACCATCATCGAGAACGGACTGGACATCCCGAACGCGAACACCATAATAATAAACCAGGCCCAGAACATAGGTCTGAGCGACCTTCACCAGCTGCGCGGCCGCGTCGGACGTTCCAGCCGCCGGGCGTTCTGCTATCTGATTGTGCCTCCGCTCGTCTCCATCACCGAGGACGCACGCCGCCGCCTCAAGGCGATAGAGTCGTTCTCCGACCTCGGCAGCGGCTTCAACATCGCCATGCAGGACCTCGACATACGCGGCGCCGGCAACCTTCTCGGGGCTGAACAGAGCGGCTTCATCACCGACATGGGCTTCGAGACCTACCAGAAGATTCTTTCGGAGGCCATGGAGGAACTCGGGGTGGAGACCGGGCTCACCTCGCGCAACGTGAGCGAGTCCTATGTTTCCGACTGCACCATCGAGACCGACCAGGTTGCCCTCATTCCGGATTCCTACATAAGCATGACGGCCGAGAAGATAAGGATTTACAAGGACCTCGACTCCATAACCTCCGACGACGGCCTTGACAAGATGAAGACCCAGCTCTCCGACCGCTTCGGACCGCTTCCTCCGGAGCTTGAGAGCCTTATGGAAATAGTGCGCATCAGGCATCTCGGGGAGAAGCTTGGATTTGAGAAGATAATCATAAAGAACGGCATCATGATAGCCTTCTTCATCTCGAATCCTCTCTCTCAATACTATAAGTCGAAGACTTTCCAGCGCATCCTCGAACGCCTCAACGACAATCAGAGGTTCTTCGACCTCAAGCAGAACGACAACCGCCTGCGCATAGTCTCACGCAACGTTCCTGACCTCTTTGAGGCCTATGCGCGGCTGGGCAAACTGAAATAGTTTTTGACGGCTTGACGAAAATTACTAAATTTACCGCCCGAATTTTGAAAATTTCCGCAATTCTCTGAAATTCGCCGAAAAGAGATTATATGAACTTGCTGATTGATGTCGGCTACACCGCTCTCAAGGCATCTTGGGCCGACGGGATAACACTCGGAAAGACTTTCCGCTACCAGGGGGAAAGGACCGCCGAATTCATACTAGGACTTGTCGAAAGGAACAGGCCCGAGGTCATGGTGCTGAGCACGGTGCGGGAATTTTCCCAGTCAGTGATAGGCAAGTTCGAATCATGCTGCTCGAAGTTCATACTCATAGACTCGGGGCACAGCTTCATACTTGAGGACAACGCCCTTCCGACCTTTCTCACCCCCGACCGCGCCGCGTCCGTAATTTCCGCCCAGTACCTCTTCAAGGGCAGGGGATGCACCATCTTCGACTTCGGAACCATACTCACCATAGATTTCATGGACGCGGATGGGCACTACCGCGGAGGAAACATCTCCCTGGGCTGCCGCACGCGCTTCAAGTCGGTGAACCGCTACTCCAGGTCGCTGCCTCTTCAGGACACTCCCGAAACCGTTGAGGAAACGGGAGATTCGCTTACGTCGTCGATTGATTCGGGAATCATATCGGGTATAATATTTGAAATCGAGGGATATATTGCGCGTCACCCTGAAAATATCGTAATTTTCACGGGTGGTGATGCGATTTATTTTGCAAAAAGAATGAAAAACTCCATCTTTGTAGTTTGCAATCTCGTACTGATGGGGTTGGCTCTAATTGCTGTGCGATATGGTGAAAGATAAGATAAGGATATTTTTTGTTGCTGCGGCGCTGTTGCTCCCGGCTGTCTGCGCGTTTGCCCAGACCTCGACGACGGGAACCTACGGCTCGTTCTCTCCATATTCCATATACGGAATAGGCGAGATTTCGCGCGGCGGTACCGCACAGTCGAGGAGCATGGGAGGAGTAGGCGTGGCTTCACGCAACAGGAGGTTCATCAATGTCGCCAACCCGGCGGCCGTCGCGGTGAGGGACACGCTTGCGTTCATGGCGGACTTCGGACTCTACGAGGACAACAAGATTTACGCCCAGTCAGGCAAGAGGGGAGCGGAGAACACGTTCAACATCAACGATATAGTCCTTTCTTTCCCTATATGGAGATCTTCGGCGTTCCTTGTCGGGCTTTCCCCTTTCAGCGACGTCGGCTACAGCTTCTCTTCCAAGGAAACTGACGAGGACAAGATCGCCCATGTCGGGAACATTACCTACGATTCCTACGGTGACGGCAGCCTCTACCAGCTCTACGCCTCCGCCGGAGCCACTTTCTGGAAGCGGTTTTCAGTCGGGGCCGAGTTCATCTACTACTTCGGCAAGCTGGACAGAAACTCCAACGAGACGTTCGAGAACTCCACCTACAGGTCGATAAACTACGGAACGAGGCTGAACCTGCACGGATTTACCGGAAAGTTCGGCGTTCAGTACGACCAGAAGCTTTCTCCTTCAGTTTCCATGACCCTCGGAGCAACCTACAGGCTCGGAACCAAGCTCAGGGGTTATGAAAACCATTTCGCATATGCGAGCCAGTCGAGCGTGGTGGATACGATAAAGTCGATGACCTACACCGACACCCTGGCCGGGGCTTCAAACGCTCCGCGCATCGCCGACGAGCTCGGAGTGGGAATTTCGTTCAGGGGCGGTGACCGCTGGTCGGCCGAGTTCAACTACCTCCGTTCGGACTGGCGCGGCTCCAACTTCGAGTCGAGAAAGGGCTTCGCTGCAACGGGGAAGGCAAATTTCTCATCTACCGTGTCACAGTCGTTCCGTGCCGGATTCGAAATAGTGCCTAACAGAAACGACATCCGCTACTACATGAAGCGCGTGGCATACAGGGGCGGGCTCTATTACGACCAGGACTATTTCCTGATGAACGGCAACCGCGTGGATTCCTACGGAGTGACCTTCGGAGTGACGCTTCCTGTGTTCAGGTGGTACAACGGAATATCCCTCGGGGTTGACATAGGCCGTCGCGGCTCATCGAAGGGAATGATGGTCAGCGAGACATATTTCAAGTTTGTCGTGGGCTTCAACATACATGACGTGTGGTTCCAGAAACCGCGGTACAATTAGAGTCTGTCTCCTTAATGTGTAAGTGTTTGAAAATATAAAATTTACGGATATGAAAAAGATTTTGACCCTGTTCCTCACGGTGCTTGTTGCAGGATCGGGAATTACCCTCTTCGCGCAGGGAAAATATGGCGCGGACAGTGCGAACTGCATCAAGTATCTTTCCTACTATCAGGAGTATTTCAAGCAGAAGAACTATAATGACGCCACTCCTAACTGGCGCAAGGCCTACAGTGCCTGCCCTCCTTCCGCGAACCAGAACATGCTCATAAACGGAACGGCAATCATCCGCCGTCTGATTTCGCAGAACGCCAAGAACACGATATACAAGGACGAGCTCGTCGATACCCTTCTCACGCTTCATGACCAGAGGGCCGAGTTCTTCCCTAAATATGCCGTGACTGCCCTCAACAACAAGGGTCTTGATCTCGTGAACTATGTGAAAGGGGACAGCAAGAGGCTTTTTGAGGGTCTTGAGGACATCATCGCCAAGAACGGCGTGAGCACGAAGCCGAGCCTCTACCTCTTCGACCTCAACGCCGCCGTGGATCTCTACAAGTCCGGCGTCCTCGACGAGGAGCAGGTAATCAACGTCTATGAGAAGGCCGTAGAGAACCTTGATAAGACCCCGTGCAAGAACGACAAGGAGAAGGAGGACGTGGCTAAGGTGACCGAGGACATCGAGAACATCTTCATCCAAAGCAAGGTCGCCTCATGCGAAAGCCTTGTGGCGCTTTTCACGCCTCGCTTCGAGGCCGCTCCGGACGACCTCCAGCTTGCCAAGAACATCGTGAACATGCTCAGCAAGACCGAGGAGGGAGCCGACACCGACCTCTTCCTCAATGCCGTGAACACAATGAACAGGCTTGAGCCTTCCTACCAGTCCGCCTACTACCTTTTCAAGCTCTATTCTTCAAGGGGCAACGTTGATGAGGCAATCAAGTGCATGGACGAGGCAATCGCATATCCGGAGTCCGACGACATGACTGACGCTTCCTACAACTACGAGCTTGCTGCATTCTGCTTCAAGAACGGACATTCCGCAAAGGCCTATTCCGCCGCGCAGAAGTCCGCCGAACTTGACCCGTCATACGCTGGCAAGGCCTATATGCTGATAGGAACCATCTGGGGTTCTCAGGTGTGCCGCGGCAATGAAATAGAGTCACGCGCTCCGTATTGGGTCGCCGTCGATTACATGAACAAGGCGAAGAACGCCGACGAAAGCCTTGCGGCCGAGGCCAACAGCATGATTGCCCAGTACAGCAAGTACTATCCTCAGAAGGCCGAGGCGTTCATGTACGACCTTCTCGATGGACAGTCATACACCGTGAACTGCGGCGGAATGAGGGCCGTGACGACGGTGAGGACGCAGAATTAGGCTTTCAGTGAAAGGATTTCTAAGCATAATGATAAGGCTGGCAACCGCTTCGGCGGTTGCTTTCGTCGTTTATTCCTGCAAGGGAAAGCTGGCGGAGGAGGACGCGGTCGATATCAACGTGATGCCTGTCCAGACGGCCGACAGCATAGTTTCCGTGCAGACTCAGAACGGGCAGATTCAGATGAGGATGGAGGCTCCTCTTATGGAGCGCTACGAGACCGACACGCTCTCCACGCAGCTTTTCCCTAAGGGATTTGCCGTCTATGGCTACATCGAGGGCGGACTGCTTGAAACCTCGATAGTCGCCGAGAACGCCAGGCATCTGAAATACTCCGACGGACGTGAATCATGGGAGGCCTTCGGGAACGTCGTGGTGAAGAACCTCATCAAGAGGGAGGTCATGGAGACGGACACGCTCTACTGGGACCAGAAGAACGAGAAGATTTGGACCGACTGCTACGTGAAGATGTACTCTCCCGACGGCTTCATGCAGGGCTACGGCATGGAATCGGACCAGCGGGCGAGAAATTCGGTAATCTTCCGCCCGTTCAACAGCTACGGCATAGTGACGCAGGACAGCACGGCGGTGAACGTGGATTCGGTCAATTTCATAGGGCCCGTTCAGCGTCCGGTTCATAGAAAATAGCGTCAAAATGCTTCAATTATGAAAAAATCGTGGTGTAATTGAGGGAAAATTACTAACTTCGCACCCCATTGGGTTAAACTCCCGATAATGAAAGGAAAATAAATTAAAAGATTATAAATTATGGCAGTACTTGAAACAATCCGCGTGAAGTTCGGAGTCCTGATTACGGTGCTTATCGCAATCGCGCTGCTCTCGTTCATCATTGACCCGACCACGCTTCAGAACGTCGCCTCCTCGATGTCTTCAAAGTATGACGTCGGCGAGATTGACGGCAAGTCGGTTTCCTATGTCGATTTCCAGAAGGACGTGGAAAAGACAAAGGGCGTGCTCGAACTCCTCGGCTTTCAGGCCAATTCCGAGCAGGCGCAGTCATATGTCAGGGACGAGGCATGGAAGGAACTCTTCGACAGCTATTATTTCATTCCTAACGCCCAGAGCGCAGGCATCTATGTCGGCAACCAGGAGGCTCTTGACCTCATCTCGGGCGACAACATTTCCCCTGTAATCGCGCAGGTGTTCTCCGACGAGAACGGCTTCAACAAGGAAGTCTTCCTCAATTTCGTGAACTATTGCCGCGAGGACCAGACAGGAAGGTACAAGGAACTTCTCAACTACCTCTGCAACGCGGCCATCTCGCAGCAGTACTACTCCAAGTACTTCTCTCTCTTCGCCGAGAGCAACATCGTGAACGAGATTGGAATCGAGAACGAGATTGCGGACAACAACAACTCCGTGAACGCCGAGTTCGTGATGGTTCCTTTCGGATTTGCTCAGGACACGACGGTGGTTGTCAGCGATTCGGAAATCAAGGACTGGTACAAGGCTCACAAGAAGATGGACGCCTACAAGTCACTCTTCACCCGGAAGGCGAGCCGCGACATCGAGTATGTGGTCTATGACATCCTTCCTTCTCCGGAGGACGTCGCTTCGGCCAACGAGGACATCGCGTCTCTGGTCGATGATTTCGCCAAGACTACCAATGTCAAGTCCTTCCTTCTCTCGAACTATTGCCAGTTCGACGAGAAGTACTACAAGGAGGGAGAGCTCAAGAGCGTCGCTCCCGAGGTTGACGAGTTTGTCTTCAACAACAACGGACAGGAGATTTCTCCGGTGCTCTCGCATGACAACACTTTCTATGTCGTTCGCATCCTTGACACCAAGAGAGAGAACGGCGTCGAGACCAAGCAGGTCGCTGTCCTTGAGAAGGAGGCCGTGGCAAGCAAGGCTACCGTCAACGGCATCTATGCAAAGGCGAAGAAATTCGCGTCGGATGCAAACGGCGGCTACAAGAATTTCCGCACTGCGGTTGATTCCAATGCCGTATATGCCCACACCGCTAACCTCGTTGAGGGCGCGAGCCGCATAGGATCCATCGACAATGCCAAGGAAATCACCCGCTGGGCATTCGAGGCCAAGAAGGGCAAGGTTTCGGAGATTTTCGACATCAACAAGGACTATTTCGTCGTTGCGGTGCTCACCGGCATCAACAAGGACGGCTACAAGGACCTCAAGGAGGTTTCCCCTGTAATAAGGGACATCCTCTACCGCGAGAAGCTCGCCGACCACAAGGCTGCCGAAGTTGCAGAGAAGATTGCCGGTCTTGACAGCATGACCGCGATTGCCGAGGCTCTCGGGACGACGGTCAGCACGAAGGACGGAATCACCTTCTCGTCGCTCACCTCCCAGGGACTCGACCCGGCCTTCATCGGTGCTGTCACATCCGCTGAGCAGGGCAAGATTTCGGCTCCTGTGAAGGGCAGCTACGGAATCTATGTGTTCAACGTCACCGCCAAGGAGACCGGCGCGTTCTACACCGAGGACGATGCAAACTCCAAGACCGCGCAGATGAACCAGTACATGGCTCAGATGCTGCTCGGCGTGATGAATGAGAATGTCGTCACTGACAACCGCGCCCGCTTCTATTAGTCGGGGCGCCTAAAAGGCGGTCTGTATCCCACCTTTTATGCATCCCCTCCGTTCAGGCACTTTTAAAGGCTTTAGCATAACAAACAAAAGGTGATCAGAAAAATCTGGTCACCTTTATTGTTTTGTCTTGTTTGTTTGAAATAAATGCTCATATTTGTAATATGCTTTTGCACAAATTGATATGAAACGAATTAACATCATATTTTTCCTGTTGTTTTTAGATTTATGGAGCTATCCCATTTCATTTTGTGGAGATGATAGAGCAGTTTTCAAAAGAGAAGAACATTCCATATCTATTGTAGAAGCTAATCGTAATTACAGTGTTGCAGAATGTCAGAGGAGCATTCCTATGACAAAAGACGGAAAAGAATATAAAGAATTACAAAAGAAAATGCTGAATCAGTTTATTGAAAATGAGGATAATGTTATTTTGAGGGACTTGTGTTCCGAGTTCAGTCAAGACTTTGTCATTTTCAATATAGCATACGATAATTCCGGTTCTTTTGTTGCCGCATCACTTGTATTTCCGAATAAGGACGAGATGGATTCATCCATTATTACGGATGCTTTTCTGAACAGAGTTTATATGACTCTAAAAGAACGCCCGCTGGATTCGTGGACGGGGGTATCACCTTTCGTAATACTGGCGATGCCAATAAAGTAAACGAAGCCACTGCATCGGATGATGCTATGGCAGCGTCATTGACATATTGCTTGCAACGATATATGACCCTTTACACATTGAACAGGAAATGCATGATGTCGCCGTCCTGCACGACGTAGTCCTTGCCCTCGACGCCGAGCTTGCCGGCGGCGCGGCAGGCTGCCTCGGACTTGAGCGTGATGAAGTCGTCGTATTTGATGACCTCGGCGCGGATGAAGCCCTTCTCGAAGTCGGTGTGGATGACTCCGGCGGCCTTCGGTGCCTTGTCGCCCTTGTGTATGGTCCAGGCGCGTACCTCGTCGGCTCCGGCGGTGAAGAATGTCTGGAGGTTGAGCAGCGCGTAGGCGGACTGGATGAGCCGCACCACGCCGGACTCCTCAAGACCGAGTTCCTCAAGGAACATCTGCCTTTCCTCGTAGGTCTCAAGCTCGGCGATGTCCGACTCAATCTTCGCCGAAATCACTAGAATCTCCGCATCCTCGTCCTTCACCGCCTCGCGCACGGCATCGACATACTTGTTGCCGTCCTTCGCCGAGGCCTCATCGACGTTGCAGACATAAAGGATTGGCTTGTCCGTGAGCAGGAACAGCTCCTTTGCAAGCGCCGCGTCCTCCTGGTTGTCCAGCTTCACGCTGCGGCAGCTCCGCCCGCTTTCAAGCGCCTCCTTGTAGCGGAGCAGAATGTCCATCAGCCTCTTCGCGTTCTTGTCTCCGGTGTTGGCCTGCTTTGAAACCTTGACGAGCCTGCTCTCCACCGTCTCAAGGTCCTTAATCTGGAGCTCAAGGTCAATCACTTCCTTGTCGCGGACCGGATCCACAGAACCTTCCACGTGAACGATGTTCGGGTCGTCGAAGCACCTTAGAACATGGAGGATGGCGTCCGTCTCGCGTATGTTCGCGAGGAACTGGTTGCCGAGCCCCTCACCCTTGCTGGCGCCCTTCACGAGACCCGCTATATCGACGATTTCCACCGTCGCCGGCACGAGGCTCTTGGGGTGGCACAGTTCGTTCAGCACGTCAAGCCTCTTGTCCGGGACAATAGTCGAGCCGATGTTAGGTTCTATGGTGCAGAAAGGGAAGTTGGCGCTCTGTGCCTTTCCCGAGCTTACGCAATTGAAAAGAGTGGATTTTCCGACGTTCGGAAGTCCGACTATACCGCATTTAAGTGACATTTTTTTTCTTTTTTTAATATCGGACTGCAAAAGTAGCAAATGTTTTTCTTTTTCTTTCAATCAATTTCACCGATTCTTCCGACATTTGGCTGATGTTCGGGAATATGTGAAGTAATATGTGAGGTAATATTGTGAAACGATAAAATGTCGGGATATATGTCATTGCGGAAATATGTTTTCGCGGCTGTTGCTGTGGGCGTTGGTCTGCTTGTGTCGGCAGGAAGGGCCGCGGCGCAGGGGGACATCGTGTTCTGGAACCTTGAGAATTTCTTCGACTATTTCGACGACGGCGGGTCTTCGTCGGATTCGGACTTTTCGTCGAGGGGAAGCCGGAGGTGGACCAAGGCACGGTTCACGAAAAAATGCAATATGGTCGGGAAATCGCTGCTCTGGATTGGGGAGAACTGTTGCGCTGACGGGGAGCCTCCGGAGATTGTGGGCGTTGCGGAGGTGGAGAACGGCTTCGTGCTCAACAGACTGGTGAACTCTCCTGTGCTGAAGAAAATGAACTATGGATATGTGCACTATGATTCACCTGACCGTCGCGGGATTGACATCGCGCTGCTCTATCGAAGGGACAGAGTTAAGGTTCTGTCATCGAGGGCCGTGCATATCTTGAGGGACGACGGAAACGTCATGCCTACACGAGACATACTGTATGCGTATGTCGAGATGCTTTCAGGAGAGGAGCCGTCACGGATTCATCTGCTTGTGAACCATCATCCGTCGAAGTTCTCCGGGGCGAAGGCTTCGATGCGCAGCAGGGAACTGGCTATGACGGCCCTGAGGGATGTGTGCGACTCGATAGCGCTGGTTTCTGACGCTCCGATTGTTGCGATGGGAGACTTCAATGACACTCCTGACGGTGCGCAGTTCGGCCTGCTTGCAGGAAGGCTGGAGAACCTCGCCGGGCCGCTTTCCGAAAGGGGAGAGGGAAGCATAAGGTACGACGGGAGATGGGAACTTATTGACCACTTTCTCGTGGGGAATATGGCGCGTCCTGGCAGCTGTCTGGGCGGCATGGGCGACGGCTTCGTGGAAAGGGGCTCCGACGGGAACGGGAGAGTCTTTGAGATGAGCGTCGTGCTGGTTCCGTTCCTGATGACCGAGGACAGGGCGCACACCGGATTCAAGCCCCTGCGCACATATATCGGTCCGAGGTATGCCGGAGGCGTGAGCGACCATTGCCCGATACTTCTTCGGTCGGGCGTATGTGCCAGATGAGAAAAGAATATAGACCTCAAAATATTCAAATATTCTCATTTTGCAGCACATATCGTTCAGAATCATCGAAATTCTATTTTCCTATGCTCATTTCAGCCAAAATTTTTATAACTTTGGCTTCGTTTGGCGAAAATTCGCCGGCGAACACACATACTGATTACAAAATTTATAAAACTGAACTAATATGGACAAGAAAGCAATTGCTAAGAAATTTGACACCCTTTTCGGAGGTGACGGAGAATTCTACGCTTCGGCGGGACGCATCAACCTCATCGGAGAGCACACCGACTACAACGGCGGATTCGTGTTCCCGGGCGCAATCGACAAGGGAATCATGGCGGAAATCAGGCTCAACGGAACGAACAAGGTGAAGGCCTTCGCGCTCGACCTCGACGAATACTGCGAGTTCGGACTCAACGAGGAGGACGCTCCGGTTCAGAGCTGGGCGAAGTATGTCTTCGGAGTTTGCCGCGAGACCATAAAGAGAGGCGGAAAGGTCGAGGGATTCGACACCGTCTTCTCCGGGGATGTTCCTCTCGGAGCGGGAATGTCGTCTTCTGCGGCGCTTGAGAGCACATTCGCGTTCGCGCTCAACGAGATTTTCCAGAACGGAATTGACAAGTTTGAACTTGCCCGCATCGGCCAGAGCACCGAGCACAACTACTGCGGCGTGAACTGCGGAATCATGGACCAGTTCGCTTCCGTTTTCGGAAAGAAGGGTAACCTTATGCGTCTGGACTGCCGCTCGATGGAGTTCGAGTATTTCCCGTTCGACCCGGGCCAGCACGGCTACAGGCTTGTCCTTCTCAACTCCTGCGTGAAGCACGAACTTGTGGGCTCGCCTTACAACGACCGCCGCGCGTCCTGCGAGAGGGTTGCCAAGGCTCTCGGTCAGGAGTTCCTGCGTGGCGCCACCATGGAGCAGCTTGACGCAATCAAGGACAAGATTTCCGAGGAGGACTACAAGCGTGCACGCTATGTCATCGGCGAGGAGAAGCGCGTGCTCGACGTCTGCGACGCTCTCAACAAGGGCGACTACGAGACTGTCGGCGAGAGAATGTATGAGACCCACTGGGGGATGTCAAAGGACTATGAGGTTTCATGCGAGGAGCTTGACTTCCTTGCCACCATTGCGAAGGAATGCGGCGTGACCGGTTCAAGAATCATGGGCGGCGGCTTCGGCGGCTGCACCATCAATCTTGTGAAGGAGGAACTCTACGGGTCGTTCATTGCAAAGGCCAAGGCGGCGTTCATGGAGAAGTACGGGCATTATCCGATTGTGATAGATGTCGTAATCTCCGACGGTGCAAGACGAGTAATTGAATAAAAGGCGACCTGCTGCGTTACTCGTCTTGATAAAATCCTCACAACCATAAGGTTGCTGCGGTTTTATCTTCGCCGAGTGCCTTGCATCTCATCCTGAATAAATTGACAACAACCTCGTCAATCAGACGGCTTTCCTGAAGATTGACGGGGTTTTCCTTTGTCTGTGCGGGCGCGGTGTCCGTCGGGGCGTAAGATGATTTCTGGAGCATCATGAGTGCGAGCAGGACAGGGAGGTAGTCCTTCAGAGCACCTCGCAGGGAACGCAGGGCGAACTGGATGTGGGCGGTCACCTGACGGACGGGTATTCCGTAAATCTCAGAAATTTCTCCGTATGTCTTTTCGTCTATGCGGCTGGCGAGGAACACCTTGCGGGTGATGTCAGGCATCCCCTCTATGCATCTGCGCACGATGTCCTCGATTTCATCGGCGAACAGGCTCTCCGGATTCAGGCTGCTGAGCGAGCTGATTTCATAGGACAGCATCCTGTTCCCGCTTTCGTGGATGTCCTTCTGAATCCGTGTCCGCGTCTGCAAGGTCTTAAGATGGTCGAGACAGCGGTTCACGATGGATTTGAAGGCGTATGCCTCATAGTTTCCCGTCTTGAGCTCGGAGCGTCTTTCCCACATCCGGATGAAGCATTCGTTGACTATGTCCTCCGCCGCCCCGTCGTCGTGGATGTACGAATTTGCTATTTTCAGATACATGGGACGGCAGCGGGAGAAGATTCTTCCGAACTCCTCTTCCGTCAGTTCCCTGATATGAGCGTCATCACCTTTCATTTCCTCACAAGATGCTGCTTTCCGCGACAAATATAGCGTTTCATTTCAGAATCTGTCTCATCTTTATGTAATTTTGTTTTCCGGTCGAGATTTTTTCAGAAAAATCTGTAAGGCCGGATTATTCACTCGTCTATAAACCGATAAAAAATGAAAAAAGAGACAAAAATGATGACTGACGAACTCCTGTTCCGCTATTTCAGCAACGAGGCTTCCGCTGAGGAAGTCGCGCTCATAGAGCGTTGGCTGGAGGAGACCCCGTCGCATCAGAAAGATTTTGACGCCGCGCATTTCCTTTTCAACGCAACGGTGCTCAGGGGAGACGAGATGGCGGCATCGCGTGATTCGGAAAAGGACAGGAAAGCCCGCCGGATGACTCTCATCCGCAGGAGGGTGCTCCGCTATGCCGCCGTCGCGGCTGCTGTCGTCGTTGCCGGCGTCGCCGGAGTTCTCGGGGAGCGGGAGCTTTCCTATAGGGACATGATTGCGCAGACCAATGTCATTGAGGTGCCTTCGGGACAGAGAATGACCATTACGCTGAACGACGGCACGAGGGTCTGCCTGAACGGAAATTCACGAATCGAATATCCTGCGGTCTTCGGACGGGGCGAGAGGCGCGTGAAACTTTCAGGCGAGGCATATCTCGATGTCACCCACGACGAGAGCCATCCTTTTGTAGTCGAGACATATATGTCCGAAGTCGAGGTTCTCGGAACCAAGTTCAGCGTCTATGCAGACGAGTCCGACGGGCGTTTTGCGACGACCTTGCAGGAGGGCTGCGTAAGGGTCACGACGACAGGGGACGAGAGGTACTCCGAGCAGGTGGTGCTTTCTCCGAACGAGAAGGTGCGGTTTGAGAATAACCATCTGATAGTAAGCGACGTGGATGCCGAGGAGTCAATGTCGTGGACCGACGGATATATAAACCTTCGAGGAGTGAGCTTCGCCGAACTTATGGACCGGTTTGAATACACCTACGGCGTGAACATCGTCATCGACAGGGACGAGATGCCGCAGATAGGCTACCGCAGCGGAAAAATCCGTGTGTCCGAGGGCGTGGATTTCGCGCTCAAACTTCTCCAGAAGGCCTGTGCCTTCACCTACACTACGGACTACGAGTCCAACACTATAACGATAAGATAGCGTTGTCCGGATTTCCGGCCTCTGCGGCTCGGGAATAGGGGATGATGCGATGAATATAAATTTATTTGATAACCACATAGTTGATATGTGCAAGAAAGTATTATCCAGAATTACAGGCTTGCTGCTCGCGGCATTCCTGCTTGCGGCCGGAATCGTTCCTGCCTTCGCCCAGACTGAGCGCAGGGTCAGCGTCGATGTGAAGGACGTGAAGCTGGAGCAGGTGATGCGGCAGATTGAGAAACAGACGGGCTGCGTTTTCCTCAACAAGGACGCGGACGTGGAACAGAAGGTTTCCGTGACCATTTCGGACAAGCCGCTCGACGAGGCTCTGAACATCCTTTTCAGCGACCGCGACATTGACTGGAAGGTCGAGTCCGGCCACATAATCATCTCACAGAGAGCAGTTTCCTCAATGGGGGGGGGAATAGGCAGTACCGGCTCGTCCACTGTCTCAGGGCTTGTCGTCGATGAGGAGGGGCTGCCCCTCATCGGCGTCGGCGTCATCATCAAGGGCACTGCAATAGGCGCCGGAACGGACCTTGACGGAAAATTCTCCTTCACTCTCCCCGAGGGAATGGAAAACTCCGTGCTTGAGTTTTCGTGCCTCGGCTACACTACGCAGGAGTTCAGAATAGGCTCCCGCAGGGTGTTCAACGTCACGATGCGCAGCGATGCAATCGTCATGGAGGGAACTGTGGTGACGGCTCTCGGAATCAGGCGTTCCGAAAAGGCACTGAGCTACAACGTACAGCAGATAAGCGCCGACGAGGTGACTGTGAACAAGGACGCGAACTTCATCAACTCCCTGAACGGAAAGGTCGCCGGGCTCAACATCAACGCATCATCGTCAGGAGTCGGCGGAGCGTCCAAGGTCGTCATGCGCGGTCAGAAATCCATCTCGCAGTCCTCAAACGCTCTCTATGTCATTGACGGTGTCCCTATGTACACCACCGCAAGGGACGGGGGCACGCAGTTCGCCTCCCAGGGCTCGACCGACCCAATCGCCGACATCAACCCGGAGGACATCGAAAGCATCTCGGTGCTCACCGGCGCGGCCGCTGCGGCTCTCTACGGCTCTGACGCCGCAAACGGAGCCATTGTAGTGACTACAAAAAAGGGAAAGGCAGGCAAGCTCACTGCCACGGCGTCGGCTTCCGTCGAAATCATGAACCCCTTCGTGCTTCCGCGTTTCCAGAACCGCTACGGCACGGGAGACCTCAACTCCTCGATAGGCTCGGACGTGCGCAGCTGGGGAAGGCTGATGAACGAGGCCAACAACCCCGGCTACAATCCGGCAAAGGACTATTTCAGGACCGGAGTGACGCACAACGAGAACGTTTCGGTGTCCATGGGAAACGAGAAGAACCAGAGCTATCTTTCGGGCTCGGTCATCGACTCCTACGGGATAGTACCGAACAATGCGTACCGGCGCTATAACTTCACCTTCCGCAACACGACGTCCTTCCTCGACGACAGGCTCCACCTCGACGTCGGAGCCGCGTATGTCCTCCAGAAGGACCGCAACATGACCAATCAGGGAACCTACAACAACCCTCTGGTCGGAGCGTACATCTTCCCTCGCGGGAACAGTTGGGATGCGGTGAAGATGTTCGAGCGCTATGACGTCACCCGCCGCCTCTCCACCCAGTGGTGGCCGATAGGCGACGCCGGAATGACGATGCAGAACCCCTACTGGATCAATTACCGCAACCTCCGCGAAAACCGCAAGGACCGCTTCACCCTCAACGCGCAGCTCTCCTATGACATCCTTGACTGGCTCAATGTGTCCGGGCGCGTGAAGATGGACCAGTCAGCGACGAAATACACCGAGAAATTCTATGCCTCGACTTTCACGCAGCTCACGGAAAGCTCGCAGAACGGCCTCTACGGCATCTCCGAGATGACCGACAGGCAGATCTACGCCGATTTCCTCGTGAACGTGAACAAACGCTTCGGCGAGGACTGGAGCCTTCAGGTGAACCTCGGTACTTCCATTTCCGACATGTACTATGACGCACTGAAGAACCGCGGCCCGATTGCGGATGGCGAGATGTCCGACGAGCGCGCCGGACTGGCGAACGTGTTCAACGTGCAGAATCTCAGCAACTCCACCAAGACGACAAGGCTCCAGGAGGGCTGGCGCGAGCAGACGCAGTCGGTTTTCGGCTCGGCCGAGGTCGGCTACAAGGGCGCGTACTATCTCACCCTCACCGCCCGCAATGACTGGCCTTCCCAGCTTGCAGGCCCGCATTCCAACAGAAAGTCGTTCTTCTACCCTTCCATAGGAGGGTCGGTGGTGCTCTCGCAGATTATCCCGAATATGCCCGAAAACCTTGAATATGTGAAGATTCGCGGCTCATACGCATCTGTCGGAACGGCCTTCGAACGCTACATCGCCAACCCGATGTACCAGTGGAACGCGAGCGGTCTGAGCTGGAACACCCAGACGCAGTATCCGGTCTATGACCTCAAGCCGGAGCTCACCAACTCCTTCGAGGCGGGACTTTCGCTGAGGTTCCTCAAATGGTTCAGCCTCGACGCGACATATTACCGGACGAACACGAAGAACCAGACGTTCAACCCTCAGATTTCTACGGGCTCCGGGTCGTCGGACATATTCATCCAGTCCGGAGACGTCCTCAATCAGGGAATGGAGCTCACCCTCGGGTTCGGCAAGACATGGGACAAGTTCACGTGGAACTCCAACTACACATTCTCGTTCAATCAGAACCGGATCATGTCCTTGGCTGACAATGTGATGAATCCCGCCACGGGAGAGACTTTCTCCGTGTCGCAGCTTGACATGAACGGTCTAGGCCTCGCGCACTTCATCCTCCGCGAAGGCGGCACTCTCGGCGACCTCTACTCGCTCGCCGACTTCCAGTACGACACGAACGGCCGCATCGTCGTGAACGAGGACGGCAGCGTAACCCCGAAGACTTTCAGCAGCAGCGACGACTACGTGAAGCTCGGCAGCGTCCTTCCAAAGTCGAATATGTCCTGGAGGAATGACTTCAGCATAGGCGGATTCAACTTCGGATTCCTCATCACGGCTCGCATCGGAGGCGTCGTCTATTCGAGCACGCAGGCGATACTTGACTACTACGGCGTGTCCGAGGCCTCGGCGGAGGCGCGTGACAGGGGAGGGGTGGCAATCAACGGAGGCGACCTGATTGACGCGAACCGCTGGTACAGTTCCGTCGGCGGCTCCAATCCGCTTCCGCAGGAATACACCTACTCGGCGACCAACGTGCGTCTTCAGGAGGCCTCGATAGGCTACACCATCCCAAGGAAGGCGCTCGGCAACGTGTGTGACCTGACGCTTTCCGTCGTGGGACGCAACCTCTGGATGATTTACAACAAGGCTCCGTTCGACCCGGAATCGATAGCGACGACGGGCAACTACTATCAGGGAATAGACCATTTCATGATGCCGTCGCTCCGGAGCTTCGGGTTCAACGTGAGGATGACATTCTAATTATATGGAGGAATATATTATGAAAAACAATACAGCAAAAAGATTTCTCCGCTCGCTTCGTTCGGTCGAAATGACAATGGAGTCCCGTCTGTCATTCCGAGCGAAGTCGAGGAATCTTCGCGCAGGGATAATCCCGGCTCTTTTCCTCGGGCTTGTCGCTGCCTCCTGCACGGGAAAATATCTGGAAATCAACACGAACCCCTACGAGGTGAACCGCGACCAGACCCTCACCGACGGCTACGCCATCTCGGCCGCCATCTCGGCGATGGGCGGAGCGGTGGTCTCGACCGACGTGAACACCGCACAGTTCACCGACTGCCTCCTCGGCGGCCCCATGGGCGGCTACTACTCCACCACGGGCGCGTTCGAGAAGACCATAGACAACTTCAACCCGACCGACGACTGGACGAGGGTGCTTCTTGCCAGCGACAAGATTATCCCGACGCTCTACTCGAACCTTTCGGAGCTCCGCAGCATAACGGACGACCCTCTCACCCTCGCCATAGGCGACATAATCAAGGTCACGGCCATGCTCCGCGTCACCGACACCTACGGACCGATTCCATATTCACAGATCGGGCAGGGCGGGAAAATTACCGTAGCCTACGACTCGCAGGAGAAGGTCTATGACACGATGTTCGCCGAACTCGACGGTGCCATTGCCTCGCTCACGGAGAACCGCCTCTCAAGCATATCCCCGAAGGCGGATCCGGTCTATGACGGAACTGCCGTGAAATGGTGCAGGTTCGCCAACTCGCTGAAGCTCAGGATGGCTATGCGCATCGTGTATGCGGCCCCGGAGAAGGCGAAGAAGATGGCCGAGGAGGCAGTGAACCACGAAATAGGGTGCTTCACGGACAATTCCGACAACGCGATGCTCCGTCCGGTGGCATTCGGCGAAAAGGGCAATCCGCTCTACACGGCAATAAAGTACAACCAGCCTTCAGGCTCAGTGACGGGCGGCGACACCCACGCGGCTGCGGACATCATCTGCTACATGAACGGCTACAACGACCCGCGCAGGGCCAAGTATTTCATCAAGTCCGAGTTCGAGGGCATTGACTGGGCCGGAATCCGCGTGAGCGTGGAAAAGCCGTCACTGAACAGCGTGGGACGCAAGTATTCCGGAGTGAATGTCTCCACCTCCGACCCTATCGTGTGGATGAACGCGGCCGAGGTGGCTTTCCTCAAGGCCGAGGCCAAGGCGGTGTTCGGATTCGACATGGGAGCGGGCACTGCGGAGGAGTTCTACAACGAGGGAGTCCGTCTCTCCTTCGAGCAGAACGGCGTGGCGGGCTACGCGGACTACATCGCGAACGACACCGACAGACCGTCCTCCTACACCGACCCGGCGGGGCTGAACAGCTACGCCACGCCGCTTTCCGAACTTACGGTCAAGTGGGACGAGTCGGCGACGACGGAGCGGAAGCAGGAGCGTATCATCATCCAGAAGTGGATTGCGAACTTCAACAACGGCATCGAGGCATGGTCCGACCATCGCCGCACCGGCTATCCCAAGTTCTTCCCGGCAAGCGACGCCGGCAACAAGAGTTCCGGAACCGTGGACAACGAGTTCGGGGCGAGGAGAATGGCCTACCCGCTCGCGGAGTACTCCAACAACGGGGAGAACGTGAACGAGGCCGTGGCCAATTACCTCGGAGGGCCGGACAGGATGAGCACGAGGCTCTGGTGGGACTGCAACCCGGCGGTCGGGACAAAAAAGTAGGTGGCGGTGGAACGCTCGAATTAAATGATTGTGAAGCATAAACTGTAACATGAAAGGATTTGTAAGGATATCAATAATCGCCCTCGCGGCATCGTCGCTCGCCGCCGTCTCCTGTGACAAGTGGACACGGCCGGAGAGCCTGGACTTCCGCCGCGAGACCCCGGAGCAGATTGATCCGGCTGGGTATGAGGCCTGTCTCTGGGCGATACGCGAATACAAGAAATCGGAGCACCGGCAGATGTTCGTGACAATGAAGGCCTACCCGGCTCACCCTTCCGGACAGAATCAGCACCTTATGGCAATGCCGGACAGCGCGGACTTTATCTGCGTGGATATGGCAGGGACTGAGATCAACGCCGTCGTTGCCGGAGAGATTGCCGAAGTGCGTGAGAGAAAAGGCACGGAGGTGCTGCTGGGCGTGGACTACGCTCCCATCCACACAGCGTGGGGGCTTCTCGAAGACAAGCGCGCCGATGAGGGACGTCCCGCCGCAACTGACGAAGAAATCACCGACTTTTTCAGGAAGCAGACTGAGGCACAGCTCGCTAACTGTGAAAAATACGGATTCCACGGGCTTCAGGTGACGTTCGTCGGCAACCGGGCGACTCACTATGCGGAGGTGTCACAGGATGCCTACATCGGAGCGGTGATGGACTTCTACAGGAAGCATCCTGACCTGTGGCTTGTGTTCCGGGGCAGCGCAAGGAATATCGTTGACAAGGAATTTTTTGCCGCAGTCAGCCACATCGTGATTATCGCCGGCGAGGAGATGAAGCTGTCTTCCCTTGTCACGCGGCTCGGCGACGCTCCGACTGACCGTATCATCATGGAGGTCACGGTTCCGTCCGTTGACAATCCGGCCCAAATCGGGCGCTCGGCTGCGGAGGCTGCGGAATGGGTCGTGACCGAATCCGGCAATGAAAAGTTCACTCCGCTCGGGGTGGCGGTTTCCAACGCATACGACGACTACTTCAACAAAACCCTCGCGTTCTGGAACGTCAGAAAGGCGATGGCTGTCATGAACCCGGCACCGGCCGGTGAGGAGAAGAAAGCCGAATGACAGAAAACACAGAATATTTTATCCATTATGAAAAGATATACAGCGGCAATATACGGCATCATGACCGCCGTCCTTGTCCTTGTCGGATGCTCGAAGACGGGGGACGTTTTTGAGAACAAGCTGTTCGTCAATGCCGACAGCTACAGAAACGAAGTGCGCGTTGCGACCGACGAGGGCGTTAAGACCCTCACCCGCAGCATTGATCTCGGAATAGCGCGGCCTGTGTCGGGCGACATCCACGTGAGCCTTGTCAAGGCTCCGGAACTGCTCGAAACCTATCGCGAGGCCTACTACGACCCAGATGTTGAACTTCTTCCGGATGACGTCTGCGACCTTTCGGGAGTCGAGGCGGTAATCCGCGCCGGAGATGTGGCGAGCAGTCCCGCCGACATTACTTTCAACGGGCTTGACAAACTCGACTACAGCAGGTCCTATGTGCTTCCGGTTGCCGTGCAGGCGGACGGAATCGAGGTTCTCGGCAGTTCAAGGACTCTCTACTATGTCGTGAAGGAGGCGTCGCTCGTGAATGTCGTCGGCGACCTCAAGAGCAACAGGGCATGGCCGGTGTGGGACAATTTCGACAAGGTCAAGAACCTTGAGACCTTCACGATGGAGGCTCTCGTCAATTGCCACGCTTTCAACAACGACAGCAAGATAGAGACTGTGATGGGCGTTGAGGATCATTTCCTCGTGCGAATAGGCGACGTGACCATTCCTTCAAACCAGATTCAGATTGCCTGCGCCTACAAGGATGTAGAGGGCGGCTCGACCTTGAGGGCCGACGTCACGGACGCCGCTCTCCAGCTCAAGACTGACAGATGGTACCACATCGCCGTGACCTTCAACAAGGGCTTCATACAGGTCTATCTGGACGGGCGTCTCCGCGCCGAGCAGGACCACTCTCAGATAGGTTTCATAACCAAGGACGGAGTGCAGGTGCCGGTGGAGTTCAAGTCCGTAAATTTCGGAGCGGCCCACTCCGAGGAGGACGACGGCAAGCCGCGCTGCTTCTGGGTCGGCTATTCCTACGACAAGGACCGTTTCCTTGACGGGATGATTGCCGAGGCACGTCTCTGGAACAGGGTTCTCACGGCAGAGGAGATCAACCGTCCCAACCATTTCTATAAGCTCTATTCCAGTGACATCGACGAGTCGCTCCTCGCCTACTGGAAGTTCTCTGACGGACAGGGAAAGGTCATCAGGGACTGGTCTCTCTACGGGAATGACCTTACGGCACAGCAGGATCTCATCTGGCACTCCGTGTCCCTTCCGGTAAAACAGTGAAAAATTGATTAGAACATAAAATATTATCAACCAACCATTTAATTTTAATAACCATATTATGCTTAAAAGATTTTTTAAGGGCTTGGCGGGCATAGCATTGTTGTCCCTCACCCTCTCTTCATGCACGAAGACCCCTAATGAAATCGCCGCGACACTTTCCGTGACGCCGGATGAGGCCCTGTCGTTCAAGGCCAAGGACAATGCCGACGTCGTCCTCACGGTCGAGACAAACGCAGAGGAGTGGAAGGCCACTGCGGAGGAATGGATTGTCCTCACCAAGGACGGCGACAAGCTCACTGTCAACGTCAAGGAAAACACGGCCGCAACCGCAAATCTCGGCCGTATCGTGATTACTGCGGAGCCTGCACAGCCCGTCACCGTCAATGTCTATCAGGAGGCGGCCGAGGGCGGATCCGACACTCCTGAAAAGGGCGTGGCCGTGAAGCTCAACCCGAAATCCGAGGTCAGCCTCATGACCAAGACCGACACTGAAATCTCTGCAAAGGTCAGCGTCTCAATCGCCGAGGCTTCGGACAAGGACGTCGAGGTCGAACTTTTCTTCGACGGAGGCTATCTCACGGAGTACAACTTCCTCAACGACGCCGAGGCAGTTCTCTTCCCGGAGGACAAGGTGAGCGTTCCGAATGGCGGGAAGATAGTCATTCCTGCCGGCAAGACCGAATCTGACGAGGTCGAGGTGAAGCTCGACGTGACCACAATCTCTCTCGGACAGTCATACCTCGTTCCTCTTTTCCTCAAGAGCGTGAAGAACGCCTCAGTTAAACAGGCCGAGTGCCGCGTGAACATCACCGTGGGAAAAATCAACCCTAAGGCAGTGAAGAACGTCGTTTACATCGAGGTCAATGACTGCAACCCTCTCAACGCCATGGAGTTCCTGCTCGAAGACGGCACGCCTTTCCTCGACGCGGTCATTCTCTTCGCCGCAAACATCAACTACAACACGACCGACGACGTCGTCTATCTCAAGAACAACCCTAATGTCCAGGCGCTTCTCGACGATTCCGACACTTTCCTCCAGCCTCTCCGCAAAAAAGGAATAAAGGTCTATCTCGGACTGCTCGGAAACCACGATGCGGCCGGTCTCTGCCAGCTTTCGGACTGGGGAGCTCAGGAATGGGCCAAGGAAGTGGCGGAAGCCTGCAAGACCTACAAGCTTGACGGAGTCAACCTCGACGACGAGTACTCAAGTTCGCCGATTATCGGCAACAAGTGGTTCACGACCAGAAGTTCCGCTGCCGGAGGAAGGCTCTGCTATGAGCTCAAGAAGGCTCTCGCCAAAGAGTGCCCATGGCCGACTGAAGTCTCTACCTTCGCGTACGGAAGCCTCTCTTCAGTTCCGACTACGATGAAAGATCAGGAGACCGGCGAAGAGCATCCGGTTTCAGAATGGCTGGATTTCCATGTAGCCAACTATGGCGGCTTCACACGCCCGTATGGAGACTTGACCATGGCCAATTGTTCGGGCACTTCAATACAGCTTAATTACGGAAATACTATTTCAGAGGACAAGGCTGCGCAGATTAAGGCCGACGGCTACGGCTGGATTATGTGGTTTGCATTCGACCCTTCGGGCACCGGCTCTGTCAACAGCAACTACGCACACTCTCTCCAGCAGTTCAGGAATGCCGCAAAGGGTCTCTACGGACAGGACGTCAAGACCCCGACGCAGGTCTGGGACAAGATTGGGGAAGGAAAATACAATCCTGCTCCGAGGAAACTGTAGTTAAGGTAATAACATTAAAACAAGATAATTGATATGAAAAGATTTTTTGTGGCGGCAGCGGCTGTTCTTGCCATTTTCGGCTGCCAGAAGCCGGAGGACGTGATTGTCACGCCTCCTGCGGCGGATAAGATTTCAGTCACTCCTAAGTCGGGAGATGTTCCGGCGGAGGGCGGAGTCGCAAGGGTGCTTGTCTCAAGCTCTGCGGAGTGGACGCTTACAAGCAAGGCGGACTACAGCTCGTGGGCGACCCCGTCAAAGCAGGACGGCAAGGACGGCGAAATTGTGGAGTTCACAGTGAAGGAGAACACCACGGACAAGAAGCTTGTCGCCGAGTGGACTTTCGCCTGCGGAGAGGCCAGCGAAACCTACATCCTCACATCCCTTCCTAAGGTCACGGTTCCGGATCATCTCAGCCTTGTCTCTCCTGCCGCCGCCGTCGCGGACTATAATGAGGGACGCTATGAACTCGTGGTGGAGTCTTCCCTCCATTACCGCCAGCTCACCGCAACCCTGAGCGAAGGCGCTGACAGCTGGCTCACCTACAGGGCGACGCTTGAGGGCGACAAGGAAGGCGAGGCAAAGTTTGTCTTCGACTATGCGGCTCTCACCGCTCTTGAGGACAGGACGGCTACCGTCACCGTTTCCGGAGAGGGCGTCGAGCCGGTAAGCGTGACTTTCACACAGGAGGCAAGGCATCGTCTTGAGGCGGTGAATGAGAAAATCAATGTGAAGCCGGCCGGAGAGATTGTCGTGGTGCCTCTTGTCGCAAACGTGGCCTACAAGGTTGAGGTTTCTGCCGAGGGCAAGGACTGGATTGAGCACAAGGGACTTGTTGATGGCGTTGACAACTTCGAGGTGAAGGCGTTCAGCGGAGCGAAGCGTTCGGCTGATGTCACGTTCACGCAGACGGATGCCGCCGAAGGCGAGACGCCGCTTGTGGCGACCGTGAAGTTCACCCAGCAGGAGACCCTCGTCGCATGGGCTGCCGACATGAACGAGAACCGTCTGTTCCCTAAATGGGAGAGCACGACAGTCGAGAAACTCGGAAATGCGAAGGAGGTGACTCTTGAGTGCCTCTTCAAGGCAAATGAGTTCAAGCATGACATATCGACCCTTATGGGCATCGAGGGCAAATTCCTTCTCCGTTTCGGGGACTCCGCAAAGAAGAATGAGCTTCAGATTGCGACGAGCAGTGGAAACTATACCGTGCCTTTCTCATTTGATGCGAACACCTGGTATCATGTCGCATGCACATATTCGATGGGAAATGACAATTATGGCACAGTCAAAGTCTATGTGAACGGAGAACTCAAGGGTGAAAACAAATGGTATTACCTTAGTGTGAACTTCTCGCCGAACTGGAGTTATGAGCCGACGGGAATCCGTGCATTCTGGATGGGATACTCCTACGACCCTAACCGCTCCCTCAACGGTCTCATGACAGAAATCAGAATCTGGAAGAAGGTTCTCACTGCGGATGATCTCAAGGCAGAAAACCACTTCTACAGCGTAGATCCTAAGTCTGACGGGCTTTACTCCTACTGGAAATTCAGCAAGGGCGAGGGAACGACCGTCGAGGACGCCACAGGAAACGGCAATGCTCTCTATGGCGAAACCGCTGTAAGGTCACAGAGCGGAACAAACAAGGGTGACGACGGAATCAAGTTCATTGAAATCGCTCTTCCTGAGGAATAGCCGGGTCTTGGACTGACTTTATATGATGTTAATGTCGAGGCTGGCAGGAGACATCCTGCCGGCCTCTTTTATGTAATCGTGAAAACGCTTGCTATATTCCCGACGGAAGGGAAAATAGATAATACTATGACTAATGGATTAAAATTCAGGCATATAGCACAAGCCGCATTTGTGAGCCTCGCCGTCTTTGCCTGCCAGAAGCCGGACATTGATGACCCGGCTCCGGGGGAAGGCCCTGACGTCCCGGTGGTTGAACCGGCCGCCCCTGCGATAGTCTTTGAGGAGGGCAGCATTACCGCTCCGATTGAGGGCGGGACTTTTACTTTCCAGTTCAGCGCAAACCGAAGGGTGTCGGTTGCCGTCTCGGAGGAGTGGTGCAACGCCATGGTTTCAGCCCGAGTTGAAGAAAATGACGGGGGCGCTGCCGTTGAAGAGAATGACAGGGGCGCTGCCGAAGCACCGGCATTTGACAAATACGATCTCATAGTGACGGTGCAGCCTTTTTCGGGGGACACCGACAGAACCGCGACCGTAACGCTCTCGGCTCCGGAATGTGAGAGCCGGGTTCTCACAATTGTTCAGGAGCGCGTCAGGAGTGCAGCCAACAACCTGTCCTCCCTTGTCCTCAAGGCTTCGGTGAACGGTCTGGACAAGGATGTCACGTTCAACTGGGATGAGACCTCCGGGACGTTCAGCGCGATGTACCTCAAGTGGATAAGCAAGTCCGAACCGCAGATGCTCGTGCCGGAGTTCGTCACTGACGGAGAGTCGGTTTCCGTTGATGGAAAGGAGGTCATATCAGGCGAGACTGCAATTTCCTTCGCCGACGACTTCGACCTTGTCGTCAGGGCCGAAAACGGCGACGAGAAAAGCTACAGAGTCACCTTCAACTGCCCGCAGATAAACACCGAGCTTCCGGTGATGCGCATAGCCCTCCCTGCCTCATCCATCACCTCTAAGGAGACTTACAGAAAGACTGCGTTTGAACTATACAGGCCCGGCACGGACGAGGGAAGCTGGTTCTCCGACACAAGGGGCGAGGTGGAAATCCGCGGAAGGGGCAACTCCACATGGGGACTCCCCAAGAAGCCCTACAGAATCAAGTTTCCGGAGAAGTTCAGCCCGATTGGGCTCAACCACGCGAAGGCAAAGTCTTGGGTGATTCTCGCTCACGACATGGACAAGTCCCTGATACGCAATCATCTGGCCTTTGAACTTTCCCGCATCCTCTTCGGCTCGAACGACGGCTGGCACGACGAGGCCGCGCTTGACTTCACGCCGTGCTCGCAGTTCGTGAATGTCTATATGGGCGACGAGTTCCACGGGGTCTATCAGATGTCCGACCAGATGGAGGTGGCGAAGGGACGCATAAACCTCGACAAATTAGTGGCGGCCGACGGCTCCGACGAGACGAAGATTACCGGAGGTCACCTGATCGAGACGAACATCCACCACGACGAGGGATATCCCGTATCCTTCACCTCAAGCAGGGGTATATATATGGATCACAAATATCCCAAGGACGATGACATGGACATCGCGCAGTATCGGTATATGGAGAACTTCGTGAAGAACGCCGAGGCTGCCCTGTATTCGTCGAATTTCACGGACCGCACTGACGGCTGGAGAAAATGGTTCGACGAAAAGACCCTTGCGGACTTCATCATCGTGAAGGAATTTGCCGGGGATATGGACGGATATACGAGTACATATTTTTACAAGCGGCGTGGCGTCGATAAGATTTTCTTCGGCCCGGTTTGGGATCTCGACAAGGGATGGAACAACGACAGGCGCACCCCTCACGGGAACACGCTCACGCAGCTGATGATTTACGGCGGCTTCTATATGCCTCCCTACATCAACCCCGACTGGTTCCACCGCTTCTGGCAGGACGCGGAGTTCCGCAAGTTCGTCGGCGAGCGCTGGGCGGCGAAAAAGGACGAGCTGAAGGCGAAGGTTCTCTCCGAACTTGACGCGAAGCCCAAGGAGATGAGCAAGGCCATCGAGGCCAACTTCTCCGTCTGGGAGTTCTACTATCAGTACAGCGACGAGGCGAATATGCCCGCCCGCACCTACGAGCTGGAAATCGAGCGCATGAGGCAGCTCACCGAGCAGCGTGCCGCCCTGCTCGACAAGCTCTTCCGGTAGAATCCCTTCAAAAAATGGCATTAAAATGCGCGAGCCAAAACTATCAAAATTCCAGAGTTATGGCTCGCTAATAATTATAAGTGAGCCACAGTTCTAATTTTTTACGAGTTTTGGCTCACCTATAAAGGGCAATATGCCATTGACCCCAAGGAGGAAAGCAGTCTCCGGACATCCATTCATCCGAAGTGGTTAACATAGTGCTTCTTGATGACCTGTTCAGGTAGCATTCCATAATCAATAGAGAAAACGGCAGTACTCTTTATTTGATGGGGCGATGCTCTCCATCTGGGAGTTCTACAAACATACACATGAAAAACTTGGAAAAGTGTATTAAATACGCCCAAAATGCCTTGGAAAAATGTATGAAAAAGTCTATTTTTGCCGTGTAAAAATGTAGGAACCACGCATAAGTGTTTGGCACTATGATAAAAAGACGACTTGACAGGCAAATTGAGGAACATTATAAAACATCTTCAGCCTCGCTTCTTCTGACAGGCGCCCGCCAGACGGGAAAGACATTTGCCGTCAGAAAATTTGCAAGGGACTCGGGTCTTGAACTCGTGGAGATAAACTTCTATGAAGACTCACAGGCAATTACAATTTTTGAAGGGGCCAAAGATGCGGACGATGTTCTGTTTCGTCTTTCCGCATACACCAATACCATTCTTAAACCGGGCAATACCCTCATATTTTTTGATGAGATTCAGAAATTTCCGGACATAGTGACATGGATAAAATTT
>CAKVAS010000002.1 GCA_934725015.1 uncultured Bacteroidales bacterium
ACGGCGGAAGGAAGAAGGGAGGAGTCGTACAGGTAGCGGCGGAAAGACACATCGCGCCACAGACCGGAACCGTTTTTCAGGCTGCAGTCATGATATGTGCACAATGAATGCGGTCTGACATCTCGGTTTATCGCATTATAGGCATACGACTCGGTGGTGACTTTCGGAACGTCGCCGTCGTATTCAGTCGTTTCTGTTCCGACGAGCTTCTTCCATCCCGTCGAGACGCAGATGTCGAAGAAATAGAAGTCAAAGATTGAATTGCAATAAGTATAATAAAAATCGCCTTTGTGCCATACGTCTTCCAGTCGTGGAAATATTCCGCGAACATACATTCCTATTGGTACTCTGTCATTCCGGCTGAAGCATTTATATTTATTAACAACACTGCGTTTCAGCACATACTCCCCATTTTCCCACGCATAATCATCCTGCCGGTTCAAACACCCATCGGCCCATGAATTGTCAACAAAAAACCCCGGTACGCAGTATTCTTTCTTTATGAGGTTGTCCGTCCCCTGAAAGACTTGACCATAAAAACTTCCAAATGCCTCTTGCAGGCGTTGCCGCCATTCGGAATACAGATTGCCCTGAGCTTTCTTATAGCTGTTCTGATAATATTCCGTTGAAACAAAATCAGACGCAGCAACATCATAGCCACGAACTGTTTTCAATGTATCTCCGGGGGAAACGGAATCCACAATCTTTTCGACAATTTCTCCAAATGCAATCTTGCTTCCCGATTCATATCCCGGAACCAATGGTGACGAACTATACACCATTGTCCGCGTAATATCATAAACGCCCTCTGCCGCATATATACACTTCATCAACGAGACAGAGAAATCACTGAAAACAGTTGAAGTGATAAATGCTCGAAACGACTTTGGCTTGGAATAATCGTAGAATCTGCTTATTGTCCTCCCGGTGGCCAAGTCTTTAGAAATTATCTTCTTGACTTTAATCGCCGGAGTGCGCGGGGACGCATAATCTTCCGTGTCATATACAAAATCGGTGTATGCTCCTGTTATGCCTGTCACTGATTTGAGAGAATGAGTCTTTGCATACCTCGCCGAATGCTTACGGTCAGCAATATATTTTTCATAATAGCTATCACCCACCGGAAGATACCCTAAAAGGCTTGGATTAGACACGCCATTATAGTACCCAAGCAAATCCTGCGAATAATAACAGTTCGGCTGTCCTATATTCAGATAGCCAAAGTCAGACATGGATGGCAAATCCTTAATCACTGTCCCCTCATCATAGTAATCGAAACTGTAACTGTCATATACGGTCCCGTCACCGCCCATGAATGTCATGCCGTCCAGTTTCAGGCGACCGCCTCCGAACGCACTGTGCGAGAACTCTACCTTTCGGAGAAGTTTCCCGGCATTATTCACAAGACGGATGTCTGAGATTCTGTATTTCCGACCGTCCTGACGCCCTGTAGCTGCAGTAAACACAAGTTTTCCCTGTGCGAATACGATTTCCTTGAGGACAGGAGTACCATGTACCTGTCTCGTGTTTACAATGCTGTAAAACTCTCTGTCCGGCTGTGTCTTGCCGGATTTGTTATTTATGCTATAATTGTGTGAGAGGGTTCTTTCTGTATATGAATCCGGAAGCGCTGAATAAACGAAGCAGATGCTGTCCGTCCTGTTCATCGAGACAATCTTCGTCAGATACCATGCGCTGTCGTATGTATAGGAATTGCATAATGGCTGCATTGTTCCTGCCTGATGCTTATATGCCGTGGATTGAACAGTCGAGTTCTCCGGTTTTTCGAAATGATAGGACACGCCATGGTCGTCGGTTATGACGAAGCCTACTGTAAGTTTTCCGGCCTTGTCCGTCAGGCGGCGAATTCGGTTCTCCGTATATGGAGTCTGCAAATACGAGTCATGCCCCATTATGTAGAATGTACCTCCTCCTTGTCCATAAGAATAGTCATAACGGTCGCGCATCTTGTCGGTCCCATCCAGTCCCCCATTTGTAGAGGCTACTGTTTTGTTAAGAAGTTCAGCGCTCTTGTCATTCCTTATCTTTTCGGCTGTCGGCCACTCTGGGAAAACATCCCTGTCCGGAAGTCCCTGAATAGTGCAATTCACAACCCCTCCGGCGTTCAGCACCCAGCCGAGTCCCGCCCAGCTCGCCTTGTCGGTGACCCTGACTCCGCCGCCGATGTAGGAAAGGGATACGGGGAATGTCAGTTCGCGGGTACGGATTTCATAAATGGGAATTGACACGTCGACCTGTCCCGAAGCCTGAGAGACGGAATACTGTCCGTAGTTGAGAAATGCGGCGGCCTCGGGCGTGGGAGGAACGAGATAGGGATTGTTCTCCGCGGACATGAGAGTGCTTCCGACGGCGAGGGTCTGTGCCGGAAGACGGAGGCCTGACGAGGCGAGAAGCAGAGCCAGAGTGCAGAGGGTCAGCAGTTTCTGTTTCATGAGAAGCGTGGTTTTGGTTATGTGTTCTGTACTGTTAGTCGTTTCAGCTGATTTTGCTGTAGTCCTTTATCTCGTACTTGTTTTTCCGCAGTTCCGCGAGCAGCGGGGCGTTCTTGGCGAGGCTGAGCGTCGGGTCTGCGTTCAGGACGGCTGAGGCGGCGGCGCGGGCGGCGCTGAGAATCTGGCCGTCCTTGGCGAGGGAGGCGATGTTTAGGGCAATCGGGAGACCGCTCTGCTGGGTGCCTTCAAGGTCGCCCGGACCGCGCATCTTCATGTCCTCCTCGGCAATTTCAAACCCGTTTTCGGTACGGCACATGAGCTCGATGCGGTTTCTGGACTCCTTGCTGAGCCTGTGGCCGGTCATCAGTATGCAGTATGCCTTGTCGCTGCCCCTGCCCACTCGTCCGCGCAGCTGGTGGAGCTGGCTCAGACCGAACCTCTCCGCGCTCTCGATGACCATAACGCTCGCGTTCGGCACATCCACACCCACCTCGATGACCGACGTCGCCACGAGTATGTTCGCCCTGCCTTCGGAAAACGCGTCCATATTGAAGGCCTTCTCCTCGTTGTCGAGCTTCCCGTGCACCACGGCAATCTTGTAGGGCGGGAACGGGAAATGGTGGCGGATGGTCTCTATGCCGTTCTCAAGATTCTGGTAGTCAAGCTTCTCGCTCTCGAAAATCAGCGGATAGACTATGAACACCTGCCGCCCGGCCTCAATTTCCTTCTTGAGGAAATTGTACATCACGAGCCTCTTGCCCTCGGTCCCGTGGATGGTCAGAACCGGCTTTCTTCCCGGAGGAAGTTCGTCAATTACGGAGACGTCGAGGTCGCCGTAGAGCGTCATCGCGAGCGTCCTCGGAATCGGGGTGGCGGTCATCACCAGCACGTGAGGCGGCTTCCCGTCGCAGGTCTTCCTCCAGAGCTTCGCCCTCTGCTCCACTCCGAAGCGGTGCTGCTCATCGACAATGGCAAGTCCCAGCCTCCTGAACTTCACGCTGTCCTCAATCAGGGCGTGCGTCCCGACGATAATCCCTATGGAGCCGTCCTCAAGCCCGGCGTGGATCTCGCGCCTTTCAGCGGTCCTGCTGCTGCCGGTGAGCAGGGCGGCGCGTACTCCCGTAGGGGCGAGATACTTGCTGATGTTCCTGTAGTGCTGCTGCGCGAGCACCTCGGTAGGCGCCATGATGCAGGCCTGATAGCCGTTTCCGACCGCAATCAGCGCGCTCAGCACTGCGACCATGGTCTTCCCGCTGCCAACGTCCCCCTGAAGCAGGCGGTTCATCTGATGCCCCGACTTCATGTCGTCGCGGATTTCGGTGATGACCCTTTTCTGCGCTCCCGTGAGCGGGAAGGGGAGTGCCTCGTAGCACCTGTTGAATGCCTCGCCGACCTTCGGCATCATGAGCCCGTCGTCGCCTTTCGAACGCACGAACTTCTGCTTGAGCAGCGCGAGCTGGAGGAAGAACAGCTCCTCGAACTTGAGACGGAATCGTGCCCTTTCCAGAGCCTCGGGGCTGTCCGGGAAATGGATGTTGCGAAGCGCGTAGTGAATCGGTGCAAGTCCGTATTTCTCAAGAATATACATCGGTAGCGCCTCCACCTCATAGCCGAGCGCCGCATTCAGCGCCCCCTGCATGATTCTGTTCATCACCTTGCCCGTGATTCCGCAGTTCTTCAGCTTTTCGCCGGACGGATAGACCCCTACGAGATGTCCTCCCTTCTGGCCAGGGATGGCGTTCTGTCCGGGAAATCCGCCCGCGGCAATGCCGTTTGCGGCCGGGACCTGCCCGCCTGCGGCACTGCACTCGTCCGGCTTATCGACTTCCGGATGGACGATGCTGAACCGTCCGTTGTATTCGTTAGGCTTGCCGAAAAAGATGAAAGTACCTCCTCCGGACAGTTTCTCGAACATCCACTTTATCCCTCGGAAGAAGGTCATCTCCATCTCGCCGGTTCCGTCGCCCACGCGCACGCTCATCCGCTTTACCGTGTTGAATTTCAGAGTGTTCGGGTTTTCCTGCGAAATTTCACCCTTCGCCCCGAAGAGCGTAATCTTCCGGACGGAGGCGAGAATCTGGATGTATGCGGAATCCCCCCTGACATCGGAGATTCTGACGAATGACGTCCTGTCGATGTAGCGGAACGGGTATATCCTCAGCAGGTCGGAGGCATATTTCACCCCGAACTCGCTCTTCAGCGCTTCCGCACGCTTGGGTCCGACCCCCGGCAGATACTGTATTTCCGTTTCATTCCGCATAACACGCGAAGTTACGAAAAAGAATCCAACTGATGTTATGGGCGGTATAAAATGTTTTCCGATATATTTTGTATCTTTGCAGGATGTGAAACAATCTGCCAGTGAAAGGCATGTGGCATTTGTGATGTATTTTTGAGGGCAGATTTGTTTTGGAAGAAGGAGTGTACCGGGCGTACACGACTGATGAGAAAACGAATATGCACCCAAAAGACACACAAACAGCAAAATATATGGACAGGAAAATAGTGGTCGGCATTACCCAGGGCGACGGCAACGGAATCGGATATGAGGTCATAATCAAGGCTCTCGCGGACGAGAGGATTCTTGATTTCTGCACTCCGGTGATATACGGGTCATCGAAGATTTTCGGATTTTACAGGAAACTGATTCATAATCTCGACAAGCCGGTGAATACCAATGTTATAACATCGGCGAAGGACATCCATCCCAAGAGGGTGAACATCGTCAACTGCCTTCCGGACAATGTCTATGTGGAACCGGGACAATCGACTCCCGAGTCCGCCAAGTCGGCGATGGTCGCGCTTGAGCAGGCGGTGACGGACATAAAGAACGGAGACATAGACGTTCTCGTGACCGCGCCTTTCAACAAGAGGGCGATGGCGAACGAGGGATTCGGCTTCACGGGACACACGGAGTATCTCGAAAAGGAGTTCGGGGTCGATGAGGTGTGCATGATTATGGTCAGCGACAACCTCAAGGTGGGCGTTGTGACGGGCCACATTCCGCTGAAGGAGGTGCCTACTGCAATAACCAAGGAGAAGATTATCAGCAAGCTGAAGCTTATGAAGCGTTCGCTTGAGCGGGATTTCGGGGTCGATTCCCCGAAGATTGCGGTGCTGGGGCTGAACCCTCACTGCGGCGACGGCGGGCTGCTCGGCGAGGAGGAGAAGAACATCATCCTTCCGGCGGTTCAGGAGGCTGTCTCGCAGGGTATTCTGGCGTTCGGACCGTATTCCCCTGACGGGTTCTTCGGGCTGGGCAACTACTCGAAGTTCGATGCTGTTCTGGCGATGTACCACGACCAGGGGCTGATTCCGTTCAAGGCGCTTGCCTTCGAGGACGGGGTGAACTACACGGCCGGGCTGCCGATTGTGAGGACTTCTCCGGACCACGGGACGGCATACGAGATGGCTGGGCGCGACGAGGCCGACCCGCGTTCCATGATGGCTTCGATTTTTGCGGCGATTGACGTGTTCAACAAGCGGCAGTCCTATGACGAGCTGGTGGCCGGGAAGCTGAAGGTGAAGATGCCGGACACTGAGATTAAGCCTCGCGGAGGCCGCGTAATAGAGTGACGGGACGCCTAAAAAGCGGATTGCTTCGTTGCGTGTGAATTTCAAATCCTCACAACCATCAGGTTGCTCCGGTGTTGAAATTCCCATCGCGCCTTGCACTCCATCTTTTTATGCATTCCCTTTGGCTCAGGTTGTTTGCTGGATGAACTTTGAGGTAGATTTTTAGCGATGGAAAATGTGACGCCGGCTGTTCAGAGGCCGCCGATTTATCTTTATACCGACGGGGCTTCGAGCGGTAATCCCGGTCCGGGGGGATATGGGATAGTGCTGCGCTGCGGAGACTATTCGCGCGAGATGAGCGGCGGGTTCGCCCTCACGACCAACAACCGGATGGAGCTGCTTGCGGTAATCAGAGGCCTTGAGGCCATACGCTGGCGGCCTGCCACGGTTCATGTGGTGAGCGACTCGTCCTATGTGGTGAAGGCAATCAACGAGGGATGGCTTCTCAAGTGGAAGTCAAAGGGTTATGCAAAGGTGAAGAATCCGGATTTATGGATGAGGCTTGAGCCTTTGCTGGCCGTGCATCATGTCACCTTCCATTGGATTAAGGGTCATGCCGGGCATCCGGAGAACGAACGCTGCGACGCGCTTGCCGTCGCGGCCGGTGCGGGCGCCGTTGCTGCTGGAAAGGCTCTTCCTGATGACGCGGGCTACCTGCTGTCGTCGCGGAACGGCGCGGCTCTTCTGTAGGGCGGATCACGGCTCATTGCTCAGTTACAAAGATTTCTCACTTCGTTCGAAATGACAGGGCGATGTTCGAAATGACAGGGCGATGTTCGAAATGACAGGGCGACGTTCGAAATGCCGGGATGATGCCCAAAATGCCGGAACGTGTGCGAGAAAGCGGATTTTCTGTTTCAGATGTTCTACTGATTTATTATATTTGCAGGATTTTAGGCACAATGCTTGCGCACTGCGCGACGCGCCCGTGCGCGGTGTGCGCTCGTGCTGCAAAATAAAACTGCAAAATAAAAATTCAAGATAATGGGATTAGCTGACATTTTCAAAAAACTCTTCGGGACCAAGGCCGAGCGGGACATGAAGGCGATAAAGCCTCTTCTCGACAAGGTTCTTGCGGCATACGAAGATATTGACAAGCTCTCGAACGACGAACTCAGGGCGAAGACGGACGAACTCAGGGCATTCGTGGCTTCGCGTATCGCCGACGACGAGAAGAGAATCGCGGAAATCAAGGCGCAGCTGGACGGAGACCTCGCCATCGAGGAGAAGGAGGCGCTCGCGACGGAATCTGACAAACTTGTGAAGAAAGTTGACGAGACGATTGAAGAGGCTCTGAACGAGATACTTCCGCAGGCTTTCGCAATCATGAAATCCACGGCGAGAAGGTTCGCTCAGAACGCGGAGGTCGAGGTCACGGCCAACGATTTCGACCGTAAGATGGCGGCCTCGCACGATTTCGTGGAGATACGCCCGGGCAAGGACGGGGAGCCGGACAAGGCGGTCTGGTTCAACAGCTGGACGGCCGGCGGAAACAGGATTACCTGGGACATGATTCACTATGACGTGCAGCTCATCGGCGGCATCGTCCTGCATCAGGGAAAGATTGCCGAGATGGCCACCGGCGAGGGAAAGACCCTCGTGGCGACGCTGCCGGTGTTCCTGAACGCGCTTTCCGGCAAGGGTGTCCACATGGTCACGGTCAACGACTACCTCTCGAAGCGTGACTCCGAGTGGATGGGACCGCTGTATATGTTCCACGGACTCAGCGTCGATTGCATCGACAAGCATGAGCCCAATTCCGACGCCCGCCGCCGCGCATACGCCTGCGACATCACCTTCGGAACCAACAACGAGTTCGGCTTCGACTACCTCCGCGACAACATGGCGTTCAGTCAGAAGGATTTGGTGCAGAGAAAGCATCAGTTCGCCATTGTCGATGAGGTCGATTCCGTGCTCATCGACGACGCGAGGACCCCGCTCATCATCTCAGGCCCTGTGGAGAGGGGCGACGACCAGCAGTTCGCGCAGTACAAGCCGTATGTCGAGAACCTCTACAACAAGCAGAAGGCACTCGTCACGAGCATTCTCAACGAGGCCAGGAAACTCATAGCCGAGGGCAACGAGAAGGAAGGGGGAGTCCTCCTGTTCCGTGCCTACAAGGGCTACCCTAAGTATCGCCCGCTCATCAAGTTCCTCAGCGAGCCGGGCATGAAGCAGCTTCTCCAGAAAGTCGAGAACTACTACATTCAGGACAACGAGAAGGAGATGCCGTACATCACGGACCCGCTCTATTTCGTCATCAACGAGAAGCAGAACACGGTCGATATGACGGACAAGGGACGCGACCTGCTCGCGCAGTCTGTCAATGACGACAACTTCTTCGTTCTTCCGGACGTCGGCTCGGCAATCGCCGAGATTGAGAAATCGACGACCGACCCCGCTCAGAAGCGTCAGAAGAAGGATGAGCTTATGGCTGACTTCGCCCTCAAGAGCGAGCGTGTCCACACCGTCATCCAGCTTCTGAAGGCCTACACGATGTTCGAGCTGAACGTCGATTACATCATCTCGGAAGACGGAAAGATTAAGATTGTCGATGAGCAGACCGGCCGTATCATGGAGGGACGCCGCTGGAGCGACGGGCTTCATCAGGCGGTCGAGGCGAAGGAGAACGTGAAGGTTGAGGCCGCCACGCAGACATTCGCGACGATTACCCTTCAGAACTATTTCCGTATGTATCACAAGCTTGCCGGCATGACCGGTACGGCAGAGACCGAGGCGGGCGAGTTCTGGAGCATCTACAAGCTCGACGTGGTCGTCATCCCTACCAACAAGCCGATTGCCCGCATCGACTATAACGACCTGATTTACAAGACAAAGCAGGCGAAATACAATGCCGTGATAGAGAAGGTTCTCGAACTCAGGGCTCAGGGACGCCCGGTGCTGGTCGGAACCACTGACGTGGACACTTCGGAACTTCTGAACAGGATGTTCCTCCGCCGGGGCATCAGGGCTCAGGTTCTCAATGCCAAGCAGCATGCGCGTGAGGCCGAGATTGTGGCTCAGGCGGGACAGTCAAGCACGGTCACCATCGCCACCAACATGGCCGGCCGAGGTACGGACATCAAGCTTTCTCCGGAGGTCCGTGAGGCCGGCGGTCTTGCCATCATCGGAACCGAGCGCCACGACAGCCGCCGCGTCGACCGGCAGCTGCGGGGACGTGCCGGACGTCAGGGTGACCCCGGTTCTTCCATATTCTTCATCTCCCTCGAGGACAAGCTGATGCGTCTTTTCGGTTCGGAGAGAATCGCGAAGGTCGTGGATAACCTCGGAATGGCCGACGACGAGGCTCTTGAGTCCACGATGCTTTCAAACTCAATAGAGAAGGCTCAGAAGAAGGTCGAGGAGAACAACTTCGGAATCCGTAAGAGAACGCTGGAATATGACGACGTGATGAACTCGCAGCGTGAGGTTATTTACAGCAAGAGGCGTAATGCGCTCTCGGGAGAGAGAATAGAGATTGACGTCATGAACATGATGCAGGACACTGCGGAAATCTTCGCCGAGAAGGCGGAGAACATGACTTATGACGCGTTTGTGGAGTATGTCATGGGCACGCTCTCGCTCGACCTCGACTTCGACGAGGAGTTCTACAACAAGGCGAATGCGTCCGCGCTCGCTGACAGGCTCTTCGAAAACATGAAGGAAACATACAACCGCCGCATAGACGCCATGATTCAGAAGGCTATGCCTATCATCCGTCAGGTCTATGAGACTCAGGGCAACCGCTATGTGAACATTGCGATTCCTATTACCGACGGCCGGCGTATGCTGAACCTTTCGGTGAACCTCCAGCGCGCGTACGAGAATGAGGGCAAGGAAATAGGCAAGGCTCTCTCCAAGACCATCGTGCTCTTCGAGATAGACCGCCACTGGAAGGATCATCTCCGCGACATGGACGACCTCAAGCAGTCGGTGCAGAATGCCTCGTACGAGCAGAAGGATCCGCTTCTCGTCTATAAGTTCGAGAGCTTCAACCTCTTCAGTTCGATGCTTGAGTCTCTCAACCAGGACGCGCTCTCGTTCCTTCTCCGTGCCGGCATCGCCCTCCGTGAGGAGGCTCCGAGACCTGCGGCTGAGGCTCCGAAAGTGAACATGAACAGGATGACGACCAGCCGCAGCGACCTTGTCACCAACGGCGGGCAGCCTCGCAGCAAGATGCCTATGAGGGTGGAGAAGACGGTCGGACGCAATGACCCTTGTCCTTGCGGCTCCGGGAAGAAGTATAAGAACTGTCACGGAAAAGAGGCATAGAGCCTTGCAATCATCCTTTTTATTCAATTCCTTTCCTCTCGCGAAAATGTGATCTTGCCTTATATTTGAGGATTATTTGAGAATTTCTAAATTAAAAAATTGAAACAATGGCGAATAAGGAACAGCCGACAGGCAATATAAATGCGGTGAGCCGGATTTCGGCGGGAACCGTTTTCAAGGGCGAGATAGAGTCGAGGTCCGACATCCGGATTGACGGCACTTTTGACGGGAAGATTTCAACCACCGGGCGTGTCGTGGTCGGCGAAGGAGCCTTCGTGAAGGGCGAGGTGCTCTGCGAGAATGCGGATGTGTTCGGAAAGGTTGAGGGAAGCCTCACCGTGCGCGACATCCTGTCCCTCAAGTCCGCCTGTGAGGTCAAGGGCGATCTGGAGGTCGCAAAGATTTCGGTCGAACTCGGATCGGCATTCGACGGCACCTGCAAGATGCTCCGCAAACAGCCTGCGGCTTCGGAACCTAAGGCTGCGAAGCAGTAAACCCCCGTTGTATTCGACGCTTTTTGCAAAAAACGGAAGTGTGCATTAAACGCTTCCGCTTTTTTCGTGTCTAACACGAAATCTATATGGTCCTCCATTGTAGTGTGTTGTGTCCTAGGACATTGGTGGCGGCTCCTTATGGCAGACAATAAACAAAACAGTATAAGATGAGAAAATTTATGATGATTTTTGCGGCTGCTGCCGCATTGGGCGGGCTTGTCTCCTGCGATAAGGATAGGACCCCTCAGAATGGTGACGATTCCAATCAGAACGGCGGAGACGGAAACGGGACGGAACTGACATTTGAGGTCGCCGAGGCCGGAGGCTATTTCTACGGTGTAGGTGCGGACGGTAACGGTAATGCCTTGGATTTTGATATGTATCTCCTTTCCCTCCAGACGGAAGGGGTTGAGATGATTGAAAGCGGATATACCGGCGTCGGGGCCGCTGTGCTTGTCGATATGAACACTCCTACAAACGGAGGAAATCCGATGAGGATTCTTCAGGGAGAATATGATGTGTATAAGAATGGTATGCCGGAAGACTATTGTTTTTATATGGGCGACACGGATGCGGATGGGAACATATCCCCGTCTTATGTCTATTATCGCGAGAGTTCAAAGGTCAAAGGAGCCTATTATCCGGTAACCGGCGGCTCAATTTCCGTCAAGACAAGCGGCGCGGCCTATGACATTGCCGCGACGTTCGAGTCCTCTGCCGGGACGTTTGTCTTTAACTATAACGGTCAGCTCGCGTTCTATGACATTTCGGACAGTGACGGCGATTCGGCAAAATATACATATCCTGAGAATGGCGGTACGCCGGGAAATCGTTCGACTTACAAGAAAATATCATTTACCAACTATAATCTGGGCTATCAGGTATATTGGGGGCATTATCAGGATGGGAATGGAAAAGATATTACCGGATACACGAACTGGAATATAGAACTTTTCGATTCTTATGAAACAAACAGCTTCCTTCGCTTGGAAATCAATACGAAAGAAGATGAGTCGGAGTATGTCACGGCAGGGAAATATGAGTTTAAGGAAGAGAGCCCGGGAGATTTTACCACAGAACTGTCTTTGGTTCCGGGTGCCCTCATCGCCGGCGTTGACAGCGATTACGGAATGTATGGCTCTTGGTTTTTTGACATTGATAATCCGATTGATGATGCTGGCACTTTCTATGCCTATCGTGTGACGGACGGAACGGTGGATGTGACAATCAATTCCGATAAGTCATATACTATCAGCTATAACCTGTTTGATGATTATGAGGGCTACACTCTGGACGGAGTGTCAAATGTAGCTCAACTTGAGTATATAAATGGACTGGAGGATGACGAGGAGAGTGTCAGCCATTCTTCCGCAAAGTTTTCTTTGTTCTCCGGCAAGCTCAAGAACGCCATTTATCCGAAAATCAGGCGAGTTTCCGGAAAGGAGACTAGGACGGCTAAGGTTCCGGCATTTATCAAGGCACAGAAGCGCGGCCGATAGGGAAGACGGCACCGTCAGGGGAATTGTTCGGTGTTGAAAGGGACAGAAGGGAGTTTTCTCTTCCGTCCCTTTCTTTGTGTACTCGTCGATTCGTCTTGTGGATTTTTGACCCACTTAGGCTCACTTTAGGCTCACGTTTTCAGAAAAATTTGATTTTTATATAAAACCTATATATATTTGCAGTCTTATCGCAATGGGGATGTTTTGGTTTTGACAGCATCTGACATTGGACGGTAAGCACGCCGGGCGTCGGAGGTTTGCCCGTTAATCTCAGCTTCCGAACAATTAGTTGGCAACAACTCTTATGCACTCGCTGCCTAGTCCTACCAAGTAGAACGGCTTAATCTCCGGAGCCAAGGCTGCCCCGGAGACGAGTATCCCGACAGGCTTTTCCGGCTGTTCTGTCCTGTCACACGGGGTATCATTCCAAACGGCCTGCCCGACACCGACTCGGCTGAGTGTCGTCAAGCCCAAGCCGATAAGCCGCAGCTGGCTCGCCATCCGGCAGGCTGCGGTCGAAAACCAAAGGACGGATAAGCGTGTAGAAAGCCACCCGGTGCGGTGTTTGGACGGCGGTTCGAGTCCGCCCATCTCCACAATGTTGATTGATTTTCAATTAGTTGAGTGTCTTACGAACAAATTTACGAACAATTGTAAGTTTGCTCGTATTATTTTATTTTGGACTCTGTTGAACTGAACTTCGGGACAGAAAGAGAAGTCAATTTGGATTCAGTTTAATCTTCCTATAGTTTTCGGATAATGATTGATAGTGCTGACAAGGCTATAGAAATAATCCCAACCCACATCAACGCCTTCTGCCACCATTTGAGGACATTGATTTCCTTCTCGATGACGGTTTCTACAACTTGGATTTTCTGTTCTTCTTTGTGCCGTTCCTTGTAGGTCAGATAGATCCCCATCGAATCCACAACCGTCTTTGCCGTGAGTCTGTTGTCTTTTAGTGCCAATGTCTGCCGAACTCTTGCGGATTCTTTCAATGTGCGAATCTCCTCCAACCTCGCACGGCCAGTTGAGTCGCATCTAATCAATGCCTGAACGATGGAAGAGTCCGGCTGAACTTGAATGACAGTATCCTTGATGGTCTCGGTAATGGTGACATTATGCTCGGTGCTTTCAGTCTTGTGAGGGTAGAGCCTTGGGCAGCAACCAGAAATGGTAACCAAAGCCACTATTGGTATAATGATTTGTTTCATTGTTTTCGTATTTGCTTATCTTCTTGCATTAGCAACCTGTTCCCTCAGTTGCCGAACTTCGTCCTTCAGCTGAGAGTTCTCTGTGCAGAGCCTATCGACGGAAGCCTTCAACTCCTCGTTCTCTTTTCTGACGGCCACGATTTCCGAGTTCACCGCCGTGATATCTGCAAGCAGTTTTCTGTTCTCCGATGATAACAAATCGATGGATGCCTGAAGGTCTTTCAGAAAGTCGTTCCTCCTTTTTCGTGAGCCTACAATCCAGCCGACGGCCGCCGTAAACAACGGGATGATGTAAGTTCCGATAAATGTCAGTGTCTCCATACCTCAGCCCTCCGAAAAATAAAGTCTCATCTCCGCAAGTCTGCGTTTCTGTAGTCCAGGTAAGACAACTCCTTTCGCATATACCCACCGCAGGAATTCGTCCAAAATCGAATTGTCATCAGGATTCACCTTGACTTTCTTCAAGAGAGTAGATTTACGAAAATTACCGCCTCCGACATTGAACACGAAGGACACGAGGGCGTCGAACTGGCATTGATGCAGATTCAGGCACTCCGCATTAACGACATTCTCGACCGCAACAATGTCTTGCCGCAAGAACTCTTCCGCTTGTTCTTTCGTAATGGTCATTCCTGACACTACTCCGGAAGTATGCCCATATCCGACAGTACATATTCCGGCAGGACACCTGTAGGCCGTCAGTCTCAGTCCTTCGAACTGCCGTATCAATGAATATGCTTTCTCGCTTGCCTTCATAATATTGAGTGTTTTCTGTTTGTTTGGATTATCAATCATAAGAGTAAGAGTAACACAAAGCCCCGCCACTGACTTTGCGGATTCGGAAACACTTCCGAATGCCGAGCAATTCCAAGTGACGGGGCGATGAACGATATTACTTCAAAGGCTAAAGCGAAATCTCCCCAAGCATCTCTCCGGACTTCTCGCCAGTCTTGACGTTGATGAAGAAATACTTCAGGAACACCTTCGGGGCTGCTGCGGTGACCTCCCCATGCACGGCCTTGTAGTCGGCAAGGATGTCAATTTGGTCATCGACGATGGTTCTCGGTGCTCCGATGCTCACGGCCTTGCTGTAGGCTCTGGTCACACCCTTGCTCTGCGGAGCCGAAGCCATTATGACAAGCCGGAGGTCATCCCTCTCAGCCGGTGGGTCTGGCAGCTGGAAATGGAAGTTCGCCGCGGTGAGAGAAAGATCCGCCTCGCAAGGCGCATCGACACCAGTAAGCACAGGCGGAGTAGTGAGCGCTGCACCACCGGCCTTGACGATCCAGAAGTTCAGCCTCGAATAGAGGTTCGCTCCTGAGATCTTGCTTGACGTTCCGAGAACGGACTTGCCCTTCTGCGTGTTCGCCAATGCGTTCCACGCGAGGATTTGTGCGTTTGTGAGGCCCTTCCAGCCCTGCGAGAGCTGCTTGAAGATGGCCTTGACGGAAGACTGGGCAGCCGTCTTGAAACCGCCGCCGTAGCCACGGTTGCGGATGTACTTGCGTCCACGGACTTTCGCCGCAGTCACGCCCTTCGCCGAGCCTGACATCTCCTCGAAGGCGATTGATGGAATGTACTTCATAACAAAATGATATTAAAATGGTTGAACAATGGTATCTTATTTATTTCTTACGATGAATATATTGATGAAATCCCCCTGGTTGGCACCCTCCCCGAATGCCAGCCTTCCTTCGCAGGAAAGTGTCTTTTCCTTGAGCCGGCAGACCGAGGTCGGAGTCCCGAATGTGTAGGAATATGCGCTCGCAGTCACGACGGGAAATGTTATGTCGATGTCTTTCGGCAGCCCCTCCAGTGTGCACTCGAAAGCATCTTGATAGTTCTCTCCAGCGAACTTGTCGAAACAGATGTACAGGTAGCACCAGTTGTCGGTGACGACGGCCTTCGTGTTTGAGGCCGACTGGGTGCCGCTCGTTCCATTCACGATTGTAGGTCGCAGGACAGTGTTCAGAGGGCAGTCCATCCTCTGGCCGAGCGTGACATAGGCCGAAGCGAAATACAGCGTAAGCGGCCCAAACTCGTCAAACTCCGGAATCTTCTCCACGCAAACAGTCCTCGAATCCTTTATCCAAGACTTCACAATCGTGCTCGCCCCGTCCACCTTTGACGACCGCAGGAACACCGCCGTCACCGCGCTGCGGCAGACGCTCAAATCCGGAACCGTAATCTCCAGAACTTCCGCAGCCTTGTACGATTCGTTTTCCGTGTCAATGCTGACCACTCCGTTGAGAATGACCAGACCCTTTTCCTGCCAGTCACGGAACTCAATCCCTTCCGCCCCGAAATTATTTGCCAATGCCTTCATATCCATCATCCCCTGATTACATTTACCGCCACTTCCGCCGCCGTCCCGAACACCTCGAACTCCCTCAGATACTGACCGCCTCTCCTTGATATGGCGATGCGCCTCCCGTATCCGTCCCTGCCTACAAGCGGCTTGACAGAGTGCTCGACGCACGCAATCTCATATTTGCATTTGCCAAGTCCTCGTCCCATAAGGAAGCAGTCCACCTCATTGCGTGGGAAATCCTCGTCGTTGAAGTCAATGTACATATACGCCCCGTTGCCGAGAAAGCCGTATTCTCCAGAAGCCGTCACCATAACAGGACTCCCGGAAAGTTCCAGCCTCATATCCTTGAACGGAGAGTTTGCGTCCGACACCGCATCCGAGAAGTTCATCCTGGGGCGAACCTTGTATATCTCCTTGTTCACGTTCGACAGCTCGCCGCATATCGTTGAGACAGCCATCGACTCGCCCGTGAACCCGGTCTCCATGTCCATCCACCAGAACGAAAGGAAATACTTCTGCCCAGGAACCGGTGCGAACCCTATCCTGTCAATGTATGCCTCCGTGATGTCCGCGTCTCCCCAGTCTGGAGAGAACGCAGGAGTGATGATGACGATGCTGTTCCAGCCGGAAGACACTCCGGTGCTCGTGGTCTGCGACATCTTGACCACAAGCCTGTGATGCTCCGACGGCTGGTTCAGACCAACGAATATGATCCTGTCGGGCGTGACCCAGAAATCATCGTAGTCCACCTCAGGCACATCCGATGTATAGACCGGAGCCAACTCCAGCATTGACATTCCTGCAAGCGCCCTATTGGTGTTGATCCGCACGAACGCATTGTGCGCCGTCAGCTCCGCCGCCTTGCCGAACGTCGAGATGCCTTTCATCCTCTCGGCGAGAACCGTCCATTCCCTCATCTGGCCGTCGCTCAACTTGCGGAACGACCTCGATATGGATGAAAGCCTATTCCTGCTGACCGCCTGTGATTCCGTCTTTACGTGCGAATGCTGGCAGCGCGACGAAAGGACCTGGCGGCCTTTCGACACCCTCGCGGTCACATCTCCTGCGGAGCCCTTGAACTCGTTGAACGCTATTGACGGCAGAACTTTCATCTTCTTGACTCGTTAAAAACCGAAGCCAAGATAGATATAATATAAACCATTGGAACAGATATGGTTCCGCTTACCTCACAATACCTCATATTGCTGTAATTCAGACACAAGCAACGCCCATAAGGCGGATTCATCTTACAGAATTGTGGCCAATGCTGACAGCGAGTGATACTGCGACCGATACCCAGTTTTCGAGTCAATCTGCAGGTATCGCAAATGCAGTTGGAACATATCAATGTCGAACCTTTTGCAAGGAACGTTGAACGCGATTTCGGACACCTTTCCAGTTGGAACGGACTTCGACAGGTAGTTCCTCATCATACCGGGATTGCGCCCAATGCCAGGAGCCTCGATCTGGAACTTTCCGAGCACTCGGTATCTTGACGGCACATCCGTTCCGCACATTGTCAACCTGAACCGTAGTTCCATATCAAAGAGCGAAGCCATCGAGCATTCCACGAAATCAAGGCTGAATATCGGGAAAGGCTCGAATGGTCTCGGGATGGGCACGTGCTCATTGCCCAGCTGCGCGAATCCGTGATAGGCCGACACGAACAGATTGTAGCCGCTGATATGGTTGCCGTCACCGAACGGAGGACGGTGTGCGGCAACACCAACGGCAAGTTTTCTCCACTTCAATTGTTGCCTGTTACTCAAACCTTGCCACGCAAGAATCGCCCGATGATGAACTTGCTTCTGTTCCAATTGTCCGACAGTTCCTTTAAACTCCGAATATGCCTTGCTTCGTAAATAGCAGATGCCGTTCCTGTGGTAGAACGTGACGTTGCCGACAGATGACCAGCAGTCCGAAAGAAGAGTATTTGGAAGGAATCTCGGCATATGGCGAAAGCGCGTTACAAGTCTTAACCACATAGGTGGCATATAACATATTGATGGCAGTCACCAATATATCGAATCTGAATACAATACGGATAAAGCGAGTTGCAGAAGCACTGGAGTGCTTTCTGTTGCGCATGAATATGTTCCTTGCCCACGCTTCTGGCGTGTGATGAGGCTCCACTATGCTCTGAACTTGGAGCGTGCGTACATTCACCGCTCGACTCGGAGGAAGTCTGAAAGGGCGATGCTGAAGCATCGTTCTTTCTGTCTTCCGGAGAGTGAGCAGGCAAGCCGACAGGCGCGGCAGGAGCCGGACGGTATGACGGTCGAGGCGAGAGATGACGGTCTTTCCGGCTCTGGCACGGACGGTCGAATCAGTGTGGAACGGCAACACACTTCGGACGTGTGAGCCGGGCCGGCGGAAGGGGCTTGAGTGACGGAGTGGAGGCGGAGGGATTGGAGCCGTGAACGGAGACGAGACCAGAATGGGCTCGGCGCAGTCGGCGTAAACCGACGTAGCGAGCGAGAGCAGATCAAAACTTGTTTTGAATCTGCCGAACCGCAAGGAGGAGAAGCCACGGCTTAATCCCGCAGCCGCAACGGAGGAACTGAAGCCCCTGGAGCGTCTAGGCCCGGCACAAATGGAGCGGAGTGACAACGGAGCGATTCCGCTCTGCGAGTTTGGGAGAGTCGGTGTGCAGTGGAACGGAACACCGGCTGTCACAGTCTCGCGTCTCCGCCCGCCCTCGGAGGATGTGTCGGGAACGAAGTGGAGGACACTTCCGGAGAGGATGAAGCGAGCGTCAAGGAAATCAAGGCGAAGCCTTACCTCTTTTCCGGCAGGTCTGGTGCGGACGCAATGGAGCGAATGCGTAATGGGGTCCGTGCCTGTCCTGCCCATAGGGAGTGGCGAGCCACGCCTCTCTGGCCGTATGGCCTGTGAGGCGTGGATGAACGAGCCTCTCCCAAACAGACATTGCGGAAGTGGACGGTGACGAAGGAGCCGTCGTCTTCCGCAATACCATTGACATCCAGTGAGCGGACGCGAACGATCAGAAGAACCATCGGCGAAAGCCGATACCTTGCCGACGTAGTGATTCCTTGAAGTTGAGAGCTCCGCTCGAAGACTTGAAGAAATCACGGAGAAGGCCCGCAGCTGCGCTGCTAAGGCTGGCGACTCCTCGGACTTCCGGCCGTCTTTCAAGGGATAAGGGAGGAGTTCGGACAATGCTGAAATTGAAGATACCAACCACGCATATCACGCCGGAAGTCCTGAACTCCCTGACGGGCCTGGAGGCCGTTGGCCCCTGAAGGGAGTTCAATGTCGCCAGCCGCTCCGACGGAGCGGATTCGGAGGCAGGACGGTCGAACTTGCACTGACGGAGCAACTTAACATAATCTAGATTGCGTGCGGAGCGAAAACAGACGGTGGGAAGGGATCCGCCGATCTGTTACGCAATCTCGATAGATTATGTTATGATGCGGTATTCGATGGACAAGGGTCGCATCGCACTTTGGGAGCGGAGTCGGTTATGGCCCCTTCGGGGCTGTGGGGGATGATAGGGTCGAGTCTTCCGGCTTTCGGAGAGAAGCGGAGAAAGACTGAAGTCTCGACACCACTACTGTATTACAGAGCGAAGCGAGCTTGGAAAGGCCGGAGGTTTGGCAGTCGGAGCGTAGCGGAGAGCGTCAATCTTCCGGTTCCGCTCTGCCCATAGAGGCAAGTCTTTCGGCATCGCAGCGAGAGCGGAGATGACGAATGTCTTGCCGGGCGTTTGGTTCGGAAGCTTGGCTTCCGTCATTGAATACATCAGCGGACTGACGGCTGGAGGTCGGCTGATACTTTCTGCCCATCGGGAAAGTATTCTGGCTTTGGAGCGGCAGCGGAAATGCCAGATGGCTTTCGGGCGGTTCCATCTGTGTCCTGCCAGATATTCATATCATAAACATTAACCATATTGCAAATATTCTTAAAGTTATGATACTGAATTTGACTAAAATGCACTATATTTGTCTCGCTGTTCGATAGACAGCAGACATATTTGAAAGCGTTTAGCTTTATTCCGCCAAAATGAATCTGGACAATTCATTCACATTTGGAATATGGTTGACGCTCGCATTGGCTATACGATGGGCTTTATATGCCCGCACTATAGTCGAAAGTGTGGGCATATACAACAACTTATTCAATGTGAAGGCAGTCCAGAGCCTATTTTGGGAGTAAGTCTAAGTTGGCTCGCACTTTCTTGTTGTAAGATGAATAACCTTCACTTTCGGGCCAAGTGAGAAATGATATATGCCCGAGATGTGTCGCAGACTGATAACCTCTATTCTTTGCATTGCCGCTTACCTATGTGTGCCGTGTTTTTTGTATACGGCAGTAGCCCAGACATTTAATAAATATGAAGAGTCATATAACTTCAAACGCGCTGTTGAAGCTTTACAGAACAAGAATGATTCTGAGGCTATCGATTACCTCAATAAAGAGATATCCGTCCACAAGGACAATGGCTACGCATATATTCTTCAGCAATACATCTATCACAAGAACAATCAATACGGGGATGCATTGACTGCCGCAGGCAATGCATTGAAGTACTTGCCCAAGAAAGACAAGGCCACGATTTCAGAGATATATTCAAAAAGGGCTGAGACTTACGATGCACTGGGAAAGACAGACAAAGCTTTGGAAGATTACAATACTGCGGTCAAGACTAATCCCAATGATGTCGGTCCATTACAGAATCGAGGAGACTATTTCTACAAGTTGGAGCGCTTGGATGAATCAGACATTGATTTTCAGAAAGTCTTGAAGATTGATCCGGAGAACGCCTATGCGAGGATGGGACTTGGAAGGAATTGCCTTGAGAGGAAAGATTATCAGAAAGCCATCGATTACTTTGATTATGTGATTGCATTATACCCTGATTACTCTTCCGGATATTCATTTAGAGCGGACGCATATAATTCAATGGGAGACTATGCAAATGCATCTTCCGATATTGTAAGGGCTCTGGAAATAGATGCCGATAATAAAGCTTTTCATATGATGGCTAATAATGGTAAGGACTTATACAAACCGCTATCGGCAAGATTGAAAGCCAAAGTCATTTCTGAAAAGAACAACCCGTATTTGCTTTATTGTCTTGGCGCACTTGAAGAATCTACTGAAAGGTATCCCGATGCTGTCAATTCTTATTTGAAAGCATTAACATTAGATGCAAATGATGTCACAGCTTGGAGGATATCCGAGTGCGAAAAGGCTGACGGCAATTTCGGCAAAGCCTTGGAGTATGCTGACAAGGCTATAGAATTAGACCCTGACGACATATCGTATGTTTACGGGAAAGCGGATATCTATTGGTATATGGACAAGCTTGATTCCGCCGATGTGGAAATGACAAAGTGCATTGACGCAGAACCAGACAATGCTGGTTTTTATCATAGACGTGGATGGTACCGGGAACATAACAACAATGAAGATGGCGCTTTGGAGGATTATAGCAATGCTATCATTTTGGATCCGGATGAAGCTGCATATTCATATATGACTCGAGGAAGGCTTTATCTGAGCCGTGGGGAAAAGGAGCTGGCAGAGGCAGACTTCAAGAAATGCGTTCAAATAGACACCATACCTAATGGGAATAGCTGTGCGGAGTTTGCTTGGTTCTATCTTGGCAGGAATGACAAGGCCATCGAATATATGGACAAACTGATGGAAGCCGATTCTACAGGGAACTATTATGATGCGGCCTGCCTGTATTCCATTATGGGAGAAAAAGAGAAAGCATTGGATTATTTGGAGAAAGCGTTCAAGTCCGGATTCAATAATTTCCATCATCTTGACAAGGATTATGATATGGACAATATCCGCGGCACAGATAGGTACAAAGAGTTGCTATCAAAGTATAATAAGTTGAAGAGTGATACAAATACAGTTGCAGATTCTGGGCATTGGATGGATAAAGTGGTTGAGGTACCTTTCGTGAGATCTGGAGGTGTCACAAAAGTCAAATGTGAGATTAATGGGCTTCCGCTATCGTTTATCTTCGACACAGGGGCTTCAATCGTCAGCATTTCCGCATTGGAAGCTACTTTTATGTACAAGAATGACTATCTGTCAGCAAAGGACATTGTAGGGAAATCGGCATTTGTCGATGCGAATGGCGACATAAGTGTCGGCACCATAATCAACCTCAACAAAGTAACATTCGGTGGCCTGGAACTGGAGAATGTAAGAGCTTCGGTAGTGTCAAATGACAAGGCTCCCCTGCTGCTCGGACAGAGCGTGCTGAACAGGCTCGGCAAGGTGGAGATTGACTATGAGAAGAGTGTGCTGAGGATTACAGTAAGAGAAAGGGTAAACAACTAAAATATAAATCATTATGATCAATCTTGAAAAAGGACAGCGTATAAGCATGGATAGCAGCTTGACGCTTGTGGGCGTGGGTCTCGGTTGGGATCCAAGTGAAACGCCTGGTGTTGATTTCGATCTTGACGCTTCGGCATTTATGCTTGGGGCAAATGGAAAGACTCCTCGTGATGAGTTTTTCGTTTTCTATAACAATCAAGTATCGCCAGACAATGCTGTGGCATCTTCCGGCGATGATCTTACGGGAGGCAACAGTGATGGTGGTGATGATGAGACTCTTACGGTAGATTTGGGAAAAGTTGACTCCAGCATTCAAAGTATAGTGTTCACAGCAACCATTCATAAAGCTGTCGAGAGACGTCAGAATTTCGGTCAAGTCAGGAATTCTTATATCAGGATATATAATGCCGTTACTAATACCGATATCGCACGATACGATCTCGATGAGGACTTTTCAATAGAAACAGCGGTGGAGTTCGGCAGACTCTACAAGAGAAACGGAGAGTGGAAATTCGAGGCAATGGGATTAGGTTCTCGCGATGGTCTTCAGGGTCTTGTGAACAAATACTGCTATTAATCACACCATTGTCATTTCATAGATTATGGCAATCATACTTGAAAAAGGTGGTGATAGCCACCGCATCAACCTCGAAAAGAGCGGAACCTTCTCCGGAGAAATCAAGATAAACCTCAACTGGAGCAAGGGTGGATTCTTCTCGAGATTCTTAAATGGAGATGTTGATTTGGATTTAGGATGCTTCTATGAGCTCAACAATGGCAAAAAGAAGCTGATTGACGGACTTCAATTTTCTCACGGAAGAGGTGGTTCCCGTAATATTCAAAGTAATCAAGGATGCTACACTATGGAACCATATATATGGCATATGGGGGACGATCGCGGTGGAGGAGCGTCTTCTGGAGAGAACATCTTAGTTAATCCGGCAGGTGTTCCGTTCATCAAGAAGATGATTGTTTATACTTTCATATTTGATGGTGCGGCAAAATGGTCCGAGACAAATGCTGTTGTGAGGGTTTCCGTACCCGGAAATGAGGATGTCGTGGTAGAAATGGGCACTCAATACAGCAACAAACGATTCTGCGCTATCGCAGAGTTGGATTTTGATAAGGACTCCATTAACGTGAAGAAACTCGTGACATTCCACGATGGGCATTCTGACTGCGACAAGGCATATGGATGGGGATTTAATTATACACCAGGAACTAAAGACTAATAATTATGGCAATTAATCTTGAAAAAGGTCAGAGAATCAACCTTGAAAAATCGAATGGTTCCAAATTAACCAGTTTTTGTGTTGGTTGTAATTGGGGCGCAATAGAAACCGTCCAATATAAAGAAGTCATTGTAAATGAAGGGTTTCTGGGATTCGGAAGAAAAACAGAGATGCGTGCTGTCAAATCCGAAGTCGATGTAGATGTTGATCTAAGTTGCATTATGACGGATGTTGATGGAAAGTTTGTCGATGGCATTTATTCCGCTCTTTATAAACCAGAGTTTTTGGCCAAATATGGATTCCCTAAAGGAAAGGAGCTTTCTATAGACAGGGCATTCAAATCTGCTGGCGATGACACTGAGGGCGATAAAGGCGGTGATGATGGGCTTGACAATGAAATTATATCTGTAGATTTAAACAAGGTGGATTCCAAGATTTCACAGATATTTTTCTTCTTGAACATATATTCTCCAAGGAATATTGATTTTCTCAAGATACCATATGCAGCTATTCGGATGTATGAAGGCACCCCTACTAAAGTCAACTCGGTCTTTGCTAAATACGATGTTGCGAAAGAGAATCAGTTCGCTGGAAAGCGGGCATTAATAATGGGTAAATTATACCGTCATGCAGGCGAATGGAAATTCGCGGCAATTGGAGATGCCTTCAATGACGATAATCTTTGTGAGACGATGTTGCGAATCTTGAAAGACTATACAAAATAATAATAACAATAATCAAAACATTATGAGAAGATTACCAGTTTATTTGCTGCTTGACACTTCTGGCTCGATGTATGGCGAGCCAATCGAAGCAGTTAAAAATGGCGTCCAGACGCTCATCTCCACATTGAGAAGTGACCCCTATGCCCTTGAAACAGCGTATCTAAGCATTATCACTTTCAACAGTACGGCACAGCAGATTACACCGCTCACAGAACTGGCTGCCATTCAGCAACCGAATATTGATGCTGGAGGATGTACTGTTTTGGGTGGTGCGTTGGAACTTTTAGCCAAGAAAGTTGACAGCGAAATCACAAAGACAACCGCTGAAGTTAAAGGAGATTGGAGACCATTGGTTTTCTTGATGACAGATGGAGAACCAACCGATAGTATAACCAAGGGACTTGAAGAATTCAAAAAGCGCAAATTCGGAATGGTCGTAGCTTGTGCCGCCGGTCAAGGGGCAAACGTTAACACCCTCAAGCAAATTACGGAAAATGTGGTGCAGCTTGATACGGCAGACAGCGCAACTATCAAAGCGTTCTTCAAGTGGGTATCCGCTTCCATCAGCACCAGCAGCAAGTCTGTAGAGGAGACTTCTGCCGAGGCAACGACAATGAGTGAATTGCCGCCTCCACCTGCGGAAGTTAATATTGTATTATAAATATTCTTGTCTAGCCAGGTTATCAAAACGACAGTCTGGCTAGACATATAATTTAGACAAATTCAGGTTTGGTGCTGAAGCAGAATGAGACGTTTACCTGTATATATTTTGATTGACACCTCTGGCTCTATGAAAGGAGAGCCTATCGAGTCTGTGAAGGTCGGACTTTCAGATATGATAGCCTCTTTGCGCCTTGACCCATACGCATTAGAGACAGTGTGCATCAGTATAATAACATACGATAAGGATGTAAGACAACTTATTCCTTTGACAGAATTGGAAAATCTACGGCTTCCTGAAATAGAGTGCCCAGATTCCGGTCCTACTCATACTGGTGCGGCTTTGAATATGTTGTGCGATTGCTATGACAAAGAGGTCAATATGGGCAGCCGAGAACAAAAGGGTGACTGGATGCCATTGTTATTTGTGCTGACTGATGGCAAACCGTCAGACTTGATGGTTTACGAGGATGCAATTAAAATAGTTAAGCATCATCAGTTTACGAATATCGTGGCTTGTGCAGCTGGGCCGAAAGCGAAGACTGATCCATTAAAGAAACTTACAGACAATGTTTTCACCCTTGACACAATGGATAGCAGCACTTTCAAGAAATTCTTCCAGTGGGTGACTATCAATGTGCAGCAAGGTGGACGCACTGTCGGTGTGTCAGAAAAGGCAGAGCTCCCGCCACCACCGGTGGAAGTTAATGTTGTGTTATAAATACACATATTTCAAAATAAGACGTATATGCTTTATATCAAGCCAAAAGGTTGTTCGCAAGAAGATGTATTGAAATACCTTGAAGATAATCCTATAGGAATAACTTTCATTCACGGCAAGGCTGGTTGTGGCAAGACATATCTAATCAATAAGGTTGTCAAAGCGATTGATGGTTGTGTTGTGCTTACTCCAACAAATTTAGCAGCATCCTTGTATTCAGGTGCAAGGACAATACATTCTTTCTTTCATGGTGCTTTGGATGATTTGGATGAAGGTTATCAAAACCCGGATAATATCACGGAAATAAGAGTATTCGGGCTTAGAAATAGGTTGTCATCTATTAGATTATTGATTATAGATGAAATATCTATGGTTCGATCTGATTTATTTGAGATGATGAATCGAATTTGTCAGAAAGCACGCTGTAGTGACAAACCTTTCGGTGGCATACCTGTAGTCGTAGTGGGCGATTTATTTCAACTCCCTCCCATTGTTAGTGACGATGCTGTTTTTGAATATTTGAAGGAGGAATATGGCGGAATATATTTCTTTAACAGCCATATTATTGGAAATGAATGGCGCAATGTCAAGTTGTTCGAATTAACCAAATCATACAGGCAACAGAATGATCCTCAGTTTGTGAGAATATTAGATGCGTTCAGAATGCCAATGACAGAATCCGAGAAAGTCATGGTGATGAATACAATAAACCAAAGAGTAACAAACTATTTACCCCAAGATGCCATTTATATCGCATCGTCAAATGAGGAGGTAAGGCAGATTAACAAGGAGAAACTGGATGATCTGCCAGGCACAATCACTACTATAGATGCTGAATATGTAATTCGTAAAAGAAATAGTACAGATACTGTCACCTTAAAGCATAGCGAATTACCGTCAAAAGAGGATATCGTTGAGATTGTTGTGCCGTCATCTTGTGACTCACAACTGTCATTTAAAACAGGTGCGAGAGTGGTTATTTGTAAGAGTAGCAAATATTGGGGATATATTAATGGAGATTTCGGTGTAATTCAAGGATTTGACGGAAGAAGTTTTACTATACGCCTTGATAAGAATGGTCAAAATGTTCTTGTTCCTCACCCTAATGATATTTATAAGTCCAAACTTATGAATGACTATAGGTACGAAATGGTTTATGATGAAAAGATGCATAAGCTTGTTCGGAATACTCCTTATTTGCAGCGTACTACACAATTCCCGTTGAAATTGGCTTATGCATTTACAATACATAAGGCACAAGGGCAAACGTATGACAAGGTGATTATCGATTTGAAAAGCCACATTTTTGCCCCAGGACAGTTATATGTGGCGTTGAGTCGGGCTAAGTCTTTAAGTGGCTTGTATTTGACAAAACCGATAGTTTATAGTGACATCATTACTGATAACTCAATATTCTCTTTCCTGAATAAATTGAGAATGGCAAATTCCGGAAACTTAATTGAGGTAACATCAGACCAAGGTATTATAGACAAGCCTTCAAATATTATAAATAATCCTTCTTGCGATAATTTTATGAGTTTTATCCGCCAGAAAGAAAAGGATCATTCTGCTGCAGAATTAATGCTACATTTGCTTAATGCATATAAGTCATTGGAGCATTTAAACGAATATGAGAAAGCATTCTGGGAATTGCAAAAAGTAGTTGACCTGATAACCTCCACTTATCAAACGGACAAATATGCACAACTTGTAGATTGCATACGGCAAAAGAAGTTTACAGAATCCGGATGTCAGTATTTGCTTAATGCAATATTTGAAATATATACAGATGTTGTTAAGCAACCAAAGCGTCAATATCAATTAGACAATCACACCATAACATTCAATCTAACATAATATGAGAAGATTACCAGTGTACTTCCTCGTTGATGTCTCCGAGTCAATGGTAGGAGACCCTATCAAACAGGTAGAGGGTGGAATGAGGCAAATAATTCAAGAACTGAGGACTGACCCTTATGCTCTGGAAACTATTTTTGTGTCAATAATTGTCTTTGCTGGTAAGGCCAAGACCTTATCCCCACTCACCGAGTTGTATAAGTTCTACCCTCCAACGTTTCCAATAGGTGGAGGGACATCTCTCGGGGCCGCAATGAATCTCTTGATGGATGAAATAGACAAGAACATAGTAAAGACGACAGAAGAAACCAAAGGCGATTGGAAACCTATAGTGTTCCTCTTTACAGATGGCACTCCAACAGATGACCCAACAGCTTCGTTCACTCGATGGAATCAGAAATACAGACGTAAGGCCAATCTTGTCGCAATATCTATTGGCGATAATGTTAATACACAGGTGCTCGGACAAATATCCGATAATGTTATGCGTTTGAATGAAACAGACGATATGTCGTTCAAGGTATTCTTTAAATGGGTTACGGCTTCAATAAAGGCCACCAGTGTATCTGTATCTGATATGGGCGACGATGCATTATCATTGGCTCCAATCGGGGACATAAATCTTGAAAAGGTAGATACGAGAAAACCTTGTGCTGTTGATGAGAACTTTACTGTTTTGCTTGGAAAATGCTCTAATACTAAAACGCCATATCTAGTGAAGTATGCAAAGAGAATTTCGGATATGGAAGGATTTGAATCATTAGGCTTTAAGGTTTCTGATTTTAAGTTGGTAGGTGCCTATCCTATAGACGAGGAGGCATACAATAGTTTGAGCGATGGCAAATCTAATCTTCGCATTAACACTATGTCACTGCGTGGTGTTCCTACCTGCCCTTGCTGCGGAAATCAACTTGGCGTGGTGGTATGCGAGTGTGGCAATATTATGTGTTCGGATGGGCGAACAACAGCCTGCCCGTGGTGTGGGATGGAGGGATCACTTGGAGAAATAGCTGAAGGAGGTATCGATATAACGAGAGGAAGGGGGTAATTATGGAAATTGACAAGATAATACAAACGATTGTCGGAACAGATGATGAGAAGAAACTAGAGGGGTTCCTCAGGTTTTTATCAGGCAAGCTTTGGAATTTATATAGGGATGATATTATGGACAAGGTAAAAGTGGCCGAAAATGAGATTAGTTGGAATCTCAATATACCAAATGCCAAGGAAAATCAAGAGTATATGGAAACTATACCGATACCAGAGGTTAAGTCTTCTTCTGTCCTGCCAGGTCTTGACATCTGCCTTGAAGAAGTCAGTGGTATCGAGAAAGAGAAACACGGATTAACAGTGACCATTTCTCAAGACGGAAAAAGTTTCACAATAGCAGGAACTCCGACACTGGACGCATTCAGGAAAGAAGGGGCTACTGCGGAATCCACCTTTGAGTTGACATTGAAATATGCGCTTAAAGGGGACGATATACCGGAAATGATAGAACTGGAGAAGAAGATACCATTTGTTATCAATCAAGACCCTAGAAAACTCTGGAAGGATTTGCCGGTTGATTGGAATAAGCTTCCAGAGCCGAAATATCAAAAGGAAGACTCGCAATGTGAGTATGTAAAAGTTGAGGCATTGGAAGATGGCACTCCTCAAAAGGATATTGTGGCAGCAAGTAAACGTGGGCGCAGCCATGCACAAGAAGCCAAGCCTAGGGACGACCATTTCCGAGTTGAGCATATGGACAACGGTTGGTACATTATGGCTGTTGCGGATGGTGCTGGAAGTGCTAAGTTTTCAAGGAAGGGTTCTCTGATTGCCTGTGATGAGTCCGTTAATTATTGCAAGTTGCAGTTAATTAATTGTAAGGCCTTTGAAGACTCTATAGCTAAATATAATAAACAGAAAGTGGACTCCGAAGAAGAAGTTCGTAAAGAGGTCGGCAATTATATCTACAACATTGTAGGTGCGGCTGCATTCAAGGCTCACAAGGCAATCAATGTTGAGGCCGCTCTCACCAAGCAGAATCCGAAACTCTATGCCACTACTCTTCTGTTGACAATATGCAAGAGATTTAGTTTTGGATGGTTTATTGCCTCGTTCTGGGTTGGGGACGGTGCTATATGTCTCTATAATCGTGATGAACATACCGCCAAGATTCTTGGAGTTCCGGATGAAGGAGAGTATGCAGGCCAGACTCGATTTTTGACAATGCCCGAAATATTCAAGGATGCGACATCCCTGTACCAGAGACTCCGCTTCAATATTGTCAATGACTTCACAGCATTGTTCCTTATGAGCGATGGAGTAAGCGACCCTAAATTCGAGACAGATGCCAATCTGAACAATCCTGCGAAGTGGGATGAGTTGTGGGATGATCTTAAGCAAAATGGGGTTGAACTTACGGATGACAATGAAGCCGCAAAAGACCAACTACTTGACTGGCTGGACTTCTGGTCTCCGGGAAATCACGATGACCGCACAATCGCCATCCTTTATGAAGGAGAAAATCCAAATCCTGAGAAGACGACATCCAAGGAAGGCTCGCAGGCAACAATTACCGTTGAGGACGGAAGCGAGACCGAGAAATGTGAAGTCGAGAATGAGACCTTGACTTTGCCTGATGCTCAGGAGGCTATCGAGACAGGTGATGCGGAAATCAAATAGTGGGAAGCTATGGCTAATATAGTGAAACTGACAGCAGCTGATGGCAGCACAGTTGAGTTCTATGATGAAATCAAGGCTCAAGGTGGTGTCAAGGATGTCTATTTTTCTACAGACAAAACCTATGTTGTGGCATTCTATCGCAAGCCGATAAATGCCAATGATAAGGCGCGTATTAATGATATCGTAAATATTCACCGTTCAAGAATATTCACTTCCGACAAAATAGGAGACTATTGGCAGCAATTCTTTGCATGGCCAACAAAAATAGTTGAATGGAAAGGACTTACTGGTATCGTCATTCCATTTTACAATAAAAAGTTCTTCTTCAGTGGAATCCCGAGTTCTTGGCCATTCATAAAGAATGGGCAAGAGAAAAACGGCAAATGGTTCTCTTCTGCCAAACTCATAAATAAATTTGTTCCGGCAGACCAGAAAGGGACTTTCCTCGACAGGCTTCATATGTGCCTTAAAATAGCCCGTGCCATGCGCAGACTTCACGCTGCCGGATTGGCTCATTCAGATCTTTCATACAATAATGTGTTAGTGGATCCACTTAGTGGGAATGCTTGCATTATCGACTGCGACGGGTTGGTCGTTCCTCATAAGTTTCCTCCAGAAGTTGTCGGAACTCCCGGGTTTATCGCTCCTGAGGTCTTGGCCACTAAAATGCTGAAGGTTGATGATCCTGCCAAGAATCTTCCTAAAATAGAAACAGACCGTCACGCTCTTGCTGTGCTCATCTATACTTTCCTTCTTAATCGTCACCCTTTAGATGGAGGAAAGGTTTGGGATGTGAATGATCCACAGAAGGATGACGATATGCGCTATGGTTCTAACGCCATTTTTATCGAGCATCCATCGGACAAGACCAATAGGGTTAAGGCGAATCAGTTAGCCAAGTCTGAACTTCCTCAAGGCGACCCATCCAAGATGCCATATACCATATGTGGACCATATTTGAAAGAACTTTTCGACAAGGCGTTTATTGATGGATTGCATAATCCGGCTGTCAGGCCATCTGCGTCACAATGGGAAGAAGCCCTTGTCAAGACCTGTGATCTGGTACAGCCGTGTCAGAACCCAAACTGCGAAGCTCATTGGTATGTTTTCGATAATACAAAAGTGCCACGCTGTCCATTCTGTGGAACCGAATATAAAGGCCAGCTTCCGATTCTTAATTTCTATTATGCACCATCGCATGGGAAATACATATCCGAGCATTATCGACTTATGGTCTATGATAAGCAAACACTCTATCGTTGGCACTCAAACAATCTAATACCAGCTAACGAGAAAACGAGCGATGAAGATAGGAAGCCTGTAGGTGATTTTCATTTTTACAATGGGCAATGGATTCTGATCAACCGACGTCTGCCTGATATGTATGATGTTACCGAGAAAAAGGCAATTCCGATAGGCCAATATGTAGCTTTGACTGACGGCCGCCAGATTCTTTTAGACAAGAATCAAGGCGGTAGGCTAATTGTGGTTCAATTAATTAACAATTAATTTATGGCTATAAAAGACCAGTGTACAAACTGTACCAAATATGACAATTACAATGGGCAATGTTCTCATTATGGATGTATCCCCTCATTTGACTCGAAATCCTGTGACTCATATTACAGATGTGGGGGTGACATTGATTTGACTAAACGCACGGATTTGTTGTCTGTGCCTACGCCAACCTCTACTCAACCTGTTACACAAATAGCAGTTTCTTCCGTTCTAGGCGGAACAGGAAAAAAGAAGATATTCCAACACCCATTTTCGTTCAATGGTCGTATTCGCAGACTTGAATATGGCCTATCTTATTTGATCTACTTTATTTTCTGTTTTCCAATGAATGTTTTGGAAGAGAATCAGATCAGTGCTGGGTTTGCTGCTGTTTGGCTTATTCTTGTTATCCCAATGCTGTGGCTCTTGTATGCGCAAGGTGCCAAAAGATGTCACGACTTAGGACACAACGGCTGGTGGCAGATTATACCATTTTATTTCTTTTGGATGTTATTTGAGAAAGGTGATTTATGTTCAAATGAGTATGGTGATAATCCAAAAGCCTAACTATGAAGTATGTTATCCGAAATAACAAGGACTATGGTCCTTATGATGAACAGACCATCGCTAATTATGTTAACATAGGCCAGATTCTTCTGTGTGACCAAGCCCGTGATGTCGATACCGGAGAAATTAATTCTGTCAAGAAGTTTCTCAAAAGGGAACATATTAAGACAAAGGTTATTCATAAGGGGAATATATTCCAACAACTGAAGGATATCGGAGGAGAACTAATATTTCCTAAAGGAACGATTTTTTCAAAGAAATGGATAAAGGACAGAGCTCTTATCATTCTGGCTTTGGTTGGTATGCTCCCTTCAATACTAATGTTTATCCCATTGGGAAGTTGGGGGACTTTTTATTTCATATCTCTTTATTTCACCATTATATGGGGATTGTTCTTCTACTATATTTTCAAGACCCCTCAAGTTTCCTTGAAAACGACAGCGACAATATTTTTCTTGGAGCAGATATTCGTTTTTATTGCTTGGGACATATTCGGACTGCCAAATTTGAATATATTTTATCGATTGTTGGAACAATCATTTCCATTAAGTGCAATCGGATATATACTTGGGGTCGGAATAACAGAAGAACTTGCCAAATTACTTCCCTTGATAGTTATAGCATCTAAGGCAAAAGAGCCGCTAATTCCACAAACGCTGGTGTTTTACGGGTTGATGTCTGGTATTGCTTTTGGCGTGTTTGAAGGTGTCGAATATCAGTTGGGTATAAATTCAACACTCGATTATACGAATTCATTCTTTCATAATATTGCGAGACTTACCAGTCTGCCATTTATGCACGCAATATGGTGCGGCATCGCAGGTTATTTCATAGCTTTTGCAAAATTATATCCGAAATACAGATTGTCCCTTCACTTCCTGGCATTGTTTATTCCAGCGATTCTGCACGGCTTATATGATACCCTGGTAGGGCAGAATTTCATTTTTGCAATCATCGCAGTCGGGATTTCTTTTATTGGAGTCATTATGTTGAATACTTACCTGAAGCAGGGTATAAACTACCAATCAAAACTTAGAAATTAAGACATAAATTATTTAAAAAATAACACAATGGAACACAAACATCACTATTCTGGCTTGACGGACACACAAGTACTCGAAAGCCGCAAAAAGAATGGAGCCAATATATTGACTCCTCCTGAAGAACAGTCCATTTGGGACAAGATTAAAGACTGCCTACACTTTTGGCTGCTGAAAGTTCTAATAGGTCTCACCTTCGTTTCCTGTGCTGTTATCGTTGGTCTAAATATGGCCAACATAGCAATGCCTACTGCAGTATGGATCGCACCTGTCATTCTCATTGTCTTATTCCTGCTTACATATGTAGTTGCCTTTTTAGGCGGAGATTGGGATGAAGATGAGAAGAAGTTTGATATGGATCCACTTATCACAATCCTTCTTGCTGCGTTGGTTCTCTCCGGGGCAATATCTTTCTACCAAGGTGTATTTGGTGGAGAGCTTGGCATTGAACCATATTTCGAACCTATAGGAATAGCAGTCGCAGTGCTTTTGGCTACTGGCGTAGCGTATATTCTTGAGAGTCAAAACGAGAAAACTTTCAAAAGCCTTAATGAGGTCAATGATGAAACTCTTGTAAAGGTTATCCGAAATGATAACGTGTGTCAGGTACAACGAAAAGACATCGTTGTCGGGGATATTGTAATTCTTGAAGCTGGAGAAGAGGTCCCAGCAGATTGCGAATTATTGGAAGCACTGAATCTCAATATAAATGAATCCTCCTTGACAGGAGAACCGCAATGCGCAAAGACGACAGACCCGGCACAATTCGATTCTGATGCGACATATCCGTCAAATCACATAATGAAAGGCTGTACTATTATCGAAGGTTATTGTACAGCGAAAGTGTTTGCCGTTGGTGACTCAACAGCCAGCGGAAAAGTGTTTGAGGCCGCACAAGTAAAAGAAGGCGATGCAACGCCTCTCAGCAAGAAACTTGACGAGCTGGCTGATCTCATCACAAAAGCCAGTTATGCTATTGCCGCGCTTATCGTTGTAGGTCGTATAATAATCTATTTTGTTCAAGGTGACGCTTCTTTTGCTGACACTACAGGCATTGTCGATTTTATCAAGTATTTGCTTGATACTATCATGATTGCAGTGACACTGATTGTCGTGGCTGTGCCTGAAGGGCTTCCTATGGCGGTTACGCTTAGCCTTGCATTCAGCATGAAGCGCTTGATGAAACAGAATACTCTTCCACGCACTATGCATGCTTGCGAGACAATGGGGGCAACATCTGTTATATGTACTGATAAAACAGGTACACTTACAAAAAATAAAATGGAAGTGTATGAAACATATTTTCCAAGCCTCAACAAACAACAATTAGGACAAGATGAAACGTCTAACATAATAAAAGAGGCTTTATCTGTAAACACAACTGCCAATCTTGACTATGCCAAAGCAACGGACATTAAGTCTATCGGAAATCCTACTGAAGGTGCCCTTCTCTTATGGCTGCACAAAAATGGCATTAATTACCTTCCGATTCGTGAAGATGTAGAAATCGTTGATCGTCTTCCTTTCACGACTGAATTGAAATATATGGCGACTATTGTTGATTCTCGTGTATTCGGGAAACGTGTCGTCTATGTCAAAGGCGCCCCGGAAATCATTATGGGGCTATGCCAAATCAATGCTGACGAGAGGTCTCGATATGATTCTAAACTTGAAGAATATCAAAGCAAAGCTATGCGAACTTTGGGGTTTGCTTATTCTGAACTTTCCGACAAACAGGATGTTTTTCTGGATGGCAAGCTAAATGTTAATTCACTCAAGATGTTTGGTGTTGTCGCGATCTCCGATCCAGTACGGGATGATGTTCCTGCTGCAATTAAGGAGTGCCTTGATGCTGGCATTCAAGTTAAGATTGTCACAGGAGACACCCCGGGTACAGCAAAGGAAATCGGTCGTCAAGTTGGTCTGTGGACTGATAAAGACAACGATGAAAACATCCTTGTTGGTAAAGACATTGAGGAAATGAGTGACAATGAACTTGAACAGCGGCTACCATCAGTAAAGATCATTTCGAGAGCACGCCCTAATGACAAAGAGAGAGTTGTTCGTATTCTGAAGAAACTTGATTATGTCGTGGCTGTTACCGGTGATGGAACAAACGATGCACCGGCACTAAATGCTGCGAATGTCGGACTTTCTATGGGAGACGGGACTGCCGTTGCTAAAGAGGCAAGCGATATGACAATTCTGGATAATTCTTTCAGTACTATAGCAAATGCCGTTATGTGGGGACGCTCTCTGTATAAGAATATCAAGAGATTTATATTGTTCCAGATGACTGTAAATGTCGCAGCTTGCCTTATTGTCCTTGTGGGAGCATTCATCGGAACAGAATCACCATTGACCGTTACACAGATGTTGTGGGTTAATCTTATTATGGATACTTTCGCGGCACTTGCACTGGCTTCTCTTCCTCCGACTCACAGTGTGATGAAAGATAAGCCACGCTCTGTCAACGAACACATATTGAAGGGAATGGGGTCAGGAATAATTGGTGTCGGATTGACGTTCTTCTTTATTTTACTTGCAGCACTGCTATTCTTACAGCATACTGATGTTTATCCTGGAGGACCGCTATTCCCGAAATGGGGAGCATACAATGGGCTTTCATTATATGAAGAAGGTCTGTTTTTCACATTGTTTGTGATGTTACAGTTCTGGAACTTATTTAATGCAAAGGCTTTTATGACAAATGGCTCTGCATTTAAGGGGATCTCTTGGAAAAACACTAAGTGGTTTATTCTCATCGCTCTCATCATTTTCTTCGGACAGGTTCTTATTGTAGAATTTGGAGGCGAGATGTTCAATGTCGCAAAAGGTGGGCTCTGTTGGAACGACTGGTTGTTTATTGTTGGTGGAACATCGCTTGTTCTGTGGGTTGGAGAGATTGTGAGGGCCGTTCGGAAAAGGCAAAACAATTGTATAAGATAGTGTTACATTAGTTAGTACAAATAATAAACCTATCGCAGAGGCTAGGTCCTTGTGCATTTTCTAAGACTAAACGTATACCAAAACTGGCAGACTGCGCATTTTGCGTATTCTGCCAGTTTTGTCATTATTGACGTTTTTTCCATTCTATTGCCTGCTCTGACAACCGATATCGCTGGTGTGGATGGTTTGGCGTTTCGGGATATTTCCGCTCTATCATTCCGTCCTGTAGAGCCGGAAGTATGTAATTTTCTCTGAATTTTTTGCGGTTTTTCTTTCCGCATATTTCCATAAGCTGCAAAACCGAACAATATCCGGTAGGCATTATAGTAAGTAATTCTGCAATAAGTGAAGAACTTGGGGCCTGCTTAAGTCCTACTTGAGTCCTACTTGGGTCCCACTTGGGTCCTACTTGGGTTCTGCTTGAGTCCTGTTGTCCACCTGCGGAAGCATCAGCCGCATAGTCGTTCCTATAGAAAGTCGCCTTAAAGCATCCTCCGGAGATATTGAATTCCGGCTTCGGGACACCTGCTTGGGCACACTCGTCATTCATAAGCTCAATGCCGCGTCCCCAAGTCTCAAGATATTTTCCGTAGTACATAATCTGGGCGATAAGCGGATTCTGGGCGTGGGAGATATGTGGCTTCATCATGTCGTCCAGAGAAAAATCGGCCGGTAGAGTTCCGAGATTTTCAATCTCGACCCGGTCATCGTATATCGCTATACTCACAAAACCCGATGGAGAATCATATAGTCTGTGCGCCAGAGCGTTCAGAAGACACTCTCTCAAGGCCTTGTATGGGATGGTTAGGGACTCGACCCGCTCCGGTTGCCCGTCAACAAATGTTCCTGATATGTTCAGATGCTTGAAAAGGAACGCCATGCCGTCATCGTAGAGATGGAATATATTTCCTATTGAACGCCTATTGTCTATGAACTCCCTCTTATTCGTTCCTCTAAATCTGGCCAAACGGATATGAAGCTGGATTGGTGCGTAGTCTTCCTTGGTAAACAAAGCTACCGCAGCATTTTTGATACGCCCGTTCTCGCTCAGTTTCATCTTGTCAAGGATTTCCGGAATGGACTTGATTCTCATACTTTCCGGAATCCTTCCTGCCTGAATGCCGGAACTGACAAGCCGTCTTACAGATTCCTCGTCAAGGCAGTCCACGCTAGCTTTTGGGTCGATTTCCTCTTCCCATTTCCTCTTGCGTATGTCTCTTTGCAGAAGAAGTTCCTGATACATCGACTGCGGCATCACCGATGTGGTGCTCTCGATCCTGTAGTATGGCCTTCCGTCATACACATACGGGCGGTTTCTGTTTGGCTCGGTCGGCACATCAATCACGATGACATAGAAGTCAGACTTCTCGTCCAACTCAATGTAGTTCACATCCAATGAAACCGCTGGTTCAATCTTGGTCAGTTCACGGGCAATCTCTCTGCGAGTGTTATCGGTTACCTGTTGTCCGATGACCTGCAAAGAACCTGGTGCTATTCCGAAGAGGAGCTGGCCTCCGGCGGTATTGAGGAATGCACATACCGTATGCATCGCTTCCTTCAGTTCTCCTGTGGTCTTCTTCAATTCAAGTGTCCTTGTCTCGTCTTTCTTGATAAGTTCCTGTATTTCGGCAATAGTCATAATAGTTATCTTCTTTGTATTTGCAAAGTTATGAAAAGTTACGAAAGATTTGGACTTTATACAATCCTATTTTTTCCGGTACTTCCCGTGCGAGACGTTCTCCAGCTGGCCGGTGTCGCACCGGCGGCGGATGATGCGGTCGGCGGTGCGTGGATTTATGCCTAGGGCGGTGGCGGTTTCGGTGTAGACCTGGCGGTCGAACTCTGTCGGGAGCGCTTCGAGGAACTGACGTTGCTGAAGGGTGGTTCTTGTGACGGCAGTCGAGGTGGTAGGCTGAACCATATCGGTTTTCGGGAGCGTGAGGAAGACATGGGCGTTGTGGCGGAGAATCACGGAGGCCATCGTCATCGCGCTTTGATAGTCGGTGTCGAGGCAGGTCAGCCTGTCCTCGATGATGCCGTCCTCCATTATGCGGAGGGCGGAGAGGATCATCGCGAGGCGGAACGTTATCAGGCCGAGGCGGCGGACGGAGGCGACGAACTCGTCTCCGCAGCGGTCGCTGTATTCAGTTTGCCAGACGGAGAACCTTTCGTTGAAGTCTGCGGCCTGGGATGGTGTGAGAGAGAAGCGTATGTCACTGGACTTTTCGAGGATGGTGTGGAAGTCGTGGAACTCCTGTCCGAGTTTCTGGAAATGTTCGTCAAGAGTGGTGTCGGCGTGGGTGCTGAACACGTCGTTCCATACGAGGCGAAGGTCGAGGAAGTAGAAGATGAAGCGGCTGAACAGGCCATTCTCGGCATCGGTTATGAGATTCAGAACCTGTCTGGGCGTTCCGGTGAGAAGCGTGGAGAGACGTGGATTCCTGATGTTCACATATTCACGATCCTTGCGGCGGATGTAGGAGATAGTCTCGTGGTGAAAGGCCTTGCGGAAGCCGTCGGAGTAGTTGCCGTAGTCGGAGCCGAATGTGTTGGCGAGGGTGTCGCCCTCGGTCTCGAACATCAGACCGGTGCCGCCGTTGTCTCCGAGAACCTGATATACAGCCGTGGCGGAGGAGTTTGCCGGGATGAAGAGCATCCGCATAGGAGGTTCCTCTGGCTTTTCCATATCGACCTTCTTGCCGGCTGCGTTGTATTCCGCGATCCTGTGCTTATATTCGATGGTCTCCGCCTCATTGATTTCGCGGAGGCGGTCGTGGATGGGTTCGACAATGTAGCGGCAGAGGGCGAGGCGGCCTTTGCCGGAGGATGCCTTGGCGGTGACGAATAGGAACAGGTTCGGATAGACGGCGCGGTCGACATAGACTCCGAAGACGTGAGGGAGGCAGGCGGAGATGACGGCCATCGTGCCGAGGATGAGGATGTCCGCATCTTCCGGGGAGTTTGACTTGGACACAACCTTTTCAAGGAATGACGGAAGTGAGCCTCGCAGGTTCGGCGAGAATGTCGGAAGGGGCAGGTCTTCGTCAATATTGGCAATATTGTCAGAATGCGCGGTATTGACAGTTTGCGCAGGTTGAAGATTGGTGGCTTTCGCAGACGGATTTTGGGGATATGCGCATTGTGCGTATTCTGTCATTTTTGTCGATTTTGTCTGTTTTGCGCATTTGGCTGTGGTGAGATTGATGCCGTGCTCCTTGGCGAGCTGGAAGAACGTGCGGATGGTTATGCCTGTACCATGGGCGTTGAGGCAGCGGTCATATTGTCTGTCGCATTCCACCAGGGTGTAACCGCTGTTGAAGCGGCTGATGCGGTGGTAGATGGCGCGTCCGCTTTCGCCGAGGGCATCGGCGAGGGCGAATCCGATGTCACGCCAGTCGGAGTAGCCGGCGGTGATGTCAGTGTGCGTCGCTTCTATTCGCTGTGTGATGAGTTCAATGTCGTCTTTTGGCTCTGGATGTGAGGTTTGAGGTTCAGGGACTTGTCTGATGTCCGACGGGAGCCAGTCCGAGGGTATGAATGTTTCTTTCTGCATGGTCTTATCTGTAATTTGGGTTTATGAATGCGTCTGGGTCGTGCGGCAGGAAGCAGGCCCTGGCGATGTCCTTGCCGGACTTGTCGGGTTCGATGCCGTAGGCTTTGGTGATGTAGCCCGCGACTGCCCGGAAGTAGTCAGAATGGGAGGTCTGTCCACGGTTGATTTCGATTATCCATTTGAGCCCGTCTCCGGACGGGCTTCTGAAAAGCAGCGCTGTCTCGAAGTAGCGGTCTGTCAGAAGCCTCTCGAATAGGCCCTCAACATCGGGGACATGGTCGAAGTCGATGCAGAGGAGACCGGATTCGGTTACGCAGCCGGCGTTGCTCCGTGAGGTGAACTCTCCGCTGAAGGTGGCGTAGTCGAAGTTGGCGGCCTTGTACATTCTTGCCCTTGATTTGTCGGTGAGGCTTCGGAGGGTGCGTGTGCGTTCCTCGGCGTAACGGCCGGTGATGTAGTTCCAGGCATCGAGGACGGTTATGCTCTTGTAGGGGCTGATGTTTGTTATCGGTGCCTTGAAGAACGAGAACTTCGGGCCCTTGGAAGTAGGGAGCGGAGGTATGTCCTTGTACTGGCGATTCTCTCCGTCAAGATGGAGGTTCATCTCGTTGTTCAGCGTGGCGAGGAGTTCCTGTCCTGTCTGGTGGTAGTACATCGAGGCGAAGTCAAGCGCGTCGCCGTCGGGAACCGCTCCGCTGAGGTCGTGATGTCGGGCGCATTCGTCGGAGAGGCGTTGTTCGGGATTGAGCTTGTCAATGCGGATTTGCAGCGTCCTTTCGCCTCCGGCGTAGGGGTTGCGGACGGTGCCGCAATCCCTGCCAGAGACCCGCATGACGGTTTCGCCGGGATAGAACTTACGGAGGATGTGGCAGTAGATGTCCGCGCCCCAGATGGTGTGCCTCAGCACGGTCTGCCTATTCATCGTCCTTTCCATAGCGTTCACGGATATTGAACATCACATAGTTGTCTTTCAGGAGCCGCTCGATGTCGTGACGGAAATAGTAGATTTTCCTGCCGATACAGGTATAGGGTATCGTCCCGTTCGAGCGGAGAGTCTGGAGGGTGCGGGGGCTGATGTGGAGTCTCATCATCACGTCCTGTCCGTCAAGGAGGGTTTCGAGGATGCTCTCTCTGTTTCTTTCGCATTGGCACTGGAGGACTTCCTTCTCGGTCATCTTTCCTTGCCTTAAGAGTTCATTCTGTATGAACGGACATTGGCGGAGGATCTTCGAGTACGGCTCGGCTGGGTCGGCGGCCATCCGGAGGATGATGTCGCCGATTGGCTGCGGTTCGTGGCGTTTCATAGCTCTTCCCTTTGGGCGAAGAGTCGCATCGCCTTGTCAACGTCTATGACTATCTTCCTGCCGTTCTGGATGATGGCTTCCTTGAGGAATGTGTTCTTGTACCTCTGTGCCGTGGCGTGAGAGCAGCCGAAGATGTCCCGTATGCCCTGGAGTCCGTAGACGTAGCGTGCCGTCTTCTGTTCGGGCTGCCTGGGCTTTTCTGTGTTCAGTCCTGCTATGAGGGCTTTGAGGTCAGCGACAGTCAATGCCGCTATTGGTGTCGTGTCATCGTAAAACATCTCTTTACATTTTATTGGTTTTTACTGATGACTCAACCGGTTGGGCCGTTATTGTTTTCGATATATCTTTGGCAAAGGAAAGCATATTCCCGATGCCGTCAAATAGGTGATATCCGTGGTTTTACAGCATTGTGGTTTCCTTATGGGAGTATGGTTCTGTTCAGTATCATACGGTATGAAAAGGAGAAGGCCACTTGACACTTTTCATCGAAAATCTGAGAAAGTGTCAAATGGTCGATATGGTTTGGTATGTTATTGTCTGCTTTAGTTCGGGAACTCCGTCAGTTCTGTCCAATGAGGTGTAAAAGGAGTTCCCAGAGGAGTGCCGTGTCCTGGGTGCGGATTCTGGTCCGGTCGGAGGTGAGGATGAGGAGGCCGTCGTCCATCCAGTTGTAGATGGTCTGGCGGCTGACTTTCAGGTAACGGGCAAATTCGGCCTTCTTCATTTCGGGATGGAGGTCTGCGGTGCCGCGGAGACGTGATATGTCCTCGGAGGTTATGCCAACCTTGCGGAACGATATGTCCACGAGGTCGTGGAGTGTTATGTGGCTGTAGCCTTTGTCGGAGAACGCCTGGAGGAACGGCAGCAGCCTGTTGATGTCAAGGCGGAGTCCGAGGAGGGCTTTCAGCATCAGCGAGGTTTCGGGATGGGCTGGCATAGGCTGGGTTATTTCTTGAGGTTTTCGTCAAAGAGGCTCATCGCAGCGGCCTTGGTCTTCTCGGCGATGTCGATGTAGGGGCGCATGGCTTTGTAGTCGGAGTGTCCGGTCCATTTCATCACTACCTGAGGAGGGATGCCGCTGGCGAGGGCGAAGCAGATGAATGTCCTGCGCCCGGCGTGGGTGCCGATGAGTGCCCACTTGGGGTAGGTCTCCTCTACTTTCTGTCCGGCGCGGAAGAAGACTTTCGTGATGGGTGTGTTGAACCCGCAGAGCTCACAGAGGTCTTTGAGGTAGTAGTTCATCTTCTGGTTCGTTATGACCGGCAGGGCGAGGCCATGTGGATATTTCCCGTCGTCGTACTTGTCGAGGATGGCCTTGGCGAAGCTGTTGAGGTCTATCGGAAGGCGGTCGTTGGTCTTCTGGGTGGTGATGTAGAGGCAGTCGCCCACTACGTCGCTGCGCTTGACCTTCGCCATGTCCGAATATCTGAGCGATGTGAACGCGCAGAAGCAGAAGAGGTCGCGGGTCTTTGCCAACGCGCCCGCTTCCTGGACGGTCTTCTCATATTCATTGCCGTTCATATCCTTCAGCGTCACTTTCGTGCCGTTTGCGGGAATCTCGTAGTTGTAGAGTCGGAGGAGTTCCTCCTTTGTGAGGAATATGACGGGCTTTTCGAGGATCTTGAACTTGGGGCGGTATCTGTTTATCTGCTCCTGCTTGCAGTAGCCCTTGCGGATGGTCCAGTTCAGGAACCATTTGAGGTTGTTGAACTGCTTCTGGACGGTCTTCTCCTCAAGGTTCTGCCTGACGCGGAGGAAGCGGACGAACTTGTTTATGCCCTCCTCGTCGAAGTCCTCGTAGCAAATGTGGCGGTTGAAGGCTTCGAGGTGGTGGCGGAAGGTCTTCCAGCACTGCATCGTGGCGTAGGCCCACTGGTTGGAGACGCTCTCTTCCTTTATGAATTGGTCGAAGTGTGTAAAAAGCGTGTCGGCAGGGACTGATGCCTTGGCTTCCTGCTCCTTCTTGCCGGAGGCGATCTCATATTGCTCGCGAAGCTCATTCAGTGTCGGCTGTCCGTCAATCTTCCCCTCGTAGTCATAGAAGTAGGCCTGTATTTTTGAGATAAGGTGTTTATCCTTGTTGATGAGACTCCGCCCATCTCCACTAAGTCAGAAGATTATCTGATGGCGGAAGGTTTCGGTTTCGAGGAAATCGCCGACCAGAAGGCAGTCTTGCCCGGTGTCGCCGGACGGTCTTTCCACGAGCGGAAGCGGCTCCTGAAGTTCGATGGCTATGATGTCGCCGATTCGCAGCGAGACAAGTTCCGAGGCTTCCGCAATTGCGTTCTCTATCATCTCCGCGCTTCCTTCTTCCGTGCTGAACAGCACCGTCCCGTTTTTCCGGAGCGTGAATTCCTTTTCATCGTTTTCAAGCACCACCGGGTTGTAAAGGGGGAAGGGGAGGATTGAACTGTGGTCGAGGCAGGACGACCAGTGCCGCCCGTCAGCTTTTGCCGTGCCGGCTTCAAATGTGCTTTCTGCGGAATCATCAACGACAGAGACATCAACGGCAGTTCCGACCGGGAGACCGCCGTAGAGCAGCACTCCGAAATTGAAGCCGTCGTAGTAGCGTGAGGCGAACTTGTAGCCGACGCATTTGCCGGCCTTGCTCACTCGGACAAAGAGAACAGGCGTGTATTTGTAGGCGCTCACTGCGGGAGCCGCATATATGTCCTTGTTCTCACGCTCCCAAGTTGTGTCCGGCCTGCAGGTGCAGGTTCCGTCCAGATGTTTCACAACGATGTTCATTTTTGTTCAGTTTTTTCAAATTCTCCCAAAGTTTGCATCAGCGATTTTTCTCAGCGATTTGCATCGGCAATTTGTGTGTCAATAACCAATCTCAAAAAGCAATGACAACAAAGGGGATGAAGAAAAAGATGAGATGCAACGAAGCAGATCGCTTTTTCTTCGCCCCGCCCGTCAGAATAACCTTCCGCTGCCAAACCGTTCCTTCAGCGCCGCTGCCGCATCCGCAGTCTCGCTCTCGCTGAGCGGCTTGCGCATGGCCTCGCGCCTCTCAGCCTCGAACCGCTCCTTCAGCTTCGCGAACTGATGCTTCGTGTCGAGCATGAAGTCGCCCCTGTCAATCCAGCTGAAATAGGACGGGTCGTTCTCATAGACCCATTTCGCCGACTTCCCCTTATATTTCCCGAAGTTCACCTCCGGTTCTCCCTTGTCGCTGAGAATCAGACGGCCGGCGAAATCGACGTACCTTGTCTTGACGAATCCTGACAGCGCGTTCAGGTCGTTCTTCAGCACAGGATAGCCCTTGTCCGGATCTACCGTCGAATATCTGTCAAGCTGAGCCTCCACGACCTCGACCGTCGCGAGCACGTCAGCCTCCGCCGCGTGCGCGTTCTCGAAGTCGCAGCCGCAGTAGAAGCGGTGGGCCGCCTTGAGGTTGCGCGGCTCGTAGGCGAAATAAATCAGCTGCGCGTCAATCATCTTCTTCGCGTGCAGGTCTATGTCGAGAGCCTTGTGCCTGTAGGTCCGCGTGCGCTCGATTTCCTCGGCAAGCATCGGGAGGTCGAACTTCTGCGAGTTGTATCCTCCGAGTTCCGAGTCCTTCATCCACTCGACGACCTCATCCACGATTTCCCAGAACTTAGGCTCGTCCTTCAGTTCCTCGTCAGTGATTCCGTGCACCGCCCTCGCGCTCGGATCTATTGGCCTCTGGCAGTTGTTCACATAGTCCCAGGGACAGACCCTCCAGGTCTTGACCCTCCTTTCCCCGTCCGGGAAAACTTTGACGAAACAGAGCTCGATTATCGAGTCCGAAGGTATATTCAGTCCGGTGCTCTCAATGTCAAAGAAAACCACCGGCTTCTCCAAATTTAATTTCATTTATACAAAATTATAGAAGTCCAACGCCCCTGTATTTGCAGTTTGTCGCGAAATTTCATAAAATGGTCAGATGCAAGGCGGACAAGAAAATCAAACCGGAGCAACCTTGTGGTTGTGAGGATTTGATTTTTCGAAGTCCAACGCCGTCAGGTCAGTGTTTGCATCTTGGCACCTGATTTCATAAAATGGTCAGATGCAAGGCGGACGAGAAATTTAAACCGGAGCAACCTTATGGTTGTGAGGATTCAAATTATCGAAGTCCAACGCCGCAGATGACCGTTTTATGGAATCAGGAAATCATTATAGGCATGATTATGCCGCACAATTTTTCTCTCTCAGGCTCATTCTCGCCAGGCTGGATGAGCGCCGCCCTCTTGTCGTCGAGGAACTTCATCTCAATCTCGCCGCAACTGAAATTCGAGAGAATCTCAATCATGAACGGCGACTTGAACCCGATTGTGAGAGGCGCGCCCTCGTAGCTGCACGCAATCTTCTCGTGCGCCGCAATCGAGAACCCGAGGTCCTGCGCCGACACCTCAATCGCGCCCTCAGTCATGTCGAACTTCACGTGATTCGATGCCCTGTTCGCGCACACGGACACGCGCCTGATGGTGTTGAGGAACTGAACCCTGTCAATCTTGAGCACATTGGAGTTGTTCTGCGGGATGACTTCGCGGTACTTAGGGTACTTGCCCACGATGAGGCGGCAGATTACGATTGTCTGCCCGAACTTGAATTCCGCGTTCTTCGCGTCAAAGGAGATTTCGACGTCCTCGATGTCCTTGCCGATTGTGGTCTTGAGGATTGCCGCCGGCTTCTTGTGGAGGATGAACGACGCCTTCTCGGATGCCTGCACTCCCTTTGCCGTGTAGCAGATGAGCTTGTGTGCGTCAGAAGCCACGAGCGTCGTGGATTCCGTGTCGATGTCGAAGAATATGCCGTTCATCGCCGGGCGGATTTCGTCGTCCGCGGTGGCGTAAATCGTGCTTGTAATGCCCTCCACGAGCGCCGCCGCCGGAAATGTCAGCTTTACTGCGGTCTCGTCGGTCCCGGTAATCTGCGGGTAGTCGTCGGCAGGCCTGTAGGGGAGCGTGGATGCTCCGCTTGACCAGCTGCACTCGAACGCGCTGTCACTGACCGTCCTGAGTGTCAGCGGCTGGTCGGGAAGTTCCTTGAGCAGGTCCATGATGTGCTTCGCCGGAACCGTCATGCGTCCAGTCTCGACGATGCTTTCCGGCTCAACTTCCGTCCTAAGGGTGAGTTCCGAGTCGGACGCCGTGATTCGCAGCCCCGTCTGATCCAGTTCGAAAAGGAAATCTTCGAGGATTGGGAGAGCCGATTTCGCCGGAATGGCCTTTGAGACAGCCATGACTGCCTTCTGAAGGTCAGAGCTTGATATGATGAAATTCATGTCGTAAAAATTTAATTATCAGTTTTACCGTATATGCCGTCGTCATGCCGGGGAAACGCAGGTGCGGGCACATATAACTCACAAATATAGCCAAAAAACTTCATAAACATCGTTTTCTTCCGATAAAATCAAATAATTTCGTCAAAATGTCCCCCGCTTTGTACGATTCTTGTAGAACCGTTCCGCGCGTTCCGAAAACTGGGAGCGCGTGCCGGACTTTGTCTGAAAAAAGAAAAAAATAAATAACAGGTTTATGAAAAAAGGAATATTGTATGCCGTGATGTCTGCCCTGTGCGGGGCTGCCGCGGCCTTTGTCGTCGTCAAGTGCAGCGGGAATTCGTCTGAACCGGAGCCTCAGCCTGCCGTGGCGGAATCGGACGTCAGGTTCAGGACTGTCGATTTGTCAAATGACAACTGGCCGGACTTCACCTTCGCGGCCGAGACCTGCGTCGATGCCGTCGTGTATGTGCGGGTGACGGCCACCCAGCAGGTCGTGAGCAGCGCAGGCCCGCTCTTCCGCTTCTTCTTCGGATATGAGGGCATCCCTCACTCCCGCGAGGTCCAGGGCAGCGGCTCCGGAGTCATCATCCGCGAGGACGGCTACATTGTGACGAACAACCACGTGATTGCAGGCGCAAAGTCGATTGAGGTCACGCTGAACAACAACCACACCTACCCTGCGACCCTCGTCGGAACCGACCCGGCTACCGACGTCGCCCTCATCAAGATTGAGGAGCACGGACTTCCGGTCGTGCCGCTTGCGGACTCGGACAAGCTCCGCCTCGGCGAGTGGGTGATTGCAATCGGAAGCCCGTATGACCTCCGCTCGACCATAACGGCGGGTATCGTCAGCGCCAAGGGACGCACGATGCCGAACTACTCGGGCGAGTTCAAGATTGAGTCGTTCATCCAGACGGATGCGGCCGTGAATCCGGGCAACAGTGGCGGAGCGCTCGTGAACAAGGAAGGGCAGCTCGTCGGAGTCAACACCGCAATCATCTCGCAGACAGGTTCTTATGCCGGCTATTCTTTCGCGGTTCCGTCAAACATCGTCAAGCGCATCACCGACGACCTTATGAGCTACGGCACGGTTCACCGCGCGATGCTCGGAATCTCGATGGCTTCTGTGAATGAAGAAATTGCAAGAAATTTGAAACTTTCATCAGTAAATGGCGTATATATAACTGATATAGTGAAAGGCAGCGCGGCGGATGCCGCCGGCCTCAGACCGGGTGACGTGCTTGTGGAGATTGGGAACGTGAAGATTTCCGGCTCGGCGTCGGTTCAGGAAGCCGTGAACAGCTTCCACCCGGGAGAGAAGACTTCCGTGAAGGTTGTCCGCGACGGTTCTGAAATGTCTTTCGAAGTGGAGTTTAAATAATCGTAACAGATGAGACAGCTAAAGATTACAAAATCAATTACTAACCGTGAGTCGGCCTCGCTCGACAAGTACCTCCAGGAAATCGGTAAGGAAGATTTGATTACAGTTGAGGAGGAGGTTGAACTTGCCCAGCGCATCAGGAAAGGCGACCAGGCTGCCCTTGAAAAACTTACGCGCGCGAACCTCAGGTTCGTTGTTTCAGTGGCGAAGCAGTATCAGAATCAGGGACTGAGTCTCCCGGACCTTATCAACGAGGGCAACCTCGGGCTGATTAAGGCGGCCGAGAAATTCGACGAGACGAGGGGCTTCAAGTTCATTTCATACGCCGTATGGTGGATTCGCCAGTCGATTCTTCAGGCTCTCGCGGAGCAGTCGAGGATAGTGCGCCTTCCGCTCAATCAGGTGGGGTCGCTGAACAAGATTAACAAGGCCCTCCAGAAGTTCGAGCAGGAGAACGAGCGCCAGCCGTCAAACGAGGAGCTTGCCGAGATGATAGACGTTCCTAAGGACAAGATTGCCGACACCATGCGCGTTTCCGGCCGTCATGTCTCCGTGGATGCGCCTTTCGTCGAGGGTGAGGACAACAGCCTTCTGGACGTGCTCATAAACCCGGATTCGCCGAACGCGGACAGGGGACTGGTGAACGAGTCGCTCAACAAGGAAATCGAACGCGCCCTCTCGACGCTTGCACCGCGCGAGCGCGAAATCATCAAGTCGTTCTTCGGCATCGGCTGTCAGGAGATGACCCTTGAGGAAATCGGCGAGCGCTTCGGCCTCACGCGTGAGCGCGTGCGCCAGATTAAGGAAAAGGCCATCCGCAAGCTCAAGAACAACTCCAGGAGCAAGCTTCTGAAAGGCTATCTCGGATAATTTAGAATTTTTCTCACTTCGTTCGTGTACCGGCGGATGTGTGCCGGCCGGATGGGGTGAATTTGTTTTGTTCAACGAAAAAGTGCATAAAGAATGATATTGACACCGGAAAAGCTTATCGCCGGCAGCGCCGCCGAGGCTGTAAGGCAGTTGTGGGGTGCGGAAGTCGAGGCTTCGCTCCTTCAGGTACAGATTACGAGGAAGGAGTTTGTGGGCGACTACACGCTGGTCGTGTTTCCCCTCCTGAAGATGTCGCACCTCGCCCCCGAGGCGACCGGCAACGCGATAGGGCAGTGGATGGTCGAGAATGTTCCTGAAGTCGGCGGATTCAATACGGTAAAGGGCTTCCTTAACGTGTCGCTTTCAAATTTCTATTGGAACGAGGTGTTCGCGGAAGCGTTTGCGACGGCTGATTTCGGCCGGCTCCCTGCCACGGGAAAGACCATAATGGTCGAGTTTTCCTCGCCTAACACCAACAAGCCGCTTCACCTCGGTCATGTCCGCAACAACCTCCTCGGCTGGTCGGTTTCCCGCCTTCTGGAGGCCAACGGGCACAAGGTGCTGAAGGTCAACCTTGTGAATGACAGGGGAATCCACATCTGCAAATCCATGCTCGCATGGCTCAAGACCGCGAACGGCGAGACTCCGGAGACTTCCGGAAAGAAGGGCGACCACCTCGTCGGCGACTGCTATGTGGCCTTCAACGACATCTACAAGAAGGAAGTGGAGGAACTTGTCGCCGGTGGAATGTCAAAGGAAGAGGCCGAGAAGAACGCCCCGAGCCTTAAGGAGGCGCAGGAGATGCTGCTCAAGTGGGAGCAGGGCGATCCGGGGGTGCGTGCCCTGTGGGAGAAGATGAACTCCTGGGTCTATCGGGGCTTCGACAAGACCTATTCGGATCTCGGAATATCCTTTGACAGAATATATTACGAATCACAGACCTATCTGCTCGGCAAGGCTCTGGTGCAGAAGGGACTGGATATGGGAATATTCGAGCGTCACGATGACGGTTCCGTGTGGTGCGATCTCACCGCAGACGGTCTTGACAAGAAGCTTCTTCTCCGCAGCGACGGGACTTCCGTGTATATGACTCAGGATCTCGGCACCGCAGAGCGCCGTTTCGAGGAATACAGTCTCGACGAACTGATTTATGTCGTCGGCAACGAGCAGAACTACCATTTCCAGGTTCTGAAGCTCATACTCAAGAAGCTCGGCTTTGACTGGTCCGACAGCATCTATCATCTTTCATACGGAATGGTGGAACTGCCTGAGGGCAAGATGAAGTCCCGCGAGGGAACTGTGGTTGATGCCGACGACCTTCTTGAGAAGATGTACAACACAGCCAAGGAGACCTCTCTGGAACTCGGCAAGCTTGACGACATGACGCCTCAGGAGCAGGACGAACTCTTCCGTATGCTTTCCCTCGGTGCCCTCAAGTACTTCATAATCAAGGTGGATCCCCGCAAGACCATGCTCTTCGACCCCAAGGAGAGCATCGACTTCAACGGCAACACGGGACCTTTCATCCAATACACCCATGCGAGAATCAAGTCCATTCTCCGCAAGGCCAAGGCTCAGGGCATCGACTGGACTTCCGCTCCCGAGAATGTTGAGCTGAACCCGAAGGAGGTTCGCATCGTGAAGATTCTCAACAACTTCCCGAACAAGATTGCGGAGGCCGGCGAGGCTCATTCTCCGGCAATCGTCGCGAACTACGCCTACGAGCTTGCCAAGGAGTTCAACCAGTACTATCACGACACTCCGATTCTGCGCGAGGAGAACGCCGCCGTCCTTGCCTTCCGCCTCCGCCTCATCGAACTGATAGCGCGGGTTCTCGTCAAGGCGATGGATATTCTTGGGATCAAGTTGCCTGAGAGAATGTAGTCGGAAAAATAGGACGCAATTGCTGCGTTACATTAAGGGGCTGGCAAAAGATTTTCCTTGCCAGCCCTTATTGTTATGTGTTGGAGAAGAGGGCATTGGTTTCAAAAGGTGTTGGTCCACGCACACGTGGGGGACCGAAAGTTTGAAAAACTTTTGGTGGTTCCTTTTGAAATCAATGTCCTCTTCGTCAGTTATTTGAGGTAATCATTAAAATATTCAGTGACTTTATCCATCAGATGAATGCGGTTGCGGCCGAAGACATTGTGCCTGGCCGTAGGGTAGGGGAAGTAATCCACCGGGATTTCGAGGTCGATGCACTTCTGGATGAAGCTGAGACTGTGCTCCCACACGACGGTGTCGTCAATCGCCCCCTGACAGATGAGCAGCTTGCCCTTGAGTTGTGCAGCCTTGCCGAGCAGGCTCGTGCTTTCGTAACCCTCAGCGTTTTCTGCCGGGTTATCCATATACCTTTCGCCGTACATCACTTCGTACCATTTCCAGTCAATCACCGGGCCGCCGGCGACGCCGACCTTGAAAACATCGGGGTAGGTCGTCATCAGCGATATGGTCATGAACCCGCCGTAGCTCCAGCCGTGCACCCCGATTCTGTCCGCATCGACATACGGAAGGCTCTTCAGCATCTTGATTCCCTCCATCTGGTCGGCCATCTCCGCCTTTCCGCAGTTCCTCCAGATGGCCTTCTCGAACTCCGCTCCACGGTAGAGCGTGCCCCGGTTGTCCTGAACATAGACGAGGTAGCCTCGCCGGGCCATGAGCATCTCCCAGTAGCGGAGCTGACCCAGCCATGAGTTGTTCACGAGCTGCGAGTGCGGTCCGCCATAGACATAGAGAATCACGGGATATTTCTTCGCCGGGTCGAAGTCCTTCGGCTTGACGATGCGGTAGTAATTATCGAACTTTCCGTCCGCGCTCTTCACCGTCCCGAGGTCAATTTCGCAGAATCCGAAGTCTTCGGTCGTGTCGTCGGAGCGGAAAAGCACCTCCTTGCTGACCTTGCAGAGACCGTCCCTGCCTGCCTTACCTGAAGTTCCGAGCTTCTGCACTACCGGCGGCACGTTGAGGCTGCTGTACATTTCATAGACGGAGCCGCAGTCCGCTTCCATTTTCAGGACACTGTGCCAGCCAGGCTCCGCAGTGAGCCTCAGCGCCGAGAACTTTGCCGGCACGCTGAACTGCCCCTTGCCGTTTCTGTGAAGGGCCGTCTTGAAAATATGCCTTTCAATCGGGCTGACCTCCGAAGAGTAGTAATAGACCCATTTCCCGTCGTTCGCGATGTACTCGACGTCCGCATCGACTTTTGTAATTCGCTCAACTTTGCCGTCAATGCCGCAGAGATAGAGACTGCGGAATCCGTCGCGGTTGTCCGTGCGGTAGATGAACTGCGTCGCGGAGTGTCCGTCCGCAGCCTTTGCGTCCTTTATGAACCGGACAGGGTCGCTCGGTTCGACATATCTTTCATTCGTCTCTGTGAGCACGGTTCCGAGGAACTTCCCGGTGGCCGCGTCGTAGCGGTTCATGTGCATTTCCTTCTGACTCCGTGCAAGCACCTGAATCAGGATCTCCTCCGAGTCCGGAGTCCAGCTGACATTGGTGAGGTAGCGTTCCTCCGTGAAGTCGGTCACATCCATATAGACGATGCTGCCATCCCGAAGGTCATATACTCCGAGGCTTATGTGCTCCGAATCCATCCCTGCCATCGGATACTTTATTGACTTCAGCGTTCCCGTGCGCGTCGTGATGTCGAGCAGCGGAAAGTCCGTCACGCGGGTCTCGTCCTTGCGGTAGAATGCCAGTTTGAGACTGTCCGGAGACCAGAACAGACCTCCGTCAATCCCGAACTCGTTGCGGCTCACCGTCTCGCCATAGACGATTCCCGGTTCCTCCGCCTTCACGATGACCTTCCCGTCAACCGTAATCTGTGACAGCCCGTCAATCCTCTCGCTAACGGCCCTTTCCGCCCCGCTCCGCGTCTGCATCCACTCGAACTTAGGGAACTTAACCCGCAGCCCTTTCCCGAGCACCGCCTCTTCCATAGTCAATTCCCTTCCGGAAGGAGACGCCTCCCGCACCGCAAACACTCCCGGCTGCGCGTTCAAACTCCAAGTTATCAGAGAGATAAATAATATACTGACAGTAAATTTTTTCATACCCTTTTGTGTTTTTTAAGGTTTCTTAATATCGTATTCAATGTAGAATCTTCCACTATATGCCGAAGCGGTTACCGGCAACGCCGCAATCCGCTTTTTATTTGGTTTTACCTACTCGACCGACAGGATGCGGTCAACGATGTATTTCTGCTGTCCGCGCCACGGGAGCGCTCCGAGGTACTCCTTGTAGTGCAGCTGCACGCTCCTTCCGCTGCAGCGCATCAGGGTGTCGGCGATGGCCTTGTCTTCGATTGAAAAGTCGAACTCGTATGACTGGATTGCCGTGGTTGTTCCTCTTGAACCCTTCTGAAACCCGGCCTGAATCGCCCGGCCCTCGTAGGTTTTCCACACATATCCCTTATAGACCACGAAGTTAAGCTCGCCTGCCTTCACGCCCTCGCCGAAGACATAATAGAACTTGAAATAGAAGAACGCCGCCGCAATCACCAGAATCACCGCCGTCGTCCACAGAATGATTTGTTTCTTTACCGTCATATCACATCCGAATTGATATATCCCTCAAAGTTACAAAATTTTACGGAAGTTATATGAATCAGGCGGAACGGATATATACGAAATCGGGGTGGCTAAAAAAATCCCGGAGGAAAACACTTTTGGGTCACCCTCATATACGAAAAAACAGGCTCCGGATATCTCCGAAGCCTGTCTCGAACTGTTTTGTTGCCGAAACCGTTTCTCATTTCTGAAGCTCAGGTTTCATTTGCTCTGAAGTGCTTTTTCCTTTCGGAAGTTATTTAATCTCAATTGCCCTGTTGCTCGGAACTTCCTTTACAACCTCTTTCTTAGGCAACTCGATTTTCAGCACGCCGTGCTCCATCTTCGCCGCAATCTTCTCGGCGTTGACCGTCTCCGGAAGCGTGAAGCTCTGACGGAATGATGTGTATGAGAACTCGTGACGCAGATACTGTCCGTGCTTCTTGCCGTTCTCTTTCTTCTCGCCTTCCTTGTTTTCGGCCTCGTTGTTCTTCTCAGTCTTCTTCTCAAGGCTGATTACCAACTCGTTGTCCGGGGTAAGGTTAATCTTGAAATCGTCTTTCGTCATTCCCGGAGCCGCAACCTCGACTTCATACTCATTATCGCGTTCAATTACATTGATGGCCGGTGTTGATGATGCGTGTCTGTACTGAGGTACAAAAACTCTGTCGTCAATGTCAAACAGGTCATTGAACAATTCAGGCAACCAGTTCTGTGATTTCATAATAGGCATCATAATTATAAATTTTAATTTTTTGTTCTACTTCATCCGTCTTCCGCATCCCCTCGTCTCCGTGGTTCAGTCTCGGACGAACCTCTTTGTGTTCCTCAGTCCCTTGGGGCTTACCCGAACACGCAGAGAGTATTTTCAAATCAGATGCCGTTAGTGTAAATGGTTGATAGTCAGACATTTTGTCAGTCGTGCGCGTCAAAATGGCTGAAATTTCTGCCAAAAAGTCAGCCGAGCCCCGACCTTCCGCCGCGAGTCGGCCGGCGCAGTCTTGGTGCCGGTCTTGTCTGTGTCACGCCTCTGTGTCGATGTAGAACTCACGATACCACCTTGCGAACCTCCGAAGCCCCTCACGGAGACCCGTCGATGGCCTGAACCCGAAGTCGCGTTCAAGCGCGGACGTGTCGGCGTAGGTCACGGGCACGTCTCCCGGCTGCATCGGCACAAGCTCCTTGTGCGCGTCGAAGTCGTAGTCCTGCGGAAGCACGCCGGCTCCGACCAGTTCCTGCTGGAGAATGTCAACAAAGTCGAGCAGGTTTTCCGGATGGCTGTTGCCGATGTTGTAAATCCTGTACGGAGGGACAGGCAGACCGTCCTCTCCCGTGCTTCTCTGCGGAGCCCCGTGCATCACGCGCACGACTCCTTCCACTATGTCATCCACGAAAGTGAAGTCGCGGCGGCAGTTGCCGTAGTTGAAGATTCTGATTTTCTCGCCCCTTATCAGCTTGTTCGTGAAGCCGAAATACGCCATGTCGGGGCGGCCGGCCGGACCATAGACGGTGAAGAAGCGCAGACCCGTCGAAGGGATGTCGTAGAGCTTGCTGTAGGCGTGTGCCATGAGTTCGTTGCTCTTCTTGGTCGCCGCGTAGAGGGACACCGGATTATCCACCTTGTCGTCCGTGGAGTACGGCACCTTCTTGTTTGAGCCATAGACCGACGAGCTTGACGCATAGACGAGATGGCGAACCCCGCTCTTTCCTCCGTCGTAGCTGTGGCGGCAGGCTTCGAGGATGTTGTAGAACCCGATGAGGTTGGACTCTATGTATGCGTCAGGATTTGTGATGGAGTAGCGCACCCCGGCCTGTGCCGCGAGGTTCACCACGATGTCCGGCTCAAATTCCGCGAAAATCTTCCGAATCAGTTCCGCGTCGGCGATGTTTCCCTGCACGAACTGCCAGGAGCATTCGGGGTGTTTCGCCGCCTCGGCTGCGATGAGCTTCAGACGGTATTCCTTGAGCGCGACGTCGTAGTAGGCGTTCATGCTGTCAATCCCGAGCACGCTGACCTGCGGTTCGCTTTCAAGCAGCCTGAGGACGAGGTTCGCGCCGATGAATCCGGCCGCGCCGGTAACTATAACTTTCATCATTTCAATTTTTTCCAATATATTTGGAATGTATTTTTGAGTCAGATTTTTCTGTCCTGTGAGGAGTTTGGCGGGTCAAATGACGAACGGGAGAGGAAAATCTGGCCAAAAAGACATCCAAAATCAGTCTCTCTCAAAGATGTCGCGGGTATATACCTTGTCCTTCACGTCGTCGAGGCTGGAGTCGTAGCGGTTCGCGATGATTGCCGACGAGAGCTCCTTGAACCTTGCAAGGTCGTTCACCACCTCGCTGCCGAAGAACAGCGTCCCGTCCTCAAGCGTCGGCTCATAGACGATGACCTTCGCGCCCTTCGCCTTGATGCGCTTCATCACGCCCTGAATCGCGCTCTGACGGAAGTTGTCCGAGTTCGACTTCATCGTGAGCCGATAGACCCCGACCGTGACCTCATGCTCGCGGGTGCGGCTCCACTCGCTTGATGCGGTGTAGTAGCCGGCCTTGGCGAGCACCTGGTCCGCAATGAAGTCCTTCCTTGTGCGGTTGCTTTCCACGATGGCCTGAATGAGGTTCTCGGGCACGTCCTGATAGTTCGCGAGCAGCTGCTTGGTGTCCTTAGGGAGGCAGTAGCCGCCGTAGCCGAAGGACGGATTGTTGTAGTGGCTGCCGATGCGCGGGTCAAGGCAGACCCCGTCGATGATGGCCTTGGTGTCCAGTCCCTTCATCTCCGCGTAGGTGTCCAGCTCGTTGAAGTAGCTCACCCTCAGCGCGAGGTAGGTGTTCGCGAAGAGCTTCACCGCCTCCGCCTCCGTCGTTCCCATGAAGAGAGTGTCGATGTTCTCCTTGACCGCTCCTTCCTGAAGCAGCTGCGCGAACACGTGCGCCGCCCTGTCGAGACGCGCGTCCCCCTCCGGCCGGCCGACGATGATGCGGCTCGGGTAGAGGTTGTCGTAGAGCGCCTTGCTCTCGCGCAGGAACTCCGGCGAGAAGATGATGTTCTCCGTGTTGAACCTGCGGCGGACGCTCTCCGTGTAGCCCACCGGGATGGTCGATTTTATGACCATAATAGCGTGCGGATTCACCTCCAGCACGAGGCTTATCACCGCCTCCACCGCCGAGGTGTCGAAGAAGTTCCGCTGGCTGTCGTAATTGGTCGGGGCCGCGATGACGACAAACTCCGCGTCGCTGTAGGCTGTCCGCCCGTCCGTCGTCGCCGTGAGGTCAAGCTTCTTCTCGGCAAGGTATTTCTCGATGTACTCGTCCTGAATCGGGGATTTTCTCCCGTTGATGAGCGCCACTTTTTCGGGGATTATATCGACCGCCGTGACGTGATTGTGCTGGCTGAGGAGGGTCGCGATTGAAAGTCCCACATACCCCGTGCCCGCTACTGCAATTTTCATGGTATTCGGTTTATTTGTTTATACATAGCCGTCCCGGGCAGTTCTTCGCGCATCCCGTTCGCGGCACAACTTCCCGGCAAAGTTAGGCAGAATAAGGAATATTTGCAAGAAAAGGACGGCCGGGTGTGTCCGGTCGTCCGTAGAAAATGCCCTATTATATAATAAGGTATATGAGATGCTACAGAAGAATGTACTTCGCGACGAAGATTGCCGCGAGTATGTATGCCGCAGGCGAAATCTTCTTGAAATTGCCGCTGAGAAGGTTGATGAGGACATATGAAATCATGCCGAGCATGATTCCGTCTGAGATTGAGTAGCAGAGCGGCATCGCGATGAGGGTGATGAACGCAGGGATGGCTTCTGAGTAGTTCTCGAAGTCGATGGCCTTGATAGGGGACATCATGAACACGCCGACAATCACGAGGATAGGTGCGGTCGCGGCGCTCGGGATTGCAAGGAATATAGGGGAGAAGAACAGCGCCGCTGCGAAGCATACGGCCGCAGTGAATGCGGTGAGGCCGCTGCGTCCGCCCTGTGCGATTCCTGAAGCGCTCTCGACGTAGGTCGTTGTTGTTGAAGTACCGAGGCAGGCTCCGGCTACGGTCGCTACGGCATCTGCCATGAGAGTCTTGTTGATGCCCGGGATGTTGCCCTTTTCGTCAATCATCTTCGCCTTCGTGCTCACTCCTACGACCGTCCCGATGGTGTCGAACATATCGATGAACATGAAAGTGAACACAACCACGAACATGTCAAGCGAGAAGATATGGCTCCACTCGAACTTGCAGAAGATTGGGCCTACGGAATCAGGAACGGAGGCGATGCCGCTGAACTTGGTGATGTGCTCGCCTGTTGCAGGATCCTTCATGACGAGACCGAGAGCCGCCGTCGCAATCATTCCGATGAGCAGCGCTCCGGGGACTTTCTTCACCACGAGGAACGAAGTGAGGACGAGGCCGATGACGGCGAGAAGCGCAGGGCCGTGGGTGATGTCGCCGAGAGCTACGGTCGTGGCCGGGCTGGAAACGATGACTCCGGCGTTCTTAAGGCCGATGAATGCGATGAAGAGGCCGATTCCGCAGCCGATTGCGTTTTTGAGCGACGTCGGGATGGAATCGACAATCCACTTGCGGACGTTGGTGACGGTAAGAAGGATGAAGATGATTCCTTCGAGAAGAACCGCAGTGAGCGCGAACTGCCAGCTGTAGCCCATGCCGAGGCATACAGTGAACACGAAGAATGCGTTGAGGCCCATGCCCGGAGCGAGTGCGAAAGGCTTCTTCGCATAGAACGCCATGACGAGCGTTCCGATGATTGCCGCGAGGGCGGTTGCAGTGAATACTGCTCCGGTGGGCATCCCCATGTCCTTGAGGGCGCCGAAAATGCTCGGGTTGACCGCGAGGATGTAGGACATCGTGAGGAACGTCGTGATTCCCGCAAGAATTTCAGTCTTGATTGTGGTGGTTTTCGGGTCTAATCCGAAAGCCTTCTGTATGAACTTGTTCATTTTGTTTTTGGATAATAATGTTTTGTTCATCCCATATCTCGGAACACACCATTTCCGTATCGGGATTTTGCGGGTTTATGTGGTCTCCGCCGACCGTTTTGAAAAAGAAAAATACCTGTCATTTCGAGCGAATGCGAGAAATCTTCAGCCGCTGATTTCAATGTTTTCAGCCATTGGTTTCAGCACTTCTGTTTCAGCGCAAGGATCTCTCACTTCGTTCGAGATGACAAATTATGAAAAGTAGTTTAATGACAAATTAAAGGTCCTTTAAACAACTGAGCGTGAAATTGAATTATAGGGATGCGGATGCAAGGCGCACGGCGCAGGAATAACCGGAGCAACCTTGTCGGTTGTGAGGATTATGACAAGCCGTGCAACGCCGCAGACGCGTCCTTAAATTCAATTTCACTTAGAAACTCCATTTGGCGGCGAGAGTAGGAATGCAGTAGAACCCGGTTCCCGCGAAGTTGTAGGAAAGCTCCACCTCGCCACCGAGGCTCAGGTTGAACTTCTCCATTCCCTTGATTTTGTTGAGGTTAACCCAGAACTGCGGCTCTGAGAGGGCTATGAACTGAGTGCCCTTTGGATTGCCTGACTCGTCAAGCTTGCCCTGCCAAGGCCTGTGCTCCCTCCAGAAGTCCACGAATCCGGAGAATGTGCACCATCCGTGGGCGAAGTTGATGCCCCACACACCGGTGAGCTGGAAGTTGTGAACCTGCTTGCTGCCCGCGCCGTCAACGGTGCCCGGAATGAGCTTGTACATCGCGCTGAGGGACCATGTCTTGCTGAAGTCAGCCGAGTGTCCGCTGTAGGTGAGACCGGCGAGCCATGCGTTGTTGAACGAGCCTGCCGCCTTGCTCAGACCGCCATTGTACTCGACGTGAACGGAGAGCCAGTCCATCTTTGTGTTCTGCCAGAAGCAGAGCTCACGTGAAATCTCCCAGTAGGCACCGAGGACACCGGCCGTCTTGGTGGCGCCTTCTGCCTTGCTGTTGCTCATGTAGTCCATATCTACAAAGAAGTAGGTGCTTCCCCAAGAGTCCGGCTTGAACATTTCGACGGTAGTTGTGAGATAACCCCTGGACTGGAGATCCTTTCCGTCCTTGCCTTTGTAGAGATTGTGACCGAAGTCGTAGTGGAGCTGGACATTCTGAGCGAAAGCTCCGAGAGATGCGAGGGCGAGAACGCCCGTAAGAATTAATTTCTTCATACCTGAAATTGAATTATTATAATTTTTATTTGGTGTGTCAATATGTCGGGACTGCAAAAAAAGCACTTGCTTCATTACACTCGTCGTTCGAGTATTTATTCCTGTTTCACTTACGTTCCGGTCGAAATGACAGCCGTAGCTTTATTCAACGACCCTGTTCGTGTTCGCGTCGAAGTTCACTGCCGTGTCCCCCTGCGGGTCCTTGCCGAACTCATAGTCCTTCCCCGGAAGTATCGCGTTGAGGATGATGCCGACGAGGGCGGCCACCGCAAGCGCGGAGAGCTTCGTGAATCCGAGGTCTATGCTGCCGCCCTCGATTCCGTAGTTGATTCCTATGCCGAGCACGAGGATAATCGCGGCGATGATGACGTTGCGTGAAGAGGTGAAGTCCACCTTGTTCTCCACGACGTTGCGCACGCCGACAGCCGAAATCATTCCGTAGAGAATCAGGGATACGCCGCCGATGGTGGCCGCAGGCATCGCGCTGATGAGCGCCGAGAACTTGGGGCAGAACGAGAATATGATTGCGAAGACCGCCGCTATTCTGATGACGCGCGGGTCATAGACCCTCGTGAGGTTGAGCACTCCGGTGTTTTCCCCGTAGGTCGTGTTGGCCGGCGCTCCGAAAAGCGAGGCGAGCATAGTCGCGAGACCGTCGCCGATGAGCGTGCGGTGCAGCCCCGGGTTTTCAAGGTAGTTCTTGCCCGTAGTCGATGAAATCGCGCACATGTCGCCGATGTGCTCGATCATTGTGGCGAGCGCGATTGGCATGATTGTGATTATTGCGCTGGTGAGCAGTTCCCAGTTTTTCGTGTCCCCGATTGCGAGCACCGTGCTGTCGCGGTGAATCGGAAGTCCTATCCACGCAGCCTCCTTCACCGTGGTGAAATCGCACAGACCGCAGCAGGCTGCCACAAGGTAGGAGCCGAGCACTCCGAGGAGAATAGGCACGATTTTAATCATTCCGCGTCCCCAGATGTTGCAGACCACGATGATTGCAATCGCGAGCAGCGCAATCCACCAGTTTGTCTGACAGTTGCCTATCGCCGAACCGGAAAGGATAAGTCCGATGCAGATGATGATAGGGCCCGTCACCACAGGAGGGAAGAATCTCATCACCTTCTTTGCCCCGAATGCCGCGAACAGTCCTGCGAGCGCGAAATACAAAAAACCTGCACAGGCGACGCCGATGCAGGCATAAGGCAGTGATTGTTCAGCCGAGAGTCCGAATTCGCCTCCCATTTCGACCACGGAGAGGTAACCTCCGATGAAGGCGAAAGATGAGCCTAAGAATGCGGGAACCTGTAACTTTGTGATGAGATGGAAGATGAGGGTGCCGATTCCGGCGAAGAGGAGGGTGGTGGAGACTGGCAGGCCTGTGATTGCAGGCACCAGGACGGTTGCGCCGAACATTGCAAACATGTGCTGTAACCCGAGGGTAAGCATCTTCGGTTTGCCCAATGTCCTTGCATCATAAACCGGTTGTTGATGGGTCTGTGATTTTGACATAATTGTTGATAAGATTACTAACCGGGCTGCAAATCTATGCACAATTTTCGGTTCGGCAAAATAAAATTGCCTTTTCTGCCTTACAATTTATTAACATAGTCGTGTTGATAAAAACAGCCGTGCAGGTCAATCCGTTGAGGACTATTGAGATAGAATCCGGAAGATGCCTTTCGAGGGGCGGCCGGTGGATGGGCGTGGGGATTGTCCGCCTGCCTGCTTGTTTTAGAATCGGAATTTTTTCTGTGCTGCGGACTTGTCCGGTTTCATTTTCGGAAAAATTGGGAGTTGGGCGGGAAACGTGCTTGTGAGAAAGGAAAATTGAATCTAATTTTGTCGAAATTTCGAAAAAGGAAGTGTATGTTAATCAGTGGCAGCATCAGTGCCGCTATCGCACTCTCTCTCCATAGGGGGGGGGTATGTAATAGACGGCTAATTAAAGAGTTACGGCGTTCTGCGCCGCCTCTTTCGAGGCGATTCGCGAGAATGCGCGTGGCTGGTCTGAAACATACTCTGCGGGGGATAATCTGCTTTCTTACCGCCTTTCTCAGCGCTTCACTGACCTGCGGCTCTCAGACTGCAGCGGTCAAATCCAATCTTCTATACGACTTCACCACGACGCTCAACGCCGGCGCCGAGTTCCGTCTTGCCCCTAAATGGACTCTCGACATTTCCGGAAATCTCAATCCCTGGACATTCTCCGGGAATGCACGTGTCAAGCACTGGCTTGTTCAGCCCGAAGCCCGCTATTGGTTCTGTGATGCCTGGGCGGGCAGTTTCCTTGCGCTGCACTTACTGGGCGGACAGTTCAACGTCGGCGGCATAGACACCGGGATGAGGCTTCCGGGCACAGACTTTTCTTCCCTGCGCGACCGCCGCTATCAGGGGTGGCTTCTCGGGCTCGGGGCGGGCTACGGCCATGCCTTTGTCCTCGACGAGCACTGGAACTTTGAACTCGAAGGCGGAGTCGGCTGGGTCTATGCCGGCTACGACACTTTCCGCTGCGCCGGATGCGGAAAGAAAATCGAAGAGAATCAGGGGCACCACTACTTCGGCCCCACGAAGTTCGCCGTCAGTTTAGTCTATCTCTTTTAAGATTGTTCCGACCATGAAAAACAGAATCATCGACATATTTCGGATAATCCTGCTTATGGCGCTGCCTCCGGCCGCGCTGTCCGCACGTGCCGGGGTCCCGGCTCATCGCACTGACAGCGTCGATGTGCATGACGCGGCTGCGAAGGCGGCTTCCCAATCTGCTTTGACTGCGGTTTCGAGGGCGGACAGCCTGAGCGTGGAGCGGGACGGCAGCCGTGTCCGCGTGAGCATGGCGCTGAATCTTTCGGATCTTAATTTGAAGAGCGCCCGTGCGGTTCTCTTCACTCCATGCCTTGTCGGGGAGGGGGATTCCCTCGCCCTTCCGTCGGTCGGAATCTATGGGCGGCAGAGATGGTTCTACTACCGCAGGATGGGTGACGGGATGATTTCCGGACGCGACGAGAAATCCCTCCGTGCAGGGCGCGGGCTTGCCGAATCGCTGCCCTACGTCGCGTGGGTCAGATACGAGCCGTGGATGGACGGCTGCTCGCTGACGCTACGGACGCGGGAATATGCCTGCTGCGGCGAGGCTGTCTCCGAACGCATCGACAGCCTCACCGGGACGCTTCTCAATGCTCCGTCGTCCGTACGGGCATCAGGCACTGAGGCTCAGGAGTCTATGGCACAGCCCGCGGCACAGCCGCAGGACACGACCCGGACTGCTCCCGAGGAAACGGAGGCAAGACGCTGCTATGCCATCAGCGGCCGTGCTGACATTGACTTCAGGCTCAACCGCACGGAGGTCGATCTGACCTACGGCAACAACTTCCGGGAAATGGAGAAGATACACTCTACCATCGACTCTCTCCGTGCTGGAGAAGGAGTCACCGTTACTAAAATCCGGATTACGGGCTATGCCTCTCCCGAAGGCGGCTACAGGCGTAATGCCGACCTTGCCGAGAGGCGTACCTCCACCGTCTGCGGCTATGTGAGCGCACTCTACGACTTCGCTCCGGGTGTAGTCGTCTCCTCTTCCGTTCCCGAGGACTGGGACGGCTTCGTGGCTTGGCTGGAGACCTGCGACCTGCCTCATGCGGAGGAAATCCTCGCCGTGGCGCGTGACGAGGCTCTGGCTCCGGACGCGAAGGAACGGCTGATTCGCAGAAATTGGCCGGAGGATGCCCGCCTTATCTTGGCGGACATCTTCCCTAAGCTGCGGCGAACTGAGTACAGGATAGAATATGTGGTCGAGCGGGTGGAAAAGGCCGGCCCCGTCAATGATAAGGAGAAATAAACACAATCAATTATAAACCAAAATCTTATGAAGACAAACAGAATCATTCTGGCAGGGCTTGCGCTCACTGCGCTTGTCTCCTGCAACAAGGAGGCTGCTCCGGCTGACGGCGGCGTTTTCCGTACCGACGAGGCGTACATGAACATTCGCATCGCATACGCAGACAAGGGATTGGCCACGAGGGCTGTCGGTGACGACGCAAATCCGTTCTACTACGGCACGGCTGACGAGAACAGCATCACTTCCGCAGACTTCTTCTTCTACAACGAGGACGGCTCCTACGTCACTCATGTCAATCAGGCGGCGTCCGGAACTGCAGTCGGCGTCGATGCCCCTACCGGCGACAACATCGAATGGAAAGGCGACGGGACAGTGGTGCTCAAGGGGCTGAAATCCAAGAACTACCCTAAGTATATGGCCGTCATCCTCAATGCTGACGCGACTTTCACCGCGACGCTTGAGCGGCTTCAGCTTACCGAGGCGAAGAAAAAGGTGATAGAGGCGGTAGCGACCGTCGGCACAAAGCCTCAGGCCGACTGGACAAAGTTCGTCATGACGAGCACGACCTACGACAATTCCGACGCGAAGTCCGGCTATTTCTGCACTAAGCTTGTTGACAGCAATTTTCAGGAAAACATCGCCGACGCGACAGCCAACCCTGTCGTGGCCTATGTGGAGCGTCTCGCCGCCAAGGTCAAGGTGGATTTGAACGGAAGTTTTCAGGGCACGGACATGACAAAGATAGGCTCGTTCCATGTCAACGGAACAGCCGCCACCACCGAACTCTACGCGAAGGTGACCGGCTGGGGACTCAATGCCACGACGAAGGACGAGTATGTCTATAAGATGATAAACACCGGCTTCGGCAACTTCACATGGAACGACCCGGCTAATTTCAGAAGCTACTGGGGCATCTCTACCAACTACAGCACGGGCGTCTATCCTAAGGACTACCACTCCTGCGACGCGCAGACCGCGACACTCAACTATGTCAGCTACAATTCTCTGGAAGTTGAGCCGAGCAAGGCGGCCTACTGCCGGGAGAACACTCAGATTAAGTCGGTTCTTGAGCAGAACAACTTCAACAGCACCGTGACCTGTGTCCTTCTCAGGACTCTGATAACTGATGCGGCGGGAACTCCGATTTCAATGGCGCTCTATGACGGCACGCTCTACGAGGAGGAGGCCTACAAGGACAGGATTCTCGAAAAATACAACTTGCTTGCCCCTACGACCGTTCCTTATGTTTCGTCCGACGGAGTGACTTTCACCAAGGTCGATAAGAGCTATTTCGAGGAAGTCAACACCGGAGACGGGCAGGTCTATCTCAAGTTCAGGACCCTGACCGACCCCGAAAAGTACTACCGCCATACAGGAAACGGCACCGCTGCGGCGGACTTTCAGGAACTGACCGCCGACAAGGCGACTGACCTTCTTAACGGCACCGACGCCGTGAAGAACACGATGTGCTCGTTCTACAAGGACGGAATGATGTACTACAGCATTCCGATTGAGCATCTCGGCAACTCCGGCAAGACTTTCAAGGATGCCGGCTATGCTTTCCCGGAGGGAGACTACGGCGTCGTGCGCAACCACTTCTACAACCTCACAATCAACAAGATTGAGAACATAGGAAGCGCTGTGTATGATCCGGATGAAATCATCATCCCGAGCGACGAGGACAACACAAACTACAATGTCGGCGCTCAGATTAACATCCTTTCGTGGAAGGTCGTCAACCAGACTGTTGACCTCTAAACTCTTGGGGAGGCTTCTAAACGGATAATATGCCTCGGAATCAGGCTTATTATAATAATAATGGTTCGGCTGTCGGAGGCTGATTACCTCCGGCGGCTACAAGACAAAACAAAAATTACGGAATATGTCGTTGTCTCACAGGATTATGAGAATACCGGGAATATGCGTCTGCATGGTCGTGGCCTGCGTGCTGCTTGCCTCGTGCGGTCTCATATACGACTACGAGGGCGACTGTTCCGTGCACTACAGGGTAAGGTTCCGCTACGACATGAACCTCAGTCATGCTGATGCCTTTGCCCATGAGGTGCGGCGCGTGACGCTCCATGTCCTCGATGCCGACGGAAAGGTCGTCTGGTCGGGAAGCGAGAGCGGGGAGGCTCTCGCCGGGAAGGACTGGACGATGGGCGTTGACGTGCCTCCGGGAAGATACGACCTTCTCGCCTGGTGCGGCTCCGGGGACGGCGGCTCGTGGAGGCTCGGCGCTTCGGAAAGCCGGGACGGGCTGGGCTGTTCGCTGAACAGCGATGCGGACAATTCCGGGACGGCGTACACTGCCGGCCGGCTCGACGCGCTTTTTCACGGCTACGCCTCCGGTGTTGATTTCACTGCTGACGAGGGCACGGTCGTGGCGGAGGTCGGACTGACCAAGGACACGAAGAGCGTGAAGCTTGTGGTGCAGCAGATAGCGGATATGCCCATCGACGGGGGCGACTTTGACATATTCATAACCTGTGACAACGGCCGCATGGACTGGGACAACAGCCTTGTCCCAGGCGGTGCGGTGGAGTACAGGGCGTGGTCGGTGGAGAACGGAACCGTCTCTTTGACCGGAGTCTCAGCCGCTTCGGAGAGTCTCGGACTGGCTTCGGAAGGCTTCGGACGGACCTCGGAGAACTTCGGACTGACTTCGGCGACAGGCTCGCCGGCAACAAGGGCTTCCGGGGAGCGGGGCATTGTGGTGGCCGAACTCGGCACGGGACGGATGGTGCTCGGGAACAGTCCGAGGCTGCATCTGCGGAAGAAGTCCGACGGCTCGGAGATTTTCTCCGTTCCCCTTATAGACTATGCGCTGCTTGTGCGCGGGGCCTCTGCGCGTGACATTCCCGAACAGGAGTTCCTTGACAGGCAGGACGAGATGGAGCTGGTGCTCTTTCTGAACGGGGACGACCGCTGGGAGAGCCTCCAGATTAACATACTGTCGTGGAAGGTGGTGGTTCAGAATACAAGTCTCTGAGGATGCCGGTGAACGACGATGAGATGTCCCCCGGATGGGGCCGGTGAAGGACAATTGAATGTGATGCGTGAAAATGTCATTGGACTTGATGTGTAAAGAAATAGAGTGGTGAGATGGTTTTGGGATAATATGGTGACGAGGGCGGCTTTGGCCCTGATACGCGGCAGTCTGGCTGTCGCGGTCCTGGTTTTTGTGCTTGCAGCCTGCTCGCGTGGTCTGGACGGCGATGCGGGACAGGCGCAGCCGTCCATGCCGCAGCTCAGCCTCCACATCGCCGCCACCTTCGATGATTCTCCGATCACTCGTTCTTTTGCATCAGGCCTTGGCGCAGTGCCTGCCACCCGCGCCATTGTCGAGACCGACGAAGACGGCGCAGGGGGAGAGAACTGCATCAATGTCCGGAACGGGCTGCACATCCTCTTCTTCGGGCTTGACGACCGCTTCATGTTCGAGTTCGTGCCCGAGGAGGTTCTTCCGGTCTCAGGCAGCCTCTATCCGCAGGAGTGGACTCTGCGCGGCCCGATTGCCTCGCCGCCGACGACGGGATTCAAGGTTGTCGTGCTCGCCAACTGGCCGTCCGCTCCGTCCGGTCTTGAGGAGGGAGTGACGACCATCGACGACGTCTGCCGCGCTGACTGGTCCATGTTCAGCTACACCGCGCCGTTCACGCCGTCCGAGGCCACTCCGATTCCGATGTACGGCATCCGTACCTACAGCGTGCCGCTCTTCTTCAGCACGGGCGTCGCCGCCCATCTCGGACGCATAGACCTGCTCCGCTCGATTTCAAAGGTCGTCGTCCGCGGCGGAGCCATGCTGGAGGAAAGCATATCCTCGGTCTCCCTCGTCCGCTACAACCGCTACGGGGCGGCCGCTCCGCTGGATATGTTCGATGACACGAAGAACTGGAGCCATGACCATTCCACGCATCTTTACAACAATTCCGAGGACAACGACTCTCCCGACGACGGCTCCCTTCCGTTCGCGGCGGATGATTCCGGCACGGAGTGGACAGTCTATGTTCCAGAGTACAGGAATATGGACACTTACGGATATGCCCGCGCCGACTGCGCCGCCCTCGCCGTGAAGTTCGACGGCATAGACAGGACATACACCATCGACTTCCGGGACTATTCCGCCGCCGACACCGGGCTGCGCTTCAATCTCCTGCGGAATCACATCTACCGCTACACCATCGACAGCGTAAACGGGCATGAACTGTCCCTGAACCTTGTGGCGCAGCCGTGGAGCGTCAGCGAGTTCGACTACGACTACACAAAGTCCGTCGGCATCAGCTCCAAGATTGTCTGGACTGACGACAATCATGTTCTCTCCGGGATGAGGGTGATTGCCCGCACCGCCGGAGACCTCGTGTGCAGCTTCACCATAGCGACCCCTCTCGGCGCGAAATGGTATGCCGTGTTCGAGGAAAAGAGCGGAGACCTGGACCATTTCAAGTTCCGTCATGCGGACGGCACGCTGGCGGACTATGCGGAGGGCATTGTCGATGGGGCTCCGGTCACGCTCAGCATCGCACAGGCTCCGGGCACGGTGGGCACGGCGAAGGTCGTCGTCTATGCTTCCTACGGAAACGTTAACCTTGCCGCCACCGATGCGCTCGGCGGGCCGTATGTGCTTGTAAAGGATTAGGGAATGTAGGGAAAATTACTGCATAACATGAATGTTTGTGTGAAAAACATATCTGTTTTACTCGCTGTCGCGATGGTGTTCGCCTCTTGTATAAAGGAGACGAATGGCTCTGCGTATGCAGACGATTACGAGCTTGTTCTTTCCATGGGCACGGGCGACTTCGGGCAGACCAAGGCCACGGAATACGGTGAGGACAGATGGAACGAGAACCGCATCGACAGTTTCAGGCTCTATTTCTACACGGCAGGTTCGGGCGATGACGTGCCGGCGTCCTATGTCTGGCCGGTTGATGACTATGCGAGTGCCGTGAACTCCGGGGCGGTGACTGGAGGCACGCAGGGACTGGTAGCCGACCCGCTCACAGGCAAGGTCTCGGTGCGCTTTTCCATGAGCCGGCATTTGGTACGGACGCTTTTCCCGACGATGAGCAGCTGCCGTGTCTATGCCGTCGCGAACGTTTCGGGTTCTGACGATGCGGGCGGTTCCGGCGCCGCCGACCCGTCCCTGCCTTCCGCTCCGACGGTGAACGAACTGAGGCGGACGGTCATAAGCGCCGATTTCGGACCGGCCGGAGATTCGGAGCCTTACGGGAACGTTCCGGGGCGCTTCGCCATGTTCGGAGAGGGGAAGGTCGTGCGGAACGATGCCCTCGGGACTCTCTCCGGCGGGGATGTGCAGATGTTCCGTTCTGCCTCCAAGATTTCGTTCTATGTCAGCGAGGTGAACAACGCTGACATAGAGGACAAGAACTGGACTCCTGACACGGAGAACATGTACGCGGCCTTCGTGAACGGCGTGAACAGGGGTTTCCTTGCCTCCGACATGAGCTACGAGGACCGGCGCGGCAGCGAGTTCAGCTATGTCGGCCAGCCGCGCCGCCTGCTGCCTGCAACGGAGGGCGGAATAAGCGCGGGATGGACGCACGAAATGCCGTGGTGGTCCCTTTTCAGCGGGTGGGGCTCCGAAGGGGAGGGCGACGCTCCGTACATCCTCCTCTCCGTCCCTTGGCGGCACATGGGCGAAGGGGGAGTGCAGGACAGGATTTTCACCTGCTACTACGCCGTCCCGTTCAACTCCGTGGCGCGGCGGCTCGACCGCAACGCGTGGTACCGCATACGCCTTTCCGTCAGCATTCTCGGCAGCGGGGACCCGGAGAGCCCTACTGAGATAACCCCGTCATACACGGTCCTTCCGTGGGGAAACGAGACCGTCAGGACGGAAGCCGAGCTGCTGCGCTACCGCTACCTCATGGTCGATCGCAACGCCTACGAGATGCACAACACCAACTCCATCTCCATCCCGTATTTCACCTCCCATCCGGTCAGGATTGTCTCCGCGTCGCTGACCACCACCAACCTTGCGCCGACCGCGGGCTATGTCCCTGAGGGCGATGTGGTGGTGTCTCCCTCCAGGTACAGCATTGTCAATGATGCGGAAAACAGCCGCGTGGTCTTTACCCACGAGCTCGTCAATGACTACAGCGCCGACTATGATGTCTCCGCCTATGAACTGACATTCACGATTCAGCACGAGGATGACCCCGACTTTGAGGAGACGCTGACGGTCATTCAATACCCTGCGCTCTATGTCGTCGCTGACCTTAATTCCGGCTGCACGGGGAATCCGAACAGCGGGACGAGCGGGAACAGCAGCGACGGTGGAAATAACGGATATGTTCTAGTGAACGGGAATCGTGGAGGTAGAGGCGACAGGTATCCAACTGACTGGAGATATGTATATTACGGAGAATACACGAATACAAATCAGGACCCGTATATGTATGTGGTGACGGTCAGCTCGCTCCCGTCAGGCTCCAGTTATATAATCGGCGACCCGAGAACGGATGTCATATCTGTTCCGACTTTTAATTGGACAAGAGCCAGACCCATAGACGGCACGCGCAGCAGGCAGCTCAGCTACTACTATCCTGCCGACAACAACGGTACAAGGGTTAACAATATGATTGCCCCGTCTTTCCGCATAGCCTCGTCCTACGGAGTCTCCTTCACCCTGTCATACTCCGACGCTCAGAAGCGCTGCGCCGGCTATCAGGAGGACGGCTATCCGGCCGGGCGGTGGAGGATTCCGACCAAGGCCGAGATTGAGTATATGGTGATGCTCGCGGACGGCGGCAAGATTCCGGTCCTGCTGACTTCCACGAGCTACTATTGGGCAAGCGACGGCCGCGCCTACAGCCCGGGAGGCAATTACACGACAGCCGCGAGTCCTGTCCGTTGCGTCTATGACGAATGGTACTGGACGGACCGCTGCGGCAAGACGACATTCACATGGGGAGACAGAACGCGATGAAAAGATATATACCGTATTATATAATAAGGGAACTCCGGCAGGGCATATTTCCCCTTTTCGTGATTTTCGGCGTTCTCGGATGTTCCGAAAGACTCGATTTTCCTATGGGGGAACACTCGGGAGGCGGATTCGTGTTCTCGGTCAGCGTTCCTGAGACCGGGGGTCTGAGGACACGTTCCTTCTCGTCCGAAGGCATATCCTCGCTTCATCTTCTTGTCTTTGACGAGCAGGGATTCTTCGTCGAATGCAGGGAGGCGGAACCTGTGGAACCGGATGCGTTCGGCACCGACATGAACACTGAGTACCGTTTCCGGGCGACTCTTCAGGCAAGCCCGAATCCGAGGATAATACACCTTGTCGCGAACTATGACTTTGATTCCAGCCCCGTCTCCTACGGCACCGAGTACTATGTCATGCGTCAGCTTACGGTCTCGGGAGGGCAGGACGCGTACTGGCAGCGGATTGTGCTTGAGGACGGCATACCGGAGAGCCTTGACACGATGTCGGAGGAGGGGCTTTCGCGCATCACGAAAATTCCGCTCGTGAGAAATTTCGCGAGGGTCGATGTGTCTTCCGGGACGGATGACTTCGAGATTTCTGGATATGCCCTCTGGAATGTTCCGGACAGGGGCTGCGTTGCCCCGTGCGTGATGAGCGTGAACTCATTCGCGACCTATGAAACTCCGGATGCGGCGGGGGACGGCTTCGGAAACAATCCTTGGGCAAGCCGCTCCTACGCGGAGCTTTCCGCCTCCTACGACGGGGTATCGGACGTGGGCTTCGGCGGATTCCTGCCGGCCGGAACTCAGATTGTAGCCACAGACGCGTCCTCGCTGAACTACGACATGAGCGTGAAGCATCTCTATGAACGCCCGTTCTCCAACGACGAAACCAACACGGCGATAATCGTCCGCGGAAGCTATGCCGGACATCCTGAGACATATTATAAGATTGACTTCGTTCGCTCGGGAACCGCCGGAGTTGCCGAGTACTACAACATCCTCCGCAATTTCATCTACAGCGCCAGCATCATCTCCTGCACTTCCGACGGCTACCCCACGGCCGCCGAGGCCGCTGCCGCCCCGGCGTCGAACAACTTCATCTCCTCGGTAGTGACCCAGGACATCATAAACATTTCCGACGGTTCGAGCCGTCTCTATGTCAGCTACACCGACACGACGGTCGTCTCTTCGTCGGATTTCAGCTTCCGCTACAGATACATCCCCGACTGGCGTGACGCCCCGACCGTCGCCGACAACAGCGCCATCCTCACGTTCGACCGCTCCACGGAACGCCCGCTCGCCATAGGTGGCACGGTGATAAGGTCGTGGACATCAGAGGATTCGTCGGAAGGATGGCGGCACGTCACCATAACTCCGCAGCTCCCCGAGGATGAGGAAAAGTCGCAGAGCGTAATTTTCTACGACCCGGGTTCCAATGCGAACGTGAAGATTGCCCGCAGCATCATTTTCCGCGTCCGCAATCCCTACCACTTCCGCTTCCAGTGCCCCGCCACGGTTCAGTCCGGTCTCTCCAGACAGTTCACTCTGAACATACTTCTGCCCACCGGCCTGCGAGAATCCCTGTTCCCGCTCGATTTCCGGATAGAGTCGGAGGACAACAGCATAGCTCCGGACGCATCACTTTCGGACGACGCATGGCGCAGCGGATATATGTCAACATGGTACGGCGAGTCGATGATAAATTCCGGGAAACGCTCCTTCGGATTCACGAAATCCCTCTCCTATGAGGATTATATGGCCATGGCTTCCACCTCCGACAATTCCTACAAGATTGTCCCCTGCGCCTTCCTCACCACCAAATCCGCTTCCGCGACCACCGTCTGGGTTCAGAACAAATACTTCGCGTTTGGCTCCGGCCTCTCCACCGTCACCTTCTCCAACTGATCCGGTTTTATGACCTTTGAGGCTTGTCGCTTGGGCATTGGAAAAATTTTTACGCCTGTCGGAATCGAAATATTTCAAAAATAGTTGCTTCGTCGGAAAATAGTGAGTAATTTTGCGGTCGTGTCTCCGGTAGAGTGAGGTTGAAGTCCGGAGACGGTTGTATGACATATATGGTTGTATGTTGAGACTGTTCTCAAATATATTTCGGTTCAGGAAAGTTCCGGCGGTGCTGCTCGCGGCACTCGCCGCCTTGTTCGTGTCCGGCCACGAAGCCGGCGCCCAGATCCGCGAGAACTCCGTCGAGATATACTTCCGCGTGGGCTCCTCCCGCTACGAGCCGACCTTCCGTGGCAACGGCGCGCGTCTCTCGGAGTTCACGGAGCGGTTCAACAGCCTCATCGGCAATGGCTCGTGCATCCGCTACGAGGTGGAGATAGTGGGCGGCGCGTCCCCCGACGGCCGCCGCGGCCTGAACGAGCGCCTCGCTGACGAGCGCCTCGCGAGCGCGAGGGCGGCCCTCGAGAAGGCCGGCATCGACGCCTCCTTCATCGGGAACTGCCGCAGCTTCGTGGCGGAGTCCGAGGTTACCGACTGGCAGCGCGTCGCGCGGGCCGTCTCCTCCGACGCTTCCGCCCCTCGCCGCGACGAGATACTGGAGGTTCTGAATGACACGACCCTCACCTCCGCCGAGACCGAGCGCCGGCTCAGGGCACTTCAGGGGGGGGGTATGGAAGTATCTGACTTCCAGTGTTCTGCCGGAATGGCGGAGCTTCCGCGCCGTCGTCCGCTGCCGCACGGCTCTCTCCGCGCCCTCGCTTGACTCCGGCTTCCTCCCGAACTTAGCCGACAACCTCACGGTCTCCCCGCACTCCTCGAATCCGATATCCGTCCCTTATTGCAGTGCCCCTGCGCAGGCTTCCGCATCCCGGCCCGTCCCTTCCGAGAATGACGGCCGGCCACGCCGGCTGACGGTCAAGACCAACGCCCTAGGCCTCGCGCTGCTCATAGGCAACGCCGCCGTGGAGGCGGACATCACCGACAACCTCTCGTTTCACCTGCCGGTCTATTACTCGGCTCTGAACTACTTCACCTCGACGGTAAAGTTCCGCACCTTCGCGGTCCAGCCCGAACTGCGCTGGAACTTCACGAAGCCTGACGGGCTCTTCGTCGGCGCCCACTTCGGTCTGGCGTACTTCAACCTCGCTGCGAACGGCAACTGGCGCATCCAGACGCACGACGGGAACAAGCCGCTCCTCGGCGGGGGCCTCAGCGTCGGCTACAGGCTCCCCATCAGCAAAGACAGGAGATGGAACGTCGAGTTCGTCCTCGGGGCGGGCGCGTACCGCTTCCACTACGACAAGTTCTACAACGAGCCGAACGGGGCTCTCGCGGGCAGCGTGAAGCGCACCTACATCGGCCTCGACAACGCGGGGGTCTCTTTCTCCTACAGCTTCGACCTCGGGAGGGGCGGCAGGCGATGAGACCTCTCCTGTTCATATCCGCCGTTCATTCGGCTCTTTCCCCGGTGAGACCGGCCTTCCGCCGGCTTTCCGGACGGCATGGTGCGTCCCGTCAGTCCTTCGCGCACGTCTTTTTTGCAGCCCTGTCCCTCCCGCTCCTCCTCTCCGCAGCCTCCTGCGCGGTTCACGAGTGGCCGACCTCCGCGCCGTCGGAGGTGTTGCTGAACCTCGACTTCGCGACGGAGATGCCGCAGTACATGGTCATTGACGAGCAGGACACGAGGGCGTCGCGCGACGGGCGTGACTACGAGCTGCGCTACACGGTGGAGGCGTACAGGAAACTCGGCGACGGGACCTGGGGCGAGACCCCTCACGCGCGGAGCACGTTCATGAAGTCGGACATCACCGACCTGAACGCGAAGTTCCGCATGGACATGGACGAGGGGAGCTACCGCCTCGTTGTGTGGACTGACTTCGTGGAGAAGGGCACGTCGGCCGACCTCTTCTACGGCACGGAGAGCTTCCGGAGGATAGGCCTGATAGGCGAGCATGAGGGCAACAACGACTTCCGCGACGCGTTCCGGGGCGAGAGCGAGGTGACCGTCCGGAGGATGGGCTCCGGCCATGTGACCGAGGTGACCGTCCCGATGGAGCGCCCTCTGGCGAAGTTCGAGTTCGTCACGACGGACCTCCAGGAGTTCATCACGAAGACGATAGAGGCGATGCTGCGCAGGGAGTCGGAGACCGCGTCCAAGGGAACCGACGGACAGGCCGCTGACGCACGGACCTCCGAAGCAGACATGTCCTCCGACGGCATGGCCGCGGGCGGCAACGCCGGCAATTCCAGCGACACCGCGGACATCAGGGGCGACGGGGACGACACGAAGGGAGACCCGGACGGCGGCACCAAGGGTGACACGAAGACCCCGATAGTCGATCTGAACAAGTACCGCGTTGTTTTCTTCTACTCGGGCTACATGCCGAACGCCTACAACGCGCTCGACGACAAGCCTTGCGACGCTGCGACCGGCGTGCGGTTCAGCTCGACGATAACGGCCATCGACAGCCACAACGCCCGCCTCGGGTTCGACTACGTGCTGGTGAACGGCGACGCGTCGAGCGTGATGGTGACGGTCGGGCTGTACGACGAGGAGGGTACTCAGCTGTCGATGTCGCGCCAGATACAGGTACCGATAATGCGGAGCATGCTCACGGTCGTCAAGGGCTCGTTCCTGATGCAGAACACGGGCGGCGGCGTGTCTGTCGATCCGGCCTTCGAGGACGACTACAACATAGTACTACATTAAGCTCCGCAGCCATGACCATAAGCATCAACAGCAAATCCCTCCAAGCCATTTCGGGCGGAACTCCCCCCCCTGTCATTTCGCGCGCCCTCCTGTCATTTCGAGCGCCCTCCTGTCATTTCGAGCGAAGCGAGAAATCTTTAAAACGAGAATAGAAACAGAAACAATATAACAAAACAAAAAACAACTAAAACAAAAAGTCATGAAAAAGACAACAGCACTCAAGACCCTCGCGGCAGCGGCCATGTCATTACTGGCTATTGCGTGCGCAAAGGAGCCGACCGTAGTGGACGGCAATGGCGAGACGACCGAAGTCTCATTCAATGTGGATATGCCAGGCGCATCTGTAGCGACTAAAGGCATTTCAGATGCATCATCTGTAAATGAGCTTATTTGTCAGTTATTTATCGAAGATGGCTCTGGCTACAAGCTCATTCAGACCTATAATGTGCCGGTGGCGGAGAAAAAGGCTTCTCTTAAAATGACTCTTGTCAGAAAACAGCACTATTATCTCGCATTCTGGGCTCAGACAAAAGGCACGGGATATTACAATACGGATGACTTGCGGAAAGTCACGATAAATTACGATGCTGTAAAAGCAAATGATCCGCAGATGGACGCTTTCTGGAAGTCTGTAGAACTTAATTTGCCGGCAATCAAAGACTCCGAATTGTCGAAAAAGACTAAAGTTACTTTGCTTCGTGCCGTAGCGCAAGTTAATTTTGGTTCAGAGGCACTTAATCGTGAGGATGCATTGACTGTCAGCGAGTCTAGTATTTCTATGACAGGTGTCCCGAATACATTTAATGCCCTGTTTGATAGAGATGATTCTTATACGGGCTCTGTTGATGTAACATACAAGACGAATGCAACAATAACAGAAGAGAAATTAAGTGTGGCAGGAAAGGATTATGATTATCTTGCTACAGCATATGTTTTTGCATCCAGAATCGGTAACCTGACGAAAACTTCAGCTAAATTTATGCTTACTAATGGCAAGTCAGTATCTGTAGAACTCGACAATGTTCCGATTAAGCGTAATACAAGGACGAATATTCTTGGCAACTTGCTTACAGTTGATACAGAATGGAATGTTACCATTGACAGCGAGTTTAAGGGAGGTGATATTAATTACGATGCAGTCAGTGCCAACTTGGCGGCTGGCGAAACTGTAACGCTTGCTGAAAATTATGAGGTGGATGCATCTAATTTGAGAGGCATTAACATCCCGTCGGGAGTAGAAAGTACATTGAATCTTGGAGGGTATCGCTTTGCCAATGAGAACGGAACGACTGAGGCTAAGGCTGCACTGGTCGTGAAAGGAAAACTTACAATCAATGGTGATGGTGAGGTTTATTGCGAAGGAAACACCGAGGCAGAGAAATCCAACAATGCTATCTTGGTCCAGGAAGGAGGACATCTTATCATCAACGGCGGTTCATACAGTGTCGGCAAGGATGCGGCAGGAAAGAGCAATGCCACCATATATGTGGAGAATGTCGGAAAGCCTGGCAAGGTTGAGATATATGGAGGAACTTTCACAAATGAGGCTGGAAGTAACGGCCATGGTTTTGTCCTGAATCAGGATGACGAACTGAAAGGGCAAAACTGTATTGTGGTCTATGGCGGTACATTCATCGGGTTCAACCCGGCGGATAATGAAGCTGATGGCGAAAATACAAACTATGTCGCGGAAGGCTATTATTCTACAAAGGTCAGCACCGACCCAGCAACAGGAATCAGCACTTATGTGGTAACGAAAGATGGTGTAACTCCGGTTGCGGGTCAGGAACAGCTTGCCGAGGTCATCAATGGACTCAAGGATGCTGCTGACGGCAGTAATGTCAGCATTCAACTGCCAGCCGGTGAGTTTACGACATATGATAACGCTTCGTTGAAAGGAAAGGATGTGACGGTCTCCTATGTCGGAGCCGGTGCGGGCAAGACCACATTTGCCGTAGGCACAGATAATCATGTTGCTGGTGCGGCCAATGGCGACTATTCTTTGGATGGCGTAACGAAGGCATCGTTTAAGAACATGACCATAAAGGTTGACAATGACGACTATAGAGGGTACATCCGCGTAAAGGAACTTGAGTTTGAGAACTGTGTGTTTGAGAACAGAATCAGCTATTGGGGCACAGGAAAGGTGTCGTTTAAGAATTGTACATTCAATCAGACAAATGAGGACTATAACTTGTGGACTTACAGCGGTTCAGAGTTCATTTTCGACGGCTGCACGTTCAATTGTGCGGGCAAATGCATCAATGCATACAAAGAACAGCATGACGCGTATAAGATGACTTTTAAGGATTGTATTTTCATCTCGTCAAAAACAAATAAATCTGTAGTCGAGCTTAAGTCTAACGGTGGTGTCAAATATGAACTTCATTTTGATGGCAAAAATAATGTCCGTGGCTTTGCTTCAAGTAAAGTAACTGGCTATACCCAGTTCAATAGCAACGATGGCGAGACTGACTCCATAGTTTCGTTTGGAACCAAAACTGTTTGGAAAAACGGAGCAAAGGTTGAGTAATAACAGCGGCGGACGGCGGGAACCCGAAGCGATTTTTTTTCATGAGCTGAGGGTCCCGTCGGCTGACGCGGACAGCTGGATGGCAACTGAACGACAGTTGAACGATAGCAGAAACAAATAACTAATCATAAAACAATATGAAATTTACAAAGTATTTTATGGCAGCGGCGCTGGCAGTGCTGGCGATGGGCTGCAACAAGGAGCAGGTGGCCGTGGAAGGCACGCCTGACGGACAGGAAGTGACCGTGACGTTCACGGCGGGGCTTCCGGGAACACCGGCCACGAAGGCCATAGGCGACGGCACGACGGCGAAGAACCTCACGGTTGCCGTTTATGAAGATGCAAACAACGCGGCCGGCAATCATCTGAACTTGGACCAGACGGCGACGTTCACCGACCTCAAGGCCACGGTGAACTTCAGCCTCGTGAAGGGCAAGACCTACCACTTCATCTTCTGGGCGCAGGCAACCGGCGCACCTTACACCTTCGACAAGGAAAACAAGGAAATCGCAGTCAGCTATGCAGGCGACGCCAACGACGAGTCCCGCGACGCGTTCTTCGCGGTCAAGACCGTCAAGGTCACGGGCGCGATGACCGAGCCTGTGGAGCTCCACCGTCCGTTCGCTCAGGTGAACTTCGGAACAGCAGACTTTGTCGCAGCACAGGCAGCCGGCGTTGAACCAAAGACCAGCGTAGTTGTGGCAACCGACGTCGCTACGGTATTCGACCCGTTCAAGGGCGAGGGCAAGAACCCTGCGACTGTGACCGGCACCGCTTCAACGGAGTTCACGGCAGCCGCCATCCCTACAGACCCTGTGACTCTCACTGTAGAGGGCAAGGCCTACAAGTACCTCGCGATGAACTACATAATCCCGACGGGCCTTATCGGTGAGAAGCACGTCACCAACCTCACCGCGACCTTCACCGACGCAGCCGGCCAGAATGTCGAAGTCAGCGTGCCGAGCGCCCCTGTTCAGGCCAACTGGCGCACGAACATCGTCGGCAACCTCCTCACCGACCAAGTAATCTTCAACGTCGAGATCAAGCCTGCGTTCGAGGATGAGGAGAACATCGACCTTCAGAACATCAGCACCACCGCAGCCCTCAAGGCTCTCTTCGCCAACGGCGGCTCGGCAACGCTTGCTGACGACATCGAAATATCAGAGCCTCTTGAGATGGGTGGCAACACGGCTGTCACTATCGACCTGAACGGCCATGACATCATCAACAAGACCCCGATTCTCGTAGGCTCGGACTATGATGCCGGTGTTTTCATCGTGAAAGACCACGCCACTCTCACAATCAACGGAAACGGAAACATCAAGTCAATCAGCGAAGACGCAAATAAGGGTCCTAAAGGCTTGTATTGCATGGCAATATGGGCTTACGGCGATGCTGTGGTCAACATCAACGGCGGCTCATTCTACAACGAGATGGTTCCGGACGGGCAGCTTGACCTCATCTATGCAAACGGCAATGCTGTCATCAACATCTATGGCGGTAAGTTCGAGTCCGCTAACCACGACAGCAAGGCATATTGGGTTCTCAACCTCAAGGACGGCAGCAACGCCAAAATCAATGCCTATGGCGGTGAGTTCGTGAACTTCAACCCGGCAGGCTCCAATACTGAGCCGAACGGAGGCACAAACTTCTGCGCTCCGGGCTACAAGTCAAAGAAGATAAGCGACAATCCTGCTGTATGGACAATCGTTGAATCGTCAGCGATATTCACAAAGGAGGAATTTGTTGCCGCAGCGACAGCGAATGCCGAGAACATCGTCATCAAGCTTCAGAATGACATCGAATTCGGTGATGGAGTACGGGTAAACGAATGGGAAATTGGTGGCGCGGACACCAAGACCGTGACTATCGAGGGAACCGGCAACGAGCTTCTTACATACGCCAATGACTATCGCAGTTATGTAAAGACAGTCAACCCGAATGCGAAGCTCATCCTCAAAAATATGAAGATGACAAGTACATATGCTCCGGGCACATGGGATGTATATAATCTCATATTTGCTACACCGGTAGAAATGGAGAATGTGACGTTCAACAAGGCGATAGGATTCGATATGGACTGTACATCAGCAGTGCTCAATAATGTTGTCATTGATGAGTCGGCAAATAATGTCAGGGCAACCTATGCAATGTGGGTTAGTCCGAAGTGTGAGATGAATATCACTATGAACAATTGCGAGATTCGCAACACGGCATTCTCCGATGGACGTGCCATAAAGATTGATCAGGAATATGTAAGCAATCCGCAGAAAGTGACCCTTACGGTCAATGGCGGTAAGTTTGCGGCATCGTCATCCAGCAAGGCGCTCATAAATGTCAAGAATAACGGTGGTAATGTCATCACTACAACTGGTAATATTGACATAACTGGCATCCCGAGCGGAAAGATGGTAGCAACCGACATCGCTGGCACCGTAATCTACAACGGAACACAGATGTAGTCAGAGTCTTGACAATCAGTACAAATCCCGACCGGTCCGGAGGCTAAACCTCCGGACCGGTTTTTCATTTATGAAATAATATTTTATTCAAAATAATTGCTGTAATGGATAAAAAAAACTATTTTTGTCCATTATAATTTGATTTGTGGATGAAAAACATAATTTTTCAACAGAAAACAGAACGAGACAAACTCTTGGGGATGAAATACCAGGAGCGGTTAGCTATGGCATTGGCCGTTTCATATCGGGACAGCAAGCCGATAAAACTGATAACGGGGCCGCGCCGAGCCGGAAAGTCGGTGCTCGCGCTTCAGATGCTGAAAGGGCAGAACTTTGCGTATCTGAACTTTGATGACGCAGCCTTGCTGGAAAGGTTTGATGAAAATAGTGTGGAACAGGCACTTGCGGAGGTCTATCCCGGCTATGAATACCTTCTTTTGGATGAGATACAGAATCAGCCTGGCTGGAGTCTGTGGGTGGAAAAACTCTATCGTCGCGGAGTCAATCTTGTCATCACCGGTTCCAATGCGAATATGCTCTCTGACGACCTTGCCGCAGTGCTGTCAGGGAGGTATCTTGAGATAAGGCTTTACCCTTTCTCCGCCAGTGAATACCTTAATTTTCTTGCCGTGCCTTTGTCTGCGGAGACTGAGACACCGGAATTTGTGGCACGTTTGAACTCCTCCATCTCTCGATACATGGAATATGGCGGTTATCCGGAAATTGTCGGTACGGAGCAGGCCGCATCCGGATATCTTTCAGGATTGTATGACTCCATTATCGTCAAAGATATTGTCCGCAGATATAAAATCCGCAAGGTTGATGACCTTTATGCCATTGCGGACTGGATGTTGTCTAATTTTACAAACCCGTTCAGCGCCTCGTCAGTGCAGGATGAACTTGAAATGTCAAGCACCACGACGGCTCAGAAGTATCTGACATATCTTCAGAATACCTACCTTTTCCAATATCTTCCACGTTTCAGCAACAAATTGAAACTCATGAAGAAAGCAGATGCAAAATGCTATGTTATTGACAATGGCTTCATTATGGCTCGCGCGTTTGAACTGTCAGGGAATTATGGACGACTTCTTGAAAATATGGTTTTTATGGAGCTTCTCAAACGCGGATATGACCTGAAGAAATATGAACTTTTCTATTATCGTTCCCGCAACGACAAGGAGACGGATTTCGTGTGCCGGAGAGGTGTCATGATTGAACAGTTGATTCAGGTTTGCTATCGCATAGACTCAAAGAAGACCTTTGACAGGGAGATCGCGTCTCTTGTGGAATGTGCCGGAGAACTCAGGAACTCAAATCTGACGGTGATAACCTGGGATAAGGAAGAGACTGTGACAAAACCCGGCTATACGATAAGGATAATCCCTTTCCGCAAATGGATTTCGGAGCGGTTCTGAGACATAACTGTTTTGCAAATCGAAAATCGGATTTCATATTTGCAAAGCCCATGTTAACCAGATACTTACTGGATAATCATGTGTGGGTTGTTGTGATGTTGGACTTATAAACCAGTGATGAAAAGCGTGATTACTTGACTATCGCGCGGCCGGTGCGGCCGTCGGCGATGACGGTGAGGGGGCGGTCGAGGCGGACGGCGCGGAGAAATTCGGTCTCATGGGCGGCAGGCAGGGCGTCGAGGGCGGAGGTGTCGCAGAGGTCGGAGGGACGGGCCCACGGGTTCACGCTGATGTAGCCGGCTCCTGCCGAGGTCATGTTCTGGAAGAAATGCGTTCCCTGGCTCGGCTCGATGCGGAAATCGTCGAGGCTGCATTCCACGATGACCTTCGCTTCGGAGATGCCGCTCCACTGCACCGGAACACCGAGAGAGGGGACGGACGAGCCCCAGCGGCCGTAGCCTATGAGGACATAATTCCTCTTCAGACGGCGCATCTCGGCGTTGACGGCAGTGAGGGAGGCTGCGATTTCGCGGGTGCGCATCCTGTCGAACGCAGTTCGTTTGAGATAGACGACGTCGCATATCCCTGTAATTTCACCCGGCCCTATGGCGCAGCCCGAACGAAGCCACGCCCCTTCCGCATCGACCTTTGACCAGTCAACCTCGCTCCGCAGTCCGTCGATGGAAATAGGGCGTATCTGGAGCACGCTGAACGTCATGTCCCCGTCGTCCCTGAAATCGGCCGCGAATTCAATCTCGACCTCGCATCTTACTTCGGATTTCATGATTTCGAGCAGCGAGGAGAGGATTTCGGCGAGCGGCCATGTCCTGTATTTCAGAATCCTCGCGAAGGTGATGAACTTCGGTCCCTGAGGCGCGGATGAATCGACCATACGCATATTTTCATAGTCCCAAGTGGAGACGACGTTCCTGAACGAGCGGAACTGTCCGCAGTCGGCCACCGCAATCCTTTCGAGGTTCACGGCGTCATCGACGGAGGTCCTGAACCTTTCCGGGCGGAGGCTGAGGGCGAGCATGGAGGTCTGCGTCTGGGTCATCGTCAGTTCGGGCGTGGAGGTCTGGAGGACGCTGCGCGGGTATTTCGGGGAAAACCTGAGCATCGTCTCGCCATCGACCACCGCCTTGCCGAGCCCGTAGGCCAGCTTCACTATGCCGTCCTCCGGCGCCTCGTTGCCAATAGGGTAGAAATTGACCGAGCGGGCGACACCGGAGACAGCCGGAAACCATCTCCCGCAGTCCTCGCTGCCGCAGACTTCCTGAAGCACGATGGCCATCTTCTCCTCGGAAATCACGTTTGCGGTGGAGGTGATGTAGCCCCGCGAGGAGGCGAAGTAGATGGATGCATAGACGGACTTGATTGCCTTGGAGAGCAGGCGGAGCTGCTGGTCCTCGTTGTCCGTGTGCGGAATCATGTAGGTGGAATAGACCCCGGCGAAGGGCTGGTAGTAGGAGTCCTCGAGCTTCGAGGAGGAACGGACTGCAAGTGGCCTGCGCGTGGTGCGGACAAAGGCCCTGAGCGAATCCGTCAGCTCCTTCGGAAGGGTGGAGGCGACAAATTCGGAGAGAATCTCCGCGTCGGTGATGTCCGAGCCTATGACATACTGGAGGCCGTTTTCGAGTATGAAGCGGTCGAACCAGTCGGTCGTGACGACGATTGTGCGGGGAACGGCTATGCGGACATTCTCCCAGCGGTCGTAAAGATTGTATTTGTGCAGGATGTGATTGAGGAAGGCGAGTCCCCGCGCCTTGCCGCCGAGCGAACCGTCCCCGAGCCGGGCGAAACGTATGGTGTCGTTGTAGCTCCCGTCGTCGAAGCGGGCTATGACCCCCGTTCCCTGACTGATGCGGAAGTCCCTGATGATCCTGAGGTAGGTTTCCCTGACGGCCGGAATGTCCTTCCCGTCCTTGAGGCTGATGGGGCGGAACTTGCCGGCGAGCGTGAACAGTCCTCTGGCGTAGAGCCAGCGGGAGATGTAGTTCCTGTCCGAGAGGCTGCGGAGCGCGTCGGCGGGGATGCTGCGGACGATGTCCTCGAAGTCCCGCAGGTTGTGCCCCCTCGCTATGATTTCCCCGCTCTCCGGTTCCGTGGCGATGAAGTCTCCGAATCCGAACTCCCGACCGATGTACTCGCTGAGTTCGTGGGTGAGGGTCTTGGAGGACTTCAGGATGAAGCCGGCACCGAGGCTCTCTGCCGTCTGCCTCATGCTCTCCTGCGAGGACTGCATGAGGAACGGCATCGTAGGGTCTTCCCCACGCACGAGGCGGCAGAGGTCAACCCCGGCGTCGCTCTTCTCGGTGTCGGGACTGTCACCGCGATGGATCACGAATCCTATGTCGGAGATGACTCCGAGGAGGTTGCCGCCGTATCTGCGGTAGAGTTCCACCGCCTCGTCGTAGCAGGTCGCGAGCAGAATCTTGGGCCGCGAGCGCTTGCGCTGAATCTGCTGCTCCTCGTTGAGGGTGTCGCGGACGGCCTCGCTGTTCTGCTGGAGGACGAGCTTGTAGAGCAGCGGGAGGTAGGTGGAGTAGTAGCGCACGGAATCCTCGACGAGCAGGATTGCCCGCGCCCCCATCCCGAGTATGTCGCTGTCGGCGTTGAGGCGGTCTTCGAGCAGCTTGATGATGGCGATGATGACGTCGGTGTTGTTGTCCCAGCAGAATACATAGTCGATGCAGGACGTGTCCCTCCGCGCGATTCTGCGGTAAATCTCCTTCGAGAACGAGCAGAGCAGGACTATAGGGGTGTCCGGGGATATGGCTCTGACCTGACGGGAGAAATCGAAGACATCGACCTCCCCGAGATTATACATCGTGATTATGAGGTCGAAGCGCTCTTCCGCTCCGAGCCTTTCGAGAGCTTCGGCCGTGGTCTCGGCCCGCTCGATGGACGGGGGGTTGCTGAGGTTCAGTTCTGAATATTCCCGGGTTATCCGGTATTCAATGTGACCGTCCTCCTCGAGGGCGAAGCTGTCGTAGCTGTTGCAGACGAGGAGGATTTTCCGGATTCTCCGGGACATCAGGGCACCGTGTCGTTCCATTATGCGCAAAGATTTCTCACTTCGTTCGAAATGACAGTTATGAGGTCGTTCGAAATGACGGTTATGAGGTCGTTCGAAATGACGGGGCTAAACGAGCCCCTGGTCAAGCATGGCGTTCGCGACCTTGATGAAGCCGGCGACGTTCGCTCCCTTGACGTAGTTGATGTAGCCGTCCGGCTCGACGCCGTATTTGAGGCAGGCCGCGTGGATGTCGGACATGATTCTGTGCAGTTCCGCATCGACCTGCTCGGCCGTCCACTGGCTGCGGATGGAGTTCTGGCTCATCTCAAGCCCTGAGGTCGCCACCCCGCCGGCGTTCGAGGCCTTGCCCGGAGAGTAGAGCAGGCGCGCCTTCTGAAATACGGCGATTGCCTCCGGCGTCGTCGGCATGTTCGCCCCCTCCACGACGCAGGTGCAGCCTCCATTCACGAGAGCCTCGGCGTCAGGGAGTTCAATCTCGTTCTGCGTCGCGCATGGGAGCGCGATGTCGCAGGCAATCTTCCACGGACGCTCGCCCGGATAATACACGGCATTCGGATATTTTTCGGCATATTCCCGAATCCTTTCGCGCCTGATATTCTTGAGCTCGAGGACATATTTCATCTTTTCCTCAGTGAGTCCCTCCGGGTCATGGATGAAGCCGTCCGAATCGGAGAGCGTCACGACCTTCGCCCCGAGCCTCATAGCCTTCTGTGCGGCATACTGCGCGACATTTCCGGAACCGGAGACAAGCACGGTCTTCCCCTCGAAGCTTTCACCGCGCGTGGCGAGCATCTCCTGTGCGAAGTAGCAGACTCCGTAGCCGGTGGCCTCCGGACGCAGGCGGCTGCCGCCCCATCCGAGGCCCTTGCCGGTGAGCGTGCCGGTAAATTCGTCACGCAGACGCTTGTACTGTCCGAAGAGGTAGCCGACCTCGCGTCCGCCCACTCCGATGTCGCCTGCCGGGACGTCGGTGTCCGGTCCGATGTGCCTCTGAAGCTCGGTCATGAAGCTCTGGCAGAAGCGCATTACCTCGGCGTCGGACTTGCCCCTCGGGCTGAAGTCGGAACCGCCCTTCGCCCCGCCCATCGGCAGGGTGGTGAGCGCGTTCTTGAAGGTCTGCTCGAAGGCAAGGAACTTCATTATGCTGAGATTGACGCTGGAGTGGAAGCGGAGTCCGCCCTTGTACGGGCCTATCGCGCTGTTCATCTGCACGCGGAAGCCCCTGTTTATGTGAATCTCGCCCCTGTCGTCAGTCCACGGGACACGGAACATGATGACGCGCTCCGGCTCGGCCATGCGCTCGAGTATCTTCTGGTCCATAAGGTGGGGGTATTCCACGACATAGTCGGCGACGCTCTCCACGACCTCCCTCACCGCCTGATGAAACTCTTTCTCCCCTGGGTTTTTCGCGACAAGCTCGGCCATGAACCTGTCGGCATAGTTCTTCGCAAATTTTTTCATATCTTTTGTCTCTATCAGTTTATTCTTCTCCCAGATTTAGTCTCCATCAACAACAAATCCCACAAATTTAGAAAAATCTGCGGGATTGTGTCTCTTATTCGGCGATAGTTTTCCGGTAGTCGCTCGGCGACATTCCGTAGCGTCTCTTGAAATCCTTGCGGAAGTTGGAGCTGTCGTTGTAGCCGACACGGTCGCTGACTTGCTCGACGGTCATTTCAGGCGCCTCCTCGAACATTCTGCACGCCTCCTCCAGCCTCAGCCCGTTTCTCCATGTCCTGAAGTCGGTGCCGAGCTCGTCCTTCATGTAGCGGCGCATCATCACGACATCGACCCCGATTTTCTCCAGCGTCTCGGTGTATGGCACGTCCTTTTCTGTGAATCCCTTGGCTGAAACCCAGCTGTCGATGTTGTCGCGGATTTCGGTACGGATGTTTTCCGGGATTTCAGGATAAATCCGCGAGTTCTGCACCTCCTCTTCCATTTCTTCCGCGCTTTCGGACGGGACTTCGGCTCCGGAGTTGAGCGCCATCACGATGTAGCCGGAGTCGGCCGCATAGTTTATGATCTTTATCGTGAAGAAGAGATAGGTCAGTACATACATGGGCACGAGTGCGAGATAGCTCCAGCTACTGACACAGAGACTGATGAACGCGCATATTCCGGTCGCGAGCGCGGTGAGGAACATCCAGTGAATCCACGACAGCCTCGGTGCATTGTTCTCGGCGTAGTACTCGTTAGTGAGCAGGATTACTTTGCGGAAACTTTTCGCGAAGATTGCCGCATAGGAAAAAAGCTGTATGAGAAAAGCGCCTGCGGCAGCCCGATACGCATAGACAAAGGCCTCGGGCCAGAACCAATAGCAGAGGTAGGGTGCGGAGATAATCGCCGTAATCACGAGGATGTCGCGCATTACGCACCGCAGGGTTATAGCCCCGGGATTGATGAAGATGAGAATCATGCTTGTCAGCAGCAGTGCCTGAAACGGCCCCGTGGCGAGAATGGCAAGCTTGTCGAAAGGATGAACATATCCCACGGCGAAACAGAGGACGCTCAGCGCGGCGAGGGTCGCGCAGGAAATCGCGAAGATTTTTCTTGCCTTCCGGAATTTTCTGAATTCAGCTTTGTCGGGAATCTTGACGGCAAGGACAATAACAGAAAGCGTCAGGATGACTCCTGATGCGAAAAGCATTAGATATCGGTATATATCGCTCATACAACACTTCAATTTTTTCTCGCTTTTCTGAGCGGAAAAGCCCACAAATTTACAAAAAATATCGTGTATTTCATGAAATACCTGCGTGTATTTAATGAAATATAGGAGTTTTTGACCACACTCAAGCTAATTTTGCATCCGGTTTCCGACGGATGTGCGGTTTTTTTTACAACGCTTTTCTGACACGTCGCTGACGGAAACCTTGATTTGTTGTTAAGATTACAGCAAGGGGCGGACGGCGCAGTTTCTGCCTTTGTCCGAAGCCCTTTGATTCTGACCTAATTATAATATACTAAGCAGATACTTAACCTTAGAAACACGCGTTTTGTATGTTTACAGGCAGCGGTCTCCAGCGATTGGACACCGCTGCTGTAGTTTTTGGGAAAATGTTATATCTTTGCACTCCGAAACCTCTCTCCTGAGGAAGCGGGCCAACCGTTGAAAATGTTGCAGTAAAATTTAGTCTCGAAATGGAATATTGTCTGATACTCTCGAATGTCGTTCTGATTGTCGCCGTGTGTGTCATGCTCGTCATGCGCGCCCGCGAGTCGAAAAACTTGATCTCAGCCATAGGCAAGGTGCTCGCCGAGCATCTGAACCCGCAGCGGAATGAGCCGGAGCATCTGAGCGCCGATGGGATTATGGATGTCCTGCGCACCGGGGGCTATGTGCCGGAACGCGCCGACGAGAAGACAGTTGATTTCAAGAAGGAGGGAATACTCTACCGCGTGGCCTATTCCGGAAACCGCATGGATATGTCCCTTGCGTTCAATATGGACAAGCTTTCCGCCGAGGACGAGCGTGATGTCAGGGACATTTGTGCCCGTGTTTCGGACAGCATAATCATGGCCGACGCATTTCTTGACGAACCGGACAGGAACGGAAATTCCACGATTACCTTCAAAATCAGCATGATGCTCCGCTGCAAGGACGAATTCGCGGCCTCATACGGCGAATACATCGAGATTCTCGACGAACTCCACGCCCGTTTCCTCAAGGCCTACAACGAGGAAGACAGCGACGATTCCCCCGCCGACCAGCCCGACGACCCCGCCGCCATCCCCGTCCCGCCTTCCTCCCGCAGCAAGCTCCTGAACTGAACCAAGTATGGGTAAATCTGACAGACTGAGCAAAAAATACATTGGAGCGGGCTTCCTGTTCGTTCTTTTGGGCGTTGTGTTTCTGATACTGGTCTTCTTAAGCATAGCTGCAGACGAGTCTTTCGTCATCTGCCTGATAGGGGCTGTAGTGTGTTTTGCTGTCTCACTCGTATATTTTTATGACCCTCCGTCAGATGGTACAGAAAATGAGTCTTCCTCATTCATGACTTCCGTTTCACAGGAATATTATGAAGATGTCAAACGTGTGTCGCAGGACATTATGGACTTCGTTGATTCTTTAATGAAGAATAAGGGGTTCTGCGAACACGTCACGGACAGGGTTAAGGTCAATATGGTTATATACGGAGAGCAGATTTCCGACCCTGCGGGCATTGTCAAATATATGTCTTTAGTCGATGTCGTCAGGTGCTACAGGGGGCTTGGCCACGAGATAGACTTGGATGACAAGGATTCTCTTGGACTCTTTCTTTATACATTATATGTACTTGATGTTGATACGAAAAGCATGACACTTGACAGCGCGGATATTTATCTGAAGAATATGAAACTCTCTGTCTTGGACTATCTGAGACAATTTGATACCCAGAGAGAGGCCTCGGGCAATTCCGATGCGTTCTTTATCCTTGAATGTCTGCTGGATTTTGATGAGGAACTGGCGAAAAGGTACTCTGTCCTGCTGTATCGTTTTGCTTCAATCGTTGCCAAGGCGGATAATACTGTGACTGAGAAAGAGGCTGCGTGGCTTGAGCAGATAGTGTCATCCGGAGACATTAAAGACGGCTCGACGGGAAAATTAGCAATAGGTGGGGATCCTCAACGAGGGAGTTTGCCCGAAGATGTCAAAGGAAAAGGTGATGTGGATGCGAATGACCCTTATGTGGCTTTGGAATCTCTTATTGGCCTTGAATCCGTGAAGCAGGAGATTACAACTCTTGCCAACTATGTGAGAATACAGCAGCTTCGTCATAGTCAGGGATTGAAAACCTCTCCGGTGTCATATCACTGTGTCTTTACCGGAAATCCCGGTACGGGCAAGACCACTGTCGCAAGAATTGTCGCTGGTATATACAAAGACCTTGGCATCTTGAAGCGGGGGCATCTGGTGGAGACTGACCGTTCCGGGTTAGTCGCTGAGTATGTGGGGCAGACAGCGGTCAAGACTAACAAGATTATAGACTCTGCGCTCGACGGCGTATTGTTTATAGACGAGGCCTATTCATTGGTTCCTGATGACGGAAAGGATTACGGGAAAGAGGCTATCGCAACTCTGCTCAAGCGGATGGAGGATGACCGGGACCGGTTAGTCGTCATTCTTGCCGGCTATTCTGATGAGATGAAGAATTTTATAGACTCGAATCCGGGTCTTCAGTCCCGCTTTAACCGTTATGTGGAATTTCCGGACTATTCGGTCGATGAACTGTACCGGATTTTTTGCTCACGGGCAAAGGAATATGAGTACATCCTTTCTGACGATGCCTCGGATTTGCTTCGTGCTGTCATTGAAAAGGCCGTGGCGAACAAGGACAAAAAATTCGGCAACGGCCGGTTCGTGAGGAATTTGTTTGAAAAGACGATAGAGCATCAGGCAAATCGGCTTTCGCGTGCGTCCGGAATCTCTGCTGAAATTCTTATGGAGATTGAGGCGGAAGATATATTTCTCTGATGCAATGTTACGTAATTATCCCAGCCACTCGGGCTGCAGGAGGAAGTCCATGAGGCCAATGGTGAGGATTCCGTTGTCGTCAATCCATGGTTTTATGTCATCGCGGACTATGATGATTTTTCTGGAGGCGTCATTGATTTTCAGAAGGGAGGCAGTTGATTGAGGTATCTGTCGCGTTTAATTTCCATGCCTTATGTCATAATTTTGGCAAAATTGCCACTTTTGTGACGCACAAGATAGGCGTTTTACTTGATATTTTCAAGATTCTATTTCATAAAAGTGACAAAATTGCCGATTTAGTGAAATGAATTGTCCTGGTGACTGACTTTCTCTGAAACAGAGGACGGACGCTTGGTGCTATTGTGGAGTGCGTCTTTTTGTATAATATTGGGGCAAAACCGAATCTGACATTTTGTCCGTTCCTGCGTTTGCGGGAACGGATTTTGTCGTTTATGGCGGCTGTCTTCTTTTTGAACGATTGGCGCAAAAAGTAGAATGTCCATGCTCTGGCAGAACAATTGCACGGACAGAAAAGGAGAAAGTATTAACAAAAATAGGTAAAGCAATGAAAAAGTTTCTTACAGTTTCTATGATGGCGCTTGCCATGGTGTTGGCGTCGTCATGCAACAAGGATGAAGATCCTGAGAAGGATGTCAACAACACGAAGTACATCAACACTTGGGTGGCAAAGGATGTGGAGGTAGGCAAGATTTTGGGAGATGTTTCGGACGCTGAGACATTCGTCAAACTTCCCGACAACATCAAGGCGCAGCTCGCGGACATGAAGCTCGACATAGTCATGAAACTTGACGAGAACGGAAGCGGCAATGTCGGAGTGCATCTTGACAACAGCAAGCTTACGATGCTGCGCACCATTTTCTCGTGGATTTCCCAGCAGGAGGGCGTTCAGATCCCTTCGGAGGTTTCCCAGATTTTCGCCGGAATAAAGGCTAACGATTATGTCGGCGCGCCTTTCGCCTATAACGCGGTTCCGACCGATGAGACAAAGGGTAAGTTTACCGTCACTGTCGGGACGGGCGATGAGAGCGAGACTGAGGATGTCAATTACTCCGACCTCAGCGACAACGCGATGACTCTCAGTTACAAGGACGAAATCAAGAATCCGCAGACCGGCAAGACCGAGGAGGTGGATGTCAGCTACACTCTCCGAAGCCTCAGCTCGACAGGTCTGACAATCAACAACTTCGTTGATATTTCAGCCCTTGCTGCCCTCATTCCGTCCGGCGGAGACAGCTCAGACGAGAAATAAGGAGCACGCAGTCAGGCAAAACAAAAAAAAGGACTCATCTTGAGTCCTTTTTTTGTTGTACCCCCGTGCGGAATCGAACCGCAACCGTCAGAACCGGAATCTGAAATTCTATCCATTAAACTACGGAGGCAATCTCCACGTCGTAGCAAACTTTGCCGTCTGCCACAACGGACTGCAAAGATAAGAAATTTTTGGTTGATTTGTCATGTGTTCGGGGATATTTCTTAACTTTGGACCGAAATCAGCCTTTCATGTGACGAAATGTCCTCATCTTTAAAGTATGAAAATGAAACGAACTTCTCTCTTGAAATTTGTTCTCGCGGTGATTTTTGCGTTTCCTGCCGGGGTGCACGCGCAGCCGCGTTCCGCCGCACTTCCTGCCGCGTCTGCACAGTCGCTTCCGATGTCATCATGTTTCGCGGAAAGATTCTCTGATGTGACGCTCCGCGTAGATTATACATTCAGCGGCGATTCCGCGGAGCAGGCCGTGAGCCTTGACCGTCTGTCAAGTTCGGACGGCTGGTACGGCCGACGGGTGAACCTTGACCGAATGCCGCTGCGGGGCAACGGAGAGGTGGTGATGACAGATGCGGAAACGGGCGAGCGGCTTTATGTGTGGTCATTTTCGTCTCTGTTCAGCGAATGGCTCACCACCGACGAGGCATGTCACACCGTTCGTTCTTTCGAGCACACCGTACTGCTGCCGATGCCGAGGGCGAAGGCCTGCATTTCTTTGAGACTTTTCGATAAACATGGCTTCGTCTGCGCCGAACACAGCTTTATTCTTGACCCGTCGGACATTCTCATCCGCAGACTGCGGCCGTCGGACGTGCGCTGGAGCTACCTTCACATGGGCGGTGACAGCAGGGACTGCATAGATGTCGTGATTATGGCTGAAGGCTATGCGAAGAAGGACATGAGACGGTTCCGTAAGGATGCCCGGGCCGCCTGCGATGCCCTGATTACCGCCTCTCCGTTTTCACTGTTCAAGGACAGGCTTAACGTCATCGCCGTGGAGTCGGTGTCCGAAGATTCCGGAGTTTCCGAGCCTCTGAAGGGAATATGGCGGAGCACGGCTGTCGGTTCGCATTTCTCGACTTTTTATTCCGACCGTTATCTTACGAGCGAGAATGTCCACGGCATCCACGCCATTCTTTCGGGCATACCCTGCGAACATATCATAATCCTCGCTAACACGGACACATACGGTGGAGGCGGCATATATAATTCCTACACCCTCACAACCGCTCATCACGACAATTTTCGTCCCGTTGTCGTCCACGAGTTCGGGCACAGCTTCGGAGGTCTCGCCGATGAGTATTTCTACGATTTTGCTGATGCTCTTGATTCCAGCTATGATGTCAGCGTGGAACCGTGGGAGCCGAACATCACGACGCTTGTGGATTTTGGCGCGAAATGGAGGGATATGCTTCCGGACGATTGCCCGATTCCGAATCCGGGCGGGCATCTTAATGTCAGCGAACTCGACAGCTCACAGGAGGCGATTGACCGCATCGGAGTCTATGAAGGCGGCGGCTACCTCCCCCTCGGCATCTTCCGCCCGTCCGACAACTGCCGTATGCGTACCAACGAGGCCGCCGGCTTCTGCCCCGTCTGCCGCCGCGCCCTCACCGACCTCATCCTCTTTTACACAGGCGATTAAAACAAAGAGCCACCGGTTAAGCGGCCGGTGACTCTCCACGGACGGAAGCGGAAGTGACGCTCTACTTCTTACGGTAGTGCATCCTCACATAGACTTTCTTGCCATTAACCACCCGAAAGTGGCCTCTGACTTTTACTCGTCCATGCTGAGCGGCCTCATTGCAATCTTCGCAAAGGCACTCTCTAACGCAAAATTCAAATATAATTTTCATCTTGATTGTGATAATAAAATGTGTTGAGAGCGAGGAGCGGCTTTCCCAAGACTACATCGTCCGTCATAACACAAAACAGGGTAGCCATTCTCGCGAATAAATACCCTGTTGTAATTTTGCGTGAGGCGCTTATCTCTCACAATCAATGAAAATTATGTCGCGAATTTAGAACATAAATCTGATTTTGCAAAATAAATTCAATTATTTCTTCGATTTTTTAGAGCGTTCCTTTTAAGGTTCGCTCCAGCAGTGCCCGCAGATCGTCGCCCTGAGGGTAATGGACGGCCTGCATACCGTTGCGGCGGGCGGCTTCGACATTGGCGGGGGAGTCGTCGATGAAGAGCATCTCTGACGGCAGCACCGGTGAGTCCGCCGTGCCGGAGAGCTGTCGGATTTCTCGGATGGACGCCTGAAATATGCCGTCGTCTGGCTTGAGAAGGTGCATCTCATAGGACAGGAACTGCTTTTTGAACACGCTCTCAAGCGGCAGCCCCTTGCGCTCGAATTCCTCGCGGGCGAAAGGCATGCACATCGCGTTGTTGTTGCTGAGCATGTAGAGGTCATACTTTTTGCTCAAATCCTTGAGCAGCTGCACCTTGTAGTCATCCATCCCTATTAGGAAATGCCGGAATGCGGCGATGACGTCATCTCTTGTCTTTCCGGGGGCGGACATTGAAAGCACGCCGGCATAGAACTCGTCCTCCGTCAGATTTCCAGCCTCAAGTTCCATAAAGAGACCCTTCTGGTGGCACGGGCCGACAAATTCCGCCACCCTTTCGAATCCGAGGTCTTCCCGGCAGGCCTTAAAACACGCGTTCAAATCCAAATCGAGGAGCACTCCTCCCATGTCGAAGACTAAAACCTTGATCATTTCTTCAAATATTTTCACAAATTTTTGCAAATATACTCGAAAAATTCATATCTTTGCATTCCGTTCCTGAATGAAGGGGACGGAAAAGCGGGTGTAGCTCAGTGGTAGAGCATCGGCTTCCCAAGCCGAGGGCCACGAGTTCGATCCTCGCCACCCGCTCGAAAAACGATTGACAGATGATTGTGTCAATGAATGAACATATCTCCGAAGATTCACGCATCACGTGCCGTGTCTTCGGGGATTTTTCTTTTGATCTTACATCGGAAGAGGAGAATATATTCCCGTGAAGTGCCGATGATGAATATATATAGAAATGTGAAAAAAATAAGTTGCCTCAGATTGGGGATTTATTTTTGAGTATAGATTTCTTTTGGAAGAGGGAGTGTACTGGAGGTACATGACCGATGAGAAAAGGGATATAGACCCAAAAGAAGCCACAAGATGATGCAAGTTATTTCTTGGAAATTTCATAACATAATGTATAACAATATGAAGCGTTTATTTCTCATTGCGGCGACGATGATTGCCGCGCTCGTTTCATCCTCCTGCAACCGGGATTATGAGACGGTCAAGAACGATCCGATGCACACGCGGATTTATACGCTCGACAACGGGCTTAAGGTCTATATGAGCGTGAACAAGGAGACCCCGAGAATCCAGACCTACATCGCCGTGAAGGTCGGGGGAAAGAACGACCCGGCGGAGACTACCGGGCTCGCGCACTATTTCGAGCACCTCATGTTCAAGGGTACGGAACAGTTCGGAACGAGTGACTATGCGGCCGAGAAACCTATGCTCGACGAGATTGAGAATCTTTTCGAGATTTACAGAAAGACGACCGACGAGGCTGAGAGGGCCGCGATTTACCACAGGATAGACTCCATAAGCTACGAGGCGTCCAAGATTGCGATTCCTAACGAGTACGACAAGCTCATGTCCATGATCGGAGCCGACGGAACCAACGCCTTCACCTCGACCGACGAGACCGTGTATGTCGAGAACATTCCTTCGAACCAGATTGAAAACTGGGCTAAGGTGCAGGCCGACCGCTTTCAGCACCCTGTAATCCGAGGGTTCCACACGGAGCTTGAGACGATTTACGAGGAGAAGAACATGTCCCTGACGAAGGACAACCGCAAGATGTATGAGGCTATGCTCGCCGCCCTGTTCCCGCATCATCCTTATGGCACTCAGACGGTTCTCGGCACGCAGGAGCATCTGAAGAACCCGTCAATCACCAACGTGAAGGCCTATCACAAGACATGGTATGTGCCGAACAATATGGCAATCTGTCTTTCCGGCGACTTCGACCCGGACGAGATGATGACCATAATAAAGAAGTATTTCGGCGGAATGCAGCCTAATCCGGAGCTGCCGAAGCTGGAATTTGAGCCGGAGTCTCCGATTACGGCTCCTGAAGTTCATGACGTCTATGGACTTGAGTCCGAGTATGTCTATCTCGCGTGGAGGCTTCCTGCGGCTGTTGACAAGTCGAACGACGTCGCCGAAATAGCCTCTTCAATCGTCTATAACGGCAAGGCCGGAATGCTTGACCTGAATGTGAACCAGCAGCAGAAGGTGCTGATGTCATACGGGTTCAGCAACAATATGCCGGATTACGGAATGTTCATGATGGTCGGCTACCCTAAGCAGGGGCAGACGCTCGAGGAGGTGCGTGACGTGCTTCTGGAGCAGGTCGCGAAGCTGCGCGCGGGCGATTTCGACGAGGAGCTCATCACAGCCTCAATCAACAACTTCAGGAAGGACTATATGTCGGGACTTGAGGACAACGAGCAGAGGGCTATGAGCTATGTCAATGCCTTCATCGATGGCGAGGACTGGGCTGACTGCGTGGGCAAGATAGACCGCTGCTCCAAGGTTACAAAGGAGGATGTGGTCGCCTGGGCGAATGAATATCTCGGCGCCGAGAGCTATGTCGAAATCAATAAGAGACAGGGAGTTGACAAGAACGTGAAGAAGATATCCGCTCCTAAGATTACCCCTATCGTGACAAACCGCGACCGCCAGTCGGATTTCCTTGCCGAGATTCAGGGCACTGAGGTCAAGCCTATCGAGCCTGTATTTGTTGACTTCAGCAAGGAAATGTCGGAGTTCGCGGTTGCAGACGGGATTGACGTCCTCTACAAGAAGAACGAGACCAACGGCCTCTTCTCCCTTGAATATGTGTTCGACATCAACCGTGAGCAGGATCCTGAGCTGTCTTTCGCCCTGAACTATCTTTCCTACCTCGGCACGGCCACCAGGAGCCACGACGAGATTGCGAAGGAACTCTATGACCTTGCGGCGGACTATAGCTGCTATGTCGGAAACACGAGGACATACGTCACTATGGACGGCCTCGGCGAGTCGATGAAGGACGTCATGGCAATCGTTGAGGACGTGATTTACAACGCGCAGGGCGACGAGGGGATTCTTGAGGGCCTCAAGGCCGATATGCTCAAGGACCGCGCCGACAGCAAGCTCAACCAGCAGAGCTGCTTCCGCGCTCTCCAGAGATACACCCAGCTCGGCGGCGACGCCATCCGCAGGAGCACTCTCTCGAACGAGAGGATTCTCTCCCTTACTTCGGACGAGCTTCTTGCAAAGGTGCGCGGACTTTTCGACAAGAAACATGAGGTCGTCTATTATGGTCCGGCCTCGGAGAAGTCTCTCAAGGAGGCGCTTGCCGACGTTCACGTGAAGGACAAGGCTCTTGAGGACACGAAGATTCAGTGGCCTGAGTATCAGGTGACCGCCGACAACTCTGTAGTGATGGCGCAGTATGACGCCAAGCAGCTCTACTACATCCAATACTCCTGCGACGGCCGCAGGTTCACCCCGGCTTCAGAGGCGGGCATCGACCTCTACAACAGCTACTTCGGCGGCGGAATGAACAGCATCGTGTTTCAGGAGATGCGCGAGGCGCGAGGCCTTGCCTACTCTGCGTGGGCGGCTCTGATTTCCCCTTATTTCCGTGACGGAAAGTACTACTACACCGCGTTCATCGCCACGCAGAACGACAAGATGAAGCAGGCTGTGGAGGCTTTCGACGACATCATCAACAACATTCCGGAGTCCGAGGCCGCGTTCAAGATTGCCAAGGATGCGCTCATCGCCAACCTCCGCACTTCCCGCACCATCGGAATGGGCGTCCTGAACAGCTACATCAACTGCCGTGACCTCGGCCTTTCCGAGCCGCTCGACAAGGAAATCTTCAACGCCCTTCAGAACATGACTCTCGAAGACGTGAAGGCCGTCCACGCCGAGTGGGTGAAGGACCGTCACTACACCTATGCTATCCTCGGTGACATCAAGGACCTCGACACGAAGTTCCTCGGCACCCTCGGACCGGTAAAGACGGTTTCTCTCGAAGAAATCTTCGGCTATTAGTGGTCGGGCGAATCTGAGAGCGGATTGCACTCCATCTCTCATATTCCCCCTCCCTCTCAGATTATAATTTTTTGAAAATCGGGGCATTTCGCTTGAACGGGATGCCCCGATTTTTTATACCTTTGTAGCACCGATGAAAAAATGGAGGAAAATATTGTTTCTTCGGATTCCGCTGGGGTTCGTCGCGTTCAGTGTCGCGCTGGTCGCTGTGCTGAAGTATGTGCCGATACGCTGGACTCCGCTGATGCTCAAGCGTTCTGTCGAGTTCCGGGACGACCCTAAGTTCAGGACGCGGCAGGAATGGGTGCCGATAGAGAAGATTTCCGGGAATATGGAAACGGCGGTGATTATGTCCGAGGACGCCTATTTCCGCCGCCACATGGGATTCGAGATTGACGCGATGCGGAAGATGCTTGAGGACCACAGGAAGAGGGGAACGAAAATCCGCGGATGCAGCACAATTTCCCAGCAGACCGCCAAGAATGTATTCACATTCTGTACGAACACATGGGCGCGGAAAATCGTAGAGGCGTGGTGGACTGTCCTTATCGAGCTGATTTGGGGCAAGGACCGCATCCTTGAGGTCTATCTCAATGTCGCGGAAACCGGCAGGGGACTCTATGGCGTGGAGGCCGCCTCGCAGTTCTACTACGGTCATTCCTGCGCCCGTCTCTCGGCACCCGAAGCCGCCGCTCTCACCTGCTGCCTCCCGCGCCCTCTCCGCCGCACCCCTCAATGGATTATGTCGAGCCGTCCCGCCAAATACCGCCGCCTCGTCCGCGACATTTCCTGACTGTCGCTTTATTTGGCTATTGTCAGGGCAGCGTATAATCACACTCATTTCTCGTCCTCTAATTCCTGGCATAATGCCACGGGACCGAGAGTCCATAATTTTGTGTCTTCGTTTTCGAGATTGTGATATGTTTCGGAACAATAGATTCTCCTTATGGCATCGACTATGCTGATGTTGTCCGTTTCTGACAAAATGTCGGCCATCCAACTGACTTTGGACGGGAGGAACAGATAGAGATTTTCCTGAGTGACATTCAGATTCATAACAAAACCTCCTTCGCTTCAATGAAATGGAGATATGAAAGTGACTTGTCCGTATGAAACAGGAATTGATCTACCAGATTGTAAATTTTGAGCTCTCGAAGCGCTCTTTTTTCAGGAACCTTGCGGCGCGGAGAAGATGCGCATAAAATGTCCAATATTTCTGAAAAAATGTCAGATTGGTAACATTTTTTATCAAATGGCACGGGTTATGTCACATTTTCGTCCGTTCGGCATCTAATAAATCCGAAATGTGTTCTCCTCGCGTTTGGGGAGTTGGGAATTTGCGTGCATAAAGATATATGACAAAGTCGCTGAAATACATTGTCGCATTGTTCGGTCTGATGGCCGGTGGTGCGTGTTTCCGTGTCTCCGCACAGTCGCAGGAGTCATGGTCGGGCGACGCAATGCATATATATGTCCTTGAAAGCGAGCCAATCGCTTCCCCCAAGGTTTCAATGCTTGACAACCGTATGACAGGCGGATGCGCCTACATCGACTGGCTGCGACGCCCGAAGAAAGCCGGCTTCATCGACGAACTTCTCGGTCCGATAGGTCAGGTCAAGAACGGTCCCTACGCGGAATGGACCACTAAAATCGCGTATCTGTCAGTCACCGGAAGCATGAAGTTCCAGTCCTCGCCCCTGTTGAGCGACACATGGAAACTTTACCGCTCGACATATGACCGCTATGATTTCATACTTGGACAGGAGGCCCGCAAGGTGGTGACATTCAGGCTCTCCGGCTCCTACTCCATGACGGGGATAAAGGTCTTCGACACGCCGAAGGTCGCGCACTGCTACAACATCGGCGTCAGACCAGAACTTGTCCTTAACAGGATTGACTGGAACGGGAACGGCAGTTCCTCCCTGACGCTTTCAGCCCTTGCCGGCCCTGAGCTCGGCGTGCTGTTCAGCTTTGACAACTGGATTCTCCAGACGCGCTTCTACGCCGGGGTTTCCGCCGCAGCCCGCATCGACTACAGCATCTCGGACCGCTTCTGCCTCTATTGCGAGCCGCGTCTTTCCTACGTGCCCTACACCCTCAGGCAGTTTTCCTTCAACCGCAGCGTTTCCGCATCGGACATCACCGAGTTCCCCTCCGCCGGCAACCTCTTCGGCTCCCTTGTCCGCCTGAATCTCGGCTTCCGCATTTCATTCTGACCCGCTGCGAAGAAATTGTGTCGTGGCCCCGTTCCTTTGCCCTGAAATTTCATAAAAAGTGCAGATTTCCTGATTTCCTTTTGTTTCTTCGCCAAAATAAACTAATTTTGTCGGGTCAATGGCCTGAGCCGTTGGCAGATACATATTGATGAAAGTGTTTTCGTCTTTGTCCCCAAGTGGAAAATGTGGAAGTTTTAAAGCTAATGGACGGTCGAATACGCTCATTCCTTGTTTAGACTATGGCTTCGTGCTCGACTCGTGCGAACACATATACCCCATATCTATTCAGGTGTGGGGTATATCTCGTTTATATTAGCAAAGGTCTTTCCACAACCTCCATTTGGATAAACGGAATCAGCTCCACACTTTCTTTTTTAACCGATAACCCCGTTCGGAGCCGGCGGGACAGAAGAACAGCTGTGAAAAAAATCTATCTTTTTCTATTCATGTGCCTTGTTGCCGTATCGTGCGGACTTGAACCGAATCCTGAAAAAAACGATGATGACACCAACCGGCAGGAAGGTCTTTGCAACTCTGTGAGGGGAAATGTTCAGAAAGGCCCGTTTGTCTTCGGCTCTGACATCGTCGTGGTGATTCTGGATGATGCGTTGAATCCCACTGAAAAAATCTGTCGGACTGTTGTGGCCGACAATTCCGGCAGTTTTGAGATGAGCAATCAGATTGACGGACGCTATGTTGAAATCGTTGCCACAGGGCGGTATTTTAATGAAATGACCGGTCGTGAGTCCGATTCCCGGATAATCCTGCGGGCGCTGGCGGACCTTACGGAGGATGGTAATACTAATGTGAATCTGCTTACAACTCTTGCCTCCGGCAGGGTAAGGCATCTGGTGCAGTCCGCTAACATGGACATGATAAATGCCCGCAGAACTGCGGAGAAAGAGCTTCTGGATTTGTTCCATATTCCGGAGACGGTGCAGATGCCCGGGAGTTTTGACAAACTGGACATATTGCGCGGAGGCGATGCAAATGCCGTACTCCTTGCCATATCGGCGACAATGCAGGGCGGAAGAAGTGAGAGCGAACTGTCGGAACTGCTTTCGAAGGCTGCGGCTGAGTTTGAGACTTCCGGAAAAGTAGGAGATTCTGTCATGGCGATGCTCCGTGAGGGCGGTATGTCCGTTGATGCCGCTTCTGTACGGAATAATCTTGAAAGTTTCTGCGAATCTTCCGGGATGACGGGATATGAGATTCCTCCGTTCGAGGATTTTATTGATGCCAACGGCAACGGTGTGATTGACAGGCAGGACAGCTGGCTGGTTATAAGTCCAAAGGAAGTCTTCCTTTCTGATGAAGCGGGGGCATTCGAGGTCGAACTTCAGCATAACCTGACATACGACGTCGTGATAGAGTCGGATGTCGAGGGGTGGATTTCTCAGGATCTTACGAAAGCGCATCTTGAAACGGATGTGCTGAAGTTCAGCTGCACCGCTAACGAAGGCTATGAGGCCCGCTATGCGAGAATCGTCGTCAAGGACAGAAACAGCGACCTCACGGATTACATAAAGGTTGTGCAGAAGCAGCACGATGCATTGTCCGTGACCTCCGACTATGTGAGCCTGCCGCGTGAGGGCGGGAATTTTCAGATAGAGGTGAAGAGCAATGTTGATGTTTCCGTGGAAATCCCTGCAAATATGGCCACATGGATAACACAGGTTCCCGCGACAAAGGGACTTGTCTCTTATGTTCTCGAATTTACGGCATCCCGGAACGATGAGCCGGACAGCAGGCAGGGAAAGATTATTCTCAGAAGCGGTGAACTTCACGAAGAAGTGACGGTTTGCCAGCAAGGTGAGCGTATCCTTCTTCTCGACAGGAACGATTTCACGCTTTCCTGTGAACGTCAGAATGTCGTTGTCCATCTCACAAGCAACCTCGACTGCAATGTCGTGATGCCAGCTGCGGACTGGATTCGGAGGACAGCGCTGACAAGAAGCCTCGTTACAAGCGACCTTGTTTTTGAAGTCGATGCGAATGATGGCTATGACTCACGGGAGGCGCGGATTCTCGTTCAGGCTGACGGAATACAGGAGAGCATAAGGATTGCCCAGCTGCAGAAGGACGCGATAATCGTCGGAACTGACAGATATGAGATTTCGTACGATGGCGGTGTCGTTGATGTCGCGTTGAGCAGTAATGTGAAATATGAAGTCTCGGTAGCCGATGGCGTGGACTGGATTGAATGCCTGCCCGCGACCAAGGCTCTGACTGAGTCTGTTGTCTCGCTGAATGTGGCGAGGAATGACGGTTTGCTGGAGCGTGTGGGGGCAGTCACGATAAGCAATGCCGTGAGCGGACTGTCTAACACGGTCACAATCGTACAGGGCGGAAATGTGGCGACTTTCGAGGTTGACGTGCCGACAGCGGGAACCTTGTCCGGGATTTTGACTGACATTCAGAAGGCAAACATTGTCGATATGAAGGTGACTGGAAATCTGAACGGGGATGATTTCAAGACGATGGAGGCGATGCCGAAGCTGATGGAACTTGACTTGAGCGGAGCGGCGGTTCAGGGGAACATTATCCCGGAGGAGGCGATGACAAATACAAATGATAAGGAGTTTCGATATGGCTCGATGTCTAATCTTCACAGACTTGTTTTGCCGGAAGGCGTGATTTCAATCGGAAAGGGAGCATTCTGCATACCAAGCCTTGAGGATATTGTCCTGCCGGAGAGCCTGTCTTCAATAAGGGAATATGCATTTTACAATTCAGGACTTGTTGACATTTTGATTCCGGCAAATGTCGTGTTCATCGAACGGAATGCGTTCTGTAATGCTTCCAAATTGACATCTGTCAGTTTCGCGCCTGATTCGAAATTGCAGAGGATAGAAGGTTCGGTCGGCAGAAGTCCACTTTTTCGGGATCTGGTTTTTTCCGGCGCATTTATGAATTGTTCCTCTTTGAAGCGGTTTGAATTGCCGGCCTCTGTCATCTCTGTCAGTGTCGGAGCATTTTATGGCTGCAGTTCATTGGAAGACTTCATCATTCCGGACAACACTTCCTTAACATCAATAGAAGGGTATTATGCCAGAAACTCCGACCCGCTTGGCGGAGGGGATTATTATGGCGGTCTCTTTGAAAATTGTATTTCGCTGAATGAAATCAGAATCCCGGCAAAGATTAAGTCCATTGACAAATATGCATTCAGAAATTCCGGTGTCAGTAAGGTTGTGTTTGCAGGGGAGTCCCGGTGTGAGAAAATAGGCAATCATGTTTTTTCCGGGTGTAAAACTCTGGAGAGTATAGACATTCCGGCAACTGTGAAGACCATCGGAGACTATGTCTTCCAAAACTGCACATCTTTGAAGTCTTTGGACTTGTCAAATGCTGAAACGGTTGGTGTTCAGGTCGTGTCCGGATGTTCGTCATTGAAGGAAATTTCGCTTCCGGACAGCATGACTGAGATTGGCGACAAGATGTTTTGGGGATGTTCTGCATTGGAGAATCTCAATATGCCGGCCGGTGTCACAAGAATAGGAAAATACGCTTTCTATAAATGTTCATCCCTGAAGACTGTTCCGGAATCGGAATCGTTGGAAACTATAGGTGATTACGCATTCAGCGGGTGTTCTTCCTTGAGCAATGTCGTCATTCCTAAAAATGTGTATAATATTGGAAATAGCGCTTTTTACGAATGTGAGAACATGACCGGATTTCATCTTTCACATCAGGACAGTATTGTGCTCGGCGGGCGTATGTTCGGAGAATGCGGCAAATTGTCGGAAATTGACTTGTGCGCAAGAAAAATTGTTCCGAGGTCCGGCTTGTTCAGCGGAGCGAATATCTATGAATATGAAATCCCGGAAGAAGTTGAGTTTTGGGGCGCTCCGCATTATTGCAGCGAGTGGGAACGCTATAGTACCAAATATAGTAGTGATATTCCTGATTATGACTATGATAGAACATTTAGCGGCAATTATGGAGATGGCGGGCCATTCACCGGCTCAAAGATAACCTCGATAACCTTTGCTCCGAACTGCCGTCTGAAGGAGTGCGGCGCGAGGGCATTCGCGGGTGCGGAGTATCTCTCTTCATTGACATTGCCGTCCTCCGTGGAGACAATCGGCATGGAAATGTTCAAGGGTGATAAAATCCTGATGGAGTTCAGCATACCGTCTCATGTGAAGAAGATTACCGGCCCGGTTTATGGCGGCTCTTATGTCATGTCTCCGAAAGTTGAAGACCCGTCAAAGCTGGAATATGTCGGCAATTACGGCCTTATGGGCATAACAAACGAGCAGCTTGATTTGTCGAACTGCGCCTATCTCGGACAGAGTGCGCTGGCTTGCTGCGAGAATCTTAAGACTGTGACATTCAAGCAGGACGGAGTTCTTCAGATGGGAAGCACCGTTTTCGCCAAGACTCCGAATGTCAAGGAGTTCGTGATTCCGAGGGGACTGAAGGAACTCCGGACGACGAGGGAGGAATCCGTTAAAATTAAAGGCAGTTATTCAGTAAGAAAATATTCTTCGCTCCCGTTCAAGGAGAGTTTGATTGTGTCCGTCAGCAGCGAGGACAATGCTTGCTTGGAGTATGTTGACATCGCGTTTATGTCTGAAACTCTTGAAAGTGTGGATTTGTCGGGAATAACCACCGGTTCATTTTCCTTTACAAAACTGTATGAGGACGATTATGCCTTTTGCTCATGCCAGGCATTGCAAACCTTGCTGTTACCTCATGCGGACGAGTTGTCTTTTGACTATTATCCTTTTCTCCAATGCGATAACCTCAAGAAACTGGTAATGCCGTCTTCTCTGAAGAAGTTGAACTTGTCTAAATATGCCATATTTTATGGTTCATCAATCACCGACTTTGTCAGTGAGAAAGGTGGCGATGGCTTTGAACTCGCAGGTACATTCCAGAAGGCGGCGTCTTTGAAAAATATTGACATAGATGTACTTAATGTCCCTGATAATTGTTTCTGGAATTGTCCGGCTCTGGAGAACTTGGACCTTCCCAAGGTAAAGACGATTGGGAAAAATATATTCGTTGAAAAGAGATCGGATGTACCTCCGGCTTTGAAATCACTGAATTTGCCTGTTGTTGAGACTATCGGGGAATGGGCATTCAGTAATCAGACGGCCTTGGAGGAACTGAATCTGCCGGAAGTTATATCCGTAGGTCAGTATGCATTCAGCAACTGCACTGCTTTGCGCAGTTTTGATGCGCCTAAGCTGCGGGATGTCAGCAAAATATCTTCTAAGCATAGTTATAGCTATGTCTTTTCCGGGTGCACATCTCTTGAACAGGTGTCTTTAGGCTCTGTTACAGAACTGGGTGATAATTGTTTCTATAATTGCGCAAGTCTTAGGCAGGCAATTTTCCCTTCTGTAGAAAAGATAGGAGATGATGTGTTTTACGGATGCACATCTCTGGAGCGTGTGGAGTTCAGTTCCTCTCTGAAGAAAATAGGCAAAGAATGTTTCATGAATTGTGCGGCTCTTAAGTCAATATCAATTCCTGATTGTACTTCAGTTGGAAATTCGGCTTTCAGCGGATGTTTGCATCTGTCTGATGTAGAGGTAAATGCCATGACGTATATCGGCGCTTATGCGTTCAGCCACTGCGTGGAATTGCGTGGCATCAGTCTCTCAGAAGTGAAGAGCATCGGCGAGTACGCGTTTGAGGGGTGCTGTAAGTTAGCGGAAATATCAATTCTTAAGTGCACCAGTCTGGGGAAGGGGGCATTCTCCGGATGTACAGGAATGTCGCAGGAGGTTTTGACATTGGGGACGGTCTATGAAATAGGAGATAATTGTTTTTCCGATTTCCCGAAACTGACTACATTGGATTTGACGGAAGGGTTGTCAACACAGAGCAGCCAATGCTTCCCGGCTTCCTTGAAAGTCGTTATAAACAGACGCTCTTGGCCAGGAGGTTGTCCAAATGCATTCTCTCTGATGAATTTGTCCGAATGTACCCTATATGTCCCGGCAGCCGGTATCGAACGCTATAAAACAGATGAAACATGGAAAAACTTCGGCCAAATATTGCCGATTGAATAGGCTCCCGCCGCTTCCGGGGAAGTGATGGAATTTTGTATTCCGAAAGATGGCATTGCGTTGCTGCGCAGTGTCATCTTTTTTCCAAGAATAAATCAAAGTATATATAGAAAAAGAGGTTAACTCATTATTCCCGTCTCAATTTCATTTTCAGAAACTGATAGACATATCTGGTTATGTCGTTGGAACTCATAGCCGTTTAAGAAAATCAAGTGCGCGTTCTTTCGACTTGGAGAGCAGTATCTTGTCAAAACTCTTTTGATTCGTTCCATGGTAAAGTTTCATCCTAACAGCCCTCCGTTTCGTTTGCAAAAATCTGTCATGTCATCGACAGCAGCATCAAGCGAGAATGTGTGCATTATACTTGTTTCATAACTGTTTGATTATTAACTATAAAGTTACGAAAAATATGCCATTCGACCGATTGTGGTGACGCGGCTTCGCTGTCATGAACCAAGCTAGATGCAGCAATCTCAGGGATTTTTTCTGTCAGGAATGTTTCATGAAGGTATAACCTGCGTTCAATGAGGTTATAGATGACTACGACTACGCATATAAATGAGTCTGTTCCGATTATTATGGGAGCAGCCATCATTCCTGTCATCTGTTTTTTCCCTCCGGTTGCATAGTAGTCCAAAGGCAGAATGACTTTTCCTTTTTCCAGAACATCTTTTATGGCAGCAAACGAGGCTGCTTTCATCGGTTAAGTTGCAGTTGATTGATATTTAAGAAGATAGGATTAATTGTCTTGAAAGGCTTACGGAAACTAAATATTTGAATCTTAGATGTATATGAGTTTAGTCGTTTAATAAAGTACATCTGTTGCGTGTTAGAAAAGTTTTTATATGGGAGAACTCAGAAACAATCACTCAGGAGAGCGTATTGGCTCTCCGGTGACTGAAGTCAGAATGAATGGGAATGAGAGTACCGCTACTCCGCCACGGTGATGGAGCCGGTGAAGGCGGAGTTGGCGCGGTAGTGAGGGGCGTAGAGGGATTCGATTTCGCAGACGGGCGCGGTGAAGACTCCGGACTGCGAGACATGGAACTCGTCCTCTATGGTCGTGTTCTGCTCGGGATAGACGTCGAACCAGTAGTCGATTGCCTCCTCATGAACCTCGCGGTAGCCCTGCGGGGTTATCCACCATGCATTGCCTCCGCTTAACGCCGCGTTTATTCTCCAGCTGCGGAGGGCATAGCCGTAGTTTCCGGAGAGCTGACGCACCGGACGGAGGCAGGCGTTGTACGGCGTGCGGACATGAACGAGGCTGCGGTTCTCGTCGCTGCTGATGCTGTAGCGGACAGTCACCTTCTGACCTACCGAGAGAGTTTCGCCTGTGCGGAGTTCGCGGAGCTTCGGAACCGTTGTCCCATCCTGCCCCTTGACGGTGCTCGGGACAAGTTCCTCCACGAGGAACTCCCGCTTGAGCGTGAACCCGTTGCCCGCCGCCCTGATTTCCTCAAACGGCTTCTCCCAGCTCTTCGTGAGCGAAATCACGGAGGTCTCTAAAAGGGCAGGGGAACCCTTGCGCACGGAATTTATCGCGTTGATGAACTCGAAGTTCGACTGCCACTGCTGGGTTTCCTTCTGAACCATGAGCCAGAGACGGATGCCGTCCGCAATCTCTTCCGCACGGGCGTCGGCCTTGCCGGAACTGAGTTCGGAGAAGCGGCTCCAGCGGGTGAGCATATCGCAGAGCATGGAGTGCGCGTAGGCTTCGGACGAGAGAAGAGCCCGCAGCGGCATCACGGCGTTCGGGTAATAGAATCCTCCGGAAGGATGCTCCACGGCATATTCCTTAAGCGACTCGACGTTTCTTGCGAGCGTCTTTTTCATTTTCCTGCACTTCAGACCCATGGAGGAGCCGAAAGCGTCGGATTCCGCAGCGGCAAGGTTCAGGATGGCGGCGTTGCGGCGTGCCTTCTCGAGAATCCGGCCGTTCAGGGCGTCATCCTTTGCCGACGGCTGAAGCCAGCCCCTGAGCTCCTTGACGACTTCCTTGAAACGCCTTGCGCCAGCCTCTGCCTTTATGGCTTTTGTGCTGACGGCAATGTCCGGGAAGAACGAGCGGACATAGGCATATTGCCCCATGGAAATCCCGCCGAACCGGCACTTCCCGTCATGTTCCGTGAACATCTGCCTGTCCGTGTATCTTACCGCGTCGGTCAGTATGCCTTTCCAGTCTGTTCCCTCAGGGAGAAGGCCGTCCTCGCGGAGCAGGGCGAGCCTTTCGAGCAGGACCGCAGTGAGAACAGGCGAGGAGGACATCCCCGCGAACCATGCGAATCCTCCGTCTTCGCAGCGGCAGTCCAGAAGCTTCTGCACGAGAGATCCTGTCTCTGCGCCGTCTTCATTGCCGGAGACGAGCCTTACATAGAGCAGCTCGCTGATGTCCAGGAGGTTATTTGACCGTAGCCCGGCTTTCTGCGAGAGGGTTTCGGCAATCATGTCGCTGATTTTTGTCTCGCGCATGACCGCACCGAAAGGTGTCGTGTTCACGAACTGGCCTTCAAGGCTCCGGACAAGCGCGTCCTTATCCATGCCCGTGCGGAAGAGCGCCGAGTGGGACTCCGTGAGCACCTGCCTGCCGTCCAGCACCGGGATTGTCACGAGGAGCGCGTCACTGAACTCGGTTTCCTTGTCTCCATGGGCATCGAATACGGCCTTTATGCTCAGGCGGGCCTTCCCGCTGCGGTACGACTTCATCGAGGCGGCGTCCTGCACGATGACCGCGAAGTCCCGGCTCGCGGCCTTGCCGGCTTCGAGGGAGAGAGGACAGTTCTGAACGAAAGTCGGCTGCGTCCCCTCTTCGCCGTCATAGACAAAGACCGTCAGAGTTCCGTCTATCGCCTTTCCGCTGTTGTTGGAAATGGAAGGACGGAATATGTAGCGGTCGCCGCCGTAGAGCAATGACGGCTCGTGAACGGTGATAGTGACCGGTCTGCAGACAATGAACTCCCTGCGGACAGCGGCATTGCGGAATGTCTTGTCGTGCGCGAAGAGCGCGAGTATGTAGGTGGAGAGCCTGTCCGAAGTGCGGAAGCGGAACTCCGCGTTGCCGTCCCCGTCGCTGCGGAGGAACGGCTCGAACGCGAGCGTGTTTTGGAAATCCTTTCTGAGCCGTAGCGGACCGGCGCTTTCTGAATCGTCGCTGAATCCGGGCTTCTCCTCGACCAGCTGGAGCGGGAGGGTGTCCTCAGTAGTGCTTTCGACCGAATCCGCCATAGGGGCGGATGCCATGACACCGGCCGCCTTTGACATCAGCCTGCTCCCGTTCCCGTCGAGTCTCCAGATGTTTCCTCGGGTTCCGGCCCATCCGCTGAAGTCGCAGCCGGTGCTGCTGTCGGAATCCACATATATACTGCTGAATGTCGGCATCACGGATGTCCACACATTGCTCCTTATGTCCTCAGTGCTTTTGTCAAACACGGCCGCAAGAACCTCGGCCGCCTTTCCTGTGCGGAGCGTGACACGGTACTCGACGCCTGGCAGGCAACTGTCCGTGAAGGTGCTCACGGACAGCGGCAGCTCAAATGCCGAGCGGCCGCGCTGATACTCATGCTCGAACGTGCGGTATCTCCCGTCCTTGAAATACTCCACGCGCAGCAGGACCTTGTCCGACCATGCCGCGTCGTATTCCCAGCCTATCCTTTTCAGCGAGCCTTCCTTCCCACGTGCGCCGTCAAGGCGGATGCTCTCGTTCTTCAGAAGATGCGAGCCGAGGTCGAAAAGCATGACATTCGCCCGGACCTCACCGTGCGCGGCGCCGAAAAGCAGCGCAATCTCGTTGTCGGAGCCGACGACCTTGAAGGCGTTTTCCAAGTCCGCGTCGAGGACCGTCTCTCCGAGCATCAGCAGTTCATACACTAATTTCTTACCGGTTTTTTCCTTCTTTCCGCCGGCGGCCGTATATTCATAAGTCTTTGAAAACTCGATCGTATAGAGTCCGGCAGGATGCCCGGCAAGTTCTATCTCAAGTGTCTTTCCTGAGGTGCAGACGCCTTTTTTCAGCGTTTCTGAACCGCTGCGGAGCACCCAGTCAATTTTTCCTTCGAGCCGTTCTCCGTCGCAGTCCTCAAGAACGACTTCAATGCAGGCTTTGTTCCCTTTGAGAACGCCGCTCCGGGTGAGGACTCCGCGATAGAACCCGCTGAAGCTTACTCCGTCCTGCCCGCCGGCCTTGGTGAAGCTGCCTTCCGCCGCGTCCTTCAGTTCCGCGCTGATTCCGAACTCAGTCCCGACCCTCAGCCATGCGCTGAAGTCGAGCGTCTGTCCCGCGCCGTCCGTAACTGACAGCGTGACCGTGAAATAACTGTCGCGCCCGAATTCCGTCTTGACCGGAATCGTGAAGTTGCCCTGCCCGTCAAGTTCCGGCGTTCCCTTCGCCACGACTCCGTTCCAGTCTGAAACCCGATATTCCATCTTCGCGTCCGAAAGGCTGTTCCCGGCGTAGCTGAACACACGCCCCCTGACGGGAACGACGTCGCCCTGAAAGTATTTCACGCCGTCATGGACGAATGTGACCGAAAACTCCGGAAGCTTGAACTCATCGACCGTGAACCATTTCGCGTTGACCGTATATCCTCCCGCGAGCACGGCAATTCTCCACTCCCCGTTGCGCCTGTCGGACGGAATGTCGAATTTCCCCGCCACGGAGCCATATTCATTCGTCGTCAGCTCAAGTGCCTGCACATCCTTGTTCTCGGCATCGGCAAGCACGACGCGAACTTTTTCCCCGTCCGGAGCGACGCTCATCTTGCCCGTGCGGTAGTCCTTGTAAAGTATGGCCTTGAAATTCAGCGTCTCCCCCGGGCGGTAGGCCGACCTGTCAGTCAGGACCTGCGCCTGATAGTCCGTCTCGGCCTGCGAGGCATTGTCGGCCGGGGTGTAGAGGCTCAGCTTTTCGGAGCTGCGCACGAAGCCTCGGGCATCGGTGAGGCTGCACTGAACCCAGCACCGGCCTCCGACACCTTTCAGCACCGCCTGCACCTCAGAATCCATGAGCCGTGCCCCGTTGAAGCGCACTTTCTTGCGCAGCAGTTCCTTGCCGTTCCAGCTTCCGACCGTAAGTTCGACCTCGCCGGCGGGCTTTCCGCTGAGCCGGTCGGCGGCATAGAGCAGCCATCCGTCGGCGGATTTGTTCGCGGACATGGCAACCGAATGGCGCGAAAGCCTGCATTCCTGCCGTGTCTTGCCCGATTCAAAGACTGCAAGGTATTCTCCGTCAGGCAGTTCAGACATCTGAACCTTGAGCGTGTCGTTCACATAATAGCTCCTTGCCCCGTTCTCAAGACTCTTTTCCCATGCGGGCACATCCCTGCGGGTCAGCTTGTCAGCGCTCAGCTTCTCGCCTGCATAGACCGAAATCTTAATGTCCGGCAGATTCCTCAGACGCACCTCAATCCCGCGCCCGTGAACCTCCGCTTCAAGACCCTTGGAATCCAGTTCCTCAATCATGTTTTCCGCCGCGTCCTCTCCCTTGAGAATCAGCCTTTCCTCGCCGGAAAATCCCTTTTTCTCGGAAACCAGAGCCTCGCAATATTCACGCAGCCGGCGATATTCCTCCGCCCCGGCCTTGTCTTCTCCGAGTTTCCGGAATTTCAGAGGCAGGGCATTCAGTTTCGCTAGAGTCGATGTGGCCTTGCCTTCATATTTCTTTGCATATTCCTCGTAATCCTTTATATTTCCGGATGTAATACAAAAAAGTTCGTGAAGCGCGACGACGGGATATGACTCCGTATATACCGATTTCATGACATCAGCGATTTTTTCATATCCCCGGGAATTCATCAGCCTCTGGCTGAATGCCATCGAGAGCAGGACATATTCGTAGTCGTCGTGTATATGGGCGCGGAGAACCTCGTCCTTGTAGCCGATCGGCGCCATTTCCCAAAAATCGGTGCTGTTCCCGGACTTGAGCGCTTTTGCCCATTTTTCGAGAAATCCGGCACACTCGGAAGCGTCGCCCCGGTTGAAGTCAAGCCCGGAGACATACAATATAATGGGGTCGCCGTAGGAACGGAACTCGGCGTTCATCTCTTCCGTGAGCCTTTCGCGGACCTTCCAGTCGCGCTGCGCCTCTGTCTGAACATATTGTGCGGCAGCCCGGTAGAAGTCGTAACTGAGTCTTTCCGCACGTGATTTGTCCTTTATTTTCAGGAGAATCCCGGCGGCTTTCTGCGGCAGGTCATCTTCAACGGCCTTGTCATATTCCTTCCATAGCCTATCGACTTTGGTCCTGTTTCCGCTTTCCGCGCAGGATGCTCCGAGGCCGAGTGTCAGAAAGCAAACCATAGTTGTTGCCATCACAATCTTTTTCATAATGTGCTCAAATATTCTGATAAGACGTAAGTGCTCCCGCCTATGTAAATCAGCGGTTTCCGGCAGCCCTCGGACAACTTCCGCGCCAGAGCGGCGGCCTCGGCAACGGTATGGCAGACCTCGGCGTCGCCCTCGTAAGCCGCCCTGGCCTCGTCCGCCGGCAGTGCCCGTGAACCGGCCGCATTGGTGAAAATCACCTTTGCACAGCGGGGAATCATCCGTATCACGCTCCTGTAGTCCTTGTCCGCGACGCTTCCATAGACGATGATAAGGTCGTAGCCCTCGTTTTCGGCCATCCGTTCCAGCTGGGCGAAATTGTATTTGAGTCCATGCTGATTGTGCCCGATGTCGCCGATGGTAAGAGGGGTGTCGCAGAGCTTTTCCCAGCGTCCATGGAAGTCGGTAATTGCGGCGGTGTGCCTGAGCGCGTCCAGAACCGCAGGTGAGGCGGCGGCCTTTGGCGTGAGCCCGAGCCTGTGCAGGACCGTCAGCGCGGCAAGCGCCGTGACGAGGTTCTTTTCCTGATAGTAGCCGCGCAGGTCAAGCTCGCCGAGCAGGGTGGCGAGATGGTTTTTCGGAAAGCCGAAGTCCCTGTCCGCGAAGAAAATCTCCGAGCCGGTCGTCGCGGCCTTCGCCCTGAACACGAGGTCGCTCTCCGGTCCGGATTCCCCGACCACGACGGCTGTCCCCGGCTTTATGATTCCGGCTTTCTCGACGGCTATCTTCGCGAGCGTGTCCCCGAGTATGCCGCAGTGGTCCAGACCGATGTTCGTAACTACGCTCAGCTGGGGCGAGATGATGTTGGTGCTGTCCAGCCGCCCTCCGAGCCCCGTCTCTATGACGGCGAAATCCACGCCCTCCTTGGCGAACCACCAGAACGCGAGCGCGGTGGTAATCTCGAAGAACGAGAGGTTCAGTTCGTCGAAGACAGGCCACAACTCCTTGCAGAACGCCATGACTTCACTCTGCGGAATCAGCCCCTCTCCGACAATCCTCGCGCGTTCCCTGAAATCCAGCAGGTGCGGCGACGTGTAGAGTCCGACGCGGAAGCCCATCGCCGACAGCGCGGCCGCAATCATGCTGCTCACAGACCCTTTCCCGTTCGTCCCTGCCACGTGAACCGTCCTGTAGCCTCGGTGCGGATGCCCCAGCCGGGCGTCAATCTCCATCATGTGCTCAAGTCCCGGATGATAGGCCTTCCCTCCGACGACCTGATAGGACGGGAATCTGTTGAAAATCCGCTCAATCAGAGCGTCATATTCTTTTTTGTCAAAATCTTCCATGACCATTTAGAAACCTTCTGAAAATAAATTTCTTATGTTTCGGGCAGGATGCCGCTCCTACCGCAACACCCTGCCCGAAATACTCTTCCTCAGCCAAGCGCCTCCTACCTGTGATGCTTCATCATGTTCCGCATCATGTTCATCTTCCCGCCGGCTCCCATCGCCATCTTCATCATCCTGCGGGTGCCCTCGAACTGCTTGAGCAGCTTGTTGACCTCCTGAAGGGGTGTGCCGCTGCCGTCTGAGATGCGCTTCTTGCGGCTGCCGTTGATGCACTCGGGATGCTCGCGCTCGTACGGGGTCATCGAGAGGATGATTGCCTCCGTCGTCTTGAACGCCGTCTTGTTGTCGATGTCAACATCCTTGAGAGCCTTGTCCATCCCCGGGAGCATCCCGGCGAGGTCCTTGATGTTGCCCATCTTCTTGATCTGCTGAATCTGATTGTAGAAGTCCTGAAGGGTGAACTGGTCCTTGGCGAGCTTCTTCTTGAGTTCGCGCGCCTGCTTCTCGTCGAACTGCTCCTGAGCCTTCTCCACGAGGGACACGACGTCGCCCATTCCGAGGATTCTGTCCGCGATTCGCTCCGGGTGGAACTGGTCGAGCGCCTCCATCTTCTCTCCCGTGCTGACGAACTTTATAGGCTTGCCGACAACCGTCCTGATTGAGAGCGCGGCGCCTCCTCTGGTGTCGCCGTCGAGTTTGGTGAGTACCACTCCGTCAAAGTCGAGCCTGTCGTTGAATGCCTTGGCGGTGGCCACCGCGTCCTGACCCGTCATGGAATCGACCACGAAGAGGGTTTCCGTCGGCTTTATGGCGTCGTGCAGCGCGGAAATCTCGTTCATCAGCTCCTCATCGACGGACAGACGGCCGGCCGTATCGACGATTACGACCGAATATCCCTCGCTCTTCGCCTTCGCAATCGCGTTCTTCGCAATCGCAATCGGATCCTTAACGCCGTCCTCGGAATAGACCGGCACTCCGACCTGCTCTCCGAGCACCTTGAGCTGGCTTATTGCGGCCGGGCGGAAGGTGTCGCAGGCGGCAAGCATGACCTTCATGCCCCTCTTGCTCTTGATGTTCAGAGCCAGCTTTCCGCAGAACGTGGTCTTTCCCGAACCGTTCAGACCGGCCACGAGAACCACCGCCGGCGAGCCCTTGACATTGATGTCGCTGCTCTCGCTTCCCATCAGCTGCGCAAGTTCGTCGTGCACGATCTTCACGATCATCTGCTGAGGCTTCACTGCCGTGAGCACGTTCTGGCCTATCGCCTTGGTCTTGACATTGTCGCAGAATTCCTTCGCGGTCCTGTAGCTCACGTCCGCGTCGAGCAGCGCCCGCCTGATTTCCTTGAGCGCCTCCGCTATGTTTATTTCCGTAATCTTACCCTCGCCCTTGAGAATCTTGAACGACCTCTCAAGCTTGTCTGACAAATTTTCGAACATATATGCCTTCTTTTTATAATGCGATTGCAAAAATAGCGAAATTTTCCGGAAATCATAAGTCGGGATGTGAATATGAATCATGAGTTCAAAATTTATCGTGGCATTATATGTTTTTTGTATCTTTGTTTCCGAATTTTGAAAAATGAAAGTGAACAGGAATATCAAGGCAAAGCCTTTCGTAAAGTGGGCCGGCGGAAAATCTCAGCTGTTGTATGAGGTGAGTCGGTCTTTGCCGGTTGAAATGGCGGAGAGAAAGGACATTACTTATATAGAGCCTTTCGTGGGAGGTGGCGCTGTGTTGTTCTGGATTCTTCAGGAGTTTCCTAATATCGAACACGCTGTAATAAATGACATCAATAAGGAACTGATTTGTACATATACCGTCATTAAAAATGATGTAGAGAACCTTATAATGGCTCTTTCCGAGTATAACTCTGAATATCAGTCATTGGACGAACTGGCACGGAAAGATTATTTTTTGACTAAAAGGGCTCGTTATAACGAGTGCCCGGAGTGCGATGTCGAGATAGCTGCATTGTTCATATTCTTGAACAGGACTTGCTTTAACGGTTTGTACAGGGTCAATTCAAAAGGTAAATTTAATGTTCCTTTCGGAAGATATGCAGCTCCAAATATTTGTGATTCAGCAACATTGAGAGCCGACTCTGAACTCCTCCAACGTGTGACTATTCTTTGTGGAGACTTTGAGCAGACTGAATGTTATGCAAATGAGCGCGCTGTGTTTTATTTTGACCCACCATACAAGCCAATAACAGACACGTCTTCTTTCACATCTTATTCCATGGGCGGATTCGATGATGTAGATCAGGTTCGTTTGAGGAACTTCTGTGATCGAATTGCAGCACGGAAGGCCTTGTTCGTTGCGAGCAATTCAGATCCGGAAAGAGATTCTGTAGCCGGAAATTTCTTTGATCGTATCTACGACAGGTATAGCATCAGGCGTGTGTCAGCCTCGAGGATAATCAATGCGAATGCAGCCGGTAGGGGAAAATTGTCTGAAGTAATAATAACGAATATAGTATAACACAAACTGTTTATGAGAGACTTTGATTTGTGGCTCGGTGAGTTTCGCAAGTCCATTGCGGATTATAAGTATTACATTGACTTCAACAAGGTATTCACAAATGTTGATGCCGTCAAGATTGAACTGAACATAATGAATTCATTGATAGGTTCTTCAAACATTGAAGATGAGTTCGATGAGATTATGTCGCGCTATCCTGAGGTTCTGAAGTGCATCCCGATTCTGTTGGCTAAGCGGGAAAAAGACATATATGTGGTTGATGCAGAGGGCGAATATCTCTATAATTTTACGAAACGAAACTATCCGTTGTCTCAGTATAAGGTCTTTATGAAAAAGACCGGATTATTTGATCTTATGGAAAAGCACTTGATTAATAATTTGGTGGATTATGTGACTGGGGTTGAGACCGGACTTGATTCCAATGGCCGCAAGAATCGTGGCGGTCACCTTATGGAAAATCTTGTGGAGGGATATATGATTAAATGTGGTCTCATTAAAGGTGAGACTTATTTCAAGGAAATGTATATTCACGAGATTGAGGAGAACTGGGGCGTGGACTTGTCCTCTATTTCCAACAATGGCGGTGCCGAGAAGAGATTTGATTTTGTCATAAAGTGTCCGGATATGATATATGGCATTGAAACGAATTTCTATTCAAGTTCAGGTTCCAAATTAAATGAGACAGCCAGAAGTTACAAGGCAATTACATTGGAAACCAAAGATATGGACTATTTCAAGTTTGTTTGGTTTACTGATGGACAGGGGGGGGATTAAAGCCAGAAATAATCTGAAGGAAACTTTTGATATTCTTGAAAACCTGTATAACATCAAGGACTTGGAGGACGGCATCATTTCTAAACTGATTCAGAAATGATAACACCTTATTATAAGTCGGACAATAGGGACTTTACTTTGGTGAAGGGGAATTGTGTGGAAATCTTGCCTCAGTTTGAGTTCAAGTTCGATATGATTTTTGCAGATCCCCCTTATCATCTTTCAAATGGAGGGATAAGTGTACAGAGCGGCAAGAAGGTTTCCGTCAATAAGGGAGATTGGGACAGGTCGCAAGGTGTTGAGGCGGATTATCAGTTCGATAAGACATGGATTTCCGTATGCAGAGATAAACTTAAGAGAAACGGCACAATTTGGGTAAGCGGAACTTATCACAATATATTTTCCATTGCCCGATGTCTTACGGAATTGGGATTCAAGATTCTAAACTGTATAACATGGGTAAAGACAAATCCTCCGCCCAATCTTTCCTGCAGGTATTTCACATATTCTGCTGAGTACATCCTTTGGGCAAGAAAGGAGCAAAAGGTTGCTCATTATTTCAATTACGAACTGATGAAGGAGATAAACGGCGGAACTCAGATGCGTGATGTCTGGATCCTTCCCGCAATTGCAAAGTGGGAAAAATCGTGTGGTAAGCACCCTACCCAGAAACCATTGTGTGTGCTGTCACGGATAGTGCAGGCTTCTACGGAACCAGGCGCATGGATATTGGATCCGTTTGCAGGAAGCAGTACGACTGGAATTGCCTCTAACTTGTTGGGACGCCGGTTTCTAGGCATTGATATGGATGACAGTTTCTTGGAAATCAGCAAGGCCCGCAGAGGCGAGCTTGATGACATGCCGACTCGGCTTGGGTATTTGGAGAAATTGCAAAGACAATCCAAACTTTTTATGGATAAAGATATTCGTGTTCTTGGTGAACCGGCTGTCCATTATGGTGCTGAATTGCCGTTTTAGCCGGCGGGGCTGCCCTTAATTTGCTATTCCTACATATTGTACCGAATTTGCAGAAATCAGCGAAATTTTCCGTAATTTTGCACGGATATGCCAGGGACGGCGTAAAGTTTGCCGAAACCGGCGGGATTTGCACGAATATACATGGACATACAGACTTCCTTTTTCATCACGGCGGTCGTGGCGATTACGCTCGGGCTGCTGCTGCTTTTCATAAAGGTTCCGTCGTCGCCTTATGCGCGGCGGCTCGGGCACACGAAGAACGCAATCGCCGGCTGTTTCGCGCTTGCCGGCGTCATATTCATATACACGATGATACGCATCGACTACGAATGGAACGACTTCTATCCGGCGATGATGATGTTCGTCGTGACGGCGCTCTCTTCGGTGATTCTCTCCATCTCGCTGCTCAACCTGATGGACCCGTCCCCTTCGGGGAATGACAAGTACTGGCTGAACATAATGATTGTGGCGATATGGTCCGTCGCCCTCGTGTATTACTATGACTATCCGGTGAAATGGGTGCGCATCGCCGCATACTCCAGCAGCATAGTGCTTTTCATCGCCCAGTGCATCGCGCACATAATCGCCTTCAACAACAGCTACAGGCGTGCCCTGCGCAATCTGGAGATATATTATGACGAGGACGAGGAGCATAAGATAAAATGGATACGCTTCTGCTACATCATCATGATGCTCACGCAGATGTTCGTGCTTGTCTATATGCTTCTTCCGCGCAGCCTGATGAAGGTATATGTCCTTTTTTATGCGCTGTTCATACTTTATTTCTCAGCCAACTTCATCTCTTTTCTCGGCTCCCACAAGCTTCTGCTCGACGCCTTTGCCTACAAGGCTCTCTCCGGCGAGGGGCGGCCGCCGGCGCGCCGGCGAAGCAGCCGCGCCAAGGCACGCTCCGCCGCATCCGTCGAGGGAACGGAGCTGATTTATACGGACAGGGACCTGCAGAAGCTGGACATGGCCATAGGGCAGTGGGTCGAGGCAGGGAAGTACCGCGAGTCGGACAAGACCCGCGACGAGATTGCCGCCGAACTGCACACGACCAAGGAGCTTCTCCAGACCTACTTCGCCGACAAGGGGCAGGATTTCCGCACATGGCGCACCGAACTGCGCATCCGGGACGCGAAGGCGATGCTTCTGGCCAACAGGAACATCTCCGTCAATGCCATCGGCGAGCGCTGCGGCTTCAGCGACCGCTCCAATTTCCACCGCCAGTTCCAGAAGATTGTCGGCTGCTCCCCGAAGCAGTGGCGCGACTCCGGCGGCAAGGCAGATGTCAATGGGTAACTCCGTCATTTCGAGCGACGCGATAAGACAGATGTTAATGAGTGACTGTCATTTCGAGCGATACATCTGTCATTTCGAGCGTAGCGAAGCGGAGGCGAGAAATCTTTTTTCTGCACAAAGATCTCTCACTTCGTTCGAGATGACAGATGTGTTGTTCGAGATGACGGATGTGTTGTTCTGGATGACAGATGTGTTGTTCGAGATGACGGCTGTGTTGTTCGAGATGACGGATGTTCCATTCGGGTGGCTGTCGGCTATTTCATCCGGGAAGATAAAGTGATATGCCGGGACTGGCGGAATGCCTTGTCGCGGCGCAGGAACTCCTCCTTTTCAGATTCCGGCAGAGCCCAGTCGATGAATCTCTCGAAAATGTAGCCTGCGGCCTGCTCCGACGGGTGAATCATGTCCTCGGCGTAGAAACGGTAGTCACGCAGCTCGTCGAGCATGATTTCGTAGGCGGGGAAGTAGTCGCAGCGGACTTCGCTGCCGTGCAGGGAACCGGATGCCCCGGGCAGCAGCTGTCCGGAATCCGGAATCTGAAACCTAGGTTGACCGGCATCCGGTGTCTGGGGTGTCGGCTGTCCGGAGACCGCATTGAGTCCCGATTCCAGACCGATGAGCAGGTTCGCCTTGCTGAGCTGATTGCCGTGCGCGCCGTCCTTGAAGTGGCGAATCGGGCTCACCGTGAAGATGAACTGCTTGTCGGGATGGTTCAGGACGATGTTCCTTGTGATGCGTCCTGTCTCCTCTGCCTTCAGAAACTCCCTCCGGAACTCCCTCGCGTCCCTTTTCAGGCAGTTGGCGACGATGATTCCGCTTTCGACGGCTTCACCGCCTCCGCTTTCACCGTCTCCGTGCCCGATGCCGTCGCCTTGGCCGGCCGCGCTTCCGACGAAGCGGTAGCACCAGCTTGTCCCGAGCGTCACCAGGACCTTGTTGCAGCTCTTCCAGAATGCGGATGCCTGGTCCAGAGACTCGTTCGCGGAGGCAAGGAATTCCTCTGCGGACTCCCGTGCCGCGAGTGTATGATGATGAAAAGAGCACCATTTCGTGCTGCCGCTTCCCATCCGGACGCAGTCTGTCTCCGTAAAATGCTCACCGCTGTCAAGCCTTTCGATGCTGTCGAGAATCGAAGCCGGATTGTAGAGCGTCCCGAACGGGTTGAGGCACACGTCGAAGCCCCTTTCAAGCAGTTTCCTGCCTATGCTGTCTGCAAAGCAGCTGCCCAGACTCATGATCCTGTCACCGCAGGAAATCGTGACTTCGCTGTTCGGAAATTCAACGGGTGTCGTAAGTTTCATCTTTTGTTCTTGTCTTTTGGGGCGCGGAAGTGTGGCCATAGAAATATGTTTCCGCTCCGTATATCTCACAAAATTAGTAAAATAATAGTAAAAAAAACGCTAAATTTGCGAGGATATACGGAAGACGAAAGGGTAATCCCGTCTTCCGGGATGTAGCGACATTATTGTGTCATATATAATATGGTAGGAAAAGTCTTCGCATCGTTCATTTTCATGACGGCGTTCGCATTGACGTCGTCGGCGCAGGTTCGTTTCGACTATGACGTGAACTTCGACTTCCGCTTCGACAACAGGGAATATGACCGCAGCGGCTTTCAGAACTCGGGAACATTGTTCGGGGCACGTCTGACGCCGTCCGTCGGGTTCAATGTCGGGCTTGGGGATACCTCGCACCGTCTTATGGCCGGGGTGGATGCGCTTTCGCAGTTCGGCACATCGGACAGGGAACTCCGCTGCAGCCTCATGTTCTGGTACCAGTTGGGGATGAAGTTCCGGGAGACCGACTTCAGGCTTTCCGCCGGACTTATCCCGCGAAGTTTCTCGAAAGGGGACTGGTCTCCGCTCTTTTTCTCCGACTATCTCAAGTTTTATGACAACCGCTTCGAGGGGCTGCTTCTGAGCTGGGAGCGGCCTAAGTCCCGCTTTGAACTCGGACTCGACTGGATTGGGATGGCAAGCGGCGCCCGCCGCGAGGAATTCATGGTGTTCACCTCCGGTCGGGTGAGGCCGCTCAGGTGGCTGAAAATCGGCTGGGAGGCCTATATGCTGCACTATGCCTGCTCCGAACTCGTGAAACAGGTCAATGACAACATACTCGCGGAGCCTTATGTGACCTTCGACTTCGCGCCGCTCACCGGCATTCAGAAACTTTCGCTCAAGGGAGGCTGGATTCAGACCCTTCAGCGCGACCGTGCCAACATCGGGCACTATGTCGCTCCTTTCGCCGGGGAGGTCGTGGCCACGCTTCAGCACTGGGGCGCGGGCGTCAGGAACAGCCTCGTGATAGGGCGGAACCTGATGCCGTACAGCCGTCATGTCGATGCGGCCGGCGTTCCTTACGGAGGCAACTTCTACCTCGGCGACCCGTTCTACGAGCTTGTGGACCCGCGTCGGGAGGACTGGAAGGATGTCGGCGACGGTTCCACGTCCGCAATTCAGGGCGGGCTCTATGACCGTCTTGAGATTTACTATGCCCCGAAAATATGCGCCGGGCTTCACCTGCGCGCCTCGCTTTTCTTACATTTCCACCTGCGGCAGTATTCCGGAACCAACCAGACCGTCTCGCTTGTCTTCAACCTGAACGAGCTGATGGACGCCGTCCGGGAGAGACGGGCCTCTGCCAGGGAATGACCCTCGGGAATGGATCTGATTCGGGAATACGGTTCCGGAAACATCCTCCATGAACAACAGAAAGTAAACATATCATCTTATGATACAGAAATATATGAAAAAGTTGTCAGTTTTTGCCCTCGCCGTCTTCTCCGTGGCTATCGCATCCTGCGGCCCGAAGGACGGAGTCTATGAATTTGACCTTTTCAGCACCAACGACGTTCACGGGACATGGTTCGACTCGACTTACACGTCTTCCCGCGTGCGTCCGTCTCTGCTTGCCGTCAGCCGCTATGTCGATAGTGTCCGCACGGCGAACGGCGCCGAGTCCGTAATCCTTCTCGATGCCGGGGACTGCCTTCAGGGCGACAACGCCGCGTATTACTTCAACTATGTGGATACCGTCACTCCGCACCTCTATCCGAGGATGGTCGATTACATGAAATATGACGCCGTGTGCGTCGGAAACCATGACATCGAGACGGGGCATCGTGTCTATGACCGTGTGCGCCGCCAGATGAGGACCCCGTGGCTTGCCGCGAACGCCGTGCGCGAGGACAACGGGAAGGCGTATTTCCAGGAATATGTAATACTCAGGCGCAAGGGTCTGAAAATCGCGGTGATAGGGGCGGAGAACGCGAACATCGCGGCATGGCTCACTCCTGAGCTGTGGAGCGGGATTCGCTTCGAGCCGATTGTCTCGATGATGCAGGCCAAGGTCGATGAGGTCGTGGAAAGGCATCGTCCGGACGTCGTTATTGTCGCGGCTCACACCGCGACCGGAAAGGGCGACGGATCGTCCCTTGAGGCAGAGGGGCTTGACCTCTACAGAAGCCTCCGCGGCGTGGATTTCCTGCTCTGTGCCCATGACCACCGGCCGTTCGTCACCGTGAATGAGGACCATACCTTCGGGCTCATCAACTCCGGAAGCCACTGCCGCAACATCGGTCATGGCCATCTGACCGTCGAGGTCAGGGACGGCAGGGTCGTTTCCAGGACCGTCTCGACCGACCTCATTCCGGTCAGGGCCGAGCCTGTCGATGAGCGCATGGCGGCGCTCTTCCACGAAGACTACCTCGCCGTCAAGAAATTCACGATGCAGAGAGTCGGCGAGCTCAGGACGGAGCTCCGCACCCGCGACGGCTATGTCGGGATGTCCGACTATCTCGCCCTCGTGCACCGTCTCGGCCTCTCGCAACCCGGAGTTGAGATTTCCCTTGCAGCACCGCTCACCTTCAACGGCATCGTGAAGCCAGGGACAATCATCTACAACGACCTCTTCACCATCTATCCGTATGAAAACCAGATGTTTGTCCTGAGGATGTCAGGACAGGAGATTAAGGACTATCTCGAAGCCTCATACGCCCTGTGGATTAACACGCTCGCTCCCGGGCCGCTCTCCAAGACTCCGACAGATGCCTCGCCGGCACTGCTCATGATTGCCAACCGCCCGGACCCGCGCACCTCACGCGAGAGCTGGTCGTTCATAAACCGCTCCTATAACTTCGACTCTGCGGCCGGACTGAGCTACACGGTGGATGTCACCCGGCCCGTCGGGGAGCGCGTCACGGTTCTCGGCATGGCGGACGGCTCGGCCTTCGACCTCTCACACGAATACAATGTGGCGATGACCTCCTACCGTGCCTGCGGAGGGGGCGGCTTGCTGAAGGCTGTCGGGATTGCCCCGTCGGACATGGACTCGCGCATCGTCGCGCGGCTTCCGGAATACCGCACGGTACTGTACGACTATCTCCGTGAGCATCCGGTGATTACATCGGAAGAACTCAACGATGCCTCCGTTCTCGGAACATGGAAATTCATTCCGGAAAAACAGGCGGCCGCATATCTGAGCAACGACATGAGGCGGCTTTTCGGAGAATAGAAACATTGCAGTTTCAAGGTTTATAACATATAGGTTTATGAAACAGAATCAGGACGCTCTTTTTTCGAGCTATGTCATCGACGGCGTGAAATGCGACGTGACGCCGGCGGAAATGCTGGGCGAGTGCATGCTCCCTTCTGATGACTCAAGAGACGGGGCTTCGGCCGGCGGGCTCGCTGAGATTTGGGACGAGACCGTGGATCTTCCGCCGGAGAACATGGCCTACTCCCGTGAGGACATTCCTGCCGCCGTGAGGGCCGTGACGGATGCGGCCTCCGCCGCGCAGGACAGGGAGTTTAATGTTCTCTATCCGGAAAGCTTTGCACGTCAGAGGGTTGCGTCTGCTCTGATAGACACGCTTTGGCTGGACGGCGAGTTCCGCCTGGAAGATTTGAGGATATGGGCGGAGTGGAGCTGGAACTCTGAGCCGGTGGGGAATATGGCCGCGTTCTACAATTCCGTGCAGTCCGTGACCGAGTATGTCTATGACCTCGGCGTCGAGGTGCAGGGCTATCTGTATGAGGACGGAAAGGGGGAGTGCGTCAATTCCTATTTCGCGACGCTTGCCTCCTACGGCGACGAGGACGACGACACGGAGGACGAGGCGGAGCTTGAGGATGTTCCCGACAAGGACTGGGAGGAGGATGACGCCCCCGCGGAGGACCGGCTGTGGACAGTGGGCGGTAGCGCGGACGTGAACTTCGACGTGAACCGCGATGTCTGGATGGGGGACGGGAGGATGTGCTCCGCCCGTCTGGTAAGCAATGCCGGTTCGTTCCTTGTGTATGTTCCCTTCGACACCTGCCCGCCGAAGCTCGGCGGCTCTCTCTTCGCAAAGACTCTCGGCTGCAACGGAGGACCGGCTCCCGCGATTTCGGATCCGGACTATTTCATTGACTGCTATGAGGTTGTACGCGACCTTGTCTCTGACGGTGTCGTGCTCGCGTCGAGGACTGTCTGCGACGGCGGACTTGCGGCGGCGGCGATGAAGCTCGCGTCCGGTTCGGGAGTGGGTGTCCGGCTGAACGTCAACGGAGTGTGCAGCGCCTGCGGCGAGACGGACATAGCGAAGGTGCTCTTTGCGGAAATCCCGGGAGTGCTGCTTCAGATTTCGGACAATGACAGCGACTACATAGATTCCCAGTTCCTGCTTCAGGACGTGGCCTACTACCGTGTCGGACGCCCGGACCCGTCGGTTGACGGAGTGGAGGTGGCTCCTGAGAGCAACGGTGTTGACAGGATTTTGTCGGCTCTGCTTGACGAAGCCTCCGAAGGTGAAGATTAAGGCGGAGCGCCTAAAAGGCGGTCTGCGGCGTTGGATGTCCGCCTTGCATCCCATCCTTTTATGCATCCCCTTCTTCACGCTGTATTCCTGGATTTTATTTGAATTTGAAACAATAATTTCTTAATTAGCGCAAAATTTGTTAATTTCGCGACGCGAATTGTGACGAAACAATATATAATTATCTAAATATCAAAGTATTTATGGAAAACAACAAAAAACGTGTCTATCGCTTTGGCGGCAAAACCGCGGAAGGCAATGGAACAATGCGAAACCTTCTCGGCGGAAAGGGTGCCAACCTTGCCGAGATGTGTCTGTTGAACATTCCTGTTCCGGCAGGTTTCACAATCACGACCGAGTGCTGCGCGGAGTACTACGCCCTCGGAGGCGGCTACCCGGATGCGCTCAAGGCTGAGGTTGCCGACGCGATGAAGGCCACCGAGGAGATTATGGGAATGAAGTTCGGTGACAAGACCAACCCTCTTCTCGTAAGCTGCCGTTCAGGCGCCCGCAGCTCAATGCCGGGCATGATGGACACGATTCTTAACATCGGACTCTGCTCCGAGACGATTCCTGGCATGATTGCGAGGACAAACAACCCTCGTTTCGTATATGACGCATACCGCCGTCTCATCATGATGTACTCCGACGTCGTCATGGAGAAGGCTGAGGGCATCGAGCCTGAGGACGGAAAGGCTATCCGCCAGCAGCTCGACAAGATGATGGAAGACCTCAAGGAGGCGAAGGGCTACAAGTCCGACACGGAGATTACCGCCGAGGAACTCAAGGACCTTTGCGACAAGTTCAAGGTACGCGTGAAGGAAGTTCTCGGAGTTGATTTCCCTGACACGGCCGAGGCCCAGCTCTGGGGCTCGATCGGCGGCGTGTTCAAGTCATGGAACGGAAAGCGCGCCATCGCCTACAGAAAGATTGAGGGCATTCCTGACGACTGGGGAACTGCAGTCAATGTGCAGTCAATGGTGTTCGGAAATATGGGCAACACCTCGGCTACCGGTGTTGCGTTCTCACGTAACCCTGCGAACGGCGACAACAAGTTCTACGGCGAGTGGCTCATCAACGCGCAGGGCGAGGACGTCGTTGCGGGAATCCGCACTCCGAACCCTCTCAACGAGGCCACCAAGACCCCTCACAACGCAAATCTCGAATCTCTCGAAAAGGCTATGCCTGAAGTATATAAGGAGCTTGACGAAATCCGTCTCCACCTTGAGCAGCACTTCAACGACATGCAGGACATCGAGTTCACCATTCAGGACGGCAAGCTCTGGATGCTCCAGTGCCGTATCGGAAAGAGGACCGGTCTTGCCGCGCTCAACATGGCTATGGATATGCTCGAAGAGGGCATGATTGACGAAAAGACCGCCGTTATGCGCGTGGCTCCTGCCCAGCTCGACGAGATTCTTCACCCTATCCTCGACCCGGCTTCCGAGAAGAAGGCAAAGGCAATCGCAAACGGTCTGCCTGCATCTCCGGGCGGAGCGGTCGGTGTGGCTGTGTTCTCTTCGGAGGCTGCCATGGCTGCCGCAGCGAAGGGAATCAAGGCCATCCTCATCCGTGAGGAGACTTCACCTGAGGATGTCGAGGGTATGCGTGCCGCTGCCGGTATCCTCACGATGAAGGGCGGTATGACCTCACACGCCGCGCTCGTCGCACGCGGATGGGGCAAATGCTGCATCGTGGGCTGCGAGGCCATGACCATTGACCTTGCCGCAAAGACCGCAAGCTTCAAGAGCGGCGCAGTCATCAAGGAAGGTGACGCTGTCAGCCTCAACGGAGCGAAGGGTCTTGTCTATGCGCAGAAGATTGACACCATGGACGCTTCCGAGAACCCGAGGTTTGTGAAGTTCATGGAAATCGTCGATAAATACAGGACACTCGGCGTGCGTACAAACGCCGACACACCGGAGGATGCCGCACGCGCCCTTTCATTCGGCGCCGAGGGCATCGGTCTGTTCCGTATCGAGCACATGTTCTACGGAAAGAACTCCGAGACACCTCTTGCAAAGCTTCGCAAGATGATTCTTTCAAAGACTGATGACGAGCGCCGCGCTGCCCTCGCCGAGCTTGAGCCTTACATCAAGGCCGCCGTGAAGGGCACAATGAAGGTAATGGACGGCAAGCCTGTCACCTTCCGTCTCCTCGACCCGCCTCTCCACGAGTTCGTTCCGCAGGGACACGAGAAGAGGGAGGAGCTTGCAGAGGAGCTTGGAATCAACGAGCAGGAAATCGAGAAGAGGGGCGAGTCCCTCCACGAGGTAAACCCTATGATGGGTCACAGGGGAGTGCGTCTGCACATCACCTACCCTATGATTTCGGAGACGCAGTTCCGTGCAATTTTCACGGCTGCCGCAGAACTCCTCAAGGAAGGCTATCATCCTAAGCCTGAGATCATGATTCCGGTCACCATTTCAGAGCGCGAGCTCAAGTTCCAGAAGGCAATATGCGCCAAGATTAAGCTTGAGGTTGAAGGCGAGACCCATCAGACAATCGACTACAAGTTCGGTTCAATGATTGAGATTCCTCGCGCGGCCCTCACCGCAGACAGGATGGCCCGCACCGCAGAGTTCTTCTCATTCGGTACCAACGACCTCACCCAGATGACCTTCGGGTTCTCACGTGACGACGTCGGAACCTTCATGGGCGACTACCTCGGCAACAAGATTCTTGACGCCGATCCGTTCAAGACCCTCGACACCAAGGCTGTCGGCAAGCTCATCGACTACGCCGTCAAGGAAGGCCGCGAGACCCGTCCTGACCTCAAGTGCGGCATCTGCGGCGAGCACGGCGGTGACCCTGCATCAGTCGAGTTCTGCTACAAGATTGGTCTGAACTATGTTTCCTGCTCACCGTTCCGCGTGCCTATCGCACGCCTGGCCGCAGCGCAGGCTGCAATAAAGGGCGTCTAGCATCCCTTTTCTCTAAGGTGCTTCTATGAGAGAATGGCTAAGATTTTTCTTGGCCGTTCTCTTTTTTTTGTTTGATAGCGCTTGCCTGTCAGTTGGCTGGGGCTTGCTTTTCCGACTTAATCGAATTGTAACCTGTCTTAACATTATCGCAACCGATGCGTAAAAAAGATGTCATTATCCCGGGCTAACTTTGCCGGCGATATGAAAAGAAAGACAGTTGTTACATTGATTGCGGCGGCAGCGATGATCGTCGCGACGGCGCGGGGAGCGCAGGCGGAACCTTCGGAAAAGGTTGGAAAAGAGAATGTTGCATCGGTGCGCGGTGACCGGCGGATGGTCAGGTTTGCGGTCGCTGATGCGGAAAGCGGGGAGACGCTCATCGGGGCGGCGATACTCCTGGGCGGCAGCGGCGTCGGAGCGATGACCGACGTCGAGGGGTTCGTGGAGATGGAAATGAAGGACGGGGAATATTCGATTGAGGTCTCGTACATCGGGTATTCTCCGCTTTCTTTCAATATAAGGGTATATGACGGAAAAATATCCCTTCTCTCGGAAACGGAAGGGACGAAGGTCGCAGGCGACGGAAGTCTTCACATCTGCCTCGTTCCCGACAACACGCTGCTCGACAACGCCACGGTCACGGCGCGGAAGAACTTCGAGACCATCTCGGCACTGCAGAACGAGCGGCGGATGTCGTCCCACGCCATAGAGAACATAGGTTCGCGGGAAATGGGGCTGAAGGGTCTCTCGGACGCGCAGGAGAGCGTGGCGAAGATTTCCGGAATATCCATCGCCGACGCCGGGCAGATGATAGTCCGGGGACTCGGCGACCGCTACAGCACCACGACCCTGAACGGTCTTCCGATTGCCTCGCCGAACCCCGACAACAAGCTGATACCTCTCGACATATTCCCGGCATCCACAATCCGGAGCATCACTGTCAGCAAAGTCTATGAGGCAGGGGCATACGCGGACTATTCGGGTGCCCATGTGGACATAAGCACAAGCAAGGGACGCGGCGGGGACTTCCTTTCGGTGTCGCTTTCCACGGGAGGATATTTCGGGACGATGTTCGGGGACTTCCGGCAGATGGACAGAAAATCCCTGTTCGTGACCCCGAGGCTCGGGAAGGAGGCCGGGAAGTCGTCGTATTCCGAGTTCAGGGAATATTCAAAGCATAACTCCCTGTTTGACACAGGGTTTCAGGTTAAGAATTCACGCGCACTTCCGGACATTAACGGCGGCATCGGATTCGGGAAACGCTGGAATTTCGGTGAACGGGAACTGAGCCTGCTTGCAAGCGCCAGCGTCCGTTCCGGGAACGAGACGGTCAGAAATGCCTATTACAGGACATACGAGGCAAGTTCCGAGGGATTGCTCTGCACCGAAAGCAGCTATGACGGCTACACCTCAAAGCTTGACATCGCCGCTCTGCTCGACCTTGAGTATGGCTTCTCTCCGAGGAACTCCCTCGGACTGACCTTTTTCTTCGCGAGGAACGCGCTTTCCGACTATCAGAGGCGCAGCGTGTTCGACCATCTCGAAACCTACGACCTGCTCGGAAGCAACTCCGTGTCGCATTTCTATCAGATGCAGGACATCCAGCTCACCGGGAAGCACGGACTCGACGCCGACGGCAAGTGGAACCTCGACTGGGGCGCGTCTTTCTGCGCGACTTCGAGCGACGAGCCGGACAGGAGGCAGGCCATGTTCAGCAGAAGGGCTGACGGCAGCCTCGGTTTCTTCAACCTCAACCAGCAGGAGACCCAGAGATATTTCGGAAAACTCACGGAATATGAGGTGGTTGCGGATATTCGTGTCTCCCGTGTGTTCGACGAGTGGAACCGGATTGGCTTCGGACTCGGAGCCAAGGACAAGCTGCGAGACTTCAGCACCACGAGGTTCTACTACAGCATGAGGAAGATAACCGACGGAATTGACGACATCGGGAACATGGACCCGTACATCAATGACGACAACATAAAGTCCGGGCTCATCGGGCTCGACCGCAAGCAGCACGGGCGCGACAGCTACGGCGCCGGCAGCCTCATCGGAGCGGCGTTCGTCGATTCGGACCTGCGCTTCGGGGAGAGGTGGTTCATGAATGTCGGACTGAGGATGGAGGCGTCGCGGCAGAGCGTCGATTACAACGACGACGTGGAGGACAGGCACAGGAATTTAGACGCGCTCGACTTCTTCCCGGCCCTGAACCTGAAATTCGCCACCGGAGAGAGCTCGGCGCTGAGGCTGGCGCTGTCGAGGACAATCACGCGCCCCTCGTTCGTGGAGATGGCCCCGTTCCTCTATCAGGAAAGCTTCGGAGGCACCCAGCTCCGAGGAAACGAGAACCTCGGGAACGGCTACAATTGGAACGCTGACCTGCGCTTCGAACTTTTCGGGCATCGTGCGAATGATATGTTCGCCGTCACGGGCTACTTCAAGTACCTCGACCGCCCGATTGAGCGCACCCAGCGCCTCTCCGGCGGCGCGGTCGAGCAGACGTTCCAGAACGCTGACAAGGGGCTTGCCGCCGGGGTGGAGGCAGAGTTCCGCAAGGAGATAGTCAAGTATCTCACGGTCAGCGGAAACGCTTCCTACATATTCACCAACGTCAAGCTTCCGGAAAGCGGAGCCTACACCAACAGCGAGCGTTCCCTCCAGGGCGCATCACCCTATCTCGTCAATGCGGACATCAGCTACGCACCCGAATTCGAAGGCGGCTCGTCGCTCGCCCTCACCCTTCTCTACAGCGTGCAGGGACCGAGAATCCATGCGGTCGGCATACTCGGGCTCGGCGACGAGAGGCAGATGCCTTTCCACAGCCTCGACTTTTCCGGCTCATACAGGTTCAACAGGCATTGGGGCATAAGCCTGAATCTCAGGAACATCCTGAACTCGTCGGTGCGCTTCACCCAGGAGATTCCCCAGGCCGGGAGGACCGTCGATGTCGAGGGCTGGAAAGTCGGGACGGGCATAAGTCTGGGCGTGTCATGCAATTTCTGATTTAGTTCTGACTGTTTTATAAAAATATAAACCATTTATTAACAATTAGTTTTATGCAGTGTTTTAATTTCAGAGCGGTTGCGGCGGCCTTCATCGGCATCGCTTCGCTCGCTGCCTGCCAGAAGGAGCAGGGCGGCAAGACAGAGAATCCGGATGCCCTGGAAATCGGTGGCAAGACCATCACCTCGGACATGAAGCTTGAGGCCGGCAAGACCTACAGCCTCGTCGGAAGCCTTCAGGTCAAGGCTCCCGCTACGCTCACCATCGAGAAGGGCGTGAAGGTCATCGCGCGCGACAACGGTGAAATCAACTACATCCTCATCGAGCAGGGCGCGAAGATCAACGCCGTCGGAACAAAGGACGAGCCAATCGTGCTCACTGCCGAGCGTGAGGAAACCGGGGCTTGGGGCGGAGTGCACATCTGCGGACGCGCACACACCAACGCCGGCACGGACAACACATCGGAAATCGGCAACGCTTCCTACGGCGGCAATGTCGAGGACGACAACTCCGGAGTGATGAAGTATGTCAGAATCGAATATTCCGGCTATGCCCTTGACTCGGAGCACGAAGCCAATGGCCTGACCCTCTACGGCGTGGGCAGCGGCACGTCAATTTCATACGTGCAGTGCTATATGGGAGCGGACGACGGCATCGAGTTCTTCGGCGGCAGCGTGAATGTCGATCATTGCGTGATTGTCGATTGCACGGACGACTGCTTTGACTGGACGGAAGGCTGGAACGGCAGGGGAGAGTGGCTCGTGGCCTATCAGACTGACCCGTCATGCGACTGCCTATTCGAGTGTGACAACAACGGCAAGGCGATAGAGGCTACCCCTGTGGCAAACCCGACGCTCGACCACGTGACCCTCATCGGCAACAACAGCGGCGAGAACAAGAGGGGCATACGCCTGCGAGCCGGCACATTCGCCAGCTTCTCCAACACTCTTGTCTGCGGCAAGGAAAATCCGATAACCTTCGAGACTGACCCGACGCTCAAGTCATTCATTGACGGCATCTCAAAGTTCAGCAATGTGATTATCTCCGGCAAGCTCAAGGGAGACTCCAATTCATCCCTCTCCTACACTGACGAGATGTTCACTGCGGCAGGGAACAGGATTGACGCGGAGCTCAGCTTCACCTCCCGCTATGTCGGCACCGTTGACGGCGCAGGTGCCGTACCGGCAGACAATGACTGGACCGCAGGCTGGACAAGGTAGCGCCCGCCGCCCACCCTCGTTGGGAGGACTATTCTCATGCAGACAGGTCACAAATCTGGCCTGTCTGTTTTTTGTGAAATAAAGGAAAATCTGAAGCGGTTTATTTTTTCATTGTTACATAGTTTGTAAATTTGCGGGGAATTGGAAATGACAGCCCCGACAGGGGATTTTTTTAATGAACGGAAATGAAATCAATCAGGGAAATATACAGGATAGGGAAGGGACCGTCCAGCAGCCACACTATGGGGCCGCATCAGGCATCGAAGGTTTATCTGTCGCACCACGGGGACGCTCACCGCTTCCATGTACGTCTCTACGGCTCTCTGGCGGCGACGGGGAAGGGGCATCTGACCGATGTCGCCATAAATGAGGTGCTTTCGCAGGCCGGCCCGGTGGAGATTGAGTGGCTTCCCAAGGTGTTTCTGGACGAGCATCCGAACGCCATGACGATTGCAGCCGTGGATGACGACGGGCAGCTGCGCGACGAATGGACATTCTACAGCGTCGGCGGCGGGGCCATACGCTGCGACCAGCTGCCGGGCGTCGAATCCGAGGACATCTATCCGCTGAACACGATGACTGAGCTTCTCTGCTGGTGCAACCGCAACGGGAAGGCCTATTGGGAATATGTCGAGGAAATTGAGGACGGGGACATCAACGACTATCTGCTTGAGGTCTGGAAGGTGATGCAGGAGGCCATCGAGCGCGGGCTTGACCGCGAGGGCGTGCTCCCCGGGCCGCTGCACCTGCGCCGCAAGGCCGCCTCGTACTTCATCCGGGCCGAGGGCTATAAGGATGTGCTGCGCACCCGAGGGCTCATTTTCGCCTATGCGCTTGCCGTGAGCGAGGAGAACGCCTCCGGAGGCACCATAGTGACCGCCCCGACCTGCGGCTCCTGCGGCGTGCTCCCGAGCGTGCTCTACCATCTGAAGAAGGTCTATGACTTCAGCGATCGCCGCATAGTCCGCTCTCTCGCCACCGCCGCCCTCGTCGGCAACGTGGTGAAGACCAACGCCTCCATATCCGGTGCCGAGGTTGGATGTCAGGGAGAGGTCGGCGTCGCCTGCGCGATGACTGCCGCCGCCGCGAACCAGCTCATGGGCGGCACTCCTGCCCAGATTGAATATGCCGCCGAGATGGGCCTTGAGCACCACCTCGGCATGACCTGCGACCCTGTCTGCGGGCTTGTCCAGATTCCGTGCATAGAGCGCAATGCCTACGCTGCGGCGAGGGCTCTGGACGCGAACATTTATGCGTCTTATACGGACGGACTGCATCGCGTGTCGTTCGACCAGGTCGTGCGCGTGATGAAGCAGACGGGGAAGGATTTGCCTTCGCTCTATAAGGAAACGGGCGAAGGCGGCCTCGCGGCGGAGGTGGAATAAGCGGTAATCTGCTTCGTTGCATGTGAAATTTAAATCCTCACAGCCGCCAAGGCTGCTGCGGTTTAAATTCCCCAGTGCGCCTTGCATCTCACCCCCCCCTTATTCCACCTCCGCATTGCTTTTTTTCAGCGATGGTTGAAGTTGCCTTTTAAGGTTTGCTGAGAGTTACAGAGTTATCAAGGTGTTGCGTGGGGAATTCGGTGGTGGGGGAGGGGATTTTGTTTGTCAAGTTTTTGATATACTTGTTTTTATATTCTCCAAATAATTCATATCTTTGCAGAGATTTAAACATTTTGTATCTGGAAAATTGACAATTATTCGTAGATTCGTGAAATAGAAAAACTATAACAGCGATAATTATGTATTACAAGGCGGACGACGACACTCCGGGGATACAGTCCTTCTATGAGGCCGGAATGCTTATAGGAGACACTCAGGGATGGATTCGCGGATATGAAACGGGATGCAGTGACGGTGCCATGAAGAAAGCTAAGGACGTCGCGAGAAATCTTCTCGCAGCCGGTATTTCTGTCGAAACCATAGCGTCATGTGTCGAACTCAGCATCGAGAACGTCATCTCCATCGCGGAAAAGATGTCCGCTTCATCCTCATCAGAATCTCCTGACCCTGACTCCGCAGCCCTTATTTCCGCAGCTGCCTCCACAGTCCCCACAGCCCCCGAATCTGAAGATTCCCAGCAGGTGTAAAATTGGCCGATTCCGCAAAAAAACGTCAGATAACCTGCGAAAGTTGATAAAAAATCGCGACTTTCGCAGGTTATCGGGCACTGCTGACGCTGTTCGGGGCTTCATCGTCGGGTGACGCTTTTTCTATATGACTTCGTTTGACTAACGGGGCATTTTTTGTAGGGTATGGATTTTGCGAAATCGGCGGGCGCAGTGTAAACCATATAATATTATGAAACACAAAACTTTAGCCATTATGTTGGCCGCAGCGGCCGCAATGGCGTTTTCTGCACGGAGTTCCGCCTGCACGGGCATCACGCTCAAGGCTGCGGACGGAAGCACGGTGACGGCCCGGACAATCGAGTGGGCCGTGAACGACAACCACAACCGCTATGTCGTGGTTCCTCGGAATCATGTCTGGCATTCCCTCGTGCCGGGAGGGGAGCAGGGGAGGGCCTTCTCCGGAAAGTACGGCTATGTGGGCTTCGCCGTCGAGCAGGCGGAGTTCATCGTTGAGGGGCTGAACGAGGAGGGACTCTCCGCAGGACTTTTCTATTTCCCGGGATATGGAAAATATGAGGACTACTGCCCTTTGCTCCGGGAATCGAGCATAGCGGACCTTCAGCTTGTTCCGTATATCCTCGGATGCTGCTCTACTGTTGACGAGGTCATCAAGGCCGTGGAGACGGTTCACGTCCACAACATCGACCCGCGTGCCTCAACTGCCCACTGGAGATTCGCGGACCCGTCCGGCCGTCAGATTGTCCTTGAAATCATTGACGAAAAATGCGTGTTCTACGAAAACACGCTCGGGGTTCTTACCAACTCCCCGTCATTTGACTGGCAGCTCACGAACCTGAACAACTATGTGAATCTCAAGTCGGGAGCCGTCACTGAAAACACCGTCGGGAGCCTTGAACTCCATTCCTTCGGCGGAGGCAGCGGGATGCTCGGACTTCCGGGCGACTTCACGCCTCCGTCCCGCTTTGTCCGCGCCGCATTTTTCCAGACAACTGCGCCGAAGCTTGCCGACGCCGACAAGACCATCATTCAGGCCTTTCACATCCTGAACAACTTCGACCTTCCGATAGGAGTTCAGACCGCCGCCGGAACAACGCCTCCTGACATCCCGTCCGCAACCCAGTTCACCACCGCCACCGACCTGCGCGGTCGCAAGATTTACATCCGCACGATGTTCAACAGCCACATCCGTGTGGTGGATCTGAACAAGCTCAACTTCGCCCGCGTCAAGTTCCGCTCCGAACTCCTCGACCCTGACCACCGCGAGCCGGTCGAGCCGCTGTTCTGACATCGTGTCATTTCGAGCGAACAAAGTGAAGCGAGAAATCTTTGCGCAGCATCAAGACGTCCAACGCCGCAGACCGCCGTTTCTTCGCCCCGTACTACCAGATGATTACCCGCTCTGACACAGGCCGCCACATCGGGTCGCCGTCAGTGATTCCGAAGGCGTCGAAGAAGGTGTCGAGGTTGCGGAGCGTCACATTCACGCGGTTGCGGCCGAGCGAGTGCACGTCGAGTTTGGTGCGGCGGGCAATCTCCTCGTCGGTGATGTTGTCCGCCCAGACCTTTGCGTAGGCGAGGTAGAACCTCTGCTCGGCGGTGAATCCGTCAACCGGAGCCGGATGGTGTCCCTTGAATGAGTTCCGGAGGGCGGTGTAGGAGATGCGGAGCCCGCCGTGGTCGGCTATGTTCTCCCCAAGGGAAAGGGCTCCGTTTGCGTGAACGCCCGGGAGGACCTCCACTTCGTCGAACTGTTTCACGAGTACCGCAGTCTTCGCCTTGAACGCCTCGGCATCCTCCGCAGTCCACCAGTCGGCCATGTTCCCGTCCTTGTCGAACAGACGACCCTGGTCATCGAAACCGTGGGTCATCTCGTGGCTAATCACCACTCCGATTGCGCCGTAGTTCACCGCGTCGTCGGCGTCCGGGTTGTAGAACGGCGGCTGGAGAATCGCGGCAGGGAAGCAGATTTCATTCGTCGCCGGGTTGTAGTAGGCGTTCACGGTCTGCGGACTCATGAGCCACTCGGACTTATCGACAGGCTTCCCGAGGCGGGTGAGATTGTCCTGCACGGACCACAGCGCGGCCTGGCGGATGTTCTCATAGTAGCTTGCCGCAGGGTTCACTTCGAGGGTGGAATAATCTTTCCACTTGTCCGGGTAGCCTATCTTCACTGTAAATGCATTCAGTTTCTCATGCGCCTTCGCCTTGGTCGCGGCGCTCATCCAGTCGAGCGAGTCGATGTGCTCGGCAAGTGCGGCCTGAATGTTGGTCACCATCTTTGCCATCCTTTCCTTGTCCTTCGCGGGGAAATATTTCTTCACATACATTTCGCCCACGGCTTCTGAAAGCAGGGAGTTAGGAACGGACATCGCCCTTTTCCAGCGCGGTCTCTGCTGCTGCACTCCGGCCATCTGACGGGAGAAGAAGTCGAAGCTCGCGTTGTAGAAGTCGTCGCTCAGCGCTCCGCAGGCTCCCTGGGCCAGATGGCCGAGCAGATAGTTTTTCAGCACCTCGACATCCTCGGCCGCGAAGATGCCGTCAAGAGCCTTGAAGAATGACGGCTGGGTCACGACAATCTTGCCCTCCGGCTTCACTCCGAGCGCCTCGAAATAGCTGCCGAGGGAAAGGTTCGGATAGGCGGCGGTGAGTTCGGCGAATGTTGTCGGGTTGTACTGCCGCTCCATGTCACGGCACTCCACGCTTGTCCAGGAACTTTCGGCGAGCGCGTCCTCGACTTCCATCGTGTCGGCTGCACGCCCCTCGGCGTTGTCAAGCCCGGCGAGTTCGAGTACCTTGGTAAGAAATCCGAGGTAGCCGGCCTTCAGCTTAGGGTCGCAGCCCTTGACATAGTAGTCACGGTCGCCCATTCCAAGCCCGGACTGGCTCATATAGAGGATGTTGCTGTCGCTGTCGGTCATGTCCGCCATCACATAAGTCCCGAAAAACGGACTGTCAGAAGCGAGGTGCATCGCCGCAATTTCGCGGACGAGCGCATCCTTGTCCGAGATGGCAAGAATCCCGCCGATGTAGGGCTTCAGCGGAGCCGCACCCTCCTCGTTTCTGCGGAGCGAGTCGAGCCCCATCTTGTAGAGGTCTGAAATCTTCTGCTCGACCGTGCCGTGCGCGGTCTTGAGCGAACTCATGGACTGGAACAGCTCGTTGAGCCTCTTCTCGTTGTTTTCGCCGAGGATGTCGAACGAACCGTACCGGGCATACTCCGGCTTCAGAGGATGGTTTTTCTGCCATCCTCCCGTGGCATATTTGTAAAAATCCACCTTCGGAGAAACGCTCTCGTCGAGGTCCGCGAGGTCAATCCCCGGCACCGCAGGCCCGTTCTGTCCGCACCCGCACAACGCAAGAACCGGAATCATCAATGTCAAAATCTTTTTCATTATAAAATATATGATAAAACAGCGCAAAGATAAGCAATTATTCAATAAACTGAGCCGACTGGGGGTAGGAGGTCGAAGCTTGCCCTTTTTGTAAAAAAAAAAGGGTAAGCTACATACATCGCACCGCTACAACCTCCTGCTCTTGCTGCCTTCCGGCCCTGGGAGAATTCAGAGGGAGCTGGTCGTGCATGACTTACCCGATGCAAAGGTACTAAAATAAATCGTTACGCAAAAAACTTTTTACATAAATCTTCCCGTAAGGCTGTCGGGGCAGGCGCGGACTTCGGCCGGGGTTCCGGAGATGACTATGACGCCGCCTTCGGAGCCGCCGCCAGGACCCATGTCAATGATGTAGTCGGCGCTGCGGATGACGTCGAGGTCGTGTTCTATGACGATGACCGTGGCACCTCGGGCGATTAGTCTGCGGAACACGCCGAGAAGCGTCTGAACGTCGGACGGGTGGAGACCTATGGTCGGCTCGTCAAAGACAAAGACCGAATCTTCCTGACCGCGTCCCATCTCGCTTGCCAGTTTGAGCCGCTGCGCCTCGCCTCCCGAAAGGCTCGGGGTCTCCTCTCCGAGCGTCAGGTAGCCGAGTCCCAGGTCCCTGAGCACATTGAGCCTCTGGCTCACGAGCTTGAGGTCCGCGCAGGCGTCGGTGGCGTGGTTGATGTCCATGTCCATAAGTTCCGGAAGCGAGTGCCTTTCGCCGGCAGCGTTCTCACGATGCACGAGTCCGGCCTGCCTTGAGTACCGTGACCCCCGGCAGTCGGGGCAGGGGATGTTCACGTCCGGAAGAAACTGGACGTCAAGGCTGATGACGCCCGTCCCGTCGCAGGTCGGGCAGCGCAGCTTTCCGGTGTTGTAGGAGAAGTCCCCGTCCTTGTAGCCGCATTTCTTAGCGTCCGGTGTCTTGGCGAATACCTTGCGGAGCTCGTCATGGACATTGGCGTAGGTCGCCACGGTGGAGCGGACGTTGATTCCGATGGGGGAAGCGTCGATGAGCTTTACCTGCCTTATGCCATCGGCCTCGACGTCAAGGACATGAGAGGGAAGTTTCGCTCCGCCGATTTTGGCCTGAAGTCCCGGAATGAGGCTTTCCAGCACCATGGTCGTCTTTCCCGAGCCGGAAACCCCCGTCACGACGGTCAGCCTGCCCTTGGGGAGCCTTACCTCAAGCGGCTTCACGGTGTGAATCGCCGCTGTCCGCATAGAGATTGCACCCTTTGCGAAGAGGTCATTGTCACCAGTACTGTGCAAGCCACTTTTTCCGCCATTATCTTCAGTGCCGCAGTCGCTTTTCACGGCATCTGATAAGTGGTCGTTTTTTGTGGTTCCGGTCCACGGCGTACATTCATTTCCGACCGTCACGGATGCCGCTCCCGAAAGGAACGGCCCTATCCGCGATGCCGGATTGCCCTCGATTTCCTCAATCGTTCCCTGCGCAATCACCTGGCCGCCGTCGGCGCCGGCTCCGGGCCCCATCTCAATCATCCAGTCGGACTCCTTGAGAATCTGCGTGTCGTGATCGACGAGAACCACGGAGTTCCCGTCTGCAATCAGGTCGTTCATCACACCGGTGAGTCCCACGATGTTGGCCGAATGCAGTCCGATGGACGGCTCGTCAAGCACATAAAGCACACCGGTCGTCCTGTTGCGGACAGCCCTCGCGAGCTGCATCCGCTGCCTTTCCCCGGTGGAGAGAGTGGCGGCGCTGCGGTCGAGCGTCAGGTAGCCGACGCCGAGGTCGAGCAGCCTCTTTGCCGTGTCGAGGAATGACTCGCAGATGCTCCCGGCCATCGGCCTCATTTCCTCGGGCAGCGATTCCGGCACCCCGCGCACCCATTCCACGAGCTCCGTGAGCGTCATCGTGCACGCCTCCGCCAATGAAATCCCGCGCAGTTTCGGGGCACGCGCGGCATCCGACAGCCTCGTTCCGCCGCAGTCCGGACAGACATCGAGCCGGAGGAACTTCTCCACCCTCTTCATTCCCTTTTCGTCCTTGACCTTGGCGAGGGCGTTCTCGACGGTATAGACGGCGTTGTAGTAGGTGAAGTCCAGCTCGCCGGCCTGATTGCTGTTCTTCGAGTGATAGAAGATGTGCTTCTTTTCAGCCGGCCCGTGAAGGACAATGTCCCTCTCCTTGGGAGTCAAGTCCTTGAAAGGCACGTCGGTGCGCACACCCATCTCACGGCATACATCGGTCATAAGCGACCACATCAGCGTGTTCCACGGCGCGACGGCTCCCTCGTCAATCGTCAGGTTCTCATCCGGCACGAGCGTGCTTTCATCCACAGTCCTCACCGTTCCGGTCCCGTCGCAGGTCCGGCAGGCTCCCTGGCTGTTGAACGACAGCTCTTCCGCTGACGGTGCGTAGAAATGCTCTCCGCACACCGGACAGATGAGCTCCTGCCCGGCCGCCACTTTCAGCGACGGCTCCAGATAGTGGCCGTTCGGACAGCGGTGACACGCGAGACGGGAGAACATAAGCCGCAGGCTGTTCAGCAGTTCCGTGCCGGTTCCGAAAGTACTTCTTATGCCGGGAATCCCCGGTCTCTGGTGCATTGCAAGCGCCGCCGGGACATAGAGAACCTCATCGACGAGCGCCTTCGAGGCCTGAGTCATGCGTCTGCGAGTGTAGGTCGAGAGCGATTCGAGATAGCGCCGCGACCCTTCCGCATACAGCACCCCGAGCGCCAGCGACGATTTTCCCGACCCGGAAACGCCGGCTATCCCGACAATGCGGTTAAGCGGCACATCGACATCTATGTTCTTGAGGTTGTGCACTCTCGCGCCTCTCACCTCAATCTTCCGTGGAATATCCCTTTCTTTCATCCCCTTGCGCGTGTTATTTATTGCCTTTGCGGCTTACCATATTTGACATATTTTCCTGCTTTGGCATATTTTTCTCCCCGGCACCGCTCCCTGTTTCCGCTTTCATCAAACCGGCGGCGCCGAGCCAGAGCAGCAGCTGGCCGAGATAGTATGGGACCATAATCAGCCATCTTTCGGCGGTGACCGGCCCGACAAACTTGTTCCATGAAAGAATCATGTCCGAAATGAGGAACAGCGCGGCTCCGACGGCGAAAAGCGGCGAACGCTGCATCAGCGAAAGCCCGAACATCGCGGCAATCAGAACAGCATAGGCTCCGCACCCGATTCGCAGCGCAACCTCCGGAATTTCGGGAATGACGAGCGCGAACGCGAATGTCAGTGCCGCCGCGACGGTCAGTCCGGTGAGTGTTTTCCATATCCGTGAGTTCCGGAAATCCTCCGCGCCGCCGTTTTGGGAAGCCGCTCCTTTCCTGCATATGATTTTCCCGTCAGCTCCCCTGCGGTCTTTCCACAGCCTTTCGGCAAACGCCCAAATCAGCATGACGTGAGCCGCCGCGAAATATCCCATCTGACCGAAGAAACTCCCGTAGGCTCCCATCGCGTCTCCCGTGCAGGAGAAAAGGAACGCCAGCACGAACTTCCATCCCATGCCGAGATAAGCGCCCATAAGTGCCAGCGCGGCAACTGGATAGGCAATCCTGAATCTGACGACCTTTTCCGGGAGAGTCTGCCCGAGCGCCGAGGCGGGCATAAAGTACATCGCCGCCAGCACTATGAATATCAGAGAGATATAGATGACTTTTCTGTCGTTCTTATTCTGTTTCATCTCAATAACTCCTTTGTCTCAGTGTTTGTGGGACTTTCCGCTTGAGAATGGCTCTTTGCCTCATCATATATTTCGTCGAACATCTGTCTCAGCCGCGCCTCATCGGCGATGAGTCCGCGAAGCTCCGCGAGCCGCGCAGCATTGTCCGACTCGGGAATCCAGAGCCTGAGGTAGCCGCCCTCGGCGTATTTTGTATGAAGATGTTCAAGAAGCCGCTCCCACATCTGCCTGCGGTTCATTTCGGGGTAGTGGTCGAATCCGTAAAGCACGGTTCTGTGGATCACGGTCTCCGGGTCAATCTGCCTGTCGGCCTCGGCTATGACGCGGCCATAGACGCTGCGCGGCGGATTCTTCCCCGATGCGCGATGATCTTCCGCCGCTTCGGCCGCAAGTTCAATCTCCTCCTCGCTGAACCATTGACGCAATGCGCTGTCCTCCCGAATCTTGCGCCCTGACACGACATGGTGGTTCTCGCGCCCTTCGGAAAGTCCGAGGTCGTGATATGCGGCCGCAAGGTAGAGAACCTCCGGCTTCACGGGGTAAAACTTCGCCAGCTCCTGACTTCTCGCAATCACGCTCCGAACATGATCTTCCCGGTGCGCAGCGTCAAACTTCGCATACTGAGGGATAATCTCCCTCTCCACATATTCCTCAAAACTTTCCATATTCCGGATATTTCTGCAAAAATAGCGCAATTTTCAATATACATTTTGAAAAATTGCATCCAAGTTCAAAATGACGCTTTGAACTTGGATGCAATTTGTATGGAAAGGATTTGTTGGTTAAAATCTTACCTCGCTCCAGTCGCCGCAAGGGACTTTGACGGTGCGGACCTTGTCGCCGCGCCGCACTACAACGCTGTCGGAGCCGGATGCGTTGAGGATGTAGAGACGCTTGCCGCGAGGTGCGGCCTCGATGACGGCGTTGTCCTGATAGACGGCGACGATGCGCTCCGTTTCGCTCTCCGCCTCGATGACAGGGTAGCCGAGCTCAGGATGGTGAGGACGGAATTCGCTCCGCAGCAGGGTCTCACGGTGTTCGTCAGCGAATGCCATCCACTTGCGCATGATTGCAAGATGCTTCTCGGGAATATCCCTCAGCATCGCGGAGTACTGGATGACTCCGAAAATGGAATTGATAATCGTGCGTCCTACATTTTCCGGAGTTTCCTCAAGATGCCATTCGAGCATGTCCGAATGAACTGCGGTCGCGCCGCTCGTGAGCCTGAGCGATGCGATTCTCATCCTGTTGTCCTTCGCGTTTCCGGGGCAGTCGGCGGCGCGGAACATATTTCCGTACTGTCTGATTGCCGGGCCGATGTACAGTTGCCTGAATTCGAGAAGGATGTCCGGTTTTATGGCCTTCAGAGCCGACGTGACCTCCTTCATCAGCACATTCACCGCCTCGTTGACGTTCATTATGTCGCGTCCGGCATAGTCCTCCTTCACCGCCGGATCCTCTCCCCGCAGCCCGAAGCTGTCTATGAAGTCAAGCTTGAATCCGTCAAGGTTCCAATCCTTCAGGGCTGTCACATACAGATTTACAAGATGTTCACGAACCTCCGGAAAACGAGGGTCGAGCACGGAGCACTTCAGTCCCCAGTCGGTGTAGAGGTATTTCCCCTCAAACTTCTTGTATGCTTTGCTGTTGAATCCGACGAAAGGAACGCTGTACCAGATCATATATTTCATTCCCAGTTCATGCACCGCAGCGACGTGCGCGGCCATGTCCGGAAATTTCTTAGGAGTCGGTTCCCAGTCCCCGCAGAAGGCGTAGCCTCTGTTCCCGTCCTCAGTCTGCCACCCGTCGTCGAGAATCACCGTCTTCATCCCGAGCCCTGCGGCGAGCCCGCACTCTTCCTCCACGGCCTTGTCGGTCACGTTCTGGTGGAACTGGTACCATGTCGAGTAGAGCGGCTCGAACGCGGCCGGAGGAACTTCAAGTGCGTGCAGTCCATTTTCTTCCATCATCCACCGGACACCGTCCTGAATGGTTTCACCCCAGAATACGCGGCGGCCGTCAAGCATAATCTTGGTCTCATAATGGCTCATAGGAGCCTCGGATTCCCTGAAGAAACGTAGTTCCGAACAGATGTTGCAGCCCTCTTCCATAAGTCCGAGAGCGGCCTCCACACGTCTGAAAGTCTCGCTGCACGCGAGCGTCAGGCAGTTGGTGTCGTTGTCGTCGAAATACTCATAGAGCGGCATTCTGAACGCAAGTGCGCTGGAGTGGTTGCTGCCGCCCCAGAACGGGTCGAGATGGGTTCCGCAGGAGACTTCCGAACTCCATGTGTTGAACACGCCCTTCTGCGGAAAGGTGAAATAGACGCTGAACTTTGCCGGTGCGCACGGCTGCGGCGCGTCCATCACTATGCTGACAATCTCCTTGCCGCCCTCAGCCTCGACCGAAGCCGAAAACTTCCATTTCCCCGGATTGTCCGAGGCTATTATGATTTCATCGACAATCGAGCTCCGGAGCACAGGAGTGACGATTTCGCCTCTCGACGCGTATGGGTTGCTCTCCCAGGATTTCTGGGCGTAGGAAAACATCGGCAGAGTCAGTAATGCCGCAATTGCAAAAATGTGTCTAATCATTAGCTTTCATTTTGGGGGTGTTCAGAAAAAAGGACATTCATATGTTTCTGAACATTGGAATGCAAAAGTATATAACTGACGGAATATTACCAAATAAATTTTATTCGTTCACCGTAATTACACGAACCGGATGTGATAGGCATCGCCCTTAAAGGCACCACCGACGACGTACTGCACGGCGGTGGGGGAGAACTGCTCCTGCCAGAATTCGTGGAGGTGGCCGGTGAGGATGGCCTTGAGCTGTGGCTGCTCCCTGAGCCACTTGACGAACTTCTGTGTTAGATTGTCCTCGCGCTCGGTGTCGGACGGAGCGCCGCAGAGGTAGGAGAACCTCGTGCCGCCGTGCGAGGTGTGGTCGTAGAGCTTCGGGGTGTAGAACGGGATGTGCATCATGATGACCGTCGGAAGCCCTTTCGCGAGCTCGGCAGCCACCTTGTCCCACTGCTCCTTAGTTATGAAGTAGAAACTGTCGTCGAGAGTGATGAAATTCACGCCGTTGATTACCCTTGCCGTGAACGTGAACTTGTCCGGGAACGCATCCTGAACCTGCGTGAAATACCTTGCCTGAAATTCCGCGTCCTCCTTCTCCGGGCCGAACCATCCCATGTAATTGGCGAACTCGTGGTTGCCGCAGGCCGTAATCCAATCCCCGCGCGAGAATGCCTCCACTGCATAGTCAAGCCCCATTTCGCTCAGGAAGTCAATCATGTCCCCGGTGTGGATAATCGGAAGGCGGTTTTCGCGGGCGTAGGCAATCAGCCGCTCGTGATAGAGCATCGCCCACGGGAACTCCCTGTTCCGGAACTTGGCGAGCTGGGCCTTCCTGTCGTCGTTACGGCTGTCGGTCAGAACGAGATGGCTGTCGGAAATGTGCAGCATGGAAAATGGCCGCCTTGCCCCGACCCTGATTTTCAGCTTCCTTATGTCCATCGGCCCGCAGCCTTCAATCTTTCTCGCAATTTTAGGGTTCGGGGCATATCCTCCCCCGGGCGTGGTCTCCGCAGGCATCGTCTCCCCGGGCGAAATGGTGTCGGCAAGTGCCGAAAACGGGTTAGTGAGAAGCGCGGCGCCTGTCGTGACCGCCGAAATCTTCAAAAAGTCTCTTCTTTCCATAATATGTAGTGTTATCGTTGGACGGTGGCGGTGAGGGGAAGGTTGGCGCTGGAGTCGCCGACTAGGATGCGGTAGGTGCCGGGGGTGACGGTGAAGTCGTGGAGGGCGGTGTCGTAGTGGCTGAAGGCATCGTCGTCGAGAGTGAGGGTTATTTCCATGCTTTCGCCTGATTTAAGGAATATCTTTTCATATCCCTTGAGCTCCTTTTCGGGACGGGGGAGTGTCGCCGGGCTGGGGAGTGCCGGGGAGCATTCGCCGACATAAAGTTGCGCTGTAGTGGCTCCGTCGCGCCAGCCGGTGTTGCGGACGCGGAAAGTCACCATCACCTTGCCGTCTTCGGACGTGGCTGCGCTGAGGTCCGAGAACTCGAAGGTTGTGTAGCTGAGGCCGAAGCCGAATGGATAGAGCGGGGCGGCTCCGTTGCGGTCGTAGCCCCGGTAGCCGACGAAGACACCTTCGTTGTAGCAGACGCGGGAATAGGGGCTGCGGAGGTTGCGGAACGTGTTTTCGTAGTAGCTGCCGAAAGTCGGGTTGTCCTCGGGGCGGGTCTCGATGGAAATCGGGAGGCGGCCGCTCGGATTGGTCGCTCCGGTGAGAATCTCGGCTATTGCCCGGCCGCCTGCCTGCCCCGGATACCATGCCAGAAGAGTCGCCCTTGAGATGTCGTCAAAGTCAGCGAAGCGCACGCCGCCGCCGGCATTGATGACTGTGATGAGGTTCGGGTTGAGTTCCGACGCCCGGTGCATCTGGGCTGTCTGAGCCGCCGGAATCTCGAACGGGCGGTCGCCGTCCTCGTGCTCAAGGTCGGAGTTGAAGCCGCCGCAGTAAATCACGGCATCGGCACGGCGGAGGAGTTCCTGCTGTTCCTCGCTGAACTCCGGCTGAACGGCGTCAATCCTGCCCTCGAACGGGATGAGGCTGACTTTCATCTTCCTGCCCTGCTCCGAAAGCGCGGCAAAGACGCTTTTCGTGTGATACGGGTTCACGAATCCGGAGCCGCCTCCTGTCGGGACGCAGTCCGCGTTCGGGCCGAGAACCACGATGTTTCTTACGGCCTTGGAGCGCGGCGCTGCCCCGCAGGACAGCGGCAGAATCCCGTCGTTCTTGAGAAGCACCACGGCTTCACGCGCCACGTCGAGCGCCACCTTGTCGGACTCGGGATTGTCGAGCGGAATGCTTTCGTCCTTCTGCTCCCGGTCAAGGAAGCCGAAGGCAATGAAGGTCTGAAGGATATGCCGGCATTTCTCGTCGAGCACGCTCTCGCTCGCAGTGCCGTTCGCCACTGCCTTGCCGAGCAGTTCGCGGGTGTAGTAGAGCGCAATCGGCATCTCAAGGTCGAGACCGGCGTTGGCGGCCCCGACCGTCGAGTATGTCGCTGCCCAGTCGGACATATATATTCCCTCAAAGCCCCATTTTTCTCTGAGAACCCTGACAAGTTCCTCGTTCTCGGAGGTGTGCACGCTGTTGAGCAGGTTGTAGCTCGACATCACGGAACCGACCCCTGCGACCTGCACGGCCTTGCGGAAGGCAGGGAAATAGATTTCGTTGAGAGTCCGCTCGTCGATGTCCGATGACGTGTGGTGACGGCTCCACTCCTGGTTGTTTCCGCAGAAATGCTTCACCGTCGCCATCACGCCCTCGCCCTGCACTCCGAGTATGTACTGTACGGCCGTCTCCGAAGTCAGGAAAGGGTCTTCGCCGTAGTACTCGAAATTGCGCCCGCACATCGGCGCCCGGTAGATGTTGACTCCGGGGCCGAGCAGGATGTGAACCCCGCGTGCCCTCGCGTCGGAGCCGATTGACTTGCCGTAGGCCAGTGCCAGAGACCTGTTCCAGCAGGACGCGAGCGCGATTCCGCAGGGGTACATTGTGCTCTGCGTGTCGTTGCGAAGCCCCTGCGGGCCGTCCGCCGTGCGGATTTCAGGTATGCCGAGTCGCGGGACTCCATAGATGCGGAACCCGTCGGCGTCTCCGGCGATAAAGTCAATCTTTTCTTCGAGGGTCATCCGGGCAACCAGCTCGGAGGCCCTGTCACGGGCCTCGTCACCGATTGTCACCTGAGCGAGTGCGGGCAGCGCGACCGCCGCCGAAAGCGCGAGTGTCAGAATTTTCTTGGACATAATGAGTTTTATTGTCTTGAAATTAGAGTGAAGTCGCAGGATTCAATGGTTATGCTTCCGACGGCGTCTGTGACTCCGACATAAAAATCAACACCATAGTTCCAATTAGCAGCATTGGGACTCCACGGATTACCTGTCCCCCAGAAGTTGAGCGTAGTGCCGTCAACCGCTTGGTCATTATCGTTGTTGACCCAAAGTTGGAAACGAGTTGCATTGTTCCATCCTCCGTTGGACCAAGGGCTTACCTTGAATGAAAGTCTAGTGATTTTGTTGATTTCTTCGATGCTGTAGTCTTTGTCTGCACCATTTTCCTTTAAGTGTGGAGTCCCCCAGTTCCATGCACCGCTACAAGTGAGTTTATTGTTTCCTCCTATCTGAATCTGATAGTATATCGAATTATTCCCATGTCCCCAAGTATTTATGTGCAGGAAACCATCGGAGAGGCTTGTTTCACGGATTTTGAAAGTAAACACTCCAAAATCAACGGCGTTAGCCAGAGAGTTGATGTCAACCATAATTCTCGGACTTTTCTCAGTACCATCGGCCGTTATCGTCACCGAACCGTCCTCGTTGAACACGCAGTTTCCGCGATTTGCTTTCCAGAGAGTCTTCTGCGTGAGGTCGAGCGTCTTTGAAACCCCGGTTCCATTGAGAGTTACTGTGGCTGTCTTCGGTAAGAAACTTGTGTTCTTGGCGGTTTTCACTTTCAGGGTGTTCGCATTGACCTTTGTCGCAGTGAAGGCTTCGTTGTCGGACACAACTTCCCACTCTGTATTTGAATATACATTGTATGTTTTTTCTTCTTCGTGGATGTTGAACGCCAGATTGCCGGAATCCTCAACAGTGAGATACGGCTCGACATTGACTCCCAAAGTATAGACATTCCCGGCCCTGAACTCCTTGGTGAGCGCAACGCTTTTCGCGATGATGTGGTCTTTCGTTACAATCTTTATCAGGAGTTCCTCGTTCGCAAGGGAGAAAGGTGCGGCGACAACCCATGCTGCGAGGCTGCCGAGTGTTGTTCCTTCCGGAACGTCAACTGTAACCTCAGCGGATGCCTTTGTGAATGTCATCTGCCCGTCTTCGAGGTTGAGCTTGAAGTCGCCCGAGAGTTTCTTGCCCGTGGCTTTGAGAGTCACTTGCGACACGGTCTCTTCCGCAGAGATTCCTTCCGCAGAGATTCCCGTGACGCTCACCTGAAAATAGGCTCCGAGGTGTGCGAACTGCCAGTTGCCGATTTCCGCGCTCTCACCGTCAAGTGTCGCTGCCTGTGGCTTGCCGACCATAATCGCAGCAGATGCATCGTATGAGTCTCCGTTCATTTTCTGCACGGTAGGAAGGTTGAGCAGGACCGCCGCAGGATTGCTGGTCGCGCCGCTTGTGTAAGGATAGTATGCGTAGAGCGTCTGCTCTGTCTCTGAGGCTTTTACAGTGCCCGTGAACTTTGCCGTTCCGTCGGACAGGACAGTGATTGAATGCTTGGCGTTCGCCGTACCTGCCGTTGTATAGACACCGATGGCGTCGGTCTCCGCCCAGTTTGCAGTGAATCCGTCAGTCTTGTCACCGGAGATTGTCGTCTTTGTCTGAGGCTGACCTGCGTATGATGTAAGCAGGACCTCATCTGAAGTCTGCACAGGAGCGATGTTTTCCTTCGCACATCCCGCCGCGAGAGCGAGGACGCAAAATGCTGAAAAATACTTTTTCATAGTTGCTTTCCTCCTTTAGAATGCGATGTCATTACTTTCAGAATCATAGGTCAGTTTACCGGCACGACCCTCTTCGCCGAAGCTTTGTGCGAATCCGCACTCGGTCTCAATTCTCATGACCGAGATTTTCGGAGCAGAGTAGGCTGCCCCTTCCATTGAATTTTTAATCATGATTAAATTCTTGTTGATAAATGCTTTATGTAACTTGTCTTAGATTGACACTATAATTTGGTTACCCTCACCCAATCGACGTGCATATATGACGGAGCGGTGAGGTTCTTCGCTCCGACGGGGCTGGCGCTGAGGATGATGTAATAGTCCGAAGTGAACGGCCACTGCTTCATCTCGGCCTCATCGGCGAGGTGCATGTTCTCGTAGGTCATCGTCTTTTCGCCGTTGGTGTAGAAGACGAGGCTGTTTTCGAGTATGTCGAGCCCGTAGATGTTGTACTGGCCGGGGTTATATCCCTTATATACCGCCTTGCCGGCGTACTTGTTGTTCGGGTCCACGACGTCGATGTAGTGACTGTGGACAGTCTGCTGGATGTAGTCGTGGAGGTAGCTGTGCTCAAGGATGTCTATCTCGCCGCCGTCAGGCCAGCCCTTGTAGAGCTGATACCTCGAATCCGGCATAAGCCAGAACGCCTGGCCGGCATTGTCGCAGTCATCGACGAACTTGATCCGTGCCTCGATGTGGCAGTCGTGCCTGATGTTCACCTTGTACTCGGTCCTTATTCCGCCCGAGCGCACGACCCCGTCGTCGTCACGCTTTACGACAAGCACGAGGTTGCCGTCCTTCACGTAGGAGTGCTCCGGCTTTCCGGACATATCCGTCTGCCATGCCGCCGTTCCCTTGCCGATGAGCGACCAGAACTCGGCGTTGACCTCTCCGTCGGTGTCGAACTCGTCGCGGAAAATCACGTCCTTGCCGTCAATCTGCGGCAGTTCGGAGACATATTTCGTCAGCATCACCGTCCATTTCTGCGAAGTCTCGCCATTGCTCACGGTGAACTCCTGCGACTGCGGCCAGTTCCCGAGAAAATCGTTCGGATCCGGGCTTATCGTCGCCCCGTCCGCCAGATCGACGCTCACGCCGCTGACATATCCGCCGTACTCGATGACGCCGATTGCCGCCGTCCAGCTTTCCTCGTCGAGGCTGGCATGATAGCTCAATTCATTCACCTTCAATGCAAAGTCCTTCAACAAAGGTTCCGCCTCTGCATCCCCTCCGTTCTTCCCGCACGCCGTCGCCAGCAGAGCAAGTATCAGTATTTTCATTCTTTTCATTTATCTATTTTTATTTCAATTTCATTTTTATGCTCTAAAAATCTCAAGTGTTTGAAACAACTTGTATAAGCAGTTGGGAGGAGATGGGGATAAAAAGATGGAGTGCAAGGCATACGGTGAAGATGAAACCGCAGCAACCTGATGGTTGTGAGGATTTCATCAAGGCGTATAACGCAGCAATCCGCTTTTTAGACCCCATTTCCACTATTCTCCCCAGTCTATAAATTCATACGGCAGAGTATATTGCCAACCACTCCAGATGGTCGTCTGGTCGGCTGTCCCGCCGCTCTCCCAGGCTCCGACGAATATGTGGAACTTGAGTTCCTGACTATACCGCAGCGCACTCGTCTGCACGTCTGCGCCGTTTGCCGTGTAGGAGCCGAGAACCTTGTCGTCGAGCACCCACGAGAACACCGCCCAGCCGTCCTTGTCCGGAGTCATCCGGATGCCGAACTTGTGGTCTTCGGCGCTGCTGTAGGGCACGTTGAAGTCCGGGAATGTCTTTGTGTTGCCCTTATCTACCATCGTCACGTTGGTCCTTCCAGCGCCCGCATCGACGAACCACCTCATGTCGAAGTCCCCGCACTGGAAGTAAATCACCGGCTGAGCCTTCCCGGAGGAAGCCTTCATGAAGAAGTCCCAGTTTCCGGCGGCGCAGTTGTAGCGGTGAACCTTCTGTGCCCCATAGATTTCGAGGCAGCTTCCCACGACCTTGCAGCCGGACTTGTCGTTGTCCGCGCCGTTGATAATCCACTGCTCAAGACCCGTCGCGTCGAAGTCGTAGTAGTCCGGAGTCGGGTTGTATGCCTGACGCACGACTATGCTCTTCACAATCTGCTCGAACCCCTCGGCTGCCTTGGTCTTGAGAAGAACCTCCGCCGTCCTGATTGACGCGCCGGTGTTCTCCGTGAGGGCAATCCGCAGCGTGCCGTCTCCGCTGAACTCCGTCTGCGGGAACTCAATCCATCCGGCGCCGGCGTCGGCTTTCTCCACAGTCCAGTCGGCATTCGAGCTGACTTCCACAGAGAGCGTCTGAGCGTCGAAGGTCGTTCTCATCCTCGTCCGGGCGGGGGAGAGAACTACGCCGTCCTGCCATACGCGCACGGTCTGCTCCTTCTCGTCATGACGGTTGAGCACGGCGATGTCGGCAGAGCGCCTCTCGCCCTTGTTCTCCGCGCTTACGGCGAGAACGATTTCCGCGTCTCCGTGCCCTGAGTCCTTAATCAGTGTCAGCCATGAGGCTTTGTCGTCCTTGACAAGGCTCCAGTCCTGATTCGCGAGTATGCTGAACTTCGCCGTTCCGCCGAACTGCCCGATTGTAAGGTTCTCCGCGCCCTCGATGTTGAGGTAGGCGGTTCCCTTCTGCCGCACCGGAATCCATTTCCCGATCCAGTAGTCGCTCTGAATCACGAGCGTGTCGAGCCTGTCGTCGAGTTCCGTGTTCTCGGTATATTGCACCGTCACGTCGAAAAGTTCCGACGCTCCGCCCTCTGACGGGCTTATGCTGCACCACTGCGGCTCCGTCCCATAGACCTTCCACGGGTCGGTGGATTTCACCTGAAGGCGTATCGGCTCCGGAGAGGCTGCCGTCAGCGTGTAGCTGTCCTCGGCAAGGTAGCGCAGATCGACCCATTTCATCGGGTCGTCTTCCCTGCAGGAGACAAACGCGCCTGCAATGAGAGCCGAACCGAATAATATTGTTTTATTTATATTCATCAATATCCGTTAATTGAGGAATTATATGATTGCCCGGAGGTTGCTGACAACCTCACCCGCAAAATCAGTCGTTCGCGTATTTACTATAGTCGGTGTCGATTTCAAATGACTTGATTGTGAGCGAACCCACGGCATCCTGAACTCCCGAGAGGTAGAAGAGACCGCAAGACTCGGCGTTTGCCGCCCAGATGTCACCGACATTTGTGCTGTTGTCGAGTACAAGCGTTCCGTTAATCCACACCTTCCTTGAAAGCGTGAGGTTCTGGTTCGTGCCTGTTCTCTGGGTCGGCTTGATGAGAAGCCTGATTGACTTGAGCCGGGAACAGTCGGTAGGGAACGTTCCTTCAGTGAATTTCTTGGTGTCGTTCCATGTGTTGTCCCAGCCTCCGTCGAACCCGAAGCCGACCTTGTGCCCGTTGACGTCTTTCGTCTCTCCGCCGCAGGCGAGCAGTGCCATGTTGTAGCCATACTTGAGCATAAGGTAGAACGGACCGTTCCAGTTGTTCACGCAGAAGTAACCTTCCGTGAGCCTGACGTCGCTGAACTCCCAGACGAAGTTCCCGTACTTGTACTCGTCGAATGTCTTCATGAAGGCGTTGCCCTTTTCCGCGAGCGTCAGCGTGAGTGAACCGTCCTCATTGATTTTATATGCGGACTCGTCCTTGTTGTCGATGTATGACGCCGGTGCGATTGCCATTTCAATGGTTACAGGCTCAACGCCCTCGATTGCCGTGGCAGGGGTTACGGTCACGGTAAAGCTTTTTCTTCCGAACCACTTTGACATAGGGGCTTCCACCTTGATGCCGGCTTCAGTCTTGCTCACGGTGAAATATTCGTCGGAAACGGTGACGTTCCAGTCGATGTTCGCATCGACCTTGATTTCCTTCTCGCCGCCCTTGTAGTCAAATATTTTCTCGCCTTCTTCCAGTTCTTCAACCTCGAAGACCAGTCCCTCGATTGAAGCCTCGAATGACTCTGAGGCGTCCTCGCTCGTGACGGTGACAGTGGCGGTGTGACCCTTGCCGTCGGTGTATCTTGCCGTCGCGGTGACGGTCACTGGCTGGTCCGAAGCCTCGCCGGAAGCCGGTTCGAAAGTGAGCCAGTCGGAAGGAGAGGCTGTCACTGCCCACGGCTTGTTGGAGATGACGGTGAATGTCTGCTTGCCTCCCTCCTTCGCGAACTTCTCGGTGAAAGGAGTGACGGTAATCTTGCCCGGCACGCCCTGAATGAACTTCACGAGAGTCGGCTTCTCGATGCCTTCTCCCTCGATTGTGAGAGTGGCCTCGCGTGAAGCCGCGCCGGTGTTGTCATCGAACTTCACGATGATTGTTTCCGCGAGCGAGCTTTCCTTGCTGCTTGACGGGGTTGCCCTGCACCAGGTCTCGCTGCTCGTGATTGTCCACGGAGTGTTCGCCGCGATGTCGAATGTGACGGACTTTGCCGCAGTCGCAGCCACCGTGTAGCTCTCCTGCGCCGTGCACTCGAGTTTCTTTGACGGCTTCTGCTCCTGCTCCTTCTGGCAGGAAACAGCAAGAACCGCCGCCGTAAGGGCGATTGCCGAAATCAAAAATGTCCTTTTCATAATCATCAAAATTTTTGTGGTTATTAATTGTTTATATTATCCTATAATTAGTTGTATATCTTCTTGGAGATTTGAGATGTATTTTGGAGTCAGATACTCAAATCACCATCCCTTGTTCTGTGGGGCCAGATTAGGATTCTTCGCCAGTTCCGACTGCGGAATAGGGTAGAGGTTCATCCTGTTGTTCCACTTCCTCGTGCCGCAGTCCTTCTGCGAATATGTCTTGTCGCTGCCGCTCTTCACGATGCTCACGCCATAGATGTCAGTCTGGGTGTCCGGCCCGAGCTGCCACCTTCTGACATCCCAGAACCTGTGGTCCTCGAACGCGAACTCAACCCTCCACTCGTTGCGGACTTCATTCAAAAATCTGCTCTCGACCTTCTCGTTGCATTCCGGCATACCGGCGTTCCTGCGCACGCGGTTCAGCGCCCATGCGGCGGAGCGGGTGAACTCGTCGTCGCTGTAGTCCGGATTCCCGAACGCCCCGGCCATGGCCTCGGCATAGCTCAGCAGAGTCTCCGCATAGCGGAACACCACCCAATGATGACGGTAGGTGGCCTTCGCGTTCGGGTCGAAGCTCGTGTTCTCGATGACGTATTTCCGGAGGTAATACCCCGTCGGCGTATATCCCTGAAGCACCTCACCCGCGTCCTGACCGCCGTCGAATGTCTCGATTGCCGAGCCCTTGAACACCGAACCGTCGCAGACGAGCGTCCTCGCCATTCTCGGGTCGCGGTTGGAGTATGGTTTCTTTGGATTGAACTTTGGGTCGGCGCTGGTGTAGCCGCCTCGGGTGAGCGTCACCGAAAAGCCGTTCACCGTCCTGAACGCCGATGCGAGGTTCTCTGTCGGATAGACGCAGTTCTGCACCGAGCCGCGTGAGCCGTACATGAACCTCAGCGGAAAGCAGTTCGCCTCGAAGGACGAGCTGTTGTTGTTCATCCGGACAAATATGTTCTCGCGCGAGCTGATGTTGTTGCACTTGTCCCCGGTTTCGAGTGTATAAAGCCCGGAGTCAATCAGTTCGAGGGCCGCCTTTGCCGCCTTCTTCCAGAGTTCCTTGTCGCCGGCCGGGTTGTGGAGCGGGCTTGCCGCATAGAGCAGAGCCTTGGTCTTCAGGGCCATCGCGAAACCCTTGGTGACGCGCCCGACTTCCTTGTATGGCTGGTCTTCGTAGGACGCAGGGAGAACTGCCGCGCATTCGTCGCATTCGCTGACTATGAAAGCCACCGCATCAGCAAATGATGTCTTGCCGAGAGTGTTTGCCTCATCGGTGGTGAGGACGCGTGTCGGCATTGCGATGTCACCGTATCTCTTCGCGAGCTCGAAGATGTAGAACGCCCTCAGCGTCCTCGCCTCGTGGCTGAAATATTTGAACTGTTCCATCCAGTTCTCGTAGTTCGGGTCGGTCCGGTAGCGCGAGAAATCGACCGTCACTACTGACGCGATGAACTCGTTTGCGGCGCGGATTCCGTTGTAGAATCCCCATCCCGTGTCGTAGGTGTTTATCGCGGACCAGCTTCCGTTGGTGAATCGCTGCACCGGGGCCGTCGGGTTGCCCCAGAGCGCGTCGTCCGCGGCGCAGTCCCTCATCGCGCCGTCGAGCGCTCCGAAATCCTGCGGAATGTAGGAATATACGTTCGTCAGAACCTGTTTCGTCTTGTCGAAGTATTTATACACATCCTCCTTCCCCTGAAGTCCGTTCGTCTCGTCGAAGTCGAGATACGAGCAGGCGAATGTCGCCGGGAGCGCGAGGAATATGGATATTGTCCGAATTATTCTCATTGTCGTGAATATTGTTGAATATGAAAAAACAATGTCTAAAAGTTGAGGCGCAGTCCTGCCCACCATGCGCGGGACGTCGGATAGCCGGCGCCGATGCGTTCCGGATCGACGATGCCGAGCGAGTCGATGCTGAAGACATCCGTTCCCTTGAGGTAGAGCTCCATGGTCATGACCCTGAACATGCTCTTGGGGAAGGTGTAGGAAACCGTCACGTCACGCAGCTTGAGGAACGAGCCGTCACGGTACCATACGCTGCCGTTGCGGTAGTTGTTGGCGTTCGAGACAGTCGTAAGGCGCGGAACCGTCGCGTTCTCCGAGCTTTCGAGAGTCCACGGGGTCTCCTTTGAGAGGAACGACTTCGACAGGTTGCCGTTGCTCACGAGCGGTTTGTAGAGAGGGGAGTCCAGCATATTCACGGTCACGTGCCCCAAGCCTTGGAACGCAGCCGAGACCTTGAATCCCTTCCAACCGAAGGTGAGGCCGAATCCGTAGTACCATTCAGGAATGGTCGAATAGCCTATCGGGACAATGTCCTCGTCCGTAATCCGGAAGTCGTCGTTCTGATCGACATATTTTATGTCTCCCGGCTGCACGGTCGTGAAGGTGTGGGTTATGGTGCTGCGTATGTCGCTCTCGCTGAAGAAGAAGCCGTCGGCCTCAAGTCCGTAGCACTGCCCGACGCGGTTGCCCCTGTGGTAGAGGTAGTCATAGCGCTGCCAGTCCTGGTCGTCCTTGACGACCTTGCTCGTGAGGAAGGATGCGTTTGCATAGATTCCGTAGCTGAAGTCTCCCCGGCGCTCGTTCCACGAGAGGGAGATGTCCGCTCCCGCCCAGTCGTCGACGCCGGCGCACTGCTTGCCGGCGCTTACTCCGAGAATGCCGGAGACCGTCGATGACGCGTTGATGAGAATGTCGCTCCTGCGCTCGTAGAATCCTGTTCCGTAGAGCGAGAGCCTGTTCCCGAGGGCCTTCAGCTCGATGGCCCCGCTTGCCTTCGTTGACTTTTCCGGGACTATCCTCTCGACCGGAAGGCTGCCTTCCGCGATGCCGTAGGAGAGTCCTCCGTCGGTGAAGTAGTAGCTGCCGGCTCCTGCGGAACTGAATGACTGATACTGAAGTTCATGGACGAGCGAGCCGTCCCAGCCGGAGAGCCCTGCCGAAGCCGAAATCCTCAGCAGGTCAATGCCCTCCACGCCCTTGAGGAAGCTTTCCTCCGAGGCCGTCCATGCGAGGTTCACCGCAGGGTAGAACATCATCCTGTGCCCCTTCACGAGATAGGCCGAGCCGGCCCGGTTGAGAACGAGGTCGGCGCTGTAGCGCCTGTCATAGGAGTAAGAGCCGGTCATGCCGGCGGATATGCGCCTATTCGAGTTGTTCTGTCCGGAAGCGGTGTGAGACTGGACGTCGAAAATTGCCGCCGCCCCGACCTTGTGTTTGTTGAACGCCCTGTCATAGACCACCTTGGCGTTGAAGTCGAAGTCGAGGTAGAGGGAGTTGAACCATGAGCCGTGTGAGAGGACCTTGGAGTTTGTGCCGTAGTCTTTCTGAGACGTGACCAGCGTTCCGTCGTCCGCGATTGTCGGGCTGAGCACCCTGTACATATATGTCTTTGTGGCGCTTTCGGCCATTGCCCCGTAGTCGTCGAATGAAATCGCTGCCTCCGCGCGTAGGCCTTCGGTGAGGACGTCGAGGTGCTGGACTAACGAGAGGTCGGCGTTCACCGCTCCTCCTATGGTCTTGGTGTTGCCGGTGCCTTTGAGCAGCGCGACGGGGTTGTTCGCTCCATAAAGCTCCGAGCCTCCGTACATTCCGTTGGACGCAGTGATCGGGAACGCCGCTGACGGGGTGTTATAGAGGGCGCTGAATATGCTGCCGTAGTTCGCCCTGTTCTGCTCGTTGAAGCGGGCAAGCAGGCCGAGCCTCATCTCGGTCGTGCGGGTGAGCTGCACGTCGATGTTGGTCCTTGCGCTGAGCCGGGTGTCGGAAGGAACCGCGCTGTAGCGGCTGTCGGCGCTCTGTGACTTGAAGAATCCCCGGTCGTACATATAGTCAACCACCGTGTAGTGACGGAACTTTCCGCTGCCGCCCTCGAAAGTGAGGCTGAGGCGGTTGTTGTGGGCCACGTTGTTATAGACCTCGTTCCACCAATCCACGTTCGGGTAGGCGTAGGGGTATTTCCCGGACCTGAACGCCTCGATTTCGCGGGCGTTGTAGCGCTGTGCGAGCCCGTCATTCTTGAGCGTGGCGTTGAGAGTCTCGGCATAGAGCCCTGCGTCGGCAAACTCGGGAGAGCGCCATTGGGTCCGCAGACCGTACTGATAGTTCGCGCCGACCTTGAGCCTGCCTTCCTTTGCGCGTCTTGTGGTGACGAGAACGACTCCGTTAGCACCGCGAACCCCGTAGAGCGCGGCTGCAGCGGCGTCGGTGAGTATCTCCACGCTCTCAATCTCGTAGGTCGTCAGCAGGCTGAGGTTTCTCGGGAAGCCATCGACGAGCACGAGCGGAGTCTTGCCGTGTATGCTCAGCGTGCAGTTATCGGTGGTCGCGTCGCCGCTGCCGGCATAGACATTCAGCCCGGCAATCTTTCCGAACAGGGCGCGTCTGACGTCGATGTATGGATTGCTTTCCAGCGTCTCCCTGTCCACTGTCTGGGCCGAAGCCGCGACAGGGAAGAGCAGGACGGACACAAGCGCCGGTATCATATTTCTGTATTTCATAAACATATTTCGGTTATCAGATTTTTTATCAAGCTTACCAACCTGGATTTTGAGTCATCCCATAGCCCATGTCAATTTCGGTCTTGGGAACCGGACTGAGATACCATTTCGTGTCCCAGCTGTTCGCCCATGCCCTCGTGTTCAGCTCAATCACATTGAAGGTGAACGACTTCGGGTTGGTCTGGCGGTCGCCCTTGGATTCAAGCCCGTAGAGCTTCTTCCGGAAGTCCTGCTCGCGTCCCCAGCGGACAATGTCGAACCAGCGCACCTCCTCGAATCCGAGCTCAAGCGCCCTCTCCCGGAGCACGGCCTCGCGGAAATCCTCCTTGCTCATTCCAGACTTGATGTCAGAAAGGCCCACGCGCTGACGCAGCTGATTGACGTAGCTGTAGGCAAGCGTCCCCGGGATGCCGTTGTATTCGTTCAGCGCCTCGGCATATCCGAGCATAATCTCCGGCAGGCGGAGGTACGGCCACTGGATGTAGCCGTTGCGGTCCGCAGTGTTCTCAAGTATGAACTTCATCTGTCCGAATCCCGTGGAGGGGCTGCCGTGCTTGGGGTGGTTTATGTGAAGCGGGGCGGTGGTTCCGTCGTACCATGTGGAGCCGGGCACGGCCACAGTCTCGTAGAGCCTCGGGTCGCGCGTTATGTTGCCGTCCGCGTCGAAGAACGGCTGCCTTGACGGCGCGTTCCAGTTGAAGTTCTCCGGGAAATCGCTTCCGTCCTTCCACGGGAACATATTCACGTAGTTCAGTGTCGGGCCGGAGTAGTTCCTTTCCGCGAAGAACGACTTGAGGAGTGTCGCGGCGGATGTCCCGCGCCTTGTCGAAATCAGAATCTCGCTGTTGCCCCGGTCGTAGTACGCGCTGCGGAAGGCCGCCCTTCTCGCCTTGTCCGTTGCCTCGGCAGGCTGGACAAGGGCCACGGAGCCGTTCGTCCGCAGCTCCCTGAAGAAGTCCTCGCAGGCCTTGACGGCGCGTCCCCAGCGCTCGCGGTCATAGTTGCCGTAGCAGGTGTATTTGTCTGCGGCCGGATGCCATGGCGCGTCGGAGTTGAAGGTCGGGCTGGCGGCGAAGAGGAGCACGCGGCATTTCAGACCCATGGCTCCGCTCTTGCTCATCCTTCCGTCGTCTCCGTAGGAAGCCTTCCACGGCAGGGCTGTCGCCGCGTCGTCGAGCAGGCTGACTATGTAATCCACTGTCTCGGCGAATGTCGCCCTCGGGTAGCTGAAAGTCTCGTTCACATCGACGGAGTGGTCGAGCAGAGGAACGCCTCCCACATATCTGAGCAGTTCCGAATATGCGAGCGCGATTATCATCCTGGCCTCCGCCGCCCTCTGGCGCTTCATCCCGTCCGTCATGTCGGGGATGCGGCCGACATTCTCGATGAATGTCCATGCGTAGCTGATTGCGTAGTATTCGTATTCCTGCCCGAACCTGTAGGCTTCCGTCCCCGCGTAGAGCGACGAGACGGAAGAACTCAGCGCCCCGTTGTAGTAGAGGTTGTTCGGACCGTCGCTCTCGTTGGCGCGGTAGGAATGGTGCAGGTCCGTAATTGCCTCAAGAACATTGACTCCAAGCTTGTCTCCCGCACGCCTGGGGCTCTGCGCGTTGTCCGTCGGAAGCCCGTAGGGGAGGTAGGTATATGCCTTAGTCAGCACTTTTTCCGCATTGACGGTGGAGTTGAACATAGTGTCTATGTCCGCTCCGGAACTCTCCGGCCTGTCGCCGAGGAACTTGTCCCCGAACTTGATTTCGGAGCAGGACGCGAGACAGAGAAGCGCCGCGGCTGATATATATAAATGTATATGTCTCATCATTAAGTGATTTTTATTGGAGGAATCCCGTTTCGTCAGAACGTTATGTTGAGTCCGAAGCTGTAGAACTTCACAAGCGGGTAGTCGCTTGTGTTGCTCGGCACCGCCTCCGGATCCATGAACTTCAGCGGAGTGAACGTCAGCAGGTTATAGCCCGTGAGCGAGATCGCGAGGGACTTGATTCCCACGGCCTTCAGCGGCCTCGTGTCCGTGAACGTGTAGCTGAGCGCGAGGGACTTCAGCCGGAGGTAGGATGCGTCCTTCAGCCAGAGCGTGGAGTCCTCGGCGTTCCATGACTCCGATGTCTTGGATGCGCGAGGGAGCGTTCCGCCCTGATTCTCTTCGCTCCAGCAGTCTTCGTAGAAGTATTTGAGCAGGCCTCGTCCTCCGGCGTTCGTGAACGGGATTCTGTAGGTCCCCGCAGCGAGAAGACGGTTCACGTGTGTCGCTCCCGTCCACTGCATCGAGAGGCTGAAGCCCCTGTAGCCGAGGCCGCAGTTGAGTCCGAATACATATTCCGGACGGGTCGAATAGCCCGTGACAATCCTGTCGTTGGAATCCACGACGCCGTCGCCGTTGATGTCGGCGTACATCGCGTCGCCCGGCCGCACATTGAAACTCGGCTGCGGAAGTTCCGGGTTCAGAATCAGGTCGCCGTCCGCGTCGCTGACAAAGTCGCTGTACTGATAGATGCGCTCGAAGCGGTAGAGAAGGTAGCGTCCGGTCGAGCCGCCGGTAAAGTTCTGGTAGTCATACTGGCTGCGCACCTCGTCCTGGTAGATGATCTTGTTCCTTGCGAACGAAACCGTTCCGTTCAGGCTGTAGCGGAACCCGTTCCGCAGCGTGTCTTTCCATCCGAGGGCAATCTCGTAGCCGTGGTTATCCACGATTCCGATGTTCATCGCCGGAAGGGTCTTCGCGATTACGGAAGGCACCGTGTTCGGCGTGATGAGTATGCCCGTCCTGTGCTCGAAGAACCAGTCGAAGGAGAGGCTGAGCCGTGTACCGAAGAACTCCGAGTCGAAGCCGTAGTTCTGTTTGTCGGCCGTCTCCCATGTCACTCCGGGGTTCCCGGCGGTGCTGCGGGCGTAGGCCTCCTGACCGTTGGCGTTATCGACTCCGAAGCTGTAGGAGCCGCTCTGGGTCCATGTCTCCGGCATATAGAGGAATCGCGTGGAGCTTATGTCGTTTCCGACGCGGCCGTATGAGGCGCGAATCTTCAGGTAGTCGAGGAAGCGTACCTTCTTCATGAACTTCTCTCCGGTCAACACCCAGCCGACGGAAGCCGACGGGAAGAGTCCGTAGCGCGTCTTGCCCGGCGCGAAGTTCTCGGATCCGTTGTAGCCGAGGTTCACGTCGATGTAGTACCGGTCGGCGTAGCTGTAGGTCGCGCGTGCGACATAGCCGATGTAGCTGCGGGGAATGTAGGTGAAGGTGGTGGGATAGTAGTTGCGGGACTGGTTGTAGAGCACCATCGCCGACACCTTGTGAGCGTCCGCCGGGCCGAAGTTCCTCTTCCAGTCGAGCTTCGCCTCTATGTACCAGTTTCTTCCGCGTCCGTAGTCCTCGCCGTAGCCGAGGGCGTAGTTGCTGCCCTCCTGGACATAGACTATCGTCTTGTCGTAGTCCGGGTCGGTCATCTTCTTGGTCTTGTCCTCGAGATAGGACTTGTAGTAGGCGACCTGATGCTCCGCGCCCCATGACTGGCGCTTCTTGACGAGGCTGAACTTGTTGTCGTAGGAGCCCTTTATCGAGAAGGACAGGCCTTTGGTAATCATGTCGAGGTTCTGGACAATCTCCGCATCGACGTTGAGCGTCGCGTTGTAGTCCTTGTGATAGCCGTAGCCGAAGAAGCAGGAATATGAGTCACGCAGCTCTATGTCCGTGGGTATGAATCCCTTGGGGATTATGGTGCGCACTCCGTCGATGAATCCCGGGCCGCTGAGGGGGTTAGCCCAGACGGTCGCATAGACCCACGGGTTTCCGAGGGACTCGACGACGGAGTAGGGTTCCTGCGACTGCCCGATGTAGCCTCCGATGTTGAGCTTGAGCTTTGTCGTGCCGGTGAGCTTCACATCGACGTTTGCGCGGTAGTTGTAGCGGTTGTAGGAGTAGTTGTTGTTATACGGAAGCTCGTCCAGCTGCTTGAGGATACCGTTCTGGTAGAGATAGCCCATCGACACGAAATAGTTCACGTCCTCGTTGCCTCCGGATATGTTCACATTGTTCTTGGACTGGAGGAACACGTCGTTGCACATCATCTTCGTCCAGTTGACGTCAGGGTACATTATCGGGTCGGAGCCTGTCCTGTAGGCCTCGATTGCCTCGCGGGAGAAGAGCCTTGACGGGTCGGTGACTCCGTCGTTGTGCATCTTCTGGTTCCAGAAGTTGGCATATTCGTAGCTGCCCGCCTGCTCGACGAGGCTTATCGGCCGCTGGACTCCGGTGTTGGAGCTGACGCTGATGCTCATCCGTCCCTCCTTTCCGCGCCTTGTGGTGATGAGAATCACGCCGTTCGCGCCCCTCACTCCGAAGACTGCCGTGGAGGCCGCGTCCTTGAGGACGGACATGTTCTCGATTTCATTAGGGTCTATCTGCGAGAACTCCCTCTCCACGCCATCGACCAGCACGAGCGGCGCGGATAGTTCGCTTGAAAGCGAGCCTGTTCCGCGGATGTAGATTGAGGCCGCGTCCTTTCCCGGCTGGCCGGACATCTGGACGGTGGAGACTCCAGGCACCGCGCCTGCGAGCACGTTCGAGATGCTTGACACCGGCGCTTCCACGAGTTTCTTCGTATCGACCACCGAAAGCGCTCCCGTGATGGTCGCCTTGGTCTGCGTGCCGTAGCCGATGACAACGACTTCGTCGAGCCGGCTTGTCTCGTTCTGCATCGTGACGTTGAGCACGGCGCGTCCGTTCACCGCCACTTCCTGCGTGGCATAGCTCAACGCGGAGAACACGAGCACCGCGTCCGGCGCCGTCACGTCCATGCTCCAGTCTCCGTCGATGTCGGCTATGACCCCGTCCTGCGAGCCCTTCAGCATCACGTATGCCCCGACGACCGGCTCCCCGGCGCTGTCAGTGACCTTGCCCTTTACCGTAAGCGGCTGCCGAGGCTTCTGTGATGCCGTTTCCGGTTTGTTGGGGGCAGGAATATCGTCCTTGTGAAGCAGAATCTGTCTGCCGGACAGTCTGTAGTTGATTCCTTTCGGGAGAATCTTTCCGAGCACCTCCCTTATGTCCGCGTCCTTCACGTCGAGGCTGACCTTCGTCATGTCGGAGACCACATCTTCTTGATAGACAAAGATGTAGTCGGAGACCTGCTCGATTTTTCCGAGCATCTGCACGAGCGGAATGCCCGTCGCTGTCAGAGTGATGCGCTGGGGCAGCTGCGTTTCGGACGCTGCCGCAGCCCTTGTCCCGCCAAGGAGCAGAACCGCCGTCAGCGCAGCCGCGACGAGCGGAATTTTCATCAGTGAGATTTTAGTCATTAGTATAATTTGTCTGTGATTTTTTGTTTCAGAAGTTGGATTCCTGTCGGCGAGCCGCTCATTTCATCGTGACGCGATACTCGTTGTCGGATATTTTCTCGAAGTTTACGGGAGCGAGGAATTCGAGGTTCACGAGTGCCGTATCGACCCTTGTCCGCAGGTCAAGCTTGCCGGTAATCGGATAGGCATCCTCCGGCAGTCCGTCGTGGCGGATGCTGATGCCGTAGTAGTCCTGAATCTTCAGGATGACCTGTTCCACAGGAAGTTTCTCGAACTTAAGGTAGCCGTTTATCCAGGAGGTGTAGTCCTCGGTGGCTACGATGGCGATGTTTCCCGAGCCGTCCGACGGATTCCTTGAGAACCGCTGTCCCGGAACGAGCCTGTAGCTCAGAGGTTCCTCGCCTGTCTGCGAATCGACCCGGACGGAGCCGCGCACGAGCACGACCGAGTGCTCGTCTCCCTTGCTGTTGACATCGAATTCGGTTCCGAGGACACGCACGGCGATTTTTTCGGTTTCGACTATGAACGGACGCCTTTCGTCTCTTGTGACGTCGAAATATGCCTCCCCGTCGAGCCGGACGCGTCTTTCGTTTTTCTTGTAATTGATTATCTCCAGCTTTGAACCGGCATTGAGGCAGACCCTCGTGCCGTCGGAGAGTATGGTCTCAGTGATGAGACCGGCCGGCGCGCAGAGAGTTTCAACCGCGAGGGGAGTGTCAGCTTCATGCTGCCTGAACCCGAAGAAGACTCCGGCTGCAACAGCGGCGGCCACGGCCACGGCTTCGGCGACGCGCCTGAAGATGACTCCGCGCCTCTTCCCGCCCCGTTCGTTCTGCGCTGTCTTTCCTCCATCGGCGTCTCCGTTGAAAATGAGGGCATTGCAGAGGCTCCTGTATGCCATCAGCTCCTTCCTGTTCCCTTCGCTCTCCTCCGCCCAATGCAGGACTTCGAGGCGCTCCTCGTCCGAAGCGTCCCCGTTCAGGTATTTTTCGAGTAATTCTCTGGTCATATTCTTACGCATATATAAATATGTGTAAGCAAAGACGGATTACCCTATGATACGGAGAAAAATTTTTAATGGATGTTCCCGCTCCGGCGGAACATATATTCTCTTTCCTTATCCGACAAGGTGATAGAGGTTGAAGAACAGCAGCATCGGAAGATAGTCCCCGAGGCTCACGCGGAGTTCCTTCAGCGCCTTGGAGATGTGGTATTCGACGGTCTTTTCGGAAATTCCAAGTTCGGCGGCTATTTCCCTGTTGGTCATGCCCTCGAAGCGGCTGAGGCGGAAAATGGTCTCGGTGCGTTCCCCGAGCTGCTTCAGCGTGTCGTCGATGATTTCCCGGATGTCGGCCTGATAGAGCCTGGATGGGTCGCACTCGTTCAGGGAGCTGAGCCGCAGCTGAATCTCGCGGTCGCGGTCCGAACCCATCCCCTCCCGTGCACGGATGTCGGCCTGCCTGTGCTTGAGGTAGTTGAGCGCGAGGTTGCGGACGGTAGTGAAGAGAAACGGCATCAGCCTTTCAATCCGCTCTCCCTCCCTGCACCTTTTCCAGAGGATTACCATAGCCTCCTCGGCCATGCACTCCGCCTGCGCGGTGTCGTAGGTGTAGGATTTGGCGAAAGCGACACACTGCCGGCAGCACCGCCTGTACTCGTCGCTGCTGCTGAACACCGCAAATTCGTTCATGTCCGTCGTCGCCATAAATCCCAATATTCAATGCATTCCCTGCCACCGCAAAATTTCCGACACCTGCACGGTAGAGATGTCCATTATTCCAATAACACCCCGAAAGAATGTCATCTCCCCGAAAAAACAGCCCGCATCACTGCGAGCTGTTTCGGTTAGTAGTGTAGTGTTTTAATTATTAGTGGTCAGCAAGCTCTTCATAACGGCGGAAGTCATAAGCGACGTCAACTATGTGCCGCTCGGACACATGAATATTTGTCAGTGGTGACATCCCGCAAATCATGAAGAGATGAGTGGCCTTAAACGTACGTCTCGTTTAAGACATTGCAAATATAGGGTTTATTTTCTAATAACAAAATTTTATCGCAGTTTTTTATTCCGAAAATGGCGGAAATATCTAAAAATCCGCACATTTCGCAAAAAACTGTTTTGAATTTCGGACAGCGTTTGTTTTGAGAATCGGTTTTTACTAGTCCCGCGTTTTTTTGAGACAGATTCTCATTTCTCCAGCAGATGCGGGCGGAGCCGACGCGTCCTCTCAAGCGCCTGCTCGTCCTGCCAGGCCTGAATCTTCTTCGGGTCGCCGCAGAGGAGGATGTCCGGAACCTTCCAGCCGTTGAATTCGGCGGGGCGGGTGTAGATCGGAGGGGAGAGGAGGTCGTCCTGAAAGCAGTCGCTCAGGGCCGAGGTCTCGTCGGAGATTGCCCCCGGAATCAGGCGCACAATCGCGTCGGCGAGTATGGCGGCGGGAATCTCGCCCCCGCTGAGGACATAGTCGCCCACGGAGATTTCCCTTGTGACCAGGTGGTCGCGCACACGCTGGTCTATTCCCTTGTAGTGACCGCAGAGCAGGATTATGTTCCCCTTGAGCGAGAGCTCATTGGCAATTCCCTGTGTCAGAACCTCGCCGTCGGGGGACATATATATTACATCGTCATATTCCCTTTCGGCGCGAAGTTCCCCAATCATCCGGAAAATCGGCTCGACCATCATCACCATTCCCGCGTCGGGCCCGTAGTTGTAGTCATCGACCCTCCTGTGCGTGCCGAGGCCGTATTTTCTGATGTCATGGACATATATTTCCACGATTCCCTTCTTTCTCGCGCGTCCCACGATGGAATGGCTAAGCGGGCTGTCCAGAAGCTCAGGGACGACTGTGAGTATGTCGATTCTCATATATCTTCAGTTTTTGCGTTTTCTTTTTCCGGAAATAATCCTCAATATCGGGGCAGATTATATTTTTTTCATATTTCTGAGGCACAAAAATAACATATTTTACTCAAATATTCATATATTTGCAGAATGGACGCGCGTGAACGCGAAGATTTGCCGTGTCCATGGGTATAAACTTAATTCTCTAAATTTATGAGTGAAGAGATCATTCCCGAGGCTATCGCCCCGGATGTAGAGCCTGAGGTTCAGGGAAATGCCGCTGCGGAACAGCCTGTTCCGGAGATGACCGCAGAGGGCGGCGTTGAAGTGCCGGAGACCGTTGAGGATGTAGTTCCCGAGACACAGGAGCCTGTCGAGGACGAGACCCCGGACTATCAGAACATGACGCTTGCGGAACTTGTTTCCGAACTTCAGAAGACGGTCACGAGCGACCTGAAGATGACGATGTCGAAGAACGTCGAGATGATTAAGACTGCATTCTACAAGAAGCTCGGCAAGGAAAAGGCCGACGCGATGCAGAAATTGTCCGATGTCGCCGACGCTGCGGCCGAGGCCGTAGAGAGTCCGTTCGCGGCAATCGAGGAAGGGTTCAAGTCCGCCTATAATGAATATAAGAAGGAACGCGCGGAGTTCAACGAGAAGCAGGAGAAGGAGCGCGAGCACAATCTGGAGCTCAAGCAGCAGGTCATTGAGGACCTGAAGGCTCTGCTGGAGAAGCAGGAGGACGTGAATGCCACCTTCCCGGCATTCAGGGAAATCCAGAACCGCTGGAGGGAAATCGGGCCTGTGCCGGCCACCGCGTTCCGTAACCTTAACGAGACCTATCAGCTCTATGTCGAGCAGTTCTATGACATGGTGCAGATTAACCGCGAGCTCCGCGACCTCGATTTCAAGAAAAACCTTGAAGTGAAGGAGAAGTTCTGCGAGGCGGCGGAGAAGCTGGCCGAGAACGAGAATGTCGTGGAGGCGTTCAAGGAGCTTCAGAAGCTGCACGAGCAGTGGAAGGAGTACGGTCCTGTCGCCAAGGAGTACAGGGATGACATCTGGAACCGCTTCAAGGCCGCCACATCCGTGATTAACAAGAAATATCAGGGATTCTACGAAGACATCAAGAAGAAGCAGGAGGAGAATCTTGCGGCAAAGACCGCTCTCTGCGAGAAGGTCGAGGAGATTGCCGCGAGGGAAGCCGGCAGCTCTAACGAGTGGAATGCCTTTTCCAAGGAGATAGAGGAAATCCAGAAGGAGTGGAGAAAGATAGGCTTCGCTTCGAAGAAGGAGAATCAGAAGATATATGACCGTTTCCGTGCCGCCTGCGACGCGTTCTATGCGAAGAAGAGGGAATATTACTCCAGTTTCAAGGACGGCCTGAACGCCAATCTTGAGAAGAAGATTTCTCTCTGCGAGGCTGCCGAGGCCCTGAAGTCCAGCACCGAGTGGAAGAAGGCTTCCGAGCAGTTCATCGGGCTTCAGAAGCAGTGGAAGGAAATCGGTGCGGTTCCTCACAAGAAGTCCGAGCAGGTCTGGAAGCGTTTCCGTGCCGCCTGTGACGAATTTTTCGCCGAGAGGGACAAGAATAACGTAAGGCCTGACGACTACCACAGGAACCTCCGCCTGAAGCAGGCCGTGATAAAGGAGATTGAGGCATATCAGAACGTGGACGCCGACGCCGACGCGAAGGCGCTCGCAGACTTCCGGCAGAAGTGGCAGGAGATTGGTTTCGTTCCGTTCAAGGATAAGGAGAAGATTGCCGAGGCGTACAAGGCTGCCGTGAAGGCCAAGTTCGGCGTCGAGCCTGCCGCAGAGAAGCGCGGCGTGCGCGGCGGAAGGCCTCAGCGTTCGGAGAAGGAGATTCTGATTGACAAGTTCACCAGGCTTCAGCAGGACATAGCCACCTATGAGAACAACATAGGCTTCTTCACGTCCGGCAAGAACTCCGGCGGACTGATTGACCAGATGCGCAAACGCATTGACGACTCTAAGGCCGAGCTTGCGAAGCTTGCCGAGAAAATCAGAACCTTGGACACGACACAGGAGTGAGCAGCAGGGAACCGCAGTAAAGAACGGCATTTAGGAACAATATAAAGAAACAGTAGAAAGATAGGGGATGCATAAAAAGATGGGATGCAAGGCGGATGGTGCAGATGAATACCGCAGCAACCTCTCGGTTGTGAGGATTTCATCAAACCATCCAACGACGCAGGCCGTTTTTTAGGCACCCCGTAAAAAAGAATTAGATGACATCGGAAACTAAAAATACAGTCATTGGGTTCGTGCTGATTGGCGTGATTATGTTCGGCTTCACATGGTACCAGTCGCGCCAATACAAGAAACAGATGGAGTATCAGGCGCAGCTGGATTCGATTGCAAGGGCCGAGAGGCTTGAGGCAATGGCGCTCGACTCCTTGAACCGCATCGCTTCGGGTGACACTCTCGGCGCCTCTACGACGGTGACCTTGAGCACGAAACCGGCTCTCAAGCCGTTCAAGGATGAGAACCTCACCAAGGCACGCGAGGCCGAGTCTTCACTGGTGACTCTCTCGAACGACAAGCTGGAAATCGTCTTCACGACAAGGGGCGCGCAGCCATATTCGGTGAAGCTCAATGACTACGTGAAGTTTGACAGTTCCTCTCTCTATCTCATTCCTCCGCAGGCAAGCGAGTTCAACGTGAACGTGTTTGCCGGCGAGTCCGTGGACACGAAGGAGTTCGTCTTCGACGTCGCGGAGGTCACCGACTCTTCCTTGGTGATGCGTCTTCCGTTCGCGAAGGGGGGATATATCCAGCAGAAATATGTCCTTTCGCAGGGCAGCTATATGGTTCACAACGAACTCTCGTTCGTGGGAATGGACGAAGTGATTCCGAACAGGGTCTCATCCGTCGATTTGAACTGGAAGACCATAGTTCCGCGTCTTGAGAAAGGCTATAAGAACGAGAAGCAGTATTCCAAGATTGACTACTATGTCCCGGACGAAAAGTCTCCGGAGGAGATAGGGAAGGGCAAGAACGACGGCAAGCGGCTTGACGCGAAGTTCGAGTGGGTGGCTTTCCAGCAGCAGTTCTTCTCTTCCATACTCACGGCTCCGCAGGGCTTCGAATCGGGCGAGTTCGCCGTGGAATATTTCCCGGAGGATGACGCGGACCGCAATCTGATGCAGTGCTCCGCCCATGCGAGGGCAGGTGTTGACATGATGCAGGCCGGCGACAAGGTGATTCCTTTCGAGTTCTATTTCGGCCCGAACCACTACCACACGCTGAAGTCATACGACAGGAAATATGAGAAAATCATCCCTCTCGGAGGATGGCTCGTCGGATGGATTTCGCGCTTCATCATCATCCCTTGCTTCGATTTCCTCGGACGGTTCATCAGCAACTACGGACTCATCATCCTGATTATGACCGTTCTTCTGAAGATTGTCATATCTCCGCTCACCATCAAGTCCTATATGTCTTCCGCGAAGATGTCCGCGCTGAAGCCGGAGATGGACAAGATCAACGAGAAATACCCTAAGCAGGAAGACGCGATGAAGAAGCAGCAGGCCACGATGGAACTCTATCAGAGAGCCGGCGTGAAGCCTCTCGGAGGATGTCTCCCGATGCTGCTCCAGTTCCCTATACTCTGGGCGATGTTCCGTTTCTTCCCTGCGTCCATCGAACTTCGTCAGAAGTCGTTCCTCTGGGCCGACGACCTCAGCGCATACGACTCGATTCTGGACTTCGGCTTCAACATCCCGCTTTTCGGCGACCATCTGTCGCTGTTCGCGCTGCTGATGGCCGTGTCCATGTTCCTCTACTCGAAGATGAACTCAAGCCAGATGTCGAACGACCCGCAGATGGCGAGCATGAAGTTTATGAGCGTTTGGCTGATGCCTATCATGATGCTCTTCATCTGCAACAACCTCTCTTCAGGTCTTTCCTACTATTACTTCATCTCCAACCTGCTCACCATGCTCCAGACCTTCATCATCAAGAAGTGGGTCGTGAAGCCGGAGAAGATTCTCGCGCAGGTGGAGGCCTCGAAGGGCAAGCCGCTCCCTAAGTCGAAGTGGCAGCAGAGGCTTGAGGAGGCGCAGAAGATGCAGCAGGCGCAGCAGAAGAAACAGCGCGGCGGAAAGAAGTGATTGCGCACAAAGATCTCTCACTTCGTTCGAGATGACAGTAATTTCTTATGTCATTTCGAGCGAAATGACAGCATGGACGTCTGAAATTTCTTGTGTCGTTTCGAGCGAAATGACAGCATGGACGTCTGAAATTTCTTATGTCATTTTGAGCGAAATGACAGCGTGGATCTCTGAAATTCCTTATGTCATTTCGAGCGAAATGACAGCATGGGTGTCTGAAATTTCTTGTGTCGTTTCGAGCGAAATGAAATGAAGCCGAGAAATCTTTGAACTGAGACCGTCCGTGTCTAAAGCATATTTGATGATGATTGACAAACGTTTTTGTTATGAGCATCTGTGATAATTTAGAGGATATAAGAAAGGAACTGCCATCAGGAGTGAAACTGGTGGCAGTTTCCAAATTCCACCCGGTCGAGGCGCTGCGTGAGGCCTATGACGCGGGGCAGAGGCTGTTCGGGGAGAGCCGTCCGCAGGAAATGTACGCCAAGGCGCGGCAGATGCCGGGAGATGTGCAGTGGCATTTCATAGGGCATCTCCAGAAGAACAAGCTGAAACTTGTGCTGCCTTACGCTTCGCTGATAGAGTCTGTCGATTCCGTGGAGTTGCTCGACGCGATTGAGCAGTGGTGCGCGGGACATCACGGATTCCGCAGCACCGGTTTAGAGGACTCCGTTTCAGGGGACTCCGGGATCGGAGATGCCGGGAAAGGTGAGGGCACTTTCGCGGATGACCGGGTGGATGTCCTTCTTGAGTGCCACATAGCGCGGGAGGAGACCAAGCAGGGATTTGCTCCGGAAGAGGCCTTGTCCGTGCTGACAGGAGCGGCACGCTGGCCTCACATCCGCTTCTGCGGGCTGATGGGAATGGCGACGAACACGGACGATGCTTTGGTCATCCGGTCGGACTTCAACAAGCTGCTCGCTCTGAATGCCGCCCTGCAGCCGATGGTGGGCATCTGCCCGAACCTCACGCCTGCCTTCCGCGAACTCTCTTTCGGTATGTCCGACGACTACAAAATAGCGGCGTCCATGGGCGCGACCATTGTCCGCATCGGCACCGCCATTTTCGGCGCAAGGGAATATAAGAGCTACTGATAATATGTCATTCCGAGCGAAACGAAGGTGCAAGGGAAAATAAAAGCTGTAGATAATATGTCATTCCGAGCGAAACGAAGTGGAGCCGAGGAATCTTTGTGCTGAGAGACTGTTCCGCGCAAAGATCTCTCACTTCGTTCGAGATGACACATATTCAGTTATGTTGGTTAATTTGCGATGACACATATTCAGTTGTGTTGGCCAATCCGCGATGACACCTGCTCAATCATGTCGGCGGCGACGGCGGCGGAGGCGCCGGAGCCCCCGAGTAGTGCGCGGATTTCGGCGTAGTCGGAGAGCATTTTCTGTCTGTAGGCCTTGTCTTCGATGAGGGCGCGTACCTCGGCGACGAGGGCTTCGGGATTGCAGTCGTTCTGGACGAACTCCTTGAATGCGAAGCGGTTCAGACATAGGTTGCCGAGGCTGATGTACTTGACCTTGACAATCATCTTGGCAATGGCGTAGGTGAGCCTGCTGCCCATGATGAAGCCCACGACCTGAGGGGTTCCGAGCAGCACCGTCTCAAGCGACGCCGTCCCGGAATTGACCACGGCCGCCTCTGCCTGGCGGACAATCGAGCGGGTCTCGCCGAAAAGCAGGCTGATGTATTCCTGACCGTTGAGGTAGGGGAGATAGTCCTCCGGAGAACGCCCCGGGGCACCGGCCACGACGAACTGCCACCCCGCGTATTGCGGCAGGGCATGCATCCTGTCGGCAAATTCCGTGAGCACCGGCATCATTGTGCTGATTTCGCTCTTGCGCGAGCCTGCAAGCATGGCTATCATCGGCTTGTCCGGGAGACCGCAGCGGGAAAGGAAATCCCCGCGTGTCTCGCTCATCGCCCTGCAGCCGTCAATCGCATCGACCAGCGGATTGCCCTTATATACGAACGGAACGCCTTTTTTCTCGAAATACGGAATTTCAAAGGGGAATATGATGTAGAGCCTGTCAACATATTTCTTCAGCTTGCGGATGCGTCCTTCCCTTGATGCCCAGACCTTCGGAGCTATGTAGTAGAATACCTTCAGACCGTGTTTGTGGGCAAATTCGGCAATTTTGAAGTTGAACCCCGGGTAGTCTATTAGAATCACGCAGTCGGGGGCGAAGGCCAGAATGTCCTTCTTGCAGCGGCTCAGGTTGCCGAGCAGCTTGCCGGCCTTGGCGAGCACCTCGGCGAATCCCATGACCGCGCCTTCCCTATAGTGCCGGACAAGCCCGCCTGTCCGCGTTCCGAACGGGACTGTTGCGGGGCGTGTCTCCGTGGAACTTCCGGCCGGCTGTTCCATGTCCTGTGGAACGCCGCCACGATGTTCCTCAAACACCCCGTTCATCAGGTCTCCGCCCCAGAAGCGGATGACAGCCTGCGGCTCCCTTTCATATATCCCGCGCATCAGGTTCGAACCGTGGAGGTCTCCCGATGCCTCTCCAGCAATGATGTAGTATCTCATAATTCTCAGCACAAAGATTTTTCGCTTCGCTCAAAATGACAGCGATAAATTATCTATCAAAATGACAGCGATAAATTATCTCCCAAAATGAAAGTGATATTCAGAAGGCAACTCCGCTCAGAACTTTAAGTTGTTCATAGTCAGTGCTGTCTATGGTGTGCGGGACGATGGAGACATAGCCGTTGTCGGTGAGCAGGTGGTCGGCGTCGGCACTGTTGTCGGAGTCGCTGCTGAAGTCTCCGACCAGCTTGTACATCTTCACCTCCGGGTCTTCAGACGGGTCTCCAGTCGGGGCTCCCTTGAGCGAGGCCGTGATTGCCTCCGCCTCGTCGAGGCTCCTGAACTCCTTGACCCAGCGTCCGCGCCCCATATATCCCGCTCTCACGCCCTTGATTTCGGAGGCCGGCACTGACGGAAAGTTCACGTTGTAGTAGGTCATGTAGCTGTGTCTCGGGATTTCCACGAGCTTCTCGAATATGCCCGGAAAATATTTCTCGACCTGCGAGAAGTCGGCGTCCGCCTCATGGCTGCAGAGAGAAACTCCGATGCCGAGGATGTGATTGACCGCAGCCTCGGCCGTGGCTCCGAGCGTCCCGGAGTAGCATGACGCGACGGAGGTGTTCGCCCCGTGGTTGATGCCGGACACGATTACATCCGGTTTCCATCCGAGCCACGGCGTGCTCAGCGCGAACTTCACGCAGCTTGCCGGAGTCGCGTCTAAATATGCCCATCTTTCCGTGTGCTCCAGCCCGTCCTCTCCGGTAAAAGTCGAGCTCTCGATTTCCTTGAACGCGATTTTCGACGCTCCCAGAGACACGGCCATCGACATCCCCGACTGGGCTGAAAACGGCGCCACGACCGCCACGTTCCCATATTTCTTCATAATCTTCGCCAGCACCGCGATTCCCTTGGACTCGAATCCGTCGTCGTTCGTTATCAGTATGTTCATATTCCGATGCAGTTTATTCTTTCTCCTGTTTCGTTTTCGACTGCAAAGATAGTTTTATTATTTCATTATTTTTTGTATTTTTGCGGCGCATTTTCGGAGAGGGTTCTTCTCGGCGCAGAATTTGTAATTGCAATTCGGGTTTTGCCTTGCGGAACATAACTGAAAGGCGACGAAAAATTGGAAAATTTTTATTAACATTTTAATATTTATAAAAAATGATTAAACTTGGTATTAACGGATTCGGTCGTATCGGCCGTATGGTGTTCCGTGCTGCCGTTGAGAACTTCTCAAACGACATTCAGGTTGTAGGTATCAACGACCTTCTTGACGCTGACTACCTCGCTTACATGCTTAAGTATGATTCAGTTCACGGTCATTTCAACCACGACATCAAGGTTGAGGGCAACTACATGATCGTCGATGGCAACAAGATTCAGATCTTCGCCGAGAAGGATCCTTCACAGATCACATGGGGCGCACTTGACGTTGACGTTGTCGTTGAGTCAACCGGATTCTTCCTTACTGAGGAGCTCGCTTCCGCGCATCTCAAGGCAGGTGCAAAGAAGGTCATCATGTCAGCACCTTCAAAGGACGCCACCCCGATGTTCGTATATGGCGTAAACGACAAGACTTACGCAGGTCAGAAGATTATTTCCAACGCTTCATGCACGACTAACTGCCTCGCGCCTATCTCCAAGGTTCTCCACGAGACATTCGGCATCAAGAGAGGGCTCATGACAACCGTTCACGCTGCAACTGCAACCCAGAAGACTGTCGATGGACCTTCAAAGAAGGACTGGAGAGGCGGTCGTGGTATTCTTGAGAACATCATCCCTTCTTCAACAGGCGCTGCAAAGGCTGTCGGCAAGGTTCTTCCTGAACTCAACGGCAAACTCACCGGTATGTCAATGCGTGTCCCTACCTCTGACGTTTCTGTTGTTGACCTCACTGTAGAGCTTGAGAAGCCTGCAACTTACGAGGAAATCTGCGCTGCAATGAAGAAGGCTTCAGAGGGCGAGCTCAAGGGCGTTCTCGGCTACACTGACGAGGCTGTCGTTTCAACCGACTTCCGCAACGACTCACGCACTTCAATCTTCGATGTGAAGGCCGGCATCCAGCTCGACCCTACCTTCGTCAAGGTTGTGTCTTGGTACGACAACGAGTGGGGTTATTCAAACAAGGTTTGCGAAATGGCCCGCGTAATCTCTAAATAGTTGAAGCGTCTGAATGCCCACTTGCTTCGTTACGCTCAGAGATTTGAATCCTCATTACCATAAGGTAACTCCGGTTCAAATCCTTCGCAAGCCTCGCAATTGAACATTCATACATCTTCAACTTTCTCAGAATTTAATTTAAGGCTTCCGCTTCGGCGGGAGCCTTTTTTGCATAAAGATCTCTCACTTCGTTCGAGATGACAGTTAATGACTTCGAGATGACAGTTAATGACTTCGAGATGACAAAGCCTGTCATTTCGAGCGAACGAAGTGAAGCCGAGAAATCTGTTTGCAGAAAGGAATGGCAGAGACCCCTTATTGTTGCTGAACGGCGACGACAGACAGGTCGCAGAGGCTGGGGATGCCATAGACGGTGGCGTGGTCGGTGAACTGCCACATCATCCAGTTTTTGAAGCGCGGCGGTTCAAGTCCTCGTCCCGAGCCGTAGCGGGCAATCCAAACAGGGTAGCACTCATAGACTTCGGGGGAGAGCCGTTCGCGGAGAAAGGCGTCGCCGGTGTAGATGATAGGGCGGCGGCCGTAGTGCTCCTCCACAATCCCGAGCCAGACGAGCAGCCTGCGGTTCAGTTCCGCATTGCTGCATCCCGCATGGATGGTCTCAACGTCAAGAATTGGCGGCAGGTCCCTGTGGCGGATGTTTCCGACCGTGCGTATGAAGTTCTGCGCCTGCTTCTCCGGTGACTTTGAACTCCGGAAGAAATGGTAGGCCCCGCGGCTGTAGCCGGCCTCGGCCGAGCGCTTCCAGTGGTCCCCGAACAGCGCGTCGTGGTGGCGCTCTCCTTCGGTAGCCTTAATCATCACGTATTTCACCCTGTGGATGCCGCTCGCCGACTTTATCGACCTCATCGTGTGCCCGTGCGCGTCGGTGAGAACCATAAGCGAGTCCCAGACTATGTCCTTCTGGTACTTGGATATATCCACGGCATAGCCGTAGTGCCCCTCCGGAACCTGCACGCCCGTGTCCCCAGAGCAGCGGCTGACAAGCAGCGGAACAACGACAAAGGCAGCCACAGTCAAGACTGCCGCCGCCACAAACCAATACACCGAAACGACCTTTCCCGTCCGCTTCCTCCGGCTCTTCTTCCGTCCCTTCCTTTTCCCGGATTTCTTATGTCCCCCCTTCTTCTGCACCTCATCACAACTTCTTCCGGCGGCAGCCCGCTTAATTGTATCGGCAGCCGGACTATGTGATGCCTGACATATCGCTTTCGGGGACTTAGGCTTTGTCTTGCTGCGATTATCTCTTTCCGATTTCTCGGTAGCTATTTCTTCTGCATACGTATTCATGAGCGAAAAGATGTGCTTCTCTATACGGTTCTGCTCGGGGTAAACGTTTCCGGGACGGGCATCTGATAGACCGAGGCACGGAGGAATGCCGTGTAGGCGTCAAGGTCGGTGAGCAGATCCTGCTTCTCCACGCTGATGGTCTCCCCGATGACGACGCGGTGGCGACCCTTTGACTTGTTGAAGAGTTCACGCGGCAGGCGCAGAAGGCGTACTTTCCAGTCAATCAGGCCGAGAAAGTAGTAGAACCAGGAATTGTGGTCGATGAAATGAACCGGTACAATCGGCACGCGGGCCTTGCGGATTAGCCTTATCATGCTCTCCTGCCACTGCCGGTCTGCAATCTCCCGTTTTCCCGGATGAAGGTCGGAGACGGCTCCGGACGGGAAGAATCCCACCGCGTGCCCTTCGCCGAGCCTTTCAATCGTCTCCCGTACGCCGTTAAGCGTCGTCCTTGTCGGCTTGCCTTTTTTCGTAGTCGTGGGATTGACTGTTATGAACGCCGGGCGGAGCGGCTCAATTCGTCCGAGAATCTCGTTCACCATCACCTTGTAGTCAGGCCTGTGCGGAAGAATGAGGTCGAGGAGCACAATCCCGTCTAGCCCTCCGTACGGATGGTTGCTGATGGTTATGAATGCACCCTCCGGAAGGTTTTCGAGCCTTTCGGCGTTGCCGACGAGGTAGTTGCAGCCCATGTTCTCAAGCAGTCCCCGCGCAGCGTTCCCTGCCGGCGCAAGTCCATAGATGCGGTTGTAGAGCGCATTGAGCTTGTTCACGCCAACAATCGCAAACAGAAACTTGCCGAACCACTGTCCCCATGTGCCCTTGAACACCGGCGCAATGTCTCCGAGTTCCTCAATGCTGAGCAGTTCATGCTCCGGCCGTTCCGTCTTTTTCCTGAAGACGAGCACTTCCGCGAGGAAATAGTTGAGTATGCCCGAGATGCAGACGGCAAGGAGGTTGCACAGCCATGCGTCCCAGCCGAAGATTTTCTCGAAGAGCACGAGGAAAATCATCTTCACGAAAAATCCGAAGATGCAGGAGACGTTGAACCCGCCGAAATGCCTCCAGAAACTTTTCGCGGACGAGCGGTTGCTGATGCGGTTCTTCCAAATCCAGTAGTAGGACATGAGGAAGTTCGCGAAGGTGGCCACCTCGAATGAGATAGCCGGACCTATCCAATATTCGCCCCAATACTCGAACCCTCTCCAGAAACCGCTGGCGGGATGCGCGGCGACCATCTCCTTCAACGCCCAGCCTACAGCCCAGAGTACAGCCGTATCGACGACTGTACCAAGCGCCCGACTGACCACAAAGTCAATCCATTTTCTCAGTGAAAGGACTTTGTCCTTCTCCTCTTTCTTCTCCTTCTGCTCCATTCCGATTAAGCTACCGGCACGTTTTTTATAGAAAATGCACCGGCCCTTCAGTCTCTCCGCGAGAGCAGGGCAGGTGCATATAAATGGTTGTTACTCAGTGAATGTTCCGTCAAATTTCTTAGGCGGGTCAATCTTTGAAAGTGCCTTTTCATCCCGAATCTGAGAAGAAATCAGAAGAATGAAAATGATGCAGCCGAGTCCGATTGCCACCCAGTCAAACGGTGTATACGTTCCGTTCAGGGTCTCAAGTCCGCCCTTGACCTTGAAGCAGTTGATGGTGACATTATAGTCAGCCCAAGGGAAGTAAATCAGGAAAATGACGGCAAGAGCTGCAATCACGCGGAATTCCGTCGGCCCGAGTTTGCCGTAGGTGAGCTTGAACTCGTTCTTCAGGATGGTGCCGATGTAGGTGTGGGCTGAAATCGCGAGGTAGGCGACGAGCACGAAGAGAGCCACGTCCATTCTCGCGATAGGGGATATTCCTGCGCCGACACACATTACGATGATGGTGAATATGTCGATGTTGTGATCGATGAAGAAACCATAGACAGGTCTCTGCGTGTGTCTTACGCGGGCCATCGAGCCGTCGAGGCTGTCTCCGAACCAGTTAAGGAAGAGTCCGAAGACCGTGAGCCACATCCATTTGAGATTGATGTTTGCGAGTCCGAAGCCTACTGCGCAGAGAATCGCGCCGAATGTTCCCACTGCGGTCAGCATGTTTGAAGTCGCCCAGACAGGCAGACGCTTTGCAATCCATACTAAGGCTTTCTTTTCAACTCCGTTCAGAAGCGAGGTCTGGATTCGTGTCGCTTTTTCGTTTCCCATAATCTTACGTTGTTATGTGTGCAACAAAAATTTAATAAAACAATCTTTCTGTAAGTGCAGAAGGGCGAACTGAGCCTGCATCTTTTGTACCAAAGGGCAAAAATGAACAATCCGTTCGCCCAAACCGAGAGCAAAGATAATAATTTTTAGTTAAGGCTATCTTCTTCCCGTGGCGTCCAGTGCATAGCTCTTGCCGTTTTCCGTTGCCGTCGTGAAGGTATATTGTGCCAGAGAAGTCTCGCCGGACTTGACTGCGACTGACGCTCCGGCGGCAAAATTGCCATACAGGAAAACATTGCCATTGCCGTCGGACATGAGGGAATAACTTCTATTGACCGCACCGCTGCCATTTACCGGAGTGAACTCGCTGACAATGACAGAAACATTGGTGTTCGGCTCGGTCGCAATGCGCAGACGCGAGTAATCTTGTTGGGCAGAAGAATAAACGTACAGGCCGGACCCATCACTGTTAGGAAGGGCCTTATATACAATATATTCGCCAGTCCCTGCCACATTGCCGTCTTTCAGTTCGGGAACGCTGCTGGAAGGATTCCACATATAGTCAGGGGCATAATAAACATATCCCTGAGGCACATTGTCTTCTCGGTAATACAGCTCTCCGCTTGTCAGATTCCAAGCGCCGCCTTTATACGTAAAGCTTGCAAATGTATTTCCATGATGTTTGTCATAAGCATTGACAAGCAGTTCATCACCCTCTTTCCACGATGTCTTTCCTTCGTCGGGCGTGCCTATTGTTCCGCTCTGCGACTGCAAGTTTTCTTCCGCTGTCCAGCCTGGCGGATTGTCACAGCTTAACTTCGTCATGTATGCCTTGTTCTTTCCAATATTCAGATTATAGGTACATTTGTGCCCTTCCTGAAACTCCGTATCCATCATCATCGCTATCCTATACTCCTTCCCGTTAACGGTAAATTTCAGGAACTCTTCACCTCTCTTATATTGGCCGGGCGTGACGATTGCGGAGAACTTGTTGCCGTCATGCAGGCAGGCCGTGACCCATTTCTCTCCTCCGCTAAGGCCCGTCATTGTCCCGTCCTTGTCGAATGCCGCCTGAGAGTTTTTTGAAAGCACCTCTGCCTTGGTCGGAACCGTATTGTCTTCAAAGTCGGAGCTGCCGAGTACATAGGTTACCGTCACCAATGTCATTCTGTGTCTCATCGGGATTGATACATAAACGGCTGGCTTGCCCTGCCATAAACCGTTTATATAGTCCGCCTTTTTGAGTTTTGTCACCGTCTCCTGTTCGGAGGGCAGTTCATAGGAGAATGCGTCATATTCAGAAGGATATGTCGCCCATATCGTGTGGACAGAACTCTGATCCGCCCAGCAGAACGACCTGTCACGGGACCACACGTCCATTCCGTCGGAATTGGAAAGGGTGAAAACGGCTTCATCCCCCATCTCGTCTTCCTTGGCGACAGTCACCGAAATCTTGTCTCCGTCATCCCATAGACCTCCTCTGTCAGGCGAATCGTCTAAGGTGTTGACACGGGTCCGCGCGTCATAGGTGATGAACGCAGCGTTGATTTCCGAACCTCCCGAGGCCGGAACCATATCATTGTCTTTCGTACACGCGGCAAGGCTTATTGCAATGAAGGCCATGGCCGTGTATGTAAAAATCTCAATCTTATTCATGCTCATCTGTTTATCCGTGAGTAATTTCTGACTGCCGGTCTTATGCGTCAATGTTCAGATTACCCTGGTTGACTGCCTGCCACGTTTCTATTGAAAGGTTTTCAAACTTGATTCCTGCATTTGTGACACGAATGGTGTAGCTATAAACGCTTCCGCCGACGAACTTACCGCCGGCAGGCGCGGTCAAAGTAGTTGAATATTTGTTTTTCGCGTCTTCGACCGACGTCTCCAAAATTATGTCGATGCTGTTGTCCGTCACGGCTTGCGGAAGCAGAATGAAGCTGATTGTAAGGTCCTTGCCCAGAGTCTGGTTAACCGGTTCTGTCAGCGCAGTCTTTCCCGCGGACAACATGACCGTACCGTCTCTCGGATCTACGGTTCCGTCATTATGCACTTCATCCATAATGAAATTAAGAAGCTTTTCCCCATACTCGATGCCATATCCGGCCTTGATTGTGAATTTCACCATTGCCATGCAGTGCCTGAAGGCCTTGTCGCCGGTGAAGCTTACCACAGGAGACGACTTCCGGGCAGTTGCGCCGTCGGCAAAGAGAAAGTCCCGGTCGCATTTTCCGTCTTTTACACTGCCGCCCTGCCAATTTATTGTGCCGTCGGAGTTCATCTCGGAATCATCGGTGTAGGGGTAATAGGCGCAGAAGGTCGCGTCTTTCCCGTCGGCGAAATAAATCGGTTCATCGGCGGGGCTGAAACTGCCGGTTTGGTCGGAAGCGACATATTTAACGTCGCTTCCTTTCGTCGCCCCGGCGGAGGTTACATACACGCCGATTGCGTCTTCACCGGCAGTCCATGTGTTATCGACAGTCGCACGTGTGCTTATGCCTGCCTGCACGGACGCTGCAACCGGTCCTCCGATTTCCTCTTCCTTCTCGGTGCAGGCGGAGAGCAGCAGCGCCGCGGCCGTCATGTATAGAAATCCGTAAGCTTTCATCTTCAGGAGTCTTTATTTTGCCTCATGTTCACCGTTGTCACCGCCGTCTTCCCAAGGCTTGATGGAGCCGGAGACTTCCGCGGAGGTGCGGCTCAGCGTCACCGTGTAGGAATATTGGCAGCCACCTTTCAGAGCGGATTCCATTGTCCATGTGAAGGAATCGTCGTGGCCATTGTTGAGATTGAATTCAATTTCGCGGCTTTGAGATGTCTCCGGAAGCAGGATTGCCTCGTATCTTTTGCCTGCCTCTACGGTCTTCATCGTGATGCCTACCGGAGTCTCTTCTCCCGATATCAGGCCGTCAACAAGGGTGAACGTCGCCTTTGTATCCACATCCTTGACCTTTACCGTCAGTTTGGCAAGGTCGTCCTGCGTGAGTCCCTTGCCCGGCTGGACTTCAAGAATGAGGTTGCTCAGAATGTGACTGAATTTCAGTTTCACCTGCGGTTTTGACTTGTTGCAGGAGGTTGCCTTTGCGTACATCAGGTCGAGCGCTTCCTGGTTGCTCTGGTCGGTAAGGTCAATCGCGAGCCTGTAGTCATTGACCTCCGCCGTATGCGGGTAGTATGCGTAGAAATCCACGTCGCCATTCTGCCCGTCGGGGAAGTAGATGATTTCGTCTTCGCTGACAGGAGTGAACGCGCCGCTGCCGTCAGTTCTGTAGGCTATGTTGTCGGCATTCTCGCGGATGGCCTCCTTGGAAAGGACTTCGTTTTCTCCGACCATGAAAATGCCTATCCGGTCTCCGTCCGTCCATTTGTCATTGACGGCGCGGCTTATTACATTCACGGCATTTATGCCGCCTCCGAACTGCACGGCAACCTTGTCATCCTGCGCAGCGGGCTCTACCTTGCTGTTGCACGAAACCATTGCGACCGTCAGGAGCGCAAGAGGGAAAAGTTTTGTCATTGTTTTCATATTTAACGCGTTTATATTCTTATGATTATATTGTATCTCGATTACATCTTATAGTATCCTCGGAGAATGCGGGAGAAAAGCGAAGAGGGGAGTATGACCTTGAGCAGCACCGAAAGGCTCTGTTCGAGGGATGCCACGATGTAGCGGTTTCGCGGGCGGCGTGCCTTCGCGATTCTCGCCACCGTCTCCGCCACCTTGACCGGTTTCAGCCCGTGACCCTCGTCGTTCTCTATCTTGCTCATTGACAGCGCATAGGCAGGGTATGCCTCGGCAACCTCCGGAGCGACCTTCCGCCTCTTTCCCGTGAATCCGGTGGAAAAGTCGCCCGGGTTTATGAGCGAGACTGAAATCCCGAAACTGTGAACCTCCATCCTCAGGGCCTCCGCATATCCCTCGACCGCGAATTTGCTCGCCGAATAGAAACCCTGAAACGGCAGTCCCATAAGTCCTCCTATTGAGCTGAGAAACACAATCTTGCCACATCCTCTGTTTCGCATGTGCGGCAGCACGGCCTTCGAGAACAGCACCATGCCCATGAAGTTCGTCCCCATCTGAAGCTCTATGTCCTCGTCCGGCGTGAACTCTATCGGCCCACCGATGCCCATCCCCGCATTGTTCACGAGCATATCAATCCGTCCCTGCTCCGCAATCACCGTATCGACGGCACGCCTCACTGCCTCAGCGTCCCTGACGTCGGCTTTCAGATAATGGACGCCGGGAATGCGCTCCACCTCGCGCCGCACGGTTCCATAGACCGTATATCCCGCCTCCGCCAGCATCCTTGCCGACTCCAGCCCGAATCCCGAAGAAATCCCCGTTATAAGAACAACCTTTGTTTCCATATTTCAGAGGCAATTCAAATTCTTTTCACCTTTCTTACAAAAAATCAGAGCATTCCGCCTCAGCGAAATGCTCTGCAAATTTATAAAAATTCTCTCAATTCTGTTTCTCTCAATTTCATAAGCAGCTTTTTATCCGCTTATGTAACAGCTGAGAGGGAGGGTGAATATGAGAGATGAAATGCAAGGCGCTCAGTGAAGATGAAACCGCAGCAACCTGATGGTTGTGAGGATTTCATCAAGATGAGCAACGCGGCAGTTCGCTCTCAGATTCGCCCGACTAAAGTACTGCCATGATGGAGCCTACAAGTGCCAGAATCGCATAGAACTCCGGAAGGGCGGCATAGATGAGCGTGTTCGTCATCACGCTGTGCCCCTGGCTCTCACCGACGATACCGTTTGCGCAGACCTGACCCTGACGGATTGCAGAGAAAAGGCAGACGAGACCCACTGCAAGACCTACTCCGAAAAGGAGCGGACCCTTGGTGGCGAAGTCCGGCTTGAACACGACGAGCCAGAGAAGGAAGCCCACGAAGCCGTAGAGACCCTGGGTTGCAGGAAGGGCGGAGAGAATCATGTAGGTTGAAGACTTCTCCGGATTCTTTTTGAGAGCGCCCTCGGCTGCGTTTGCAGCGATGGTGGTTCCGTAGCTGGAACCGATGCCGGCAAGGCCAAGCATGAGGCCGAGACCGAGATAACCAAGAATTTCGTTCATAATTGTAAAATTTTATTGTTTTTGTTATTTCTGTTTTGGGATTATTTCTGTTTTGTGAGCGGGTTGTATTTAGCTCCGGTTCCCTCATATCCGGAATTTTTGAAGTACTCCACGAATGTCAGACGCAGCGGGTGCACGAATGCTCCGAGACAGGACATCGCGAGGTTCAGAACGTGTCCGAAGATGAGGATTATGATGCAGAACACCCAGTTCACGCCCGGAACAGGAATGTCGAGAATCATGGTTCCCATGATGTTGAACGCGTTTCCGAGCATACCGCCTGCAAGCCCGAGGGCGTAGAGACGTATGTAGCTCAGGACATCGCCGAGCAGGCCGGTGACCATGTTGTAGGTGTCCCAGAGACCCGACCCGATGTTCTTGAGCGGGTTGCGTCCAGGCGTGTTGAACACGTATATCGCAAGTCCGCTGACAACGGCGAGCGCGATGATTGTCCATTTGAACGCCTCCTCCGGAAGGACTTTCGTCATGCCGAGGGCGATGATTATGATGCCACCGACTATGAGCGTCGTCCAACCCCATGTGGCGACGGTGTTCTTGAATCCGAACCTCTTCGTGAAGTTGATGGTCTTGATTATCATCGCGAGGCAGATGTGGAACACGCCCACCGCGACGGCAAGGACCATCATTGTCGGGAATCCAGCGATTTTTCCATCTTGGAACCATTGCCACATTTTCCCAATTTTTTGGACAAATATTGGCAGATTGTCGAACTTCTGCACTCCAAACAAGCTTTGAATGAATGTTGGTAAAACATCGCCAGCTTCTTTCGGAATCAAAAGTGAATGCGGCTGTACTCCAAAAAATACTCCTGACACAAGTCCGACGACGAAGGTCATCCCGCCGAGGAACCCGATGAGACGGTACATCTTTCCGAGGCTCGTGTTCTGCATCTTCAGCCTCATATAGAGGGCGATGAGCATGAGGACGATTCCGTAGCCGGCGTCGCCCATACACATGGCGAAGAAGAGCATGAAGAACGGCCCGAGCACCGGAGTGGGGTCAAACTCGTCATAGACAGGCATTCCGTACATTCCGGTCAGAACTTCAAAGTTCTTCGCGAACCAGTTGTTTTTCAGCTTGATAGGAGGGTTGTCCTCCTTCTTTGCCGGCTCGTGGGTGTAATAGACATCCATCGAGTCGAACTCACTGCACAGCCTCTCGTCGTCCGATGTCGGAGCGAAGCCGGTGAGAACCGTCACGCAGTTATCCACAGCCTTTTCAGTAGCCGCCCCGGCGAGGTAGAGGTCGAGCTCGCCGAGCTTTTCCTCGTAGGCCGAGCGGATTTCGTCTCCGCATGACTTGAGGTTCCCGAGCCGGGTCTGCTCGCCCGCGAGCTTGTCCTGAAGTTCAGAGAGGGTCTTCTCGGCCTCGTTCACAGAACCCTCAGGAGCCGCAATCGGCTCAATCGGGAAGCTGTAGTCCGCGTCTGCGGGAGCGACAGTCACGAAATAGACGGTCGTGTCGGTCTCGCTGATGACTTCGAGCGGCTGGATCTCGCTCCAAGAGGAGTCGAACTTCTTTTTCTGGCAGCTGTAGAACCTCAGTTTAAGTCCCTGGGACTCAAGCGAGTGAATGTCCTTGCTGCTGAACTCGCCCCAAGGCCTGCGGACAGAGACTTCCTTCTTCGCGGAGGTAATCTCAGCAGAGGTTTCCGCAATCTGCGCCTGAGTGTCAAGGACAGCCTTTATCGGGCAGCCGTCGAAGCTGAACCCTGCTTCGGGTTCTCCCTTGCAGGCCTTGAGAACGGCCATGGCCTTCTTCGCCTCGTCGGCTTCCGCAAGCAGCTCCGATGATTTTTCGTCAACCGGCTTGAGGGAACGCGTGACATCGACGACCCCAAGCTCCTGCAGCTTAGCCAGAAATTCCTCCGTCTGCTCAGAGAGCATGATGAAGGAGTATTTTGTCATCTTAGTTACCATCTTGAGCGTCCTCCTCTTCCGCGTGTCTCTGCTTGACAATCTTGGATGCCGCCTTGGAGAGGTTCTCCTCGTCCTCCATATACCTCTTTATCTTGCGGATGGCTTCCTGATAACCCGGAATCTGCACCTTTTCGTAGAGGTTCACCTTCTGGGTGGTCTTCTTCCTCTGAAAATCCAGAATGCGGCTCTTTTCCTTATAGACCTCCGACTCGATGCCGAGACGCGAGAGTTCCTTGAGGATTGCCACTCCGTCCGCATACCACGCCGGCTTGGCGAAGGCGTTGAACTCGTGGATTTCGAAGGATATGCCCTTGAGCTCCGGGGTCTTCACGCCGGCCACCTTCACCGTGACAAGGTCAACGTCGGTGATGGAAATCAGGCCCGGCTCGAACTCGTTCCAGAGGGCTGCAAGATAGTCGTATTTTTTGAGGGCGGCTTCAAGATCTTCAATCAGCTTCTCCGAATAATCCTTGGCGCGGCGAACCTCAAGACGCAGGGCGCTCTCCTTGTTCTTCAACGTCGGGAGGGCGTTCTGGCGCATCTTCAGCTGCTTGCCGATGTCATTCAGCGAAGTTTTGTTGTATTGAAACTTAATAGCCATAAATTGATGCTTTGATTATCTTTTTGGTCTATATTCGATTTGCAATCGTTGCTTTTCTACGTTCGGCATAGCTCAAGCAAGCTTGGCTCTGCTCTCACTTATCGAAAAGTGTCATTTTTCATCGGTCGTGTACGCCCAGTACACTCCCTCTTCCAAAATGAATCTATCCTCAAAAATCTGAATCAAATCATTCAATTCAATAAGGAATGTGTTCATTTTGTGAAAAACAAATATTTCAAAAATATAATCTGTTATTATTTAGTTCTTCCAGTACTTGTCGATGAGCGCCTGCTTGATGCCGGTCTCCGCCTTGGAGAAGTACTTGCCGAAGAGCTCCCATGCGGTGTCGAGCATCTCGTCGAGGGAGAGGTTGACGTCGATTGAGAGGATTCTCGTGGCGTAGTCCTTAGCGTACGCGAGGCAGCGGTGGTCATAGTCCGAGAGGTCGAAGCCGTTCTCGAGCTTAGTCTTGGCGTTCTGCGCATCGGCGTAGAGGCGGACGGAGGCGTTCATCACCTGCGAGTGGTCTTCCCTTGTCTTCTTGCCCTGAACGAGCTGCTTGAGTCGAGAAAGGGAACGGAACGGGTCGATGATGACCTTGCCGGAATCCGGATCCGCACGGAGGAAGAGCTGTCCCTCGGTGATGTATCCGGTGTTGTCCGGGATGGCGTGGGTGATGTCGCCGTCGTTGAGCGTCGTCACTGCGATGATTGTGATCGAGCCTCCGTCAGGCAGCTGCACTGCCTTCTCGTAAATCTTCGCGAGGTCCGAGTAGAGCGAGCCCGGCATGGAGTCCTTTGACGGAATCTGGTCCATACGGTTCGACACGATAGAGAGCGCGTCGGCGTAGAGCGTCATGTCGGTGAGGAGCACGAGCACCTTCTCGTTCTTCTCCACGGCGAAATACTCTGCCGCAGTGAGGGCCATGTCAGGGATGAGGAGCCGCTCCACAGGCGGCTGCTCGGTAGTGTTCACGAAGGATATGATTTTGTCGAGCGCACCGGCGGCCTCGAATTCATGCTTGAAGTAGAGGTAGTCGTCGTTTGAGAGTCCCATTCCGCCGAGGATAATCTTATCGACGTCGGCGCGGAGGGCAACCTGGGCCATCACATTGTTGTACGGCTGGTCGGAGTCCGCGAAGAACGGAATCTTCTGCCCCGAGACGAGCGTGTTGTTCAGGTCGATGCCGGCGATTCCCGTAGGGATAATCTCCGAAGGCTGCTTCCTCTTGTACGGGTTCACTGACGGGCCGCCGATTTCGCGGACCTCGCCTTCAACCTCAGGGCCTCCGTCGATAGGGTGGCCGTATGCGTTGAAGAATCGTCCCGCGAGCTCTTCGCTGACATGAAGTACAGGCGGCTCGCCGAGGAACATGACCTCGGCGTCGGTAGGGATGCCTTCCGTTCCTGCGAACACCTGAAGCGTGACGAGATCTCCCTTGGTCTTGACGACCTGTGCGAGCCTGCCGTCAACAACGGCAAGCTCATCGTTGGCAACGCCGTCGGCCTTCAGCGCAACTGTGGCCTTGGTGATGCCTTCCAATTTCGTATAGATTTTCTGATATGCCTTATTTGCCATTGCTCAGGAGTGTATTAAGTTGATTTTCAAATGCCTTGAACTGCTCGCCCCGGAACTCTGAGTAGTTCATCTGACGGAGAATGTTGATGACCTCCTTGAAGAAGTCCCGGCATTTCTCGAAGTCCTCGAACTCGAATGTGCGGTCGCATATTCCGAGCACAATCTCGACCATATATTTCTGCCTGTCAAGAGGACAGAGGGCGTCAATCGCATCGAAGGCGTCCTGCTGAAGGATGACGAAGTCGATGAGTTCGGATTTCCAGAACAGTTCGTGATAGTTCATCGGCACGCCGTCGTCGCCGAGGATGTTGATCTGCTCCTGTGCCTCGCGTCCCTTGCGGATGAGGTTCTTGAGCTTATTGACTTTCTCACCCCAACCCGGAGCGATGGTCTTTTCGAGATATTCCTGAATCTCAGGGTATTCGAGATACTTAGAATATGAGTCAATCGGGTTCACCGCCGGATATCTCTTCTGGTCCGCACGCTTCTGCTCAAGAGCGTAGAAGCAGCGTGCCGCCTTCTTCGTCGATTCGGTGACAGGCTCCTTGAGGTTACCTCCCGCAGGGGACACAGTTCCGATGAAGGTGACTGAACCGGTCTGTCCGTTGTTCAGGACGACCATTCCGGCGCGCGCGTAGAAGTTCGAGATGATGGCTGAAAGATCGACCGGGAACGCATCCGCTCCGGGAAGCTCCTCCAGGCGGTTACTCATCTCCCTGAGGGCCTGTGCCCATCTTGAAGTCGAGTCGGCGAGCAGGAGAACCTTCATGCCCATGGCGCGGTAGTACTCGCAGATTGTCATCGCCGTATAGACGGATGCCTCTCGTGCCGCCACCGGCATGTTGGAGGTGTTGCAGATGATTGTGGTACGCTCCATCAGGTGACGTCCCGTGTGGGGGTCAATCAGCTCAGGGAACTCAGTGAAGATTTCCACGACCTCGTTCGCGCGCTCTCCGCAGGCGGCCATCACGATGACCTGGGCATCACCCTGCTTTGCGATAGCGTGCTGGAGCACGGTCTTTCCGCAGCCGAACGGCCCCGGGATAAAGCCCGTGCCGCCTTCCGCGATAGGGTCGAGGGTGTCGATTACGCGCACTCCCGTCTCCATGATTCTCGCGGGCCTCGGCTTCTCCTTGTATCCCTTGACGGCAACCTTGACAGGCCATTTCTGAGTCATCGTGACCTTCACTTCCTCGCCGTCCTCGTTCACGAGCACCGCCATGGTGTCGTCAATCTTGTACTGCCCGGCCTGCGCAACCGACTTCACGGTGTATTCGCCCTTGAATGCGAACGGCACCATAATCTTGTGAGGCAGCCAGCCTTCCTTCACCTCTCCGAGCCAGTCAGCGGCGCCTACCTTGTCGCCCGGCTTCGCTATAGGGGTGAAGTCCCAAAGTTTCCCGTGGTCGAGAGGCTCGGTGTATTCGCCCCTCTTGAGGAACACTCCGGTCATCGTCGTCAGATTGTTCTGGAGTCCGTCATAGCAGCTTGAGAGAAGTCCCGGGCCGAGCGTTACCTCAAGCATCCGGTTCTCAAAAACTACCTTGTTGCCGTTTTTCAGGCCACGGGTGCTCTCGAACACCTGCACGGCCGCGTTCGAGCCGTTGACCTTGATCACCTCGGCCATGAGCTCGGTTCCGTCAACGTCGATGAAGCAGATTTCATTCTGCGAAACCGGACCGTCAACCGCGACAGTGACAAGGTTTGAGACGATGCCCGTCACCTTTCCTGTAGTCTTGTTCATGTTGTTGATATACTTTATTATAAATTATTATTCATATTTTGCAATTGCCGCTCTTCCGCGCCTGCAGGCGCTACTGCCCGGCGTTGTACTGCACTCCCTTGAAGGTTCCGCGCACCTCATCGACCAGCTTGCGGAACATTTCGCGCCCGCTCTGCTCGTCGAGCCTGTACCAGCGCGCCACGACCTGCATCTTGGTTATGAACGCGAGCACGGCCTCGATGTCGAAATAATCGAATACGGTCATGCTCGAAATTCTGTCCCACACAAGGTCGTCAAGCGCCCTTTCACGCACGAGCAGGTCTTCGCCCCGGAGTATCGCATCCACGGCGTCCGCCTCCTCGAACGGCAGTACGAGCGGCTCCCCGTCCTTGCCGGAGAGAACCATCAGATCCTTGTCGGCCGGCCTTCCGAGAGCCTTGTTCAGGAATCTGACCTTCGCGTTCCTCAGATTCAGGTCGAAGCGGAAGTACTCGCGGAGGAAATGGTTCCTGTGCGAGACCGCCTCGGCGTAGAACTCGGGAGTGAGGTTTTCCTCCTCATATCCCTTCATCAGGAAGTCCACGAGCGCGTTGTCCCTCGAATCCAGCTGCTCGCGTATTTCCGCGATGAACTGGTCCGGGGTCGTGTCCGTGAACCTGAATCCGCTGTCGATGACCGGTAATCCAGCTATTATGTATTCGTAATTCTTCATGATTACCCGAAGAGAATTTTCTTTGTCGCCGGACGGAGATAGTCGCCGATGAGTTCGTTGAAGGCCTCGTCGGTGAAGTTGATGAAGTAGCCGCCGTCCTTCGGCCCGATGGTGAACCCGCCGCCGATTTTCTTGCTGAACTTCACTTCCACATCCTTCTTGAGAGTCTTTGCGACCTCGTTCTTCACGAAGCCGTCGAGAGTCCCCTTGGCCGATTCCGGAAGGCAGAGCTCGATTCCGCAGTCCTTTCCGTCGGCAAATGCCTTGACTGCGGCAGTGATTATCGTCTTGACGAACTCGTCGTCCGAAAGGGCTGTCTTGACCTTCATGTCGGCAGCCTCGACGATGACAAGATTCTCGACCGCCTGCCTTGTCTCGCTGACCGCCTGCCTTGACGCGAGCGCGATGTCGCCGGCCGTCTTTGTCTTAAGGTCCTCGGCATCCTTCTGCGCCTTCACCACGATTGCCTCAGCCTGTTTCTTCGCCTCCGCTATGATTGCGTCCGCCTCGGAACGTGCCTTGGCAAGGAGAGCCTCGCCCTCAGTCTTTCCTTTTGACAGTCCCTCATTGTAGAGCTTTTCTGTCAGTTCCTGCAATTTGTTCTGCATTGTTCGTAATTTTTTTATTTTGTTTTATATATTTATCTGTGTATCAATGTCTTTTGCCCTGTACGGCTTATCCGAGAAAACTCAGCAATATGCCGGCAGCCACGGCCGACCCTATCACTCCGGCCACATTCGGCGCCATGGCGTGCATAAGCAGGTGGTTGTCCCTGTCGAACTCTCTTCCCACGATTTCCGAAACTCTTGCCGAATCCGGCACGGCCGACACGCCGGCATTGCCTATGAGCGGGTTTATCTTCCGTCCTTCCTTACAGAACAGATTCATGAATTTCACAAAAAGCACACCGCAAAAAGTGGCTATCACAAACGAAATCAGCCCCAGAATGAAGATCTTGACCGACTGCGGAGACAGGAACTGGTCCGCCTGAGTTGAGACTCCGACGGTGAGTCCGATGAGGGTCGTTACCACGTCGATAAGCGGCCCTCTGGCGGTTTCTGCGAGCCTTCTGGTCACTCCGCTCTCTTTCAGGAGGTTGCCGAAGAAGAGCATTCCCAAAAGCGGCAGGCCTGACGGAACGATGAACGCGGTGAGTATGAAACCGACTATCGGGAATATGATTTTCTCCCTCTGGCTGACCTGTCTCGGAGGAGCCATTCTGATGATTCTTTCCCTCTTTGTGGTTAATAAAAGCATGATCGGCTTCTGGATTACGGGCACGAGCGCCATGTAGGAATAGGCCGAAACGGCGATTGCCCCCAGAAGATGAGGCGCAAGCTTTGAACTGAGGAATATGGCCGTGGGACCGTCCGCGCCTCCGATTATTCCGATTGCGCCGGCTTCCTGCGGAGTGAACCCGAGCCAAAGGGCGAGCAGGAACGCTCCGAATATGCCCATCTGCGCCGCCGCTCCGATGAGTATGAGCCTGGGCTGGGAGATGAGCGAGGAGAAGTCCGTCATCGCGCCGATTCCGAGGAAAATGAGAGGGGGATACCATCCCTTCACTACACCCTGATAGAGGATGTTCAGCACGGAGCCTTCCTCATAGATGCCGACCTGCATTCCCTCCGGAAGCGGAATGTTGCCGACGACGATTCCGAAGCCTATGGGGACGAGCAGCAGCGGTTCCCATTTCTTCACGATTCCGAGGACGATGAAGACGATTCCCACCGCTACCATGACAAGATGCTGCCACGTGCAGTTGTAGAATCCGGTGAAGCTCCAGAACTGTTGAAGGCTGTCGATGATTTCGTGCATGGGCTTACGCTTGTTCCGTTCCTGACTTATCCTATAGTGACTATTGCCGCTCCTTCAAGCACCGAGTCTCCCTTTGCCGCGTTCACGGCCGTCACCGTGCCGCTGACTGAAGCCTCAATCTCGTTCTCCATCTTCATCGCCTCCAGCACCGCGACGGTCTGACCGGCCTTCACGCTGTCACCGACCCTGACCTTCACGTCGAGAATCACTCCGGGGAGGGGCGAGGTGACCGTTTCGCCCTTGCCCGACGGCTGTGGGGACGGAGCCTGCACTGGAGGTGCGACTGGCTGTACGGACGTTGTCCCGGAAGTCCCGGCAGCGGTCTGAGAGGCAGCCTTATGCACAGGCTGCGGCATTTTCCCGCAATCCCCGGCCGTGACCGCCTGCGCGGAGCCGAGTTCGACCTTATAGCCGGTTCCGTTCACCGTCACGTCGGCCACTCCGTTTTCCACCGAATTTACTTCGACATCGTAGTCGTGTCCGTTTATTCTGAAATTATATCTTCCCATAAACCGTTGCGTTTATATTCATTCCGTATCCTTATCGTTCCCTATCCATTCGTTCCGTCGGAAACCGTCCTGTCTCCGTATCGTTATCACATAGCTCTCGACGTCATGCACATCTCCATATCCCTCGGCCTCAAGAGCCATAGAAATCGCGGCCGCGACCTCATCCTCTGTCGTAAGCTCCCTTTCGAGCGCCATTGCCACCGCCGCTGCGACCTCCGGGGGCATATTCCCTCCGACTTCCGTCTTCTTCCCGCGCCTGCCGAATCTGCCTTTCCAGTCAGTGCTCAGCGCCTTGCCTATCCCGGCGTAGCAGAAATAAAGCACGGTGAGCGCGAAAAAGACGACCAGAACGGAGGTGAGCGTAAGTATGAGTCCGAATTTCATGTCACAAAGCCTTTTTCTTTCTACATCGGCAGATCTCTACATCGGCAGATTGTCGTGCTTGCGCACCGGATTCTCCACTTTCTTGTTCTCAAGCTGCACAAGGGCGCGTATCACCCTGAAGCGCGTGTTCGCAGGCTCGATGACGTCGTCGATGTATCCGAACGACGCCGCATAGTACGGATTGCAGAACAGGTCGTCATATTCCTTTTTCTTAGCATCCTTGAGCTCTGCCCGCTTCGTCGGGTCGGCGGTCGCCTTGAGTTCCTTGGAGTAGAGGATTTCAACGGCCCCGTCCGCTCCCATCACGGCGATGTTCGCGCTCGGCCAGGCGTAGTTGACGTCGCCGCGCAGCTGCTTGCAGCTCATCACGATGTGCGCCCCGCCGTAGCTTTTGCGCAGGGTCACCGTAATCTTCGGCACGGTCGCCTCCCCGTAGGCATAGAGGAGCTTGGCTCCGTTCGCGATGATGCCGCCGTACTCCTGCTGGGTTCCGCAGAGGAAGCCCGGCACATCGACGAGGGTGACGAGCGGGATGTTGAAGGCATCGCAGAAGCGGACAAAGCGCGCGGCCTTGCGCGATGCGTTGATGTCGAGCACGCCGGCGAGTATCTTGGGCTGGTTCGCCACGATTCCGACGGACTTGCCGCCCATGTGCGCGAAACCTATGATTATGTTCTTCGCCCAGCCCTTGTGAACTTCGAGGAAAACTCCGTCATCGACGATGGAGCCGATGACTCCGTACATGTCGTATGCCTTGTTGGGATTGTCCGGGATTATGTCGTTGAGCCTGTAATCCACGCGGTTGTAAGGGTCGTCGGTCGGTCTTTCTGGCGCGTGCTCGCGGCTGTTCGAAGGGATGAATCCGATGAGCTCACGGATGAGCCGCAGCCCCTCCTGCTCGTTTTCTGCGGCGAAATGCGCGACGCCGCTCTTGGTCGCGTGGACCGACGCGCCTCCGAGCTGCTCCTGCGTGACGACCTCCCCGGTGACGCTCTTTACGACCGCAGGACCGGTGAGGAACATATAGGACGTGTCCTGAACCATTATGTTGAAGTCCGTCAGTGCCGGCGAATAGACCGCACCTCCGGCGCACGGACCTAATATTCCCGAAATCTGGGGAATCACTCCCGAGGACAGGATGTTTCTTTCAAATATCTCCCCGAAGCCTGCCAGCGAGCTCACTCCTTCCTGAATCCTCGCTCCGCCGGAGTCGTTGAGACCGATGCACGGTGCCCCGTTGCGCACCGCCATGTCCATGACCTTGCAGATTTTCTGCGCCATTGTCTCCGAAAGCGAGCCTCCGGTCACCGTGAAGTCCTGCGCGAACACATATACGACCCTGCCGTCGATGGTTCCCTGGCCGGTCACGACCCCGTCTCCGTCGAAATGAACCTTGTCCATCCCGAAATTGTGGCAACGATGGCGCACGAACATATCGTATTCCTCGAAGCTGCCTTCGTCAAGCAGCAGTGCAATTCTTTCTCTGGCAGTGAGTTTGCCCTTGGAATGCTGGGCATCTATCCTCGTCTGTCCGCCGCCGAGCCGGGCGACCTTTCTTTTTTCGACGAGTTCTTTTATCTTTTCAGTCTGGATGCTCATGTCAGGTTCATTTATTAGAGTTTGATACGCAAACCCCGATTAAATCTTCAAAGGTAAAACTTTTTTCGCGTTTACGAAACAGTTGTGTAATTTTGTAGGCCAAATTTTAGATTATGGACATTCGTACAGACATCAGAAAAGATGATTTAACGGAAGCCGTCGCCACGGCTGACGGAAAGTTCATCGGAGTGAAAACGGGGAGCGGGACGGCGGTGTTCCGGGGGATTGTCTATGCGCGGTATGAGCGCTTCGGGATGCCGGTGGAGGCGGATTCTGCGGAGGGTGAGGTGTATGACGCTCGGGAATATGGCTGCGTCTGCCCCCAGAACCTGTCGCATCTGCTGGGACAGCTCGGCCCGGATTCCGGATTGGAAATGCGTGAGGGGGAACTCTGCCTGTCCGTGACCATGCCCCATTCATCCATGAATTGCCAATTGACTGCTCCTGCTGGTGATTCAGCGCGTTCCGGGGAGGCCGGAGATATAAGTGTTGATATCGTGAAAAAAGAGGGCGGGCTTCTGCCCGTGATGGTGTGGGTTCATGGCGGGTTCTATCTTACCGGCGGAAGCGAGGACCATCGCTATGATGTCTCACGGCTGGCGCAGGCGGGGAATGTCGTCGTGGTAAAGATTTCCTATCGTCTTGGGGCTGAAGGATATATGTGGCTGCCGGAAAAGGGAATCGCGAATCTCGGTCTGGAGGATCAGAAAACTGCGCTGCGATGGATTCGCAGGCATATCGCCTCTTTCGGCGGAGATCCGGACAACGTCACCGTTTTCGGGCAGTCGGCCGGGGCGCACTCCATAGCGTCGCTGATAGCCTCGGCGGACGATGTGGAACCTGTTACGAATGTTCCACGCTTCGGGGGAGGGGCGCTCTTCCACAGGGCTATACTCCAGTCTCCTCCGCTCGGAAACACGATAACTCCGAGAGCTGCGGCAAAGGTTACGGATGCCTTTCTCGACAAACTCTCTGAAATTGCCGGACTTGGAAACGAATCGGGAGAAACGGTTCGGGAGCGCAGGGAAAAGTTCCTTGACGCGGCAATCACGGGGAATGAAGTGACGATTGGGCAGATTATCGCGGCGCAGGATGCCGTGAAGTCAATGAGGCTCGGACTGGTATTTCTGCCTGTACTTCAGGACTATATGAGGATTCCTCATGTCGGGGCGCTGTCCGTGGGCAGCGACTGCAATGGCGGACAGCCGGACCGAGATGCTATGGCCTGCGCCCAAGGACATCCGGCCAGGGATGCAGCAGCCGGGAAGGACAGTTTCAGGGTCCTGCTCGGCTACAATGCGGACGACGCGTCGCCATACATCCGCAAATGGGCAGGCTTCCTCTGGAAAACCCCTCTGCGCCACCCCTTGGTCAAATTCCTGACGGACAGGATATTCCGTAAGCCTACTCTGCGCTATGCCGCGAAACTCCGCGCCGCCGGGATAGATGTACAAACCTACTGCATCGGCTGGCATCCTCAAGGCTCGGAACTCGGAGCCTGCCACAGCATCGAACTCCCATTCCTGCTCGGAAACTACGGGGACTGGACTGAAGCCGAGATGCTTCGCGGAATGACCCGGGGGGAGTTCGACGACAACAGCACCGTCATGCAGCGTCTCTGGACAGAATTTGCCCGCAGCGGAGAGTTTCCCGCCAATAATAGAATTTTTTAGCCGATATTTTTATGTGACAGTCCGCAAGTTTTGCTTGTTTTTTCAAAAAGAGAAATAGCTTGGCGGAAGATGCCGAATAGAGGATGGGATGCAAGGCTTGCGGGGGCTTTTGAACCGCAGCAACCTTGATGGTTGTGAGGATTCAAAAGCCCCCGCGTAACGCAGCAGACCGCCTCTATTCGGCCTCTTCCTTCATCGTGTGATATACATTCTGAACATCATCATCCTCCTCGATTTTCTCGATGAGCTTGTTGACTTCGGCGCGGTCTTCCGGCGAAACCTCCACAAGCTCGCAGTTAGGGATGCGGGTGAACTCGGCGGAAATCATCTCGTAGCCGTGGTCCTCGATGTATTTCTGGATGGCGTTGAACGAGGTGTATTCGCCATAAATCACGATTTCCTTCTCCTCGTCCTCGTTCTCCTCCTCGAAGACCTCGTCAACTCCAAGGTCAATCAGCTCAAGCTCAAGCTCGTCAAGGTCAATCTTGCCGTTGTCCTTGATGCGGAACATGGACTTGTGGTCGAAAAGGTACTCGACGCTGCCGGACGTTCCGAGCGAGCCGCCGAACTTGGTGAAGTATGAACGGACATTGGCGACAGTCCTGTTGTTGTTGTCTGTAGCGGCCTCGACGAGAACGGCGATTCCGTGAGGAGCGCGTCCTTCGAGCACAACCTCCTTGTAGTCCGCCTGATCCTTCTCGGAAGCCCTCTTGATTGCCCTCTCGATGTTCTCCTTAGGCATGTTTTCGGACCTTGCTGTCTGTATCAGCGCACGCAGACGCGGGTTTCCCGTCACGTCATGGCCTCCCTGCTTCACGGCAATGGTGATTTCCTTTCCGATTTTTGTGAATGTCTTGGCCATGTGGCCCCATCTCTTGAACTTCCTTTCCTTGCGGAACTCAAATGCTCTTCCCATATTTCAAAAGTATGTTTTCTGTTTTCCGAAACTGATTCAAAACCGCATAAAAAGAGGGGTGTTCAAGCCCCTCTTCATGCAATTCTACTTGTTTTCAATCCTTGAAATGTATTTGTCAATCTCGCGCCCCTCGATTGAGTAAGGATACTGGTCCTTAACCTTCTTGTAGAGGGCAAGCGCCTTGTCGTCGTTTCCGAGCTTCTCGCATACGGCGGCGGCCTTCATGAGGTAGCCTGCGGCGAAGACATTGTCCTTCTTTGCGGCGGCCTTCTCGAAGCAGTCGAGAGCCTTGTCGTATTCCTGAAGGCCTACGTATGCGTCACCCTTGCAGGCGATTGCACGCGGCGCGAGGAAATCGTCGCCTCCCTTGTACTTGTTGAGATACCCGATTGCATCCTCGTAGTTCTTGAGCTTCAGCTCGCAGACTCCTGCGTAGTAATAGACGGCGTCGCCGCCCTTTGTGCCGTACTGGTCGATGATCTGCACGAATCCGAGATTGTCGCCGTCGCCGTTGAGGGCAACTTCCCAGTTCTCCGCGTTGAAGTTCCTCTCGGCAATCACCACCTGGGACTTGGCATCCTCTACGGCCGCCTGCCAGTAGAACTTGTAGAAGCAGTATGAGCCTGTCGCGATGACGACTACGGCAGTGAGGATTCCGATGAGGAGCTTCTTGTTCCTATTGAAGAACTCATCGGTCTTGGAAACAGCATTGACGACCGTCTCTGCGTTTTCCGCATTCTTGTTTACCTGTGACATTGTTATAATTTTTTAATATTATTCGTGTTTTCCGGACATGGTTATCCGTTTTAGCCCGCAAAAATATGAAAAATTGTCCAATATTCAAAAGATAGGAATCATAATTCCGTGAAAAAGACAATTTCACGGGAAAATTCATAACTTTGCACTCCTTATTCATATTGTTTTATAGACGAGAGTTATGCCGATTCTTCAGAAAATAGTCATCTCCAATTTCAGGAACATTGAGTTTCAGGAACTTGAGTTCTCCCCGAAAATCAACTGCATCTGGGGGAACAACGGAGAGGGGAAGACCAATCTCCTGGACGCGGTGTATTATCTTTCTATGACAAAGAGCGCCCTCGGAATCAGCGACGGCTTCAACTGCCGGCACGGACAGGACGGATTTTCCATTGCGGGGACCTGCCTGATGCCCTCGTCGCTGAAGAACCGCTTTTCCATTGTCGTCAAAAAGGGGGAGGAGAAGAAGATTCGCTGCGACGACAAGCCTTACGGGCGGATTTCGGAACATATCGGCAAACTTCCGACGGTCATCATATCCCCGTCTGACATATCGCTCGTCAGCGATTCGGGGGAGGAGAGACGGCGCTTCATGAACGCGGTGATTTCCCAGATTGATAAGGAGTATCTTTCAGCAATCCAACAATATAACCGTCTCCTCGCGCAGAGGAACAAGATGCTCAAGGACGGGGTCGGCGACGCGACCCTGCTGGAAATCATGGACATGAAGATGTCCTCGCACGCGGATTTCATCCACGGGAAGAGGGCTGAGCTGTGCGGGCCGCTGACGGAGGCCGTGAACGAGTACTACCGGAGGCTGAGCGGGGGAGGCGAGTCGGTCTCGATACGCTATCGTTCGGACATCGACAAGGCTCCGCTGGAACAGCTGCTGAAGGAGTCTCTGGAGAGGGACAGGATTATGAAATATACGACCGTGGGCATCCAGAGGGACGACTTCCTCTTCGAGATGGACGGCTATCCGATTCGCCGCTGCGGGTCTCAGGGTCAGCAGAAGTCGTTTCTTCTGGCGCTGAAGCTCGCGCAGTTCGACCTCATGCGAAAGGCCTTCGGGTTCGCTCCGATTCTGCTTCTTGACGATGTCTTCGACAAATTAGACATGAACAGGACGCGGAACCTGCTTGAGATGGTCTCCAGCGAGGATTTTGGACAGATTTTCATTACGGACAGCAACAAGGTGCGCCTTGCCTCGCTGGTCGATGGGCTGGCGGACGACAGGGCTTTTTTCGAGACGGTCGGGGGAGTGTTCACGCGGACGGAATGATGGCGGAAGCAATGGGTCCGGGACGACGCGCGACTGCGGGACGACATAAAAACACGAGTGTGGGGACGATATAAAAATACGACAGGACGGGTTATGGCAGGAAAAGGATATTCTGATGAGTTCACGAAAGAGATGATCCGCCGTCGCGAGGCCACGGAGGGCGATCCGCTGCGCCGTCGCGAGGCCGTGAATCTGGGCTCGATGCTCAGGTTCTATCTCCGTGACGCGGGACTGATGCCTGGCTGGAACTGCAACCGGGTGTATATGGCCTGGAACAGCGTGTCGGGCGTTTCCGCCTACACACTCAGCACGAATTTCGTGAAGGGTGTCCTCTACTGCGGGCTCTCGTCGTCGATGGTGCGCAACCAGCTCTATTTCCAGAAGGACATCCTGCTGGCGGAGCTGAACCGCGCCCTGCGTGCCGACACGATGTTCTTCGGACTTCCGGCGGACGGCTCCGACCCGGTGAAGGCGCTGGTGCTGAAATAGAAGTTTTCCCCGTTTGCGGAGATGATGAATGTATGCGGGGTTGATGAATATATGAAATGCGTGAGGGATAATATTATATGAAGATAGTTGCTGACAGGAATATACCGTTTTTGGAGGGCGTGTTCGAGCCCTATTGCGAGGTCTCCTACGTCGAGGGCAAGGAAATCGCCAGGGAGGACCTCGTTGATGCCGACGCCATTATAATAAGGACAAGGACGCGCTGCGACGCCTCTCTTCTCGACGGGACGAGGGTGAAGATGATAGCGACGGCGACGATAGGCACGGATCACATTGACTTTGACTATTGCGACGCCAACGGAATCGAGGTTCACAACGCCCAGGGCTGCAATGCCGGCGGGGTCGCCCAGTATGTTTTCTCCGCCCTCTACGGAGTGGCCTCGCGCAAGGGGATTGCTCTGAACGGGGCGACTTTCGGCATAATCGGCGTCGGTCATGTCGGCTCCCTCGTGGAGGCCATGGCACGCAAGCTGGGCTTCAATGTCCTGCTCTGCGACCCTCCCCGCGCCGAAGCCGAAGGCCCGGAAGGCTTCTGCGACCTTGACACGCTTCTGTCAAACTCTCAGATTGTCACTATGCACACTCCTCTCGACGACACGACGAAGTTCATGGCGAATGAAAAGTTTTTCGCGAAGATGCGTCAGGGTGCGGTCTTCATCAACGCCTCCCGCGGCGAAGTCGTGGATGAGCACGCCCTCAAGGAATACATCCCTAAGCTCGGCGCCGTAATCATAGACACGTGGAACCATGAGCCGGAGGTCGATGAGGAACTGATTGACATGGTCGATATAGCGACACCGCACATTGCCGGCTATTCCTATCAGGGCAAGCAGAACGGCACCGCGATGGCCGTCCGCGCCGTAGCCCGGCATTTCGGAATCGTTCAGCTCTACAATTTCTATCCGCGTTCCGACCACCAGGAGGAGCAGCCGCTGAAGCTCAATGTCGAGGGGATGAGCCAGGGCGAAATCGCCGCCACCTTTCAGTACAACTACCCGATTTTCACCGACGACTTCATGTTCCGCCTCGCCCCCGACTCCTTCGAAAAGCTCCGCTCCGAATACAAGTACCGCCGCGAGTTCTATGTCTAGGAACAGCTTGCTTCCCCGCCGAATGTGAAATTTAAGAAGGCTCCTTAGTCTTTCCACAGCTGCTGCATGAACATGACGCTGTACTTCTCCCAGTTGCGCCAGTTGTGTCCTCCTCCGGACATGTAATATTCGTGCGGGTACTCACGGGTCTTGAGATAGAAGTTGAACTGCTCCGTGGAGGCGAAGAAGATGTCCCATTTCCCGGCCATTATGGAATAGAGTTTCGGCGGGACGGTGAACTGAACCGCCAGTCTTTTCTTGAGGTCGCGGTAAAATCCGGAGTGCTCCCCGTAGTGGAAGACCGGCTTGATCATCGGAGAGAAAAGCCCTATGTAGTCGAACAGGTCAGGATTGAGGGCCGTGATGAATATGGCCTGGAGCGCCCCTACGGACAGACCTGCGATTGCGCGCCCGTTCTTGTCAGGGATTGTACGGTACAGACTGTCAATGGTTTCCATGACATCCGCAACGAAATATGTTTCCACAGCACCATTAACTTCGAGGACGGATTCCACGAGAGGCTTTTGCCTCGCCATCGCATAGTCGGCGTCGTTGTCATACTCATTGCAGTTCGGCATCACGACAATCATCGGCCTTGTCTTGCCCTCACCGACAAGCAAGTCGACATTTTGCATGATATTTCCTTTGTCAATCCAGGACGATTCGGTTCCCCTTGCTCCGTGGAGCAGGTATAATACGGGATAATCCGTTTCTGTATCGTGATAATTTTCAGGAAGATATACGAACATTCTCCGCGCGCTGAGCCCAGACTGCGAACTCTTGCATAAAACTGTCTCCAGTGTTCCCTTTCCGACATATTCCGTCTTCACGGGAGCATACTCCGTCCGGACATGCCTTGTTGCGGAACATGATGAAAAAACTGTCGCCAATACGGCAGCGCATAATATTTTCGATAAATTTCTTCCCATTCAAAACTGATTTTGAGCTCGTTATGGTATCATCGAGCATGCAATCTCTTCCTCAAACCGTGCCCGGCAGCCGCGGAATTTGCTCTCAAGAGTCCCGGTCTTAAGAGCCAGCCAAAGCTCGAACAGCCGGTCCTGTATCATATATGCCGCTTTTGCAAGTTTCTGAACCATGGACAGTTTCTCACTCGTCAGATTGTTCAGCGAATGTTGTACTGACGAGGCGTTGTCCAGGCCATATTTCTTCAGCATAGCCTCGGAAGTCAGACTTTTGGCGATGCCCTCATTTGCTATGCAATAGAGCAGTTTCCTGTCCTTGAGGCTTGACACGCGGCTAATCTGTTCCCTGTATTCCTCGTCATGCCTGTTGAGAATCGAGCGGATTGCCTCCACTGCATCTTCCTTGCCGGCATTGGGCTTGCCCTCCGTCATCATGAAAGTTTCTTTCATCACCTCCTGCATATTGAAGGTATTTCCGGACATCAGAAAATATACGAACTCCACCGCGTCGGCATCAATGTCGCGTCCATAGGCTTCAAACATTGATTTCACGAAGTCTATATATGAATCCTTGCCGATAATGTCCAAGTCCATCGTCAGGGCACTTTTGTAGAAAGGCTGGTTGTAATTGAGGAACATCGTGTTGAGGATATGTCTTGAACTGCCGGAGAAAATGAACTTCGTGTTATTCAGTTCCTGAATCTTGCTGCGCAGTATGGCGGCCATGCGCTCCGGATAGCTCTCAATCTGCTGGAATTCATCGAATACAATGAGTCCAGGCTTGTCGGCGTGCTCATATTCGTCCAGAATCTCGTTGATTGTGAAAACCGGATTCGGAGTGGCTCCAAGGCCGATAGACGGGAAATCTATCACCGTTCCGTTGTAGGAGCCGAGGTTCAGCTGGATTCCCTTTGCATACGACGCTAATGTTTTCCATGTCTTTGTTAGTTTCGCGAATGGAGACATCATGAACTTGTTCTGCAGCTCGCGTTCAAATTCGGACGCGGACAATGTCCCGAATACATCGACATATAGGGTGTTATAGTGTTTTGTAATCTCTTCCTGAGCCAATACGTGCTTGATGAGACTTGATTTGCCAACCCTTCGCGGAGCCTTCAGGACAACATTGTTCCCGTTTTTTATGTAACGGATAATTTCCGCCGTCTCGTTCTTTCTGTCACAGAAATATTTGTCCGGAATGTCAGTCCCGATAAAAAATGGATTCAGAGGTTTGCGTGATGCCATAGTGTATAATTTTCCGCAAGGTAGGCATAATTCCCATTTTATACAAAAAATATTATATTTTTTGTATAAAACATCTGTGGCGACTTGTGATGATTTTCAATGTATTGCAAATCAGTTGAATAATTGCTCCATTGTTACCTCGCTGTGTATCAGGCTATGATGAAGTCCGTCGGCTACGCCGTATGTCGTTACGAAGGTTATTACCAAAGAAAATTTAGTTTTGGTAGAACTTTGGAAGAGTTCCAGCCTTTGCCTCAGCTGCTGTTCGTAGGCTTCGGTGATGCGATACTCCGATTTGCTGAATTTCATTTCACACAGATGGATGATGCGGTCGGCGCGTTTGATGACAAGGTCGATTTGTCCGCCCTTTTCTCCGTCGCCTGCGGTCTTTCTCCATGCCGATATTTCCGTCGCCATCCCCGAAATTCCCAGCGCCCGTTTGATGCAGTCGGTGTGCATCAGGCAGACTGTTTCGAACGTGAGTCCCTGCCATACGGAAACAGCGCGTGATTCAAAGTTGTGGCTCCACCACTGCTCGTCGCCTGACGTGTCTTGCATGACGAACTTATAATAAAACAAGGTGTAGAAATCCACCAGACGGTAAATCGTGTCTTTTGATTTCTGCCCGAAATTCCGGCTTCGCGCGATGAAGTCACAGCGCTCAAGATTCGTCAGCACGCGGGTAAGTGTTCCTCCGCTCACCCCCGTGGCCTTGGCGATTTCGTTTCGGGACATACCGTCATGATGACCTGCCAGTGACTTTACAACATTGATATACAGGCCGGCGTTGGAAAACAGGGCGTTGTAAAGTTCGTCAAACTCACTTCGCATTATGCCTCCCGGTGCAAAAAACAGCCTATCCACATTTTGAACCAGGCTTTCGCCGGGATTCACCAGGCTCAGGTAGAACGGAATGCCGCCGAAAACCATATAGCACTGGAGAATCTGGTATTTGTCCCACCTGCAGTGTTTTCTCTGAAGATATTCCTCCGTCTCATGAAGCGTGAACGGCCTGACATAAATGCTGCTGGTGATGCGTGCGTGCAAACCTCCCTGATTTTCAATCAGATTGTCAACCATCCATGATGTAGCGGAACCGCTGGCGATGAGCACGATGTCGCAGCGACGTGCCGCCCACCCGTTCCAGAAATCTTCCAAAGCGGAGACAAAGTCCGACTTCTGTGTGTCTATCCATGGCATTTCGTCTATGAAAATCACCTTTTTCTTGCCCGCACCCAGCGATTCGAGATAGTCCTCAAGGGCATAAAATGCGTCGAACCAGTCGTCAAACTTGTCTGCCTTTGTGCCGGAGAATTTTTTCAGTGCTCTGGCGAAACTCGTGAGTTGTCTTTGTCTGGACAGATTGTGCCCGCCGACAAACATAAAATCATATTTCCCCTGATAGTATTGGTCTATGAGAAATGTCTTGCCGACCCTTCGCCTCCCATAGACTATGACAAATTCCGAACGGTCGGAATCCATGACTCTTTTGAGTTCGTTGCATTCCCTTTCCCTGCCGACAAGTTTGCTTCTTACCATAATTGTGAATATTGCTTACGACAGCAAATATAGTGTTTATGGACTGGAATAGAAACAAAAATGGGCGATTTTTTACCCAAATGTGCCATTTTTAATGAGATTTGGGTAAAAATCGCCCGAAAATGCCTCGTTCACCCTTCGGTGAGCGGGTTATATTCGTTCGGTGAATAGCAGCAGGTTTTTGCCGGGGCGGTCGGCGTGGAGGGCGAAGGTGTGGTAGCGGTCGGAGGACTTGCATCCGAGGCGTCTGCGGAGTTCTTCGCTGGTTATGCGGACACTGCGGGCGGTCACTTCCGCTTCGGGGTGCCTTTGGCCGAACTCCTTGAGCGCCTTGCCCGACATCTCACAGACATCGAGGATGCGGAACAGTTTACCTGCCCTTGCAGTGCTTATGTTCATGAGGTGGCTCTTCTCCTTGTCGTTGTGCTCCTCCGTACTGCTGTGCTCATCCTCATCCGGCACGGGAGGAATGCCGGTCGTCATATAATCGTCTTCCAATATATAATAGTGCGTGTCACGCCCGAGTGCGGGAGCGTCAAGACATTTCCCGATGAGCCTGAAACATCCGGCTTTCATCAGCGCCTTGCCCGGCTCAAACAGCAGCGCTCCAGGGACAATTTCCTCCGCATCCGCGAGGCGCAGTCCCGTGCAGTCGTTTTCCTCGTCGCGCCAGAATTCAAACACGGGGAACTCAAACACGGGGGACTCATCCTCTTTGTCGTCGCCTTCCACCATGTCGAGGTTATATACTTTTATCTGGCATCCGTCCCTCTTTTCCGGTGACAGAACATCTTGACACTCAGACTGTTTCTCTGGAATCAGGACTTCCGTTTGTTCGATGTCCGCATCCCGCCGCATCAGGACAAGCAATTCCTTGCATTCTCCTCCGGCCTCGATGACCTGAAGTTCGCGGCACTCATTCCCCAGCCTTTCGAGAACCATGCTGATGTCGGCCATGGGGGAGAGCTTCACTGCCAGAACAGGGGCGATGTCTAAAAGCAAATCCTTGATTTTCAGAATATCCGGTGAGCAGTCCTCCAACAGGAACACCTTTTTCCCGCATCCGTCACGCCGCGCGGGGTCAAGATAAATCACGTCCGGCCGAAATTTCTTAAGCCTTTCCCGAAGGCCTCCGTCGAAATCGCATACCCCTTCATTTGTCTTGTCGCACTCCGTCATGCCGTTCCTTTGGGGAAAGCCATTGTCGACATCCTTTACATCCGTGCCTCCCTCGCCGTCCTCCCTGAGCGTCCGTGGGCTCGCCTCAAAGCAGCAAACCTCTATGTCCCCGGCTCCGAGCACCCTGAAATTATGCGCCGCCGCCTCCGCAAGCACCGGCAGCATCTCATTGTAGAGCACCGCCTCCGCCACCTTCGAGAACTCAAGGCAATCCACGCCGAGCCCTCCGGTGAGATCCGCGATGCGCCATCGGCATTCTTCCGCTACTGCATTTTGCCCGGCATCGCTTCCGTCAGCACTCCTCGACGCACCCCCATTAAGGATTTCTGAAGCATCCGCGCAGTTTATGCTGTTTCCCCTCAGGAACTCCCTGATTGCCCGGGCCTTGTGCCGTGCCGCAGATTCTCCGCTGCACTGCTCCGCCGACAATGTCCTTGGCAGCACCAGCCCCTCGGTAGTGGCCCAGACGGGAGCCTTCCCGGCCAGTTTCCGCCTGCTCACAAGCGTGCTCACGGCAGCCGCCACATCAATCTCCGGCCACTTACATTTCTGCAGCGCCAGCCTGTCCGGGTCGTCCCCGTAATGCTCCGCGATAAACTCCGCTAGCCGATTCATGCAGTTTGCCTCGTATATTCTTTCGTCTCCCATCCGTTTGTGAAATTACGGCAACAAAGGCAGTCCAAGCTCGGAAAGAAATTTATTGTGGCGTTCACGAGCATCTTCTATTTCCTTTTCAATATCCGCCAATGCCTTATGCACTTCCTCAAGGCTAACTTTTTTCTCGTCTTTCGCGATGCTGACATATCGGCTGATGTTGAGATTGTAGCCATTGTCCCTGATTTCACTCAGCGGAACTTCACGCGAATAGCGTGGTTCATCGGTTCTGCCCTTGTATGTGTCAATTATCTTGTTAATGTCACATTCCCGAAGATAGTTCTGACGTTTCCCTTTTTCGTAATGCTCTTCAGAGCTTGCGTTGATGAACAGGATCTTGTCGTTTTTTCTGCATTTCTTTAGAACAATGATGCAGACCGGAATACCTGTAGAGTAGAAAAGATTGCCTGGCAGACCGATTATCGTGTCAATGTTGTCGTCATTGATGAGTTTCTTCCTTATGACCTCTTCTTTCCCTCCACGGAACAGGACACCATGCGGCAGGATGATTGCCATTGTACCGTTTTCGCTGAGGTAATGTAGCCCATGAAGCAGGAAAGCAAAGTCAGCGGCTGACTTCGGTGCCACTCCATATCTGTTGAATCTGAAGTCATTGGCAGTCTCTTCATTAGGCTCCCAACGCAGACTGAACGGCGGATTGGCCACAATTGCGTCAAATTCAATCTTTTGTGTCGGATTCTCATCGTTCAGTATATCCCAGTCGTTGGTCAGTGTGTCTCCGTGGTGTATCTCAAACTCCGTGTCTTTGACTCCGTGCAGAAGCATGTTCATGCGTGCAAGGTTGTATGTGGTGATATTTTTTTCCTGCCCATATATCTTACCAATCCCGTTTTCTCCCATTTCCTTGCGTACATTCAGCAGCAGGGAGCCGGACCCGCAGGCAAAATCGAGAACTCTGTCAATCCTGCTTTTCTTTCCGTTACGAGGTTCCTGACAGTCAAGAGTGACGATTTTTGACAGGATGGATGAAATCATCTGCGGTGTGTAGAACTCACCGGCTTTCTGCCCGGAGCCAGCTGCAAATTGCCCGATAAGATATTCGTATGCATCTCCAAGTGAGTCTGAATCAGAAGAAAAATCGGAGAGGCCGTCAGCAATGGTGCCGATAACTTTTGTAAGCAGGGCATTGCGTTCCGTATAGTTCTTGCCCAATTTCTCGGAATTGAGGTTTATTTCGGAGAAAAGCCCCTTGAATGAACTCTCGAAGGATTCATTTTCAATGTATTTGAAACCTTTCTCGATGGCGTCGAGTAAATCGGGACTCTGTGTCTTTGCCAAATGAACAATCGTGTCCCACAGATATTCCGGGCGTATCACATAGTGTATCTTTCGCTTCATCTGACTCTCGAACAGTGGCACGTCGTCTGCATTTTGGTCATACCATAGCTGAAGGCTCGTATTGGAATCGTCCGTACAAGCAGGATAGTCCGCCCCGAGTTCTTTCTTTGCCGCATTGACATAGTTCTCTGAGAGATATTTCCAGAAAAGGAATGACAGCATATAGTCCCTGAAGTCATCCGCCATCATTGCACCGCGCAGGCTGTCTGCTATGCTCCATAGAGTTTTTCCCAACTCCTGCTGATTATTCTTTATCATAACTATGCTTTTTCGTGAATTATAAACTTGAATGTACTCATGAGTTTTGAGAATACATTCTTAATCAATTCCTTATTGTCTTCGACCATGACACTGCTTTGTGGATAATAAACTCTCTGATGCGTGAGTGCGTTGACGATTGCCGCGATCTGTTCCGTGTCATTGAATCCAATGAGCTGCAGCACATAGCTGAACTGACCGGAACCCAGGAACGATGAAACGTTTTCCAACATCTGCCGGAGCATCGCAAGGTGGTACAGCTCAAGAGAATCATTGGAGATGGCCTCTTCCAGAACCTGCATTATTCTCAGATGGTAAAGAAGAACCTCATTTTTCGGATTGACAAGGCTATAGCTGTCTCTATCCCGTTCAAATATGTGTATCTTATACTTTTTCTGGTTGTGTTTTCCTTTGTATTTGTCAGCTTTATCACCCTTTGACAGATAATCGCTGATTATTGATGCGAAACCGATGTGATGGGTAGTAATGATAATTTTTCTGTTTTCATAGTTTTTCTCAATCAGGTTCAATAAAGAAAAGACTGTGATGAAAATATTGTTGTCGTCGAGACTTGAGACCGGGTCGTCGATGAAGAAATATGCGTGCTTCCCGTCATGCCAGCCTTCCGCCTCAAAAAGTGCCAGAAAAAAACACCAGACGAAAACTCTTTCTTCACCTCTGGAGATCTTGATGTTTCGCTTTTCCTTGTCATCCTTGGCGTGGAATGTTATGTATTCAAAGCCATTTTCAGGGTTGTCTTCGTAGGAGTGAAACTCAAAGTCGAATGTGGGCTTGTATGGCTTGAGTTTTTCATGGACTTTCGTCTCGTCAATGAACGAATGAAGCTCATTAAGGCTGCTTCTGACGATGTTAAGTCGTATATTCTCCTCAGAATGTTCGAGGTCATTGTCCCAAACGAACAAATCTTCGCTGTAGGCATTGAAATATACTCCTGTCTGCCGGTTTGTTGCCGGGTCGCGTGCGACATCTCTGTATGCGGTCGAGAGCCGTGTCTTGCCCGTCCCGTTGAAGGCATATATCAGATGAATGTTCTCTCGCGAGTCCCTTATTTCTTGTGCTATTTCTTGCAGTGTCATGAAGATTATAGTTATATAGATTTATATTGTGGGGAAAAGACGTTGTCTGAGGGCTTGTTTGTGCTGCTCCAAGGCATTTAGTTTGTCCAGATACAAACAAATCTGCTCACTTATTGAGATAAGACATTCAGAAATTTGCTCCTGCTCTTGGATAGATGTGGGGTAATATATGTGACAACCAGCTATTGATGTTTTGGACAAAGACAACACCTTGACACCTTGCATTAAAGGCAAGAGTTGGTGTCTGAATGATTCAGAATTCATGAAAAATCCTAAGAATCCAGTTGCAAACTTTGTTGTTGGATGTAATGCGATGGTGTGAAGACCAGAAACAATCGTATCAATGTGCATATTCGTTATTTCTGTACATTTGCCGACAGTCTCATCTTCCGCTGTATCCGCAATAACGATGTCTCCATTGTTTAATTTCACTCTCTTTAATTTTTCTGATAGATTGAGATTCGTGACGAATGGAATCGTTTCTTTTTGTGTATTAAGACATTCGTTAAAACTCGTGAGAATATCTCCATAATGAATGTTTTTAACATTGCCGATATTGTAGTTGAGTTCTGCCCGGGATAGCGTATTGTTGGGGATGAATTCAAATATGTCTTTAATGTATAGTTGTTCCCACACCCCATCATTCTCAAACTCCTTGAAGCGGTATTCTGGAACGCTCTTGCCCGGTGCAGGAAATAACTTCTGCATCAGACCTTTTTTGTGTGCTTTTAGCTGTTCGAGTTTTTGGTGAGTGTTTTCTATAACTCTATCTAATGAATAAAAACACTCGGCTATTCTTTTTTGCTCAGCAATTGTTGGGGGGTATGGCACGACAAGTCGTTTGAAACTGTCCATGTTTACGGATAGCAATCCTCCGGTATTTGTATTTCTTTTACACCATTCATCAACGATGAACATAAAGTAATGGAAATAGAGCATGTCAATAATATTTTCAAACGATTTACATTTTGTTAAAAATGTAAATTGTTGATTCGCAAGCGAATCAACAATTGTTAATGCATGCTCGCCGATTGTCGCAGTTGTTGCCACTATTATTGAATAAGCCGGAATCAGTCCACTTCCTTTGACTGCATTCGTAGTGATGTGCTGTATGGCATCAGATAGAATATGCCCATTTTTTCGGATGTCTTCCATTCTGAACCAAGGAATGGTGCCATTTTCCCAGAATAGTGGATTTGCTTTGGAAGGTGTATAACCATTCCTTATATTAAAAATACTTTCTATTGTATTTGAACACCACTCACCATCATTCATAAATTCAGGAAAGCGGATTTCCGGCATATTTTTTTTGTTTGTTTCCATTGCATTAGTCTTCGTCGTATGCGGATAATCCTGAAATCTTTTGCCCTGCTGCCATGCGTTTCAGCAAGGGAACAAGCTCAGACATGAGGGAGCGCTCCTCCATAATCCGTGCTTTCCACGGCAGGCCAAGGGGCGCAAGCAAGTCGTTGAGCTTTTCTCCATCGAATATTCTTCGGCTGACAATATTGTCCGCAAACTCATTTACCGCGAGTTCATCGAGACCGTGCCGGTTGGCTATCTCTGTCAGCTGAGCATCAAATTTGTGCTCCTTAAACGCTTCATATCCGTCCTTGACTTCCTGTTCCGTCATCCCGTTAACCGTGTCAAGGCTGTCAATGTAGGCGATGATGTCATCTTTCTCCTCAAGGAGATTTGCGCTTGAACAGATTAGGCTGACGAGCTGTTCTTTGGTGATTCTAACCTTTTTTGCCGAACCTGTATAATTGGCTATCAGCGACATAATGTAGTCATAGTCAACTATCGTCGATGCGAAAAGTACAAACTCAAGGTCAAGGTCGTCAATTTCCGGTGCAACCGGCTCTTTTTTTCTGTCACGGCGTTTCTTGATGTCGTAGGCGAGGTTGAGATAGGCACCTCGGAAGGCTTGCAGTTCATCTTTGCTGATGCCGGAATAGCCCGTCTGCGGTTCTTCCAGTGTGCAGGCCGGCTCTTCCTTTTCAAAATCGGTATATTGGTTCAGCTGTGTCCATAGTTTCTGAACTTTCTGAAAGCTTCTGATAAACCCGGCCTTGGCATCATCTCCACGAAGCTTGGCAACTTCTGAAGCCTTGAAATCAAGATTATGGATGCTCATGAAACTTTTCAGTTCAGAGACCGCCTGCCGGTACTTCTCATTTACTTTCTGAACAGGTTCAACTAACCAAATCTGACGTGCCTCATTTTCATCTGATTTCCCAGAGAATATGGTGATAGCCTCATTTACAGCATCCTGCTGTCCGCGGAAGTCGAGGATATTCCCGAACGGCTTTGTGTCGTTTAACACCCTGTTTGTTCTGGAAAATGCCTGAATCAGGTTGTGGTATTTCAGATTCTTATCGACATACAGCGTGTTCAGATATTTGGAGTCAAAACCGGTGAGCAGCATATCAACCACAATCACTATATCTATCTTGTTCTTGTGAGCATAGTCGGCATTGCTGTACTTCTGGTCTTTTATCCTTTTCTGTACATTCTGATAGTAGGCATCAAATTCCGATATGCTGCATTCCGTTCCGTACTGCCTGTTGTAATCGTCAATTATTCCTTCTAAGGCCTTCTTCTTTTTTTCCGGTTCAGTTTTGTTGTCGTTCTGTTCTTGCAACAGCTCTTCCTGCAACTGCATGATGTCCCTGTTTCCTTCAGCCGGTGGTGAAAACACGCAGGCGACATTCAGAGGCTCGAACTCGGACGAAGTCTCCTGGTTCTGCACTTCATGGAATAAGCGGTAGTAGCTTATGGCGTCATTGATTGATTCCGTTGCGAATATCGCATTAAAGCGGCAACCTGCGGTAACGGCATGGTGCTTCGCCAGAATTGTCTTGACGACGGCCAGTTTCCTGACGGACTCGTAACTGTCGTTGTCACAATCTGGCTTGAAGTAGTCGATGTGGAATTTCAGCACATTCTTGTCGTCGATGGCTTCTGTGATTGTATAGGAGTGAAGCAGTTTTTCAAAAATGTCCTCAGTAGTCTTGTATTGCGCCTCTTCTCCTGTAACTTGCGTGCAGGATGCGTTCTTCTCAAAAATGGGAGTCCCTGTGAACCCGAAAAGTTGCGCCTTCGGAAAGAACTTCTTGATAGCCTTGTGGTTATCCCCAAACTGCGAGCGATGGCATTCATCAAAGATGAACACGAGCCGTTCATCGCGCATATATTGAAGAGCTTCGGCATAGCTGTTCTGCGGATTCAGGGCTATTCCAAGTTTCTGGATAGTCGTGACAATGATTTTGTCTGCGTAATCTTCGGAAAGTAATCTTTTTACAAGCTTTTCTGTATTGGTGTTTTCCTCTACGCATCCGTCCTGGAACTTGTTGAATTCTTCTCTTGTCTGTTTATCCAAATCTTTGCGGTCAACGACAAACAGACATTTTGATATGTCGGGATTGTCCTTGAGCAGTGTCGATGCCTTGAACGAAGTCAGTGTCTTTCCGCTGCCTGTAGTGTGCCATATATATCCATTGCCGCGGTTCTCTTCAACGCATTTCTTAATCGCTTCAACGGCATAGATTTGATAGGGACGCATTATCAGGATCTTCTGCTCGCTTGCCAGAAGAACCATGTATTGACTTATGAGTTTTCCTAACCGGCATTTCTGAAGAACGGCATCACAGAAGTCATACAGCTCAGTAATGGGTTCATTCTTTTCGTCAGCCCATTTATAGACCGGCAGAAACTGTTCGTCCGCATTGAAGTTGAAATGCTGGTTATTGTTGTTGGCAAAATAGCAGGTGTAGGTTCCGTTGCTCACAATGAACATCTGCATGAAGCACAGGAGTGAGTTTGTGTATCCGTTGCCTATGTCGTTCTTGTAATCAACGATTTGCTGTATGGCCCGACGAGGGTTTATATCTAAAGTCTTCAATTCGACCTGGACAATCGGCAGGCCGTTTATCAATATGATGACATCGTATCTTTGCCAGCTGTTTCGAGTGTTGACTCTCAGCTGATGTATGACTTCATAATCGTTTTTGCACCAATTCTTTATGTTGACTAAAGTGTATTGCAGAGGTGTCCCGTCTTCACGAAAGAATGTATTTTTTTCTCTAAGGCGTCGAGCCGAGACAAATACATCAGAGTCCGTTATTTCTTCCATCAGACGATTGAATTCCGAATCGGAGAGATGTACCCTGTTGAGAGTTTCGAATTTTGTGCGGAAATTACGTTCAAGCGAATCTCTATCTGTGATGTCAGGACGATATGTATATTTAAGCTCAACGAGCTTGTTGATAAGGTTTTCTTCAATCTGTTTCTCTCTCATCTCATCGCCGGTTAATGTGGTTTAACTCTTCCTCCATTATATTATGCAAAAGTACACAAAGTTTGAGATTTCCACAAGTTTTCAAAATTCCCTTTTCTCAGATTTATATTTGTTGTATTTTTGCACGGTAAAACTAAAAAATTGAGACTATGGACTACATGGAAAATGCGAAATCCTGGATTCTCGGGGATTATGACGAGGCAACGAAAGAGGCTGTGCATCAGCTGATTGATTCCGGCGATACGGCCGCCCTCGAGGACGCTTTCTACAAGAAGCTGGAGTTCGGCACGGGCGGACTTCGCGGAAAGATGGGCGTGGGAACCAACAGGATGAACAAATATACGGTCGGGATGGCCACTCAGGGGCTTGCGAACTACATTCTTGAGAATGTGCCGGGCGAGAACCACTCGGTCTGCATCTCCTTCGACAGCAGGAACAACAGCGCGGAATTTGCCAAGATTACGGCCCATGTGCTCGCGAACAACGGAATCGACGTCTGGCTCTACGACCGTCTGCGTCCGATTCCTCTCCTGAGCTTTGCAGTGAGGACGAAAAAGGCGACTGCCGGCGTGATGATAACCGCCTCCCACAATCCTAAGGAATATAACGGCTACAAGGTGTTCTGGAGCGACGGCGCACAGATTATCTCACCGGTCGATAAGGACATCGTCGCCGAGGTGAACAAGATTACCGACCCTTCCATGGTGAAGTTTGAACCGGGCGACAAATGCGCCGAGATTACTCTCATGGGCGACGAGATGGACAAGGCATATATGGATGCTATGACGACTCTCATGCTTTCGCCGGAGTCGGTAGCGCGTCATTCCGACATGAAGATAGTCTATACTCCGCTCCACGGCTCGGGCGTGCGCATCGTCCCGGCGCTTCTCGACCGCGTGGGCTTCAAGAACATCTATCATGTTCCCGAGCAGGACATCAGCGACGGGAACTTCCCGACCGTCCAGTCTCCGAATCCGGAGAACGGCGAGGCGCTCACCATGGCCATTGCGGTGGCCGACAGGGAGAACGCCGACCTCGTGCTCGCTACCGACCCCGATGCCGACCGCGTGGGAATAGCCGTGCGTGACGACAAGGGAAAGATGGTGCTGCTCAACGGCAACCAGACCGGCTCAATCCTCACATATTACATACTTCGCCGCCGTTCCGAGCTCGGAACGCTCCACAAGGGGTGCTACTGCGTGAAGACCATCGTCACCACAGAGCTGATCCGCGCAATATGCGATAAGTTCGGAGTGAAGATATATAATGTTCTCACCGGGTTCAAGTACATTGCCGACGTCGTCCGCAAGAACGAAGGCAGGGGAGAGTTCGTCTGCGGAGGAGAGGAGAGCTACGGATTCAACGTCGGGGAGTTCGTCCGCGACAAGGACGCTCCGATTTCATGCGCCATGGTCGCCGAGTGCGCGGCATGGGCAGCGGATCAGGGCAAGACCCTCTATGAGCTTCTCCAGGACATCTACAGGGAGTTCGGCTACTACCGCGAGGCTCTTGTCTCCCTCGTTCGTGAGGGCAAGGCCGGTGCGGAGGAAATCGCCTCCATCATGGTGGAGATGAGGAACAATCCGCCCAAGTCGCTTGCATCTTCGCCTGTGGTGAAGGTCATCGACTACCTCAAGCCGGAGGAGACTGGCCTGCCTTCGTCCAACGTTCTTCAGTTCTATTCCGCCGAGGGAGACGTCGTTTCCGTGCGTCCGTCCGGAACCGAGCCGAAAATCAAGTTCTATTTCGGGGCGCATGGCGACAATGCCGATGCGAAGATTGTGCAGCTGAAGGAACAATTCAACTTGTAGCGGGGCGCCTAAAAGGCGGTCTGCGGCGTTGGACGGCTTGATGAAATCCTCACAACCATCAGGTTGCTGCGGTATTCATCCGCGCCGTCCGCCTTGCATCCCATCCTTTTATGCATCCCCTTTCCTTCTGTTATTTGGGAAACTGTTATTTGGAAAAGTTTTTTTTGGGGGGGGAAGGGACGATTGAAGATAAGTATAATAGTATGCGGAAAATCTTGTGGCTCCACGGGTTCGGCGGCTCGGCAAAGTCCGGCATCGTCAACTTTCTGAGGAAATACTACCCTCAGTTCGACTGGGTCGCTCCGGAGCTGAACCACCATCCGGGGGAGTCCATCGCGAAGATAAACGGGCTGCTGGACGGCGGTGACATTGCCGCCGTCCTAGGCACCTCGCTCGGCGGCTTCTATGCCATCTGCTGTGATTTTCGCGGACCCGAACTTGTCATAAACCCGGCCGTTAATCCCTACGAGACCATAAAGAAGTTCGTCGGCAAGAACAAGTGGTTCGGCCCGCGTTCCGACGGCGCGACGGAATTTACCGTGACCGAGGACGACATTAAGGAGTTCCTTGACTGGCCGCTTCCCGTCGGCAACGATGAATGCGTCACGCCGGCAGGGGAGGAGGCCTTTCCCGGAATGCTCCCCGACAGGATTCTCTGTCACTACACCGAACATGACCCGCTTCTGGGGGAGGAAATCAAGGCCGACTACGAACGACTGTTCCCCAGCCGCGAGATGATGACCCATCATGTTCTTCCGGGTCATGTCGTCACCGAGAGCTACATCGTCCGCATCCTTCCCAAGTTCATCTGGAATGTCTGAACTTTCGTTCGCGAAAAATCCCCGACTTGGGGCAATTATAATTGTTTGAAAATGACTTATTTATCTCTTCCTGACAACAACGGCGCCGACCGCCGTCTGGTGTTCTATCTCTCGATGGAGGAATATGCCGCCGAGCATCTTGACGAACTCATCGGCATTCGGCGTGGAACAGCGGAAAACAGTTCCACGGACGGAGAAAGGGGCGCGTGGAACAATGACGGGGCGTTCTTCATCTGGCAGGTGAGCCCCACGGTAATCTTCGGACGCAATCAGGACATGAACGCCGAGGTCAATGTCCCTTATTGCCGGGAACACGGCATCGCGATGTACCGACGAAAAAGCGGCGGAGGCTGCGTCTTTGCCGACAAGGGAAACATAATGATTTCATACATAAGGCATTGCACTGATGTCGCGGAGCTTTTCTCCGAGTATCTGGAAAAACTCGCCGGCTTCCTGCGCAGCATCGGCATAAATGCGGAAGTCTCCGGACGCAACGACGTGCTTGTCGATGGGAAGAAGGTTTCGGGCAACGCATTTTCGCTCAAGCCGAACGGCGTAGGCATAGTCCACGGCACCTTTCTCTATAATCTCGACTTTTCCACGATGTCGTCGGCCATAACTCCTTCCCGCGCCAAGCTTGAAAGCAAGGGGGTTCATTCCGTGGAGCAGAGGGTCCTGAATCTGAAATCCGTTCTGGATGAAAAAAATATAGGTCTTCAGGCATTGAAATCGGCAATTATTTCATATTTTTGTACGGATGAACTGGAACTGACGGCGGCGCAGGTCGGAGAAATTTCGGAAATCGAAAGGGGCTACCTTGAACCGTCGTTCATAAACGGTCATGTCGGGACTTCGGACGACCGGCTTTAGCGCCGCGTCCACCCTCTGTGATTTCGTTTGTCGGTACTGTAAATCTGTACCGGGCGTATTGCCGGGCAGGAACAGAAATGAATTTGTAATGGAAAATACAGCATCTGAAAAGAAAACATGTCTCTATGACAGTCATGTCGCGCTCGGTGCGCAGATGAGTCCGTTCGGCGGCTTCATAATGCCGATTCAATACACCGGCATCACGGATGAGCACAACGCCGTCCGTAACAATGTCGGGATGTTTGACGTCTCCCACATGGGGGAGGTCTTTGTGAGCGGCCCGGAAGCCGAGAAGTTTGTGAATCATATATTTACGAACGACGTCGCCGGAATACCGGACGGGAAGATACTATACGGAATGATGCTTCGCGAGGACGGCGGGACGGTCGATGACCTGCTGGTCTATAAGCTCTTCGGGAAGAGCGCATACCTTTTGGTCGTGAACGCATCCAACATCGCCAAGGATGTGCAATGGATTGAGACACAGGCAAAAGGCTTCGATGTCAAGGTCTCGGACGAGTCGGACAGCTGGGGCGAGATAGCCGTTCAGGGACCGGATGCCGAGAAAACCGTCACCGAGGTTCTTGGCCTTGAGGGCGTGTCCGCACTGGAGTTCTACACTTTCCGCGACTTTGAATGGAAAGGCCGGCATCTGCTAATCAGCCGCACCGGCTACACCGGAGAGGACGGCTTTGAGATATATGCCGAGAACGCTGCAATCGTCGAAATCTGGGATTTGCTGCTTGCGGCAGGCGTGAAGCCGTGCGGGCTCGGATGCCGGGACACCCTGCGTTTCGAGGCCGGACTTCCGCTCTACGGACATGAACTGAACGACACGACGAGCCCGATAGAGGCCTCTCTCGGGATGTTCGTCAAGACAGACAAATCCGGATTCATCGGGCGGGAAGCCGTTGCCCGTCAGAAAGTTGAAGGTGTGGAGAAGAAACTTGTCGGCATCGAAATCTTCGACAAGGCCATTCCGCGTGCGGGCTATCCTGTGCTTGATGAGAACGATGTGCAGATTGGCGAAGTGACGACCGGATATCACTCGATTTCGCTTGACCGCAGCGTCTGTATGGCGTTCGTTGACAAGGCTCACTCCGCGCTCGACACTCCGGTGAAGATTCAGATTCGTAAGAAGATATTCCCCGGGAAGGTCGTGAAGCGACGTTTCTACACTCCGAATTATAAAAAATAGGATTCGGTGGCGCACAGGAGCGTGGTCGGGATATACAAACATTTGATAATCATAAAATTAAAGAAATATGTCAAAGGTAGTTGAAGGACTCAGATACGCTGAGTCACACGAATGGGTGAGGGTAGAAGGCGACGTCGCCGTAATCGGAATTTCCGACTATGCACAGCATTCCATGGGCGAATTGTCGTATGTCGATATGCCGTCGGTCGATGACGAGGTCGTTGCCGGAGAGGAATTCGGAGCCGTCGAGAGCGTCAAGGCGGCGAGCGACCTCATTTCACCGGTTTCCGGAACCGTCATCGAGGTCAATGAGGGGCTTGAGGATGAGCCAGAGCTGCTCAATGAGGATCCTTACGCTAACTGGATCATCAAGGTGCAGATGAACGACCCGTCCGAGGTGGACAACCTTCTGGATGCCGCCGCATACGAAAAACTTTGCAAATAATTAAATTATAAGCGGATTACTGCGTTGCACAGAGTTCTCAAAATCCTCATTACCATAAGGTGACTTCGGTTTTGATGTCTTTGCGCGCCTTGTACTCCATCTTCTTATTTTATTTGCCTTATCCGCAATTTTTTTTGAGAATGACGACGACTAATTCATTTGCGTATTTCCCTCATACTGAGGAAGATATTGCTCAGATGCTGGAACGGGTCGGAGTGCGGAGAATTGAGGACCTGTACTCCGATGTTCCGTCTGAATTTATATACGATAAGGACTATAATCTGCCGCCTGCGATGTCGGAGATTGAGGTCCGCAGGTATTTTGAGAAAATTGCCTCGCTTAATGTTCCGCTGAAGGTCTTTGCCGGATGCGGGGCCTATGACCATTATTCTCCATCCGTCGTTCCATACATCCTCTCCCGCTCGGAATTTCTGACGGCATACACGCCCTATCAGGCGGAGGTTTCGCAGGGAACTCTGCGCTACATCTTTGAGTGGCAGACGATTATATGCAGGCTGACCGGCATGGACGTCGCGAACGCTTCGATGTACGACGGGGCGACTTCCGCAGCCGAGGCGATGTTCATGGCCCTTGCCTGCACGAAGAAAAAGACGCGCTTCCTGATTTCGGACACGCTGCTTCCTGCCGTGCGCGATGTCGTTGCGACATACGCCAAGTTCCATGGAGTTCAGCTGACTGTCGTTCCGGCAAAGGACGGAGTGACTGATTTTGAGGCTGTCGGAAAGGAACTTGCTGCCGGCGACGTGGCCGGACTTCTCGTTCCGGGCATCAACCGCTTCGGCGTAATCGAGGATTTGAGCGGCTATGCCGATGCCCTCCATTCTGCGGGGGCGCTGCTCGTCGAGTACTGCGACCCGTCCGCGATGGCGGTGCTCCGGACAGCCGGCGAGAACGGGGCCGACATTGCCTGCGGCGACGCCCAGACGCTCGGGATTCCGCTTTCTTTCGGCGGTCCTTATGTCGGTTTCCTTGCCTGCCGCCGCGAGTTCATGCGCAAGCTTCCCGGACGTCTTGTGGGTGAGACAGTGGACGTTGACGGCAAGCGTGCCTTCGTGCTGACCCTTCAGGCCCGCGAACAGCACATCCGTCGCGAGAAGGCCACCTCGAACATCTGCTCGAACCAGTCGCTTATGGCGCTATATGTCGCTGTCTATGTGTCGCTTCTCGGCCCTGACGGGCTTCTAGAGGTCAACGAACTCAGCTGCGGCGGAGCGCATTATCTCAGGTCCGAACTGCTGAAAACGGGACTTTTCGCCGAGCCTTTCACGCAGGAGCGCCCGTTCCTCAAGGAATTTGTCCTGAGGCCGCTTGTCGGGATTGCGGAGCTGCAGCAGGCTCTTCTTGACGCCGGATTTTTCGGTGCCGTGGCAACCGGGGAGGGATACGTCTCGTTCTGCGTCACGGAAAAGCGCTCGAAGGAAGAATGCGACGCGCTCGTGGCCGTCGTGAAGTCGCTGAAAAAAGTGGAAACCATAGAAAAATAAGGGAGAACGGAATATGAAATACTACGACAAACTTATATTTGAACTTTCCTCTCCCGGAAGAAGGGGATATACTCTTCCGTCAAACGACTGGCCGTCAGAGTTCAGCCTCGGGAAGTCGGTGCCGGAGGGGCTGCTCCGCGACGAGCCTGCCGACCTGCCTCAGGTCAGCGAGCCTGATGTCGTGCGCCACTATACGAACCTCTCCCAGATGAACTTCGGCGTTGACAGCGGTTTCTATCCGCTGGGCAGCTGCACGATGAAATACAATCCGAAAATCAACGAGGAGATAGCCTCAATGCCTGCATTTGCCGGGATTCACCCTCTCCAGCCGGCCTCTACCGTCGAGGGATGCCGAAAGGTCTATGAGGAACTGTCGGAGGCTCTCTCCGCGATTACAGGAATGGCCGCCTTCACGCTCAACCCGTTTGCCGGCGCTCACGGAGAACTGACCGGACTTATGGTCATGAGGCAGTACCACATCTCACGCGGAGACCTCGGCCGCCGCAAGGTCATTGTCCCCGACTCGGCACACGGAACCAATCCCGCCTCGGCTGCCGTCTGCGGCCTTGAGGTCGTTCAGGTCAAGTCGCGGCCGGACGGGCGCATAGATGTGGAGGACCTGAAGCCTCTGCTTGACGGGAGCGTTGCCGGAATCATGATGACCAACCCGAACACGCTCGGCCTTTTTGAGACGGAAATCAAGGAAATCGCAGCTATGGTGCATGAGTGCGGCGGACTGCTCTACTATGACGGGGCGAACATGAACCCGCTCATCGGGGTTGTGCGCCCGGGCGACATGGGCTTCGACATCATGCACCTGAACCTGCACAAGTCCTTCTCCACCCCTCATGGCGGAGGCGGCCCTGGTGCGGGCCCGGTCGGTGTCGCGGCGCATCTCGTCAGGTATCTGCCTGAGCCGGACTTTTATGTCGCGGGGAAGCAGCCTGACGCAGACGAAGGTGCAGGACAGATTTTGTCCGCCGACTATGCCGTGCAGGGGAAGGATTCTCTTGGCCGCGTCAGCGGATTTCAGGGCAACTTCGCCGTGCTGCTCAAGGCCCTGTGCTACATCAGGATGCTCGGACGCGAGAACGTCAAGGTGGTCGGACCGCTCGCCACGCTCAATGCCAACTACATAAAGGAATCGCTCAAGGACAGCTTCGAGCTTCCCATCCCGTCTGTCTGCAAACATGAGTTCGTATATGACGGACTGAAGGACAAATCGACGGGCGTAACCACTCTGGACGTGGCCAAGCGGCTTCTCGACTACGGCTTCCACGCCCCGACAATCTACTTCCCGCTGCTCTTCCATCAGGCGCTCATGATTGAGCCTACCGAGACCGAGTCCAAGGAAACTCTTGACGCCTTTATCGAGGTAATGCACAGGATTGCAGTCGAAGCGGTTACCGACCCGGAGAATCTCAGGACCGCACCGCACACCACGCCGGTACGCCGTCTCGACGAGACCTCCGCCGCCCGCAATCCGAAGCTATGCTTCTGACTGTCACACCTCTCCAGGCATTCCGGGCGGAACGAAGCCAATCCTTCTGTCATTCCGGGTGAAACGAAGCCAATCCTTCTGTCATTCCGAGTGAAACGAAGCCAATCCTTCTGTCATTCCGGGTGAAACGAAGTCAATCCTTCTGTCATTCCGGGTGAAACGAAGTCAATCCTTCTGTCATTCCGGGCGGAACGAAGTCAATCCTTCTGTCATTCCGGATGAAACGAAGCCAATCCTTCTGTCATTCCGAGCGGAACGAAGTCAATCCTTCTGTCATTCCGAGCGGAACGAAGTCAATCCTTCTGTCATTCCGAGCGGAACGAAGTGAAGTCGAGGAATCTTTGGGCAGAAAAAATTATAACCCAGTAACTGCTTTTAAATGAAACTTATTATAATCGGCGCAGGCCCTGGTGGCTATGAAACCGCCGTTGCCGCTGCCCGGAAAGGGCTTGATGTCACTCTCGTCACGGCCGGTCCCCTCGGAGGAACTTGCCTGAACGAAGGCTGCATTCCCACCAAGTGCTTCTGTCACGATGCCCACCTCTACCGGCTCATGTCAGAGAAGCTGAATCCGGCAGACCCGAGTTCGGACCGGGCATTCCCGTCATCCGTCCCCGCTGACGCGTTTGCCGGGATGGTAGCACGCAAGGATGCCGTAGTGGAACAGCTCCGCTCCGGAGTCGAAAGCCTGCTCAGGGGCGTTGAAATAGTCCACGGCATCGCGCGCATAGCCGACGCGCACACGGTCCGCATCTGGCCGACCGAAGACGAAGCTTCCGCGGACATGAACCTTTCCCCTGAATTTGACTCCTTCGACGAATACACAGCCGACCGCATAATAATAGCGACAGGTTCCCATCCCGCATGGCTGAACGTCCCCGGAGCCGCTGAAACTCCCGGGGTTCTCTCGTCCTCCGATATGCTCGGGCTCAAGGAGCTCCCTAAGCGCCTGACTGTCATCGGCGGGGGAGTGATAGGGCTGGAGTTCGCCTCCGTCTTCGCAGCACTCGGCTCGAAAGTCACTGTAATAGAATACTGCAAGACAATCCTTCCGCATTTCGACGCCGACCTTGCCAAACGCCTCAAGCAGTCGCTCTCCAAAGCAGGAATAACGATTTTGACCGGAACTGAGGTGACGGGCATCTCGGCATCAGAGGAGGCCTCTTCTGAATGTGCATTCCCTTGGGAATCAGGGGCAGGGAAGAACCATGACGGCGGGGATAGTGCGCAGCGCGGGAAACTGATTCAGATTGTCTCCGTCCGCAGCGGGGAAAAGACTTCCGCCGTTGTTTCGGACAGGGTCCTCATGGCGGTCGGGCGTGTTCCCGACACCCGCGTAATCACCGGGTGCGCCGGCATAGAGACGGACAGAAGGGGAATCCGGGTCGATGAAAATATGCAGACGACGCTTCCCGGCGTGTATGCCATTGGTGATGTCAACGGCAGAATGATGCTCGCGCACGCCGCCACGTTTCAGGGCCGGGTTGCCCTGGGGCACATTCTCCGCGACTGTGCGAGCGACTCTGAAGGTCGCCGCCCGGACGGCGGCTCCGCCATCCGCCTCGACATCATGCCGGCGGCCGTGTTCACCGTCCCGGAAGTCGCGGCTGTCGGACTCACAGAGGAGGAATGCAAGGAGAAAGGCATAGCCTTCAAGGCTCTAAAGTCCTTCTACCGCGCAAACGGCAAGGCGCTCGCCTCGGAGGCCTCCGAAGGCTACTGCAAGCTCATAGTCGCGCAGCCGGGTCAGCCGAATCTCCGTGACGGCCAGATTCTCGGCTGTCACATCCTCGGCTTCGGGGCCTCCGACCTCATCGGCGAAGTCACAGCCCTGATGAACTTCAGCGCCACCGTCGCCGAACTCCGCGACATAATCCACCCGCACCCGACCTTGTCCGAGATAATACAGGCGTGCGCCGATGTGTAAGTCGTTTCGGGACAAATAGATATAATGGTTAGAGATTAAAATTAACGAGTGGAGGGAAGGACTGGTGTCAAAAGGTGTTGGTCCACGCACACGTGGGGGACCGAAAATTTGAAAAATTTTTGGTGGCTCCTTTTGACACCAGTCCCACCCGGAACGGGAGTAATCTAATTATATATTATGAAGTTAATAAATTCGGGTAAAATACCCGCCGTGTGGGTGTCGCTGATACCTTTCGCCTTCCTGGCCGCGACCCTTTCGATTGTAATCAGAGTCTTCGGCGGCAGCGCCCTCGACGGGGCCAGTCAGGTCTCACTCCTCCTTGCATCCGGCGTTGTGGTCGCCATATCCATGATATTCTACAAGGTCAAGTGGGCCGACTTCGAGAACGGAATAATGGACAACATCCGCTCCGTAAGCTCCGCCATACTCATCCTCTTCCTCATCGGAGCCGTCGCCGGAACATGGATGGTCAGCGGAATCGTGCCGATGATGATATATTACGGGATGAAAATCATAACCCCGAAGATATTCCTCTTCGCCACCTGCGCCATCTGCGCCCTCATCTCAGTCATGACCGGCAGTTCCTGGACCACAATCGCCACGGTAGGCGTCGCGCTCATCGGAATCGGCACCGCACAGGGCTATTCCGCCGGATGGACGGCGGGCGCGATAATCTCGGGCGCATATTTCGGAGACAAAATTTCCCCGCTCTCAGACACCACGACCCTCGCGTCATCGTCCGCGGGCACGCCGCTCTTCACCCATATACGCTATATGCTAATCACGACCATTCCCTCGTTCGCCATAGCCCTTGTCGTATTTCTCATCGTCAGCCTCACTCATGACGCCAGCTCACAGAGCACAATCACCGAATTTTCCTCAGACCTCGCCTCCGCCTTCAACATAGACCTCTGGCTACTGATTGTCCCGCTCATAACCGGCGTGCTGATAGCCAGAAAGATGCCCGCCATTCTCACTCTTTTCATTGCCGTTCTCCTCGCCGCCGTCGCCGCCCTCATATTCCAGCCCCACGTCGTCTGGCACATAGCCTCCGGAGAGCCGATGGCAGCCTACTCGCACCTCTCCTTCATGGACGGCTTCAAGGGACTGATGACCGCGACCTACGGACCTACAGGCATTTCCGTCGGCAATCCGGCACTTGATAGGCTCATCGCAACCAACGGCATCACCGGAATGCTTCCGACCGTTTTCCTCGTCATATCAGCCGCAGCATTCGGCGGTGTCCTCGTGGGCAGCGGAATGCTCCAGAGCCTCACGATGGCGCTCCAGAAGGGAATAAACCGCACATTCACGATAGTCGCTTCGACGGTCGGCACAGGAATCTTCGCCAACATGATAACCGGGGACCAGTACCTCTCGATAATCCTCACCGGCAGCCTCTACAAGGACCTCTACCGGGAAAAGGGACTTGAACCTCGCCTTCTGAGCCGTTCCGTGGAGGATTCCGCCACCGTCTGCTCCGTCCTCATCCCATGGAACTCCTGCGGAATGACCCAGGCCACGGTGCTGAAGGTCGCGACCCTCGACTACCTGCCGTACTGCTTCTTCAACATCCTCTCCCCGCTCATGTCCATGCTCGTGGCCGCCGTCGGCTACAGGATTTTTAGAAAAACTGCGACAGAGGATGGTAAGAAATGAGACTACCTGCATTTGTGGTTGATTTTAACAAAATTAGTTGCTAACTTTGCAGGCTGTATGTTGGAACCGCAGGGGCTTTGGCCTGCACGGCATACGGCCCGTATGGCTTTACTTATGTAATAAATTTATATTTGAAAATGAATTCAAGACTCTGGCACCCCGGCGCGACGGCTCTTCTGTTGCTTGCAGGGCTCATGTTCATCGCCGCATCATGCGGCTCCTACAAGAACATTCCGTACTTTCAGGACAAGGTAATAAACAATCCGGAGGCCATCGACAGACACGCCGGAATCGTCATCCAGCCCAAGGATATGCTTTCAATCGTCGTCAGTTCCAGAACCCCTGAGCTTACCCCGATGTTCAACCTCCCGATAGTTTCCTATAGCGCGGGTTCTGAAATGGTCTCAAGCGTAGGTTCGCAGCGGATTATGTGCTACTCCGTCGATAATGAGGGCTTCATCGATTTCCCTGTGCTCGGGAAAATCAGCGTCGCGGGAAAGACCCGTTGGGAATGCGCCGAGACGATAAAGAGGGAACTCCTTGACAGGAAATATCTTGACGATGCAGTCGTCACCGTCGAGTTTACCAATTTCAAGGTCTCCGTCCTCGGTGAGGTCACCTCTCCGGGAACCTACACAATCGAGGGCGACAAGGTCACCATCCTTCAGGCGATAAGCCTCGCGAGGGACCTCACGATATTCGGTAAGCGCGAGAATGTCTCCGTGATACGCGAGCAGAACGGAAAGAGGGTGATATACGAGGTCGATCTCACCAGCACCGACCTCTTCAACAGCCCCGCATATTACCTCCAGCAGAACGACATCGTCTATGTCGAGCCTTCAAAGGTGAAGCAGCGTCAATCGACGATGGACGACAAGGGGTTGAGAATCACGAGCATAGCCATATCATCCGGTTCCCTGCTTGTCTCGCTCGCAACGCTCTTGATGACCGTCCTCAAATAGCAAAAAACGAAAGAATCTAATACCTCAAGTTTCTGAATATATGGAAGAACTCAACAATCAGTCCCAGCAGAACGGCCTTGACGGAAATCAGAGCTCGTTCTCGCTGCTTGACATCTGGAATCTCGTCTGGTCGAACAAGTGGTGGTATGTCGCGGGGGTTGTCCTCTGCCTCATGTTCGCCGCTGTTCATCTCTACCGGACCCCTTCGACATACAGCCGCAGCGCGAAGCTCATCGTCGATGAGAGTGCGCAGGACGCGGCGGTCCGCAACCTCTCCTCCTTCACGGGAGGCGGAATGAGGCTCAGGAACACGGTCGCCGTGGAGAATGAGATGGAGGCGTTCACGTCGCCCGACCTCATGCTCACGGTCGTGGAGAGGAACAACCTTCAGACAACCTACGTCGAGAAGCAGTTCCTCAGGAACGTGGAACTCTACAGGAACACTCCTCTGGAGCTGAAGCTTGACGGGAACAACCCGACGAAGGGATTTTCCTTCACCGTGAAGAAAAAGGCCGACAGCATCTTCGTCCTCACCAAGTTCCGCATCGGAAAGGACGAAATCAAGGAGAGCGTCGAGGGAAAGGTGGGGGAGACCGTCGAAACTCCGGCAGGCTCGCTCACTCTGCATCCTTCAATGAACTTCGAGGACTGGAAGAACGACATGCGCATTTCGTGGGCCGCTCCGATGGCGCGGGCGAAGGCATACTGCCAGAACCTCACGGCGAACATCTCCAGCAAGGAATCCACCGTTCTCGTGCTCAACTACAAGGACAAGTTCCCGTCCCGCGCCGAGAACATTCTCAGCAGCCTCATTGACGTCTATAACGAGGTCTGGCTCTACGACAAGAACCGCGCTGCGAGGAACACGAGCTCCTTCATCACCGACAGGCTGGGGATAATCGAGCAGGAACTCGGCGGCATCGAAGGCAGCCTCAAGTCCTACAAGGCCGACAACAACCTCACTGACGTCAAGGCGGTTGCACAGCAGTACCTTGAGGAGTCATCCACCTATGCTGAAAAGCTCTTCGAGGTCAACAACCAGCTCTCCATCGCAAATTTCATCAAGGACTATCTCAATGACCCCGCGCATGCCTCTAGCCTCATTCCTTCAAACTCCGGAATAGCAAGCGCGAGCGTCGAGTCCCAGATAGGCGAGTACAACAAGCTCATCCTCCAGCGGGACCGCTACAAGTCGGCGGGAAGCGAGAACCCTATGGTGGCCGACCTCAATGTCTCCATCTCCTCGATGCGCAGCGCGATACTCCGCTCCATCGACAACCTCGTGGCGACGCTCACCCTTCAGGCCGACGGGCTCAAGCAGCAGGAGGACCAGATTCTCAAGCGCATATCTTCAAGTTCGGGCCAGGAATACGAACTCCTCTCGATGCAGCGTCAGCAGAAGGTCAAGGAGTCTCTCTATATCTTCCTTCTCCAGAAGCGCGAGGAAAATGAGATTACGGCGCTCGTGAACGTCGGCAACACCCGTGTCATCATGCGCCCTAACGGCTCCCCGAATCCGGTGGCTCCGAGGAAGGCCATGGTTCTTCTTCTCGCCATGGTCATCGGCTGCGCGATTCCGTTCGCGTGGTTCTTCCTCAGGATGACGCTTGACACCACCGTGAAGTCCAGACTGGACCTCGCCTCCCTCAAGGTGCCGTTCATTGCCGAGATTCCGCTTTCAGTGCTTAAGAAAGGGCGGTTCGCGGCGTTTGGATTCAAGAAGAAGGCATTCGACAACGATAATTGCCGGATTATCGTGAAAGCCGGCAAGCGCGACATGATGAACGAGGCCTACAGGGTCATGAGAACCAACCTTGACCTCATGCTCGGAAAGCAGGGGCCTCACGTGATAATGCTCACCTCGTTCAACCCTAATTCAGGGAAGACGTTCAACGGCATAAACATCGCCGCCGCGATGGCAATCAAGCCGGCCCGCGTCGTGATTGTCGATCTGGACTTCCGCAAGGCGTCGCTCGGCAAGTCTCTCGGTGTGTCGGTGTCTCTCGGCGGCTCGTCCTATCTCAACGGAGACGTCAATGACATCGGTTCCGTAATCGTCAATGTATCAAAGAATCTCGACTGTCTTCCTGTGGGTGTACTCCCTCCGAACCCTACCGAGCTTCTTCTTTCGGACAGGTTCGTCACGATGATTGATGAACTTAAGAAGAGATATGACTACATATTCCTCGACTGTCCTCCGATTGAGATTGTCGCCGACGCCGCAATCGTGACCCAGTATGTCGATATGACGCTCTTCGTCGCCCGTTCCGGACTTTTCGACAAGAGGCTTCTCCCGAAAATCAACGAACTCTACGAGAACAACCGCTACACTCATATGTGCATAGTTCTCAACGGCGTGCCTATGACCTACAAGCCTTATGCGAAGGCGGGCAGCGGCTACGGATATGGGTACGGCTATGGCTACGGATATGGGTATGGAAACGCCGACGACAGCCACGAGAGTTAGAAGTATTCTTGGAGATATTCAAGGAATCATCACATTTCTTGACAGGTCATGTTCGATTTTCTGAAAAAGCGTTATTCATTGGCGGAGTCCGGGGTTCTTTCGGGCTCCGTCGATGCGCATTCGCACATTCTCTTCGGGGTCGATGACGGCTCGCAGCACCGCGAGGATTCGCTTGAGATGCTCTCTTTCGAGGAATCGCTTGGCGTTACCGACGTGTGGTGCACTCCGCATATAATGGAAGACGTGCCCAACAGCACGGAAAAGCTCAAGGAGCGTTTCGAACTGCTCAAGTCCCTGTGGACCGGGAACATACGCCTGCATCTCGCGGCGGAGTACATGATGGATACCCTGTTCGTGGAAAGGCTGCGCTCGCGTGACCTCCTCTACCACGGGAAGGGCTGCGTACTTGTGGAAACTTCAGTCAACAATCCGCCCTACGACTTTGACGCGATAATTTCAAACATCCTCATGGCGGGAATCACCCCCATGCTGGCTCATCCGGAACGGTACCGCTATTTCCGCAAGGACGACTACAGCGCTCTTGTCGCCCGAGGGGTAAGGCTTCAGATGAATCTTTCTTCGCTGACCGGATATTACGGCAACACAGCCCGCGAAAAGGCGGAATGGCTGCTGAAGAACGGACTGTATTCCGCGGTCGGCTCGGACTGCCACAGGGTCAGGGGCATAATGGAGCAGTACAGCGTGAAGGTTCTGACGAAATCTACGATAGAATCTCTTGAGAGGCTTCTCGCAAACCTCTCGCCGGCAGAGGAGGAATAATCTGTTAATTGTCTGAACATGAAAGGGATAGTTCTTGCAGGAGGGGCGGGCACAAGGCTCTACCCGATTACAAAAGGGGTCAGCAAGCAGCTGCTCCCCGTCTATGACAAGCCGATGATTTATTATCCGGTTTCCGTCCTCATGCTTGCCGGAATCAGGGACATCCTCGTCATCTCCACGCCTGCCGACCTGCCGCTTTTCCGCCGCCTTCTGGGCGATGGAAGTGAAATTGGGGTGAGTTTCTCATACGCCGAACAGCCGAGGCCTGAGGGCATTGCGCAGGCTTTCATCATCGGACGGAACTTCATAGGGGACGACGATGTCTGCCTTGTCCTCGGGGACAACATTTTCTACGGGCAGGGCTTCACGGGAATGCTGCGGGAGACCGTGGCGATGACGGCCGAGAAGCGCTGCGCGACGGTTTTCGGCTATGCCGTGCGTGACGCGAGGAGATACGGCGTCGCGGAAATCGACTCCGGGGGAAATGTCCTGTCCATAGAGGAGAAACCCGAACATCCAAAGAGCGACTACGCCGTCACCGGACTTTATTTCTACCCCAACAGCGTCGTGGAGATTGTCCGTGAACTTAGCCCGTCGGCTCGCGGCGAGCTTGAAATCACCGCGCTCAACGAGGTCTTTCTTCGTCGGGGAGAGTTGAAAATAAGATTGCTCGGACGCGGCTTCGCGTGGCTTGATTCTGGCACGCACGAATCTCTTGCCGACGCCTCCTCGTTCATTCAGGCCGTGCAGAACCGTCAGGGGGTTATGGTGGCCAGTCTTGAGGAAATCGCATGGCGGCAGGGCTGGATTGATTCCGGGGCGCTGTCGCGTCTTGCGAAGCCGATGTGCGGCAACGAGTACGGACGGTACCTTCTCCGGCTTGCGGAGAACGGGAGATGATGTCTCCAGTCTTTTGATGACCCGCTTCGGGCAGGAGATGTCAGGGGCTGGATAACGAAAACTGTACAAACGGATATGAATGTAATAAAAACTGAAATAGAGGGTCTTATTCTGCTGTCCCCGGTTGTGTTTGAGGATTCGAGAGGCTATTTTTTCGAATCCTTCAATGCGCGTGATTTCGAGTCCGCGACCGGGTTGCAAGTCCGCTTCGTGCAGGACAATGAGAGCCGCTCGTGCCGAGGAACGGTGCGCGGGCTGCATTTCCAGAGAGGGGAGTCCGCGCAGGCTAAGCTCGTGAGCGTCGTCCGGGGGAGTGTCTGGGATGTGGCCGTCGATATAAGGCCGGGCAGCCCGACTTTCGGAAAATATGCCGCCTGCGAACTCTCCGCTTCCAACCGGCTCCGCTTTTTCATCCCCAAGGGGTTTGCCCACGGTTTCGCCGTCCTTGAGGACGACACCGTCTTCCAGTACAAGTGCGACGCCTACTATGACCCTTCCGCTGAAGACGGCATCGCGTGGGACGACCCTGCGCTCGGCATTCCATGGCCTTTTTCACGGGAGGAGGCGATACTCTCCGAAAAGGACCGGAATCGCAGGCCCCTGGCTGAGCATAATGTATGATTGCTGTGAATATGGAATATAGAAAACATATACTTGTGACGGGAGGCGCCGGATTCATCGGCAGTCACCTCGTAAGGCACTTTCTTACGAAATATCCGGATTGTCTCGTCGTGAATCTGGACTCGCTCACCTACGCCGGCAACCTTGCGAATCTCCGTGATGTCGAGCATCTTCCGAACTATCGTTTCGAGAAGGCGGATATATGTGATTATGAGACGGTTCTGAACATAATCCTGAAACATGACATCGACACGATAGTGCATCTTGCGGCCGAAAGTCATGTCGATCGTTCGATAATCGACCCGTTCACCTTCGCCCGTACGAACGTCATGGGCACCCTCAGCCTGCTTCAGGCCGCCAGAACAATCTGGTCGAAGAAGGGGCTTTTCGGAGAGGGAACCGCCTACGGCCCGGAGGAAAGGCGCTGCCTGTTCCATCATGTCTCGACCGACGAGGTCTATGGAACGCTCGGCTTTGACGGCCGGCTCTTCACCGAGCGCAGTCCCTATAGTCCGCACAGCCCATACAGCGCGAGCAAGGCCGGAAGCGATCACTTTGTCCGTGCCTTCCACGACACCTACGGACTTCCCGTAACAATCACCAACTGTTCCAACAACTACGGCCCGAATCAGTTTCCCGAGAAGCTTATCCCTCTGTTTATCAACAATATCCGTGAACGCCGTCCGTTGCCGGTATATGGAGACGGGCGCAATGTCCGCGACTGGCTCTATGTCGAGGACCACGCCGAGGCCATCGACTGTGTCGTCTGCGGTGGGCGCGGCGGGGAGACCTACAACATCGGCGGAAACAACGAATGGACCAACCTGGACCTCGTGCGGCTGCTCGTGAAGGTTACGGACCGTCTGCTCGGGAATCCGTCTGGAACTTCCGAGGGACTGATTACTTTCGTCAGGGACAGGGCGGGTCATGACCTCCGCTACGCCATCGACTCGTCCAAGCTCCGCGAAGAGCTCGGATGGGCGCCGCGCTTCGACTTCGAGACCGGGCTTGAGCGTACGGTCAGCTGGTATCTCGACAATCAGGAGTGGCTTGACGGCGTAACTTCGGGGGAGTACAGGAATTATTACCGGAAGATGTATGACAAACGATGACAAATGTATGGATAACAAAAATGTTTGTCGATTAAACATTGTTGTTATAGGCTCTGGGGGACAATTGGGTCGCTCCCTTGTAGGTGTCCTTGCCGGATGCGGCCACAACATTTTCACGACGACCTCCGGGGAACTTGACATCCGAGACTTTTCCGCCGTGGAGAGCTTCATTTCATCGCGGAGGGCTGACGTTGTCGTGAACTGCGCGGCGTGGACCGACGTCGAGGGAGCCGAAGACAGTCCCGAAGCGGCGGCCGCTGTGAATGCCCTCGCTGTCGGGAATCTTGCCCGGGTATGCGCCGCCCGCTCGGCGCTCCTCATACACATATCCACAGACTATGTTTTCGACGGCCTTCATTTCGTCTCCTGCGATGTCAGTCGTCCCGACATTCGGAACATCGATGCTCCGGCCTCCGCGCCTGTGGTTCCGCGTCCCTACCGCGAGGACGACCTCCCGTGTCCCCTGAATGCCTACGGGCGCACGAAGCTTGAGGGCGAACGGCTTGTCGCGGAGGCCGGCTGCCCGCATATAATCATAAGGACGTCGGGCATATATTCCCGCTACGGCCGGAACTTTCTCCGCACCATTCTTTCGCTGCTGCGTTCGAGGTGGGAAATAAGGGTCGTGAATGATCAGGAGACCTGCCCAACCTATGCCGGGAACCTCGCGAACGCGATTGGCGGAATCATCTGCCGGGGCAGGCATTTCGACGGACGGAAATATGTCGGGCCGACCGGGCTCTTCCACTACGCCGACGCGCCGGCCTGCACTTGGTTCGGATTCGCCGAGGAAATTGCCCGCGTCAGCGGAATCACATCCTGCATGATAATTCCCTGCTGCAGCGACGAATATCCCTCCAAGGCCAGGAGGCCGTCGTATTCTGTCCTTGACTCGGAGCGCTTTCTCTCGGCTTTCGGGGACTTCCGGCGGACGGACAGGGACACGGCGATTGCGGAATGCGTCCGATGGCTATGAATTGGTGCAGTTTGTGCCATATTCGGCTCAAATTGGGTTAATTCCTTCTTTCTGTTTGCTTATGTAGATTTTACTGAGTAAATTTGCAGGCTTTATATAGTTGTATATGTTGGTTGTAAAACATTAGAAAAATCATGGGAAAACTTTACAGGAATTTTCAGAATCTTCTGCTCTCTAATCACTATCTTAACCGGTGGGTTGTCCTGTTCATGGACGTGGTGCTGTCATTTCTCGCGAGCGTATTCACGTTTCTCCTTCTCTGGCGCATAACCGACTTCCGGCTTTCGGACATTTCTTTCTGGAAAGTTGCGGTGACGGTTCTCGGAGCCAGCGTGGTCGCGTTCATCGCCTGCCGCACCTACAGGAACATCATCCGCCACACATCTCTCAAGAGCATCTGGATTCTGTCCATCGCCGCACTTGTCAAGGTGGCTCTGGTGGCTGTCACGTTCGTGTTCTTTTCTCCGTACAAGACGGCCATACCCGCTAACTATCTGTTTGTCGGCGGTCTTTTCGACATTCTCCTGACGTCGGTGTTCCTCGTCGGAATCCGCGTGCTGATGATTCTTGGCTATGACCTCGCCATCACCCATCTCAACGGCCCGTCGCAGAAGCGCGTGCTCGTCTATGGTTTCTCCGACAAGTCCGTCGCCCTCCGTCTCCGCCTCCTGAAGTCGCCGCACTACAAGGTCGTCGGCTTCATCAACCACTCGGAGAGCCTCAAGGACCTCAGGATTGCCGATTCCCCGGCCTACTATTTCAAGGACAGGAAGGACTTTGACAACATCGTCCGCAAGCACAGCATCGACGGCATACTCTTCGCCACCGACTCCGACGCGAAGGCGGAGGCCGACAGGCTCGTGACATGGTGCGGCGACCGCAACAAGCTCAGGATATTCATTGCTCCGTCGGTCGATGAATACGGCGGTGACGAGACCATGTTCGCGAACCGCATCCGTCAGGTGCGCATCGAGGACCTGCTCGGCAGGGAGGAGATATTCATCAACAAGAACGAGGTCGTCGCGAATGTCTATGGAAAGGTAGTGATGGTGACGGGAGGTGCGGGCAGCATCGGAAGCGAGCTCTGCCGCCAGCTTGCCACTCTCGGCGTCAAGCAGCTGATTATCTTCGACAATGCGGAGACTCCGACCCACAACATAAGGCTGGAGCTTGAGCGCAAGTTCCCGGGCTTCGACTTCGTCCCGTTCATCGGCGACGTGCGCGTCCCTGAGCGCATCGCGACGGCCTTCGAGCGCTTTCATCCGCAGATTGTCTTCCATGCCGCCGCCTACAAGCACGTCCCGCTCATGGAGGAGAACCCGTGCGAGGCGGTTTTCGTAAATGTCATCGGAACCCGCAACCTTGCCGACGCCTGCGTGAAGTACGGCGTCGAGAAGATGGTGATGGTTTCCACCGACAAGGCGGTGAACCCTACCAATGTCATGGGCTGCTCCAAGCGTCTTGCCGAGATTTATTGCCAGAGCCTCGGACTCGCCATTCAGGGCGGCCGTCACGAGGGCACCACCAAGTTCGTCACCACGCGCTTCGGCAACGTGCTCGGCAGCAACGGCTCCGTGATTCCGCTTTTCCGCGAGCAGATTGCCTCGGGAGGCCCTGTGACCGTCACGGATCCCCGCATCAACCGCTTCTTCATGACCATCCCGGAGGCCTGCCGTCTCGTGCTTGAGGCCGCAGCTATGAGCCGGGGCAACCAGATTTTCGTCTTCGAGATGGGCGAGCCTGTCAAGATTGTGGATTTGGCAAAGCGCATGATACGCCTTTCCGGACTTGAGCCTGACAGGGACATAAAGATTGTCTTCACCGGTCTCCGTCCGGGAGAGAAGCTCTATGAGGAAGTCCTCAGCAACGAGGAGAACACCGAGCCTACGAACCACAAGAAAATCAAGATTGCCAAGGTGCGTGAATATGAGTATGAAGAGGTGCTCAAGTCGTTCACCGTCTTTGACCGCCTCTCGCGCAGCGGCGACAAGATGGCGACCGTGCGGGCCATGAAGCAGCTCGTTCCGGAGTTCAAGTCGAACAACTCCGAGTTTGAGGTCCTGGACAGGGAACTGGAGGCGTCCGGAACCGCAGCTTCCGCTGAGAAATAACTGAAAACGGCAGGCGCAGGGGAATGAAGTACATAAGGTTCTACATACGGGAGATTTCGCGCTTCGGATGGACTTATGCGCTCGTCCTTTTCTGCCAGCTGCTCATGGTAGCCCTTTCGCTTGCCTACGTGTGGCTGAGCAAGCGGATTGTCGATGTGGCGATTATACTTTATCACGACCCTGACAGCGGCTCTCGCGGGCTTGTGACTTATGCCGCCGTATTTGCCGTCCTTGCGCTCCTGCGTCCGTCGGTCGTGGCCGTTAAGTCGTATTTCCAGTCCAAGATGGCCGTGAACATGGCCAACGACCTGCGTCTCAGGCTGTTTGACAGGCTTCTGCATCTGAAGAACGAGCATCTGCGGAAATACCATTCCGGGGATATGCTGAACCGCCTTCAGGTCGATGTCTCCTCGATTGCCTCGACATTCTGCTCATCAGTGCCGGATCTTTTCTGGGCGGCGGTGCAGTTTCTCGCCGCGTTTGCCTACCTTCTCGTGATTGACTCGCGTCTTGCCTGGATTCTCGTCCTGATTATCCCGCTCGCGATTTTAGGGGGGCGCTATGTGATGTTCCGCGTGCGCGACCTCACCCTCGACATCCGCCGCAGCGACTCAGAGGTTCAGTCCCACATTCAGGAGTCGGTTCAGCATCTGACTCTGCTTCAGACACTTGAATACACGGAGAACAGCAGCGGAAGCCTCTGCGAACTTCAGACGGACAACTACAGCAAGAACATGAGGCGGGCGCGTTTCAGCGTAGCGGCGCACACGCTTGTGGCCTTCTCGTTCACGGTCGGCTATGCGGTCGCTTTCCTCTGGGGGGCGTTCGGAATCGCGGCCGGCACGGTGACCTACGGAGTGATGACGGCCATTCTCCAGCTTGTCGGTCAGGTGCAGCGGCCTCTCGTCCAGGCGAGCGACCGGCTCCCGTCCCTGCTGCACTGCACCGCATCCATAGACCGCATAGAGGAAATCGCGGGCCTGCCGCAGGAAAGCGCCTCTGCCCGACATTTCCTTGACGGCATCGCCGGTGTCTGTCTGGAGCATTTGACTTTCCGCTACCAGGACGGCAGTTCGGACGTGCTCTCGGACCTGTCATTCGACTTCGCGCCCGGTTCCAAGACCGCCATCGTCGGCCCGACCGGAATAGGGAAGAGCACGCTCATCCGCCTGATGCTCTCGCTCCTCACCCCGACATCCGGCTCTGTCGTCATCTATTCCGCCACCGAAAGGCTCCTTGCCTCGGAGTCCACCCGCTGCAACCTCGTCTATGTCCCTCAGGGCAACACGCTCTTCAGCGGCACCGTCCGGGAAAACCTCCAGATGGGCGACCCGCACGCCTCCGAGCAGCGCATGAGGGAGGTTCTGCACACGGCCGCCGCGGACTTTGTCCTCGAACTTCCCTCCGGTCTCGACACCCCGTGCTTCGAGCAGGGCGGAGGTCTCTCCGAAGGTCAGGCTCAGCGCATAGCCATAGCCCGCGCCCTCCTGCGCCCCGGCACCATACTTCTTCTCGACGAGTTCAGCTCCGCCCTCGACAGCGCCACCGAGGACCTTCTCCTCAGCCGCCTCGTCTCCACCCTCCGCGACCGCACGATGATTTTCATCACCCACCGCGACCGCGTCATCGACTACTGCGACTCCGTCCTGAAGCTATAGTCCGCCGGACAAGTTTCGTGAGACGGGATTCTGCTGAAAGATAAAGGCCGTTAAAGGGCAGCAGTCCATGTACAAAAGCACCGCCGCGACGGTAAGCAACAAGAGCTTCATCATGGAGAATTTCACGCAGGCCAGCGTCAGCATTGACGTGCAGATTTCCGGGTTTGCTACTTCTTACAGCTACTATGCTGCAAATGAGGAAATTGAGGGAATTTCAGCAAAGGATGTAAACAAGGCCAACAGCGTGTCAAACGATTGGATGGGACCAGGCAAGGCCGTCTGCACGATTACAAAGAGCGGCATCCCGTCGACACTCCTTAGTGTCAAGTCGGTCTCGCTGTTTGTGAACGGCACCGAGTTTTCCGGAGTCACATACACCGTAGGCAGCGACAACACAATCACGATAGACCAGACCACCGGCCACACCGCATGGGAGCAGAAAAATATTACCGTGAAGGTTGTCTATACAACTCCTGACGGAGCTACATTTGAAAGCAACACATCCAACACCCTCACGAGGCATATCACCGGGTTGCCGTATAAAAACATTATTCCGTCTAATTCTGGCACACATGAATGGAGTATAAAAGCAGGAAGTCAAAAAATACAATTTTCGTCAGATGGTGTCATTCTTGGCTCTTCAGGAACAGCCACTGAAAATCCTAAAGTTGCTTCCCCAAAATTCCATTCACCATCAACGATAGATATCACCTCTCTGGTCGACTTTGTCCTAACATCTCATAAGGTGGGTATAACTTATCATCCAGAGTTTTATATGTATATAGCTGATGTTAAAGTCATAACAGAAAAGGGAAATTCCACATCTGGAACAAACTATAGCAAGTCTGTAACAGGCACACTTACGAATGAGAATAATACTATAGAATTCAGCACAGACACACGAATACGATTGTCTGGGAATGCAAAAGTAAAAAATATATCAGTACTTTATAGATAGACATTCTTTATACATGAAATTCACTCCAGCGACGGCCAACCACCGTCGCTTTTTTGTATTCCTTCATCAAAATTGAACAAAAAATCCCCAACCTTCTCTGGTATTAAAAATAATTCCCTATCTTTGCTGCCTAAATTTCATAATCAAGCCAGAAGTATGCAGATTTTTCGTGTATGAAAAGGTTACGAAACATATCTTTTGATTCAAAATTCATTTATGCGGAGGATGAGACTGGACGAAAGTTGAAGCAGTCGCTTCTCTGGTATCCGGCACTGGCGAACGCATCTGATGAACAGCGTAAGAACTACACGGTCGGCTTCACCGGTTTTCACTGGCGTGACCTTGACGAGGACATTTCCTTTGAAAGCTTCGAGTACGACGACGCAGTTCCGTCAAGGCTTCAGGAGTTTTTCCTGCTTCACAAGGAAATCAATGTGGCGGAATTTGCCAAGCGCATCGGCATCAACGCCACACTCCTGCGGAACTACATCAATGGCTTCAAGAAGCCGTCGGCAGCGAGAGAAAAGGAAATCATCGAAGCCATACACAAACTCGGACTGGAATATTGCCTCTTCGCCGCCGTCGACGGCTACAATGGTTCAACCCGCCCTCATGCCGAACGATACCTTTCGGAGCCGGAGACGCTGGAATATGTTGGCAAAGTCAAATAAATTTCTTTATTTTGCAAGGTAAATACCTTCAAAGGTGGCCATTGGCTACCTTTGAAGGTAAAAATAAGAATAAACATGGACAATCTTAACGATTTATACTCCCAATGGCTCGCACTACAGCCATTGAGCGAGAGGAAAAAATGTCGGCTGAACCAACGCTTCATTGTTGAATACAATTACAACAGCAACCACATTGAGGGCAACACGCTGACATATGGACAGACAGAGATTCTGTTGCTGTTCGGAAAAGTGAACGGAACAGGTGACTTGAAAGATTTTGTTGACATGAAGGCAAGTCTCGTAGGGATGAATATGATGAAAGATGAGGCTCTGAACCATAAGGACACGCCACTGACACAGAACTTTATACGCCAGCTGCATCACACTATCTTGCGGGAAGACTATGTTGTCTATAAGAATCTGCCCGGCGGTGTTCAGACAAGCCATACGGTACACGCAGGACAGTATAAAACCCGACCGAACAGCGTAATAACCAGATATGGAGACAGATTTGACTATGCTTCGCCGGAAGAAACCCCATCACTGATGGCAGACCTTGTAAACTGGTACAACGAAGCGGAGGCCTCCAGAGAGTATTCAGCTGTAGAACTTGCGGCTCTTTTTCATTACAGATATATCCGAATACACCCTTTTGAAGACGGCAACGGCAGAATAGCGCGCCTTTTGGTCAATTACATACTCGCTCGGCATAATTGGCCGATGATTGTGGTACGAAGCCGTAAAAAGCAGGAGTATATTGGTGCCTTGCATCAGACGGATGTTTTTGTCGGTTCAGAGCCGTCAGCGGGAGCTAATGCATCGATTAGTCAGATAAAATACTTTCTCAAATATTTTAAGAAACTGGTGTGCGAGGAACTGAAGTATAACATAGACTTCGTCAAAGAGCAATCACCAAATGTTTGGTGGTATGATGGTCAGAAGTTGACTTTTCGCAGTCCCTCAACAGCAAAAATGCTTGAGGCAATGCAGACAAATCCCGGCATTACAATCGAACAGTTAGCGGAAAAAGGGGGTATTGTCACGGCTGCTGTAAAGAAGCAGATTAGGCAAATGATAGAAAAGGGGTATATCCAAAGGGATAACGATGGAAGTTGGCACATATTCGCCACGGCTTCGGTGTAAGATCGCACATCCTCCACGCATATATATGCACAGTAACAGAAACAATTGATATATAATACAAAAACAGCGACGGTGATTGGCCGTCGCTGCATAAGTATTATTCATATTGAACAGATAGTTCATTTATATGTATATATGGACCGGCAACTATCGTACCTGAGGTCATTTCTATAGTGTTTTTTTTGTTGGTGATGTTCCCAATAAATTTTTCATTTGTATAAGTTATATCGTATTCGATTTTCCATACCAATATGTTTCCCTTGTAGTGCCCAGCAAGTACTTTGGTATTCTCTTTTCCTCCTATAGACAATTTCAAATTAGGTATGGTAATACTTGATGTACTATGCAAATCAGCTTTACCTACGGTCAGTGAGATGTTTGTGTCGTCTGGGGTATAGAAATCACACTTTGCCGAGTTCTCCCCTGTTGAATCGCCAAGCACCAAATATCCATTACTTAATGATGATTTTGTCAAATCCCAGCCAATAGTATTTTTGTTGAAACTAACTTTATACGGCAACCCGGTGATATGCCTCGTGAGTGTATTGGATGTATTGCTTTCAAATGTGGCTCCGTCCGGAGTTGTATAGACAACTCTCACAGTAAGGTTTTTCTGCTCCCAGGTGGTGTGGCCGGTGGTCTGGTTTATCGTGATTGTGTTGTCGCTGCCTTCGGTATACTTGATTCCCGGGAACTCGGTGCCGTTCACAAACAGCGAGACCGACTTGACACTAAGGAGTGTCGACGGGATGCCGCTCTTTGTAATCGTGCAGACGGCCTTGCCTGGTCCCATCCAATCGTTTGACACGCTGTTGGCCTTGTTTACATCCTTTGCTGAAATTCCCTCAATTTCCTCATTTGCAGCATAGTAGCTGTAAGAAGTAGCAAACCCGGAAATCTGCACGTCAATGCTGACGCTGGCCTGCGTGAAATTCTCCATGATGAAGCTCTTGTTGCTTACCGTCGCGGCGGTGCTTTTGTACATGGACTGCTGCCCTTTAACGGCCTTTATCCAGAAGCCGCCTTCCATTCCGGCAGGGACATTCACGATGGCGGCGTATTCATCTCCGGTTGCGGCCTTGAGACTTATGCCTGTAATTGCATTGCCGCCGGAGAAACTTGTGCCGTCGAAAGACGCGATGTTGATGTTCTCTTTCTTCGCGTGGAAGTCGATTGTGCACTCTCCGAACTTTGAGATGACCGGAAGTCCTGTGACGCCGTTCGGAGCATCCAATGTTGCCGACAGAACGATCGTGTTGTCCTCATTCCTCGAATATCCGTTGTCCGGTGAGACCAGCCAAGGCTTGCCGTTCTGTACATAGGCCGGGGCGTTGTTCTCGGCCGAGTAGCAATTGTAGTAGAGACTTATCTTCTCGTCAGTTCCGACAGGCTTGCTGAACTCTCCGGTAAATGTATTTTCGCCATTGAATTCCATGGCTGCCACGCTTCCGCCTGTCGTGACCGCATAGACGACGTCGCCTTCCTCGAAGGCATATTTTCTTGTCCCGTCACCCTCGTCAGCGCCGATGGTCACCTTTGTCTCCAGGATTGTGAACATAACCTTTTCGCCGGCAGGCATCACTTCAACTTCGTCCGGCATTGCCTTGCTGCATGAGATGGCAAGCAGACAGGCGAATATAGTCATACAACGATTCTTCATTTTCTTGAAAATTAGCAGGTTAAACATCAGTTAGTTCTCTTCGTCGTAGTATCCGTCTGTCACGGTGTTTGACGAAAATCCAAATCCATTGACCACTGCTTTTGATTGGCAGAAGCCCAACTCGACGCTCATCTCAATCTCTGAAACGAGCGGAGAAACATACAATTTCTTCATTCTTCAATTATTTTTGTACAAATCCGAACTGCAAATTTACACACAATTTCCCGACCTCCAACATATTTTTTCACTTTTTTATCCCCGCCCCAACCTAACTCCTTGATTTCCATTATTAATGCGTTGATTTTTTGAAATACCATATTTATGTTATAAATTTGCATCATATAGATTTGGGCATGATTACGGCGAGTACAAATAAGATGATACGCCAAATACAAATGTGTTTGACGGATACTCCGGTGGAACGGGCTTGGTTGTTCGGCTCGTATTCGCGCGGGGAAGAGCGTTCGGACAGTGACGTTGATATTCTTGTCAAATATAGCAAGGATGCCGTTGTCTCATTGTTCACGATTTCCCGCATCATGCTTCAATTGAGCCGGGCTTTGGGTCGCCGAGTTGATCTCATTGAAGAAGACGCCGTATTGCCATTTGCTTCAGAGTCCGCCAATTCTGATAAGATATTGATATATGAGAGAGGCAATTAGAGATAAAGGGCGACTTGAACATATTCTTAGTTCAATAGATATAATCCTTAACAACAAGGGGAGATTCACATTTGAACAGATTAAGTCCGATCCGATAGTTTTCTTTGGCTTCGTGAAACAAGTGGAAATAATTGGTGAAGCCGTATATATGCTGACGAAAGAGTTTCGTGCTTCGCACGCTGAGGTTGAATGGGATGTGATAGAAGGTATGAGGCATATATTGGTTCATGGGTATTATCAGATTAAGCCGGAACAGTTATGGGAGACGGTGGAGAATGATATACCTTCACTCAGACCGTTTATAAAAAAGTATTTGGAGGATCTACAATAAAAACCTCCCGGAGAAACCGGGAGGCATGGCTTATATCGGGTGATTGCTTGTGTCGCGCGTGTCGGGTTACCGTTCGTACTCGACTCTTGCCCTGACTTCAACTACGGAATCTATGTACTTGCTGAGCTCGTCGCGGATAGGGTCGGCCTTGTAGGCTGCGAGGTCCTGCCAGCTGTCGAAATCCTCAATCAGAACCGCGTCGTATGAAGTAGCCGACTCGTTGCGGTTGATTCCGACCTCGACATTCTTGAGACCGGGAACTATCCCGAGGATAGACTGATAGCGTTCCTTGATGTCTTCTGCGATTTCCTTAGGAGTCCTGCCATCTGATGGCTTGAACTTCCACATTATTGTGTGTCTGACCATAATTATAAAAATAGTTGAAGTGTTATCATGTTTTGCTTGTCTCAAAAATCCTTCACAAATCTGTTGTCTTCACGACCTGTACTTGTGCAGGCCCGTTTGACGTCCATAAAGTTATAAAGAAATTTGCACATAACAAGCAAGTTTGTGAAAATATTATCTCAAAAAGGCTAACTTTGTCCTCGCTTCGGAATCCGTCGGACGGGACGGAAAATGAAGATGCGTTTGTGAATAATATTTAATATGCTGATACTCCGTGGATAACACGTCCGGTGCAAAGAAAATCGCGAAAAACACGCTGCTGCTCTATTTCAGGATGGCGGTTCTCCTGCTTGTGGGGTTATATACCTCGCGGGTGGTGCTTGACTCGCTCGGGGAGACGGACTACGGAATATACAATGTCGTCGGGGGAGTGGTGGCCATGTTCGGCATCATTTCCGGAGCCCTGTCCTCCGCCATTTCGCGCTTCATCACATTCGAACTCGGACGTGGAGGCGGACGGCTGCGCATGATTTTCCGCTGCGCGGTGCTTGTCCAGCTTGCCCTGGCCGCAGTGGTGGTTGCCGTCGGCGAGCCTGTAGGAATCTGGTTCATCGGCGAGAAAATGACCATTCCGGCAGAGCGCGTCGCCTCGGCTCAGATTGTTCTCCAGTTTTCGCTGCTGACCTTCGTGCTCAATCTTCTGAGCGTTCCGTACAACGCGACGATAGTTGCCCACGAAAAGATGGGGGCATTTGCGGCCGTGGGGCTCTTCGAGGGCTTCGCTAAGCTCGGAGTTGCCCTGCTGCTTGCCGTCTCGCCGATTGACACTCTGGTGTGGTATGCGCTGCTGATGTGCGTCGTGGCGCTGTGCGTGCGCGTTTTCTATGCGTTCTATTGCAGGCGGCATTTCCCGGAATGCAGGCTCTTCAAGGACTCGGGGGGCGGCATCGGTGCGGACGGGCGGATTGACCGAGGAATCCTCCGGGAGATGTTCGGCTTTGCCGGCTGGAACTTCATCGGGGTCAGCGCCGGGGTGCTCAAGGACTACGGCGGCAACATACTCATAAACCTCTATTCCCCAAGTCCGGCGGTGAATGCCGGGCGCGGAATCGCCATGCAGCTAAGCGGCGCGGTCCAGGGCTTTGTCACCAACTTCATGACGGCCGTGAATCCGCAGATAACCAAGTCCTATGCGTCCGGGGAACATGAGTATATGCACCGTCTCGTGCGCAAGTCGGCGAAGTTTTCCTTCTTTCTGATTCTCTTCTTCGCCCTTCCGCTGATTTTTGAGACTGACTGGCTGCTGGGGCTGTGGCTCAGGGAAATTCCGGAATATGCGTCCGTGTTTGTCCGCCTGCTTCTGGTGCTGGCCCTGAGCGATTCGCTCTCCGCTCCTCTGATAACAATGCAGCTGGCGACCGGCAAGATAAAAAGATACCAGTTGACTGTAGGAGGGCTCCTGCTGCTTAACATTCCTGTTTCGTGGGCTCTGCTCGCGTGCGGTCTCGGAGTGGAATGGGTCGTGGTTGTCGCGATAGCGCTTTCTCAGGCCGCGATGTTCGCGAGGCTGTTCCTGCTCCGGGGAATGGTCGGGATGGATGTCGGAAGGTGGCTGAGGGAGGTCTGGCTGCGTGCGGTCGCGGTCGCGGCGTGTGCCTGCGTACTGACGGCGCTTCCGGACGTGTTGGGCTGGAATCCGCATCCTCTTCTGACAGTCCTGATTGCATTCTGCGCGACCGCTCTTTCCGTATGGCTTGCCGGATGCACGGCAGAGGAACGAGGTTCCGTCCTGTCCCTTGTACGCAGAAGGCTTCGTCGCCGGGGCAATGCTCTTTCCCGCTTCGCGAGGCTTCCGCAGAAGGTCTATGCCGCAACGAACGGTTCCGAGGAAATTCTGTCCGAAAGTTCCTCGGGTGGCGTTTTCTATGCCTTGGCTCATCGCTTTGTCGAGGACGGAGGCGTTGTCTGTGCTGCGGTTTGGGATGATGACTTCATGGGAGTGCATCATGCCTTTGCGCACGATGACAGCGCCCTGCAGGCGATGATGCGGAGCAAGTACGTGCAGTCGTCCCTTGACGGATGCTTCCTGAAAATCAGGGACTGTCTTGCGGACGGACGGCAGGTCATGTTTGTCGGCACGCCGTGTCAGGTCGCCGCGCTGCGAAAGTTTGTCGCGGGGGAGCTTCCGGATTCGCCCGCTTCCGGAGGTTCGGTTCGCGCTGCCGGCGGAGACGGCACCACGGCAGGCCGCCTGCTGCTTGTCGAGATTCTCTGCCACGGCACACCGCTCCGGTCGGCATGGAAATCATACGCCGAGGGTCTGATCAAGTCACACGGTGCGGTCTCCCTTTCAGGAGTTAATTTCCGGGACAAGTCGGCAGGGGGATGGAAGGCCTACAGGGTAACGGTCGGTCTGAATATGCCGGACGGAAGTTCCGAAACGCTTTCGATGCCATACGCGGAAGTGCCTTTCATGCAGGATTTTCTCTCCGGAGCCAATCTCCGCAGTGCCTGCCATGAATGTCCTGCACGAAACGGCCGCAGCGGAGCCGACATAAGCCTCGGAGATTTCTGGGGCGTGGAAAAGCTTATGCCTCAGTCCTTTGACCCTATGGGCGTGAGTGTCGTGGGCGTGTTTTCCGACAGGGGAGCGGAAGCTCTCGCCTCCGTTTCTCAGTCCCTGAAGCTCGTCGAAGTCCCTGAAGATGTCTTTGAACGCTCCATTGAGCGTAACGGCGGCTACGGTCCGGCGGATGCAGGGCAGGCTTCTGCAAAAAACAAGATGAAGCTATGAAAGTCGCGATTGTCACACTGCAGCTGCACACGAACTACGGCGGGGTTCTTCAGGCCTTTGCCTTGCAGCGCATAATTGAAAATCTTGGCCATGATGTGGAAATCATACAGCTGGACGAGATTATGCCGGAACCTGAGGGCGCGAATGCCGTGCGTAAGCTCCTTACGAGGTCGTTCCGGAAATATGTGCTGCGTCGCCGCGACGTCGAACTTTTTCGCGAGCGTCGCATAAACAGGGAATTTCCTTCCGTGGGAGCGGAGTTTCTTGGATTTTTCCGTAAATATCTGAATATACGATATATATCATCGTTCAGTGAAATCAGCGCTTCGGATTATGATGCGTTTGTCGTCGGCAGCGATCAGGTCTGGAGACCGAAATATAATCCGGCGCTGATGCATTCCTTTCTGGATTTCACATGGGAGGACAAGGGAAGAAAAAGCCATCACGGGCTTCCTTTCGACGGGAAACGCCCCGTGGGCTGGGATGTGGGCAGGATTGCCTATGCGGTGTCTTTCGGCTGCGAGGGCTGGGAGTATTCCGACCGGCAGACAGCGCTTGCATCCGAACTTGCCGGCCGTTTCGACGCTCTTTCATTCCGGGAACTCTCAGGCGTGAGGAATGCCTCTGAGCATCTCGGGACGGATTCGGTGACAGTTCTGGACCCTACCATGCTGCTTGATGCGGATGACTATCTCGGCATTATAGGGCAATGCAGAGGGCGGCGCAAAGATTTCTCGCGTCCGCTCGAAATGACAGAGGGAGAGCAGTTTGGTGTGACGGCTGATGAAAAGCTGCTGGTGAAAGAGGGTGAGCGGATCGAAACTGAACGAGGAACTGGAGTCTTTGAGTATGTCCTTGACAGGACTGCGGAGACGGAGGCGCTGGTGGCTGAGCTTGAAGCCGCTTTCGCGCAGCCTGTCCGCCGCTTCCTTCCGGCAAATCCCCGGGGACATGAGGAAATCTCGCTCAGGGTGCAGCCGTCCGTTGAGTCCTGGATTGCGGGCATAGCCGACGCCGGCTTCGTGCTGACGGATTCGTTCCACGCCTGCGTGTTTTCTATCCTTTTCCACAGACCTTTCGCCGTTGTCGGGAACAGGGGCAGGGGACTTTCCCGCATCACATGGCTGCTGAGGCAGCTCGGACTTCAGAGCCGCCTTCTCTGCGGTTCGTCGCTTCCTGAAGGGGACATCGACTGGGACGATGTCGATGCCAGGCTCGAACGCCTGCGTGAGGAGTCGTTGGGATTTTTGAAGAAAAACTTGAGGTAGTATATATGAGTTCGGTGAAAATAAGCGTGATAGTCCCCGTGTTCAACGCGGCTACAACAATAGAATACACGGTGGGTTCGATCCTCTCTCCGGCATTCTTCGACGACTGCGAGCTGATTCTCGTAGATGACGGCAGTACGGACGGCAGCGGTGAAAAGTGCGACGCGATAGCGGGCATACACGAGCGCATCCATGTGATTCACAAACAGAACGGGGGGGTCAGCTCGGCAAGGAATGCAGGCATGAGGATAGCCCAAGGCGAGTATGTCACCTTTGTTGATTCCGACGACATTCTCCCGAAGTCTTGCCTTGCCGACTGGCTTGACTCCGTCTCCGCCGGCGGGGCGGACCTCTATGTCGGAGGCTACAGGCTGCTGAACGGCTCTCCCATTGCTCCCTCTCCAGAAAAAAGCCGGCTCTACGCCCACGGGGAACTGTCCGGGTTCATAGACGACAACCTTTGCGACAACGGCTCCTACCTGCGCCCGGTTTGGGGGAAACTCTTCCGCAAATCACTGATTGACAAATATTCCCTCCGTTTCGAGCCTTCGCTTTCATACGGCGAGGATATGCTTTTCCTCTTCCGTTTCCTGCTTCGCTGCGACAGTGCGGTGACGGTGCCGTGCTGTACCTATGTCTATCGCAGCGGCGCTTCCGGCCTGTCTTCGGACCTCTGCTCCGACAGGCACATAATGCAGCTGATGATGCTCCTCGGCCCATATTCCGAGACTCTTCGGGCAATGGAAAGCGCCTTCCCGGAAAGCATGAAGGTCAAGTGTCTCTATCATAGGGACTTGGTCGGGAGGCTTATCTGCCGAATACTCACTGTCTTTGCTACCCGGCGCACTCTGCTGTGCACTTCGGACAACATCTCCCGGCTCTACCACTATATGCGTTCAGACACCGCCCTTGACCGCCTCGGAGGCGCGTTTTCCCTGCGCCGGGGGCAGATTCCGAACCTGCTTCTCTACCGCTTCGGCTCTCCGCTGCTCTCCGCGCATTTCTACCGATTCAGTGCGCTCATGTGCAGTCTTTTCAGGATTAGGCCACGTCGGTATTGAACGACAGAACGCCTCGTTCCGGCTCATTTTACGGGCCACATTCACAAAGTTCCCGAGGCTAAGAAAAACAACTGCAACTTACTTCTTGTGTAGATATAGATGATGACACTTAATGTACTCATATCCTGCTATAACGACTCCGTTTCTGATGTCCCTGAAATCTTCCTTTCGCCGAGAGATGACATCCGCTACATCGTCTCGCATCAGATGTCTCCTGATTTCGCCACCGCTCATCCTGAACTGACTGCGGACATCGCATCCTCGTTCGGGCAGCGTGCCGACGTCGTCTATTCGCCGTTTGTCGGGAAGGGAATCAGCCGGAACCGCAACCACTGCCTTGACGCTCTGGCGGCTTTCCTCCGCGACGGGGCTGCCCCCCTTCATGAAATGAGTCTCTTTCATGGGGGACATCTATATGACAGTGAGGCTGTTGGTGATGTTTACATAAAGAATCAGTTATGCGTGCTTGCGGACGATGACGTCAGGTATGCTGACACGATGCCGGACCTTATCCTCGGCCTGTTCGATCGGATGCCGGACGCGGATGTCATCTGCGGGAAAATAGAGACGCCTTCAGGGCAGCCTGAGTTCAAGGGCTACCCGACGGCATCGCACAGGGTGGCTAAAGTCCCGGTCTATGGCAAGTTCTATTTCAGCTCCGTGGAAGTCTCGTTCAGGCTCGCTCCTGTCCTTGCTGCGGGAATCCGTTTCGACGAGCGCTTCGGGCTAGGCTCGGACCAGTGGCCTGAAGGGGGAGAGGATCCGATTTTCCTGTCCGATTGTCTCTCGGCCGGTCTCAGGCTGATGTATGTCCCCGAATATGTGGTGATTCACCCCTATCTCAGCACCGGGAAGAAGGGAAAGACAATCCGCAAGGCGCAGATGCTCGAAGCCGTGGCGGTCAGGTGCCGGGGGCGCAATTCACCTGCGGCGTTTGTCGGACGGCTTCGGGTGTCTTACCGCCGGCTTCTTGCCGCCCTGCACCTTCTTTGACGCGGCACGCCCGGATTCCTGTTCCCTCCGCCGGATTTGTCCCGATGCGCCGTCTCCGGCATTCGACCCCGTCTTTGCGGGCTCATTTCCGACCAGTCCACTGAAATAGCGAGGCGTATTGGAGGTGATTTTCAGCACCTTGTGAGTCACGGGGTGGACTATGCTCAGCCCCTTGGCGTGCAGGCACAGCCGCCGTGCCGATTTCCCGTCCCCGTATTTGGAGTCGCCGAGCACGGGGCAGTGCAGATGCGCCGCCGCCTGCACGCGAATCTGGTTCTTGCGCCCCGTTTCAAGCAGAAACTCCACGAGCGACCGCTTCCCGTCCGTCTTGAGCACCCTCCAGTTCGTCACGGCGACCTCTCCGCCGTTGTCCTTCAAGGACGACTGCACCATGAAGTTCCTGTCGTTTTCAGTCAGCCAGCTGACAATCCTCCCGTGAGGCAGCTCCCCGTCCTTCCCGCCCGCGCCGCAGCCGGCATCGCTTGCGGCAGAGAGAGTTGTGCCGGAGAACCCGCATGAGCCGGCGCTGCCTTTTGCCTCCGCGGTCCCCGCAGACTCCGGCGCCCCATCGACCACCGCCACATACTTCCTCTCCACGACCCTCTCGTTCCAATTGTCCGTCATCGCCCTCTTCACCCCGAAATCCTTCGCGAACAGCAGCACGCCCGAAGTGTCCCTGTCCAGCCGGTGCAGCACATGAGCCTTCACCCGCCCGTTGTACTTGTGCATAAGATAGTCATTCACAAGCATATACGCCGTCTCCACATCCTTCCTGTTCCCCGCCACGCTCATCAGCCCCGACGGCTTGTCAATCGCCACCAGCCACTTGTCCTCATATATAATCTCAATCGTCTTTTTCATCGCATCAGGTGATTTAGAAATCGTTTGTGGCTGCAAATTTAGCAATTTGCTTATAAGTTTTCTGCCTTATAATTGTCGGATATAATTCTTTTTCCTTATGTTTTTGTTATAAATTTGCAGCATAATTGCATTCTTGCGGAATTTAATGGGTAGAAAAGTATGAACGGCAACGAAATATGGGATCCGCTGAGGAAGAAGACGGTGGCGCTGACGCCGGAGGAGAGCGTCAGGCAGTGGTTCGTCGATGCGGTGCTGAAAAGGACGATGGGCGTGCCGGAGCACATGATGATGTCGGAAGTGGGGTTTTCACTGGGGGAGAAGAGGCTGAGGGCTGATATTGTCGTGTATGGGCGGGACGCGAAGCCTCTGGCGGTCGTGGAGTGCAAGAGGCCGGATGTCGAACTGAGCGGCGATGTGCTGATGCAGGTTGTGCGGTATAATATGATTCTGGACGTGAGATATGTGTTCATAACAAACGGGAAGAAGACCGTGGGATTTGTGAAGGGCGGGGATGAAGGGCTTATGCGGCTGACGGCTTTCCCTGGCTATGAGGAGATGTGTGCAAGATGAAGGGGATGGCGGAAGATCTCTCACTCTGTTCGAGATGACAGGGAAAATTTGAGATGAAATGCCAAGTCGAGGCCATTTGAGATGAAATGCTAAGTCGAGGCCATTTGAGATGAAATGCCAAGTCGAGGCCATTTGAAATGAAATGCTAAGTCGAGGCAATGGGGATAGACTGTCATTCCGAGCGAAACGAAGTGAAGTCGAGGAATCTTTGTGCAGTCGAGGAGTCTTTGTGCAGGTGAGAACAAAAGGAGAATGTGCAAAATGAAATATGATGTGAAATATGGGAGAGTTCAAGGAATTTCTGAATCATAAAATCTTCAGAATCGTGTCTGATGCGGCTGAGGAAATGGGAGTGAGGGCGTTCGTAATCGGAGGATATGTGCGTGACTGCTTCCTCCAGAGGCCGAACAAGGACATTGATATTGTTGTGGAGGGAAGCGGTATCGAACTTGCGCAATGTGTTGCCAAACATATAGAGAAACAAGAATGTTTTGATGGCAAACAAAAATGTTATGAAAAGGCGGAAGCCGAAGGGCTGCCTCACGATGGCGATGCGGACCGGAGTCATGATGGAAAAAAACGGGAGGATGGGTCCCACCGGGTTCATGTCTCGATATTCAAGAACTTCGGGACGGCGATGCTGAAATATCACGGCGTGGAGGTGGAGTTCGTGGGCGCGAGGAAGGAGAGCTACAGGCGGGAATCCCGCAAGCCGATAGTCGAGGACGGAACTCTCCGTGAGGACCAGCTCCGCAGGGACTTCACGATAAATGCAATGGCGTTCAGCCTTCAGAAGGACGACTTCGGGGCTCTGGTTGATCCGTTCGGAGGCATACGCGACCTTGCGGCCGGAATAATCCGTACTCCCCTTGACCCGGACACGACCTACAGCGACGACCCCCTCCGCATGATACGCGCAATCCGGTTCGCGACCAAGCTATCCACCCCGGAGCACCGGTTCACGATAGTCCCGGAGTCCCTTGGCTCTATACGCCGCAACCGAGGCCGTCTGGAAATTCTTTCCAAGGAGAGGATTGTCGAGGAACTGAACAAGATTCTTGTGACGCAAAATCCGTCGATGGCTTTTTATCTCCTTGACGAAACGGGTCTTCTGGAACTCATCCTCCCGCAGCTAACGGCGCTGAAAGGCGTGGAATCCGTCGAGGGACACGGACATAAGGACAATTTTGCGCATACGCTTCAGGTTGTCGATAATGTCGCGGAGCTTGAGACCGAGGCAATCGCACAGGGGCGGCTGAAGGATTATTTCCTCGACGGGAACGGGGACAAGACTTCAAGAATCCGCACTGAACCGAATGTCTGGCTTCGCTGGGCCGCGCTTCTCCACGATGTCGGCAAGGCCGCGACCAAGAGGTTCGACCCGGCGGTGGGCTGGACATTCCACGGGCATGAGGTAGTTGGCGGGCGCATGGTTCCCAAGATTTTCAAGGCTCTGAAAATGCCGCTGAACGAGAAGATGGAGTATGTGAAGAAGCTCGTGGAACTGCATCTGAGACCTATTGCGCTTGTCACTGAGGAGGTTACGGACTCCGCAGTGCGCCGGCTGCTTTTCGAGGCCGGGGACGACATCGACGACCTGATGCTGCTCTGCCACGGGGACATCACTTCCAAGAACCCGCGCAAGGTCGAGCGGCTTCATGCCAACTTCGAGCTCGTGAGCCGCAAGCTTGTGGAAGTGGAGGCAAAGGATGCCGTGCGCAACTTCAAGAACCCGATTTACGGCGAGTATGTGATGCAGGTCTTCGGCATTCCGCCGTGCAGCACGATCGGAGTGCTGAAGGAATATGTGAAGAACGCGATTCTCGACGGCGAGATTCCTAACGAGTTTGAGGCCGCCGACGCGCTCATGCGGCAGAAAGCGGAGGAAATCGGGCTTGTTCCGGTAAAATGAATATGATTGCGCAAAGATCTCTCACTTCGTTCGAGATGACAAGAAATCGAGCCTAACAGGAAAACGACTGTCATTCCGAGCGAAACGAAGTGAAGTCGAGGAATCTATGTGCAGATGAAGACAAAATGAATCCGGGAATATTGGAACGAAGTGAAATCGAGGAATCTTTGTGCGGATGAATACGAAATGAATCGGGAATATTGAAACGAAGTGAAGTCGAGGAATCTTTGTGCAGATGAAGACAAAATGAATCCGGGAATATTGTAACGAAGTGAATCCGTGGAATCTTTTGACGGAGACTTGAACATGGAGAACAGGACAAAATTGCAGAGATGGACTGAGGCGTTCCGGATTCATATTTCCGGAGTGCGGAGATATTCCGACCGCACCTGCGACATATATTCCGACATCCTCGGAAGATTCTCGGAATTTGTCGGAAACATAGAGACAATCACTTCGACTGAAATTAGAAATTACGAGGTTCATATCCTTGATTCCGAGAAACTTGCACCAAAGACTGCAAACCTGCACATGAGCGTTCTGAGCAGTTTCTGCACATGGCTTGTCCGCATCGGTGAACTCAAGTCCAATCCAGTGAAGACGGTCCGCCGCCCGAAGGTGCCGAAGCGCCTTCCGGAGTTCTATAGGGAAGACTCGATGAACAGGTATTTCGCGCAGACGGACATATATGCCTCGCCCGAATTTCTTGAATCGTTCCGTGCCGCATACGCGCTTTCGTCGGCGGGCGACAAGGATGCTGAGGCTCAGGCCCGCGAACTCTACGAAAAGAGGCTCGAACGCGTCGTCATATCCGCGCTCCTGAACCTCGGAATACGCCGCAGCGAGCTTGTGGGAATGAATGTCGGCGACGTCGATATGTCCCGCAGGGTGGCCACAATCAGGGGGAAAGGCGACAAGATGCGTGAAATTCCCGTAATTCCATCGCTGTGTGAAGAAATTTTGCTATATTTGAAAGCGGTTGAGACAATGGCGGGAGGGAAGAGAGATGCAAGGGACGCGATGTTCGTGACCTGGAGCGGAGGGAGGATATACCCGGTGCTTGTCGACAGGATTGTGAAGGGCGATTTTTCGCGGATTTCCGGGATTACCGGACGGCGCTCGCCGCATGTTCTGAGGCACACGCTCGCGACTGAGCTGCTTGACGGGGGAACCGAACTCAATTCCATAAAGGAGATGCTCGGGCACGCCTCGCTCGCTACCACGCAGATTTACACCCACAACTCCGTTGCGAAACTGAAACAGGTTTATAAATCAGCCCATCCGAGGGCAAAAAAAGGAGGTAACTATGGAGATTAGAATTCAGTCCATCCGTTTCGACGCAGACCAGAAGCTTCTGGATTTCGTGGAGAAGAAACTGTCGAAGTTGCCTAAGTTTCACGATTCCGTCATCGGTATCGACGTGAAGCTGTCGCTGCTTCAGGAGCACAACAACAAGAACGTCTGGGTGAAGGTTCAGGTTCCGGGAAACGACGTCGTCGTCGAGAGGAATGCGGCTACCTTCGAGGACGCTGTGGTCGATTGCGCTGACATTCTCAAGGAAAAGCTGACGAGAGTCAAGGAAAAACAAGTAAAATAGAAATTCCGCAGGGTTTTCCTGCGGAGGAAAGTTATTATGGCAAAGGGATTTGCGGATACAGACAGGCAGTGCGCGGGAATAGTCGCGGATGTGAGGACGGGGAAGTTCGCCCCGGTGTATCTTCTGATGGGGGACGAGCCCTATTATGTTGATATGGTGTGCGACGCGGTGATTGAAAACGCCTTTTCCGACGACAGCGAGCGTGACTTCAACCAGGCCATATTCTACGGGGCCGACGTCGATGCCGACACGGTAATCACCGAGGCGAGGCGCTATCCGATGTTTGCGGAGCGTCATCTTGTCGTGCTCAGGGAGGCGCAGATGATGCGCTCGCTCGAGGATCTCGCAGTCTATTGCGACAGGCCTCTGGAGACCACGGTCCTTGTCATAGCGATGCACGGGGCGAAGGCCGACGCGCGCAAGTCCCTCTACAAGAAGGCTTCCAAAATCGGCGTCGTGGTGGAGTCCTCCCAGCTGAGGGACTACGAGATGCCGCAGTGGATAAACTCTTATTTCCGGTCCCGGGGGCTTCAGATAGCTCCCGAGGCCGCTTCCTTGCTGGCGGAGTACGCCGGCACCGACCTCTCCAAGATTGCGGTGGAGACGGACAAGATGCTGAAGAACCTCCCGGAAGGGGTCTCGGAGGTGTCGCCGGAGGACATCGAGAGAAATGTGGGGATAAGCAGGCAGTACAACATCTTCGAACTCACGAGGGAACTTTCCGCGCGTAATGCGGCAAAGGCGCTGAAGATTGCGTCGTTTCTCGGTTCTGCGGCGCAGTTCAGGCTGGCATCTGTCACGGGGCAGCTGTTCACGCATTTCTACCGGATTCTGAAATACAACGCGCTGCTGATGTCGAATCCCGGGGCCGGGAGTGACGTGAAGGCGCGTCTGCTCGGAGTGAATCCCTATTTCCTGCGCGAGTATGACATGGCGGTGCGCAACTACCCGGTGCGCAAATGCATGGCAGCCATAGCCCTTATCCGGGACTACGACTTCAAGGGCAAGGGCGGGGACAACGGCGAGGCGACGGACGCCGAGCTGCTTTCCGAACTTACGGCGAGGCTGCTGAATCTGTGAATATACATTATAACAATATAAAATCATGAGTCTTATTCAATGCAATGAAATCTGCAAGTCTTTCGGTGAAAAGATTGCCCTCGACCATGTCAGCGTGACGATGGAGAAGGGCAGGATTTTCGGGCTTCTCGGTCCGAACGGTTCGGGAAAGACCACGCTGATAAGGATAATCAACAGGATTACCATCCCCGGCTCCGGGGAGGTCCTGTTCGACGGACGCCCCATAACACAGCGTGACGTGGAGAAAATCGGCTACATGCCTGAAGAGCGGGGGCTTTACCGCAAGATGAAGGTGGGGGAGCAGGCCCTGTTCCTCGCCCGTCTCAAGGGAATGTCACGCAAGGATGCCGAAACTGAGCTGAAAAAGTGGTTCGTCCGCTTCGGCATAGAGTCGTGGTGGAACAAGAAGGTGGAGGAACTTTCCAAGGGAATGGCCCAGAAGGTGCAGTTCATCACGACCGTCGTCCACCGTCCGTCCCTGCTCATACTTGACGAGCCTTTCAGCGGATTCGACCCCGTGAATGCCCAGGTGGTTCAGAAGGAAATTCTCCGCCTGCGCGACGAGGGGGCGACCATCGTCCTTTCCACGCACAACATGGAGTCGGTGGAGGAGCTCTGTGACGACATAGCGCTCATCAATATGTCGAAGCTGGTCATCACCGGGCCGCTCGATGACATCCGCCGCCGTTACGGCAATAACAATGTGGAGCTTATTTATACGGGGGAAGCGTCCCTCCTGCCTCATGAGGGGCTGTTCAGCATTCTGAGCGACAACAACGATGCCGGGAGGCACACGGCAGTTCTCTCGCTTGCTCCCGACGCCCGGAGCAACGCTGTCCTCTCCGCCGTGCTCGCGGAGAACCTGACTGTAAATTCATTTCAGGAACTCGTCCCGCGCATGAACGACATATTCATCGAACTCGTGAAAGGAAATGACACTGATACGAAGTGAGTTAGCCTGAAGTATGGATTATAAAACATCAAAGATATGAATTTCAGAAATATAGGCGTGGTAATCTCAAGGGAATATATGACCCGCGTCAGGAAAAAGTCATTCCTTATCATAACCTTTCTCGGCCCTATTCTCTTCGCGGCCCTGACGGTGATTCCGTCGCTCATCATGTTCTTTGCCGAAGACAAGGGAAAGCAGATTGCGGTCGTCGATGAGTCCGGCATAGTGATGCCGACGCTCAGGTCGGATGACGCATACACGTTCAAGGACTATTCCGGTCATCAGCCGGACTCGCTGAAGGCCAATCTTGACGCTCTGGGAGCTGATGTCCTCATGGTGGTCTCTCCCGTCATCGACTCGACCAGGACCGTCGATGTGACGACCTACTCCAAGAAGGCCCTGAGCATGGATATGAAGTCGGCCATAGAGTCGCAGGTGGATGACGCGGTGGAGGACTACCGCATATCCTTATATAATATAGGTGACCTCAAGCAGATTATGGAGGACGTGAAGGCTGACGTCAGCGTGACGACCTACACGATAGACGATTCCGGCGAGGCGAAGCTCGACTCTGCGGAGGTGAAGATGATTGTCTCCATGCTGCTCGGGATGATAATCTATATGTTCATCGCGATGTTCTCCGGAATGGTGATGTCATCGGTGATTGAGGAGAAGTCGAGCCGAGTCGTGGAAGTGCTTGTTTCCAGCGTCAAGGCCACTGAACTTCTGTTCGGAAAGATTATCGGCGTGGCGGCGGTGGCCCTCACGCAGTTCCTGCTCTGGATTGTGCTGACGGGAGTGATTGTCTCGGCGGTCAGCGGAATCGTCGGATTCGATTCGATTATGGGCAGCCAGCAGCAGATGACGACAATTGCGGGTGTTGACCAGTCCGCCATGGACGCGGCGGGGATGAACATCGACCCGTCAGCCATGGCGGCGGGCCTCGACACGCAGGAGAATTCCGTGCTTTCCGCGCTCAGGGAACTGAACTACACTGAAATACTCGTTTCATTCGTGATATTCTTCGTGCTCGGATATCTGCTCTACGCCTCCCTTTTCGCAGCCATCGGCTCCTCCGTGGAGAACGAGGCCGACAGCAGCCAGCTTCAGATTCCTGTGACCATCCCGCTGCTCCTCGGCTTCTTCATCGCGCTCTATGCGTTCAAGTCGCCGGACAGCCCGCTGGCGTTCTGGGGCTCGATAATTCCGTTCACGTCGCCTATCGTGATGCTCGCCAGGATCCCGTTCGGTGTTCCGCTCTGGGAACTGCTGCTTTCAATAGCGCTCCTGCTGCTCACGTTCCTCGGATGCGCATGGGTTTCCGCGAAGATTTACAAGATAGGCATCCTGACCTTCGGGAAAAAATCCACATTCAAGGATTTGTGGAAGTGGCTCAGAATGAAGTAGTGACGTCATCTCGAAAAAGATAATCTCTATGAAGATAAGGATAACATTGGCGCTGTTGCTGCTCGGAAGCGTCGCATTCGCGCAGAATGCGACGGAGGGCGGACAGCCGGAGAGGAAGGTGGAGGTCGTGTCATGGACTCTGACCCCGATGGACGGAAGCCGTGTGGGCGCCAAGTCACCATCGACGGACAACGTGAAGGAATGCCTCGGCGAGATAAGGCACGGAAAATACTATGCCCCGAACGGAAGGGTATATGGACGCCGCACCGCGACCTATAAGGCGGCAAAGAAGCTGCTCGCCGTGCAGCCTACCATGGCTCCGGTGAAGGTCGTTGTGGGACGCAGTACCAGGGAAATGACCGTGGAATATCCTGAATCCGAACTCTCCGACTGGTTCATAGACAACATTATGGAGGCCGTCGCCAAGGTGTCCGGGAAGAAAGTTGACTTCGGCGTCGGCAATTTCGGAGGAATCCGCTGCTCCATGCCGCAGGGGGATATAATCCTTGACGACCTTATGTCCATGTTTCCGTTCAGGAACCAGATTGTCTATCTCGAACTTCCGGGCAGTGAAATCCGCTCCATACTCGATTCCATGGCGGCCGGGCGATTTCAGGTTCTCGGGGGATGCAGGGTGGTCGCGGAAAACGGAAAAATCGTCTCTGCGGAAATCGGGGGCGAGCCGCTCGACGACTCCAGATGGTACGGCGTCGCGACGATTTCATTCCTGCTTGAAGGCGGCGACGGGCTCTACCTCGCGCGCAATTCCCGCAACATGACGGTCTATGACATCGACATCATAGACATAATCCTCGAAAAGGTGAAGTCGCTGACGGACGCGGGCAAGCCGATTGAGTATCAGAAGGACGGACGGGTCGTAATCAAATAGGGGGGACATGAGCATGAAAAGATTCGCATACATTATCATCGTCGCGCTTGCGTTTTCCTACAGCGCTTCCGCACAGAAACTTACGATACTTCATCTGAACGACACCCACAGCCACATAGAGCCGGAGCGTGTCGGCTCCCTCGTCGGACAGGGCGGAACGCTCGAAAGGGCGGCCTACATCGACAGCGTGCGCACGGTCGACGGGAAGGGGAACGTTCTCCTGCTCCATGCCGGTGACTTCAGCCAGGGCTCGTCATATTTCACTCTTCTCCGGGGATTCGTGGAGGTGGATTTGATGAATGCCCTCGGATTCGACGCGACGGCCATCGGAAACCACGAGTTCGACAACGGCATAGATGAACTTACCGCCCGTGTAAAGAAGATGAAGTTCCCGGTGGTCTGCGCGAACTACGACTTTTCTGAATTCGAGCTCGGGCGATATGTGAAGCCTTATGTAATCCTCCGTAGGGGCGGGCTGAAAATCGGCGTAATCGGGCTGACCACGGACGTGCGTCCGGTCGTCGATGCCAAGATTGCACGGCAGCTGGAGTACCTCGACCCGGTGGAGATTACGAACCGCTATGCCGACATTCTCCGCAACGAGAAGAAATGCGACATGATTATATGCCTGACGCATCTCGGCTTCCAGAGCGAGAAGACCTTGATGGACAGGGAACTGGTCTCCGGAATACACGGTGTGGACCTTGTCGTGGGCGGGCATTCGCACACCTTTCTCAAGGAGATATGGTGGCAGAAGGATGCCGACGGAACGGAGGTTCCGATTGTGCAGAACGGATGCTGGGGGCTGAACATGGGGAACATCAGAGTAGAAAAGCTCAAATGATACACGGACTAATGCGGTCATACATCTGAAAAGGCCGGTCGAAGGAAACTCGACCGGCCTTTCTCCATAAGAATGCGAATGCGCCGCTCTACTCGACAGCCTTGATTGCGGTAATCATAGTGTTGAGATACTTTACGTCAGAGCCGCTCACTCCGATTGCATAGCCGACTACCTCGACCTTGGTGCCGTTCTCGAAGTTCTTCAGACCGAATGAGCTGTCAGGGTAGGCTACCGAGCCCTGCACATCCGTTCCTTCGACAATGACGTTGTTATGCCACTGCCAGTATTGGTCTTGTGTGGATTTCATCGTGCCGGAATACTTGACATATTTGATGCATGGCTTTGCTGCATAGCCGTCAAACTCGGCGGCGGTGAACACTTCCGGCTCCGGATGCTTCACGTCCTCCGTCCCGTTGACGGTAATGACTGAAGATTCCCCGAACTGGTTGAGACCTCCGTATGTCGCAATGGTGCCTTCAACCGTGACGAGATTTCCGGCCACCATCCCGTGCTTTTTCTTGAACACCAGAATTGTTCCTGTTTCGTCCTGGACAAGGAAGCCCTTGGTGTGGGTGCAGACAACCTTGCCGTTTATTTTGAACATTTTGCCAATTTCTGCCTTTGTCGCCTCTGCAACGGTGATGAGCGGAGTCTCGACAACTTTTCCGAACTCAATGACCTGACCGCCCTCTCCTTCCGTAAGGAGAACGTCGTCAATCCTGTTCACGCTGCTGAGTTTTGCCTCGAACTTGATGTAGAGGGTCTTTGTCCCTTCCGGCAGCGTGAAATCGGCGACGGCGCGCCTCCAGTTGCCTTCAACGTCAGCGACGCCTGCAAAATCATAATCAATTGCCGGCGACCAGGTCTCTCCATCCTCGGAAAGCGTAACGACGAAGTCAGATGTGTAGAAGGTGTTCTGCGCCCCTTGGCTATATCTCTGAGCGCCGAACGAAAGCCTGAGCTTAGTCCCCGGCAGGGCTATGTTCCGGATAGTGAAGTAGTTGGGAACCGTACTGAAGAGGAGGTTGTTTTTTCCTGAACCGTCATATTGTGAAAGGCTGCCCTTCGATGACTGGTTGGTGCGGGGAGAGATGCTCTTGAAATCGTATGTTACATCCGCGGCTCCGCTTCCTTTCTCGTTCTTCCATCCGTCGAACTGCTCGCAGAACGGCCATCCCTTGCTTGTCTGGTATTTCTCCGCGTCCTGAACCGCTATTTCCTTGTCGAAGGAGTTGAAGTATATTGCGCCCTCCGGAACCGTCTCCTCAAATTCTCCGCCATCCTTTATGCTGACCGGCACCATGTAGAGGTAGGTCTTGTAGGAACCGAACAGCCATCCTTCGACGGAGACGGTGTGCATATGGTACTTTGCCTTGAATTCGTCGCTCATGTAGTCGAGGCTTCCGATTACTGAAGTCCCGTCAATCTCGACGTTCACATAGTTCCCCGCGACCATAACCGTTCCGTCAAGTGTGACATACTTGATTTCGGGGGCTTTCATATAGGCCTCGATTTCAACTGCGGTGAACTTCGACGGTTCCGGCTGGCTTACGCTTTTTTCTCCGGTTTTTTCGATTGTGCAGCCCTTGCCGAACTGGACAAGCCCGTTACGGCTCTCTGTCGTTCCCTTTATCGTGACGACATCACCGACTTTCATACCATGGGGCTCCCCGTAGAAAGCATAGATTTCCGCCTCTTTTTTCCGGAGCACCATGCCCTGAAGATTTGAAGCGACGACTGTCGCGTTCCCGACTTCAAACTCGCTGCCGACCTCGGCCGCAAGCACATCTTCGATAGTGGCCGTCGTGTCCGGCTCTTCCGGCTGTACAGTCTCGGCGTTTTTTTCCGCACACGCGTTAAGAGAGAATCCGAGGGCAACGCACACGACAAAGCCGAGGATTCTTTTCCCAAAAGTTTTTTGTAACATAAAATATTGATTTAGAGTTGTATGTTTATCATTTACCCGGAACAGCCATCATAGATTCAGTCCCGGTAAACATCGCTGCGGAGAAGCCCGCCATTCGTTACGGAGCGCAAAGATAATTCAAATCATAGCCATAACCAACAGTTGCTGAAAGAAGTTTTCTTGTTTTTCTTGTTGCAAAGAACTAAATTTGCAGACTTTTGGCGGATGCCTGTGTTTTTGAAAAACAATAAAGCGATATTATATTATGAAGAAGTTTATCATTGCGGCTGCGGCCATTGCTTTCGGACTTTGTTCCCTCGCGCAGGCGCAGGACAAGCCGAAGGAGGACGGGTATGTGTTCACGACTGTGAAGGAAAACCCGATTACGAGCATCAAGAACCAGTACCGTTCCGGAACCTGCTGGTGTTTTTCCGCACTTTCTTTCGTGGAATCGGAAATTATTCGCCAGAAGGGCGTCGAGACCGATTTGTCCGAAATGTTCGTGGTCAACAGGGCCTACTATGACAGGGGCATCAAGTATGTACGTCTGGACGGGAAGATGGGATTTTCCGCAGGCAGTTCCTTCGGAGACGTCTTTGAGGTCATACGCGAGTACGGAATCGTTCCCCAGTCCGTCTATTCGGGGATGAACTACGGAACAGAGCTTCCTGTGCAGGCCGAGATGGACGCGGCTCTCGCCGGCTTCATCAACGCCATCGTCGAGAACCCGAACAAGACGCTCTCAACGGCATGGAAAAACGCCTACAACGGCATACTCAGCGCCTATCTCGGCGAACTCCCGACGGAATTTACCGTAGATGGCAAGACATACACTCCGGAGTCCTACAGGGACTGTCTCGGAATCAATGTCGATGACTACATCAACCTCACCTCATTCACACATCATCCGTTCTACAGGCCTTTCGTGATTGAGGTCTGCGACAACTGGAGATGGGGCACGGCCTACAACCTTCCTATAGACGAGCTCATGGAGGTCATGTACAACGCCATAGACAAGGGATTCACCATCGCATGGGGAGCCGACGTGAGCGAGAAGGGCTTCACGCGCAACGGAACGGCGGTCGTCCCGGATGTTGACGCCGCCCCTACGGCAGGCTCCGACCAGGAGCACTGGATTGGCAAGTCGGACGAGAAGCCGGCTGAGGCCGTCTCCGCTGAGGAGAAGAAGATTACTCAGGAGATGCGTCAGATTGCCTACGACAACAAACAGACTACCGACGACCACGGAATGCAGATTTATGGTCTCGCCAAGGATCAGAACGGCAACCCGTTCTTCATCGTGAAGAACTCATGGGGAGAGGCCGGGGCATACAAGGGCATCTGGTATGCTTCCGACGCCTATGTCCGCTACAAGACTCTGAATGTCGTGGTTCACAAGGACGCGCTTCCTAAGTCGATAAGGAAGAAGCTCGGCATTAAATAAGTGCCTGTTTTTCAGGAGATAAGCTTATGAAATGCATTATCAGGCATATCCCCAATACCATCACGTCAATGAACTTGCTCTGTGGTGTGCTGGGGGTTTTGTCGTGTCTGGAGGGAGACATTCCGACGGCGTTCTATCTGATGCTCGCCGCATCGGTGTTCGATTTCTGCGACGGACTCGCGGCGAGGGCGCTTCACGCGTATTCCCCGATGGGAAAGGAACTCGACTCGCTCGCGGACATGGTCAGTTTCGGCGTGCTGCCGTCTGTTATGGCCGTTTGCTTCGCGCAGCGTTCTTTCGTTGACTTTTCTTCTGAGGTTCCGGTCGCTCTGCGCCTGTGCGTCGTGTGCTCACCCGTGATTGTGGCCGTATTTTCGGGACTGAGGCTCGCAAAGTTCAACATCGACGAGCGGCAGGGTGAGAATTTCATCGGGCTTGCAACTCCGGCGAGCGCGGTTTTGCTCGCATCGCTTGTCTGCTTCGCTATTAAGTCCGACAGTGCGGCGGCCGCGTGGCTGTCCGGATGGCGTACCGTCAGATGGCTGCTCCCGTTGCTCTCACTTGCCCTTTCCGCTCTGCTGGTGAGCGAAATCCCGATGTTCGCTATGAAAATCAAGAAGGGGAGGAGCCTTGTCGAGGGCGTCTATGGTCGTCTGAGAATCGCCTTTTTTGCGGGAGCTGCGCTCATCGTCGTGCTCGTGGCGGTTTTCAGAATGCACTTCTCGCTCGCGTTCTGCCTCATTTTTCTCTATTACATCATTCTTAATGTCGCGGCGCTGCCGTTCGCTTCGGGGAAAAATAAATGAGACGGCTGATTGTCATATCGTTTCTGGCTTTTGTAATTGTACTGAGTTCCTGTGAGAGAAACAATAAAGTTCCCGAGCCGTATCTGCCTCTTGTGAAGCAGGCTCTCACAGACACAAGCTCTGTGGCATGGCATCTTCTTGACGGATATGAGCCGGACAGCATCACCGGCAGCATAGGCCTCATCGGTGACTTTGAACCGCTTTGCAGCCTTGTTTCCGAGTTCCTCAGCTCCGACCGCTTCGACAACATTGACGGTCGGGGGATTCCGGACGAACTTCATGATTTTGCCGGAGAGACGCTTTCTCCGGTGTTTGACGTGGCAAACGCTCCGTATGACGGCTATATCGACTCCGAGAACATACCGGCAATGCGCGAGGCGGCCGTCAGCATGGCTCTCGCCTCTCTTGGCAGCGTCAGCTATTCCAACACCTTTGACGAGGTGCTTACAGCCGCGAGGATTCCCGCCAAGGTACTTATCGTCGGCTCTCCCTATCTCTGCCGTTACGCGATGAGGGACATCGACACCATGCTTGTTTCCAAGGGGAAGGACATTCCGGTGCTGTCGCTCACGGACGAGATGTTCCGCCGTGCAGGCGAGCGTCATCCTGACGGAGTGATAGCCGTGCTCGCTGATGCACGGGAACTGGGATATGGATTGTATAGGGACGTATATGAAAGAGTCAGCCGTGGCTCTGAGCATTTCCCGGCTTATGTCGAGCACGCCGATTCCGGACAGAATTCGAGGACTTCCTTCACGGCCTTTCTTGACAGTTACATCACTTCCGGGGCAACGGAAAAGATTTCCGCCGTGCTTGTGGGCACGTCTTCGGATTCGCTTAATGTCCGTGACCTGTCCGAGGCTCTTGAGCAGATTCTGACCTCGCAGGGGCTCGACATGGAGAATTATCGTTCGGTGCTTGCTGATGACTTCGAATTCATCAGCGGTGAAGACGCGGTCATCCGGGCGTGCTACCGCGTTCTAAGGCAAAAGAATCTTTTTACGCACAGGATTGCCTATCCGTCAGTAAGGGCTTTTGTAACAGTGCCTTCAGCGGGCGCTCCTCTTGAAAATACGGATTTCGGCGGCTCCCTTGCCTCAAGGTTCAAGTACAACCATTCCGCTGACGCCTCCATGCAGATTACGCGTGTGGTTCCGTTGAGCCGGCTTTATTTGGGCGGGGAGCGGCTTGATGAAGTCAATCGTCTGGTCGCACCCGTGATACTGAATATGGAGAGGCTGACGGAGTGATGTGCCTGTTATGTTTATGTGAAAGCCCTGTGGATGTAGGTATGGGGCTGTAGGTATAAAGAGGCTGTAAGTTATAAATTTGAATTGTCAGTGTTAAACGAAAATCATTTCATAGAGAATATAACACAGGAGGATATTGACAGGCTTCCTGTCGCGTCGTTTCCCGGCGAGATTACGGTGATAGACTCCTTTTCGGAAGATTTCAGCCGAGCGATACGCTATCTGAAAAGGCAGCGGATTCTCGGCTTCGACACGGAGACCAAGCCGTGCTTCACGCCTCACTCACCTCATCCCGGCGTTGCCCTGCTGCAGTTGTCGGGAGGGGGAAAGGCTTTCCTTTTCAGGGTTAAGGCGCTCGGGATGAAGCGGGCGCTGTGCAACATTCTTGCGAACCCTAACATAGTCAAGGTCGGGGCGGCCACAGCGGATGACGTGAAGGGACTTCAGAGATATGCCCGTTTCAAGCCCGAATCCTTCGTGGATTTGCAGAAGATAGTTCCGGAATGGGGAATAAGGGACAAGAGCGTGAAGAAAATGGCCGCGATAATCCTCGGCGTCAAGATTTCGAAGACTCAGCAGCTTTCCAACTGGGAGGCGGAGACTCTCTCGGAACCTCAGATGAAATATGCGGCTACGGATGCATGGGTATGCCGCGAAATGTACATGAGACTAAAGAACACAGAACTGAGGCCGCTCGAGCCGGCTACCGTTGTGTTCAAGAAGGATGTCATCTCCGTTGAAGTCGCGTCCGTTGTCCCGAAAGAGATATAATGGACGGAGATAAAATAGAATTTGTGGTCTCCGTGGTCTGTGAGAATGGACGGTGTGGGGCTAATTATTTGAATGTTAGGAATATATGGTGAAAGTTATATTGCGCAGGGGGCGTGACGAGTCGGTTCGCCGTTTCCATCCATGGGTCTTTTCCGGCTCAATAGCACAGATTCAGGGAACTCCGGAGGAAGGCGACCTTGTTGCCGTCCATGCGGCTGACGGGACTTTTCTGGCCTGCGGGCACTATCAGATAGGCTCCATAGCCGTCCGCATCCTGAGCTTTGATTCGGATGTTCTCGCGCCGGACTTCTGGGAGACGATGATTCGCCGGGCGCTCGCTGTGCGCGTTGCCGCCGCTCTTGCGACTGTTCCGGGGGCAGCGGACTCTAAAGAAGAAAACTCTTCCCGTCCCGAAGGCGGCACCACGAACTGCTACCGCCTTGTTCACGGGGAGGGGGACAACCTTCCGGGGCTAATCATAGACTGGTACGACGGGGTCTGCGTCATGCAGGCTCATTCCGTCGGGATGTTCCGTGCGAGGAAACAGATTTGTTCCGCATTGCAGGCGGTCTATGGGGATTCGCTCAAGGCCGTCTATGACAAGAGTTCCGGCACGGCTCCGTTCAAGGCCGGACTGGAGCTGATTGACGGCTATATGTTCAGAAAGGACGGTTTCCGCGACGACGAGCAGGTCGTGCTCGAAAACGGACACCGCTTCATAGTTAATTGGACGGACGGACAGAAGACCGGATTTTTCCTCGATCAGAGGGAGAACCGCTCTCTGGTCGAGCGCTATGCCGCCGGTCGTAAGGTGCTCAACCTTTTCTGCTACACGGGAGGATTCTCGGTGTATGCCCTTTCCGGGGGCGCCGTTCATGTCGATTCCGTCGATAGCTCGGCACGCGCGATGGAGCTTGTGGAAAAGAACGTCGTTCTGAACGGTTTCAGCACCGGCGGCGAAACCGCGCAGCATTGCGGCCTGTGCTGTGATGCCATCGACTATGTGAAGAGCATTCCGGAGGGCAAGTATGACATGATAATCGTCGATCCTCCGGCGTTTGCCAAGCATAGGGGAGCGCGTGACAACGCCCTGCGCGCCTACCAGAGGCTCAACGCCGCGGCCATCTCGAAAGTCGCTTCCGGAGGGCTCGTGTTCACCTACAGCTGCTCTCAGGTCGTTGATAAGGAGGCGTTTGCCCTTGCCGTCTTTTCCGCCGCCGCCCGGACCGGCCGCAGCGTCCGCATCCTCGACCGCCTGAACCAGCCTGCCGACCACGCCGTGAACATCTACCATCCGGAAGGGGAGTACCTTAAGGGACTGCTGCTGTATGTGGAGTAGCGAAAAAAATCCCGGCAAAATCAAGAAAAATTTTGATTGGAGAAAAATTATTTCTACCTTTGTACTCCCGATGGGAAATGGTGCTATGGCCGAGGGGCTAGGCACAGGTCTGCAAAACCTGCTACAGCAGTTCGAATCTGCTTGGCACCTCATCATTCATAAAATTATAGTTTTTGATTTCAGGAAAGAGTTCGCGCAAGCGAGCTCTTTCTTCTTTTCGCGCCTGATATGCCGGGTATAATGGTGGCATAATTGGGGTTTAATTGCAAAAAATGGTTGGTAAAATCCTTGTAATGCAGGTTATGATAAAAATTTTGCAAATTTTTATCGAAAAAATTTGCAAGTTCCAAAATTATGCGTACCTTTGCATCCGAGTTAAGGAAAGACGGTTCTTTGATCTGAATTAACTCATTGGTTATTAGTTTTAGTGTTATTAATTATGTGGTTAGTATGAGGTGTCCTCGCGGGAGCGACGACAGCTCATTTTTTTTTACAAAAAAATGAGCTCGACCTCCGAAGAGGTCGGACATTCCAACCCCAGTCGGCAGAGCCGACAGCCCCTGTCAGGGGCACACGACCTCCATTCCATTCCGGTCGGCGACTCCGTTCCTCCGTTTCACTCCGTCACTTCATCGCGGCGGCTGATGCCGCCTTATATAGTCAGGCATTCTTATATAGTCAGACTTTTTTGGGGGGGGGATTCAAATCAGGTTCGTATTCCCCTTAAAAATTCTTCAGCTCCTGATATACCAGATGGGTCGGAAGACCCATGACGGTGAAGTATGAGCCTGATATTCCGGTGATTGCGGCGTAGCCTATCCATTCCTGGATTCCGTAGGCTCCGGCCTTGTCAAACGGCTTGCATCTGTCGATGTAATAATTGATTTCCTCGTCGGAGAGGGGGGCGAAATGCACGAGGCAGGTGTCCGAGAAGGATTCTTCGCGGCGGGAGTCGCGTATCGTGACTCCGGTAATGACCTCATGAGTGCGTCCTGAGAGCAGATGCAGCATCCGGACGGCATCCTCCCTGTCACGCGGCTTGCCGAGAACCTCGTCGCCGCAGAGAACCAGCGTGTCGGCGGTGAGCAGAATCTCGTTTTCGGACAGCGGACGGTGGAATCCGTGTGACTTGCCCCGGGAAAGGATGAGGGGAATGTCGCGGTGAGGCGTGTCGGGGCTGTATTTTTCCTCGAAATTGTTCCTCGCATCGACCTCGAACTCAACTCCGAGTCCGGAAAGCAGTTCGCGCCTCCGGGGAGACGCGCTGCCTAAAATTATGTGCTTGGTATTCATTGATTTGTCGCTCAAAGATCTCTCACTTCGTTCGAGATGACAGTTTAGTAATTGTTCCTGTTCGAGATGACAGTTTAGTAACTTTTCTCGTATCGGGACACGTCGAAGTTCCATGTACCCTGCGCACGCATCACTATTTCGATGATTTCACGGACAAAACGCGCACCTGCCGGGAAAATCGAGACATAGTCCGCGCAGAGCCGCGCCTCCTCCATCGCGTCGGCCGGGCACACTCCGAGTCCGCAGGCGGCGAGAACCGGCGCGTCCGGCAGGTCATCCCCGCAGTAGAGCACCTCTTCGGGCTTAAGGCCGTGCTTTGAGCAGAACTTGTTGAAATCCGCTATCTTGTCCTTCGAGGCGAGGTAGATGTCGGTTCCGCCGAATCCGAAGAAGCGGAACCGCTTTTCGACGGTGTCCGAGTGCGCTCCGGTAATGATTCCGAGCCTGTAACCGCCCATGGATGCCATCCTGAGACCGAAGCCGTCCTTCGCGCTGTATGTGCGCAGAAAGTCCCCGCTCTCGGCGACAAAAATGCTCCCGTCGGTCATGACTCCGTCGATGTCAAAGGTGAAAGCCTTGATTTTCAGAATCTTCGCATAAACATCATCCGGAATTTCAAGCTGCTTCAGCTGGGAGTTGGTAACGATTGCCATATTCCCTAACTCTTAGCCCCGTTCCCGAATCCGCCGCCGAAGCCTCCCATCGGAAAGGTGTCGTTCCCGGGACTGCGGCCGAACGAAATCTGACCGAACTGCGCCTCATATTTCTGAATGTTGTCCTGCAACGCCATCAGAAGCCTCTTGGCGTGCTCGGGTGTCATGATAATCCTGTTGCTCACCCCTGCTTTCTGAAGCCCCGGAAGCATGGTCGCGAAGTCGAGAATGAACTCGCTGTGCGAATGGGTGATGATTGCAAGGTTCGAATATGTCCCCTTTGCCACGTCGTGCGGAATCTCGATGTCGAGCTTGTTTTCGTTGTTTTCCATACAGTTCATATTTTTACATCGCGAAGTTAGTCAAAAATTGTGTATCTTTGCACGATTATGCGGACGAATGACCCATATTTTGAATGTTTCGATATTCCGCAAGATGCAGGGGATTTCGTCGGATTGGAAGAAAATACAAACTTTTTTGAAATATATGGAACTGCAGTCGAAGTATGACCCGGCACAGACCGAAGACAAATGGTATGCCTACTGGCTGAAACACAAGTTCTTTCATTCGGAGCCGGATGAAAGGGAGCCTTACACTATAGTCATTCCGCCACCTAACGTGACGGGAATCCTTCACATGGGACACGTTCTCAACAACACCATCAACGACGTGCTCATCCGCAAGGCGCGCATGGACGGCAAGAACGCCTGCTGGATTCCGGGAACTGACCACGCTTCAATCGCTACCGAGAGCAAGGTCGTGGCCAAGCTCAAGGCGGAGGGCATCAGCAAGGAGGACCTTACCCGCGAGGAGTTCATGAAGCACGCGTGGGAGTGGAAGGAAAAGCACGGCGGAATCATCCTCAGCCAGCTCCGCAAGCTCGGCGCTTCATGCGACTGGGACAGGACGAAGTTCACCATGGACCCGGACCTGAGCGAGGCTGTAATCAACACCTTCGTCTATTTCTATAACAAGGGGCTTATATATAGAGGTGTGCGCATGGTCAACTGGGACCCGGTGGGGCTCACCGCCGTCAGCGACGAGGAAGTCGTCCACAGGGACACCGCCAGCAAGTTCTATCACATGAGATATTTCGTTTCCGACGGACACGGCAATCCGACCGACAAGTACATAGTCGTGGCGACCACCCGTCCGGAGACAATAATGGCCGACGCCGCCGTCTGCATCAATCCGGAGGACACGAGATATGAGTGGCTTCGCGGAAAGAAGGTGATTATACCTCTGATAAACAAGGAGATACCGATTATTGAGGATTCATACGTCGAGATGGACTTCGGAACCGGATGCCTCAAGGTGACTCCGGCTCACGATGTGAACGACTACGCGATCGGAATGCGTCACAACCTTCCGGTTCTCGACATTATCGACGACCACGGCCGCCTGAACGAAAAGGCCCGGATTCTTGTCGGCGAGGACCGCTTTGTGGCGAGAAAGAAGATTGCCAAGATGCTTGAGGAAGCCGGAAATCTTGAGAAGACAGTCGATTACACATCCCCGATAGGATATTCGGAGCGGACGAATGCCGTCATCGAGCCGAAGCTCTCGAAGCAGTGGTTCCTCAAGATGGACGAGCTTGCGAAGGCGGCTCTCGAAAGCGTGGAGAGCGGAAGGATAAAGCTCATACCTGAAAAGTACCGCAACACCTACCGTCACTGGATGGAAACCGCGCACGACTGGTGCATTTCACGCCAGCTCTGGTGGGGACAGCGAATCCCGGCATACTATCTGCCGGACGGAAGCTTTGTGGTGGCGCCGACGGCCGAAGAGGCTCTGAAGCTTGCGCAGCGGAAGAATCCTGCCGTGACTGCGGCGGACCTCCATCAGGACGACGACGTGCTCGACACCTGGTTCTCGTCATGGCTCTGGCCGATTTCCGTGTTCGATCCTGAAATGCCGGGACATCCGGAGCATCAGCCGAACCGCGACCTTGCATACTATTATCCTACAAATGACCTCGTTACGGGTCCTGACATCATCTTCTTCTGGGTTGCCAGGATGGTCATGGCCGGCGACGAGTTCATGAAGGAGGAACCGTTCCACAATGTCTATTTCACGGGCATCGTGCGCGACAAGCTCGGACGCAAGATGAGCAAGACTCTCGGCAACTCTCCTGACCCGCTCGACCTCATCGCCAAGTACGGCGCGGACGCGGTGCGTCTTGGAATGCTCCTTTGCAGTTCGGCAGGAAACGACATCCTCTATGACGAGTCGCAGATTGAGCAGGGACGTAATTTCGGCAACAAGATTTGGAACGCCTTCAGGCTCATCACAGGCTGGACTGTTGATGCTTCACTTGAGCAGAGTGAGGCTTGTGCGGTGGCAGTCAGGTGGTTCGGTGACAAACTCAACGCAGTTGCCTCGGAAGTGAACGACCATTTCTCCAAGTTCAGAATCTCTGACGCGCTGATGGCCGCCTATAAGTTCTTCTGGGACGATTTCTGCGCGTGGTATCTCGAACTCGTGAAGCCCTCATACGGTTCGCCGATTGATTCTAAGACATACGAGACGACCCTTGAGTATTTCGAGAGCCTTCTGAAGATGATTCATCCGATTATGCCTTTCATTACCGAGGAACTTTGGCACGCTGTGCGAGAGCGCGGTGAGAATGCCACGATTATGTTCGAGAGGTACCCGGTCGCAGGAGAGAGTGACGCGAAGTATATCGCTGATTTCAATCTTGCGTGCGATATGGTTGCCGGGGTGCGCAACATCCGCCAGCAGAAGGGGCTTTCTCCGAGGGAACCGCTCAGGCTGTTCATTGTCGGAGAGTGGTCCAAGGATATGGAGGCCGTTGTTGTCAAGCTTGCCAATGTCAGTGAGATACAGCACGTGACCTCGATTGATGATTCGCTTGCAGGTGTGTCGTTCATGGCAGGGACGGTCAAGGCTTTCGTTCCTCTGGAGGGGCTCGTCGATGCCGCGGAGGAGATTGCCAAGCTTGAGGGTGAGCTGAAATATCTTCAGGGATTCCTCAAGTCCGTGCGCGGGAAGCTGTCCAATGAGAAGTTCGTCTCCCATGCTCCTGAGGCCGTGGTTGCGGCAGAGAGGAAGAAGGAGGCTGACGCGCTTTCCAAGATTGAGAGCATCGAGCATTCCCTCAAGGCTCTCAGGTCTTGACGCTATGTGGCTTTATAGAAGATGCTTATTTTAAGGTTAAGACATGATAGAATCTACACTATATCTTGAAGTGCGCTACTACGAGACTGACCAGATGGCGATTGTCCACCACTCGAACTACATACGCTATTTCGAGTGCGGGCGGGCTAAGCTTATGACGGATGTCGGCTTCCCTGTGGAGCGGATGGAGAGCGAGGGCGTGATGACGGCCGTCGCCGCCGTGACGGCTCAGTACAAGGCTCCGGCAAGGCTCGGGGACACACTGCGCGTCGTGACTCGGCTTCCGCAGCTGCCTACGGCGAAGATGCTGTTCGAGACGGAAATCTACAACCAGGACGATGTGCTGCTCTGCACCGGAACGGTGAAGCTCGGTTTCATTGATGCGGACACGCGACGGCCGAGAAGATGTCCTGACGATTTGCTGGCAGTGATAGGGAAATACTATGATTAGAAATGTCCTGCGTAGGGCGAAAGTTTGACGAAATAATTTTTTTAACATTACAGATTATGTTGACGGTTTTACCACTCGGAGTTTTTGGAATATGGCAGGTTGTCCTGATTGTTCTGGTGATTCTTCTTCTTTTCGGAGGCAAGAAGATTCCTGAGCTCATGCGCGGGCTCGGACACGGAATGAAGAGCTTCAAGCAGGGGATGAAGGATGCCGACAAGGAAATTCAGGAGATAAAGAAAGAGATTGAGACCACTCCTGAAGAAATCAAGGACGCGGACAAGAAGTAGGGTTTTCCGATGGCCAAGGACAGTCAGGCGGAAATGTCTTTTTGGGATCATCTCGACGCGCTGAGGGGAACTCTGCTCCGCTCGGCGGGTCTTGTTTTGGTGCTTACCGTCATCCTGTTCGTGCTCAAGGACTATTTCTTTGACATAGTGGTGCTTGCGCCGACGAGACCGACATTTCCGATGTATCGGCTCTTCGGGATGAATCCGGAGATTTCGCTGATAAACTATGACCTTACCGCCCAGTTCATGGTTCATCTGGAGACCTCGATGCTCGGAGCGCTCGTTCTCGGGGCCCCGTATATATGTTATGAGATTTGGAGATTCATTGCCCCGGCACTCTACGAAAGGGAAAAGAAGCCCGTGCGGAAGGCATTTTTGTTCGCCGGCACGCTTTTTTATGTCGGACTTGCAGTGGGGTATTTCGTGCTTCTCCCGTTCATCGTCGATTTCTTTCAGAGCTATACGGTCAGCAAGATGGTCAAGAACACGATTTCGCTGGGCTCGTATATATCGACCTTCTTTTCTACGGTTTTTTCGATGGGGCTCGCCTTTGAGTTCCCGGCGGTCATCCTTGCGCTGTCGAGCATGGGGCTTCTGCACAGGAGCACATTGCAGAAACACAGGAAGCACGCGCTCGTGGTCCTTATGATTATAGCGGCGGCGATTACTCCGGCCGACATAATGTCGATGATAGTCGTGACGATTCCGCTCTATCTGCTCTATGAGTTCAGCATCCTGATTTGCCGAAAGGATGAACCGGAGGATGATGGGGACTCGGAGCCGGATGGTGATGCGGAGAACGGGCAGGGCGGTGCCGGGACAGATTAGGATAAGGGAATAAGCAATGATTTCAATAAATTCACTGACAGTTGCATACGGGGGCTTCACGCTTCTGGACGACATTAACTTTCACATCAGCGAGCAGGACAAAATCGGTCTCGTCGGGAAAAACGGTGCGGGGAAGTCAACGATTCTCAAGCTGATTTGCGGGCTCCAGACCCCGACTTCCGGGAAGGTTTCCGTGCCTTCCGGAGTGAAAATCGGATACCTGCCGCAGATAATGGAACATCACCGGGGCAAGTCCGTGATTGACGAGGCCATGACCGCCTTTCAGGAGATGTTCGACATGGAGGCGGAGCTCGACCGGATTACTGCGGAACTTGCAGAAAGAACCGACTACGAATCCGATGCATATCAGGGACTCATAGTCTCGCTGAATGATATAAACGACCGTCTGTCAATCATAAGGACGGACTCACCTCAAGTTCTTGCGGAACGAACGCTGCTGGGACTTGGGTTCAAGTATGACGAGCTTCAGAGGCCGACGGAGACTTTCAGTCAGGGCTGGAACATGAGGATTGAGCTGGCGAAGATTCTGCTCGGAAAGCCTGACGTGCTTCTGCTCGACGAGCCGACAAACCACCTCGACATCGAGTCTATCGAGTGGCTGGAGGGGTATCTCAAGGAATATCGCGGTTCGATGGTGCTGATTTCACACGACAGGAAGTTCCTCGACAATGTCACGAACAGGACTGTGGAAATCATGCTCGGACACATCCACGACTACAAGGTGCCGTACAGCAAGTACTTGGAGCTCAGGAAGGAGCGCATCGCCCAGCAGAAGGCTGCCTACGAGAACCAGCAGCGGATGATAGAGAAAACCGAGGAATTCATCGAGCGTTTCCGCTACAAGCCGACCAAGTCCAATCAGGTGCAGTCCCGTGTGAAGCAGCTTGAAAAGCTGGAGCGGATAGAGGTGGATCTGGAGGACAAGTCCGCGCTTGCCGTGAAGTTTCCACCTGCCCCGCGTTCCGGAGACATTGCCTACAAGGCTGTTGACCTGACTCTCGGCTATGGGGACAAGGTCGTCTTTTCCGGCGCGGACATCGAGGTCAAGCGCGGGGAGAAGGTCGCTCTCGTCGGCAGAAACGGTGAGGGCAAGACGACTCTGATGAGGGCGCTCATGGGTGAACTGAAGCCGATGAAGGGGGAGTCCCGCGTCGGATATAATGTGAGCATAGGCTATTATGCTCAGAATCAGGAAGATGTTCTCGACAAGAACGACACTGTCTATGAGACGCTTGACCGCATAGCCGTAGGGGACATCCGCCTGAAGCTGCGGGACATACTTGCGGCCTTTCTCTTCAAGGGCGAGGACATCGACAAGAAGGTGGCCGTGCTTTCCGGTGGGGAGCGGGCGCGTCTTGCCATGGCGAAGCTGATGCTGCGTCCCTACAATCTGCTTGCGCTCGACGAGCCGACCAATCACATGGACATCCTTTCCAAGGACATTCTGAAGCAGGCGCTGAAGTCTTATGACGGCACGCTGATAATAGTCTCGCATGACCGCGATTTCCTTGACGGTCTGGTTGACAAGCTCTACGAGTTCCGGGACGGTCGGGTGCGCGAGTTTCTCGGGGGAGTGTCCGATTTTCTGGAGGCGCGCCGCATAGAGAATCTCAATGAGCTTGAGCGTCATGCGAAGCCCGCTGCGGAACAGGCTGCTGCGGCGGAAGTTTCGGTTAAGAAAGAGGCCGCGCAGCAGGAGTATCAGGCCAAGAAATTCATTTCCAAGGAGGAACGCAAGGTAAGGAACAGGATTTCGTTTCTGGAAAAGAAGATTGACGAGTGCCAGGCACGTATGAAGGAGATTGAAGGCGTGCTTGCCGCCCCGTCGCCGTCGGACGATTATATGGAGCTGACCCGCGAGTTTCTGGAGCTGAAGCGCGGCCTGGACTCAATGACGGACGAGTGGACGGAGCTGTCTGTGAGCATCGAATCTTAATGTATGACTTAAATTGTTGCTTTAGTTAATATTTGTAAATACTTATAACTCATATAATAGAATAGCGTATGGAAGAAGAGAAGACGCAGTTCCTCTATGGCATCCACCCCGTGATGGAGGCCGTTAAGGCTGGCAGGCATTTCGACAAGGTTCTGCTGAAGCAGGGGCTTGAGGGGCAGCAGTTCCGTGAGCTGTACGGTCTGCTCGGAGAAAAGAAGATTCCCTACCAGTTCGTGCCGCTCGACAGGCTGAACAGGGCGGTCCGTGGTGCGCATCAGGGAGTGGTGGCCTACATTTCTCAGATAGAGTATGTAGAACTTGAGGATATGGTGAACGGTGCGCTTGCCGCTGACGCGGCTCCGATATTCGTGATTCTTGACGGGGTGAGCGATGTCCGCAACCTCGGGGCGATTGCCCGGACGCTGGAATGTGCGGGAGGAAAGGGAATCATCGTTCCTGCAAAGGGCGGTGCGGCTATAAACGCGGAGGCGGTGAAGGCTTCTGCCGGAGCATTGATGAGGATTGACGCCTGCAAGGTTCCTAACCTCCGCTATGCGGCATATTTCCTCAGGCAGTCCGGATTTCGTCTGGTCGCGGCGACGGAGAAGGTGGATAAGTCTGTGTATGACGTGGATTTGACAGGTCCGGTAGCCATCATAATGGGCTCGGAGGGCAAGGGCATTTCCTCTGCCATGCTGGAGCTGGCCGATGAGAAGGCCGCGATTCCGATGGCCGGGGAGATAGGCTCGCTGAATGTGTCGATTGCGTCGGCCGTGATGCTTTATGAAGCCGTCCGCCAGCGGCAAAAAGCCAAATAAAAGCGGATAGCTGCGTTACGCGTCTTGATGAAACCGCAAGCCTTGCTCTCCGTCTTTTATTTGACTTTTTGCATCCAAGCTTTTTTCTTAGGTGAAATCAAAATGCTGATTTGAATGTTTGTATTGGATTCGCACTGCGACACGCCGTCGCAGATTTACAGGCTGCGTGACATCGGGAAGGAGGATGCTCATGCGCAGGTTGATTTCCCTAAACTCAGGCGCGGGGGAGTCGATGCCTCCTTTTTTGCCGCGTATGTCCCTAACTCGCTTGCTCCGGATGCCGCGACGAGGTACGCGCTTGAGCTGATAGCCTGCACAAGGGATGCCGTGGCGGTGAACTCGGCGGTCGCAGCCTTGGCGACATCAGCGGAAGAGGCGCTGCGGAACAAGGCGGAAGGGAAGACCTCTGTGTTTCTTGCCCTCGAAAACGGCTCGCCCATACAGAAGAACCTCGGCATTCTGCGGCTTTTCTATGAACTTGGAGTCCGGTACATGACGCTCACCCATGCCAGTGACAATGAAATCTGCGATTCCTGCACAAGCGGCGGCTCCGGCCGCTGGGGCGGTCTCAGCGCATTCGGCCGCGAGGTCGTGGCGGAGATGAACAGGCTCGGGATGCTTGTGGATGTGTCGCACGTTTCCGACCGCTCGTTCTATGATGTTCTGGAATGCAGTTCGAAGCCGGTCGTTGCCACTCACTCATGCTGCCGTGCCCTTGCCGACCGCCCGAGGAACATGACCGACGACATGATTCGCCGCCTTGCCGGGAACGGGGGAGTCATTCAGATAAATTTCTATCCGGCCTTTCTTGACGCGGACTTCGCCCGTGTGCTTGACCGCCATGACGACGAGATTGACAGAATCGAAGGGGAGTTCATCGCCGACCCTGCCGACGCGACTAAAAGGGCGGCATGGTACGGCTGCCTCGACAGGCTGAAGAAGCTGCCGCGTCCGAATTACAGGAGGGTCGCCGACCATATTGACCATGCCGTCTCTCTTGTCGGTCCGGAACACGTCGGGATTGGTTCCGACTTTGACGGGATAGCAGTCGCTCCCGAGGGTCTTGAAGACTGCAGCCGCATCGGTGTCATCTTTGAGGAACTGCGGAGGCGCGGATATGACGAAACCTCAATCGCAGCCATTGCCGGAGGTAACTTCCTTCGCGTGCTGGGGTAGCTGCAACAGCGGCAGCGATTTCCTCGCGTCAGAAAACTGTTTAGGCGTTCGACTTGGCGATAAAACTTATTATAAATTTCCCTTATTGATTAACAAAAGTGATATAACAAATTTGTTTTAATATTAAACCTTGTTGTTATATTTGTTGTGTCATTATTGGTTACACTCCTTGGCTATTGTTTCCCATAATAAATGGAGTGCGGAGGCCGCAAAACGCTCGATGTTTCGTTTGCGGTCATTCTTGTATGTGAATGATGCCGTTTTTGTCCCCTTTTCGGAGGCAACGCCGACCCATACGAGCCCTGCCGGCTTTGTCTCTGTGCCGCCGCCGGGTCCCGCAATCCCGGTCGTGGCAACGGCAAAGTCACTGCAGGTGAGTCTGCGGACACCCTCAGCCATTGCCGTCGCGACTTCCCCGCTGACGACCCCGAAGCGCTCTATTGTCTCGGCCGGAACGCCGAGAACTTTCTCCTTCACCGGAATTGCATAGGAGGTCACCGAGCCGAGGTAATAGGCAGAGCAGCCTGGAACCGAGGTCATCAGTTCCGAAATCTTACCGCCCGTGCAGGACTCGGCCGCGCTGACTGTCTTGCCGGCCTTGAGAAGCAGCCTGCCGATTTCCGTCTGAAGGTTGCTGTCACTTTCCGCATAGACGGCGTTTCCGAGTATTCCACGAAGCCGCACAATCTGATGCTCAAGTTCCGCCTCGTTTTCCTGACGGCGGCCGCCGTATATGGACAGCCTCAGCCTGACTCCCGTGAGGGGATTGGGAAGGTAGGCGAGGTGCATGTGACCGGGCAGGGCAGTCTCCCACGGCTCAATCTTCTTTGAAAGCGCAGATTCCGCGAGACCGAAAGTCATCAGGGTTCTGTGGGTGATTGCGGCTTGTCCGAAGTTCTTCACGATGTCCGCAATCACATCCGGAAGCGCAGCCTCCGTCTCGAAAGGGACTCCAGGCATGGAATATAGCCGCGCCTTATGTCCGAACCTGTCCTCGTCGAAGGGAAAGACCATGATGGGAGCCGTGCCCCTGCGGTTGGGAATCACCTCGCAGCTGTCGGGAACGGAGGCCTGGGCGATGTTGATGTCAAGCGCGTCGAGTCCTCGGGAGCGCAGTATGTCGTGGATGATTTCCAGCTGATGCTCGTCCTGCCTGTAGCCGGATGCCCCGGACAGTTCCGCCAGGGCAGGTTTCGTGATGTCGTCCTTGGTTGGACCAAGACCTCCGGTGACTATGACTATGTCGTTACATGACAGTTCATTATCCAGTGTTTCGACAATCTGTTTCCCGTCGTCTCCGATTGAGACCATTCTCGTGACCCTCACGCCAATTTCGTTCAGTCTTCTCGAAATCACCGACGAGTTGGTGTCAATGATCTGGCCTATCAGAATCTCGTCCCCGATTGTGCAGATTGATGCCGTTGTCTGTTTCATTTCGTATCTGTTTTTTCCTGAAGTTCCTCTCTGGCCGGCAGCTTGTTGACTATATTCTTCACGACGGAGGGGCCTTCGCGGAAAAGACCGGTATAGACCTCAATCAGTGATGCGCCGGCATCGAGCATCTGCCGAGCCTGAGTGCTGTTCATGACTCCACCCACCCCTATGATAGGCAACAAACAATTTGATTTTTCGTATATATAATGTATGAACCTCAAGTTTTTGTTGAAGAGTTCGCTCCCGTCGCTGTCGTCATTGTGCCGTAGCGTGCTGCCGGCCACGATTCCGTCAATGCCTCCGGAAAGGCAATATTCGATGATTTCGTCGGTCTGAGCCCGAGTGATTTCGGGCGTGAACCTGACGAGAACCGGCTTGTTAGCGTCGTAGTACAGGCGCATCGTCAGTATTCTGTCGATAACTTCAGGCAGTTCCGCAAGGCAGTCGGCACTGTCTGCCCCGCTTTCGCCTTCCGGTTCTTCCGTGCCGTTGCAATAGGGATTTATCACAATCATATCGACAAAGTCATAGAGCAGCGCGAATGCGTTTTCAAAGTCCCTGACGATTTCGCTGCCCCTGCTCTTGGCGTTTCTGGTTATGTTGCCGGCTATTATGCAGTCCGGCCTGTCTCCCCGCAGATGCTCGATTGCCTTCTTGACTCCGAGATAGTGCCTTGCCGGGGTGCTGTAGTCCTGTTTGACATAAGACATCGGACCGATTTCAATGAAGCTGAACCCAAAGTCGGACAGACTGTTATAGAAAACACCTTCAGTGTCTATTGAAGCGGCTAACCCGACGGGATTCGCAAACTCAAGGCCGAAAATTTCGAGCTCCCGATCTGTCCTGAGCCGATTTCTGTAGCGCATTCGGACAAGATGCCTCGCGAACGGAATCTTCCTTACCGCAGCGAGCAGATCCTTCGCGATTCCGAATGCCTTGGCCGGTGAGTTGTGCCTAAGATAGTATTTCAGCAGTGCCTTGTACATGACTTCTCAAACAAGAAAAACAGACTAAAAAAGAACTGAACAAAAAATTTAATCAGCTCTTTAGAATCTGAGGCAAACTTAGCTAAAAAATCGGAATTATCCGCGCATTTCCTGAAAAGTTCCGTCGTCGAAAAAAACTATGATTTTGCTGACACTGCGCGGTCTGGTGGTGGTTACGGCAGAGGAGGAAGCCATCGGCGAGCCGGTTGTGGCTCCGGCCGGGGCAGGAGACGGACCGGGGGACTGATACTCCTCGTTCTGAGTGGTCGCTGCGGTGGCGGTGGCCTGGCTGTCAGAAAGGCCTCCTGTGTTCATTCGGGAGGGAACCGGGGTCATCTGCCGGGGCGTTTCCTGAAGCGCCGGCCCTACAGAATCAAAATCGGTGGGGAAGAGCAGGTCCTCGCCGCCGGGCACATCAGCAGTCTGCTGCACCGGTCTGTCATTATACATCCTGCCTTTTCCTAAAATCAGCCATTCGGGGTTCAGCTGCGGGTATTTTTTCATCATTACCGAGATGAACTCATAGCTCGGCTTGTTTCGTCCCGAGATTATGTGGGAAATGCTTGCGCGCGTGACTCCTATAGAGTCCGCGAATTGTGCCTGGGTGATGTTTTCGGCATTCAGAAACTGTAAAAGACGTGAGTTCATAGTTGTAACCAATGATGTTACAAAGTTAAACAAAATATCGGAAGACTGCAAACAATTTTTGTTTAACAGATGTTAATAAGAGGTGGGAAACTTGTGTAAATTGCGCCAATCATCAGTAGAGATAATGTTATATAATCCCAATGGTTTTCAATGCATAATATATAATAATATCCCCTATATGAACGGTATTGACGTTCGTCAGTGGCAAGGTTACTCAGTTGCTAAATGCAAAACTATAGCATATGTACTATAAATGGCTAATATTTAATAGATTAGCATAGATTTGGATTGCCTATTAGAAAAATTTATGATACAAAATTACAAAGTGTAGAACTATGCACGAAAATGTGTGGAATATCTTATTGTGAGTTACAAATGTAAATATAACCATAAAAAATGTTTGTTTCGAGATGTTAATCAGCGGACGGAGCGGCATCTCGGAAATAATCGTTAAATTTGCAGCCGAAAATGACGATTACCATGATTCCGGAAATACACATAGAAGACTACAACTATCCTCTTCCAGACGAACGCATCGCAAAATATCCGCTTGCGGAGCGTGATGCCTCGAAACTTCTCGAATACGACGCGGACGGAACGATAAGCGAGCATATATTCCGCGAACTCCCGGAACTTCTTCCCGGCGGCTCCCCGATGGTGTTCAATGATACCAAGGTGGTTCCGGCGCGGATGCATTTCCGGCGAGAGACAGGAGCCGTCATAGAAATCTTCTGCCTTGAGCCGGAGTTTCCGGTGGAATATAATCTGATTTTTGCAGCCACGGAAATGTGCCGCTGGAAGTGCATTGTAGGAAACGCGAAGAAATGGAAGGCTGATACGCTGCATATACTCAATCCTGAAAACTCCGTGGAAGTCGCTGAAATAGGGCTGACTGCGGATCTCGTGAGCCGTGACGGCCAGACTGCCGAAGTCGAGTTCCGCTGGAAAAACGGGGCTCCTTTCTCAAGGGTGCTTGAAATCTGCGGGAACATTCCGATTCCTCCATATCTCAACCGCGACACGGAGGCGATTGACCTTGAGCGCTACCAGACCCTCTATGCGAAATATCGCGGCTCCGTCGCCGCCCCGACTGCCGGCCTGCACTTTACGGAGCGCGTGCTTGACGGCATCCGGCGCCGAGGAATCGACATTGAGGAAGTCTGTCTTCATGTAGGAGCCGGAACTTTCCTCCCGGTCAAGGACAGCCTCGTCTCGAAGCATCATATGCATCGGGAGCCTTTCTCCGTAAAACTCGACCTTCTGCGCCGGCTGCGTGACGAAGGCGACAATGTCACGGCCGTCGGTACCACATCCGTCAGGACATTGGAGTCCCTGTACTATATAGGTGTCCACTGCATCGAGGACGGCAGCCCCTCCGACGTTTCTCAGTGGGAACCTTACGAGCGCGATTACGCATATTCCTTCAGGGAATCCATCGACGCGATAATCTCGTATCTCGAAGGCAGGGGACTTGACGAACTCGTCGCCGGCACGCGCATAATCATTGTTCCCGGTTTCCGCTTCCGCGTCGTGAAGACTCTGATTACCAATTTCCATCAGCCTCAGAGCACGCTGCTGCTGCTGATTTCGGCATTTGTCGGAGGCAACTGGAAGCCGATTTACGACTATGCGCTCGCTCACGGTTTCCGTTTCCTCAGCTACGGCGACAGTTCCATGTTTCACCGTGCGGACTTTTGATGATATTTTCGTATATTCGCGCTTTATTCGGGAAAATGAAATTCGTACATATAAACATGAAACGATATGGAAGATTTTAACGATATTGACGCAATCGGACCTTATAAGACCGATGCGGAGGCCGTTGACGCGTTTCAGCACATTGCGGAGAGCCCGGTTCTCCCCAAGATTTCAAAGTATTTCTATCCGGAAAAGGACGCCGACTTTCTCAGGGAGCAGCTGCTTCAGATGAAGTCGGTCGATGATTTCCAGTATATGATTATGTCGAAGATTGTCAAGCGCATCCTCGACACTACGGCACGCAATTTCTCCTACGACGGCATCGCCAATGTCGAGGACGGCAGGAAGTTTCTCATGCTCTCGAACCACAGGGACATAATCCTCGACCCGGCGATTCTTCAGTGGGTTCTTTTTCAGAACAATCTTCATCCTACGGAAATATGCGTCGGAGACAACCTGATTCAGAACAAGTTCATCGAATACCTGATTCGCTCGAACCGCATGATCAAGGTCATAAGGGGCGTTTCTGCCCGCGAGCTTTACCTTTCGTCCCAGAGACTGTCGCGCTATATTCGCAAGAGCATCACCACTGGCGAAAGTTCCGTATGGCTCGCGCAGAGGCAGGGCCGCACGAAGGACGGCTATGACACCACCGAGCAGGGACTCCTGAAGATGCTTGACATGAGCGGCCGTCCTGACGGCTTCAAGCAGAATTTCGCCGAACTGAACATCGTGCCGATGAGCATTTCGTATGAGATTGAGCCGTGCGACATCCTGAAGGCGCGCGAGACATTCATCGCGCAGCGTGACGGAAAATACACGAAGGCGCACGGCGAGGACTTGAACAGCATACTCGTGGGTGTCACTCAGCAGAAGGGAAGCATCCATCTGAACATCGGCAGGCCGCTGACTGACGAGGAGCTATCGCTCGCCTCGCTCTGCGACAAGAACGACCGCTACCAGTACATCCGTCATGCGGTGAACATCCGTGTCGTCGATGGCTACAGGCTGTGGAAGAACAACTACGTCGCCTACGACATTCTAAACGGCTGCGACCGCTTTGCCGGGAAATACACGGATGCCGACAAGAGATGGTTCGTCGATTACATGGAGCATCAGCTCGACACGATTGAGCCTGAACTGGACCGTGCCGGCGTGCGGGAACATTTCCTGAAGATTTATGCCAATCCGATAGTGACCAAGGACATTCGCGCGAAGGGCGGCCTACTGGTGTAAAATCCATATAAAACTTCGGATTACCGCGTTACCCGCCCCTAAAAAATCCTCACAGCCGATAAGGCTGCTCCGGTATTTTTAGGGGCGGGTGTCTTGTACTCCTCGTTTTATATGAATTTTACTCTCAGCTGTTCCGGAGGTGAACATCAAGCTGAGGGAACGGGAAGTTTATTCCGTTTTGCGGAAGGGCGCTGTAAATCTGTTCGTTGATGGCGTAGAGCACGTCCCAGTAGTCCTCGCTCTTAACCCAGCAGCGAATCTGGAGTTCGATGCTGCTGTCGAGCAGGGCGGAAAGGCTGACATTCGGCTCCGCCGGAGCGTCGCTGCCGGTCAGAATGCGTTTGTCTGAAGAAAGGATGCCGAGAACGACCTTCCTCGCGCACTGAACGTCGCTGCCGTACTCCACTGTAATCTTCCACTCCACGCGACGGGTAGGATTTTGGGAGACATTGTTGATTGTGCCTCCGGAAAGTGCGCCGTTCGGAAGGACTATAGTCCTGTTGTCGGTGGTGCGCAGTTTCGTGCTCACTATGTTCACCTCGCTTACCGTTCCGGAAAAGCCCTGCGCCTCGATGAAATCTCCCGCCTTGAACGGCTTGAACACCAGAAGCATGATTCCTCCGGCGAAGTTCTGTACGGTTCCGCTCAGGGCCATGCCGATTGCCATACCGCCGGCGGCAAGGAGAGCGGCGAGGGAGCTTGTGTTCACTCCGAGGGTTCCCACCGTCAGGATGATGAGCAGTATTGTGAGCGTGATGTTCACGAGGCTCATCGTGAAGGAGGCTATGGCCTTCTCGGTTCCGCGCCTTGCAAAGATGCCGGCAAGGATTTTCTTGATTTTACGGATAAGCCATGCGCCGAAAAAATAAATCGCGAGGGCGGCGAGTACCTTCAGCCCGAATTTTATCGTGTCGTTCAGCAGTTCCTTTAGCAGTTCTTCCACCGGCGTGGTCGTGACGTGCTCGATCAGCTTCTGTGTGTCGCCCTTTATGTCGAGCGTGTCGAGAATAGCGGGGATTTCCGGTGTCTGAAGGAGGTGTAACATATTTGTTGGTGTGAATTACAAAGTTGTTATATATGTTTGTTTTTAGTGAGTTTGCCTTGAGGTGGTTGTTCTTTCCATTAAAGAACGGACTTTACGAGGAAGAACATATACACCGCGTACATCAGCAGAAGGACGATGCCTTCAGTAATGCCGAGCCTGGCTCTTTTGCGGGAGCATAGACCGCAAATCACGAGGAAGAGCGCGGATGCGACCACGGCGGCGATGTCCAGGACCGTCACGTTGGCGAATGACAACGGGGTGACGACGGAAGCCGTTCCGAGAATCAGCAGAATGTTGGATATGTTTGAACCGAGGATGTTCCCGAGCGCAAGCTGCGAGCGCTTCTTCATCGCCGCGACGATGCAGGTCGCGAGTTCGGGGAGGGAAGTGCCGCCTGCGAGAATCGTAATCGCGATGAACTTGTCCGGAACACCGAAAATCTTTGCAAGCTCAACGGCGGAATTTACGAACAGCTGACCGCCGCCGACAAGCGCTCCGAGCCCGAAGAGAATCATCACGAGCGCCACGGGGGTCTTGTAGAGCTTCACCTCGCCTTCTTCCTCTTCTTCCTCGCCGGAACCTTTCTTGAAGGAGAAGTAGAGGTACAGCGCAAAAATCGCGAGCATGACGGCCCCGTCAATCCTCGTGAGCTTATCCTCTCCGAATCCGAAGAGAGTGTGCGTCAGTCCCATGCATATCAGAAGGATGGTCACGAGCAGGTTCAGCGGCATATCCACATTCCTGTTGCCCTTTGTTATTATCAGCGGGCAGATCAGCGCGGTGACTCCGAGTATCAGCATGACATTGAAGATGTTGGAGCCGATGATGTTGCCGATTGCGATGTCGGCGTTGCCCTGAAACGCCCCGGTGCAGCTGACCACGAGCTCCGGCATGGAAGTTCCGATGCCGACGATTGTAAGGCCTATGACAAATTCACTTACGCCGGCCTTCTTGGCGATGCTCGACGCTCCGTCAACGAGCCAGTTTGCCCCCAGAAGAATAAGAATCAGTCCTCCGAGAAGTATCAAAATTTGTTCAAACATATTCTATCAAAGCATTTTAAGTCAATTATTTATGTGCGGTGGAACTTGAGATATATTTTTGAGACAGATTTTTATTGTTATGCGCGGAGGGATTTGAGATGTATTTTTGAGACAGATTTTCCTGTTTTGAGAGGAGTTTGGTGGGGCCAAATGACAAACAAAACGAGGAAATATGGCCAAAAAGACGCTCAAATCCGCTTCAAGGCAACGACATTTTCGACATGGTGAGTCTGCGGGAACATATCAACCGGCCGCACGGCCGTAATCTCATACTTACTGCACAGAATCTCGAGATCGCGGGCCTGCGAAGCCGGGTTGCAGCTCACATAGACCATCCTTTCAGGAGCCGCATCCAGTATGACTTTCGCGACGTCCGGGTGGATTCCGGCTCTCGGAGGGTCGAGGATTATGACGTCCGGGCGGCCGTGCTCCGCGATGAAATCCGCCGTGAGGACATCCTTCATGTCGCCGGCGAAGAACGTGCAGTTCTCTATGCCGTTGCTTCTCGCGTTCTCCTTGGCGTCTTCGATGGCCTCCGGGACATATTCGATGCCGATGACCTTCGCGGCCTGCCGGGAGACGAACTGCGCGATGGTTCCGGTGCCGGTGTAGAGGTCATAGACGACTTCGTTGCCGGTAAGCGCCGCAAATTCGCGGGCTGTGCTGTAGAGCCTGTAGGCCTGTCCGGTGTTGGTCTGGTAGAAAGACTTTGGCCCGATTTTGAACTTCAGTCCCTCCATTTCTTCGTAGATTGCCTCCTCGCCCTTGTAGAGCACGCATTCCTGATCGGAAATTGAGTCGTTCGCCTTGCCGTTGATGACATAGTAGAGCGAGGTAATCTGCGGGAATTTTTCCGCGACGGCATCGAGCAGGGCCGTGCGCGCCTTCTCATCCTCATGGTAGAAGCACATTATCAGCATCACATTGCCTTTTTCCGTTGTGCGCACGACCATCGTGCGGAGAAAGCCCGTGTGTTCCCGGATGTCGAAAAAAGGAAGCTTATGCTCTATGGCATAGGCTCTTATGAAATTGCGAATCTCGTTGGAAGGGGAGGGCTGGAGGTAGCAGCAGTCGATGTCGAGCACTTTGTCGAAGAATCTGCCGACATGGAATCCAAGCCCAAGCCTCTCTGTTTCAGAGAGTTCGTCAGGATTCTCGTCCTCATATATCCAGCGGCGGCGCGAAAATGTGAATTCCAGCTTGTTGCGGTACCACTGAATCTTGTCCGAACCGATGATAGGCTGAATTTCCGGAACATTAAGGTGCCCGATTCTCACCAGCTGGTCATAGACCTGCCGCTGTTTTGCCTGTAGCTGCATCCCGTAGGGCAGCGGCTGCCATTTGCATCCGCCGCAGGTTCCGAAGTATTTGCAGAAAGGCTCCAGCCTGTGCTCCGACGCCTTGACGAGCCGCAGGATGAAGCCTTCCATGTAGTTTTTCTTCTTTTTCGTCACCTTTATGTCAACCACGTCGCCGGGCACCGCGAACTGCACGAACACGACGGCTCCATCGGCATGAGCGAGCGCCTTGCCCTCGGCCGCAACCGCCTCAATAGTGACATTCTCCAGAATTATGTCCTGTTTCCTTTTTCCCATTATTTAACGACTATAGATAATTCCTTTTAATTTTAAGATGATTTTGTTGTTTCCAGACGGAATATCTATGCGAAGATACGCTTATTTTCTGAAAAAAGTGCGGGGAAGACCAACTTCTCCGCACAACTTAACATAATATAGATTGTGTAACACATTAAATAAATAAACATTATGGAAAATGTAATACTTACCATTAAGGCGAATATCGGCGACGATACGCACACCCTTAATCTTGTGGAAATTCCCGCAAGTGATTTTCGTGCCGAAATGCTCGCCGCCTATGTCGGTTCTTCCTCTCATGTGTGGACTTCTCTCAATGCCCTCCGTGACATGGTTGTTTGTAAGGATGATGAAATAATCGTGCATTATGTGCGTTAGCCCTCTTACAATCTCTTTCAAAGGTGATACCCGCAGACTTCGTGAAGCCTGCGGCTTACCTGTTTCCATTCTCGTCCCTTGTGGTAAATGCTCCGAGTGTCAGAAAAAAAAGGCTACCTCTTGGGGTATTCGTGCCTATCGTGAGTATCTCTTTGCCCCTGCTAACTCCGTTCGCTTCGTTACTATTACATATGACGAGGATAATATACCTTATACTCCCCTCGGCAATAAAACCCTCGATTCTGCCCAGTGCAAGCAATTCTTGAAAAGTCTCCGTCAGTCCCTCTTCCGTAAATTCGGTGTTACAATCCGTTTCATGTGCTCCGGTGAATATGGTTCCAGGACTTTCCGCCCCCACTATCATTTCCTCTTCTATGGCATCCCGCCTGCCCTTACTAATGTTGAGTTAAAGGAAATAATCCGCTCCGCTTGGCATCGTTGTTCTGTTATAGATGTTCAGTTTCCAAAGAATGCTAATTCCTCCGGCTTCTATGTTGGTAAATATATGGCTAAATCCGGATATGCCCGCGCCCGCGAAATACACTATGATGACCCCGATTTTGTTATGCCGTTCAAGCGTTCCTCTATCGGTTTCGGTAATCAGTTCTCCCGCGCTGAAATTGCCTACTACCTCGCCGAGGATGTGTCCGATACTCCTACTGGATATGTTTCCCCCTCCATAGAGGAAACCACTTATACCATTGGCGACCTCTTCTGTGATGATGTGTATAACCCTGCCCTCAATGTCTCTCCCGATGTTGAGTTTACTGCCGCTGCTAAAAAAAAACTTCCGTTTCCCTCCTCTAATGTGACCCCCGATGAAGCCAAAAAATGGCACGATAACCCTTGGATTGAGGCTCAAAGATGGCTCGATGTGTTCTCTCGCTCTCCCCGCTTCATGGAAATAGTCCGCCGCTATCATCAGTGCCATAGACCTCTCAAGGATGGCTCTTATCGTAATATGGATTTCCCCGAATACCTCGCTATCAAATTGTATGGAAAAGACCTCTATGCCGATATAAAAAGATGCATCGCCTTTGCTTACTCCCGTAAGGTTGAGTTAGAGTGCGACCCTGCTTCCGCTCTTCTTGACCCTACTTCTTTCGCTGCCAAGAATTATGGTAATTGGATTCAGTACAATAAGACCGCTGAATATAAACTTGACTTTCAAGACTTCCTCTTCTATGAGTATGACCGTTTGAATCATCGCTCCCCTCTCGTTCTTCGTCAGTACCGTGAATCAGAAAATATGCATCAGTTGTATATGAATGACTGCTTTTAACAAATGTAAACGATTAACAAATGTAACATGAAAACAAATGCTTTTACCGAATGGTGTAAAAACCATGCAAAATTGGTCGGCTCTCTCGTTACCGCTGTTGCCGCTATCGTGATTGCCCTGCTTACCGCTTCCTGCGGTTCTACTACCCGCGCCATGGTGCGCAACAATGCTACCGGAACAACCACCGAAGTAAAGATTACAACCAACAATCCCACCTCCGTGTCTGTTTCCCCTACTACTGACATAAACCCTAAATCAAAATAATATGTGTACACTCAAACTCTTTGCTATCCTGCTCGTCCTGCTTCTTGTGCTCGGTGTGCTCGCTTTCGTCTTTGATTCCGTCAAGGAAAAGGAGACTGATAATCCTAACTACCCTACCCGCGCTTACCGCGTTGCCGTTGGCTGCTCGTTCATCGTGAAGTTCGGTATGATTCTCACGGCTTGCGCCCTCGTCGGTTCGTTCGCTTCCGCTGGTCTTGGTCTTGCTATGGCTTTCGCTATTCCCAAGCCTACAAAGGTTCAGCCGTCCTCGTGGTTTGACCACTCCCACAATGTCGCCACTACAATTCCGTTTGGTGCTATCGTCCCCGTTGATTGGCGTTTCATGCTTCCTGGTGAGAAGTTCAAACAGAATGTCTCTGGTTTCTGTCGCGCCCTTATGCTTAAAGCACCTGCTATGCAGGATGTTGATTTGAAGTACGCGACCTATTTTGTTCCTACCCGTCTCCTTAATGACAATAACGAGGCAATCCTTTCCGAAGTCGATGCCTCTAAAATAAATTCTTCTGCCGTTGATTCTTTTGCTGACATTATCGATGTTAATGGCAAAACGAGCAATTTGTATTCTTACCCTTTCTTTCATTTTAATACTGATTTACTTACTGAGGTGTCACAGTGTGCTAAGGAGTTCACGGTTTCTAATTCTCAGAATAAGTTTGATTGGCAGATGTTTAAGGCTCTTTTAGATGGTGATACGACCTATGGTGAGACTGCTGTTGTTGCTGCAAAGTTTCTTAACACCTTGCGTGTCGGTTCTTTGTTTGATTACCTCGGACTTCCTGCAATTACTGACAGCGAGTTAGCGTCTATCGGTGAGTTCTATTCAAAGTACACTTCCACTGTTACCACTTCGCGTGTTAATATTAAAGACATTCCGATATCACTGCTTCCGTTTCAGGCTTATCATGCTATTTGTAATCATTATTTCGTGCCTGACTTTCAACGTCGTGAGGTTGCGGCGTCTTTGGTTGATATTGGTACTCATTTGAGTGGTGGTTATATCTATTTTAGGAAAGCTGCTATCGGGCGTTTATTTGAACTTCGTTATAGTCAGTATGAAAGTGACCCATATACGTGCACCAAGACGGCCGCGCAGGTTACACGCATCGGTGATGCTTCTTCGGTTGGAGAGGATTCTCTCTCTGCTCTTCTTAACGCGAATACTATTCGCGGTATGTTCGCCCTCGATGAGTACGCCCGCAAGATTGAGAATTTCTATGGCGACCTCCGCAAGCAGATAAAGTTCATGTTTGGTATCAAGGTTTCCGACAAATCTGCCCTCTCTCCTATCCTCGTAGATGCAGGCTCCTGCCCTATCGGTGTGTCTGAAATTCAGAATACAACCCTTGATTCGGTTGATAGTGAACAGAGTTCGCAGTCCCTCGGCAAGATGACCGCAGGCTTTGGCAAGGAATATTCTGCGTTCGAGGTTGAGGAGCATGGTGTTATGATGACTTGCGTATGGATTCGTCCGCGCACTTCCTATCTCAACCGCATTCCGCCTATGTTCCGCTTCTTCAATAGTCAGAGTTCTATTCCGAACCCTCTTTTTGCAGAGATAGGCAATACGGAGGTAAACGCCTATGATGTGGATTTCAATCCGTTCGGTTGGATGGCTCTCTCCGGTACTGCTGGTTATGATAGTACGGATATAATCAATCGTGAAAATCCACTTTTCGGATATAATACTCGTTATATTGAGTGGAAATATACTTGCGATAGTTTCACGGGAGATTTTCGCGGACCTCTCGCCTATTGGCATTGTGCACGCGATTTTAGCGAGGACAAGGTTATTGTTGATACTTCGCAGATTCCCGATCCGTATATTACCGCCGGCCTCGGCTTTAATCTCATTAACGGCAAGTATTCGCAGGGTGTTCAGCCGCTTAACCGCATCTTTACGCAGGTTTCCGGTATTCCGGATGTTCGTCCGTTCCAGTTGCAGTTGAGGTTCAAGACCCAGATATGGCAGCCGTACCCGCATATCGATGATGAGTTGTAAAACAACAACTAAAACAACAACTAAAACAACGGCGTTTATAGTCTCGAAAGGCAGAAAAAGAGAGGGAAAAACGTGCTTAAAAATAGAGGGGGTGCCGTCCCCCTCGGTGCGAAGCAATTTTTAAGACGTACGCAGAGCGCGTGAGCGGCTCGCCCTCTCCTGCCTTTTGCCTTATCAATTTAGAAATATTAGGACGATAGTCCGCCCGAATATTTCACCCCTAAAAGTTAAAAAAAATGACACGAACAAGAAAACACGAAACCTCGCCGTTAATGCGGTATAGATTCATTCCCGATTGTCCACGGCTTAAAGAATCCCCCGCCGTGGTTGCTATTTCTCCGGATGATTCCGCCGTTACGGACGCGCAGTTATTACGCGGCCGCGTTGCGCCCGCCTTTCATGGCGAGTATTACAAATCGTCTGACGAAACACTCAATCCTCTGCATCGCCGTGGCGTTGATTTCACCGACGTAGGCAATATTTTGGCTGTGATTGATTCGCAAGAGGAAAGAACGGCTCAAAAGGCTGCCAAGTCGTGGAAAGAAATCCATGGAGATAAAAAGGACTTTAGTCAGTCTGAAGACCAAAAGTAATCTTTTGCCTGCGCATCCTCCTTGTCCTAATATGCGCAGGTGACTTCACCTTATTAAAAAATAGATATATGCCCCTTTCTTTACCCCTTGCAATATTACTCGGCTCTGCCATTTCCGCCGCTTCGGCTGGCGTTGGTACTGCCGTGTCTGCCGTTTCTCGCAGAAAGTCCGAGGAAAGGCAGAATCAGTATAACCTCGATGCCGAGCAAAGGCAGCAAGGCTATATCGATGATCAGAACCGATATAATTCCCCAAAGGAACAAATGAACCGCTATCGTGAAGCCGGATTGAATCCGTACCTCGTTGATGACCCCGGAAATCAAGGTACTATAAATGAGGCTAATGTTTCGCAGGCTGCCGATGTTTCCGATATCTTGCAGCAAGGCATTTCCGAGACAGGTAGTCGCATCGCTGACGGTGTTACGCGTTTTCAGTCCGCTATGCTTGACGAAAAGAAATATAATCTTGATGTCGCTAAACTTGATTTTCAGCGCACTGAACTTGAAGCCAAACAAAAGCAATTTGAGGAAAAAATGTCACTTGACCGCGCAGGGTTCGACCGCTTGCAAAGGCGTGATGAAATTGAGGATGCTTATCGTGCTGCGCGTGACCAGGTAAAGGATGATTATGACCAACAAATTTTACAAATTCGTCAGTCAGAGTTAGACCTCGCTACGCAGAAGGAAGAAACCCGCAGACTTGAATCGCAGCGCGACTATGATCTCCGCGCCCTTGATTCTTATCGTCGTGGACAGATTCATGAACTTCAAAAACACGCAATGAAGACGGAAAATAAGTACAATGACGATATGTATGAATTTTTTGAGAAGTACGAGTTGCCAAACAAAAAAGTGCAAGCACGAATCGAATCTTTGATTTATGATATGTCCGATGAAGAACAAAAAGAGTTTGTTAAATGCGCGAGAGAAACTTTTCGTTTGAAATCTTTGCAGACTTCAAATCAAATTTCTTATGAAGAGTATGTGCGTGATGCTCGTAAACTTTGGGATGCTTCTGCCGACCGTTTATTTAAGACTAAAAATGCGCGTTATCTTCGTGGAGAAGGTCTCAATATTAATCCTTATACTGGAATGACTGGCGGTCGTAATGCATTCCTTGAGGCTGCTGACGAAATGATGAAGTTTGTGAAATAAAATTTTTTGTATATTTGCGTTATGGAAATGATTGTATCTATATTTACATTTGTTGTTAAGGCTGTTTTGTATTTGACTGCTTCGTATGCCTTGTTTAATCTTGGAAACTACTTTAAGGATAGATGTAAACATAAAGATTAACCGAATATAGATTGTGTAACAATGGCGGAACTGAATGCCGGCAACATCTGCATGGTGGTGCCTATTGTGTATTTGGCAAGGATTTTTCGTATCGATCTTCTATTTTGCTAACTTGCTGATTGACTTGTGCTTAAACAAATTTTTGCAACTTTTTTCCAAGATTTTACGCGTAAAGTTACAACTTTTTGCCGACGCTTGCAGTGTGCCGGCCGCGAAAGGCTGGTTCACTCATGCAGGTTGCCGAGGGCGTCGGACCAGAGCGGGACGGATTCGTCTATGCAGATGAGTTCGAGGTTCAGGTCGGTGTCCCAGATGCGCTGCATGAAGTTCGGGCTGTAGGAACGGCGCTCGGCAGAGGTGCATGACTGCTTGTGGAGAAGATTTGTCGTGCGAAAGCCGTGACCGTGGCCGTTTTCCCAGAGCGGGATTGAGGTGCTGTTGTTGTTGCGGAGGCCGCCCATCGTGTAGGTGATTGTGCCGCAATGCTGTCCGGGGACTTCCTCCGTCATCCCGACGCCGAGGAGTCCTCCCGGAGTGTTAACGGGCTTTCTTTCTGTGGAATAGGCAATCATGACCGTGGCCTGACCTCGCGGGTTGTCGTAGAATCGCGGCAGGTTCACTCCCCTCTCATCTATGCACTTTATCAGGACGTTGGGGTGCTGCTCGGCTCCTTCGGTGGTTTTCCAGTAGTGGTCGAAGGTGTAGCCATAGACGCAGAAGACAGCGGCGGCCTGAACGAAGAGATTGTGCTCGCTGTTGATGGCAAAACCCTCGTGGAAGCCTTTCATGAGCACATTCCGGTAGTCGTTGCCGCTCGGTCCGGCGGCAGTGTCGCAGAGCGTGCGCAGGCCTATGCATCCGGGGACTGCAACCTGAGGCGGCTTCGAGACGGAAACCGAGGAGCCGCTGTAGGCGTTGGCGTGCAGGCCGGTGATGCGGCACATCCCGCAGAACGAGTACATATCCCATGCAACGACCTGTTTCTGGTTGGAATGCAGGACTATTCCTATGTTCTCAACGACGATTCCGCCCTGCCAGCGGCTCGCCGAGCAGTTCACCACCTTGTACTGCACCGACGGGTCGAGAGTGCCATAGAGTTTCTCCGTCATGTAGAACTGCGCCCCGTTGTAGCCGTCCTGAGATGCGCCTCCGATATAGTTCTTGTCCGTGATTTCCGAGCACAGCTCAATCAGGGCGTTGCTATCGCCGAGGGAGATGTCGATGCAGGCGTTGTTGCGCGTGAGCCCGTTCATGAAATAGCGCCCCTGCCGGAAGATTATCTTTCCCCCGTCACCGTTCGCGACAAGCCGGTCAATCACCGATGTAATCAGCTGCGCATCCGTCTGGCCGTCACACACATAGTCGCTCGCCTTCTTGTCCTCGCGGCTGCTGTTCGACGACGCAATGGTCACTACCCTTCTCCCCTCTCCGGAATTTGCGCAGCCTTTTCCCGAAGCCTGAGCCTGCTGGGCGAGTGCGAGCAGGAGAACGAACGATGCTAGAATTGCGCCTTTCAAAAGGGCAGGAAGTCTGTTGCGCTGTGATTTTCTGATATGCGTAGATTCGTGGAACATAATTATTTGATATTCACTGATTCAACAAGCACTTCTGATGATGCGTCCGGCGCGACGATGATTCTGTACGAGCCGGACGGCGTGACGAATCTCCCCTTTCCCGAATCGTAGCACGAGAAATCCTCGGACGAAAGCGACATTTCTATGCGTCTGCTCTCCCCTGCCTTGAGGAGTACCTTCCTGAATCCGCGCAGTTTCCTGCGCTCGCGAGGAAAATCCGGATTCTCAGGCGAGATGTACAGCTGGGCTACCTCCGAGGCGGATGCCCTGCCTGTGTTACGTACTGTGAACGAGACGTCGAAGCCGTCCGGAGTGCGCTCCACATTCATGTCGGAATAGGCGAAAGTGCTGTAGGTCAGGCCGAAGCCGAAGGGAAAGAGCGGCTGATAGTTCTTTGCCCTGTAGCCGAGGAATATGCCTTCCGAGTAGGTGGTGTGGGCGAGCGTGTCGCGCCATGGAGGGGCGACTTCATTGTATTTAGTGCCGTAGAACTTCTGCGCTGGATTCTTTTCGAGGCTGCCCCAGAAAGTGAACGGAAGCCGCCCCGAAGGCGAGACCTTGCCGCTCAGCAGCTCGGCGGCGGCCTGGCCGCCGGCCTGCCCTGAGTACCAGTCAAGCATCAGGGCCTCCACCTCGTCCAGCCACGGAGTGTCAATCTCGCCGCCGCTGTTGACAAGGACGGCGACCCTGTCGCTCCGTGCCGCGAGCGAGCGGATCAGGGAGTCCTGTCCCTCAGGCAGGCTGTAGCTGCGGTCGAAGCCCTCCCGCTCCGTCGTCTTGTCAAAGCCCATGCAGGCGATGACGACAGTGCGGCGCCCGATTGACGAAAGGTCATAATGTCCGAGCGAATCAGGTTCAATCAGGCGGACGTTCCATTTGCCGCTGACCCCGCTCATCCCTGAAAATACGGTCGTGCCGCGTCCGTCGATGTGGCTGACCTCGCCGGAGCCTCCGCCGAACGGAATGCGGTCCGCGTTAGGACCTATGACTACTATGTCCTCGCGTCGCTTAGGTGAAAGCGGCAGCAGACCCTCGTTGCGAAGGAGCACCGGACCCTCAAGAGCAATGCGGTAGGCTATGTCGCGGCACTCCGGATTGTCCAGCGGGAGGCTCTCGTCGGCCGCTCCCCCTCCGTCCAGAAAACCGAAGCGTATGAACGTGCGAAGGATGTTCACGCACTTCTCGTCTATGCTGCCTTCGCTGACTATGCCGTTTTCAATCATCGAGGCTATATTCTCGTAGTTCAGGAAATTACCTCGCGGCATTTCAAGGTCAAGTCCGCTCTCGACGCAACCGAGCGCCGTGTAGGTCGAAAGCCAGTCGGACATCACGATGCCGTCGAAGCCCCATTCGTCCCGCAGCACATCCTTGCTCAGGTGCCTGTTTTCGGAGGCATGGATGCCGTTCACGGGGTTGTAGCTCATCATCACCGCCCCGACATGAGCCTTGCGGACGGCGTTTCTGAACACCGGGTAGTAAAGCTCGTTCAGAGTGCGCTCATCGACCACGGAGTTTGTCCTGTGGCGGAGATTTTCCTGATTGTTGGCCACAAAGTGCTTCACGGTCGCGATCACTCCCTCCTCCTGAAGCCCCGTGATGTAGCCGCAGGCGATTTCGGAGGCGAGAAACGGATCCTCGCCGAAATACTCGAAGTTGCGTCCGCAAAGTGCAGAGCGATAGATGTTCACTCCCGGGGCGAGCAGTATTCCCACTCCCCTTGCCCGGCAGTCAAGGCCGAGCCCATGGCCGGTTTCGAGCGCGAGTGAGGGATTCCAGGTCGAGGCAAGCGAGATTCCGCAGGGATAATATGTGCTTTGGGTGTCGTTGCGCACGCCCTGGGGACCGTCAGCCATCCTGATTTCGGGGATTCCGAGCCTTTCTACGGGGAATGTCCTGAAGCCGTCGTGCTTTCCTGAAATCAGTTGGCACTTTTCCTCAAGCGTCATCTGTCCGACAAGCTCCCGTGCCCGCCGCTCCGCCGTCTGGGCCGAGAGCGATGACAGAAAGGAAACCAACAGCGGAATTATGAGTGTAAAACGCTTAATCATAATGACATATTAAAATATTTAAATGAAGCAAGAATAAGAAGCTGTTTTAATTTTTCTCACATTTATTTTTATATGTTCGTTCTTTTGGTGTCTTTTGGGTCATATTTTCCCATTTTGTTCGTCATTTAGCACCGCTAAACTCCTCTCAAAACGAAAAAATCTGACTCAAAAATACATCTCAAAATAACTGAACAAAAAATTCAAACAGCTTCTAAAAGCTGATAAGATTTGTGAAGGATTTTGGGAGATAGATTTCTTTTGGAAGAGGGTGGGGTACTGGAGGTACATGACCGATGAGAAAAGGGATATAGCCCCAAAAGACAAACAAATCATAATGTTGGGAATACCGTCAGACGAAGTTCAGTGCATCCGTACGGAACGAGAGTGACTGTGCGGATGGAGTCGTCGATGACTTCCGGAGACTTGGGGATATTCGGGGTATATCTCCCCTCTTCGAGAGCCCATTTTATCCTTTTGACGGGAACGCTGATTCCGAACGGCGGGTTGTCGAAAGGATAGGCTGCGGATTTGGCGGCATCATCGTCCGGAGACGGCTCGACGGATAGAGAGACCGCCGTGCCGCCGGTGAGGGAAATGAGCCCCGCATCGTCGCCGTAGAGGGCGTAATTAAAGTTGCCTGACGGAGTTATGTCCCAGCACTTGAAGTCCGGGTTGGCCGAGTGCTTGCCGTTAAGGCCGGGATGAACCCTCGTGTCCTCGGTCCATGTCTCCGGGATTGGCAGCGAGTAGAGGAGCGCCCCTCTGGTGACATAGGCTCCGGCGCTGTCCGCGGACTCCAGAACCTCGATTTCGGGAACGAGCCGAATCTCAAGCACGTCGCCGTCCTTCCACCGGCGGCTCAGGGTTGAGAACTCCCCTGCCGTCGCGTCCTTCGCCACGTGCCTGCCGTTGAGCCTTACCTCGCAGCCCCGGCTCCATGACGGGATGCGGAAGCTGAACGGGAATTTTGCGGAGCGGCCGCCGAACTCGAAGCGGAGACAGTCCTCGAACGGGTACTGCGACGACTGCCGCACCGTCATGCCGGCAAAATCGACGCTCGAAGGCCCGTAGAGAGCGGCGACGAGGCCTCCCTGACGGTCGGTCATCCACATCCGCTGCACGTAGTTCGGCATTATGCGGTGCACGTTGCCGGCACAGCATTCGGTCTCGTGAGTCGGGCGGTAGGCCATCCATGTCAGCCCCCTGCGGTACTCGTTGTGGTCGGAGTACCCCGTCACGTTGAACTGGTTCACGCAGGAAAAGTACTGGAGAGCCTTGAAGTCCTTGGTGACGGCTCCCGGGGCGGCGTTGAACACGGCCCGCTCGATGTTGTCCGCGTGTCGCGCCTGCCCGTCAGCCATGAGGTGGTAGCCCTGCCCCCATGTGAAGTCGGCTATGTCGCAGGTCTCGTGCGCGGCCATGACATTGTGCCCCTTGACCCATTCCGCGCTCGTCGGAGTGCCGTCCGGAAGCATATTGTTGTCAATCAGGTTGTTCTCCGCCATTCGGGCGAGGTCGAGATAGCGCCGCTTGCCGGTGTAGGCATAGAGAATTGCCGGCAGCTTGTGCATCTCGCAGAAAGTCACCCCGTGGATGACTATCGGTTCGCCTTTTTCGAGGACAGAAGGCTTCAGTTCGAAGTCTCCTTTCTCGAAAGCCTCCTCGGCGAGCCGGAGCAGGGCCTGGTTGCCGGTCTTTCCGTAGGTCCAGAGGATGCCCTCGATGTTGCAGACGTTCCTGCCTGTCCCTACCTCTTCCGCAGTGCAGGAGAGGTAGTATTTTTCGAGGGTCTCCGGGATTCTGGCATCACCGGTCATCTCGTACATCGACTTCATCGAACGGAAGAACACCGCCTGCGGCCACATTCTCCAGCGCGGGCCGTCCCAGACATCCTTCGAGCCGATTTTCCCCTCCGGTGTAGCATGGGCTATGGTGTAGTTCACCCCGTTCTCGCCCCGGGCAATCATAGTCGAGTCGCCGAGCAGGTAGCCGAGCTTAAGGATGCCGTCGGTGTAGTAGGCGGTCTGCTCGTAGCGCCACCAGCCTTCTCCGTGAGTCGATTGCCTCTGAATCTCGCCGTCCCAAAGAGCCGTGTCATAGGGATATGAGAGTGCTTCGGGGTGGCCGCTGAGCCCCGTCCTCTGCCTTTCGAGAAATTCGGCAATCCAACCCTCGGCATGAACCGCGGGCAGGAGGTTGTCGTCAAACGCGGCGTATGGGGCGGCGGTGCCCTCATTGTGTTCCGTATTGCAGGAGCAGCAAAGCATCGCGAGAGATGCGGGTATGTAATATATTGATTTTCCTTTCATTGAAAAATGTCGTTTGCCTTATTGTCGGGCGGCGTACATTACTTGAGGACTATGCTTATGTCGTCGATGCAGATGCAGCTTTCGCCGTCAGTCGCGAACCCAATCAGGTCTCCGGAGAGCAGGTCAATGTCGAAGCTGTAGTCGTACCATTTGTGGGTTTCGGAAAGTCCGCTCCACTCGGCGGCATTCTCATCAGCATTTCCGTTGGAGTTTGCAATCTTGATTTCGGTCACGGCTTCCCAGAGGTCCGAGTTCGCTTTTCTGTGATTGCCGTCCTTGTTGAAATGTATGACGCTGATCTTGCCGGAGCGTCCCTGGACGGCAAGTGCCTTGAAAGTGACCGTGCATGATTTCTTTTCCGTGGCACTGAGATTGTCCACCGCCTTCACGACAAAGGCTGCCGGTTTCTTTGAAGAAGCCTGCTTTTCCGAGGAGTCATAATACATTCCGAGAACCGCATATCCCTCTCCCATATAGGAATCCATGGTTATGAAACGGTTGTCCCCGACCATACTTTCAAATCCCGTCGTGCTTTGGGCGCGGAACGAGCCTATGCGAGCCCCTTTCAGCACTGCCGGAGCGAGAAGCGTGGTGGAAGACTTGCTTTCCGTCACCCAATATTTCACGGCGGCGGCATCGCTTCCGTCGAAAGTTATCTCCGTGTCGCCCTTCTGCGCGTTCAGGAAGCCTAACGCGGCCATGTGAGTGTTCGGCAATCCGGTTCTGAGACCATGGAAGCTCCAGGCCTTACGCTCCGTCTCCCAGACCGTCCAGATGTTTTTGTTAAGGTTGTAGTTTGTTCCGGACAGTTGAGTCTGCGTTCTGAAAGCCGGCATGAGCCCGACGGCGCAGTTGATGAAGTCGGCCGAGAAGAAGCAGTCGTCGAAGCCCTCGAAGAGAACCTCGTTTTCAGCGGCGGCGTGCTTCTGCGCCGTCGTCAGTCTGAAAGGATTGGAATAGTCAGAATCGCCGTTCTGGGATTCCATCGTCCTTGACTCGCCTGAAATGGATGCGGCACGGTAAGTCTGATAGGTGTCGGATGCCACTGACTTCACCCTGAACCAGTAGTCCTTTCCCGCCTCAAGGCCTCCGAACGCGAGGTTGAACGGTGCGTAAGTCGTTCCTGAGCCTACCACAAGCGACTTGTAGAACGGATGTCCTTCGCTCAGAACCTCATTGTCGCGGACAAATGCCTCATACTTCGGAGTGCCGCTGACATCCTCGCTTTCAAACAACTGCACATAGAGACACGGCTTGAGGTTTCCGCTGAGGGCGCCTGCGCGGTTCTCGATTCCTACGGCCACCGACGTCGGACTGACGTTCTTCGTGAGCTGCTCAAGCCTGCCGGTGGTGAACGACACCTCGTTGGACTCCAGGGTCTTGCCCTTTACGGAAGCGGAAAGCTTAACGCTGTACTCGCTGCCGCTGTCAAGCCCGGTCAGATGATAGCTGTTGCCGGATGCCTCCCCTACTTCCGAGCCGTTCAGAATGACCTTCACACTCTCCGCGCCGGACGGGAGTATCATGCTCAGCGTCGCATCCGACCAGAATGCATGGAGCACGCTCAGCTCAGGGGTCGTGACCGGTTCCGGAGCGGGCTTTACAAAGGCGGTTTTCCGGTTGCGGCGCAGAATCACCTCGCCGTCGGAAAGAAGGTATCCGGTCTCGACTGTTCCGTCAACGTGCTTTACATCAACGCTGTATGTCGCGGCCGCAGCCTGCGGGAGAACCGGCACGAGGCATTTCCCGTCGAACGGGTATTCAGAAACGAGCGTCACGCTTTCCTGCCCCTCGACGATTTCCTCCACAGCCGGGACGCCGTCCTTGTCCATGCGGATGCGAACTTTTCCGGCGAGCTTTGTCGACGGCTCGGAATGAATCGTGCACTCGACGATTCTTTCGCTGTCCGGGATGTCGAGCAGGATGTACGAGGCTATGTTGCAGAAGTCGAGTTCATTGGCATCTTCCGCTACGGGGAGATACGCCACCGAAACGTTGGCCCCTGCGGAGAGTCCGGATTTATCGATTTTCTGTTCATGCGGCAGCGAAACCGTTACGGATGAGCCGTCGTCCGAAAGAATGTAATCTTCTGAATATGGATATACTCCCCATATTGACTTCGTTTCTTTCTTTATCTCGCCGTCATCGGAAGACGAGTCCGGTGAAAGCGGAGAGGACACGCCGTCCTTGTCGGTCGTGAAACGCCGGTTTTTGCCCTCTGAAATGAGGCTGAGAGCGTCTCCCTTTGCCCAGCATACGGACAGGAGGTCGTCCGACACGACGGTCTTTGTCAGAGCCTCCGAAAATGCGGTGAACTTTGCCGTGCCCGGCTTGTCGTCTGGTTGCTGCTGCGGTTCGCCTTCCTTTGCGCAGGCGCAGAGAAGCAGTGTCGCCCCAAGGGCGTGAATGATATTTTTCGTATTCATAAACCTATGATTTATTGATTATTAGATTATGGCATTTATTGTATCTCACAGTTCAGTGCATCATCCGTCAGGATGTCGGTCCCGCAGGAGGAAATCGAATTTCCCGAAATCGTCAGACCATCGACCCCGTATGCATGAATCCCCACAGGAGAGCCGCTGATGCTGTTGTTTCGTATGGTGATTCCCTTGATGTACGGGGATATGTCCGCGACGTTCGCGAGCCCCACGGAGATTGCGCCCTTTCTCGGTCCGCGTGCCACCCATCCGCAGCCTGTCAGCACGTTTCCCTCGATTACGGCGTTCTTCGAGCTCACGCCTTCGTTGTCAAGGTCGCCGCCGACGCATATCGCCGGGTACATTATGTTGTGGAAAGTGTTTCCCGATATGGTCGAGTTGTCGTTTCGTATTATCGCGGCGCAGCCGGCTATGTTGCGGAATTCGGAGTTCCGGAGGGTGTAGTCGGTGACGTGGGAATATACGTTGCAGACGGTCGTTGAGTTCACGAAATCGGGGATGCGCTCGTCGAAGGTTACGGTGCAGACGCGGTCGGGATTGTTCGGGGTGTATTCATACCTCACGACTGTCAGCAGGATTTCCGTGCTGCGGTCCTGCCAGAGTCCGATGCGGTCGCCGGGGAGGATTCTCTCTATTTCCGCACCGTGGTAGCTGAAGCTCATCTGAAAGTTGTTCAGCCTCTCCTTGGGAAAAAGCAGCTTGCCGTGAACGTTCTGACCGTCCCAGCGCACTCCCTCGCAGTAGAAATTGTCAATCTCGGCCTTGCCGCTGCACAGGTAGAGCTTCCATCCGTCGCGGCTGCCCACCGAGTAGTTCGCTCCCCTGCGGCGGATTTTCACGCCGCTTGAACGGATGTTCCGGCAGTATGAGGCCTGCAAATGGAAGCCTATCGCGGAATTGCTCTCCACGTTATTTACCGTCAGGTTGTCGCAGAAGCGGAAGTCCACCTGAAGGCCGTTGCTGCCGAAGTGCCAGCTTATGCCGTCGCCGACCTCCACGCGGGAAGCAATTGCCGCAGAACGCACCATCACGGTCCCGTCCCCCGTGCTCTTTGCCAGATAGTCCGCCGGGCTGCGGTTCACGTCATCGGCGTAGGTCACGCTTTCGACCTGCCTGAGGTCTTCTGTGACCGGGTTCCAGACATTCGCGCAGTACATCAGGCTCTCTTCCGGAGCGCTCACGCCGTCCAGCAGGCGTATTCCGACGACTGTTCCGTCGTTGTGATAGACCTTGCCGGAGGTCATGTACTGAGGGCTGTTGTCGAAGCGGACATTTTCCAAAGTGAAGCCGTCGCAGTCCCTCACGAGCAGAATCTGCTTGCCGTTGATGTCCTTGGCCATGTCGTAGTGCCGGAGAAATACGGTGGCGGGCTCCCCTTTCCGGTTCACCGCTCCGCGCAGCGTGAGATTGTCGATGCCCTGAATCTCTATGGCGTTGCGGAGCGCCGCGTCGCCGACGAATAGGTCATACACGCCCTCCTCAAACTCGATGGCGGAGGCCTTTTTCGCGGCGGCCGCACGGACAGCCTCCGCGATGGCCTCGATGTCGCACAGGCCGTCGTCGGGCACGGCTCCATATTCCCGAACCCTTATCACGCCGTCGAAAGTCCCTCCGTTGTCGGGCGCGGGGACAGAGCACGAGAGGATGAGCGCGGGGATGCAGAGGAATATGCCGGCGCAGTTACCTGCGGCGGACAGCATGGCTTTGCGGCTGATTGAGGGACGGTTCATTTTCGTGACGAGTTTAGAAGCAGCTGCTTAAATTTAATCGGCTTCTTATTTTGATGATTCCTGTATGTCGGAGACAATCCCGTCGCAGTCGTTGTGGCGGAACGGAACTTCGACATTCTCGAACTTGTTGTCTTTCAGTACGATGCCCTTCACTCCCTTGACGCTTATCGCGGTCGGGCAGTCGCGGAAGGTGTTGCCGACGAGCCTGAGGTCGAAGATGTAGGGTACCGGGAAATCCTTGAACGGAAGCACTGCGGCGGCGAATGCGCCCTTCACGCCGTTGCGTGACTCCCATGCGCAGTCCTCGAACTCGCAGTCCTCCACGAGCAGGTTCTTCCCCGTGACGGACTCGTTGTTAAGGTCGCCGCCGAGGAAGACCGCCGGGTACATGATGTGGGCGAATGTGCAGCCGCGAATCGTGCTGTCGTCGTTGCGGAGAATGCTCGCGCAGCCGGCGATGTTCTCGAATGTGGAATTTTCGAGCGTGTAGTGACAGGTGTGGGAATAGGGGTTGCAGGGCGTTGACGCGCAGAGGAAGTTCGGAAGAGGCTCCTCGAAGCTCACTCGCACGAGCCGGGGCTTGCCCCATTCAATTGGCAGGACCTCGTAGCTCCTGACCGTCATGAGCGTCTCGTTCTCACGGTCCTTCCACATTCCGATTTTATCGCCGGGCTCGACACGCTCCACCGACATGCCGTTGTAGCTGAAGGTGGCGGTGTTCGGTCCCTCGGCATCCACGAAATAGAGGAACTTGCCGTGGACGTTTTGGCCGTCCCAGCGAACCCCGTCCATGTGGATGCTGTCCATAGTGGCGGTGCCCATGCAGAGCCACATCTTCCATGCGTCGCGGCTTCCGCAGTTAAGGTCGTCGCCCTCGCGCCCGATGCGGACGCGGTAGCCGGATAGGTTGCGGCAGAGGGAGGACTGGAAATGGAAGCCTATGGCGGAGTAGCTGTGGACGTTCTCCATCCTCATGTTGTCGCACTTCCAGAAATCGACCTGCGTGCCGTTCCAGCCGAAGTGCCAGCTGATGCCGTCGCCGACCTCAATCTTCGAGGCAGCGTCTGCGGAGCTGATGAGCACCTTGCGTTCCTCCAGGTTGGTGACCCTCGTCGTGTATTCGGCTGCCTTCTTGCTGACCGAGCCTCCGAAGGTCACGGAGCCGGTGTGCTTGAGGTTGCGCGTGGAGAGGTCCCAGAGGTTGGCACAGTAGAGCCTCGTGCCGTCAACGAGGGAGCATCCGTCGAAGATTCGCACGACCACGTGCTTGCCGTCGTTGAAGACCACCTCCCCGCTTGTCATGTAGCGCGGACTGTTGTCGAACTTCATGTTCTTTAGGGTGAAGTTCTCGCACTCGTCGATGCGCAGCAGGTTCTTCGCCTTGATGTCCGGCGCCATCTCGTAGTGGCGCAGGAGCATTGTCGCCGGCTCCCCGTCCGCATCGACCGCGCCCTCCATTGTCACATTCGGAATGTGGCTGAGGACGAGCGCGTCGTTTTCCTCTATGTCGGAATGGAAGATGTCGTAGGTGCCGGCCTCGAACACGATTTTCGTGGCCCCGATTTTCTCCGCCTTCCTGAATGCCTTGCGAATCTGCTTGAGGTCATTCTTTCCGTCGTTCGGGACGGCTCCGAAATCCGACACGCGGACGACGGTCTCCTGCGCAGCCGCAGCAAGACATAAGGTAAGAGCCGACAACGCGCTGAAAATCCGCTTTGTATTGAGTCTTGTCATATTGTTATATTTTTATCGTTTCCACTTTCATTCCCCACGGTTCAATCGTTCCCTTCCGGCTGACGGCTTTCGTGTCCTTCGAGGATTCGGGGCCGCATTCGAGGGAATATTCCTGAACCTTTGCGGAGTTGTTCATCAGCACGACGAAGAGCCTGCGTCCGTCGAGGCTGCGTGCCGTGATGTATTCGACATACTGGTTGTCGAGACTGAGCCCGTCCTCCATCGTGAGCCGCACTTTCTTGCCGTAGAGCCGTCCCGGGGCGAATCCGTAGGGGCGGTGAGGCCCGACCTTAGGAGTGAAGAAACCGCCCGGGAAGTCAATCTCGCCGCCTGAGCGGTAGAAGGCCTCGGCAATCAGGTAGTCCATCATCCACCCGATCTGCCACCACGCATGGTGAGGGAACGGACCGGGGCCTCGGTTCATGGCGTACCAGTAGTAGGACGCCGCGCCGGTGGCCTTGTTGATGAACGCGTCCCTGCCGATGACCGCGAGCCTTGCCATTTCAAGCATCAGCGTGTCTCCCGTGAGGGCGGCCTGACGGACGAACATCCCGGCGTGCGAGGCGAGAAGAATCGGTCCGACCTTGTTCGCGGAGCCGAATGTGCCTCCGTGCTCGAAGTTCATCCCCACCTGCGAAATCTCGAAGTCGCGGCGGTATTCGCGGACCTTCTCGCCGGCGAGCTTTATCTCGTCGGTCGGGAACGGGTGCGTGAACACGTGAGTCGTATATACTTCAGCGGCGTCGATGTATGCCTGAAGGTATTTCGCGTCTCCGGTGACGGCGTAGAGGTCGTTGAAGGCCTGCGCCGTCTGGGCGGTGGCAAAGTCGGGAGCGAAGCGGGTGTCGCCGCAGACCCCGATGTAGGAGCCGTGGCTTACCGCATTCTCAAGCAGCCAGTCGCCGCCCTTGACCGCCGCGTCGAGGTATTTGCTGTCCCCGAGCGTGCGGTAGGCTATCAGGAGCCCGTAAAAGGTCGGGCGCAAATCCGGGATGTCGGTGAACTGCGGCTCCCCCGTGAGGTTGTCATAGGCCACCTCCCAGTGCCCGTCCGGGTGCATCCATTCCAGAAGCCTGTCGGCGGCGAGGCGTATGCGGTCACGTATTTCCTGATTCTCAGGCTCGAAGAGGCTGATGTTTCCGAGGTCGCAGAGCATATAGAAGGTGTTAGCCATAGGCTCGGTGTAGTGCCCCCATTCTTCCGTAAATCGCTGACTTTTGTAGAGATAGTACTGCCCTTTCGTGGCTCCGTCCGCGCCCTGGTTGGCGAACTTGAAGTTCAGCGCGTAGGGCAGACGGTCCGAGGTGATGCGCGGGTCGCCGGTCAGCCGTCCGAGCATCCACATGGTGCCGTAGTCGGCGTTCTTCATCGCGTCGTGGTCGGAGTCCTTCACCGAGCCGAGGTAGTCCTGTGCGCCGAGCGTCTTGCCGTCAAGCTCGACCGTCCGCCAGCGCGAGGCCTCGTCGTCGAGGACATGGCTGCGGAGCATGGACAGGCGGCGGCTCAGTGAATAATGGGTCTCGCGCATCGCAAGCTGTTCGGAAAGCCGGTTGATGTCGAGGGCGACGTGAGAGTAGGTCGAGTACCAGTCCGCTCTCCTGAGGGTGTAGGCTACCTTGAGGGTGGTGCTCTCCCTTGCCTTCAGAAAAGACCCTTCCTCGCCGAGGACGGGCTTGTGCACCGACGGCGTGAAGACTCCGTCGCGGTTCACGAGCGAGACTCCCACCTTCCACACCCCGTTGGTGTTGCTGTCCCATTTCCACGGGTCGCGGGACTGGCCGGGAAGGGCGGACACGGCAAGCGTAAGTCCCTGGCCGTCGGAGATGAGGGAAGTGAGCGTCGTGCAGGTGCCTTCAAAGAGCACGGCGGGGCGTTCCGGGATGCCTATGCCGTAGTTCAGCGCGGTGTGGAAATCGGGGTTGAAGCGGTCGGAGTGGTAGTAGCCAGGAATGGCCGCCCACGCGAAGTCCCTGCGGTCAAACTCCGCGAGGGTCGGGGTCTGGAGCGACCACCAGCCGTCCCTTTTCGCGGTGAGCCTCTGTTCGAGGATGATGTCGTCCCCGCGCACATACCAGCAGTTCACTATCGAGAAGTCCTCGCAGTCGTGATTGAACACAATCATGTCGTCTCCGACGTATGTAAGTTCCTCAGGCAAGAAGCGCCTGGCCTCCCCTGCCGTGTTAAGCCCGACGGCGCTGTAGGTGCGGTCGTTGATTGCGTTCACCGGGTATTCCGGATATGGCTTCGGCATGATGGGTTCGCCGGACGGCTTTTCTTCGGAAAAGAGCACGACGCACTCTCCCGAAGGCGACCTGAGGGACAGTCCGTCTGCCGAGGCGGATGCGACGGCATAGCCATGGTCCGTCTTTTCAAAAGTAACCGTTGTGTTTCCCGCCTTGAGTGTCAAACCTCCTGCGATGGATAGTAGTGAAAGCAGAATGTTCATTGTCCGTTCTGTTGGATTTATGGTGAGTGCCTATTCTGTTATGGTAATTGTCTTTCTGAGCAGCTTTGACGCGCCGCCGTTGTACCATACGGAGGAGCAGTCGAAAGCCACATTATAGATTCCCGGCTTGCTGAAGCTGTAGCTGAACGATGACGGGCTTATGCTGATGAAGCTGATGACCTCGCCGCTGTCAGGGGAAACCTTGTTGGGGTAGAACGCCTTGGAAATGAGCCATTCGTCCTTGCCGTGGATGGCGTAGTTCACGTTCTTCTGCCCTTCTGCCATGACCTGAGTGCCTCCGATGCTCCAGAGTTTTTCCGCTCCCATGTCCGCGCCGAGGCTCACCGTCTGCCATCCCATCGTCTGCGACTTGTCCGCGAGGACGGTCTCCTCACCGTCAGTCCCGACGCTCTTCACGCTGTAGGTACGCACCACCCAGCGGTTCTTGACCGGGGCGTCTGGGTCTTTGTCGAAGTATCTGAACGCGAGGTAGAACGCCGGATTCTCGACACCGGCCGTTTCGGGAAGCAGTTCCTTGAGGTCGAGTTCCCGCGAGTCTGTGTTCACGAGACCGCCCTCGGCCGCGACGCCGAAGCTGTCGGTGAGGTCCGTCCACTTTGCTGCTCTGACGTTTTCTGCATCGAAGACTCCGTTGAAGTCGGTCGAGACGAGAAACCTGAAATTGTCGTCCGGCTTGCCATCGACGAGGACTCCGTCGGTTGCCGTGCGGAACTTGACTTTCAGGGGATTCTCCGCAAAGTGGGCCCCCTTGCGGTCGTAGCTGTGCCCCGGCTCGCCGGAATAGAACACGATGTTGTCCGCGTTTCCGCTGAATTTGAATACCACGCTCTCACCCACGGCGTATGTTTCCTTTTCCGTCGTGACCTCGATGTCGCAGACCGGCGTTTCCTTGGAGAAGCATCCGCAGAGGAACGGAAGCGCGGTCAGACACAGGAGAATGCCACGGGCATTCATCGACGATGTGCTTTTCTGTTTTGATATATACTTGATTTTCATTGCTTTATCGATTATGTGCGACCTTGTATAAGGTCATGTTTCTGTCCTGCGTCGCCGCTACCATCCTTTGTTCTGAACGATGTTCTTGTTCATCGAATATTCCGAAACCGGAATCGGGAAGAGGACGTTGCGGTCGGAGATGTTCTCGCCGACGAGCTTGTAGCTGTTGTTCGGGAAATATGTCCCGAGGTCCTTCCCCATGGCCTTGACGTTCTCCACGAGCTCGCCCCAGCGGACGAGGTCCGTCTTGCGCACGCCCTCGAAGCAGAGTTCCGCCATTCTTTCGGTCTTTATGGCCGCAAGGAATGCCGTCTCGTCCATGCTCTCCGGCAAATCGACGCCCGCGTCAGGAGTCTCGACCGGGAGACCCGCCGCACGGCGGCGCACCTGATTGACAAGCTGGTAGGCCTCGTAGTTAGGGCCTTTGCGCTGCGCGTTGAGAGCCTCCGCCCTCATCAGGAGCACGTCCGAGTAGCGCAGTGCCGGGAAGTTGGTGGCGTTGAATGACTTGGCCTTGGTTCCGGTCTCATATTCCCGTCTCCATTTCCCGCAGTTGCGCTCGCGAATCTTGTCCGCGCCCCATTCGGTCTTCTCGACGTTCAGGGTGTTCGGAACTGTCTTGTAGTAGTAGGACGCAACGCACCAGTCGCGCCGGAGGTCATTGTCGCCCATGAAACTGTCCCAGAGCTTCTTGCTGATTCGGATTGCGCCTCCCGAGTAACCGACGGTCTCGTTGATGCAGGAGATTCCGTTCTCGATTCCGAGCATTCCCGCCTGGGTGGTGCCGTCGAGGTTGTTGCCGAAAGCGGCGATTTCCCAGAGGCACTCCTTTGGTTCGGAGACGCCTGTGATGTGGTTGATGAAAATCTGCCTGTAGTCGAGGTTCAGCTCATGCTTCCCTGACTTGATGACTTTCTCGCAGTAAGAGGCCGCATCCGCGTATCTTTCAGTGTCTTCGAGCGGCTTTCCGGCCATTGACATATAGACCCTTGCGAGCATGGCCTGAACGCCGGTCCTTGAAATCCTCTCGTTGGTCTGAAGCTCGTCAATCTCGTGAACAGTTTCCTCTGCCTCCTTCATATCCTTGATTATCTGGGCATAGACAGCCTCAGTCGGCGTCTGCGGCAGAAAGTAGCGGCTGTCCGGAGACAGGGTCGGCTCAAGCGGCATGGGGACGCTTCCGAAGTTGGTCACGAGCAGGAAGTAGCAGTAGCCGCGCAGGAACTTGGCCTCGCCGAGCATCGCCCTCACCTCGTCGGTGTCGGGAGCGGACTGCCCGCCGTAGTGAATCAGGTAGTTGGCGCGCGAGATGCACTGGTAAAGCCCCACCCACATCTTCTGAATCTCGATTTCGGACGCGTCGAACGAATAGATGCGCACGTCCTGCGCAGGCTGGTAGGAGCGGTAGTAAAACTCGTCGGAGATGGAGAGGTAGGTGTATATCGGGCCGTTGTAGAGACGGTTGTAGCGTCCCATCAGGGCGTTGTAGGTGCCGTAGAGCGCGGTCTCGACATCCTCCTCTGTCTTGTAGGAGTATTCGGGCGTCGTGAAGTCCGGCTTTAGGTCAAGCGAGCACGAGCCGAGGCAGGCTGCGCCGAGAAGCGCGACAATTGACATTCTGATGATTTTTTTCATAATCATATAGCCTTTAGAATGTTATCTCAAATCCGGCGGTATATGCCCTCGGCCTCGGGTATGAGGACCAGTCGAAGCCCGGAGTGAGCGCGGACTGATAGGTTGAGACCTCCGGGTCGGAGCCGGAATACTTCGTTATGGTGAAGAGGTTCTGGCAGGTCACGAAGAAGCGCAGGGCGCTGATGTGGGCCTTCTTGAGCGGGCGCTTTGGCAGGTTGTAGCCGAGCGAGAGCGACTTGAGGCGGAGGTAGGAGCCGTCCTCGATGATGCGGTCCGTATAGACCTTCGGGCCGCCGCCTCCCGCAACCGGAATCGTCGCGTCGGTGTTGGTCGGAGACCAGCGGTCGGCTACAGTCGCGAACTGGTTCAGGTGCTTGCGTCCCGTCGCGCCCTCAAATTCGAGGCGGTTGGCGTTCATAATCTGGTTGCCGTAGCTGAACTGGAAGAATATGTTAAGGTCGAAATCCTTATATTTCAGATAGTTCGTGAATCCTCCCGTAAAAATAGGATTCGGATTTCCGATGACAGTGAGGTCGTTGCTGTCGACCTTCCCGTCACCGTTGATGTCCTTGTACTTTATGTGCCCCGGCTTTATGTTCTCACGAGCCTCGCCGTTGTTCGGAATCCCGTCCTTGAGAATGTAGGAGCCTTCAGCGCCGTCGAAGTCCTCGACCTGATAGAGACCGTCGTAGAGGTAGCCGTAGAAAAGGGCTATCGGCTGTCCCACCATGGCGATGTACGGGGCGGTGAAGTTGTAGGAACCCCAGTTGAGCACGGTCGTCATGCTGCTCTCGCCCTCGTTCAGCGCGAGCACCTTGTTCTTGTTGAAGGAAATGTTGAAGTCGGTCGTCCAAAGGAAATGTCTGTTAGCGATGTTCCTTGTCTTGAGGGTGAGCTCAAGTCCGGTGTTGGAGACGGAGCCGATGTTCTTGTAGCCGTTCATGAACCCGGTGCTCGGGGCGATGGTGGCGTTGATGAGCAGGTCGGAGGTCTTCTTCCAGTACCAGTCAACGGTGAGGGCGAGCCTTTCCGAGAAGAACGAGAGGTCAAGACCGGCGTTGGCCTGCCATGTGGTCTCCCATTTCAGCGCGTCGTTTCCGAGGTTCACCGGCACGAGTCCCTGATGGCCTCCGTAGCCGGAACCGGAATTGATTTCGAGGGAAGTCATTGCCCCGTAGTCGCTTATGCGGTTGTTTCCGGTCGCTCCGTAGCCCGCGCGAAGCTTGCCCTCGCTGAGCCACGGAAGACGCTTCATAAACTTTTCCTCGCCGAACGACCAAGCCGCCGCGACGGACGGGAAGTACCCCCAGCGGTTGCCCTTGGGGAACTTTGACGAGCCGTCGGCACGGAAGGTTGCGGTCAGAAGATAGCGCGAGTCGTAGTTGTACTCCGCCCTGCCGAAGAAGGACAGAAGCCGGTTTTCCGTCTTAGTGGTGCGCGCCGACGTGAGCGTGCCCTCGTCGAGTCCGGCGATTCCGAGGTCCTCGTTCTTTATGTTCGTGGCATAGAATCCGTTAAGGCTGTAGAGCGACAGGTTATATGCCTCTCCGACGACGGTCGTGAGCCTGTTCTTGCCTATGTCCTTCTTCCATGTGAGCGTGTTTTCGTTGGAGAAATAGCCGCGCTCGTGGTTATAGACGCTTCCGTTCACCTTCGTGTTGGTGCGGGAGTTCCCGGAGCCGGTGTTGGAGTTGTTGAAGGTCTCGGTCTTCTGGAAAATCTTCTGGTAGCCGCCGCGTACCTTGAGGACGAGGTTGTCGCGAATCTTCCACTGGAGATATGCGTTCGCAATCATCGTCTTGACGCTGTTGGGGTTATATGTGTTCTTAAGGGTCATGATGGGGTTCACCCTCTGGTCCTGGTCGTAGTCGATGAAGTTGTCGAAGAGCTCGTGGAGAAGATCCTGCTGCGACCTCGCTCCGGCGACGATTCTATATCCCCAGAGCCCGTACATTATCGACGACGTCGAATAGTTCGCGTTGGCGTTGTCCGCGACGACGAATCCGTATTTCTTATGCTCGGTGTAGTTCAGATTGAGGTTGAACTGCAATGACTTGGAGAGGTTCACGGTCAGCTGGGCGCGTCCCTGATACTTGTTGAAGCCGCTGTTTATCATCGTTCCGTTCTGGTCGGCGACAAGTCCGGAGACCGAGTAGCGGATGTCCTTGTTCCCTCCGCGGATGGAGAAATTGTGGTTCATCACGAAGGCGTTGCGGTAGGCGTGGTCCTGCCAGTTGATGGCTTGCGCGTCCCTGTAGGAGTCGAGGGTCTTTTCCTCTGATATGTAATAGCTTGAGAGCGACGGGTCGAGTTCGAGCTGGTAGCGGACGAACTCATACGGGGTCAGCAGGTCCATCTTCTTGGCCACCTGGTTTATCCCGTACCACGACTTGTAGGAGAACGTCGGCTTCGAGGTCTTGCCCTGTTTCGTGGTTATGAGAACGACGCCGTTCGCTCCCCTCGCCCCGTAAATAGCCGTCGCGGATGCGTCCTTGAGTATGTCGATGGACTCGATGTCGTCGGAATTGATGACGTTGCCCATGGATTCCTCGGTCGGGAAGCCGTCTATGACATAGAGAGGGGCGTTGGACTGGGTCACGGAGTTGTTGCCCCGGATGACGATGTTAAGGTCGCTGCCCGGCTGGCCGTCGTTGGAGGTGATGGAGACTCCGGCGACCTTTCCGGCGATGGACTCCTCGAAGTTGGTGTCCGCCGTGCGGGCGATGTCCGCGATGTTGACCGACGCCACGGATCCGGTGAGGTCCTTGCGGGCCGTGGTGCCGTAGCCCACGACGACGGCGTCATTCAGTGTCTTGACTTTCTGGTGCATACGGACGAGAAGTTTCTCCGATTTCTCGATTTTTATCTCCTGCTCCTCGTAGCCGATGTAGGAGAACACCAGCACGGCGTTCCTTTCCGGCACGGTGATTTTGAAGCTGCCGTCAAGTTCCGTGATTGCGCCGGTCGTGCTGCCCTTGAGGCTGATTCCGACTCCGATGAGGATTTCTCCCGTCTCGAAATCGACGACGCTTCCGCTGACTTCGCGGCCCTGGGCGAGCGCTCCGGTCGGAACCATGAGCGCCGCCGCCACGGACATTATCAGTATCAGTGCTTTCTTTAACATATAGTTGCTTTTAATTTGTTTATCTCAAGTTTCGTAGTGCAAAACACCATTTTGAACTTATCTGGCGCCGGCAAGTCTCGTTGCTCACATTCTTGTCGTCAGGGCCTTTCTCCGCGCATGGGCGTCGAGTTCCCTTTTCACCGCCTCAAGGTAGCCGAAGCCGTTGAGACGGTCGGGAAGCAGGTAGCTGCCCTCAATCCATTCGTTCCATGCGTTGATTGTCACCATCTTCGGTTGGTCCGGGTGAGCGTCGGCATAGTCCAGAGCCTCGCGAAGCACGACGGCGAAGGATTCCGGAGTGTTGTGCCATGCGCTGCAGTGCTCCTGCGTCTTGTGCGGGTAGCGCGGACTGTCGTCCCAACCGATTGACGCGCAGGGAAATACAGGCAGGTCGATGAGTTCGTCCCACTGATTGCGGATTTCACGGGCGTTCTCCCCATGCCGGAGGTAGTCAGGATTGAAGCCGCCCATGTTGTAGAATGCAAATGCGTCGAGCGCGAGGCTGTCCGCGAGCGTACGGATGTGGTCGAGCTTACCCTCCTTGCCGTCGGGGTTGCTCCCGCCGCCCTCTGTCTGGATGATGTAGAGTCCCGGATGCCCGGCCTTTACTGTCTCTTCGCGGAGATAGTCGAAGACCCGGCGCACCTCGGCCATGGAGCTGAAGCAGCGGACGAGGTTGTCGGTGGAGAAAATCATCAGCACCGGACGGCCGTCGAAGCGGAGGTAGTTCGGCCGGGAGAAGTAGTTGTCAACCCATTTGCGCACAATGACTTTCATGTCGTCCCATGTCACATCCGGATTGAAGAGCCTCTCCCTCCGGTCGCCCCAAAGACGGCAGTTCCAGTAGTTGAAGCGCACGTCGTGGTTGGCCCACATTAGGCAGAAGTTCATCTTGCGGTTGGACGGGGCCTTGAGGAAGCCGTCGTTAAGGGCGCTTTCGAGGAACTCGCCGTTGTAGCCGTCGGGATCCTTGTACCAGTACCAGTCATAGACGAAGGTGTTGATGCCGTAGTCCAGCGCGGTGCCAATCCACTTTTCCACGACTTCCGGATCGTTGTCCATCTCGTAGCCCCACAGCGGCTGTTTCGGCTGGTAGTGTCCCGCCCAGCGCGGGTCGCCCTGCCTGATGACCTCCCACTCCCCTTCTCCTGCGGGCCATATCCATTTGCGCGCGAGGGAATCGTCGTGGCATGACGGCCAGACATAAGCGGCTACTGTCAGGTCACTGTCGTCAGTCCGGCGGTGGTCTGCGTTGCCGCAGGACGCGAGGCTGAGGACGGCGGTGAGCGCGGCAAGAAGCCCTGCCTTCACGAGGAAGGCAGGTGATGAAAATGCGTGTATGCTGCGGTAGCCTGTCATTTGAGGACTATCTTTATGTCGTCGATGCAGATGCAGCTTTCGCTGTCGGTCGCGAAGCCCACGAGGTCTCCCTTAAGAAGGTCGATGTCAAAGCTGTATTCGTACCACTTGTGGGTTTCGGACAAGCCGCTCCACTCGGTCGCGTTCTCATCGAGATTGCCGTTAGAGTTGGCAATCTTGATTTCGGTGATTGTCTGCCAGAGGTCGGTGGTGGCGGTCTTGTGGTCTGAATTTCTGTCAAGCCTTATGACAGTAATCTTGCCGGAGCGTCCCTGAACGGCAAGCGCCTTGAATGACACTGTGCAGGATTTCTTTTCTGTTGTCAAGAGGTTATTCACGGCTTTTACAACGAATGCCGCTTTCTTCGAAGTTGTATGTTCGTCTTTGGTGTTATAATATTGACCAAGAACGGCATAGCCTTCTCCCATGTATGAATCTGCCGTGATGAAGCGGTTGTCACCTACCAAAGTTTCAAAACCGGTTGTTGCTTGTGCCTTAAATGATCCGATTCTTGCTCCGGCGAGAACTTTCGGAGCGACAATTGTCTGTGTTCCCGTCTCTAGAACCCAATATCGTGAGGCTGCAGCTGTCTTGCCGTCGCATTCAATCGACACGATCGTTTTGTTTGTATCGTCCACCTTACCGGTCATGACGTTCAAAAAGCCAAATCCTGCCATATGAGTCATGCTAAGACCTGTACGCAATCCATGAAAAGCCCAAGGTTTGTCGTTTTGTTCCCATGTTTGCCAGATATTCCTGTTGACATTATAGTTCGGTGACGAACCCTGTACCGCTGTTCTGAAAGCAGGCATGAGTCCCACAGCACAGTTGATGAAGTCAGCAGAATAGAAACAGTCGTCGAACCCTTCAAACAGAACCTCATCGCCTTCCGCCGTATGTTTTGATGCGGTAGTAAGCTTGAATGGTGCGGAATATTCGGAATCGCCATTCTGGGATTCCATTGTCTTCGGCCCTCTTGATGAACTTTGATAAGTAGTGTAAGTATCTGATGCGACAGACTTTATTCGAATCCAATAGTCTTTGTCCGCTTCAAGACCTCCGAATGCAAGATTAAAAGGAGGATATTGGGTATTTGGGCCAACTACGAGTGAACTGTAGAACGGATGTCCCTCGCTCTGAACCTCATTATCACGGACAAATGCCTCGTATTTTGGCGTGCCTGTAACATCCTCGCTGTCAAACAGCTGCACATAGAGGCATGGCTTGTAGTTGCCGCTGAGGGCACCGGCGCGGTTCTCGATGCCGACGGCTACGGATGTCGGGCTGACGTTCTTTTTGAGCTGCTCAATCTTTCCGGTCGTGATGCTGACAGGCTCGGATGCTTTTTCCTCTGACCCATAGACTGCGGCGACCTTCACGCTGTAGGCCGTGCCGTTGGCAAGACCAGTGATGTGCGCCGTTGTAACACCATTTTCAACAATGGCAGCAGGGGTAGTCTCGTCGTTCACATAGACCTTGTAGGAATCGACCTTGCCGGCGTGCGTCCATGAGATGTGTGCGTCGGACCAGAAGACCTTTTCGGCGGTGACTGCGGTCGGAGCCTCTTTCCAGTTAATGGTGGCGTTGCTGAAGTCGAAGGCAAGCGGAGTGTTGCGAGCAAATGCGGCTGCGGTCTTGCCCATGGCAACCGTCGAGACAGTGCCGTTGGTCTTGGTGAAGGTCAGCTGCCAAACGGCTGCCTCGCCGGGGAGAACCGGGATGAGATAGCTTCCGTCAAGCGCATCAGTGCTCTCAAGCGCCACGGAAGTCGCCGCGTCGTAAGCGACAGAAACGACCTCCGGAACGCCGTCGGCATTCATTTTCACGGTTGCCGCTCCTGCAAGTGCAACATCATTGTTTTCAGAAGAGAGAACAACCTTGTTCACGCCCTGCTCGGCCTTGAACGTGAGCTTGAGATAGGAGCAGACATTCTTGAACGTGAGGCTCGTGTTCTCCTGAAGCTGCGCGGTGTATGCCACAGCCACATTCGAGCCGTCGGCAAAGCCGGTCGCGGAAACGGAATGCGCGGCGGGAACAGTGACGGTGACTCCGTCCTCTGAAACCGCATTCCCGTCTGAATACGGATAGACCGCCCAGACGGCTCCGGCATCGCTCATCAAGGACTCTCCGGAAGGAGTCAGCGCGGTCGTCCCGCCGTCGGACTCGGTCGTGTAGAGCAGGTTTTTTCCATCCGCGAGCAGGCTCACCTTGTCTCCGGCCTTCCATTCGACGCTCTTTCCGTCGGTGCCGAGTACAGTCTTTGTGCAGGCTTCCGACGCGGCGGAGAACTGTACCTCGACAGGTTCCGCAGCGGGTTTTTCAACGAGTTCGTTCTTGGCGCATGAGGCTGCGCAGGCGGCGATGACCGCCGCATAAACAAATGTCTTTTTCATGGTCGCAGGCGATTAAAATTCAAAGTCATACTGTTTAGCATCGTTGATGCCTTCGTTTGAGTTGCCGCCGAGCGCTGAACTACAGTAGCCGGCTTCAGGAGATATGGTCTCCACGAGGAGAGCGGGAGTTTCATAGGATGTACCCCCCCCCACGAAATTTGTAGTAATCTTTTTCATAATTACATGGTTTATAATAATTTTGAGTTTCTTTTTGGGCTATATCTATTTTCTCATCGGTCATGTACGCCCAGTACACATCAGTCATGTACCCTTGGTACACTTCCTTCTTTCCTGGACGACGCCCGGACATGGAGTTCGGCGTCGAGAGTGAGGTTCGTCGGGAGCGAACGTCCCTGCGTCTGAATCTGCTCAATCATGATTTTCGCGGCCTCCACTCCCATCCTGTAGCGCGGCTGGGCGACTGTGGTGAGCGGCGGTTCCACGACGGTTGACATATCCGTCTCGGAAAATCCGACCACCGCCACTTCCTCTGGGATCCTCCTGCCGGCCTCCTTGAGCGCCTTCATCGCACCGATGGCGAGGTTGTCGTTGAAGCAGAAGATTGCGTCGGGCAGCGGCGACATCTCCGAAAGCACCCGGCGAGTGGCCTCGTAGCCGTCCTCGTAGTTGATTCCAGACTCCACGACAAGCCCGTCCTGGACGGCGGCGCCGAACTCCTCAAGCGCATCCCTGTAGCCCGCGAGCCTGTTCTTGGCGACCTGCATATTGAGAGGTCCGGTGAAGTGCATGATCCGGCGGCAGCCCTGCCCGAGCAGATGCGCCGTGGCCTCCCTTGCCAGAAGCCTGTCGTCCAGCATCACCTTGGACGCCCTCGGCAGATTATAGACCCTGTTGAAGAACACGACCGGGATGCCGCGCTTAATCACCGTCTGGAAAAGTTCCTCATTGCCGCCTTCCTTGGTGACTGAGGCGATGATGCCCTCGACCATGTTCCCGAGCAGCAGTTCAAGGTTCTCCCTTTCCTTTTCCGCTGACTCGCCGGACTGGGTGATGAGCACCCTGTAGCCGGAGCGGTGAAGCTCGTCCTGAATCCCGAGGATGATGCGCGGGAAGAACCCAGTCTCAAATTCCGGGACTATGATGCCGATGATTCCGCTGCGGTGCGAAGACAGGTTGCGGGCAAGCAGATTAGGGTGGTAGCCCAGCCTTTCTGCCGTTTCCTGCACCTTCCGCCTCGTGCTTTCCCTGATTTCCCCTCCTCCTGTCAGCGCACGAGAGACGGTGGAAGTCGAGAGCCCGAGCTCCGCTGCAATATCCTTTATCGTCACATATCTTTTCGTGTCCATATCTCTGATTACAAGAGTATTATACGTATTCAAACATTCATTTTCTCACTATGATATGAAACATCGTCGCCGGCGAATCGAATTCAATCGAAATCGTGTCCGTCGCCACGGGATTTTCGAGCCTTATGTCATTGACAGCCTGATAATTCCCTGTCCTTTCATATATCATTCGTCCATTTCCGTCAAAAATCCTGTAGTTCCTGACGCACTGAGGCATCACGCTCTCCGGATGTCCCATCTGAACCGTCTCCATGGCGTGGTCGAAATCCGTGTCGAAGAAAAGAATCATACGCGAAATCTCCACGGGGCGCTCCCAGTGCAGCCGCAGCCACGGCGTCCTGTCTTCAGCAGGGTCCGACGCCCATGCGTTCGTGGCGACGTAGGGACGCTTGCAGGCATTGCGGAACAGCTGCGTGGAATACAGCTCCACCGGCTCTGAAAACTCCAGCGCGAGGTTCTTTGCCTCGGGACGGCGGTCAGGGCACCAGAACTCGAAGCTCTCGAAGCCGTTGCCGTCGGCGACCTGACGACCCTTGTTGGAGACAGCCTCGTTCTTCTGGTTGAAGACCGTGACCACTCCCGTCGCAAGGGCGTCGCTGACTCCGACGCTGATGTCCGGATTTGCGCAAAGGGTAAGGAAGCAGTATTGCAGTTCAGGCACTTCGGCGGCGAATTTCACGACCGCCGTGCTCTGCCCGGCGCTGACGCATATCTCCTTGACATCCAGAGTCTTCTCCGGCGTGTAGTTTCCCACTTTGGCGCTTGTCCGCAGTTCGGCGCGGAGCATGGTATTCCTTTCTGCAATGACGCTGAGGCTGAATGCCGGCACCTTGCCCTTGAGCGGAAGCGCAAGCGCCACCGGACGCTCTAACCTCCGGAACGAGTCTGCCCCGAAACCCCGGAACTGCCAAGTGCTGCTTGCCGAGACCGTCGCCGAGTTGAGAAGGTTGGTGCTGTCCGTCTCTGCAAAGCCGGGGACAAAGTGCCCGCTTTCCTCAAGGGCGAGCCGCAGTTCGGAAGCCCTTTCAGGCACCGCAAAGTCCGTAGGCCTCAGCCCGTTCCCGAGACACAGGGCGGCGGCGGTTCCCGCTGCCTCCGCGCCGTGGGCTCCCGTGCACATGACCCTTGTCGAGCCGTTGGCCACGTGCGACGTGCTGATTATTCTGCCCGCGAAAAAGAGGTTCTCGACCTCGCTTCCGACAAAGCAGCGCCACGGAATCTGATAGACTCCCTTGCTGTGCCACTGGTTGCAGGCGGAGCCGGCGGCATAGACCCCGTCGGCGGGATGCAGGTCAATCGCCCAGCCGCCGTACGAAACCGCGTCGGCAAAATGTCTCTGACTGACTATGTCGTTCTGTGTCAATGTGTATAGTCCCTTCATCCTTCGGCTCTCGCGTTTTCCGGGGATTGTTCCCACCCATTCGAGAGTGTAGCTTGCCATTTCGGGATATTTCCCGGAGTTCTTGATGTAGTCCCATATCCCATAGACCACTTTCCACAGCTCGCGCTTGATTTCCTCGGTGTCGTGGACCGTGTCCATCCTTCCGCCCCATTCAATCCACCAGTACTTGCAGCCGTGGTGGGAGGTGTTGAAGTAGCAGGAATTTTCGAGTTTTGAGATATATTTCCCGACGTCCTTGAGGGCGAAGTCCGGGGCGACGTATTCGACGGGCTTTCCGGTGTCCTTCATATAGAAGAATATGGTGTCGCCCATCAGTTCCCCGTATTTTCTCACGTCGGGGGCGAAGGCCTCTCCATAGACTTCCCTGTCCTCGGCGCCCATGCGTGCCGTGACTCCGGAGAGCCAGGAAAGTATGCCGTCGCCGGAGCAGTCCGCAAAGAGGCGGCCGCTGACGGTGTAGCTTGTCTCTGAGCTTGAACAGAAAGCCGTGACGGACTTTATACGGCGAACCGGAGGCAAATCCGAGCCGCAGGACGGCGTTTCGGCCTCCGAACAGTCTTGTTCCGAGTCTTCTGTTTCAACATCATATACCGCCGTATTCAGCAGCAGTCGTATGTTCTTCTCCGCGAGCACCTTGTCCATGAGAACCATGTCGAAAAGCACAGGATTGCCCTCCCTGTTGCGGCGAAGGTTCTCGGTCATCAGTTCGTCGATGATTCCTCCCTCGCGTGAGAAGCGGTTGTTGTTGCCCATGTGCGAGGTCGCCCCGAGCGCCCAGACGCGCACTTCGCTCGACGAGTTCCCTCCGAGCACCGGGCGGTCCTGAATCAGGCAGACCTTTACTCCCCTGCGGGCTGCGGCAATGGAGGCGCACACCCCGGCGAGTCCGCCGCCGACGACCACGAAGTCGGTATCGACGGCGACAGTCTTGAGCTTTCTGTCATTATTGAAACTGTATATTTCCATACCGTATTTACTGTACTTACAATCGTTATTTCCCCGATTTCGCGAATATTGCGAGGCCTATGCCCGCCACTGTAACTCCGGCGGCGACGGTGATGAGCTGATGTTCTCCGGAGACGGCTCCGAGAACGGCGACGACAATGCCGGCCGCAGCGATGCTCGTCCCTAAGACCTTGTAGGTAAACCGGTTGGCATCTTTGTCTTCCGGAGACTGCCCGCCGGATGGTCTTTCCGCCGCCGCTGCCTGCGGACGGACATATCCCCTGCATTTCAGCGCAATCTCAAACGCCGCGAGAATCCCGGCCGGGACGAGCGCCCCGACCATCATCTCCGCTCCCCTGCTCAGCGACAGTCCGAAGAGCGCCGGGGTGCAGAACTTGAAGAAAAGGTTGAGCGCCAGAGAGATGAACGTCGAGGCGAGAAGCGTCTTTCCGGTCTGCCGCTTTGAGAACATGGACCAGATTACCGGGAGATAGAGCGGGACTCCCGTGAGGGCGGCGACGCTGATGACCACGTTCACTATCCCTCCCATCGACTTGACTAACATGGCGACGACGATGGCAAGGATCCCGAAGCCTATGGTGGAGAGGCGCGCCACGCGGATGAGCGTCCTGTCGGACGACCCCGGGCGCAGCCGCTTGTAGATGTCATTGGTGAAGACTCCGGCCGAGATGTTCAAGGTGCCGTTGAGCGAGCTTGCGGTGGCGAAAATCATTCCTCCGAGCATCAGGCCGAGCAGGCCGTTCGGAAGAGCCTCGCGGCACATGAGCAGGTAGGCGTTCTCGTTCTCAAGTCCGGACAGTCCGGGGTTATAGACCCTGTAAATCATAGGCGGAAGCATCCACAGAACGGGGCTGATGAGGTAGAGAGCCCCGAAGAGCCATCCTACCTTCTGCGCGTCGCGTTCCGTGCGGACGGAGGTGTATCTCTGCACGTATGACCAGTTTCCTCCGATGAACACCGCGTTGTAGAGGCAGAACGCGAAGATGAACCAAGGAGTGTATTCGCCGTTGAAGCAGCGGAAGAAGCCTTCGGGAACTCTGTCGAAGAACTCTTGCACGCCTCCGACTTTCCCGAACGAGAGCGGTACGGCGATTATGACCGCCGTGAAGAGAATCACGAACTGGAGCACGTCCGTCACCATCACTCCTCGGAGTCCTCCGAGCGAGGTGTAGATTATGCAGAACAGGCCGAGCGCGAGTATGGACGCGGTGAGCGGCACTCCGGCAGCCACTTCGAGAATCTTTGCCACGGGATAGAGAAACGAGCCTGAGGTGAACACGGACACGGCGAGGAAGAGGTAGGTGTAGGTCTTCTGAGTCGCCTGTCCGAAGTTGTCTGTGATGTATTCTGCGGCGGTGAGCGCCCCTGTCCTGTGCCAGCGCGGAGCGATGAAGGTTCCGACGGCGAAGCCTGCCGCGGCCATGGTCAGCTGAATTATGATTGCCGTGAGCCCGCAGGAGTAGGCGATGCTGCCCCAGACGACGAAGGTCCCGGCGGAGAAGAAGCCCATGAAGAGCGACAGTCCGCTCATCGCCCACGGGATGTTTCCGCCGCCTCCGAAGAAGCCCTTGAGGTCCTTTCCCGACTTTGACAGGGAGACGCCGGTCGCGAGCACCGCGACGGAGAATATTATTACGGTTATTATGTCCAGTATGCCCATAAGTATGTGTTTCTTCTTACTTTGGGCAAAGATAGACGTATGGATGTTATAAAGGTGCGGATTGCCCCCGATAAATCAACGGAAACGTTCCCGAAACTCCGAATCCGGTCTGCGGACGAGTTTTATGAGGGAGAGTCCCGAGGCCTCTCAGCACTGCCCGAGGACCATGTGCTCGACGAGAATCTTGATTCCTATACCTATAAGTATAATGCCGCCGATGATTTGAGCCTTTGACGCCAGCCCCTTCCCTACAAGATGTCCGGCCTTGACTCCGACGACGGAAAAGGCCAGCGTCACGACGCCTATCGTTCCGGCGGAAATCCAGATGTTCGCGTCGTTCATCGCCGCGAACGAGACTCCGACAGCCAGGGCGTCGATGCTCGTCGCGATTGCCGCCATGAGCATCGACCTGAACGCGAGGTCGTTCTTCTGTGGCCTGTCCGCCTTCATGTCGTCTTTTTCAAAGGCTTCGCGTATCATGTTTATGCCGATGAGGGCGAGCAGTCCGAAGGCAATCCAATGATCCCAGGCGCTGATGAGCCCCGTGAACTGAATGCCGAGAAAGTAGCCTATTACCGGCATAAGCGCCTGAAAGCCACCGAACCATATTCCTACGATAAGAGCCTGTGAAAGCCCGCTTTTCTTCATTGACATTCCCTTGCAGACCGAAACGGCGAAAGCGTCCATCGAGAGGCCCGCGGCAAGCAGAAACAGAGTGATAAAATCCATAATATTCCGTTAAAATCCGTTATAATTGGCGAAAAGCGGGGCAAAAATACAAATTTTCTCCCATTTATTGCTTACCTTTGCGAGGATTTGTTTTAACCGGCGGAAGCCGCACACATATAGTATATAGTAGTAATACGACATTCTAATTAAAACATATTATATGAGAAAAAACACTCTTTTCGCATTGGTCTTTCTTGTTGCCGCATCCTCGTGCGTCAATAAGGAGTATGACATAACCAGGCCCATCGACATGGGAATGAATGTCGGCGGACAGATTGAGATTCCGCTGCCCGGCAAGGACAATTCGTTTTCGTATTCGCTCGGAGACATCCTGCTTCCGGACGGTCAGACGGACGGAGTCCTGAAGAAAAACGAGGACGGCAGTTTCTGCCTTGTAGTGGAGTCGGCAGAGGGGATAGACGAGAAATACACTTTCGGACAGATTGCTGCCGCTGACTATGCGAAGAGTGACAGCTACACGTTCGTCGCGCTGGAGTCTGCTATAGGTCAGGAGGTTGACTATCCTGTAAGCGTTCCGCTGAACCTTCAGGTCTCTGGAATTGACGGCAGTGTCGAGACCATCCGAGAGGCGGACCTCGACGCGCTGCTTACGCTTTCCGTCGAGACCGTGGGAGGGACGCGGATCAGCATAAAGTCAGGGTATAAGTTCACGCTGCCTGAGTTCATCTTCATCGATGAGAGCACTCTCCCTTCATTCGCTGATATTGACGCGGCTGCGAAGAATGCCGGACACAGAAACGTGATTGTGATTAAGGAAACGCAGACTTTTGACGGCGTGTTCAGTCTCAGCTGCCACATCAACAAACTGGAACTGAGCAATTTCGGGATAAGCGAAGGCATTATGCACATCACAGGTGACGCGACCGCCGAGGGAAAGATTGCCTTTATGAAATTTGCACTTTCCGATGGCGCCCAGTTCCCTCTTGAAACAATTGTGAATATTACCGGAGTGAAGGCAAGGTCGGTGACGATGAAGGCTTCCCCGACAATAAGCGCTGACAATCAGGAGATTGCGGTAGGAGATGTTCCGGAGGCGCTGAACGACATGGAGTTTGAGCTGGCGGATGTCGGATTCTTCGTGAACGCGAAGAACGAGACTCCGTTCAATGCTGAAATATCGGCAAGCATATTCTCCGTTTCCGGGGAAGCGTTTACCGGACCGGTCGTTGTGGGCGGTTCCCAAAGCGGGTTCTCCGTCGCGGCAAACACGTCCGGCGAGAACTTCTGCCTTTCCGAGTCCGGAGAATACGGCACGGCTGCCGACAGGAAAATCAAGGTTGAAGGACTTGCCGGCCTCGTCTATCCGGTTCCTGAAAAAGTCCTTGTCTCAGGCATCACGGTAAGCGGCAGCGCGGACAGCGAGGACGGGTTTGTGACGGTGGTTGTAGGCAAGGAATACAATCTTGGGCTCTCATACAGGATTGAGGCTCCCCTCTCGTTCAAGTCCTTGAAACTCAAGAGGAATGAAGATATTGACATAAACTTCGACCTCGACGAGGTCAGCTTTGACGACCTCTACATCCGGGCGAATGTGACCAGCACGCTGCCGCTTGACGCAAGGCTCGGTTTCTCTCTGACCGACAGCGAGGGCAATGCCATGCAGGGTGTCAGCGTGAAGTATGAGGATCCGGACGGGAATGCGATTGACGCTCTTGAGCTTGAAGCCGGGAATCTGACCGCTCCCGTCACGAAGCCTCTGAAGATAGTGCTTGCCGCCGACGAGGGCACACATATTTCCAAACTCCAGAGCCTGAGGCTTCACATCGAGGCCGGCTCTCCGGAAGGCAGGGTCGTGACGCTCAACGCGGAGCAGTCCGTCTCGATTTCTGACATAATTATAGGCACGACGAGCGGAGTCTTCATCGACGCCAACGACAAGACTCCAGAGAGTGACTGGAAAAACAGTGACTGGGAAAACCAATAAAATGGAAGGACTATGAGAAAGAATGCTTTGAAATATATGATTGCGGGAGCTGTCCTTATGGCGGCGGCCATGACGGTGAACGCGCAGAACATGAGAACGGGCTACTTTATGGACGGCTACACGTTCAAGTACAAGATGAATCCCGCCATGGGCTCCAGCCGGGGGTTCGTCGCGCTTCCGGTGCTCGGCAACCTCAATATGGGAATCGAGTCCAATCTCGGGATGACCTCCATCCTCTACCCGAAGCAGGACGGGAGCGGCCTCACGACATTCCTCAATTCCGAGGTCGATGCCGCCGCTGCAATGAAGAAGTTCGACAGCCGGAACTATATGAACATGAATACTGACCTTTCTCTGCTCGCCTTCGGGTTTTGGGGCAAGAAAGGAAAGATGTTTCACAATGTCGATCTTTCGATAAAGGCAGATGTCGCGACCTCGCTCCCCTACGACCTCTTCCGCTTTGCAAAGGAGGGCTCGGTGAACGGCAACGTGTTTGACCTCAGCGAGACGGGAGTGAATGTAAATTCCCATATATCATTGGCCTACGGATTTTCTCTCCCGATCGGGAAATATGTCCGCTTCGGGGCGAGGGCGAAGTTCCTCATGGGTATCGGGGACATAAACGCCTCGCTCAAGGGAACTCAGGTCACGACCGGCGCGGAAGGATTCTATGCGGTGACTGACGGCTCGCTGCAGGCTGCCCTGCCATGTGGAATGCATCTTCCTCTGAACGAGCAGGGATATGTCGATTGGGAGGGCATTCCCGAGACCTTCGGCTTTGAGGGCGATGCTCTCGCGAAATCTTTCACCAACCTCGGCGGCGCCGTGGATTTGGGAGTGACGGTCGATTTTCTGCGGGATTTCACGGCTTCGGTTTCCGTGACCGACCTCGGCTTCATTTCGTGGAACAACTACTCCGCAGCTTCCGCCGCAAGAGACGCTGACGGAAACCCGAAGAAGACATACATAGTGAAGAGCGGTGAGGACATTGACGAGAATCTCGGAGAGACATTTCTCAAGTGTCTGGATTTCAATCTGAACGAGGACAGGACAAAGAAGGTTCTCGGACTCGATCCGACGCTTTATGTCGGTCTGGAGTACAGGATGCCGTTCTACCGGAGGATGTCCGTGGGGCTGCTTTCGACGACGAAGATTGCGGGGATATATACATGGAGCGAAGGGAGGCTCTCCGTTAACGTGAGCCCGACTGACTGGTTCAGCGTGGCGACGAACTACGCGTATTCCACTTTCGGACACTCGGCCGGTTTCGCCCTCACGTTCCATCTGCCGGGATTCAACTTTTTCATGGGAACCGATTCATATATCCCTATGCTCAACGTCTCTCCGCAGTTCATTCCTCTCAATCGCATGAATACGTCGATGACTTACGGAATAAACATTATGTTCGGGAAATACCACGGAAAGTACGCGGCCAAATAGGATGATGATACGCCCTTTGGCCTGAGGGGCACGATAATAACAAATAACAGAATATATGTCAGTAGAAATTCGCAAAGTCCAGACAAAAAAGGAACTCAAGGACTTCATCCATTTCGCAAATGACCTCTACAAGGGTGACAAATACTATGCTCCGAGCCTGATTTCGGACGATTATAACACTTTTAACCCCAAGAAGAACGGGGCGTATGATTTCTGTCAGGCGCAGATGTTCCTCGCCTATAAGGACGGGAAGCTCGCGGGCAGGATTATGGGAATCATCAACTCCCGCGCGAACGAGAGCTGGAAAGTGAAGCAGGTACGCTACGGGTGGATTGACTTCATCAATGACGAGGAGGTTGCGAAGGCTCTTCTTGACGCGGTTGCCGCATGGGGAAAGGAGCGCGGGATGACGGAGATTGCCGGCCCGCTCGGATTTACGGACTTCGACCCGGAAGGGATGCTTGTGGAGGGATTTGACCGTCTCGCCACGTTGCCGGGGATTTACAACTACCCCTACTATCCGGAGATTCTCGAAAAGCTCGGCTACACGAAGGAGACGGACTGGATGGAGTACCGGATTACGATTCCCGACGAGCTTCCGGAGCGCTACTACAAGTACGCCGACATCGTGATTGCCAAGAACAAGCTGAATGTCCGCAAGGTGACGCGCCGGATGATTAACAAGGAGAATTACGGACGCAAGTTCTTCAAGCTCATCAACGAGACATATTATAAGCTCTATGGTTTCTCGCTGCTCTCGGATAAGCAGATTGATGCCTACACGAAGCTCTATCTCGGGCTTCTGGACACGCGGATGGTCAGCTTCATCGAGAATGAGAAGGGCGAGCTCGTGGCGGCGGGAGTGACTATGCCGGACATCTCGGAGGCGCTTCAGAAGTGCAACGGCGAGCTGTTCCCGTTCGGTTGGTACCATCTTCTCAAGGCAATCTTCTGGAAGCCGGGCGACACGATTGACATGCTGCTGGTCGGCGTGCGCGAGGACTACCGTGGAAAGGGGCTCAACGCCGTGCTCGTGACCGACCTCTACCCGCGCCTCAAGGCCATGGGCTTCAAGTATGCGGAGACGACCGCCGAACTGGAGACCAACGACAAGATTCAGGCGATGTGGAAGTACTTTGACAGGGAGCAGCACAAGCGTCGCCGCGTCTATGCAAAAAAAATTGATTAGTTTGCAAAAAAGGTGATTTCCGCGTTGCAGGACTTGCCAAAATCCTCACAACCATGAGGTTGCTGCGGTTTGGCTTCGCCCTGCGCCTTGAACTCACACTTTTTATCAAACTAATCTGTCTCAGCATTATTTCTGATAATAAAAATTGAACGTATAAAATACGAATTGATTATGTCAGCACCGTTACCGGAAAGAATGCGTCCTCACAGCCTTGACGGCTATGTGGGGCAGAAGCATCTTGTCGGGAAGGGATGCGTGCTGCGCAACATGATTGAGAGCGGGAACCTGACCTCGTTCATTCTCTGGGGGCCTCCGGGAGTGGGAAAGACGACTCTCGCGAACATTGTGGCGAAGTCGGCAGGGCGGGATTTCTTCACGCTTTCGGCCGTGAGCGCCGGAGTGAAGGAAGTCCGCGAGGTCATCGAGAAGGCCAAGTCTCAGGGACTTTTCAGCCGTGGCGTGGCTCCGGTGCTGTTCATCGACGAGATTCACCGTTTCAGCAAGTCGCAGCAGGACGCGCTTCTCGGAGCCGTGGAGGACGGGACGGTCGTGCTGATAGGCGCGACAACAGAAAACCCCTCGTTTGAGGTCATAACTCCCCTTCTCTCCCGCTGTCAGGTGTTTGTGCTCAAGTCTCTCGGGAAGGAGGACCTGAACGAACTGCTGGTCCGCGCACTTGCCGAGGATTCCGTCCTGAAGAGCATGAAAATCCGCGTGGATGAAACCGACGCCCTGTTCCGCTACTCTTCCGGAGACGCCCGCAAGCTGCTCAACATCATAGATATAATAGTTTCCGCACATAAACCCGGAGACGAGATTGTGCTCAACAACGCGCTTGTGACAGCCAGCCTTCAGGAGAACATGGCAATCTATGACAAGGGCGGCGAGATGCACTACGACATTATCTCGGCGTTCATCAAGTCCGTGCGGGGCTCCGACCCCAACGCCGCGGTCTATTACCTTGCGCGTATGCTCAAGGGTGGTGAGGATCCGCTCTTCATAGCGCGCCGGCTCTGCATACTTGCCGCCGAGGACATAGGCCTTGCCAATCCGAACGCCCTGCTGCTTGCCAACGCCTGCTTCCAGACCGTCCACAGCATAGGTATGCCGGAAGCCCGCATCCCGCTCTCCGAGACGACAATCTATCTCGCGACCTCTCCGAAGAGCAATTCGGCCTATCTTGCCATCGACAAGGCACTCGAACTCGCAGGGCAGACTCAGACAGCCTCGGTCCCGCTCTACCTCAGGAATGCCCCGACCAAGCTGATGGAAGAACTCGGCTACGCCGACGGCTACAAGTACGCCCACGACTACCCCGGCCATTTCGCCGACCTCGAATTCATGCCTGAAGGCCTCTCCGGCACCCGTCTCTACGACCCCGCCGACAACAAAAAGGAGGGCGAAATCTCAGCCCGCCTCTCCGCCCTCTGGCCGAAATACTACAAGAAATAAAAATTTCTATCAAAATAAATTTATTGATTTCAAAAAAGATAAAAAATTTTGCGTTTCTTTTTATAAACTCAAATATGTTTTGAGTTTTTCTTCCGAATATTGCGATGACATCTGACTAGGATAAATCGTATGATTGATGAAAAAATTGATATGGAAGAGAAAAAAGAAATCTTTGACACCCCCTCTGATTTAGATGAAATCGGGCAGAAAATCCTTGACAACAGCGTCTTTGTCGATTTGCTGTCTGACGCCGGTTTCAAAACAGTCTTTACAAGCCGAGATAATGAGGAGTTGCTCGTCGAACTCATAAATGTCATGCTTCAAGGAGAAAGGACGGCTAAAAGCATCCGGCTCAAGTCTGCAGAGTATATGCCGAACCGCATCGGCGGAAAAACTTCAATCGTCGATTTATGTGCCGTTGATGAGAATGGCGTGTCGTTCGACATTGAGGTACAAAGGTGCAGCGAAGATGATTTATTCAAAAGGTTCATGGGCTATGCTAGCAGGATTTACTATGACAACATGAAGAGAGGAGGTGAGAACCGCGACCTCAAGCCAGTCTATGTAATTGTGCTTTTGGACAGCGAGCCAAGAGATGAGGACGGTGTCTCGTACGCGCATAGGCTTTATTCGTTCTATACGATGATGGAAAAGTTCACGAATGAGGTTGCTCCTTCAACAATTTGTATTATATTCGCCTCGTTGTGTTATTTCGACAAGATGCCTGAGCAGTGCGTGACCGACCTTGATCGCTGGTGCTACATGTTCAGGCATATGGGAAGCATGAAAGACATTCCCGAATGGGTCAAAGATAAGGTTATGCTTAAATTGTTCAGCGCGGCCCGTGTCGCAAATTTCAACAGCGAACAAAAACACATATATGTCAGAACAATTATGGAAGACTTCAGAATGAAAGGAATGCTTAAGGCCGCTCGAAGCGAAGGCCGGGAAGAAGCATTGACAAAAACGGCAACCAACATGCTCAACAAAGGAATACCTATTGAAATTGTCGCCGAATGCATGGAGACGAATGCCGAAACCATCATGCGTTTCATATCAAAGGCGCATAATAGCTAAACGAGGGTTAGGAAGCCCCGGTTATCCGTTCGCTAGAACGGATAACCGACGCCGAAATGGAGGGCGTAGCCGTTGCGCTGGAACCATTGCTCGGGCTGGAGCCAGCAGGAACCGCGCTTGCGAGCCGGGTCGTGCAGTCGGAGTCCCCAGTCGACGCGGAGGATGAGAAAGTCGAGGTCGAGGCGCAGGCCGAGTCCCCAGTTCATGGCCATGCCCGTCCAGAGAGTGGCGCCTGTGATGTGCGAGGGGCGTGAACCGTCATCGCTGCTGTCGGAGGCGGAGGCCTTCAGGTTCCAGACATTGCCGGCGTCGATGAAGACCGCGCCGGAGAACATCCAGAACATCGGAAAGCGGTACTCCGCGTTCACCTCCAGCTTCATGTCGCCGGTCTGGTTCGGAATCACGAAAGTCGTGTCCTTCGCGGCGAGCCCGGGACCGAGGCTGCGTGCCTGCCATCCGCGCATACTGTTCGCGCCTCCGGCATAGAAATGCTTCTCGAAAGGCAGCGCGGAAGAGTTCCCGTAGGCATATCCGGCGCCGGCCTGCACCCTTGTCGCAAACCCGTGCCTGTCATCCTTGCCGAAGCGCCACGTCTTGCCGAGAGTAAGCTCCGCACGGACATATTGCGAATACGGCGTGTTCCAGATCATTCCCGAACCGTTGCCGTCCTTGGACATGAGCGGCTTGAAAATGCTCAGGAGATTGCCGGAAATGTCAGTCTGAAGCCTCGCGTACTCATAAGTGGTCTTCGGGTTCACGTCCGAATTCGTCGTGTAGTAGAAAGTTCCGCCGGCTCCGAGGTCAAAGTGGTCCCTGTAGGCGTTCTGGAGGAACGGGTCGCTCTTGAGGTTGTCAAGGAAGGAGGATTCGAGGTTGAAGATGTGGATGATGCTGAGCTGCAGCGGAAAGACCTGATAGTAGAAGCGCGAACGCGCGTTGCCGTTGAAGCCGAGCGATGTGGATATGATGTTGCGGGTGTATTCCGGACGGCTCTGGTAGTTGTAGGAGGCGCTTATGTCCGAGCGCGGGATGCTGCCCTCGAAGAGCCTGTACGGCAGGAAGAGGAACTTAGGAAAGCTCAGTCCGGCGCTGACTCCGAACTCGTTGGAGCGGACGCTGTCGTTGAACTTGAACTGGAAGTTGCCCATGAAGCCGAGGTTGAGCCATTCTCCTCCCCGGAAAATGTTCTTGTGATAGTAGGAAAGCTGCGGGGACACCCCGAAGAGCCCCGAAGAGTTCACCGATGCCTCAAGGTTGACCTTGAACCCCTGAAGCTTGGATGGCATCAGGCTTATGTTGCAGTTCACCGTGCTGCTGTCGGCCGGAGAGATGCCGATGTTGACGCTCGAGAACATCCTCAGCGACGACAGACGGGAATATGTCCGGTTCACGAGGTTCTCGCTGTAGGTGTCCCCGGGGCGGACCGCCGTGAGTTCCTCGAGCAGTCCGCCGCGTACCTTCAGCCTGGACGGATAGGATATGCTGACCTCGCCGAAGCTGAACTTTCTGAAGGGCGAGGCGTCCTTGGGCATCTCGTTTCGCGTGTATTCGTTCAGGCTTACCTGAAGGCGTGCCCGTCCCGGAGTCCCGAGCGTGTCGGCCTCGCAGAAAAAGTAGTTCTTGTTAAAAGAATACCAGCCCTTGTCGCGTAGCACCGCGCTTGCACGGACCGTTTCCGCCTCGAGGGCGGATTCCGACAGCCAGTCCCCCGCCTTCATGGTCGAGTTCGGCACGTCCTCCAGAAAATCCGAAGCAAGTCCGCCCCTCTGAGGCAGCCGGAAGGAAATGCTGTCAATCCGGTAGCGTTCCCCGAGCGTGATGTCATAGGTGACATATACCTTCTTTTTCTTCACCCGGATCCGCGAATCCACCGTGGAGCCGTAGTAGCCTATGTATTCGAGGTGCTTGCGGAGGTTCTCCTCCGACTCCCCGACAAGTTCCGGGTCATACACGATAGGCGCGACCCCGAGCTTCTGCACAAACTTGTCCCATCCCTTTCCCTTGCCGTTCGACCAGTTATAGACGCTCACGAACGGGTTCCATCCGAAGATGAAGTTTGAGTTCGGCTTCTGCTTTATGTACGCGGTCAGCCCGGATTCCTTGAAGTCCTTCGTCCTGTTCGTCACGTTCACCTTCGTTCCGGCAAGGCTGTACTCCCCGTCTCCGAGAACACGCGTCGTGCTGCACGCCGTCGCGATGACGGCGAGAAACAGAACGGCCGCATATTCCCGAATCCCGTGTCTCATAAACCTTGTTTTGCAAAATGTCGCGAAAACATATCGCCCGAAAGGGCACATACGCTGCAAAGTTATGGATTTATACGCATATATTCCCATCGTAACGCGAATATTTTTTAACTTTGCACGCTTCGGGATGTATGTGTCCCTCAAAATGCTATTGAATATGGGCGTAATGTCGAATAGTGAAATCAAGTGGCTCCGCTCCCTGACGCAGAAAAAGTTCAGGGACGAGTACGGCGTGTTCGTCGTGGAAGGCGAGAAAATGGTCGCGGAGGCGGTGAAGTCGGGATTCGAGGTGGAAAGGATATGGCGGACGGAGGAAATCGGGGCGGATGCGATGGCGAGAATATCGTCGCTCTCGTCGCCCTCTCCGGCGCTTGCCGTGGTCCGGAAGCCCGAGGGCCTCAGGCTCGGGGATCCGGAGGACGTCGCCGACGCGCTCGGAGTCAGGGGGCTTTTTCTCGCGCTGGACACCATCCGCGACCCGGGGAACCTCGGAACGATAATCAGGGTTGCGGACTGGTTCGGAATTGACGCGGTCTTTGCCTCGCCGGACACCGTGGATGCTTTCAATCCGAAAGTGGTGCAGGCAACGATGGGCGCGATTTTCCGTGTGAAGCTTCACTACTGCGACCTGCTCGCGCTCGCCGACGCGGTTTCCAACTCCGGCGGACATCTCTACGGGACTTTCCTCGACGGGCAGGACATCTACCGCCGCACGCTCTCCACTGGCGCCGACTCCCCTGCCATGATTGTCATCGGGAACGAATCCAACGGAATCTCGCCTCAGCTCGGGGCAAGAATCAGGGAGCGCCTTTTCATACCGTCATGGCCTGCGGGGGCTCAGACCTCCGAATCGCTGAACGCGGCCGTGGCGACCGCGATAACCGTCGCGGAGTTCCGCCGTAGGGAAGCATACGGGCGGCAATGACGGTGTTACCCGGCACAGTATCAGCGCCGAGCTCTTGCAAATTATGATCTCATCTTTGACACTTTCTTTTGGAGAGAATAAGCCCCCATATCGCTGTAGCGGCGATTTGGGGGCATATCAAAAAATCAACTTTGTAGCTAAAACATCCTCTATGTCATTAGTTTGCAGATTTTTTTGTTGATGCTATTATACTTTTCATTTTCTGCTTCGCGACAATCTGAGTGTCGGTCCTGAAGCCGGCGGAGCCGTGGAGGCTGTTTGTCAGGTCGGTTCTGGTATATGCCGGGACATATCCCTCTCCGGCTCACTCCTCCGTACCTCGGAGCCTATGACCGCTTCCTCGTGAAGTATGCCTACTGTCCGGTTCCGGAAGCCGCCACCGTGAGGGACGATGCTGCTGTTGTCGGGAAATGGGTCGATGAGAAGTCCGGTGACCCGGCCTGCCGCTACGGAAGGCAGCAGGTGTCCGCACGCTACGACCCGAGCGCGATTGAGGAGGATTTGGGCGACGACCCGATGAAGTCATCCCGCTACGGCATTGACAATCTTAAATATATCCTCTCCCATTTCAACGAATGGATGGATGACGGAACCGACCCGGACGGGACTCTTCGCCAGTACCGCTACGAGCAGCTTGTTAAGCAGTACTACCGCTACATCAGCAATGTCATCATGAACATCGGCGGCATCTATCTCTACCCGGCGTCGGCGGATTCCGAAATCCCGAAGGCCGTGGCCGTGCCGGCAGGCGTCCAGAGGAAGTCACTCAAGTGGGTGATTGACGAGATTCGCCGCAGCGACTGGGTTTCAGACAGAAGCGTGACGGGAAAGTTCCCCGTTGCCATCGACAAGGGACGCATTGTCCAGTTCAACGCCGCGTCCGACCTCTTTTCCACCTACAGCAATGTGATTCTTTCCTCCCACATCGCCTCCCCTGACGACTCCTACACTCTTATGAACTGGCTCGACAACATCCGCGGAGAACTTTTCGGAAAGATGTGGAAGAAGCCGTCCGAGGCCGTCATGACCATGCAGAAGGTCTATGTGGCGACCCTGATTTCCGGCGCGGACAAGAGAGTGAGCACGTCAAAGCAGACGCTTCTTGCCGATGATGACAGGATTCTCCTCCACGACGCACCGGTCTGCGGCTGCCCGGACGAGGAATGCGAGGACAGCGGCTTCGGGAAGGCCGGCTACAACTGGCAGTCCAAGATTAACGTAAAGTCAATCAACAACTCACGCGAACTGTTCTACGGCGAGCTTCTTAGGCTGAAGAATTTGCTTGATATGTATCACGGCCGCACTCCGAGGAATGAGTATGAGAGCCACTACAGCGAGCTGCTCCGCCAGATTGAGGAGGCCACTGAGGTCCGATGAAAAGGCCGCTCAAGAATATACTTTAGAGCAGCCCCAGCCTTTTCACTAATCCGAGGAATTTGTACGGCATATAGCGGAACGGCAGGTCGAGGAACGTCGGGGTTTTCACGACTGCCCTGTAATGAGTGAAGGCATCGAAGCTCCCCTTCCCGTGGTAGGAGGACATTCCCGAGTTGCCGACCCCGCCGAACGGGAGGTTCTCGTTGGCTATGTGCATGATAGTGTCGTTGATGCAGGCTCCGCCGGATGAAGTGCGGCGAAGGACTTGTTTACCCTTGTCTCCGAAATAGTAGAGCGCGAGCGGTTTGGGACGGCCGGCGATGAAATCCGTGACCTCGTCGATGTCGGAGAACGTGAGGACCGGAAATATGGGACCGAATATCTCCTCCTGCATGACCGGTGAGTCCGGGCTGACGTTGTCAAGCACGGTAGGCTCAAAATAACGCTCCGACTCATCGGTGTGCCCGCCGAAGACTATATCTCCGCATCCGAGGTATCCTTTGAGCCTTTCAAATGCACGGTCATTCACGATCCTGACATAGTGCCGGCTCTCCTGCGGATTCTTTCCGAGCAGGCTGTGAAATTCCTTTTCAAGAGCCGCGAGAAAGGCATCCTTGACGGATTTGTGAACCATAAGATAGTCCGGTGCGATGCAGGTCTGCCCGGCGTTCAGGGACTTGCCCCATGCGATGCGGCGTGCCGCAAGCCTGATGTCCGCGTCGGAATCGACTATGCAGGGACTCTTGCCCCCGAGTTCGAGCACTACAGGCGTCAGATTCTTTGACGCCGCTTCCATCACCTGCCGTCCGAGCGACGGACTTCCGGTGAAGAAAATCAAGTCCCATTTCATGTCGAGCAGTTGCCTGTTCACCTCCCTGTTGCCCTGAACGACCGCCACGATGCTCTCCGGAAAAGTCTCCGAAATCATCTTCTCCAGAACGAGCGAGACTTCCGGCACATAGGGAGAGGGCTTCAGAACGGCGGTACATCCTGCGGAAAGTGCGCCGACAAGAGGGTTCAGAAGCAGCTGAACAGGATAGTTCCACGGTGCTATAATCAACGAGTTGCCCAACGGCTCTGAAATCACCTCGCTTCTCGACGGAAACATCTTCAGCGGCGTGGCTCTCTTCTTGGGAGCGGCCCATTTGTGCAGGTGTCTGATGTGATTCTCAATCTCAGCGAGCACAATGCTAAGCTCCGTGAGGTATGCCTCCTCACAGGACTTGTGCAGATCTTTCCACAGTGCGTCCGTAAGCGGCCTTTCCCATTTCAGCAGAGCCTTTTTCAACGCCTTGAGATTTTCACGCCTTACGTCAAGGTCAAGAGTCGCTCCTGAACGGAACGCTTCTGCCTGTAGGCGGCGGACTTCCGCCAATTTTGCCGCTGTAGTATTCTCCATAAAACTGTAATTTTCGTATATTTACGCAGTTCTGCGCGATTGCATGACAACACACCTGCCCGAAGCGTTCTTGCGCCCGGTAAAATGGTTCATCACGGAATACACCCCAAATATTTTGCCGAATATGAAGTCAAAGAGCGCATTCGGCAAAACTCCCTGCCAGAAACGGATGAAATGCTCCGGGAAAGGCAGTCCCTTGAAGTCCTTGTCACGGCATATCGCTCCAATGACCTTCTTCGCGGTCGGCTCCGGTTCAAGTATGTTGAACACCTTTGAGTCAACCCCGTCGAACATTCCGGTGTTGATGAAATAAGGTGCGATGCAGGTGACTTTCACATTGCTGTGCGCCTGCTTCAGCTCAATCCTGAGCGATTCAGTCCAGCCGACGACAGCCCACTTGCTCGCGCAATAGACAGAAAGCTTGGGAACTCCAAGCATACCGGCTGCGGAAGCTATGTTACAGATGTGGCCGCTGTTCCTCTGCATCATGTCCGGCAGCATCTCCAGGGCGACAAGCATCGGTGCCGTTGCATTAACGTCCATCGTGAGCCTGATGTCCGAGGCCTTCTGCCTGTCGAAAGTGCTGTTGCCGCGCACAACTCCGGCATTATTGATGAGAATGTCAATATATCCCACATCTTCTTTCACTCTTTCGTATGCCGCCGCAATTTCATTTTCATCCGAAACGTTCACCTTGTAGCAATGGACATTTCCCCTTTTCGACAATTCCGCTCTTGCCGATTCCATCCCGTCCGGATTCACGTCCCAGATAATGAGATTGGCAGCGCCCTTTTCCAGGACCATTCTTCCCATAATTTTCCCGATTCCGGAAGCGCCTCCGGTGATGAGTACATTCTTGTTCTTGAATTCTGACATATCTATTAAATTTTTGCGTATGATTTTACGGCGACAAAAATAATTCATCTGTATGCATTAGGCACGCACCAAACGCACATTTGGGACAAAGGGGCACTTATTTGTGACGAAATATGCAGTGGTGCGCTTGCGCTTTTGTCGGTTATATTGTTTAACTTTGCCTAAGTTTTGTGTGATTTATGAAACCGGTATCTATGAATTCGTGTTTATGGTTCATAGATGGTCAATAGATAATGGCTATGGATAAACGCATTGTCGAAAAGTTGAGACGGGGCATTCCGAGAAAGCTAAGAACCGGGGATTTTCCATACTCCTCGGTTCTATATACGCTCGCATTCTCTGCCGTGTTCCTGCTGCTCTATCAGCCTTTCTCGTCGTCGGCCTGGTTCTCGCTGAAAACGCTGAAATTAGCGGGTCTGACAGTGCTTTTTTTCTCTTTGTCGGTGATACTGCTGCTTGTAAGCAAGGCTGTCTTCATAAGATTCTGCCGCACCCGCGTGGCCAGACTATGGCAGTTCATCATCTGGTCGTTTGCCGAATTTCTGGCAATCGCGCTGCTTTATGTAGTCTTTACCCTTGTCTTTTCCCTCGGCAATTACGATTCGGTCTTCTCATTGATTTTCAAGGCGATTCCGTGCGTCGCGCTCATCCTGCTGATTCCATATTCAATAACATTCATTCTGACCGATTATTATCAGTCTCAGGAAGAACGCGGACTCAACAGCGACGCCGGCACACCCGCAGACAGCAAAGAGAGCAGGACACTGAAAGACAGGATGATTAACTTTGTCGATGACGGCGGTGTCCTGAGATTTTCCATTGATGTCGATTCAATTCTGTACATAAAGTCGGAAGGCAACTATGTGAACCTGTACTATGAGAAAGGGGATGTCATCGAATCCTATATGATGAGGATACCCATCGGTTCTCTTGAGACGAAGCTTTCCAAGTCCCCCGTCGTCAGATGCCAGCGTTCCTATCTGGTGAACACGCGCCGCATCCGGATGATGCAGAACGACGGAAAATCCCTATACATCATCCTCGACAACAACGGAGTTCCCGTGATTCCGATGTCACAGACCTACGCCTCCGCCGTCTCCGACGCACTCTCGAAATGACTTTTCCCGACAGTCAGAATACCGGAAAATTGCCTCTATGCCTTCTGCGCGGAGGAGGACAGACGCATTATCACCGCGTCGTTCGCCGGGACGCTGACCTTGACCGGGGACTGCGCGTTGCAGAGCGGTGTCTGGTGCAGGTCGAGCCATTCAAATGCGTGTTCCGGAATGGTCAGTTCCATCTGCGCTGGCTGTGAGGAGAAGTTGGCCACAATCAGGAAGGTGTCGTCCGCGTCGTCGCGCAGGGAGGCGAAATGCCGATCCTTGTCGAAGCCCCGGGAATTGTAGTTGCAGTAGCAGAGGTCGTAGGTCACTCCCTTTGAAATCGCGTTGTCATTCACTGCGAAACGGAGCATCCCCGTGAACTTCACGAAAAACTTGAGCTCGGCCTCAGTAAGTCCCGTCTCCTTCATGAGAAGCTTCATCTTCACGGCGCTCTTCACACGCCTGCGCAGCAGGGGTCTGCGATCCTTGTCAGCGGTGTCAGAGAGCAGTTCCGCGGCCGTGAGGTAATTGCCGTTCCGCGTCAGCTTTCTGAGGGCACGCAGTCCCCGGGTGGACCACCAGTCAAAGATTGTGGTGCGTCCGTCGAGGCCGCTGAATCCCTCCGAATCCATGCCCCTCTCCCCCACTTCCTCTCCGAAATAGGTCATGAACGGCGTGAGGTTCATCATAAGGCTCACAGCAAGGGCAGGATAGCAGCGTTCCGCCCTCTTCCCGAAGAAATCCGAGGCGAACCGCTGCTCGTCATGGTTTTCGAGGAAGTTCAGCATATAGAGCTGCAGGTCGCCGAGATTCTGCCATGAGGTTGTGATGCGCGTGGCCGACTGCCATGGCTCGACGAACGGCTGCACGCTGTCGTCGCACCTCACGATGTCGGAAAGCGCGTCATAGAGCCCCGACTTGTCGTAGAGGAGGTCGAAGCCGACCTCGCGGACATATTTGCAGTAGAGCGGCTTCTGATAGACTTCCGCTACGAACATCGTCTCCGGTATCTCCTTCTTAACCTCGGCGATTGCCCAGCGGAAGAACTCCGGCGGCACAAGCTCCACCATATCGCAGCGGAAGCCGTCAACTCCCTTCGAGAGCCAGTAGCGCAGAATATGAAGCATCTTGTCCCATGTGGCGGTGCGGAAGTCGCAGTAGTTGAGCTTCACCGTCTCATACCAGTCGTTCACGCCCGGGGAGGCCGTGTAGGCATTTCCGCAGGCACGCGCCGGAAACTCCTCATAGAGGGGCTTTCCGGCCGCTTTCCACTCGTCCTCGTTCGGCAGCCTCAGGCGCTGCCCGGGATAGTAGAAGAAATCATTTTCCGCCTTCCAGTGGACGGACTTGTCATCCGTCGCGCCGAGTGACATTTTGTCAGACGGCCGGCCCTCTATGGACTTATCGACGCCGACCCCATAGTCCCTCGCGACATGATTCGGCACGAAGTCAATCAGCACCTTCAGCCCCGCAGCATGAATCCTTGCGACCAGCTCCTCAAACTCGTGAAGCCTCGCGGAGGGATTGTCCGCGAGATAGGGATTGACGTCGTAGTAGTCCTGAATGGCATACGGAGAACCAGCCAAGCCCTTGACGAACTGTCCGTTGGAGACATGACCTCCGTTTCCCTCGGAGAGGCCGCCCATTGCCGTGGGGTCGCTGCATGAGTGGCGGATTACCCCCGTCAGCCAGACGTGCGTGTAGCCGCACCATTTGAGATATGCGAGCGTGTCCTCGTCTATGTCAGAGAATTTGCCACTGCCGTCCACGGCGCAGTTTCCGCCCTTCACGGGATGTTCGTCCATGTTGCCCCAGAGCCGGGGAACTATCTGGTATATAAGTGTCTTGCCCATTGCTTTTATGTTCTTAGTCTCCGGTTTTCTGAACTGCGCCAAGATCTCTCACTGCGTTCGAGATGACAGAAACAATGTTCGAGATGCAGAATTCAACCGGAATTTGCCGCTGCCATATAAAACAAAATGAGTGCCCGAGAGAATCGGGCACTCATTTTGTCATATTACCGAATCATGCGATTATTGCATATTCAATAGGAGAGAGTCAAAGAATATTCTCTGAGCATCTTGTTCTCTCCGCTCCTGATTCGTTTCAGATAGAGCACATTGCCAATCTCGAAAGAGTAGCCTTTGTCTGTGAGAGCCTGAATCTTCTGATTCGCTTCGGTTTCAACCGCCTTGAGCTGCTGGAGCTTGGTTTCATACTTTGCCACCGCCTTTTCGTCTGCCGCAGAAAGGTCACCGCCTTCAACAGTCTCTACCCAGGTCTCCGTCACGAAGGCGCCGAGGCTCGCCTCAATCTCCTTGCAGACTTTCGCAGCCTCACTGTTGGGATTACCCATCGCTGAATTGTTCCCGGAGAGCGCCAGGCCCATTTCGTAGACGACATCCTCCGTGCTTTTCTGTGCGCAGGAGAAGAACATAAACGGCACAATGGCCAGTGCCATAACTGCAATGAACTTTTTCATAAAAACCACTGATTTTAAAACCTTATTTCAGGAATTGATATTCCCTCAAAACATACGCCGCAGTCGACTACCAATTCAAGATTTTCTCGAAGTCATACTCCTCAGGATTAGGAAGATAGGCCTTCGCAGCCTCGTAGTCCTCAGGGGTGATGTAGTGCGCGATGTACTTGTAGTAGTTCTGCGCGGTTCCGGCGTTGATGTCAACGATTCTCGGCGGAATCTTGCCGGTCTCAGGGTCCTGAAGGTCGGCGAGGTAGAGCGGAGAGACATTTCCGAAGGCATCGACATAGACCATGCAGCCGGTCTTGCCCTCGCTGAAGAGCTGATATACGCCCATCGCGAGCTCGGTGCAGTAGGTGAGGTCGTAAGCGACCGGATCCTGACAGCGTACGTCGTAGCCAATCTCCACAGGACGGCTCTTGACCTTCACTCCGAGCTTCTTGAACTCCTTCTCAAGCAGGTCGTTGAAGAGAACCGCCTTTGAAATCTTGCCCAGCTCCGGGTGCCCGTGCTCGTCGTAGGTGAAGTGGATGCCGGCAGCGGCCGCTTCCTTCGCCACCTCCTCGTTGTGGAAGAGACCCTCGGCGGCGATGATTGTGCCGTAGTTGATCCCTAGAAGCTTCCTCTTGACGATGGCGGAAATTGAAAGCTTTATGATTTTCTCAAGGGTCATCTCGGTGTGGTTGAACATCTCCGGGATGATGGTCATCGGGCAGTGGGTCGCCTCGCCTATTCCGAGCGCAAGGCTGCCGCAGGTGCGCCCCATCGCGCTGATGATGAGCCAGTTGCCTGACGTGCGCGCGTCCTCATAGACCGTCCTCGCGATGTGTGCTCCCTCGTTCTTTGCGGAATTATAGCCGAAAGTCGGGGTGTTGTTCGGAAGAGGAAGGTCGTTGTCGATGGTCTTAGGGCAGTGGATGTTGGCGATGGGATAGTTCTTCGCCGCGAGGAACTTGGAAATCCTGTTTGCTGTAGAAGCGGTGTCGTCGCCGCCCACGGTCACGAGAAGCCTGATGTTATTCTCCTTGAAGAGGTCGAGGTTGAAGTTCTCCTCGAAATCCTTGTCTGTCGGCTTGAAACGGCTCATCTCAAGGTAGGAACCGCCGCGGTTGAAATAGCGGTCGGCCTTGGCGAAGTCGATGTCCTCGGTGCGGGCGTTCTTGGAGAAAAGTCCGGAGTAGCCGCCGTGAAGGCCGATTACCCTGTAACCCTTTGACAGGAAAGTCTTTGCAACGCTCATTGAAACTGAGTTCATTCCCGGGGCAGGACCGCCGCCGCAGAGGATAATGATTGAATCTTTCATAACTCTGTATTTTTAATATATGAATATTCGTATGTCAATATATCTTTCGTCGTCACAAAACCCGTCATATCCGGAGATATTCACGATTTCGCGGTGCAAAAATACAACTAAAATCCAATATCCCCGAATTTTTGGTTAAATTTGTCAGTTTTTATGCATATAACATGATCGTGCGGTATTTTTGAAGACAGATGAAATCGAATCCGGACCGAAAAGACATACAAATAATATGGAACAGAGGGAAAAGGACATACAGAGAATGGGCGGGCTCCGGCAGATTCTGACCGAGAGCAACAGGCGCTACTATGTGGATAACGCTCCGACAATCAGCGACTTCGACTACGACCGTCTGATGTATGAGCTCATAGACCTTGAGAAGAAGTATCCCGAGTTTGTCACCCCGGACTCCCCCACTCAGCACATCGGAAGCGACCGCAGCAAGGAATTCGCTCAGTATCCGCACCGCTATCCGATGCTCTCGCTCGGCAACACCTACGACATTTCTGAGGTCGCCGCCTTTTCCGAGCGGGTCTCCAAGTCCCTCAGCGGCACGCCTTTCAGCTACAGCTGCGAGCTCAAGTTCGACGGCACGGCAATCTGCCTGACATATAAGAAAGGAGAACTTTTCCGCGCCCTCACGCGCGGCGACGGCACTGTGGGAGACGACGTGACTGCGAACGTGCGGCACATTTCCAACATCCCGCAGAAACTTCACGGAGGCACCTTCCCCGACGAGTTTGAAATCCGGGGGGAGATATATATGCCATACGAGGCCTTCGACAGGCTCAATGCGGAACGCGAGCGCGACGAGGACGCGCCCTTCGCGAATCCGCGCAACGCGGCGTCCGGCTCACTGAAGCTCCTGAACCCTTCCGAGGTCGGGAAACGCGGACTGGAATGCACCCTTTACCACCTTCTGGGCGAGAACCTGCCGTTCGAGACCCACACACAGGCGCTTGCGGCGGCGAAATCGTGGGGGCTGCCGGTGTCGGACAAGATGAAGGTCTGCCACAGCATCGGGGAAATCGAGGACTACATAGCCTATTGGGACACGGAGCGGAAGAAGCTCCCGTTCGCGACGGACGGCATCGTGATAAAGGTGAACGAGCTGCCCTACCAGAAGGCTCTCGGCTACACCTCAAAGTTCCCGAGATGGGCGGTGGCCTACAAGTTCAAGGCGGAACGGGCTCTCACCAGACTGATTTCCATTGACTATCAGGTCGGGAGGACGGGCGCGGTGACTCCGGTCGCAAACCTTGAGCCGGTGCTTCTTTCGGGGACGACGGTTAAGCGCGCCAGCCTGCACAACTCCGAGCAGATGGAGCTTCTGGACGTGCGCATCGGGGACTATGTCTATGTGGAGAAGGGCGGGGAGATTATCCCTAAGATTACCGGGGTGGAGCTCTCGAAGCGCAACGCTGCCCTGAAGAAGCCTGATTTTCCTCAGCACTGCCCCGACTGCGGCTGCACTCTTGTGCGGGACGAGGGCGAGGCCAAGTTCTTCTGCCCTAACGTCCACGGCTGCCCTACCCAGATAAAGGGGCGTCTCGTGCATTTTCTCAGCCGCAAGGCTATGAACATACTCGCCGGCGACGCTACGGTCGAGCAGCTCTACAACCTCTCGCTGGTCAGGACACCGGCCGATTTCTATGACCTCGACAAGGAGCAGCTGCTGACGCTCGACGGCTGGAAGGAGCGCTCGGCCGAACGCTTCCTCAGGAGCATACGCGACTCCAAGGAAACCCCGTTCGAGCACGTTCTGTTCGCGATAGGAATCCGCTATGTGGGCGAGACCACGGCAAAGACGGTCGCGAGGTTCTTCAAGAACATCGACGAGGTGGCCGCGGCGGACCGCGATACCCTGCTTTCCGTGCCTGACGTGGGCGAGGTGATTGCGGACAGCATCTACGACTTCTTCATGGACCCCGACAACATCCGCGAGGTCCAGCGCCTGAGGGCCGCCGGGCTTAAGATGGCCATAGACGAGGGCGGAGAGCAGACGAGCGACGTCCTCGGCGGAGCCACAGTCGTGATTACGGGCAACTACAGCATACCGCGCGACCGCATGAAGGCGCTCATCGAGGCCAACGGCGGGAAGAACTCGTCGTCGGTGAGCGGAAAGACGGACTACCTCCTCGCCGGGGAGAAGCCAGGGCCGGAGAAGATAAGGAAGGCGGAGTCTCTCGGGATACGCATAATCTCGGAATCCGAGTTCATGGACATGATTTCCGCAGCCACGGGTGACGGACGGCAGCCTGAAGCCGGGGGCGCTTCCGGCACGGAGACATCCGGGCCTCACGACGGCGGGCAGCTGAGCCTCTTTTAGAAACATCGTTTTAGGATTATATGAGCACGATTTCAGAATTTACTCCACAGGACTACGCGCTTATCGCGAGGGAATATGCCTCCCTCAAGGAGGCGGCGAAGAGGCGCTGCGCGAATCAGGAGGAGCTTGACATAGTACAGAAGGCGTTCGATTTCGCGAATGAGGCGCACAAGGGCGTGAGACGGCGTTCCGGCGAACCGTATATAATACATCCGATTGAGGTCGCCAAGATAGTCGTGGGCGACATAGGCCTCGGCTACAAGTCCATCGTCGCCGCGCTTCTGCACGACGTCGTCGAGGACACGGAATATACCTCCGACGACATACGCAACCTCTTCGGGGAGAAGATCGCGTCCCTCGTCGATGGCCTTACCAAAATCAAGACCGTGCTCGACAACGAGGACAAGGCTCAGAACAAGAGCATCCAGGCCGAGAACTTCAAGCGCATACTCCTCACTCTCAACGACGACGTGAGGGTGGTTCTCATAAAGCTCGCCGACCGCCTGCATAACTGCCGCACCATCGAGTTCATGCCCGAGCACAAGCGGGACAAGATTCTGAGCGAGACGATGTTCATCTTCATCCCGCTCGCCCACCGGCTCGGCCTCTACAGCATAAAGTCGGAGATGGAGGACATCTGGCTGCGCTACAAGGAGCCGCAGGCGTTCAACGAGATTCAGGCGAAAATCAACCGCAACGTCAGCGACAAGGAAAAGCAGGTCGATGAGTTCATCGGCACGGTGAGGGAGCTTCTCGACAGGATGGGGATAAACTACGAGATACGCAAGCGGGTGAAGTCCCCCTACTCCATCTGGCACAAGATGAAGACGAAGAACGTCACCTTCGAGCAGGTTTATGACCTCTATGCCGTAAGGATAATCTTCGACCCTAAGAACGCCGGCGACATCGAGAGGGAAAGGGAGGACTGCTACAGCATATATGTCGCCATCACCAACAAGTTCGACTACAAGGCAGACCGCTTCCGCGACTGGATAAAGCAGCCCAAGAACAACGGCTACGAGGCCCTGCACTGCACGGTCATGAGCAAGTCCGGAATCTGGATTGAGGTGCAGATTCGCTCGCGCAGGATGGACGACATCGCGGAGAAGGGAATAGCGGCGCACTGGGCCTACAAGAGGGACGGATTCGTCGGGGAGAACGACAGCGAGATGGACAAGTGGATTGCGAAGGTGCAGGAGATTCTGATGAATCCGGACGTCAACGCGATGGAGCTTCTGGACATGATTCACAACGACCTGACGGCATCGGAGATATTCGTCTTCACTCCCAAGGGCGAGCAGAAGTCTATCCAGAAGGGCGCGACGGCGCTGGACTTCGCCTACATGATTCACACCCACATCGGCAACAAGGCCATCGCCGCGAAGATAAACCTCAGGCTCGAACCGCTTTCTTACGTGCTCCGTCCCGGAGACCAGGTGGAAATCATCACGGCGCAGACGGAGAACCCCAAGCGCGAGTGGCTGACTTTCCTCAAGACTGCGCGGGCGCTCAAGGTCGTGACCGACTATTTTGAGAAGCTTGACAGGCAGAAGGCCGAAGAGGAGGCGGAGAACGCGAAGAAATCCTCCGGGAAGTGGACGCTGCCCTTCTTCAAGTCCTCAAAGTCCAAGGCGGATTATGTCATCAACGACAGCCGCAACACGGACAACCAGTTTGTCATCGCCACCTGCTGCCATCCCATCCCCGGAGACCCTGTGGTCGGGTTCATCGACAAGGACGGGGTCATCACCGTCCACAAGAAGACCTGCCCGCTCGCGAACAGCCTCGCGGCGACCCACGGCGACTCAATCGTCTCTCCCAAATGGGAGGCGGACGACGAGCAGAGCTTCCTTGCCTCCGTCTCGCTGAACGGGATAGACCGGGTCGGCCTGCTGAACGAAATCACGAAATACATATCCTTCGTGATGAAGGTCAATCTCCAGAGGCTCGTGTTCGAGTCGAAGGACTCCATTTTCAAGGGTGAGATGGACCTTATGGTCCACGACAAGAAGAGCCTCGAAGGGCTGCTCAGGAAGCTCTCCAAGATTGAGGGAATCCAGAACGTCACGCGCAAGGATCTGTAATCTCCGCCCATAAACGGCTGCCAGGCCCACAAATTCAATGGTATGAACAGAATTTTCAAGATATTCCTGAACAGATATTTCCCCCTCCTTCCGGCGGGCATTGTACTCGGCGTGATGATTTTCTCGCATTCTTGCGCCAACACGACGACACCCCCGAGCGGAGGAGCGAAGGACACGATTCCCCCGGTCATCAAGAAGGTGAATCCCGCCGACGGAACCATAAATGTGCCGACGCACAAGACGAAGCTCAGGTTTTCGTTCAATGAATATGTGGTCGTGAAGGATCCTGCGGGAATCTATCTCTCCCCTCCTCTGGAGAAGCGTCCGAAATACAAGATTGAAGGAAAGAGCGTCGTCGTGTCGTTCGAGAGCGACCTTGACTCCAACCGGACATACACCCTCGACCTCACGAACGCGATTGCCGACAACAATGAGGGGAATATGTTTCCGGGATATACGCTCGTGTTCTCGACCGGCTCCGGCATCGACTCGATGATGGTCACCGGAACGGTTCAGGACTGCAACACTCTGAAGCCCATAAAGGGAGCCACCGTCATGCTCTACAAGGACCAGGCGGACTCGGCAATCTTCCTCCGGCGTCCGGTGGCCTCGGCAAAGACCGACGACTGGGGATATTTCGCGGTCCGCAACATTCAGGACACCGTCTATCGTATGTATGCCGTCGTGGATGAGAACGGAAACAACAAATACGACCCCGAGAGCGAAAAGGTCGCCTTCATTGACACTCTGGTGCGTCCTGTGCAGAAGGTCGCCGACTCCCTGCCGGAACTTCAGAAATATGACATGAAGGACACGCTTGCCTGCCTCGCGAGGAAATCGGAGCACACCCTGAACATTTTCAAGGAGAAACCGAGCAAGCAGATGATTGTCAACAAGGAACGTCTCGGCGAGAGGACGGCCTACATAACTTTCATGGCGCCTTATGCGCAGGTGGATTCCATCTGGATTAAGGGTGTTCCCCGCGAAAAGCTCATCACGCAGTTCAACATTCAGAGGGACAGCATGGAAATCTGGGTGAACGACCCTAAGACGCAACCTGATACTTTTTTCTTGAATGTCAAGTACATGAAGACCGACACTACGGGATTCCTCACGGACTTCACCGAGGTCGTGAAGCTCACCAAGCCGCGCAAGACCGCCGCGGCCGCCCGCAAGAGCTCGAAGAAGGATCTCAAGAAGGAGGACACCCTCTGCGTATTCACGGTTGACGCCAAGCCGGAGAACATCGAGCAGTACGGATTCGTGTTCGAGTTCAAGTACCCTGTTGTGGAGACCGCGTTCGACTCGATTCAGTTCACCTCGGTCAATCCCCGCCAGCAGGAGAAGGCGGAGAAGTTCGACGTGGTGCAGGACAGCCTGAACCTGAGGAAATACACGCTCACCCCGAGGCTCCAGTATATGCAGGGATGGGAGTACAAGATGAAGGTGCCTCACCGCAAGTTCATGGACATCAACGGCTTCCGCAATGACAGCCTCGAAGTGAAGGTCAGCCTTCCGAACGACGACAAGCTCAGCACGCTGACGATGAATATGAACAATGTGCACAACAAGTACATAGTCGATTTGCTGAACGAGAAGAGGGACAAGGTGCTGCGCTCCTATATAATAGAGGGCGACAAGACGCTCGTCTTCCCCTACCTCAAGGCCGGCAAATACTCCGTCCGAATCACCGAGGACATCAACCGCAACGGAATCGTCGATACCGGCGTGCTGCTTGAGCGCCGCCAGCCCGAGAAGGTGCTGTTCTACAAACTGGAGGACGGGACATATATACTCGACATTCCGGAGATGGCGGAAATCGAGCAGACGATTGATGTAACGGAGATGTTCAAATAACTGATTATCAAGAATGAAGAAATATTACATCATATTCCTCATCTTTGCGGCCTTTCTTTCGCCGGGCTTCACGGCCCACGCGCAGGACTTCGACATCGACTCCCTCGCGACGGCGCATTTCAGCGTCGATTCGCTTTCGGACGAGGTGATTGACCGCTACGACATGAAGAAACGGAAGAGAATCAACGACTACAGCATGATCGGAGTCCAGTACGGAGTCGGGCTGAGCCGCACGCTGCTTCAGCCGGAGATTGCGAAGGAGGACATGATTCTGATGCCCTACAATGTGGGCGTGCTCTACACCCGCTACGGAAAGATGTTCGGCTACATGCCCTATTTCGGGTTTCAGGCCGGGCTCTTCTTCACGCAGGAGGGCTACAAGTTCCGGCACGACAGCAAGAAGCATACGGTTCCGGTGTTCCTCGGGGCGCAGTCTGCCGTGATGGACGTCGTGGAAGTGCCGCTGCTCGCCCACTGCCACGCCGATTTCTGGAAGATGAAGTTCATTCTGAACGCCGGCCTTTATGTCGGCTACCGGCTGAACATACGCCGCTATGCACCGGCGATTGAGGACGAGGAACTTCAGTATGTGAACCTCACTCCCGACTACGGCTTTGATTCGGTGTCGCTAGAGAGGGAGTTCGCTTCGTTCGAGAAGCGCTTTGACTACGGAATCAAGGGCGGAGTGGGATTCGGATTCATCTTCGACCCCGTGGAGATTCACATTCAGGCGATGTACAAGCACTCGTTTTCGAGCCTGTTCGAGCCGGACTACTATAGCTCATACTATTACAGGTACTCCTATCAGCAGAACATCGTCGTCTCCGTCGGGCTGCATTTCCAACTCGGAAGGCGTGTCGGCAAGACCCGCAGGCAGCTTCGTGAGGAGGCCCGGGCGTTTGTCTATGAGGAGAAGCATTAGAAACTCAAGAATATGAAATATATAAGCAGACCCGTTAAAGTTGGCAGTGTCACGATTGGAGGCGGCACCCCGATTGTGGTGCAGACCATGTGCAATACCCACACCTCGGATGTGGAGGCTTCTTTCAGACAGTGCGTCGAGCTGGCGGATGCCGGGGCGCAGATGATTCGCCTGACGGTTCCGTCCGTCGCGCAGGTCGATTCCCTGGCGGAGATTCATTCACGCCTGAGGGCGGCCGGGATTGGGGTTCCGATTGTCGCCGACGTGCATTTCAGTTCAGAAATAGCCATTGCGGCTGCCTCCGTCGTGGAGAAGGTCCGCATCAATCCCGGGAATTTCCACCGGGACCATGACAAGGCGCGGGAGCAGTTCGCGCGTCTTGTCGCGGTCTGCAGGGAGCACGGGACGGCTATCCGAATCGGGGTGAACCACGGCTCGCTCGGGGAGCGGATTACCTCGCTCTACGGCAACACGGCCTTCGCGATGAAGGAGGCGGCTATGGAGTGGCTGCGGATGTGCAGGGACAATGATTTCGATGCTGTGGTGGTCAGCCTCAAGGCAAGCAACACGATTGTTATGGTCGAGGCTTACCGCCTTCTGGTAGAGGCGATGGCTGCGGAGGATATGCACTACCCTCTTCATCTGGGAGTGACCGAAGCCGGGAACGGGGATGCCGGGAGAATCAAGTCCCTTGTCGGGATTTCGGCCCTGCTCGCTGACGGAATCGGGGACACGGTGCGCGTTTCGCTGACGGAGCCGCCTGTGAACGAGCTTCCTGCAGCGCAGTATCTTTCCGACCGCTATGGCCACCGCCTGCACTCATCCATGTTCCACATCTCCATGTTCGACGGAGGCCGGCGGGTGTCTGCCGTCTATAACGCTCCCTCACGCGAGAGGCTGCTCTTTGACGCTGCCTGCGATTTCGGCAAGAGACTGTTGGACAAGGAGATAGACTCATTGAAGATTGGCGGCAGCTATCTCGACGGGAACGGCGCGGCGGTGGAAGTCACCCAGGAGTTCGGGGAATATCTCGTCGATGAACTTATGCAGGCCGCACGCCGGAGATTCTACAGGCCGGAATACATTGCCTGCCCGGGATGCGGACGCACCATGTATAATCTTCAGGATGCTTTTGAGAGAGTGAAGGCACGGACGGCGCATCTCAAGGGTATGGTGATAGCCGTGATGGGCTGCATTGTGAACGGTCCGGGCGAGATGGCGGACGCCGACTGGGGGTATGTCGGCGAAGGCAACGGCAAGGTGTCAATCTACAAGGGCAAGGAGGCCGTCCTCAGGCACGTTCCTGAGACTGAGGCTGTTGATCGATTGTTAGAGCTAATTGAAGGGACGGAGGCGCAGAGATAAGCCTTTCTTAGCGTCTCGCTTTCGCGAGACCCCTCCCAGGCTATCGCTTGGGTCCCTCCCTCTTATGGAGCCGAGGGTGGCCACAGCACGAAAGGCTTATCCCTACGCCTCCTTTTCGCTGTTTGGCTTAGAGTTTTTATCTGATGATTGTTCAGGTTCTTTCTCAGTCGGTTCTGTTTGGATTCTATGAACGAGAACCTTGTCGATTCTCGGGCCGTCCATGTCAACGACTTCGAGGGAGAAGCCTTCCCAGTTGATAACCTCGCCCGCTGAAGGGATGTGGCCGGTCTCGCTGAGGATAAGTCCCGCGATGGTTGTGTATTCAAAGTCCTCCATCGTGTCGTCGAGAAGGTCGAAATAGGAAAGGAAGTCATATATCGGGCACTGGCCTTCAACAAGATAGCCGCTGGCTCCCGTAGTGTCGGGCTTTCCGTCCGCACCCATGCGGGGAACAATGTAGGGTTCGTCCTCCTCGTCGTCGTTCACGTTGCCCACAAGAGCCTCCATGATGTCCTTCAGCGAGATGAAGCCGCAGAGCGCTCCGAACTCGTCGCAGACGAGTGCGCGGGATATGCGCTTGATCTTCATCTCCTCAAGAACCTTATAGACGGTCATGTTCTCGTGGAAATAGACTGGCTCGCGCATCATCTTCCCGAGGTCGAACCCCGTCTTGCCGTAGCAGCGCAGAAAGTCCTTGATGTTCAGAACGCCTATGACATGATCGAGGTCGTCATCACATACGGGATATTCCTCATAGATGTTTTCCTCTATCACTTCCCTCACCTGAGCTTCCGTCATGTTCCTGTCGAGCCAGACTATGTCCTGACGCGAGGTCATGATTGTGTTCACGCTTAGGTCACCGAGAGTGAAGACCCTCTCCACGATGTCCTGCTCCACCTCCGAAACCTCCCCGTCCTCGGTGCCCTCCTGCACGAGAGAGATGATTTCATCTTCCGTAACATTGTTGTCGTTTTCCTTGATTCCCAACATCTTCGCCACCCCGGCGGTGCTTTTTGAAAGAATCCATATGAACGGTGAGGCAATCTTGGAAAGCAGCTGCATCGGGCCGGCCATCGCCTTCGCCACCTTCTCGGCCTTGCTCATTCCGATGCGCTTCGGCACGAGTTCCCCGAGCACGATTGAGAAATAGGTGACGATTATCACAATCAGGGTCTTGGCCAGACCGCCTGACGTCGATGCCGGAACGCCCCATCTCTCAAAGACTCCGCCAAGCGCACGTGCAATCTCGTTTCCGGAAAAGATACCGGTGAGGATTCCGATGAGCGTGATACCTATCTGGATGGTCGAAAGAAACTTGTCAGGCTCACCCGCGAGCTTCAGCGCCCGCTTCGCCTTTGTGTTACCGTCGTCCGCCTCGCTCTGGAGGCTGGATTTCCTCGCGGAAATCATCGCGATTTCAGACATCGAGAAAACCCCGTTGAGAAGAATAAGAAAGAGTATTATAAATATTTCTGTCATAGTCGCTTAAAAAAGTCTGTCCCCTCTACTTGAGTTCCGCTATTACCGTCTCGCAGGCCCGCACGTCGTCTCCGATTTCAACCTTGATGTCGGCGTCGAGCGGCAGGTACATATCTATGCGCGAGCCGAACTTGATAATCCCGCACTGCTCGCCCTTGCGGACCGTATTGCCCGGCTTCGCGTAGCAGACTATGCGCCTCGCGAAGGTGCCGGCAAGCTGCTTGAAGAGTATTTCCCCGTGAGCGTTCCTCATCCCCACGGACGAGTGTTCGTTGAGTTCGGAAGCCTTCGGGAGGAATGCGAGGTAGTATTTTCCCGGATGGTACTTGTAGTAGCTGACTTCACCGTCCATAGGCCAGAAATTCACGTGAACGTTGAAGAAGTTCATGTAAATCGAGACCTGGATGCACTCCCTCTTGAGATACTCCGGTTCATAGACCTTTTCGAGGATGACAATCTCCCCGTCGGCGACTGCGGTCAGCACATTCTCCCCGGGAACTGTCTCGCGACGCGGCAGGCGGAAGAAATAGGTGATGAAGCCCATCATGAACAGCAGCACCGCAGACAGCGGAATAGAGACATAAAGCACGCCGTACAGGAAACGCCATATCAGAAACAGCAGTATGAGGCATATCAGCCACACAACTGCGATGGTCTTGTAACAATCCTTATGAATCTTCATAATCTAAATATTTGTTCGTCTTTCGGGTCTATATCCGATTTCATAGATCTCCAAAATACTTCTCAAATTTCAACCTAATATTATAACATATCGAAGCACATCATATAGACGGTGGCGGCAGGGATGGCGACGAGGGCGCTGTCGAAACGATCCAGCATTCCGCCGTGTCCCGGAATTATGCTTCCTGAATCCTTGACGCCGCAATGCCGTTTCCACTGGGATTCGATGAGATCCCCATATACTCCGGTGACATTCATTATCGCCGCGATTGCAAGGCAGTGATACCACTGCGTCTCGCTGAACGGCAGCCAGTCGAGACAGTGCATCCCGTAGGCGGCTCCCAGGGCACAGACAAAACCGCCTATGCATCCTATCCATGACTTGTGGGGCGAAACGGACGGAAAGAGCTTCGGGCCGAACTTCTGTCCGAGGGTGCTGCCGAAGATGTAGGCCCCCACGTCGGACACCCAGATAATCACGAACATACAGAGCAGCACAAGGCCGTTGAAATCATGCAGGGAGTCGAAGGCCACGAAATTCAGCAGAGTCCACGGAACGGCGATGTAGAGCAGTCCGGTGTAGATGTTCGCGAACATTCCGAAGTCCTTCTTGTCCTTGACATAGAGGGAGTTTATCATCACGATGAACAATGGGATGAAGGCCAGCGCGATGAAGCGCCCGGTGACGGCCTCAGTCGATTGTACCAGAAACGTCACGGCGAACATCATGCAGCCGCCGACAATCGCGAGCAGCCTCGAACCCTTATAGACATTGCCCATGGTCATGCTGAAGAATTCCGCCATCATCATCACGAGGGCAAACATCATCACGGCCGCGAAGATGTACTTGCCCCCTTCAAACCAGTCTCCTGACAGCAATGCCAGAAGCATCACTGTCAGGAAAACAAGTCCGGAAACTGTTCTGACTATCAGATTTTTCATTGCTCGGTGTCTTTATCGTGTGCATTGCCGGTCTCGCCCCCGGAAGGCTCCCCGGAACCTTCTTCACCGTTCGGATTTTCACCGGAGGACTTCTCCGCGTCCTCCTGGGCTCTGGCAGCCTTCTCCTCCTCGCGGTTCTGGCTGCTGTCTGCTCCGACACGAGGTCCGAGAATGCGCTCAAGGTCATCGGCAAAGATCACCTCCTTTTCGAGCAGCAGGGCCGCAACCTCAAGAAACTCCTTCCTGTGCTCCGTGAGGAGTGAAAGGGTCTTGTCGTGGATTTCCTGCACGAGGCGCTTGACCTCCTCGTCCATGACCTCGGCCGTCTTCTCGCTGTACGGGCGGGTAAGCTCATATCCCCGGGAGCCGGTCGAGTCGTAGAACGACACCGTCCCGACCCTCTCGCTCATTCCATAGTAGCATACCATGCTGTAGGCCATCTTGGTCAGCCTCTCAAGGTCGTTCAGAGCGCCTGTCGAAGGCTGCCCGTTCACAATCTCCTCCGCGACGCGCCCGCCGATGAGCGCACACATCTCGTCCGTCATCTGAGCCTTTGTCATCAGCTGGCGTTCCTCCGGAAGGTACCACGCGGCTCCGAGAGCCTGTCCGCGAGGGACAATCGTGACCTTGAACAGAGGATTCGCGTTCGGAAGCAGCCAGCTGACCACGGCGTGACCGGCCTCGTGGTGGGCTATCGACTTCTTTTCCTCCGGAGTGATTATCTTGTCCTTGCGCTCCAGACCTCCTATTATCCTGTCAACGGCATCGAGGAAGTCCTGCCTATCCACCTTGTGCTTGTTGTGCCTTGCCGCCGTGAGGGCCGCCTCGTTGCAGACGTTCGCGATGTCGGCGCCCGAGAATCCCGGCGTGTGCTTGGCAAGGAACTCCACGTCGAAGTCCTCGGCGAGCTTTATGCCCTTGAGGTGAACCTTGAATATTTCCTCCCTCTCCTTGAGGTCCGGAAGCTCGACGTGAATCTGACGGTCGAAGCGTCCGGCGCGGAGCAGGGCCTTGTCGAGAATGTCGGCGCGGTTGGTGGCGGCGAGGATTATGACTCCGGAATTGGTGTCGAACCCGTCCATCTCGGTAAGCAGCTGGTTCAGAGTGTTTTCCCTCTCATCATTTGATGTGAAGCCGCCGTTCTTGCTTCTTGCCCGTCCGACTGCGTCAATCTCGTCTATGAACACGATGCATGGGGCCTTTTCCTTGGCCTGACGGAACAGGTCGCGCACCCTCGACGCGCCGACTCCCACGAACATCTCGACGAAATCAGAACCGGAAATCGAGAAGAACGGCACGTCAGCCTCGCCTGCGACGGCCTTTGCGAGCAGGGTCTTTCCCGTGCCCGGAGGGCCCACGAGCAGCGCACCCTTAGGAATCTTGCCGCCGAGCGCCGTGTATTTCTTAGGATTCTTCAGGAAATCGACGATTTCCACGACCTCCTCCTTCGCGCCGTACAGTCCGGCGACGTCCTTGAAGGTGACCTTGTTCTTGTCCTTGTTATCGACAAGCTTTCCAGGGGTCTTCCCGACTCCGAATATTCCGCCGCCGGCCGGACCGCCCATGGACTTGCCCATCCCACGGAACATGAAGGCCCAGAAAAGAAGCAGAAGCAACGGCCAGAACAGCCAGTTCAGGACATCGACCCATGTCTTGTCATTGTTCTCGATTACGACCTTGAAGCGCGACTCCTGCGGAAGCTGACCGTTGAGAGCGCCGAACATCTCCTCGGCGTTGAAGCTGCTTGAGACAAGGAAGAAGAAATGCGGAGACTTCTTGGGAACCTGTCCGCCGAACTTCGACTCATATTTCTGAAGCCTGTCCGGACGCACCTTGATCTTGCCCTCAAACTCGTTGCGTACAAAGTCTATCTCCTGAATGTCCCCCTCACGGGCCATCTGCTGAACCTCCTCCCACTCAATCTTCTGCGGGTTAGCCCTGCCGTCCGAGTCCTGGAAGAACAGCATCCAGATGATGAGTCCTATGATGAGTATGTAGAACCATGAGAGATTGATGGTTATTACCTTCATCTTCCGTTTCTTGTCGCCGGAATTTTTCTTTTTATCTGCCATTTTGCGAAAATGTTTGATTCCCTATTCAGCCGCCCCGTCGTTCCAGTCCGTGCGCTCGGCATCGGCCCAGAGATCCTCCAGACGGTAGAAGGAACGGTATGCGGTCTGGAACACGTGAACCACGATGTCGCCGTAGTCGAGAATGACCCACAGCGCATTCTCCCGTCCCTGCGAACGGATGACTTTCCTCCTGCAGCGTTCAATCATCCTGTCCTCGACATTGTCGGCAATGGCAAGGACGTTCGTAGTCGAATCAGCGTTGCAAACGACAAAATAATCGGATATCGCCGTCCCTATTTTCTTGAGATTGAGAGACAGAACCTCCTGCCCCTTCTTTTCGAGCATTGCCTCGGCAATGACCTTGACTTCGTTGAGTTTCATCTAAAATCTTATGAATTATACAAAAATATGCCTAAATTAGCCTACAAATATAATCAAAAAACAAACCAATAGCAATTCACGGGCGACAATGAGGAGAACTTGTCACATAATATGGTATAATGAGATTGATTCGACCAACAGCGAGGCTGCCAGAAGGCTCGGGGAACTTGACAATATGTCAGTGATTGCGGCGAGGTGTCAGACCGCCGGGAGGGGAAAGGACACGAGGAAATGGCTTGCCGCCCCGGGCGAGAACCTGACGTTCACGCTCGTGCTGAAATATGCGGAAGACGGAACCACCGGGCGGACGGGAACCGATGGAGCAGCGCCGTCATGGCCTCCGTTCCCCGCGTCCTGCCAGATGCTTCTGAGCGCGGCGGCGGCCGCCGGAGTCGTGAACTTTCTCGGAGAACAGGGCATCAGCGCATGGGTGAAGTGGCCGAACGACGTGTATGTCGGGCATGGAAAAATCTGCGGAATACTCATCGAGCACAGAACCGGCGGGAATGTCCTGAAATCCAGCATAGTAGGAATCGGGCTGAATCTCAATCAGACGGCATTCCCTCCGGAGCTTGTCAACCCGGTTTCTGTCGCGTCCCTGACAGGCAGAAGGCTCGACACGGACGCGAGCCTCGAGCATCTGTGCGGAATCCTCTCGGAAAAAATCAGCTCAGTCTATCGCGAGCTTCCTCATCTGCGCGATGTAATCGCCCGGACGCTCGCTCCTGAAGATGGCGCTTCCGGCGACGAAAATCTCCGCGCCTGCTTCACCCAGTGCGTGAACATTCTCCTTTGACACTCCCCCATCGACCTCAATCGGACGAACCGTGCCGGCCTTTTCCATATATTCCCTCAGCCTGCGGATTTTTCCGTAGGTTTCGGGTATGAATTTCTGACCGCCGAATCCGGCAAATACGGACATTATGAGGAAGTAGTCGGCGTTCTCCAGATGCGGGAAAAGACGCTCCACAGGTATGTCCGGGTTGATGACCAGCCCGGCCTTTGCCCCCGCCGCACGGATGCCGGCGAGGATTTCGTCCGCCTCGGCGTCGCTCCCGACGGCTTCGAGATGGAAACTGACCATCGAGGCGCCGGCCCTGACGAACTTGTCGGCGTATTTTTCGGGATGCACAATCATCAGGTGCACGTCCAGAGGTCTGCTGGCCTGCCTTGCGACGGCTTCCACAACCGGAAATCCGTAGGAGATGTTCGGGACGAAAGTGCCGTCCATCACGTCGAGGTGGAACAGGTCCGCGTGCTCGTTTACCATCGCGACATCCTTTCCGAGATTCAGAAAGTCGGCCGAGAGCATTGAGGGGGCTATTTTTATTTCAGTCATAGTTCTGCACAAAGATTTCTCCGCTCCACTGCGTTCCGGTCGAAATGACAGGTGAGGTCACCGGGAGAGAACGGCGGGAGTTCATTGCGGAATGGTGTCTCAATTATGTAATACGTCGTCGAGAAGGAGGGTGAACTTGTCAAGCGAGGCGAGGTCGAGGCGTTCGCCGGGAGCATGGACGCCGCGGAGGGTCGGACCGAACGAAATCATGTCCAGATCGGGATATTTTTCGAGGAACAGTCCGCACTCGAGACCCGCGTGTATGGCCTTGACGGCAGGCTCCGTACCGAAGAGCTTCTTGTAGGAAGCGATGCAGCGGCGGAGAATTTCGGAATCAAGCTTCGGCTTCCATCCCGGATATTCGCCCTCGTGGGTGACCTCGGCGCCGGCAAGCATGAACACTGCCTCGACTTTCGCCGCCGCCGCCCTGCGCGCGGAGTCGATGGAACTGCGCTGGCTGGTGCCGACGCGAACCTTGCCGCCGTTCTGCATCTTTACCGACGCAAGATTGGTCGATGTCTCGACGAGTCCAGGGATGTCGGCGCTCATCGCGAGCACGCCGTGAGGGGCGGCATAGAGGCCGCTGATGAGCCTGTGGGCGGTGTCTCCGTTGATTGCTGTCGCGGGAAGCGGCACAGCCTCCAATGCAAAGGACAGTTCCGGTTCCGTGGTCGAGAACTCCCCTTTCACATCGGCGGTGAACCTGTCCCAGAGAGACCTGAATGCCGCATCGTCTCCTGAAACCGCTACCGTGGCCGAAGCCTCGCGGGCGATGGCGTTGCGCTTGTTGCCGCCGTCAATGCCGCAGAGAACCAGCTTGAAGTCGTCGGATGAAAGGCATTCGTAAAGGAATCTGGAGAGCAGCTGCACCGCGTTCGCGCGTCCCTTGTTGATGTCGTCTCCGCTGTGCCCGCCGACACCGTTGAATATCCTGACCTGAAACGACGCCATATCATGAGGCAGAAGCGGCACCTGAGTGTACTCGAATACCGCCGTGGTGTCGATTCCTCCGGCGCAGCCTACAAAGAGCTCCCCCTCGTCCTCGGAGTCGAGGTTGATGAGAATTTTTCCTGTGATGAAGCCGGGTTCAAGACCGAACGCGCCGTCCATTCCGGTCTCCTCGGAAGAGGTGAAGAGGCATTCCAGCCTGCCGCACGGAGCAGGGTCTATGAGAGCCGCAAGCTCAGCCGCGACGCCGATTCCGCAGTCTGCGCCGAGGGTCGTGTCCTTCGCAATCATCCAGCCGTCTTCGATGACATAATCTATCGGGTCCGTCGCGAAGTCATGCTCGACTCCGGCATTCTTCTCGCATACCATGTCGGTGTGCCCCTGAAGCACAATGGTCGGACGGTCCTCGAATCCGGGAGAAGCCGGACGTCTGATGACGACATTGCGCGCCGCGTCAGTCCTGCATTCAAGTCCATGAGTCTCTGCGAATTTGACCAGATATTCAACAATCTTCTCCTCATGCCCCGATTCGCGGGGTATGAGCGTGATTTCCTTAAAGATGGAAAGAATTTTTTCTGAATTCATATCTTCGTATATTTAATATCCCTAAACGAGGCGTAAATATACGAATTTTTCCAGAATCAAAGATTACATGACAAGCGATTCTTTCTAATCAAAGATTTCTCGCTTTGCTCGAAATGACAAGGGATAAAAAACTGAGACGTCGCGTGCGTAAGAGTGGGCAGACGCAAGGCGCACGGTGAAGATGAAACCGCAGCAACCTCACGGTTGTGAGGATTTCATCGAGACGCGCAACGAAGCAGATGCCTGCTCTTACGCGCGCGAGACTAATACTTTCTCGATGTCGGAGACATACTGCTTAAAGACTTTGTCCGTGGCGATGAGGTCGGTCACGGTCGAGCAGGCATGAAGCACGGTAGCGTGATCCTTGCCGCCGATTTCTGCGCCGATGGCCGAAAGGGAGCAGTTGATGAGGCTGCGTGACATATACATGGCAATCTGACGGGCCTGCACGATGTTGCGCTTGCGGGTCTTGGACAGCATATCGTCCTTGCTGATGCTGAAATAGTCGCAGACAACCTGCTGAACGCGGTCAATCGTGAGCTCGTTCTTCGTCTCCCCGATGAGCTGGCCTGTAATCTGCTCGGCGAGTTCCACGGTGATTTCCTTGTGGGCGAGGGTCGCGTTCGCTATGAGCGAGATGAGAGCGCCCTCAAGCTCGCGGAAGTTGGAGCGGATGTTGGTCGCGAGATAGCAGAGCACCTCGTCAGACAGTTCAACCCCTTCCCGGCCGCTGCGCGAGCGGAGCATGGCGAGCCTCGTCGCATAGTCGGGACGCGTAAGTTCCACGGAAAGCCCCCACTTGAGCCTTGAAAGAAGCCGCTCCTCGAAGTTCTGAAGTTCGACAGGCGGACGGTCGGACGTGAAGATGAGCTGCTTGCCGCTCTGGTGGAGATGGTTGAAGATGTTGAAGAACGCCACCTGAGTGCCGTGGCTCGCCAAATCCTGAATGTCATCGACGATGAGCACGTCTATCTTCATATAGAAGGCCATGAAATCGGTGAGCTTGTTGTTCACGCAGGCCTCCATATATTGAGTCTTGAACCTGTTTGCAGGCACATAGAGAACTATCAGTTCCGGATAACGATCCTTAATCGAGAGGCCGATGGCCTGCGCAAGATGCGTCTTTCCGAGCCCCGGACCTCCGAAGAGGAAGAGCGGGTTGAACGCCGTCCTGCCCGGCGCCATGGCGATGTTCTCGCCGGCGTTGATTCCCATCTTGTTGCACTCGCCCTTGATGAGGTTGTTGAAGCAATAGACAGGGTTGAGCTGCGGGTTTATCTGAACCCTCTGGAGCCCGGGATAGACGAATGCCCCGGGATTGTTCGCGCCGCCGGTCGGAATGGACACCGGACGGTTCACCGGAGTCGTCGTGTAGGCTCCCGTGCACTTTATCGGCGGCTGTACCCTCACCGGCTTGAACACATACTTGAGCTGCGCGGAAGCTCCGATTTCCTTCTTCAGAGCGGCCTTGATGATATTGAGGTAGTAGTTCTCAAGCCATTCCATGAAAAAAGCCGAAGGAACCTCAATGGTGAGCTCCGAGTTGACGAACGACACCGGACGTATCGGCTTGAACCAGATGTCGAACTGCTGCGGCTCTATATTCTGTTCTATAAAGCGCAGGCAATTCTCCCAAACCGATATGTGTCTTTCCTGTGTCATGTGAAAATTCCTCCCGTTTCGCGAAAGGATTGCAAAGTTGGTGAAAAAAAAATTATAAAAATTTCTTTTTCCTATTGTATATGAATTATTTTTTAGTAAGTGCGAGCCGAATTTTTCTTTTTATATAAAATTTTTATAATTTATTGATTATAAATATTTTACAATCGAAAATTTTGTTAAAACTGCGCTTGTTTAGACATTTACAATTTTGAATATTTCAAAATCAAACAAATCCTTGATACAGCGTCAGAAGACGGATATTTTCATATATTTCTTAGGATTTTCCTTCATCTTTGCGATGAGGTCGTTGAGTTCGTTGATGAGCGAGTCGGCGGAGTTGTAGAGATTTCCGTCACGGAGGAACTTGCCCATGGAGCCCTCGGGATTCTGAAGCGACTCGGACAGGCGGGTCACGGAATCCACGAGCCCCTCCACGTCGCTCTTTTCAAGATTGGACGCGAACTTGCCGAGACTGTCCATGGCGCCGTCGGCCTTTTCCGCTATGACGGAGAGTCTTTCAGAGACATCGCTCAGCTGCGCGATGAACGTCTGCAGGTCGGCGGACCTGGAGTTGAGACCGCCTGTGAGCGAGGCGACGTTTGACATTGTGCGCCTCAAATCCGAAAGGGCACGGCTTATGTTGGCCCGGTTTTCCTCTCCGAGAAGGCTGTTCACCCCGGCAATCGTCTCGTCAAGCTTTTTCATCGTCTCCGAAAGTCCGTCCATGAGCGGACCGATGTTTCCGGCGAGCGACTCGACAAGATCCGCCTGCACGGCCACCTGAAGCTCATCGCCGTCCTTGGCCATATCGGCGGACTCCCCAGCCTCAAGGACGATTCCCTTCCCGCCCATGATGCTGGTGCTGAAGATTGTCATCTTCGAGTCCTCCGGGATGCGGAATTTCTTGTCTATGGAGCAGACGACCTCAAAGTTGTCCGTCTCGGGACTGTAGGCCACAGACGACACCTGCCCGGCCTTGTAGCCCCTGTACTGCACAATGGCCGACGGGACAAGGCCTTCGACGTTGTCGAAATGACCTTTCAGTTCAATCTCGCGGTGGAAGACGTCCCGGCCGCGAAGGTAGTTGATGACGAAAAACGAGCCGACGAGGATTACGACTACGAATATCCCTATCTTAAATTCTTTCTGATGTTTCATGATTTTTCATTCTTTTCGGTATATATCCCTTTTCTCACCGTTGCCTCTCGACCCTTCCGTCGGGACTGACGCGGACAAGGAATGAGTCGGGGAACTTTTCCCTGATTTTTCTGTTCTCAGCGACGGCGGATTCGAGGGTGTCACCGCGCCCTGCCACGTACCTATATATATTGCCGTCACGGACAGCCTCAGCCTTAAGCCCTTTGAAGGCAGAGTCGCCGTCGGAAAGCAGACGGCTCAGGGCGAGAATCTGCGTTCCGTACCAGACCGTCCCCGAAGCGACCTGAGCGCCATGGCCAAGTGCCTCGGAGGAGTCCGAAGCCGGAGTCTCCGGAGCAGCCGAGACAGGAGCGCCGGAGGTTTTGTCCGCAGAAACAGACGGGGAGGCCGCCGCGCTGATGTTCAGGCTGCGGTCGTAGTCCGCCTTGAACTGCCGGAAGGCCTCAAGGAGACGGTCGGCAATCTCGTCAAGTTTCTCGCCGCTGCGCAGTACGGAGAGGTCCGAGGCGTTGCTGATGAACCCGCATTCGATGAGGACGGCCGGCATCGCGGTCTTCCACAGTACGAGAAACGGATCCTGATGCACTCCGCGGCTTGTCCTGAACGGGCCTCCGCGCATGGCCCGGTTCACGTCGTCGGCGAACATGAGGCTCTGCTCAAGGTAGGCGTTCTGCATGAGCGAGAAGAGGATTGATGACTCGGGATCGTTGGGGTCGAAGCCCTGATAGTTCGTGCTGTAGTCGTCCTCGAGGAGAATCACGGAGTTCTCGCGGGCGCATTCGTTGAAGTTGTTCGAGTAGAGGTCGCGTCCCTTCTTCGACGACTGGCCGAGGACATGGACGGAGTAGCCGTTCGGTCCGGTGCCGGCTATGGCGTTTATGTGTATCGAGATGAAGAGCTCGGCATGGGCGTTGTTCGCTATCTGGGCGCGCTGTACCAGAGGAACAAAAACATCGGAGTTTCGTGTTTGAAGAACCCTGATTTCAGGATAGGCGGCGCGGATTTTCTTCGCGAGGCGGCGGGATATGTCGAGCGTGAGGTTCTTTTCCCTGGTCTTTTTGTCCTTCGATATGCACCCGGGGTCATTCCCGCCGTGTCCCGGATCAATCACGACGGTGTTCAGGCCGAGCCGCGCTTCATTCCCCCGGTTCCGGGCCGCCGGCTTGCCGGAGTCCTGCGCGGAAAGGCCTGCCGGCACGAGGACGGCGAGCAGCGGGAGAATCGCCCTGAAATGTCTGAAAAAACGGGTCATAAACAGCATACAATTTGCTAATGAACGAAATTAGTCGTAATTTTGTCGGTTGCAAAATTAGAAAAAAAAGTGCACATAACCGAATTTTTCAGTGCAACCTGACAGTCCGCCGGACGGCCCATGGAGGCGGAGATTCGGAATAATTTTGAACAATTGATGTTGAAACCGTTAGGGAGCAATAAGTTACAGAACGCCGCGCTGGCAGTGATTACACTGCTGGTGCTTTGTTCGTTCGTGCTCCCGTCCCCTCAGGACAACCGCCGTTCGAGGAGGAGGCAGAAGAAGGCCGAAACTGAAGCCGCAGCCCCGGTTCTCGACAGCGCACAAAGGGCGGCAGCGGATTCCCTGAAGGCGGTCCGGGACTCGATTCATGTCGCGGATTCCCTGTTCAGGGCCGACTCCGTGGCGATGCTGAGCAAGTCCTCGCTTGAGCGCCCGGCGTTCTCCACGGCGAGGGATTCGATTATCGAGGATTTCAGCGACGGCAGGCAGATGGTCTATTACTACGGCGATGTTTCGGTGACCTATGGGGACATGAAGCTTACCGCCGACTATATGGAATATGACCTCCGGACCCAGACGCTCTACGCCCGGGGAACGAAGGACACGCTCGGGAACATCACCGGGCAGCCGACGATGAGCCAGGGAGGAAAGTCCTACACGATGGAGGAGCTGCGCTACAATTTCAAGAGCCGCAAGGCGCGCATCACCAACATCGTGACGCAGGAGGCGGACGGAATCCTGCACGGAAAGAACATCAAGATGATGCCGGACAATTCCATAAACATAACGCACGGAAAATACACGGTCTGTGACGCCGAGCATCCCCATTACTATCTGAACCTCACGGCGGCGAAGGTCATCACGAAGCCCTCGCAGAAGACGGTCTTCGGACCGGCATATCCCGTAATCATGGATGTTCCTCTACCTGTCGGCCTGCCATTCGGATTCGTCCCCAAACGTCCCGACAGGGCCACCGGCATACTCATTCCGTCGTTCGGAGAGGAAACGGCGCGAGGATTCTATCTCCGCGACCTCGGTCTCTACTTTGTAATCGGCGACTATTTCGACGTGTCGCTCACCACGAGTCTCTACACCCTCGGTTCCTGGAGCGTCGATGTCAATTCGAGATACAAGGTGAACTACAAGTGCACGGGAACGTTCGCGTTCAACTTTTCCAACGACCAGACGGGCGAGAAAGGCGCCGCGGACTTTTTCCAGAGCCGCAACTTCGGAGTCAAATGGAGCCACTCGCAGGATTCCAAGGCCATTCCGGGCGTCTCGTTCAGCGCATCCGTGAACTTCTCCAGCCCGGCGAACAGCAGGTATAACTCCCATTCCGTCACGGAGGCTCTCCAGAACCAGATTTCGTCTTCAGTGTCCTTCTCCAAGAACTGGAACGGCAAGTTCAACCTGTCGGTGAACGCCCTGCACAGCCAGAACACCCGCGACACGCTCTGCAACTACTCGTTCACGCTTCCTAACGTGACGTTCTCGATGAGCCGAATCTATCCGTTCAAGAAAAAGAACCGCGTCGGGAAGGAAAAGTTCTATGAGAAATTCTCAATCGGCTACAGCACGACTCTCCAGAACAAGATTAACTTCGAGGCGAAGGAGTTCGGACAGCCTGGATTCGCGGACAAGTTCCAGAACGGAATGACGCACAATTTCCAGATAGGGCTGCCTAACTTCACGCTGTTCAAGTACATAAATGTGACGCCGAGCATAAGCTACGGCATGAACTGGCATTTCAGAAAGCAGGAAATGCAGTTCATCGAGCCGCAATATGACGCCGAGGGAAACCTCGTGGAAGGAACGGGAGTCGTCCAGACAAACCTCGGCAAGCAGTTCGGAACGTTCGGAGCGACGCACACATATTCCGGAGGCCTGTCGATGAGCACCCGCCTCTACGGTATGTTCAATTTCGGGCAGCACCGCAAGGTTCAGGCAATCAGGCACGTGGTTTCGCCTTCCATTTCCATGAATTTCTCTCCTGAAAAAGGACTCGCATTCAACGGATGGAGAACGCTCTCATATACGGATCCGAAGACGAAGGAAACCGTGACAAAGGATTATAACATATACAATTACAGCGGGGCTCTCTATTCGGCTCCGGGCAAGGGAAAGACGGGAAGCATAAGCCTCAGCGTGGGAAACAACTTCGAGGCGAAGGTGCGCGACCTGCGGGACACGACGGGCACAGGCTCGAAGAAAATAAAGCTGATTGACCAGCTTAACTTCAACACCGGCTATAATTTCCTCGCGGACTCGCTGAAGATGAACAATGTGGGCGTTTCGCTTTCTACTTCCGTGTTCGGAAAGCTCGGAATCAGCGCGAACTGCAACCTCGACCCGTATGCCGTGGACGGGCAGGGGCGGAAATACAACAAGTTCAGCATCGCTGCGGGCGGTCCGCTCCTGAGGCTGACCAACGCGAGCGCATCCCTCTCCTACTCCCTTTCCGGCGAGGGGAAAATCAACGGGAACGACGGAACAAAGCAGGCGGGAGGCAGCCCGGCGGACTATTACACGAGGATTTACTATCACCCGGTGACTGGAGAGTATATCCCCGGAGGATGGCTCTACTACATGAATCCCAATGTGCCTTGGTCGGTGAACTTCAACTATTCGTTCTCGTACAGCAAGTCATATTCGTACCTTTCGGAGACGAAGCAGCTCATCACGAACCACCGGTTCAATCAGACGCTCGGAATTTCGGGGAACGTGAAGATTACGCCGAAGCTTTCGATAAATATGCAGACGGGATTCGACATTATGGCGATGAAGCTCACCACAACCCAGATTTCGGCGACCTACGACCTGCACTGCTTCAACATTTCGTTCTCTTGGGTGCCGACGGGAAAGTGGCAGTCGTGGAGTTTCAGGATTGCGGCGAACGCGGCGGCGCTGGCAGATTTGCTGAAGTATAAGAAGAGCAGTTCCTTCTGGGATAATAATTACAGGTAAAAGCGCAGAAAAGGCGATCTGCTGCGTTGCACGGCAATAGCCAAAATCCTCACAACCGGGAGGTTGCTGCGGTTTTGTCTCGGCCTGATGCCTTGCATCTCATCCTTTTCTGCATCTTTTACCCACCGCTGTTCAAACAACTTGGATTAAGGATTCGAAAGAAATAGGGTAAATTTGTGTATTTTGGATAATTGAGAATTATTTGTAACTTTGCGGCGTCAATTCTCTTTGGGGCGGTTCTGTGCCCTGACGGATAATCTGAATTTAATTAGTTTTTTATGCATAAGATTTTTGAATTGAAGGAGATGGACCAGGAAAAGCTGGTGGAACTCGCTTCTGAACTCAAGATTAAGAATTTCAAAAAAATGAGCAAGGACGACCTTGTCTATGCCATCCTTGACACGGAGGCTGCGGCCAAGGCGGCACGTGATGCGGAAAAGGAGGCGGAGAAAGAGGCCGCGAGGATAGCGGCAGGGCTTCCTGAGAGAACGAGAGGCCGCAGGGGACGTCCGCGCAAGAATGCGGAGGCGGTGCCGGCCAAGGATGCCGCTGCAGGTGTAAAGCAGGCTGCGGGAGCTCAGGGAGGAGCCGATGAGCAGCAGAAAAAGGCGCAGAAGCCTAAGGGTGCTGACAAGCCGGCAAAAGAACAGCAGGCAAGGGAGCCTAAAAAGGACAGGGCTCAGAAGTCTGCCGGAAAGAACGGCAGGCAGGCGGCTGTGACGGATAAGGAGAACTCTCAGCAGCCTAAGGCCGCCGAGGAGAATGCAGTGAAGAGCGAAGAAAGGACGACGGCCGCTGAAGGACAGCGCAAGGGCAGGCCGGGACGCAAGCCTCGGCAGCAGGACAAGCCTGCGGAACAGGAAGCCGTTGCCGTGAAACCGGAGGAACAGGAGGCAGTCCGGAGCGAAAATGCGGCGGCGCAGGAGCAGACGGTGGCAACGCCGGCTGACGAAACGGCTGCGGCTCCGCAGCAGATGCGCGGACGCAGGAGCCGCATACGCAAAGACGGGCAGAACGGCGTGCAGAACAACGGGCAGCCGCAGGAAATTGCCGAACAGCAGGCGGCTGCCACGGAAAATGTGGAGAAGGAAGAGGCGGCTGAAAAGCCTCAGACGGAGGCGACCGCTGCGGCGGAGCCTGTTCAGCCTGTCATAAGGCGCGACCCGGCGCTCGACGCCGAAGTGGAGGCCATCACGAGAAAGCTCAAGGAGCGCAACAGCCAGAGGAACAACCCGAACGGCCAGCACGGCCATCAGCAGAACAATGGGCAGGAAGGCTATCAGAACGGTGGCCAGGGCTACAATCAGCAGAGGCCTCAGCAGCCGAAGATTGAGTTCGAGGGCACCGTGGAGGCCACAGGCGTACTCGAAACACTGCCGGAGGGCTACGGATTCCTCCGCTCGTCCGACTACAACTACATCAGCTCGCCGGACGACATCTATGTCTCACAGGGAATCATCAAGCAGTACGCCCTCAAGATGGGCGACACCGTGGTCGGAGACATCCGCCCGCCGCGCGACACGGACAAGTACTTCCCTCTCGTGCGCGTGAAGAGCATCAACGGACGCTCGCCGGAGTCCATCCGCGACCGCATCCCGTTCGACTTCCTCACCCCGCTCTTCCCTGACGAGAAATTCAACCTCTTGGGCAACGGACACGACGACCTCTCCTGCCGCATCGTGGATCTCTTCACCCCTATCGGAAAGGGACAGCGCGGACTCATCGTCGCTCAGCCTAAGACAGGTAAGACGATGCTGCTCAAGTCCATAGCCAATGCAATCGCAGACAACCATCCGGAGGTCTATATGATTGTCCTGCTCATCGACGAGCGTCCGGAGGAAGTCACGGACATGGCGCGCACGGTGAAGGCCGAGGTCGTGGCCTCGACTTTCGACGAGCCTGCGGAGAAGCACGTGAAGGTTGCGAACATGGTGCTTGAGAAGGCCAAGTGCATGGTCGAGTGCGGACACGACGTTGTCATCCTGCTCGACTCAATCACCCGTCTGGCCCGCGCCTACAACACCGTTCAGCCGGCATCCGGAAAGGTGCTCTCGGGCGGTGTGGATGCGAACGCCCTCCACAAGCCTAAGAGGTTCTTCGGAGCGGCCCGCAACATCGAGAACGGAGGCTCGCTCACAATCATAGCCACCGCCCTCACCGAGACCGGCTCCAAGATGGACGACGTGATTTTCGAGGAGTTCAAGGGAACCGGCAACATGGAGCTTCAGCTCGACCGCAAGCTCGCGAACAAGCGCATTTTCCCGGCCATCGACGTGACGCTCAGCTCGACCCGCCGCGACGACCTGCTCTACGATCCGCTTGTTGCGCAGAGGATGTGGGTTGTGCGCCGCTTCCTCGCCGACATGAACTCGATTGAGGCGATGGAACTCCTCCAGGAGCGTCTGAGGAAGTATCCGACGAATGAGGCGTTCCTGCAGAACCTGCAGAAAGACAATGAGTAAAAGCCGCAGGAGTCGGCGGATTGCTTCGTTGCACGGCGACTCCTCAAATCCTCACAACCATTAGGTTGCTGCGGTTTGAGGCTCGCCTGCGCCTTGCACTCCATCCGCCTCTGTGACTTTTACCACCGCACACATAAATGTCAGAAATCAAGATGATCGGCAAGAATTATATTCAGCGACTGATTGACGGAGACAATTCCGCCATGAATGATGTCTATAGCTCATTCCGTGGCGGATTTCTCTCCTTTGCCCGCTCTTCACTCGGGCTGAAAAGCGATGACGCGTCGGATTTGTTTCAGGATGCCGTCATCTGCCTGCTGCAGAATATTAAGAGAGGAAAAATCACAGACCTCGAGAACCGGCAGGTTAAGTCATATCTCTACAGCGCGGGGAGATATATCCACATGAACCGTAAGAGGAAAGGTCATCTGCCGCTTGTTACGATTGTGTGGGACGCAGATACCGATTCAGCCAAAATAATTGAGAATGTGCCGGACACTGAAGACAACCAGCAGGAAAAGGAACAGCGACTGCAAGTATTGAATGATGTCGTCAGAACCATTCCTGAACCGTGCTCAAAGCTTCTCGATATGCAGTTTTTCCAACGGAAGAAACAGGCCGAGATTGCTGCGACTATGGGGTATGGGAGCGCGGACTCGGTCAAGACTATGGTGAACCGCTGCAAGGGCAAGGTCAGAACTATCGTAAAACAAAGATACAGGGAGCTGGGCTATGAATAGAATCGACAACGAGGAACTGGACAGGCTCATTGAAGAGGCAGTCTTCGAGAACGGTGCCAGAAAGCAGCTTCAGGCGCTGGAAAGCGAAATCCGGCGCAAGGAGCGAAAGGCCCGGACACTCAGGCGCATATTCTGGTGTGCCGGAGGCGCTGTTTCCGCCGCCGCAGTCGTGGCTGCGGTTGTAGTATTGTCCAGAGGGAATCGGTCCGAGAATGTAGAAAAGAACATCTATGCACAGACCCCGACGGACACGGCGGAACTGCGCAAGCCGGAAACACCGTCAGTACAGCCTGCGGAAGAGCCGAATCCGGCTCCAATTTCCATTGCAGATAAGGCAAAAAGCATCGGCAAAGACTATCTGGCCTCCCTTGATGCATATCGTGGCGCCGATGAAATTGAACGGGAGATTCAGAAAGCAGTGCAGCTTCTGAAGTCCGGAAATCTTACTGAAGCAATTGGCAGTCTGGAAATTGCGAAAGCTGACATTCATCGCCGGAAATCTGCGATAGACGAGGACGATAACAATGAATTTGCGGAACTGATGGAACTGAGTGCCTTGGAGCAAGACATTGAATGGTATCTCGCCCTCGCCTATTTGAGTGCCGGAGATGTAAAGAACGCAAAAACTGAACTTAAGAAAATAACCTCAGACAACAACCCTCACAGAGATGACGCGCAGAAGATTCTTGACGAACTCCACAGGTAGCTCATACTTAGCCGAAATAACAGCAAGTTTGTTCCTCATCGCATTAGGGAGCAATGCCAAGGCACAGAATTTTTCCGTTCCTGACTTGGATTTCTATGAGTTTGGAACGGAGGTCACGGAGAACGACCGAACCACAGTTGCATATTACATGGGGCAAATTGAGGCTGGTGAGCGCTTAAAGATGCACCCGGCCGATACGGACTACACTCTGAAATACAACACGATAAAACAGGAAATCGGAGATTCTCTGCTCACATTGGACAATTACAGCCTATGCGAAGCGATGTGTAAAATACAGGAAAACGCCGGCGGAGCCTATATGCGGTCGTGGGATTCCCGCGATGAAGACGGCGAAACGCCTGCCCTTCAGAGACTGTATGCCTATGGGATTCAGAATGCAAGGAACAGAACCGATTTCATCCATTTTCTCTTGGGTTATGCTGAGCGTGCCCCTTATGACGAGGAACGGATTGTCGGAGAGTACCTCATCAGCGAATGCGGCGACGCATTGAGCGACGTCATGAAATACAAGGCTCTGGAATATGCGGTTTACGGAACTCTCGGAACAGCCGACATTGATGACACGACGGAGGTCAGGGCCGCATACGGGTACTGCAGGGACAAATTGGCATTGTCTCAGAGACTTTACGGAGAGGAAGACATACTATACTACCACGATTTGCTGTTTTGTGCGGACCTTGCCTGCGCGCCGTTCATCGACGATTGGGAGATGATTGAAAGAGTTTTCGGCTACCACCTGAAATACGGCAAGACCTACAGGGAGGGTGAAATCGAGAATGTTCTTTCGGATCCCCTTTATGGACTCTATCTGAAAAAACTCGGGGAAAGTAATGTTGATGCTGCATATAAAGTTCTGAATGTACTGATGTCCGCAGCAGATGTTGACTTGACGGAAAACAACTCAACGAACTATAATGTTTCGGAATATGGGGAGGCCCAGATATATCTGCTGTATTCAAAGGCTCAGCTTGACCTTTGGACAGGAAAGAGCGGATATGAAGATGAAATGAAGGCCGCATACAGCCTTTCGCTCAAGTATTTGTCTCCTGACGGAGGCTTTTATGCCATCAAGGAATTTATACGGCCGGACTACAGACTGCTTTCCGACATCATACATTGGCTGAAGATTTCATACGACTCATCAAATGCGGGCGACGTCTATGACGCGGCTCTTTTCCTCAAAGGAACGGTAAACAACATCGCGTCGGCGGTGTTGACGGAACTTGACGACTGCGGGGACGACGAACTGCTCGAGTATGTTGACTCTTTGAGGAACAATTATGACAGGACGCCGTCATGGAGAAGCCAATGGAATCCTTTTGACGCATTCTATTCTTCGGATTATCAGAGATGGTCGGCGCGGGAAACGAAATTCAGCGAACGCCTTGATTCGCTCGGAGGTCCGAGCGGTGCGGCAAGGCTTTGGAACTCATGCCTGATAAAGTGGCCACAGGTCCGGAACTCGCTGCATGAAGATGAGACAGCCATCGAAATCGTAAACAATATGCCTCTCTCGGGCAAAGAGATTGAGTACAAGGCAATTATACTGAACAAAAGTGACGACACCCCCGTTGCGGTAAAACTCTGCACAGATTCGGAGTTACGAAGCGTCCTCAGAAGCGGCAACTGCTATGATGTTTCTTCGGCAAAGTTGTTCGAGACAATCTGGAAACCGATTGCACCGCACATTAAAGGAAAGATTATACATTACTCCCCTATCGGCATACTGGCCAACATCAACATTGCAGCGACACGCGACGACAACGGCCGCTGCCTGTCAGACACCTACGACATCCGGACCTGCAGTTCGACGGCCTGGCTTGCCGGACGCAATGAACCGGAAAAATTTGCTAAATATGGACGAATTGAACTTTGGGGAGGCTCACGCTCCATACCTGAAACCGAGAAGGAAATAAGAGACATCAGCACAATTGCAGAGGAAAATGGGGTCGCCGCCACGACGCACTCCGGAAAGAAATGCACGGAACGCTCATTCAGGGCAATATCCGGGAATCATGTTCCGATAATACACATCGCGGCACACGGATTCTACTATAGGGCAGCGGAAAAAGCGGAAGACGAGGACGACAACCCGCTGGACAGATGCGGCATTCTGATGGAGAAGGAAGCATACGAATCTGGGATGCACGAGAACAATGAGGATGACGGCATTCTATTGGGCTCTGAAATCGCCCGAATGAACCTCGTCGGAACGGATCTCGTCGTTCTTTCCGCCTGCAAGAGCGGACTGGGAGACATCTCGGACGAAGGCATCATCGGTCTTCAGCGGGCGTTCCGTCTCGCCGGGGCGAAAACAGTCGTAGCGGCTCTCGGCAATGTCCCGGACAAGGCAACCCGCATCTTCATGACCGAGTTCTACCGCAGCCTCTTCACCGGCAAGACCAAGCGTCAGTCCTTCAACAACGCCGTCTCGTTCATGAAATCCAGTCCCGACTACTCCGCCCCAAAATACTGGGCTCAGTTCGTGATGATTGACTGACCGTTCTGCTCCCTCTTACCATCTGTTCTTTCATGAGCAAGGTACAGCCATACAGCAGACCTCGCATCTGCAATTCTGTCCATACTCAAACTTTCTACAGTTTCCACGCAGGAACTACCGTGATGGTCCGGCCATTTTCGGTGAAGGTTTCTTCCTGTTCAAAGGTGACTATGCGACAATTGGGGCAGGCGGTTGCCTCGGAGGCCGCAAGCAGTCCGTTTGTCTCCCTTGTCCGGTTTTCTTTCGTAAGTTCCCAGCACACCTGAACCAATTCTTCGACTCTGTTCCCTCTCTGGACGACGAAGTCGCACTCTCCGGAATCCTCTCTGAAATAATAGAGTTTGTCCTCGCTTCCCAAGCTGTTATGCAGCAGAGCGAATACTATGGTTTCCAGCGCCTTCCCGTCATCCGAACTCGGCGTGCTGAGAACAGCGCTCCTCAAGCCGTTGTCGGAAACATAACATTTCGACGGCAAGGCAGATTCTTTCAGGACAGAGCGCGTGTAGCACGGGAGCTTATAAAGAAGGAAGATATTGCAGGCGTATTCCATCCACTCATAAAGCGAGTCCTTCCCCACTTTTATTCCTGCGGATTTCAGTTCGTTGTATATATTGTTTACGCTCGTCGGTTTCGTCGTATTCTCGAAGACTCGTTTAAGGAAATACTTTACTACCGAGGGAGATGACTTTATGTCGTAGTGTTCGATAAGGTCGCGGAACAGCATTGTGTTGAAATATGACTGAAGAATCTTTATTCTCGCGCCTTCGTTTTCGGCCAGGACGGCTTTGGGAAATCCGCCTTCTGCGCAATATCTCCGGAATGCGGTCTTTATGACAGAGACTCCGTCTTCTGAATAAAAATCAGGTACGATGGCGCGGAAACGGAGATATTCCTTAAAATTCAGGGGATGTTCCACATATTCGTCCGGCCATCCGCGCAAAGCCGAAGCCATTTCTCCGGACAGCATTTCTGCTGTACTTCCGGTAATGAATATATGGCGGCAGTAATTTTTGAACGTCCGCAGTACAAACAGTTCCCAGCCCTTAATCAGCTGAATCTCATCGAAAAACATATACACATCCTTGAGCGGCTGCTCCGGGAACATCTCTCGATATGCCTGAAGTATGTCGTCGAAGTCCGAAACCAGCATCGAAGAAAAGCGCTCGTCGTCAAACTCTATGTAAAGTATGCGCTCCCTCGGAATGCCGGCGGCAAGAAGTTCGTTTATCGCAAGCCGAAGCAAGGACGACTTGCCGCATCGGCGGATTCCGGTTACAGTCACTATGTCCTCGCCCGATGTGGGCAGAGACAATTCTCTGGGTATAAGACCGTTATATGGTATCTCATTCTGATGCAGCCTTATGATTGACTGAAATGTTCTGCGGAGTTCCATGCTTTAATTGTTTTTGCAAATATAATGCTTTCCTTTTGAAAAGGAAAGAAAATGCGGAAAGTTTCCTTTTGGAAAGGAAAGGGTGATTTTTTCTGTTTACGTTTTACCGACTGTGACATTCTCTTACAGGAGAACATTATCTTTTGACAAAATGAAAAAATCAGTTATTCGAATCTGCATCACAGTCGCGTCTGTGCTTGTTTTTGCGATATTGGCGGTTCTCTATATCCCGGTGATGCTTCCGGGAAATTACGAAAATGCCGAGTGCGTCGGGAACATTTCGGTACCCAGGGGATATGAGAGAATCTGCGGAAATGACCCTAAATACACCGAATTTCTGCGCTCCATCCCGTTGAAGCCAAAGGGTTCCAGGGTGATGCTCTACGGGAGCAACGAAACGGCAAAATTCGGAGACCGAAACAAATATGCCGTAATTGACCTGCCGCTCCTGAGCAATGCCGAACAATGTGCCGACGCCTGCATGAGGCTTCGTGCGGAATACCTCTTTCGGCACGGGAAATATGCGAAGATACATTTCGCCAACAATGCCGGCCTGGATTTCTTCTATCCGGGAGGCCGAAGCAGGAAGGCGTTTGAATCATACATGAAGAGGGTTTATGGGTTCGCCAACACCGCATCGCTGACAAAGGAACTGCCTACAAGGGCGTTGAAAGACATTCAGCCCGGCGACATTCTTGTCTATCCGGCCAGAAAGGGCCACAAATATGGTCATGCCGTATTCGTGATTGACGTCGTTCGGAACAAGAAGGGAGAAAAAATGGTCATGCTTGCGGAAGGAAACACACCGGCCTGTGACATTCACCTCATCCGTAACTTCAGAAACTGGAGGAATCCCGCCTGGTTCAAATGGAATGACAATGCCGAAGTTCAGTACTTTTCCGTGTTCAAGTTTTATAAAGATGAGCTGCGGCATTTTTGACACAACTACAAATCATTCCATTACACCATTTATCGAAGGAGAAGATAAATAGTGTATGAGTCAGAAAAATGGTTGTAGATATATAACCATTTAGGCAACTTTTTGTATCTTTGCAGTTGCGAAACAGCCATTTCGGAAATGGCCGTTTCGCAACTTGACAAATACGGTTTGCATCATGAGATTTTTTGACAGAAAAGAAGAGCTTGCGACGCTGCGCGAAATTCGCGAGTTGTCGCGTACGGTCGCGCAGTTTACCGTTGTGACGGGACGTCGTCGCATCGGGAAGACATCTTTGGTCTGGAAGGCTTACGAAGATGAGCCTATACTGTATTTTTTCGTCACACGGAAGGCTGAAAGCGAATTGTGCGATGACTATCTCTCTGAAATCGAGAGAAAATTGGGCGTGCCTGCGCTTGGGAAGGTGACGCGGTTTTCTGATATATTCGAATATCTCATGAAACTGTCCGCTGAGCGTCCCGTCACCCTGTTCATCGACGAGTTTCAGGATTTTTTCCGCATAAACAAATCCATATACAGCGAAATGCAGAAGATCTGGGATATCTATCACACGCGGGCACATATCAATCTTGTCGTATGCGGTTCCATATTTTCGATAATGGCCAAGATATTCAAGGACAGGAAAGAACCTCTCTATAACCGCCAGACACGTCTTATGACAGTGCGCCCGTTCGGTCCCGCAGTACTGAAGGAAATCCTGACGGAATACAATCCCGACTATACGGCTGACGACCTTCTGGCAATGTTTTCCTTTACCGGAGGTGTCGCGAAGTATGTGCAGCTGCTTGTTGATTCCGGAGCCACGACAAAGACGAAAATGATTAACCACATCGTGCGGGCGGATTCCGTTTTTGTCGGAGAGGGCAAGGCGGTGCTGATTGAGGAATTCGGGAAAGACTATGGGGTCTATTTCTCCATCTTGTCCGCAATAGCGCGAGGAAAGACATCACGTGCCGAGATTGAACTCGCCGTCGGCAGGGAAATCGGAGGTTACATGACAAAGCTGGAAAATGATTATGAGATCATTACAAAAAAACAGCCTCTGTTTGAACGCAGTTCGACAAAGAATGTCAGATATGCCATTGATGACAATTTCTTCATGTTCTGGTTCAGATTCATCTACAAGTACAGCTATATGCTTGAGATTGAGAACTATGACAGTGTAAAGGGAATAATCGGCAGGGATTATGAGACATTCAGCGGCCTGATGCTGGAACGCTATTTCCGGCGAGTCCTGATTGACGAGCACAGTTATACGCGCCTCGGAGGCTGGTGGGACAGGAAAGGCGAAAACGAGATTGACATCATCGCAGAAAATGAGTTCGACGGAACGGCCACTTTCTTTGAGGTCAAGCGAAACGCCGAGAATTTCAGCAGAAGCCGCCTTGAGGAAAAGGCAGCCGCGTTTCTGCGGGCTACCGGCCGCTTCGACGGGTATTCACTTGAGTACAGGGGGCTGTCGCTGGCGGACATGTAGCCTAACGCAGCAGAGACTCCAGTTCTTCGTAGGAAGAGATAAGAACCTGACGTTCTTTGGAGCCGTTCTTCGGACCGACGATGCCTGCGGCTTCCAGCTGATTCATGATTCGTGCCGCGCGGGCGAAACCGAAGCCGAGGTTGGTCTGAAGGGAAGAAGTCGATGCGCGGCCTGTTCCGACCACGAAACGGGCGGCTTCGGCAAATCTCGGGTCAAGCTTGTTCGGGTCGAACGAGGCGACGTCGGTGGAATCGTCATCGTCGTCTTTCACCTCGGGAAGATAGTATGGGGAGGTGTAGCTTTTCCCATAGCCGCGGCAGGATTCGACGCTCTTTGTCAGAGCGGCTATTTCATCCGCATCAATGTAGCCGCACTGAATCCTCTCCTGCGAGGCACCGCTGGCCAGAAGCATATCACCCTTGCCGACGAGTTTTTCTGCACCGGGAGTGTCGATTATGACCTGAGAGTCGGTGTGCGTCGCTGTCTTGAATGCAATCGCTGTCGGGAAATTCGCCTTAATCATTCCGGAAATGACATCCCGCCGCGGAGTCTGTGTCGCGATAATCACATGAATGCCGGCCGCGCGTCCCATCTGCGCGAGGCTGATGATGGAGCCGGTGACGCTGCGGGCAGCCTTTTTACGCTCGGGTGCGGCCGTCATCGTCAGCTGGGCATATTCATCAACCACAACGACAATATACGGCAGAAATCTGTGTCCCTTGTCCGGCCGGAGCATATTTGAGGTGAACTTGTCGTTATATGTCACCACATTAGGGGAACTTCCCGCAAGACGCATCAGCGCATAGCGCTCTTTCATCTCCTCGCATACCGAACGGAGAACCCTCTCCGCGTCGTCCAGTTCCACGGCAACGGCCTTTTCGCGTTCATCCTCTTCGCTTGATGCGGACGGCAGCACCGCAAGGTAGTGACTGTAGAGATGCTTGTAGGACGAAAATTCTGTTCCTTTCGGGTCGATGAACACGAGTTTGAGTTCGGACGGACGCTTCGAGTAGAGCAGCGAGGTAATGATGACATTGAGCCCGACGCTCTTTCCCTGCATCGTGGCTCCGGCGACCAGAAGATGCGGAGTCTCCGCAAGGTCAAACACCTTGACACGATTATCCACCGTCCGCCCTATCGCAATCGGCAGTCGCGCCCGGCTTTGTGTAAATTCCGAAGAACCGACCAGTTCCCGCATAGTCACTATGGAACGGTGAGCGTTCGGTATCTCCAGACCTACCGCATCGTTAAGGGTCATTGCCCTCACGCTGTCAACATTAAGCGCGACTCTGAGGTCTTCCGCCCGTCCCCTTATCGCGGCGACGCTCACGCCTTTTGCGGGATAGACCTTATACAATGTTATTGTCGGACCTGCAATCGCCTGCACATCAGAGACTCTGACATTATGGTCGGCCAATGTCTGACGTATGATGCGGCTGTTCTCCGCAATTTCAGTGGCAGTGACAGGATGTTTGTCCCCCTCACGCGACTTCAGCAGCTCAGGCTCGGGCATCTCATAGCCAGGCAGGTCATCCCCTTCAGCAGAAGCAGCTTTCTTCGGCGCAGGTTTTTTCTTCTTTTTGTTCGGAGCCGGGACGGGAACAGTCTCCGCCACGGACCTGTGCGTCGTCAGATATGACGAAATCCGCTGCCACAAGATATATCCCACGCAACTTATCCATATATACATGAGAATCAGCACCGTTACAAAAGAAGCCATCTTGCCCATTCGACGTGAAACTCCATCGGTCAGAGCGGCGCAGAGTGTCCCGGAAATATGCTGCGACACAAGAGTGGGGTCATAACCGCCGACATCGGTCATCAGGTGATTTAGAAAGGCCGAGACTACAATATATCCGAAAATACAGACAAGGGAGAGGCGACTGACATCGCGCTTCGCCGTTTCGCGACACAGGGCGGCGCAGGTAAAGACCGGGATGACAAGAAGAAGTAAAACCGCCGCGCCGAACATCCGGAAGAAACTGTTAGGGCACGAGTTCGCAATGTCCGGGAAATGAGCAAGCGACGGCATATACACGAAAAAATATCCGTATATGCCGAGTGCCGCCAGAAGGATGCAGAGCGCAGCCGCGACGACTTTCAATACTGTATGATTCTTCCCCATCATTTCACGGACATAATGTATAAACCTGTCAAATGTAAACAATTTCAATCAAACACAACTACCTCAGCATCGCGAGCACCTGTCCGGGATACTCGATGAAGACGCGGTAGAGGGCGTTGGCGACGCCGGCGCGGGGTGTCAGCAGAACCAGACTGAGGTTGACTATGTGGACGAGGGCGATGCACAGGAAGGAGCGGACGGTTCCGGGGCCGGTGATGTCCGTCTGGTAGTGCCTTGTCTGACGGCACCAGCACCAGATGTGGAACGCATAGGTGAAGCCGATGACGGAGTCGATGACCAGAAGGAACAGCTTCCACCTGAATCCCGTGTCCGGAACGGTGAAGCGCCACGGGAGCATCATCAGAGTGAATATCGGAACACAGTAGGGCGAAAGCGTGATTGAGAGGTAGCCCAGCGGGCCGTTGTCGTACAGGACGTGACTGTTGCGGCCATCGACGTTCAGCCGGTGAATTTTCCGGAAAAAGATGAATGCGAAGAGGGCGTGCGTGATTTCGTGGGTATATCCCATTGCCCAGCGCAGGTTGGAATAGACCGTGCCGGAGAGTCTCAGTCGCCGGAAAATGAATGTAATGGCGAGAAGGACAAAGAATGCGGCAAAACCATATAATTCGAATCTGTTCAGCCACCATCTTCCCCGGGATTCGGACACGACGCGCCACAGAACCACAGCCCACACGGCGATGAGCAGGCACACAACGACACAGAACAGGACATACCAAACCCTTGAGACTATGTCCCGAAATCTGTTCCATCGGGGTGATTCTTTCTTCCGGGGTGTTTCGTTCATTGGGTCAGATTTTTTGAGTAGGGTGCAAAGTTATGATTTTCCGGGCAAATATGTTTACCTTTGTGGCGGTTAATTCATTATATCTATGAAAGAAAAGGAACTCTTGGCCGCTCTGTGCGGAGATAATGAACTGATTTCAAGGGAGATGGCATGGGCGGAACTGTACCGTCAGAGCCACGACCGCATCGTCGGATGCCTTGCCGCAAAGTTCAGTTCGCTGCACAGCGAGGACATTGAGAGCATTTACACGGACGCAAGTCTCGAACTGATGCAGAACATCCGTGAGGGGAAGTTCTCGACAGAAGGGAAAACAAACGCCGTCGGCTACCTCTATGTGATTTGTTTCAGGCGCGCGATACGCGAGACAAGGCGCGCCGCAGCGGAGCGGAAAAAGTTCAGCCCCATTGACGATGCTGGTGTCAGTGAAGGCATTTTCTCTCCGGCTGCGGACAGGACGGCCTCGGACAAGGAAAACAGCCTCCGCTTTGCAGCGGATCTGCTGCGCAGGGCATTGGAATCGCTGCCGGAGAGCTGCCGCATGATGTTCCGGATGTTCTATTGGGACAAATTGACCATGCAGCAGATTGCAGCCGCGCTTGGTCTGAAGAACGACAACACTGCAAAGACAACAAAAAACAGGTGTATGAACAAATATGCTGACATAGCGAGAAAACTGATGGGCAATGACGCCGATGCCGAGGAGATGATCCGCGAGGCGGTGGAGCGTGACTGCCTGACTTCCCTATTCTCCGAGCTGCGCGACAACTCCCTTGCCTCGGCAGCCTGCAACGAGGACGGCGACCGTCTCAGACTCGACGACGCGGACTGGTCCGCCGGGATTGACTTCGATGCCCTGAATTCGGAACTGTAGTTTTTTGCGTTTACCTTTTGGCGGAGGATGCATTATAATATCGAAAGGCAAAAAATGTTTCACCAATAAAAGCTAAATGCAATGAAAAAGTTTATTCTTATCTGTGTCGCAGCACTCTCTGCAATCATTCTCTGCTCGGCTGCGGCCGCAAACATGGCCGATTCCAAGGTCACTGTCTCCCACAAGAATCTGAGCTACACAATGTCGCTCGATGCTGCGGTCATGGTCTATCGCGCCTGCCCGGAGGACCTCCGCGACGGAATTCGTCAGGCTCTGATTGCCGAGCACGCCGAGAAGTGGAACGACCTGTCCGTCTCTCAGGGCAGCAGCTACGGCCTCACCTACCGCTTCGACGGGGTGAACGGAACCTTCGACGCGAAGTACGAGAACTTCTCGATGAATGTGACCGGCATCACGAGCGAGGATGTACGCAGCATATTCTCACTGAACAAGTAACAGACTCTCATTAGGCCTCCTGCTGCGCTTTTTCGCGGCAGGAGGTTTTTTATTCAGAATTTGGCGGCAAATGACGCTGGTCTGAGTGCCGCCGGCATAAAATACGAGTTATATGAAAAAGGGTACCAAAATCACACTGATAATCATAGCCTGCGGTCTGGCGGCACCTGTCGTTGTCCCCCTCATCCTGGTCGCGGTGCTCCTGATTGCTTTAGCTTTTTCTTCTGAGCCTTACGAGCATCCGACACTGAGCAAAAGCGACAATCCGCCGGCATATACGACAACCGAAGACTTTTATAGGCTGACGGGAGTCGAGTTTCCGGAAATTGTTCCGGTGGATTCCCTATTCTATGACGAGGGCTGTCTCAGGGCGAATATGTGGAATGAACACAAGTTTATTGCGTCTCACAAACTGCCCAAAAGCTTCTACAAACGACTGGATGCCGCCTGCGAGAACGACCCCGGCCATTGGGCAAAAGGGCCCGGAAGATTCACAGACTGGGCATACAGGTGTCTTGGAATGCCGGTTGACACTTCAGCCGTTACCTACAGATATTGGGTATATCCGAGCGGGAGCGAAAAGGTTGACCGAAGTAAGGAGGTTTGGGAAAGGGACGACGGGGACGGAACGTTTGTGTCCGTGGAAATTCAGAAAGACACAATCTATCTGCTTGAGGGTTGTCTGAGGTAGGAGGCTCACAGTCAGCCGCCGGCGGCGCAGCTTTTCGCGGCAGGTATTATTTTCTGTGTCTACTTTTCGCTTCCGGCTAAGAAAATTGTGAAGAAACACTGGTGGAAATCATCCGAAAATGTGAAAAAATGCCTAATTTTGTAGCCTAAAATGTGAAGTAATAGATGAAACTACTTGAGAGAAAGATAGATAGTTTTCTTAAATCATGGAAAGCAAATTCGGAAAGAAAGCCGCTGATTGTAAAGGGGGCGAGACAGATTGGAAAGACGCAGTCAATACGCGCCTTCGGGCAGGGCAACTATGAGTCCGTCATTGAGATTAATTTCGTGTTACAGAAGAAATTCCGGTCTATCTTTGACGACGGATACGAGGTTGAGACCATTGTCAAAAACATATCTCTTCTCGAACCGTTCTGGAATTTTATCCCGCACAAGACACTTATCTTCTTTGACGAACTTCAAAAATGCCCCGGCTGTGCCACTTCACTCAAGTCGTTCTGCATCGACAGGAGATATGATGTCATCTGCTCCGGCTCTCTAATGGGCATATATTATGAAGAAATAGAATCCAATGCCGTCGGCTTCAAGGACGACTATGACATGCACTCGATGGATTTTGAAGAATTTCTTTGGGCGAAGGGATATTCAAAGGAACAGATTGACGGGATATATTCAAATATGATTTCTCTTAAACCATTCACTCAGCTGGAATTTGACACGATTATAGGTGTCTTCAGGGATTATATGACAATCGGAGGAATGCCGGAAGTTGTCAAGAGGTACATAGACAACGGCAATTTCAGCGGGACGTTGGGACTTCAGAGACAGTTGTTGCGAGACTACGAGGAAGACATCACAAAATACGCAAAAGAAACGGACAAGGCAAAGATTCTGGCTGTATATAATCACATTTCCACATTTCTGGCAAAAGATAACAAAAAGTTTCAGATTACGAAAGTGGCAAAAAACGCACGGAGCCGGGACTATATCGGGAGCGTGGAATGGTTGAAAGAGGCCGGTGTTATCAATGTCGCGTATTGCCTTGGCAATGTGGAGCTGCCGTTGAAAGGAAATTATGACGCTTTCAACTACAAACTTTATTATCATGACACGGGGCTGCTGATTGCATCATTGGACGAAGAAGCGCAGGACGACCTTCGGGCGAACAAGAACTTCGGGACGTATAAGGGAGCCATATACGAGAATGTTGTAGGAGAGATGCTGATTAAATCAGGATACGACCAGCTGTATTTTTACAGGCACGACAACCCGTCCGTGGAAATGGACTTCTTTGTCAGAGACAGCGATTCTCTTGTTCCTGTGGAAGTGAAGGCAAGTGACGGGGCAACGGCTTCGCTCAACAATCTCATTGACTGGAAATCCTACCCGGATGTCCGTTATGGAATTAAACTGGGATACAGAAACATCGGATGGAACGGAAAGTTCTACACCTTCCCCTACTTCCTGGCCCCATTCCTGAAGCGTTTTCTGAAAGAGAACACCATGCGACGTCTGTGAAGCCGCGTCCATGGCGCTGAATTTCAAAAGCAAGAGGGACAGTTCAACGATTGTCGTTCAACAGCGCCACCACGGCCTCGCTTATGTCCCGGTAGGTCGTCTCAAAGTCTCCCGAATACCACGGGTCGGCGACGTCGCGCTCCTCGCCGACGAGGGACATCAGCATCCGCACCTTTCCGTCTGGATCCGGCATGAGCCTTTCCATCCAACGCAGGTTGTTGCGGTCCATCACATAGATGCGGTCGTAGTGCCTGTAATCTTCGGGAGTTATCCGCCGTGCCCTGCGGCGTTCAAACGGGATTCCGTGCCTCCGCAGCGTTTCCTTCGCCGGCGGATATATGTCGTTCCCTATTTCTTCGGCCGACGTCGCCGCCGACGCGATTTCATACTCCCCTGAAAGTCCTGCATCCGCAACCGCCTTCTTCATGATGAACTCCGCCATCGGGCTGCGGCAGATGTTCCCGTGACAGACAAAGAGTATCTTATTCATTGTCATGCAGTTTTCCAGCCGTCAACGGTGTGCGTCTCGGATGAGAAGTTGATGCCGAGCCTGATGATTTGCTTGCCGGAGGCGAGGAACGGCTTGTCGTAGCCCTTTTCTTCGATTTGTTTAAGGGCGATTTCGGGTGACTGGTCGCGCTTGAGCTCTATGATATAGACATATTTGTCGGTGTCGAAGATGATGTCTATGCGGCCGCGTGAGGTGTGGTACTCCGTCTTGACATAGAGCCCCATCATCTTGAGCATCACCGACATCGTGTTCTGAAAGTAGAGTTCGAGGTCGCCCTGAATTTCGTAGTCGTTGCCGGAGAGGAAGGAGGTGAAACGGGTCATGAAGGACTCGACGTCGCCGCGCTCGATGTCATCGACAAAACTATAGACCGAAAACTCGCCGTCGGTAAGAGCCGGAGCATAGAGCTGACTCAACGAATCGAGAAAACCGGACTTAACCTCTTCATTGGGATAGTCCAAAGTGTATGCATTGAAACGGGAGTCGTATCCTTTGATTGTCAGACAGCCGGTCTGGTACATGAGGGTTATCGGCGTCGGGCTCGCATAGTTCGTGCCCGTAAGCCTTTCCATCGAGACCCTGTTTTTTGACAAATTATCAAGATTATACTGTCCCTGCTTGAGATAACGCACAAGGAATGTAGGAGTCCCCGTCTCAAACCAATACATACGGAACTTCCCGGTTTTAAAGGTATTCAGCAGGCTGAAAGGATTATACACGCCTGTAGCGTCTTCACTGAAATGATAGCCGTCGTACATCAGTTTCAGCTTGGCATAGCACTCCTCCTTATTGATGCCGTTCTTTTCGGCAAGCACCTCCACACTGCCGTCGAAATATGACCTCAACTCGTCCTCCGACACTCCGCAGATGTCCGAGTATTCCAAGTCCATCGAAATGTCCGAGAGATTATTCAAACTGCTGAATACACTCATCTTGCCTAGCTTCGTCACCCCGGTGAGAAAAGCGAAGCGAATGAACCCGTCCTTGTTCTTTATAACGCTGTAGAAACCCTGAAGCTCACGGCGGAAACTGTCCATCAGGTCCGGAGCGTCAATGTTGTCAACCACAGGCTTGTCATACTCGTCTATGAGAATGACGACCTTCTGGCCGGTCTTTTTGAAAGCCGCCTCGATGACTGCGGAAAAACGTGTCGCAGGCTCCTCAAACATCTTGATGACGCCGAACTGATTCTCCCACGCGAGCAGATGCTGGTCGAGTTTACCGGCAAGATCGGCAACGGATGCATAACGACTGCCGGTCAAGTCCAGATGAAGAACCGGATGCGCCGTCCAGTTTTTCTCAAGCCTCTCAATCGCAAGGCCTTTGAAAAGTTCCTTTCGTCCGCGAAAATACGCCTCCATCGTAGAAACGAGCAGGCTCTTTCCGAAACGGCGAGGACGGCTAAGGAAATAGTAATCCCCTGTCGCTGCAAGATTATAAATCTGCGCGGTCTTGTCAACATAGACAAATCCGCCCTGCCTTATCTTCTCAAAATTCTGTATTCCAATCGGGTACAACATAATCGTCAATGCTTTATCCAACTTGCAAAGTTAGCAAAGATTTTTTTTAGTTTCAGGGTGTTTACTTTCGGGGGAATCTTACATTTCACATAAAAACAGAGTTTAGAAAATGAAAAAGTCAGCGATTATTTTTTGCGTACTTGCAGTTTTGGGGTGCAGGTCAAAACACGCCAGCATAAGGAATTCTACACCGATGCCTGAGGTTGAAGCATCTGCCGAATCTTCTGATACGCCAAAGGTTTGATAGTTCCTATGCTGAAGAGAGAGAGAACCGGACATTCTATCGCTATCGTGATGTTCAGAGAGCCTGTTTTGACACGGTATGGTGCGGACCGGATGGTGCTGTTGCCTATGGTATGGCTGAAGACGAGTTGCTGATGAGACAAAAATCGTTGTAGCCGTTCTATTATTTTCTGACAAATATTTCTACACCGTAATGATTGATATGCTCAATCAAATCCTCGTTTTTCAGAGTGTCATAAAGCGACAAATCAATCTGGTATGGCAGCAGCAAGTCATCAAGAGCTCGGGATACGGCATTGAGGTCATGCCGCGACAGGCTATCCCCGACCAATGTGATGTCGATGTCTGAAAACGGCTTGTAGTTTCCCCTCGCCCTTGAGCCATACAGGATTGCCTTTTTAACGCCTTCAGCCGACGACAATGCTGTCGTCAGTTTCTGTAACTCTATGTCTGTAAGTCCGTATGGCATAGTCAAAACAGTTGTGGTTCATTGCCTAAAGACAGCATCTTGACCTCGAATTTCACAAAAAGAGGGTAATACTCGGAGACAATGACCTTATATGTGGGGTATTGTTTATTCGGTGTCACGGCTTTGTGGAATAACAGAACTATTTCATGAAAAATGTGCCTCCATCGTAGAGACAGGCTGGCAAACCCGTAAATCACCGCCACTCGTCCATAATCCAGCGGCGCTCGATGTTCCAGCCGAGATTTTCAAGAATGGCTGGACGCACTACCTCGCGGTCAACGGCTGAGGGCGCGGAGGCGTAGTTCGGGCCGTCACAGATGATGCCGTAGATGTAGCGGCCTTTTCCCTCGTCAAGGACGGCGATGTCTATGCGGAAATCAGATGTTTCCAAGTATGCTTTCCAAATCCTCGCGGTCGGCTCAGGAAATAATAAATCATTCTTTGAACATATAACGCTGGTGAGCGTAGCCTGCCTTCAAATCGAGGATGAGTTCACTTTCAAGCGGACGCGAATCTGTCAACATTGTTTTCTTAACTTCCCGGAAAGAGCCGCACATCGTAAGGTCAGCGAAGGAATTGTCGTATAGAGTTTTGACCTGAGGCAATAGTTCTACCGCTGAAAGATCCATTATGGCTGAAACAATGAGCCCGTTCAGTTCCGGATCCGTGTATGGGGCATTCGGAAAGTCTTTATTAATGTGAGAGAGAAGAGTACTGAACCAGTCGATAATCTCGGCCTTTCTGCCGGATTCCGCACAGACCATTTCCTTGACGGCTTCCGAGACATAGCTTTTATTGAAATTTACCAGACCGGTCTCCAACATGAAATCCATAAGACAGTCAAGCCTGTTGCGGCCAAGCTTGCAGAGCGGAACGGAGAGCAGGAAATCCCCGCTGTCGCAGATGTGGTATTCCATAAAGTCATGCGACTGTCGGAGCACTTCCAGCACGGCATCAAGGCTTGTCGTGTCGTTGCCGACCTCTCCGAGAAGACGCGCTGCGTTACCTACGACACCGGAAAAGTCAGCCTCCTCCATATCTTCAGGTATTCCGTCACACGACAGTCCGATGTTGAAGAGGAGAATTTTTTCCAAATCTTCGCGCACCTCGTCGCGAGGGAGTGACATTATCCAGTCCAGACGGTCGTCAGGGATGCTCAGGGCATTCTCCGGGTCGCAAAGAATCTGCAGCAGTTCCGGGTGCTTTACATCAAGAATGATCGGATATTCACCTCTGTATGTATATGGCTGTTGCCATTTCTCGCGCTCTTTTGCACTTGTCGCCAGATTGTTTAATGTCTTGACACATCCGGAAAAGATGTCTTCTTCCGTAAGTCCGTCTTCTTCAGGATTATATGGAAGAATATAGTCAAAGTCGTCTCCAAGATTCCGCTCCATTAACGGAAGATATTTGTCAACCTCCCTCTGGTCTTTCGCAACAAGAAAATGCGTTCCGTCGTGTCCGAAATCGTATTCAACCAGAGGCACGTCATCCGTGTCCTCCTCAAGGAACAGCCGTGATGTCCGGAAACTCTTGTCAGGAGATATTCCCGCCTCCTCAGCGAACTCAACGGCACCATAAATTATGTTGTGAGCCTCATTGTAGGTGATTTCCTTCAGCGGTCCGCATATGTCCTCCACACGAGCAAAATTCCCACTGACGTCCTCCGGCTCCATGCGAAGATTCACATAAGAATCCTTGACACCCAGACAATACACATCCACGAGATAACCTGCAAGGCTCAATTTCCCGCCGTTATGTTTGCGAGTGACGAAAACATGCCCGAGCCCATTATCCCAAATGCCCGCCGTCAAATAACACTTCCCTATTTCAAGACTCCGCGCCTTTTCCTTCAGGTACTGCGCCGGTGAGAGAAATGACTGTTTCTGCTGTTTTTTCTTTGCCATAGTCTTACTGTTTTCTATTCCGCTTTCCAGCCATCAACGGTGCGGGTCTCGGATGAGAAGTTGATGCCGAGCCTGATGATTTGCTTGCCGGAGGCGAGGAACGGCTTGTCGTAGCCCTTTTCCTCGATCTGCCTAAGGGCGATTTCTGGAGATTGGTCGCGCTTGAGCTCGATGATATAGACATATTTGTCGGTGTCGAAGATGATGTCTATGCGGCCGCGTGAGGTGTGGTATTCGGTCTTGACATAGAGTCCCATCATCTTGAGCATCACCGACATCGTGTTCTGGAAGTAGAGTTCAAGGTCGCCCTGGATTTCGTAGTCGTTGCCGGAGAGGAAGGCGGTGAAGCGGGTCATGAAGGAATCGACGTCGCCACGCTCGATGTCGCGGATGAACTGAACCACAGAGAACTCGCCCTTAATGAGGGCCGGAGCATAGAGCTGACTCAATGAGTTGAGAAATCCCGACTTAACTTCCTCGTTCGGATAGTCGAGATTGTATGTATTGAAACGAGAGTCATACCCACTGATCGTCAGGTAACCTGTCTGGTACATCAGGGTGATTGGATCCGGACTTACATAGTTCGTCCCGGTGAGCGTGTCAGCCGGAATGTCATCCTTCGATATGTTGTCGAGATTGTATTGTCCCTTTTGGAGATAGCGCACAAGGAATGTCGGAGTGCCCGTCTCGAACCAGTACATACGGAATTTTCCGGTTTTAAAGGTATTCAGCAGGCTGAAAGGATTATACACGCCTGTAGCGTCTTCACTGAAATGATAGCCGTCGTACATCAGTTTCAGCTTGGCATAGCACTCCTCCTTATTGATGCCGTTCTTTTCGGCAAGCACCTCCACACTGCCGTCGAAATATGACCTCAACTCGTCCTCCGACACTCCGCAGATGTCCGAGTATTCCAAGTCCATCGAAATGTCCGAGAGATTATTCAAACTGCTGAATACACTCATCTTGCCTAGCTTCGTCACCCCGGTGAGAAAAGCGAAGCGAATGAACCCGTCCTTGTTCTTTATAACGCTGTAGAAACCCTGAAGCTCACGGCGGAAACTGTCCATCAGGTCCGGAGCGTCAATGTTGTCAACCACAGGCTTGTCATACTCGTCTATGAGAATGACGACCTTCTGGCCGGTCATTCTGTAAGCGGCTTCGACGACAGCGGAAAAACGTGTCGCAGGCTCCTCAAACACCTTGGTGACGCCGAACTGATTCTCCCACGCAAGCAGATGCTGGTCGAGTTTACCGGCAAGATCGGCAACGGATGCATAACGGCTCCCCGTCAAGTCCAGATGAAGAACCGGATGCTGCGTCCAATTTTTTTCAAGTTTCTCAATCGCCAGCCCCTTGAAAAGCTCCTTACGTCCCTGAAAATATGCCTCCATCGTCGAGACAAGCAGACTCTTACCGAAACGGCGCGGACGGCTCAGAAAATAATACTTCCCGGTCGATGCAAGGCTATAGATTTGATATGTCTTGTCAACATAGACATATCCGCCCTCGCGGATGTCCGGAAAATTTTGTATTCCAATCGGGTACAACATAATCGTCAATGCTTTATCCAACTCACAAAGTTAGCAAAGATTTTTTAGTTTCAGGGTGTTTACTTTCGGGAGAATCTTACATTTTATATAGGCATCGGGACGGACATAACAACCAGCTCCGATGTCAATTGCGTGAAATTTATCACAATACCCCGCACTATGTGGCGAAAAATCCCTATATTTGCGGTGTTGCCCTCGGGCGACGTACATATTTGATGAAAGTGTAAAGCTTTTGTCCCGGAAAGGAAATCTGACAGTTTCAAAGACACAGGGAAGAAAGCATACGCTCATCACTCGCTTGATTGCCCGCACGGTCTCATCGTGCACAGTCATAGGGTGTGGGGTATTGTTTATTCGGTGTCGCGGCTTTGTCAGAGCCTCCTTTCAGGATGAACTTTCGCCCCACACTTTCTTTGTTGTATAGTATTGCTTCGAGGGGGGGGGACGAAGTAAGGTAAAAAGCTATGATGTACACAACATCAGACCATCGAACTTGGTCTTCTATGGTTGAAGCATACCGGCATGAGGCCCGGATCAATCCCGACCCTCAATTGCGAGAGTATTATGCGGAAGAGGCTGAAAAATGTCTCAAAAGGCAACACTCAACATTGGGTAAGATTTGTTGTATTCCTTTTATTCCAATTGCAATGGTTGTTCATCTGCTGTCTGGCAATAATCCATTGACTCCTATCAAAATTTACTTGAGAAATGAACAATAATTATTGATAGAAAATATGACGTACAAATCATTCGAAGAGAAAAATGTTCATTTTAGTTCTGCCTTCATTGAAGCTGCAGAAGAATTACGATTATTTCGCAAGGCTATCACCAATAAAGGTTATATATTTCGAGGAGTAAATGAGGCCAAGTTTAAATTACTCACGTCATTACAGAGGCATTTTTTATCTCAGCGCATCAACCAAATTCAATATCAAAGTCAATTTGGTTTTATGAGCCAAGAGATCAAAACACTTAAAAGTGATTCGGTATTGCCTACATATTACAAATCTTTAGGAGCCCCAGTTTCCGACTATCTATACATGAGTTTTCTCCAACATTATGAGGCTCCGACAACTCTGATGGACTTCACTAAAGATTTAGATGTCGCACTGTTTTTTGCCTCAAGAAATACTCATTACCCCAATATTGCTAGAGACAATGACATCGAGAACTATGTTTCTTTGTACTATATCGAAGACGTTTTCAGCCTGCCGTCAATCCTCCGACAAAGTATGAGTCAATGTATTGAAGAGGTAGGTGACTGGATAGACATAGGACTAAAGAGGAATTATGACAACAGAAAAGATGACGACTTTAACATTGCAAAACTCAAGGCATTGGTAAACTTCACACTGTCTTTTAAATCATTAGAGCACACTGAACTTGGATATATAGTTGGAGACAATAAATCTAATTTCCGTAGAACTTATATAGAAGAACTATATTACACAGACTTGTACAGCAGTGTATGCCGCTATTTAAAGACGCGAAGCAAAAGTGCTTTCTCATATTGGAACAATAGTATCAAATTCCTCTTCCAACAGACTATTGTAATTGCGAATTTGAATCAAATTGCACAAAACGGATGCTTTATTCATTATATGCCGCATATCATTGACACCCCTCTTGAAGATTATACAAATCCCGTAAATGGCACGAAGATAAACATTCATTGCGTCAACATCCATAAGTCTTTATGCCCTTATATAAGAAGTCTGATAGAGCACAGTCAAGAATCACTATTTCCTGAGCCTAAAGTAATGGCGGGAAGGTGCTACGAAAAATCAATTCAAATAATTTGATATTAAACAATTATTTCTATGGCAAACAATCAAAAACAATGGAGTTCAGCAACACCAGGTTTGCTGATAATCCTAATTGACCAATCTGGTTCAATGATGCAGCCCTACGCCGATGGGGATACAAGAACAGAGTTCTCAGCAAAAGTTATCAATCGTATGATTAATACGATTATCAAGAAGAGTTTTTACAAGGACAAACCTAAAAATCGCTGTTTCATAACTGTAATTGGGTATGGATATGAAATCAAGGTGTTGTGCTCAGGATTTCTTGAAGAATTATATAAGAAACCTCTGCGTATAGAGAAAAGAGAGCAACAAATCAGCGACGGAAATGGCGGTCTTGTCAGCAAGACTGTCAATCAGCCTATATGGGTTGAGCCTATTGACAAAGACACTTGGACAAACATGAGAGATGCGTTTAAGTCTGCGAAACAGTTAGCCAGTGATTGGATCGCAGACAAGCCCAATTGCCCAGCCCCTGTCATTATTAACATTTCTGATGGTATGCCATATTATGACCACCAGTCTGAAGATATCTGCATGAGAGAGACCGCTGAGATTGCGAAAGAAGTTATGGCTCTGTCTAATGATGACGGTAATGTTCTTGTATTCAATGTTGAAATTGGTGATGGCGGGCATAAAATTGTAACACCTTCATCTGAGAGCGAGGTGGCAGAAGCCGGTGCTCCCGCACAGTTCCTATATGAAATATCAAGCGAGATTCCCGAAGGTTATAAAAGTGCAGCATTGAAGAACGGCCTTTCTACCAAAGAAGGTGCAAGGGGATGCATTTTTAATGCAGACGGAGTTGATTTGATAAAATTCATTGATTTCGGTTCGTCTCAAGGACAACGAGACAACAACAAATAAATTCTTGATAATGCGAGGGAGGTCTATACATTTCGCTTTTGTTGCCTCCCTCTTTAACTTCATTTTAGGAAAATGAAAATTAGAGGATTTATTACGCATAAATGTGCGGAACGCTATTCTGATTGTGCTGACTATTTTAGCATAGATGCCAAAACGAAGAAAATAGCAGTATCCGATGGTATCAGTCAATCAATTATGCCATTGGAATGGGCAAAAATTTTAAGTAACAAATTCACTTCCGGCATATGGAGCCCTGGCGATGACATTGCTCCATTGCAAAAGATTTGGCAGAATGAAGCAAATCAATTCTTGGATGAACAAAAAAAAGACGCTGAAAAAAAGGACGCGGACAACGCCTACCCATGGATGCTAGAAAACTGCTTGGAGGCAAATGAAGGGGCGGGCGCAACTTTCTGCGGAATCACATTCAAAGATTTCAACTGGGATGCGGCAATTTTGGGAGACAGTTGTCTTGTCTCTGTTAAAAAGAAAAATGGAAGTTTCAATATTGAGCAAATTTATTCCTCCAAAGAAAACAATCATTTTGATAATAACCCAGACTATTTTGACAGTTTCAACAATACTGTAGGCTCTCTAAAAACAAGAAAAGGCCAATTAGGGAAAACTAATGTACTGATGATTGTTACAGACCCTTTTTCTGAGTTGTTTGAGCGCATAAAGAATACCGAAGAAGAAAATTCAATAATACAAAAAATTCTTGCTGTACAAAATCAAGATGAGTATTGTGCTTTAGTTGACGAATTGAGAAATCAATATCAAATGCACGATGATGACAGTACGCTAATAATTATTGAACACGATAAGAATGGCGATTTTTCCATCAAATACGAGATGACATTAGAGGAAGCCATTGAGAATGAGAAAAACACCTTATCGGCTGAGCCACAGCCATTATCTAGACCGGAAAGTTTCAAAAATAATAACGGAATTACTCTGGATACAATGATAAATAGAACCGCCGCGGACGATTCTACAAGTAATAGTCTTATGAATCAACCAGAGAAGACTATTCCTATAACTGTGATTCGTGACTTCAAAGACATTGCGTATAAGTTATTTAAGGATTCCGTTTTACCGGGTAAAAAATGGTGGGAAAAATTTCTATCAAAAGAAGGACAGCAAGAATCGCAACTCAAAAATCAATTCAATATTTTTTGGGAGGAAGTCATTAACAAACTTGAGCAACATGGACAAAATACCAACTTGTGAAGACTACGAAATAGCGATTGACGAACCTCGGTTAATAAAATGTACACGGCTGTCCGGTGGGCATGTTGAAAAGAACGAGGATGATGTTGTAATCAGATATGTAGGCGGTTTTTGCATTGTATTCCCTTTCTATCTTTCAAATGAAGAAAAGGTTGCGGTGCGATGCTGGACTACATACATAAATGACATCAGAGAAAGGGCTCATATTGTCGCACAAGAACTGCATAAATTAAACCTCTCTTATTTTGTCAAGTTCGAATATTTCGAAGATGGCATAGCCACAACCGTCGGGAAGCAGCCGATTATTGTCATGGACTGGGTTAATGCAATGCCTCTAAAAGAATATTTGGAAAAGAACCTATACAACAAGGAAAACCTAAACAATTTGGCAACTCGTTTTCTATCCATGGTGACAGATTTCCACAACGTTGGAATTTCACATGGAGACTTGCAGCATGGAAACATACTTGTAAAAGAAGATGGGTCAATTGTACTTGTCGATTATGACTCTATTTACGTTCCGACATTAGGCAAAGTGCCTGATGATATCAAAGGTTTAGTCGGCTATCAACATCCCGCGCGATGGAAAAACAGATACGCGTCTCCTAAAGCAGACTATTTCTCTGAACTAATCATATATACAAGTATCAAAGCATTAATGTTCTTTCCATCTCTATGGAATGAACTGAACATTGCAGAAACCGAAACTCTTTTATTCTCCGAAGAAGATATTTGCTCTAAAGGCACGAGCAATATTTTTAGACTACTTGAGTCGAATAGCAGCATAAAACCATTGATTGAGGCAATAAAAAAAGAACTTTACATTGACGATATTAATGAATTAGACCCTTTAGAGAAAACTATTGTTCCTACTGAGGTGAAGATTTCCGAGGGTATACGAGGCAAATGGAATACGCCTACGATTCATGCAAATCCGCTTGGGTTCAACACATCTGATATTAGGGATAAATGGAATAGCAATAATCTATGACTTTTGAAATTCAAGATATAATTAACTGTGTAACAATCCCATCACTTATAAAGGACAAAGAAGTTCAGAATGGAAAACTCATCATATTGCCCAATGATGAGCCAGAATGTTACTCCGGTGGTTTCACTGTTGTGTTTCCTGTTTTTGTAGGTTCACAGAAATGGGCATTTCGATGTTGGCAAACAGACATCGGGTTCGATTCAGAACGATTCCGACTTTTATCAGAAAGTATAGATAAACTGGATAACAAATATTTAGACAAGTTCATCTATGTTAATCCTGGAATTATCATAGATGGTGTGCCATGCCCTACGACGCGAATGAAATGGATTGAAGGCGACAACCTAAAAACATTTGTCTGGAATCACAGGAATGACAGAGCCAGCCTTATCAAATTGGGTCTTGACTTCTTGACAATGACTCAGAAATTGCACTCGATGTCGATTGCACATGGAGACTTGCAGCACGCGAATATTATAGTTGACGATAATGGGAACCTGCATCTGATTGATTATGACTCAATGTTTGTTCCTGAACTGAAGACGATTAACGCAAAGGACATTATTTCCGGAAAGCCGGAATATCAGCATCCTGCCCGCAACAGAAATGTATATGCAAATGAAAAACTGGACTATTTTTCAGAGGCCATCATTTTGTGCGGTATTCTTGCAATCGCCTACAAACCAGAACTTGCCGTTAAGTTCAACATCAATGATCCCGACGCCGTCTTATTTACGCGAAACGATTTTGATAATTTTTCATCCTCGACTATATACCATGATTTATCCGGACTGCCGAGATGCGTGTTGCTCTTGAGAGATGTCATCGAGCGATACCTTGCAGAAGATGACATAAACAAACTTGCGCCGATTGACGCAACCGTCCAACTGATAACAAGCTCTTCTGCTTCATTTGAGCAATATATCAATGACTCAGAAATCGAATACCAGAATGTGCTTACGGAGCAGGAAAAGCGTCGGGAGCAAGAACGGATTGCAGAACAGAAACGGAAGGACAACCTTGCGTGGGCGACGGCTTGCCGTTGGAACACGGAAGCCAGTTATCTGGTATATTTGCGCAATTACCCGAACGGCATCCACTCAGGAGAAGTGAAATCCCGACTTGATAAAATTAGAGAAGAGAGAAAAGAAGCCGATGAACAGTCATGGAAGAGGTGTTGTCTTATCAATATGTCAAGTGCATATGAAAAGTACATTGCAGATTTTCCAGACGGCCTGCACATTGCGGAAGCAAGACGAAGACGGGATGAATGTAAAGACTGTGAAGACTGGGCGGAGGCAACGAAAACAAATACAGAGCGTTCCATAACATCTTATTTGGCCAATCACCTTTCCGGAAAATTTGCTGAGAATGCCAGACTTTGGTTGAAACGCAACAAGGAAGAAGAAGAAAAATGGAAGCGGGCGCAAAGTTATGGAACAATCGAGGCATATAAATCATATCTATCGCGTTACCCCAAAGGGAAATACAGCACGCAGGCAAATAACAATATCGTACGAATCAAAAAAGAGACAAAGGATATGGTCATAAGAATTGTTGTCAATGTCATCGCTGTCCTCTATGTTATTGGTGGATCATTTTTTTGCGTAGAATGGCTTGAGACTGGCAATTTTACCGCTGTGATTTTATACTATACTGTTCCTCTGATTGTTCTTTTTATTTTCGCAATTGGGAATTCAATACTTCGTTAAAACTTGACAATATTTGCAGTTAATATTTAATAGCAACAGTACCACTAATAAATCAAATTAAGACAAGCATGGAAAGGACAAAAGAAGACTTCATTGAATTGATGAGACGAAAGTCAGACGCGGATTTACGCTCAATTATTGAAAAGAATCCGAAAGACTATGCTGAAGCTGCTCTGATGGCAGTGCAGCAGGTTTTGGAGGAGCGTGGCATCAGTTATACAATAGGATGTCTTGAGCCGCAATTCAATTCCTTTGCGGAAAAATATTACTCGTCGTCGGAAAGGAGATTTTGGGAATATGTTATCGACTATCTCGCTCTGATGTTACTGATGACAGTCTTTACATTTCTCGTCGTCATATTGGCTACGCTTTTTGGAATTGATACGGAGAGCTGGAACGAGGATTTATTCACATTGGCAATCTGTGTCCCGACAATGTTCTTGTATTATTATCTGACGGAATGTCGTTGGGGAAAAACGCTCGGCAAGAAAGTGCTCGGGATGAGAGTCGTGGACATTGACGGGAATAAACCCTCGAAAAGTCAGATTGCAATGCGCACACTTTACCGCTTCGTGCCATGTGAGTCGATATCTTTCCTCTTCGGTGGCTGGCGCAGTGACCACACTCTATCCGGGAACTGGCACGACAAATGGTCAAAGACCTATGTCATCTCGGAAAAGAAAGTCATGAATGACAGGAAACAATCAATCGAATCACATGATTAACAAAACATTACACTTAGCCGTGCTGCTTGTTGTCATATGTTGCGGACAATGCGGGCCGAAAAACCATGGGGCTGAAACAAGCGACGACACCGTTACCGGGGTTAGCAGAATGCGGATAGTATCAGATGAAACTTTAGGGTTGAATATATATTATCCGGATTTCGACAGAATCGACTTGGTGTGTGGAGAGATGCCGTCATCGAAAGATACGAATGTCATATTCTGCTGTGAGGCGGCATTCACCGGGCAACTGCTCAGCACCTTCTCGCACATGAATATCGCCGGAAATCATGTGAGCGACGGCAAATATTTCAGTGGCTACAATTGCCGGCCAAACACCGGCGGCTTCACATACGACGGTGAGAGATGGCTGTTCTTTTTAAGCAATCATAAGGCATATCTGATGGAGGCTGCAAAAAACGGAGGAATGGGCTTTGAACAAAACATGGTTATATTCGACGGCGTGAGGCAACCATTATTTCGTAAGGCCGGCTCATCATTCGAATACAGGACCCTTTGCGAATTGGACGGAAAACTATGTGTCATTGATTCTAAGGATGTTGTACGCTATGACGAATATGTGTCGTAAGGCTTTTAAAGTTGGGTGTTCGTAACGCCCTGTACCTTGATATGGGAGCGGGGTGGAACTATACTTTCTACCGGACAAACGACGGGTCGCTTCACACCCTGCACACGCCGCCGGTTTCCGGACATGACTATCGTACTAATTGGATAACTTTTTATAAATCAGAGAGTATGTAAAAAGAGATATTCCGTTATTTACCTTTTCTGGTTTTCTACATTGCTATACGGCTAAACTCTATATCACAACATAGAAAACAACATTACTATAAAAGCATAAACTCATGAAAAAGAACATCTTACTCATTGCAGCGACGGCACTTTTGGCGTGCTCGTGCGCTTCGACGTATTACCAGATTGCGACCGTGGGGTCGGAAAAGGGGCAGCTGAGCAAAAGCGACAACCTCGTTTTCAATGAAGGGGACTATGTGATTGTCTATGATTTCTGGGCGCAGGCTGGAACCGTGTCCTTCACATTCTTCAACAACTCGGACAAGGATGTCTATATCGACATGACAAAGTCGTTCCTTCTGGTCAATGGGATGACGAACGACTACTACAAGAACAGGGTCTGGACTACGGGCAGGGGCTATACTCGGTCTGCCGGGAGAAGCTCATCGGTAGGTGTCAGTTCCAGCGTCGGTGCCAGCGCGTCAGCTGCGGTTGCCGGGGAACTCTACTTCTATCCGGGGATTTACGGTTCCGTCGGAGGGAGCTATTCCGCAAGCAAAACCGTCTCCGCAAACAATGCGGTCGCTTCAAGCAGCGCCGTGTCCTCCTCATCGTCCCTTGAGGTCAGGGAAAAGGAGGGCGTGTGGGTTCCGGCCGGAGCGTCGCGTCATTTCGCGGAGTTCTCGATGATGGACTCGCCATACCGCAGGTGCTCATTCAACAGATTCCCGTCAAGGACGTCGTCATTGAGCTTCGACGAGACCGACACGCCATATTCATACACTAATTCTCTCACCGTAGTTTCCGACGGAATTGAGAAGAAAGTCGAGACTTCTTTCTACATCAAGAGCCTGATGAATGCGGCTGAAAGCGAAATCGTGAAATATGAAACGCCTACTGACTGCTCTGGAAAGCTCGTCGGAAACCGCAGGCCTGTAATCGCCGTCGGTGGAGCCAACAAGTTCTACTTGAAGTATTACAATGACGGATTCGGAGACGACAGGGTAAAAGGCGGAGATGACGGCAGTTCCGCAGGCATAGACAAGCATTTCACGGTCACGAGTTCAGAAGGCGTCTATCAGCTGGTTTCCATAACGGATCCGACCATTTCGTACAATTTTACGATAGCCTAAATTCCGCAGCCTAAACTGCAAAAGAAATTAAAAAGCCCTGATAAAGAGACCCTTAGCAGGGCTTGCGG
>CAKVAS010000003.1 GCA_934725015.1 uncultured Bacteroidales bacterium
GACCTGGGGGCGGACGCGGAGAAACCGCCGGGGAGGGCGCAGGAACGGGACTGGGGGGGGGACGAGATGAGACGAGAGAAGGAGACAAAAAACGCGGGCAGGGCGATTTCACGCCCTGCCCGCGTTCGGGAGCATAGGGAACAGCTGCACTACTTTGCCGTCGCGTAAGGAACGACCACGACTATCTCGTAGGTTCCCGGCTGATAGAACTTGACGTTCGTGCGCAGGCGGACATACCACCCGTCCGTGCCGCCGTTGTAGTCGTCGTCCGGCCAGTTCGCGTTCTTAGGTATCGTTCCGGCCTTGTTGTCGGCCTTGAGGGAAGTCCAGTCGAGGTTGCTGAAGTCCTTGTAAATCGCTCCGCGGATGTAGGAGTAGGTCAGTCCCACTGGCCACGGGGTGTAAGGGAATTCCATATAGAGTCCCTCCTCGGCCTTGTTCGGGGCGGCAGGATTGTAGTTAGCGCCCTTCTGAGGAAGGTTCCTGCGGTTCACCGAGTAGTCGATGTAGCTCGTGGTCGTCGAATAGGTGGCATAGTCCTCAGGGTTGAAGAGCTTGCCGTTCTTGTCGTACATCTTCACATAGACGCGGATTCCCACAGAAGGCTCGTCGCTGAGCTTGCGGATTGCCATGTTCTTCTCACGGCCGTTGTCCTTGTAGATGTTGTCACGGCGGGTGGAGAAACTCGGAGCGGCATCGTTAATCTGGTCATAGTACGGGAAGGTGTTTGAAGGAGCGCCTTTATCGTCCTTGCCGACGATGCAGATTCCGTTCACGAAGTCTGTAAGCTCAAAATCCACGGCCGACTCGCCGCCCGTGCCCTTCTCTATCTTGAGAATCGCATAGTCCTCAAGAAATACGGACCCCTTGGAGTTGGAAACACTGACATCGACGTGATAGACCTCGCCTTCCTTCAGACCTATGTTGGCGGTCGATTCCATCGCACGGAGCTGACCGTTGGTCTCGTTGATCATCAGCGGGGTGAGCGTCGCGTCAGTGAGCTTGGACATCACCTGTTCAAGGGTCTTGTCCGTGAGGTAGTCGTAAGGAGCCGCCCAGAGCCTCGTCGGGAATCCCTGGAAAAAGCCTTCGACACGGTTGCCCTTCTCGTCGCGGACATTCTCGATTCTGAACTTGCACGGACGGGTGGAATTGTCGAGCCACGCGGTACTGGAAGCCACCTTGGCGCCGAGCGCGACATACATAGTGTCCGACCCCTGAAGCCTTATGCCCTCTCCGATATATCCCTGCACCTTCGGTTCCTTGAAGCATGAGGACACGGACAGGATGAGGACAATTGCCGCGAGAATATATTTAATCGTATGTTTCTTCATATCCTTTATATATTATATGTTATTTGTCGTCGGCGTGCTTGCCGAAGAAGAAAAGGCTGTGATAGTAGAAGTGCTCGTTGTAGCTTGAGTCGCCGCTATAGACGATGTGGATCACGCCTGTGTTCGTATGGATGTCGGAGACCATCATCCTGTAGCTCTGGTCGCACTCGTCGTTGTCCGGAGTGAGGGTCGCGCGCTCAAGGTAGGTGAGCTCCCAGTTTGCGCCCCGCTTGAAGAGGACATGAATGAGCTTCGGAGTGGTGAGCAGGAAGTTCGAGTACTGGAAGCCGGCGCCGGCGACATTACCGCCGTCGTAGGCCGAGCCGGGGTCGGTGTTGGTCTCGTCGAGGGTGAGGTGAATCTCCTGAGTCCCGTCGATGGAAGTGAGATAGACCCCATCCTCAGGAATGTCCTCGCGTCCCCATTTGCCGGGATAGATGTACATCCCCATCTGCTTGAGGTCATCAGCAGTCATGTCCTCAAGCCTGAACTCCGTCGCGCCCTCGACTCCGTTGCGGAAGCCGTAGTTCTTGCGGCGGATGTAGCGGTTCACGGAGTATTTCGACGGGCTGATGACGGTGACGTCGCCGTTGATGGCATCCTTGAGCCCCGCCTTCTCGAAGAGCTGGGCGACAACCGTAGTGTTCTCGTCCTGAAGCAGATATTCGTAGGTCGTCATGTCGAACTTGTTCGTCTCGTTTATCGTGCCTCCGATGACATCGGTGCGGCAGGATGAGAGAAAAGGAGCGGTGACGGCCGCAATAATCATATATTTAAGAAATCTTTTCATATTCCGATGCGTTTAGTTTGATTACCATCTTGTCTTGCCGTCCCAGTAAGGAGTCTGGCTGATGAGAGGGTTCATCTTCATGATTGACGAGGACACGGGCCAGTAGTAGCCTTCCTGCTTGTATTTCGCCGGAGCCATGAGGTGGTCGTTCGGGAAGTAGTTGTTGCGGACCATGTCGAAGTAGAGACAGCCCTCGCCGAAGAGCTCGGCGATTCTCTGCTGCATGATTTCGTCGGCGAGGCCCGAGTTGTCGCCCTTGTACTCGCCTATCTTCGCCCTCTCGCGGATGTCGTTCACGATGGCCGTGGCCTTGCCGTACTGCTTGTCGCGAGTGTATGCCTCGGCGAGGAGGAGCATGATGTCGGTGTAGCGGAACACGGGGATGTTGGCCTCGGCGAAATAGGCGACATATTCATCGACCTTCTTGTCCTTGTCGGCGGTGAACATCGCGTATTTCGTGAGCCACGTAACCTTCGTCCTGTCGTTCTCGGCGCCGCCGGTGTCGTTCACAGGCTCGTTGTACTCGGAATCCCATGCGTCGAAGAAGAGCTTGGGGCGGATGTCGCCGGTCTGCGTCGCGAAGTCATACTCCGGATACATCTTCGCCTTCTGGCTCGCCGGCACCCAGTCAATCTGGGTCGAGCGGTCCTTCATCGGATCGCCGTCGAACGACTCCATCTTGCAGGTGCGTGCGGTGACGCCGGCCATGTCGGCACGGTAGGACTCGCTGCTCTCGGTGGAGATGTTGAGTTCGAACACCGCCTCGGTGGAGCCGCCCCGGTACATTGCCTGGACGGACTTCATGTCGGTGTACTGCACATAGGAGCGGTTAGAGTGGTCGCGGAAGTCCTCAAGGGCGGCGACTGCGGCCTTCACATAGTCGGAAGCGTTGACTCCGGGGACACGGTCCCTGCGCACGAGGAACCACATCCACATATTCGCGTGTCCGCAAAGGGCGAGGGCTGCGCCCTTGTCGGCGGTGATGCCCCAGCCGTCTCCTCCCGGAGTGTTGAAGCTCAGAAGCTCCACCGCCTTGTTCACGTCGGCGAGGACATTCTGGCAGATGTCAATGTCATCGGTTCGCGGGATTACTACAGGAGAGAGGTCCTTGTCGATGACCTGACTTGAAGACTCAATCATCTCGCTGATGTACGGAGCGTTGCCCCAGATGCGGAGGATGTTGAAATAGACGAGGGCGCGGAGGAAGTAGGCCTCCCCGAGGATGCGGTCCTTCTGCCCATCCTTGAACTTGGAGTCTGGAATCTCGTCTATCTTGCGGATGACCATGTTGGCCTGGGCGACGACCTTGTAGAAGTTGCTCCAGTCGGAGTAGTCCTCAAGCGAGCCCCACATCTTGCTCGGATTGGCGATGTCGGTATAGATACCGTTGGTGTAGAGATACTGGGACGAGCCGCCGTTCCACCCTGCGCGGATGAATCCCGTGGTCGCGTCGGCGCGGCTGTACCAGTTGTTTGAATTGGCCATCAGACCCCTGTAGAGGGCGTAGGTGCCGGAAAGTCCGACCTCGGCGTCCGTCTGGGTCTTCCAGAACACCTCGTTGTAGATGAGATTGACCTGCTCCGGATCGAGGAACTTCGAGCATCCGCAGGCGCAGGCGAGAACCAGGCTCAGAATTGCTATATACTTTTTCATCATATTATCCTTATAACATTGGGAAGATGTTTCAATTTTCCGAAAATATATTCTTAGAACTGAAGCTGTACGCCGAAGACTATCGTGCGGGAAATCGGGTAGCCGGAACCGTTGTAGAATCCGGTACGGGACACCAGACGAGGGTCGAGCACGGATGACTTCTTCCACATCGCGAGGTTCTGGCCGGTCACATAGACGTTTATTCCCCTCATGCGGATCTTGTCGAGCCACTTGTGAGGCAGGTCGTAGGACAGGGTCACGTTGTCGAGGCTCCAGTAGTCGCCGGGCTCGATGAACATGGAGGACATACGGAACGAACGCGCTCCGCCGCCTTCCCAGTAGTTCACGTAAATCATCGGATAGTACGAGCCGTCGCCCGGAGCCTTCCAGAACTTGGAGTCGTCGAACTTGTAGAGCGCGTACTGATAGAAGCTGGCAGCGTCGTCGAAGCGGGAGAGCTGCTGCTGGAGGGTGCTGTTCACGATGTAGTGGCCGAACGCGAAGGAGGTGTTCACCCTGAGGGAGAGTCCCTTCCAGCGGAGGGTGGTGTTGAGACCGCCGGTCACCTTAGGCTCCGGAGTCTTGCCCTCGATGATCTTCATGTCGTTCTCGCTCTCATACCCTTCTATGCGGTAGTCTCCGTTCACGTCGGTGAAGACAGGCATTCCCGGGAATATGCGTCCCTGAAGGTTACGCGCAAGGCCCGCGTCGGCGCCGTTGTACTTGAGCGCCTCGCCTGTGAACGGATCCACGGGAAGGTCGGAGTAGTAGTCGAGCGTGCCCTGATATTCATACATATAGTACTGGAAGGCAGGAGCACCCTCGATGAAGGCGTAGTAGCCGCTGCGGTTGATGTAGTCGCGCCCGCCGTTTCCGAGCTTGGCAATCTTCGTGGAGTTGTTCGCGAGGTTGAGCGTCCAGTCCCACTGGAATGCGGAGGTTCTCGGGAAGAGATAGCCGGTGAGGGAGAGTTCGAATCCGTGGCTCACCATATCGACGAGGTTCGACGAAAGTTTGTTGTAGCCGACGTATGACGGAAGCTGCGACGTATAGACGAGGTCGGACATATACTTTGAATATATGTCACCGGAGAAGTACAGCCTGTGGTTGAAGAGTTCGAAGTCCAGACCGTAGTTGATTTCCTTGGTGCGGCTCCACGAAAGATCCTTGTTGGCAATCTTGTTGAAGTCCGCGATGAGGGCGAGCTTGTCGCCGTAGGTCTTTATGTCCATCTTGTCGCTGTACATGTAGCCGAGTCCGCCTGTAATCGAGCCGAGGGACACGAGCGAGTTGTACTGGAGAAGAGGGTCGTAGTAAATCTCTCCGGAAGTGCCGAACGACACGCGGAACTTTCCGAAGTCCATCCATTTCTTCGTGGCCTTCATCCACGGTTCCTCGGAGAATGCCCAGTGAGCCTTGACTGAAGGGAAGTTAGCCCATTTGTTGTTGGCTCCGAACCTTGAGGAGGCGTCGCGGCGGAACACGCCCTCAATCTTGTAGCGGTTGTTCCTGTACCCGTAGGAGGCCATGGCGAACACCGAGAACATATTTGAGGTGACGATGTCGGAATAGGCGGAGGTGTTCTCCTTCTTGTAGCCCTGGATGACCTTGAGATAGTCGGACATTCCGTCCTCGGCCTCGGCACGGAGCTGGTTCAGGGTGTTTGTGTTCACCTCCACTCCGAGAAGTCCGACGACTCCGTGCTCGCCCTCCTTTCCGAAGGCCTGGTTGTAGTTCAGGACGGAGTTGGCGTTGATGGTGGTCGTCACGCCGGCCGAAGAGTGCGCCACGCTGCGGTGATCGTCACGCGCGACGGCAGGAAGGAAGTAGTCGCGCTTCCCGTAGTCGAGAATCATTGACGCCTGGTTGTCCCAGCTCAGTCCGTCGAAGAACTTGACGCGGAGGGTCTCGCCGACCGAGATGGAGTGCGTCCTGTTCTTGTTGTAGGCGTCGCCGAGCTGTCCGCTCATCATGCGCAGCTCCTCGTCGGAACGGTAGAACAGAGACGACGGAAGTTCGGTCGGCGAGGTAGGCATGGCCTTCATGAGGTCGTTCAGGCCGCCCTTTCGGTCGAGGTAGGTGTAGCGCATCACAAGCTCGTTGTGCAGGTGCTTGTTAAGGTCCGTCACGAGGCTGGTGTTGAGATTGGTCCTCTGCACGCCGTAGCCAACGAGCACGCCGGTCTCACGGTAGTGGCCGATGCTGACGCGGTAGGAGTTGCTGTTGTTTCCTCCTTCCATCGAGAGGTCGTAGTTCTGGGTGGAGCCGTTCTGATAGAACATCTCCTGATAGTCGTAGGCGTTGTTGAACGCGGGGTTATATTTGTCCGTGAGCACCGCCGGAAGGGTATGACCCATAATCTCGACGGCAGCGGCGGGACGGATGTCGAACCACTCCTGGTCGCCGAAGAGGTTGCTCAGGGTGGTCTCAATCATGCCAATCTTCGCCTCGCGCTCCTCGTTTCCGAGATAGACAGCAAGCTTGGAAGGCTTGGTGATGACTCCGTAGCTGGCACGGGCCGTGACGCGGGGAGCGCCGCTGGTTCCCTTGCGGGTGGTGATGATGACTACGCCGTTCGCTCCGCGTGAACCATAAATCGCGGTCGCCGCGGCGTCCTTGAGAATGTCGATTGACTGGACGTCCTGAGGGTTCAGGGTTGAAAGGAAGTCATTGTCGGTCACGTTGTAGCCGGCGAAGTCCTGCAGGGCCATCGGTATGCCGTCAATGATGTAGAGAGGGTTGCTGATGCCCGTGATGTCATTGGCGGACGAGAGGGAGTTGTTGCCCCTGATGACGATTCCGGAGCTTGCCGCGCCCGGGACGCCGCTTCTGATGACGGTCTGCAGACCGGCGGCCTGGCCCGCGAGCATGTTCACGAGAGAGACCGACTGGGTGTTCTCGATTGCGTCCATGTCAATCTTAGCCACGGAGGCCGAGATGTCGCGCAGGTTCTGCTTCGTGTAGCCGATGGAAACGGACTCGCTGAGCCTGAGGTTGTTGGCCTTGAGGACAACATTCATCTTTTCGGTTGCCGGAAGGCGCTCGTCGTCACAGCCGAGATAGGAGAACACGAGCATCGTGCCCCTCGGGACCGTAATCGAAAATTCGCCGTCGACATCGGTCACGACACCTCCCTTGCGGTTGTTCTCCGCGTAGGCGGCGGCACCGATGAGAGGTTCTCCGTCGTCACCGGTTATGACTCCGGTAACCCTGATGAGATCTTTCTGCTGACCCGCAGCGGAGAAAGAACCCACGCACCCGAGAAATGCCGCAAGCAGCGCGCAAAGGGCAGTCTTTAAGAGTTTCTTCACCATAATTCGATTGGTTAACAGTGATTTATAATTATTGGTTGATAATTTCATCTCCCCGAAGAAACGGGAATGGATTTCGTCATTTTCGGAATATCACCGGGAACTCGGAAATCCGGAGCGTCGTGCACCCGTAGGGGATGAGGCGGACGGTTTCTTCATTCTTGTCGCGGATGACAGGGTTTCCGTACATCCGGCTGTATGGAATCGGGCCGGCCATGCCGTTGTAGAGCGTCCAGTACGGGATGCGCTTCGCCTTGGCGGTGATGACTATCGGGGCGGCCTCAAGACTCCAGTACCAGTCGGTGTCGAGCTTGCGCTCATCGACGGTTACCTCGAAGGCCTCCGCAGGATCGTCGAAATCGACGAGTCCGTAGTTCCATGGGGACTTTGGATGAACCTCCCAGTAAAACTCGCCGCGCACGGGGTCGGACAGATTGTCCTTCCTGACCCATTCCTCCTGAATCTCAAGGGCATAGACAAGCGGGCCGCGTTCCACGGAAATGGCGTTCTCGTACCATTTGTCCGTCGTGACCTTCATCGGAAAGGAAAGCTCTACGACGTCGCCGTCCGCCCATTCGCGGCTGATGACCGTCACACCGCCGGGAGACGAAGCCTCGACAGGACTGCCGTTCACCGTCACCGAGGCGTTCTCCGTCCATGACGGGATGCGAAGATGGAGCGGGAAGGTGGCCGGAGAGTGAAGCGAGACGAGCAGCTTTATGTTCCCTTCCATAGGGTAGCGGGTGCGCTCCTCAATCGTCACCTCCTGTCCGCCGGCCATGGCCGTGACGCGGCAAGGGGAATATGCGAGGGCGGCAAGTCCGCCGTCCGGGGTGGAGTACCAGAGGTTCTGGACGAACTTCGGCCAGCCCTGATGGAAATTGGATGTGCAGCACGGGTAGCCGGTGAGAAGGCCATAGACAAGGTCGGACTCGCCGTGGGTTATGTCAAAGTTGTGGATGCAGTGGCTGATGTTCACCTGATTGGCCTGCTGAAAATACTGCCGGGCCATGAAGTCGTCCGTGAGCTGGGTCGGAAGCGCGTTGAACGCAATCCTTTCGAGATGCTCGACGAACGAGAGATCCCCGGTAATCTTGGTCATCTCCTCAAGCGAGAACATAAGCTCGACCGCCGAGCAAAGTTCCGAGCCCTGAGTCGGGTTGTTGCCGTGAAGCAGCTCGTCTCCGCCGTACATTCCGGACGGGACGCCGTTGTACTTGCGGATGTCGGCGAACGCGGTGCGGACAGCGTCAAGATATTTCTGCTGAGGGTCGCACTGCCACCACACCACGGGTTCCTTTATTCCCTGCGCAAGATTGACGCAGTGGATGGTGCTGAAACGGGAGAGTTCGTCAGTTTCGAGGAACATGTGCACATAGTCGTGGCTCTGTTCGTGGAGAATCGCGGCAAGGTCGAGCAGCCACTCCTCACCGGTGAGCCGGTAGAGCCAGATGACTGAGGAGAGGTTGTCGCAGGCGCGGTAGGTCGCCCACGAGGTCCAGTTGTCGAGCGGGCAGGTCGGGAGGGTGTCGAGCTGGTAGCGGAAGTAGTTGCGCATGAAGTCAATCACGCGTCCGTCACCCGTGGCCGACCAGTACTGCTGCATGAACTTGAGGACGACCATTCTCGGCCACCAGTCATGCGAGTTGTCGCGCTGGAGCCCGCGCTCGTAGGGGTAGTCCGTGTCTGGTCCGAAGAAGCCGTCCTCCCTCTGGCTTGCGAGCGCCCATTCCACCCACGGCCGAGCCTTCTGCTTGAGAGCCTCGTCGTCGAGAATCCATGCCATAGGGATGAGCCCGTCAATCCAGTACGGTCCCCGCTCCCACTGGTCGCCGTCGCCGCCGAGCCAGCCGTTGCGCGGCCCCATGACTTCCGGGTAGAGGCTGTCCATCTGCGAAGTCATTCCGTCCCGCTGCCTCATAAGGGTCTCGCGAAGCCAGCCTTCCGGCTTTATGGAGCCGAGGCGGAGTTCGCCGTAGGCGAGCGGCTGAACCTTTTCGGACTTGGGCTGTCCGCATGAAGACATGATAGTCAATGAAGCCATCAGGGTGAATGTTATTAAAAGTGTGCGTTTGGCAGACATAATTATATGGTGTAAAGTTATGTTTGCAAAGGAAGCGTCCGTCAGTCACATACGCCTCACATTATCGTTTCAAAAAATCGAAAAAACGAATCTATCCTCAGAAAATGAATCCCAAATTCTCATGACTTGTCATTTGACAGGGTGACAGTGACTTCCTTCTCGCAATATGGGGTTTCGCCGTCCGGCGGAAAGGCGACGCTGAGTTCGAGAATGCCGCCCTCGAAAGAGACGACATCCTCCGATGCGCTGTCGTAGCCTCCGGGAACATGAATCCGGAGACGATGCTCCGAGCCCGGGCGGCCTGAGACCGTCACGATGAGCTTGCCGTCGGAGAAGCTCTGGTCAATCAGACGGAATCCCGAGGACTGCCCTCCGCGCTGTGCGGGGACATAAATCGGAAGTGCCCCGGCTCCGCCTCGGGTGCTGAACTCCACGGTCGTCTCCTCTTCCGAAAGCCTGAACTGAAGGACAGGAACCGTGTAGGCGGAAGAGCTGTCGAGGCCGAACCTGACCTTCTTCCCGTTCACTTTCACGCAGGTGATTTCGGTGCCGGGCGCAAACGCAGGCGAGAAAGTGCACTTCAGGCCGGAGCCTCCATTGAGTTTCCAGAGAGTGCGGTCAGTCGTGCGCTGCATTTCAATGAAAATACGGTCATTGCGCACGCGCAGCCCGCCGGCCTTGAAGCTGTCCCAGTCAAGCGGCAGACGAGGCGCAAGGCTGACAGTCCGCGAGTGCGCGTCGGCACCGAAGCCGAGAGTGCCCTCGACGAAAGGCATTATGGTCATGGTCTCGGACCAGCACTGGTGCTGAGTGATTCCGTTGTTGCGGTAGGAGTCGGCGTTGATGACCTCGGCTATGTGCCCCAAGCTGAACGACCTGTAGGTCATCAGGCTCCCGTAAAGGGATGCGAAGCCCTGGTCGAAGAAGCCCCCGGCGTACTCCGCGAGCGACTTCCAGCCTGTAAACAGCGGCCAGACATTGCGAGGATGGTAGGCACCTCCGCCCGTCGCGCCGGAGGTCTCGAAGATTGTCCTCGAACCCCAGTCGGTCGAGAGCAGCGGTCCGGGGTAGTTGCGGGACATGACCTTGGTGCGTTCAGGGTCGAGCACCCCGAGAAAGGCCGGGACAGCGGTGAGCACGAGGAACTCGTCCTGATAGCTTCCGTCGGCGTTCATCGCGTAGTTGTACCAGCCCTTGTCCTCGTTCCAGAACTTCTCAAGCGGTTCGTTCACCGAACGGGACGCACGGCGGTAGCGCAGCGCGGCGGCATCGTGACCCGTGGCGGACGAGAGGTAGGCAGCATCGTCGAGGGCAGCCTTCCAGAGCCCGGCGAGATAGAACTCGGTGCGGAATCCCCAGAGGTTTCCTCCGCCCTCAAGCCAGCCGTGGCCCACGTTGCTGTTCTCGATGAGGCCGTCGCCGTCGCGGTCGGTGGAGAAGCAGTAGTCCATCGCGAGCTTCATCGCCCCGTAGCGCTCCTTTATGAATGGGAGGTCTCCGGAGAGGCGGAGATACTGGGCCATGAGGCGGACGAGAAGAGGTGTGGAGTCGGCTCCGTCGTAGTGAGTGACTCCGCTTGTGGTGAGCTCATGATAGATTTTCCCGTCCGGGGACTGATACTTTATGAGAAGGTCTATGCAGTCGCGGACGGTCCTGAAGTCGCCCATGTCGAGGAATGCGAACGCCGCCCATTCCGAGTCGCGTCCGAAGTACCAGGCATATCCCGGACGGCCGCTGACCCTGTGATTCCCTCCCCAGCCCCTTCGAGACGACGAGAATCCGGCAAACAGCGCCGTGCCGAGCTCGGGCGTTTCGCTGATGAACTGCGCGGAGCTTATCTGCGCCCAGCGGAAAGCGTCGTTGAAGGCGCTGTCAGGGGTATCGACGTTCACGACGGAGGCGAGCCAGTCCGAATAGCGGTCGCGGGAAGCCCCGACTACAGAGGACGGATTCTCCATAACCTCGCGGTATGCGTTCACGGCATCATCCTCGCCCGTGCTCGCCGCCGCAAGGACAAAATCCAGAGCCTCAAGACCTTCCGTGTCGTAGGAAACGACGGCTCCGGCCTGAAGAAGGGACGTGGGAACACCCCGAATCCGGCCGCCGTCATAGGTAAAATCCGAAAACTGTCCGGAGAGTACGGGGTGCCCGGGAACATTGGCGCCCACTATGGAGACGTGTTTCTTCGCGGCGTCGCGCACCACCGTGGCATTCAGTTCCGGCGACCAGCTGTAGAGAAGCGAGCCGAGAACCCTCTCGTCGTAGGGCCACATCATGCGGAGGTTCGACTTGAAGTCGTTGTAAATTCTCTGCGGAGCCGCGCCTTCCCACTCGTAGTGAACGGTCGTGACGGCATATTCCGGAGACGAGGACACGATTTCGCGTAGCTTCATCCCGTCAAGTTCATATCGTCTGACAACCGCATGAGGATGCACCTCAACCGTCGGGACAAGCGAATTAAGACAGACCGGAGACTTTGCGCCCTTAGGCTCGACCCAAACGCGCCAGTCCCTCACGGACATAATCGGCTGCGCCCATATTTCCTCGATTCCTCCCCTTTCCGGAAGGATTGCCATGGAGTGCGGGGATATGACGTCGGTGTATTCCCCGGTGGCCTCGCGGACAATGGACATCCCCATGTCGGGAAAATCAGCCTTTCGCGGAGAGGGCGGCATTACCGGGTCATATTCCGCCGCGCAGATGCGGCAGCTGCCGTCGTGATGTCCGTGCAGGCGGATAACCTCCGGCTTCTCGTTCTCCCAGAAGTTCGCCTCAATGTCCTGCTGGGCGCGGCCGGTCATGTAGCGGACGCAGGAGCGGGTGAAGGCGTCGAGTATGGCGCGGTCGTGGTTCGGCCGGTCAAAATAGAGACATCCCCCGATTGCCAGAATCGAGCCCTTGCCCACGGGAGTCTCCCAGACGAGCTTGAGGTCCGGACGGAGAAAGACATATTCCCACTGACAGGCGATGACCTTCGCGCCCTCGGCGGATGGGAATTCATCGCCGCTGAAGCCGTTGAGCCGGCATACATTGTCCTCGGTCCCGTGCCATGTGTAGGCTCCTCCGTGAAGACTTTCGTCGAAAAGAGGATGGCTGAAACGGGAATGGAAGCCGAGTTTGCGGCCGAATCCCTCGTCGGTGCACTCATATTCCCAGCTTCCTATTTCCGAAGGCTCTACGCCCCATACATTCAGAAGGCGTACCGCATACATGGAGAGGACAAGCCGTCCGCCGTCCTCGACATATTCCCGAAGTCCGTTTTCCCACGCCCCGGTCTGCTCTGCGGAGAAGGTGGTGTCGGTGGAGTGGAGCCAGACCAGATCGCAGCCTGCGGCCCTTTCCGGAGATATGCGCACCGTACACGCGGCGTCGCCGACGGCCTCCGCGAGACCGCCGGCTTCCGCATCGCCCGCGATTGTTCCGAGCTTCGTGTTGTCGCCGCAGCGGGCTGTCATGAGCAGCGTCACCGCAACGGCAATAGCATATTTGTACATATCAGAGTTTGTCATTTTCCGAAATCTTCACACATTTGACGCTCCTCGCGGCTCTGCATGAATCGTCCTATTCTTCATAGTTGTCGCGGAGCTCGCGCTCATACTTTTTGGCGGCGTTCCAGTCCACGACATAGTACCACCAGTTGTTCAGATGGAGGTCGTTCACATCCTCGTTGATGCCCTTGAAATGAGGCATATGCGAGAAGAAGTACATCATCCAGCCCTGCTGATTGTTCTTCCACTCATAGCTGTTCACGCGGCGAGGGTTGGCCATCACCATCTTAGGGTAGTCGAGCCAGCAGTCGGCGTAGGTATAGGCATAGTCGGAGACATTGCTGTAGTCGTAGTCATAGCGTCCGTTAGGCGGGAAGTGGGTGCAGCCGATCTGGGCGTGCCCCTTCTCGTAACGGTCGTATTCGAGGTTGTGGCAGGCGTAGCGCTCCCAGTTGTTCAGGTCGGCCTCGCGGGCGGGCAGGTTGTTCTCGGCACGGTTGCGCCACGAGCCATAGACCTGCTTCATTATGGATTCGAAGCGATGGCCGTAGCTGTGGAGGGCGAGGTCGGTGGTGCGCTCGTAGTTGCAGAACATCACGGTCACGAGGTCCTTGCATGGCGCTCCGACGGAGATTCCCGGAGAATTGCACCAGAATGCGCCGTCGCCTATGAGGCGAGACTCGTACATTCCGCTGCCGGGGTGGTTATAGACCCAGACCTCCTGTATCTCGCCGGCGTCGCGCATCTTGTCGAAGCCGTAGTACTTGAGCATCCCCACATAGTCGTACTCCACGCCGGAGCCGATTCCGGGGCACTCGTGTCCGTTGGCATAAATCACATCACGGAAATACTCGATGGAGAAATATTCCTTCTCGTCGCCGGTCTTGGTGTTGTCGTAGCTGAAGAGTCTCTCGGCGCGGACTTCCTTCACGACCTCGTACTGAATCACGCCGTGGGAAGCCTCCTCAAGGTCAGCCTCGAACTTCTTGGCCTGCTGGACAGGGTCGTTCCACCTGTAGCCGTTGCCGCCCACGGTGCAGACCTCGTGCATATACTTGTCAGTTCCCGGCATAATAGGGTCTTCGTAGAGGATGGCGACCTTCACCGTGATGGGGTCGGCGATTCTCTGCTCGTAAGGCAAATCCGGTCCCGCCGGCAGGCGCTTCACTGTAAGGGAGCGGACCTGCTTGCCGAACCTGTCCTCCTTGTCAGAAGCGATGACGCTCCACCAGATTGTCGCGGTCTCCTCATTCTTCACTCCGAGAGCCTCAAGAAAGCCGTCGAATGTCTTGTATTTGTAGGAAACGGGATTCGACATCGCGCGGACATCGTATGGTTTGGAAAGGTCCGCGGAACGGCTGAAGCGAATCTTGTAGCCATTGACATCCTTTGCATTCTCCCACGAGAACACGACATCCTCGGCATTGACGAGGTCTATCGAAGTCCCGTTGTCCGGCGCCTTGAGGACAATAGGGTCGAGTTCAGCCGGCTGTTCCGGCTCGGGGTCGACGGCCGGAGCCTTCTCGCAGGCCACGGAAACGAACATTGAGCAGACGAGTGCGATGACCGAAGTCATGCAGAATCTCAGATTTCTTTTCATATCGGTTTTATGTGTTTGTTTTTATGTGTGTATGTATTTTGTCGGAGGCAAAGGTATCGAGGATATATCCGCCGCGTTGAGACTATCGTCTCAAAAAAAGGTAAAAATGAATCTGTCCTCAAAAATCTGATTCAAAATGGCTCAGGTATATATCATTTGAAATCTTTCGGGAGGACGCCGAAATGCTTGTAGAAACATTTGGAAAAATAGGACGAGGAGCTGAAGCCGACGATGTAGGCAATCTCGTTCACACGGTACTCTTTCTGACGCAGCAGTTCGGCGGCCTTCTTCAGGCGTATCGTGCGGATGAAGTCGTTCGGGGTCACGCGAAGCACCTCGGAAGTCTTGCGGTAGAGAGTGGCGCGGGACATATTCATCATCGAGGCAAGCTTGTTGATGTCAAGATCGACATCCTCGATATGGCTTTCAATCATCTCTATCAGCATATTCATGAACCCGTCGTCGGCCTTGGTGAACACGAGGCTGTCGGAACTTTCCTCCGCCGTGAACTTGGCGGCTTCGGAGATGTAGTTGGCCTTGAGGAGATTGGATATGCAGGCAAGGAGATACTCATAGTAGAAAGGCTTGTCGACAATCTGGTCCGCACCGCAGGCGTAGGCGTCGGACTTCGAGGCGGGCGCGGCGGTCTCGCTCGACAGGAGAATGACGGGAATATGCCTGAAACGCAGGTCTGACTTGACGCGGGTGCAGAGGGCGCGGCCGTCCATCTCGGGCATGACGATGTCCGAAATAATCATGTTGACGCTCCGCTTTTCAAGCAGGTCCCAGGCCTGATTGCCGTTGGTGGCGCGGATGACGCGGAACTTGGATTCGAGCAGGCGGGAGATGTAGTCGAGGAACTCCACATCATCATCGACCATCAGAATCACCCTCTTGTCCATATCAAGAGGGCTTTCCTCCCGCGAGGTGCGTGGCTCCGCCTCTGTCCCGCGTTCGCGGCTCCGGTCAAGATTGAAGCTGCCGGCGTGGATAATCGGCATCTTCAGTTCGAAGCAGGTGAGCTTTTCGGAGTTTTCGTAGAAGCGGACGGAGCCTCCGTGCAGCTCGACCAGCATCCGCACGAGGGACAGTCCCACACCGAAGCCGTCGGAACTCTTCTCCACCTTGAAGAACGGGGTGAAAATCTCGTCGGAAAGCTCAGGCGGAATCCTGTCCCCGTCATTGGCCACGGTCAGCAGGAAATCCTGCGCGTTGCCGTCGGAGAGCAGCTCCACGACTATCCTTGTCCTCGCGTGCTTGAGGGCATTGTTCAGAAGGTTGCTCGTCATCTTGACGAACATCTCCACATCCACGTCGGCGCGGAAGCCCTCGGGCATACGAGGCTCTATCGTGATGCCCTTTATCTTGGCGGAGGGGGCGAAGCGGGAAATCACGCTGCCCGTAATCTGAGAGAGGTCAGAGCGGACAAAGACCGGGTCGTGGTTCTGCGAACTTACCTTGCGGAAGTCGAGGAGCTGGTTCACAAGGTTCAGAAGGCGGTCGGTGTTGTCGCGGATTGTCAGCAGGTTACGATATTCGGGAGCCGTGCTGCGGGTCTTCTCGATGATTTCGTTCAGAGGAAGCTTTATTAGGCTCAGAGGGGTGCGGATTTCGTGGGTTATGTTCGAGAAGAAGCCGAGCTTTGCCTCATATATCTCCCGGTCCTTTTCCTCGTCTATCTTTGCCTGACGGCTTTCCTCGGCGGCACGCATCCTCTGCCGGACAAGCCACACGGCAAGCGCCGCGAGCCCCGCAAAGACTATCAGGTAAATCATCCACGCCCAGCCGGAGCGCCAGAACGGCGGACGGATGACAATCCTGAGCGTAATCAGATCCTGCGCGCCGTCGTCGCCGCTTGCCCGCACGTGCAGGCGGTAACTTCCGTAGGGAAGGTTGGACCAGGTGATTCTGTCCGGAAGGCTGAGCGGCATCCACATCCTGTCCCAGTCGTCAAGACGGTACCACCATGTCCTGTTCATGGACGGGGAGTAGTTGATTTCCGTGATGCCGAGGCTGAAGGTGGAAATCGACGGCGGGATGACGAGTTCCTCAGTGTCGGTTATTGATTTTTCTAACAGCGGGAGTTCGGGATCATCCACCCTGACCTCACGGTTGTTCACATAGAGAGAGGTGAGCAGGAGGCTGCCCATAGAGAATGACTTGGGAAGGTCTTCTGGGCTGAAGGAGACGAATCCCGAGATTCCTCCGAAGTAGAGCCGGCCGTCAGAATCCATGTAGCCGGACTTGAAGTTGAACTGGTCGCAGAGCAGGCCGTTGTCCTTGGTGTAGCAGGTGACGGCAAGGGACTCGGGCTCGATGCGGAACAGACCCTTGTCGGTGCTTCCCCACAAGGCTCCCGCCCGGTCGGTCACCATACTGTAAATCACGTCGTTGAGCAGCCCATTGCGTGAACTGAACTTTTTCACGAAGCTGTCCGGCTCCCGCTCGTAGGCAAAGACCCCGTCGCCGTCGGTTCCAGCCCAGACCCTGCCGGAGCGGTCGAGGGTGAGGCAGGTTGCCTTCAGAAGGGAGGCGCTGCCGGAAGAAGGCTGTCCGTAGCCGGTCCAGCGGTCGGAATCGCGGTCGTACGACCAGATGCCGTCCCCGATGGTGGCAAACCAGAGCACGCCCCGCCAGTCTTCCTTGATGTCGTTGACCTGGCTGATGATATGCTCGCGATTGACGCTTATGAAACGGTCCGAGGCCGGTTCGTGACGGGCCAGTCCGGCGTAGGTGCCGACCCAGAGAGTGCCGTAGGAGTCGCGGAATACGGAATAGACGTCGTTGCTCGGAAGCGAGCCCTCCCGCCCGTCCGCCCGGTAGTGCTTCCTTGAGAGAGTCCGCAGGTTCAGCCGGTAAAGTCCCTCGGAGAAGGTGCCGACCCAGAGACTTTCCCCGTCGGAGAGCAGCGCATGGACATTGGAGGCCGGGACGGCTCCTGAAGTGAATTTCCCTGTGGAGACGTCGAGCCTGTTCAGTCCCGCGTCCTCGGTCGCAATCCAAAGGGAACCGCGCCCGTCCTCGCAGAATTCGCTGATGCAGCGGCCTGAGATGGAGTTCTCGCCCGGAATCGGGTAGTACTTGCTGAACCATCCCGACTTGGCAAAGTAGTTCACCCCGCCGAAGTAGGTGCCCACCCAGATGCCGCCGTCACGGTCCTCGGCGATGGAATGGACGGCGTTGTCGGAAAGGGAATAAGGGTCTCCGTAGGCGTGACGCCAGGTCTCCACAGAGCGGTCGCGCGGGTCGAGGACATGAACTCCCGACTCGGTGCCTATCCAGATTCGCCCGTCGGAGGCCTTGAGCAGGCAGCGGACATAGAGCGAGCCTGCCGCCGTGCCGGATGCTCCGTGCCGGCGGGAAGCCTCGGAGACAGCCGCGTTTTCGGGAAAGAATCCGCTCAACTTCCCGGTGTTCTTGTCAAGGGAGAGAACGCCGCGTGAGACTGTGCCCACGAGCAGGCGGTCCTGCATATAGGGAATGATGCAGGTTGTCTCGTTTAGATTACCCCCCCCACCGAGGTTGAAAGCCGTCACGCTTCCGTCCTCAAGGCTCAGACGGAGCAGTCCGGCTCCGATGGTGGCGAGATAGAGTCCGTTCCTGTCCGGAACGACATCCCTCACCGACAAGGCGTTGGGGTCAAGTCCGCGAGAGGATGCCCAGTCCAGAAGGCTCAGGTCAGTGAGCGTCCCGGATTTCCTGTCGAAGCGCAGGAGCGACGCGCCGTCCCCGGAAATCCAGACAGTCCCCTCATCGTCTCCGGAGATGTGCCTTACACAGAAGTTCAGTTCGGCGCCGCCATGCCCGGCTCCCCCGGGTGTACCTGAAGGCGTGATGCCGAGTGCTGAACCGCTCATGTCGGAACCGTTCAGTTCGGAAGTGCCGAAGCGGCTGAAGCGGTCAAGTTCCGGATTATAGATGCAGATGCCCGCCTCGGTGCCGAACCAGAGCCGCGAGTCGGAGTCCTGCCAGATGGCGAAATAGCGGTCGCTGACGGGGGAACCGGGCAGGTCGGGGTTGTGGCGGTAGGTCTTGACAGTCTTGCCGTCGTAGCGGTTGAGCCCGTCCTGCGTGCCGATCCAGATGAAGCCCCGGCTGTCCTGAAGTATGCAGTAGGCCATGCTCTGCGAGAGCCCGTCATCGACGCTGAGCGACTTCACGCTGTAGGGAGCCGCAGCCAGCGGGGCGGGATGGAACTGGGACAGGAGCAGGGTCATGGCAAGGGCTGCCATGGTTTTGAGCGCAATGATTCTGGATGTCAGGACTTTGGCTGTCTTCGGCATGGTTTCTTCGAGATTATGGACTGCGTATATATGTGTGTGTACGCTGTCAAATTTAGCATTTTTCTCCAGCAATGTCAAGACAGGGACTGCCCGGAAGAGGACAATCCCTGTCAAAAGCTAACACAATTCCTTATGAAAATTCAAATTCTTTTGAATGTTCTCTGAGTGGATTACTGGAGGGACGCCTTGTACTCTTCCTCGCACTTTGCGGTGTAGGCATCAGCGTCAGCCTGATTCCAGTCAAGCATCTTGTGAGGGATGGTCTCGCCCATGCCCGGATGTCCCATGTTGGAGAAGAACCATGCCCAGTTGTCAAGTTCAGCGTCGAATCCTTCGGCAGTCGAGCCGCAGAGAAGACGAAAATCGCTCCAAACGGCAGTGTCACCCTTCTTTGCCTCAGGGTCATACTTCTCGTAACGTGCCTGTCCCCAGCCTTTCTCGAAGCCGATGTAGGTGCATTCGGTAGCGCCTCCGAGCTTCATCTGGGTCTTGTCGCCCTGAGCCTTGCGGTCCTGATTGAAAATTACGTCGAGGGATGCAGGCACCATATAGCCGAGCTTCGCATTGTCGTCCGTTCCCTTAGGGAGAGTCGCGCTCGCGCCTACATTGTTCACATTTGCAAAGATTGCAACTTCAAGAACCTTGGATGCCCAGTTGTGAGGAAGCGCTCCGAAGAGGTGGTTCTGGTCAATGTAAATCGTATGAAGAAGCGGAGACGCTGCAAGACCGTCAGGTATAGGTCCGACGAGACCGCAGACAGAAAGATTCACTGATGTGAGCTTCGGAGTATCCCATTCCTTAGGAAGACGCTTGCCCTCAAGCCCTTTCTGACCACGCATATTGATGACAGTAAGCTCCGGCAGCACCATCTTCTCAGGGAAATTGGTGAAAGCGGCGCCGTCAAATGCCGTGACATAGAATTTGCCGTCCTTGTCGGTCATGCCGACACCTGGGAACACGCCCGGATCGACATTGTACCAGTCTGTGACTTCCGGGGTAGCGTCGCCGAGCATCTTGCCCTCAACTACAGCCTTGAGGAATTCGAGGTCGCTCTCGTTGACATTGGACTCCTTCTTTGCCTGTGAGACGAAAATCTCCACCGCGTCGTAGTCACCGATTTTCACATAAAGGGAAACAGAACGTGCCTTGCCTGTCTCGTTGCCCTCGGCATAGAGGGAAATCTCGGCGTTGCCTGTTCCGGAAGTAGGGTTCACTGAAAGCCATGCCTGGTCCTCGCTCTCCTCGATGCGCCAGTCCTGAGTGTACCAGTCCTCCGCGGCAACGAGACTGTAAGTCTTTGTCTCGCCGTCAGGGGCGATGGTGACTTCGGCGTTCACGAGCGCCGGCTTCGGCTTTTCCGGCTCCGGCGGAGTCTCCGGTTCCTTGTTGGGTTCGCTTTCCTTTGCGCACGAGACGGCTGCGAGAGCCGCAGTCGTGAAGGCAAGAACTGCCAGTCTGAAAATCTTTTTCATAAACGAAGAAAATTTTTGGTTATTGTTTGTTAATAATTTGGTGCGGTTTCAACGGAATCCCGCTCGGGGCACTTCCGCTTGTCGGCTGCAAATTTAGAGGGCTACGCCGGGGCATTCTGACAAATTCGTATCATAAAAACGAAAATCCGTATCATGCCGTTTTGCGATAAAATGAGACGGAGAACATACATTTATATGTATGAATCGGATTATCTTTGCATCGACGACGAAATGTCAGGGAATACGAGAATATATGCCCATGAATGAAAATATATCCATATATGAATGCACTTGAAACGATAATCCATTTTTTCGGAGACAATTTTTTTAGAGGCAGATTTTTCGGAGACAAAACCCTCGTTTTCGGAAGGAATATCCCTTCGGCGAACCTTATTGTTGCGACGGTTTTTCTTTCGGCGGCCATTTTCGCGGCCTCGTGTTCGTCGGGGCTGAAGGACAGCTACAACGGACGGCAGCAGGAAAGGGAAGCGCGGGAACTCATACGCAGAACCATCGGAGACCGGGACGGGGCGTTTGACATACGCATCGGGAAAGCGCGGAAGGACGGTAAGGACTGGTTCAGTCTCTACGGGGAGAACGGACGGATTGTGCTTGAGGGAAACAACGGAATCTCGGTCGCGAGCGCATTCAAGGCATGGCTTGAGGACTGCTGCCGGTGTCAGGTAAGCTGGTGCGGGAGCAATCTGGAGCTTCCGGAGCAGCTGCCCGTCCCGACGGAGAAGGTGACGCGGGTTTCGCCCTACAAATACCGCTACTATCTGAACTACTGCACTTTCAACTACACGATGAGCTGGTGGCAGGAGGAGAGGTGGCAGAAGGAGATTGACTTCATGGCGATGAACGGAATCAACGCTCCGCTCGCGGTGACCGGGCAGAGCGGTGTGTGGCAGAGGGTCTATAACAGGCTGGGACTGAGCGACGCTGACCTTGAGAGCTTTTTCTGCGCCCCGACGCATTTCAGCTGGTTCTGGATGGGCAATCTCGACGGCTGGGGCGGGCCGCTTCCGCAGTCGTTCATCGACAGGCATGAGAAACTTCAGAAGTTCATACTGGAAAAGGAGCGCCGGCTCGGAATGACCCCGATTCTGCCGGCATTCACGGGGCACGTGCCGCCTGCATTCGCGGAAAAATTTCCTTCCGCCAAGGTTCGCAGGACGTCTTGGGAGGGATTTGACCCGGTGAGCATACTCGACCCGGAGGACAGCCTTTTCACGGTTATCGGAAGGATGTTCATGGAAGAGCAGACCCGCACCTACGGCACGAATCATCTCTATTCGGCAGACACCTTCAACGAGAACACTCCCCCGACGCATGACTCGCTCTATCTCAGCGGCATGGGACGAAAAGTCTATGAGTCGATGGCGGAGTATGACCCGGAGGCCGTCTGGGTGATGCAGGGCTGGCTGTTCTACTACAACGGAGCTTTCTGGAAGGAGCCGGAAATCCGGGCGCTGTTTTCCGGAGTGCCGGACGACAGGATGCTGATTCTGGACCTCTGGAGCGAGAGGGTGCCGGTGTGGAACCGCACGGAGGGCTACTACGGCAAGCCTTGGGTGTGGTGCATGCTGCACAACTTCGGTCAGAATCCGGATTTCAACGGGAATGTGGCGAATGTTGCAGCCGGCCCGTCCGCCGCCCTGTCTGACCCGCGCGGGGAGAAGCTGACGGGACTGGGCGTGACGATGGAGGGAATCGAGCAGATGCCTTCGGTCTATGCGCTGATGTTCGACAATGTGTGGAAGGACACTCCGACGGATGTTTCGGAGTTCATGACGGGCTACCTGCGGAACAGATACGGGGCGGACGCGCCGCTCACGGAGCAGGCATGGGCTCTGCTCAACGGCTCGGTGTTCGACCAGAGTCTGTCGGGAGGCTGCGTGCCGTCGGTGGTTACCGGCAGGCCGACGCTCTCGGTGTGGAAGAACAGGATTTCGGAGAGCCACACGGAGAAATATGTGAAGCCGCTCAACTCCGCATGGAGGGAACTCTTCCAGGCCGCCTGCGCCTCGGATGACCTTCGCGCCCATGACGGCTTCCGCTACGACCTTGTGGATGTCAGCCGTCAGGTGCTCACGGAATATGCAAACACTGTCCACGCGGCCATGTGCGGTTGCGACTCCGTCGGCGACATGGACGGCTTCGCGGCGAAGGCCTCGGAACTCATGGAACTGATGTCCGACCTCGACAGGCTTCTCTCGACTCGGAAGGAGTTCCTGCTCGGAAAATGGATTGCCGACGCGAGGGCTTACGGAACAACGGAGGCTGAAGCGGACAAGTTCGAACAGAACGCGCGTGACCTCGTGACCCTCTGGGGAGGCAAGGACTGCAGCATCCACGACTACGCCTACCGTCATTGGGCAGGGCTTGTGAGCGGATTCTATGCACCGCGCTGGCAACGGCTCATCGAGGCAGTGACAGAGGCTGCGGAGCGCGGGGAGAAGTTCGACCCCGAAGCGTTCGGGAAGAGCATCCGCGAGTGGGAGTGGCAGTGGACGTTCGGCAAGGAGAAGTACGCCACGGAGCCTTCCGGGGACGAGATTGAGGTGTGTATGGAAATTTACGAAAAATATTCGAGCCGCGTGATTTGAACATCTTTTGGGACTCTATTTATTCTTTCATCAGTCACATACGCCCGGTATGCTCCTTCTTCAAAAATAAATCTATCCTCAAAAATCTTGTTCAGATTACTATCAGATCATTTTTAATGTTTCTTAATGTTTATGTTTACCACTAAAAAGACTAATACTATATGAATACAAGACTTATCTTTACAGTTGCCGTCTCGGCGGCGCTGCTCTGCGCGTGCGAGGGCGGACAGGACAGCGGAATTTCAAGGAACACCCCGGTGAAGTTTTCCGAGGTCAAGGTGACGGACGGCTTCTGGCAGCCGCGAATCAAGGAGCTCTCGGAGACGACGGTTCCGTTCTGCCTCGACCAGTGCTGCACGAAGACCAGCCGGGTGAACAACTTTGCTGTGGCGGGAGGGCTCGTCGAGGGAAAGTGGAAGGGGCTGTTCTATGACGACTCGGACCTGTACAAGACCATCGAAGGCGCGGCATACTCCCTTCAGAACGAACCGGATGCAGCACTTGAGGCGAAGATTGATTCGATAGTAGCCATCATCGCGGCGGCACAGCTCCCGGACGGCTATCTCGACACCTATTATATACTGGAGAAGCCGGGCGAGCGCTGGACGGACATGGACAAGCACGAGATGTACTGCTGCGGGCATCTCATCGAGGCTGCCATTGCCTACCGCGATGCGACCGGAAAGAGGACGCTGCTCGACGTGGCGCAGAAGTTCGCCGACCACCTTCTCGCCAACTTCGGTCCAGGAAAGCGGGACTGGGTGCCGGGCCATCCGGAGATTGAGCTTGCCCTCGTGAAGCTCTACCGAGAGACAGGCCGCAGAGACTATCTCGACCTCGCGCATTTCCTGCTTGAGGAGCGCGGATGCGGCAAGGCGGACTGGGGACAATGGAAGGAATACTATGTGGATGCGGAGCCGGTCGCGGACATGACGAGAATCTGCGGACACGCGGTGCGCTGCATGTATCTGCTCACCGGAATGGCTGACTGGTCGGCGCAGAGCGGATCGGAGGAATATATCCCCGCGCTCGACAGGATTTGGGACAATGTCGTCGGGGCGAACATGTACATCACGGGCGGAATCGGCTCGTCGCGGCACAACGAGGGCTTCACCACCGACTATGACCTTCCGAACGAGGAGGCGTACTGCGAGACCTGCGCTTCTGTGGGGATGGTGATGTGGAACCAGAGGATGAATATGCTCAAGGGAGAGGGGCGCTATGTCGATGTGCTCGAAAGGTCGATGTACAACGGGGCGCTCGCCGGAATATCCCTCTCCAGCGACAGGTTCTTCTATGTGAACCCGCTTGCGTCCTCCGGCAATCACCACAGGAAGCCGTGGTACGGCACAGCCTGCTGCCCGAGCCAGATTTCAAGGTTCCTGCCTTCGGTCGGGGGTTATGTCTATGCTGTCTCGCCTGATGCCCTTTGGGTGAATCTCTACATCGGAAGCTCGACTGCGGTGAAGGTCGGAGGCACGAGCGTCGGAGTGGAGATGACGACGGAATATCCATGGAAGGGCGACATCCGCATCGCCATAAGCCCGAAACGCGCAAAGACTTTCGGCGTGAGACTCAGGATTCCTCAGTGGAGCGAGGGCAATTTCACTGTGAAGGTGAACGGGGAGGCGGCGCCGGCGACGCTTGCCGACGGATATGTGACGGTTTCCCGAAAATGGAGAAAGGGCGACGAGATTTCGCTCTCTCTTGACATGACACCGAATGTCGTGGCAGCCGACCCGCGTGTAAAGGCCGACGAGGGACGCAGGGCGATTCAGCGCGGTCCTCTTGTCTATTGCCTTGAGGAGACCGACAACCCTGCCATCACGGATGCGGTGCTTGAAGCCGGCGCGGAACTCGAAACCGCCTTTGAGCCTCATCTGCTGGGCGGAGTCGCCACAGTCACCGCGCATCAGAAGAGCGGCGAGCTCAAGTTCATCCCCTACTACGCATGGGACAACCGCGAGCCCGGCCGTATGGAAGTCTGGGTGAGTTACGAGGAAAGCGGACGATAGCGCACTTTTCAGTAATTGTACAGGCCGGCCAAATTGTTTTGGTCAGCCTGTTTTTTATGATTACTTTTGTGCGCAAAAGAATTCAGGTGGACAGCACGGGCCGCCACAGGAGGGCAGGCAGAAATAAATTATACTATTATGATTATACTTGTTGCGACGGAAGATGAGCTGAGGTTAGCGAAAAGGCACCTCGGGGAATATGAGATTGTCAGGACGGGCGTGGGCGCGGGGAATGTGATTCGCACGTGCTCGGAACTGCTTGGGCGTGAGGGGATTCAGGAAGAGAGGATTGTGAATGTGGGGTTCTGCGGAAGCAATTCGATTCCGGTCGGTTCGGTCGTGAAGATTTCGAAGACATGGAGGCTTATGGACAACGTGGTGGAGTTTGAGGACTGGAGAAACGGATATGAACTGGCTCCGGACGGGGTTCCGTGCTACACGAGCAACTGTTTCGTCCTCAAGACGGACATCACTGAGCCGTGCGCGTTCGACATGGAGCTGAACTATATGGCGGCATTTCCGCTTCCGCTGGCGGGGGCGGTGAAGATTGTCAGCGACAATCTGTGCCTGGACAAGTATGAGCACAGCATCCGGCACTCGGAGGACGAGACCTGGGAGGATGTGAGGGCGATTCTGAGGAAACTTGAATAGGTAAAAAGATCTCTCACTGCGTTCGAGATGACAGTGGCGGGAGCAGCCGAAATGACAGTGGCGGGAGCAGCCGAAATGACAGCGGCGGGAGCAGCCGAAATGACAGCGGCGGGAGCAGCCGAGATGAAAATGATATTCATCTGTCATTTCGAGCGAAATGAAACGGAGTCGAGAAATCTGAATAACGAAGAAAATATGGAAAAGGAAGTGAAAGTCGAGAGCTTTACCTTTGACCACAGGAAGGTGAAGGCTCCTTATGTCAGACGATGCTGCGTCCTGGACGGACAGCACGGGGACAAGGTGACGAAGTTCGACCTGCGGTTCTGCCAGCCGAACAGGGAGGCGCTGGAGACAGCCGCGCTGCACGGACTGGAGCACCTGCTGGCGGAAGACCTGCGCAGGCACTTTGACGGGGTGATTGACTTGAGCCCGATGGGATGCCGGACGGGATACTATGTGACCGCCTGGGGCGAGCGGGACATGCGCGAGATGAGGGATGCCCTCGTCGCCGCCCTGAATGACGTGCTTGAGGCGACCGAAATCCCTGCCGCCAACGAAATCCAGTGCGGGAATTACAGAGACCTCTCCCTTGATGGGGCACAGGCCGCCGCCCGCAAGGCGCTTGCCGCCGGATTTTCGCTTGACCCGTTTGAGAGAATACTATAAAACAAGAAGGAGCCGCTTTCGCGGCTCCCTAACCGGAGACAGAATCAGAGCACCTAAAGGTGCAGTCTCACTCAGTGACTATTCCGCGTCCCACACGCGTCTATAGTATGAACGGACTTTTTCCTTTTTACCAAAGCGAATGCGGGTATAACCCTTCACTTTAATAAAAACTGGTATTCTGGCTTCTATCAGAATCCTGATACCTGCGCTAAATCGTTCTTTAATCATATGCATATAGATTTGAATTAGTCGTGAAAGAACTTTCGGGCGGTATCAATATCTACATCTCCGGATTTCTCTTAATAAAAAAGCGCCTCAGGTGGGAACCGAAGCGCCTTTTCTTGTCGCTAATTCAGTGACTCTATATGCTTTTGCAAAGGTACAAATATTATTTATATCTGCAACATCTTAGCGCATAATTTTTTACATCATGCCGCCCATGCCTGCGCCGGCCGGCATCGCGGGCGCTTCCTTCTCAGGAATGTCAGCGATTGCGCATTCGGTGGTGAGGAACATTCCGGCAACTGAGGCCGCGTTCTCGAGAGCCACGCGGGAAACCTTGGTCGGGTCAATCACGCCGGCCTCAAACATATTCACATACTCTTCGGTGCGGGCGTTGAATCCGAAGTCGCCCTTGCCCTCGCGAATCTTGTTGACAATCACGCTGCCCTCAAGACCTGCATTGGCTGCAATCTGACGGAGAGGCTCCTCGATTGCGGCAGCCACGATGTGAATACCGGTGGTCTCGTCCTCGTTGTCGCCCTTGAGGTTCTTCAGCGCCTCGGCCGCACGGATGTATGCAACTCCGCCGCCCGGCACGATGCCTTCCTCGACAGCCGCGCGGGTCGCGTTGAGAGCGTCCTCGACACGGTCTTTCTTCTCCTTCATCTCAACCTCGGTGGTAGCGCCCACATAGAGAACCGCAACGCCGCCGGCGAGCTTGCCGAGACGCTCCTGAAGCTTCTCGCGGTCGTAGTCTGAAGTCGTGCCCTCAATCTGCTTGCGGATGAGGTTCGCACGCTCGGTGATAGCCTCCTTGTCGCCCTGACCGTTCACGATTGTGGTGTTCTCCTTGGTGATGACAACCTTCTCGGCATGTCCGAGCATATCAGGAGTGCAGTTTTCAAGGGTGAATCCCCTCTCCTCTGACACCACGATGCCGCCTGTAAGGGTCGCGATGTCCTGAAGCATCTCCTTCCTCCTGTCGCCGAAGCCCGGGGCCTTGACGGCAGCAATCTTGAGCGTACCGCGGAGCTTGTTCACAACGAGGGTCGTAAGCGCCTCGCCGTCAACATCCTCAGCGATGATGAGGAGTGACTTGCCTTCCCTTGCGATCGGTTCGAGGATAGGGAGCAGATCCTTCATCGTCGAAACTTTCTTGTCGGTGATGAGGATGCTCGGAGAGTCGAGCACCGCCTCCATCTTGTCGCCGTTGGTCATGAAATAAGGAGAGATGTATCCCCTGTCGAACTGCATACCCTCGACAACCTTGACTTCAGTTTCTGTGCCCTTGGCTTCCTCAACGGTGATCACGCCGTCCTTCTTCACCTTGGACATCGCATCGGCGATGAGCTTTCCGATGTAGCTGTCGTTGTTGGCGGAAATTGTTCCGACCTGCTCAATCTTCGCGTAGTTGTCGCCCACTTCCTGTGACTGCTCCTTGAGGTTTGCAACGACGGCAGCAACGGCCTTGTCGATACCCCTCTTGAGGTCCATAGGGTTAGCGCCTGCGGTGACATTCTTCAGTCCGACATTGATGATGGCCTGTGCGAGCACGGTAGCCGTGGTCGTGCCGTCGCCGGCCTGCTCGTTAGTCTTGGAAGCGACTTCCTTGACCATCTGCGCGCCCATGTTGGCGAACCTGTCCTCAAGCTCGACTTCCTTTGCAACGGTGACACCGTCCTTGGTAACCTGCGGAGCGCCGAACTTCTTATCGATTACAACATTACGCCCCTTAGGACCAAGCGTAACCTTCACTGCGTTAGCCAATGCGTCAGCGCCCTCCTTCATCTGGGCGCGAGCATCGATATTGAATTTTATTTCCTTTGCCATAATAATATCTTTTGTTCGTCTTTTTTGTCTATATCCGCTTTTCATCGGTCACATACGCTCGGTATGCTTAGATGATTGCCAAAATGTCCGACTGTTTCATGATGAGGTATTTCTTCTCATCGTAAGTGACTTCGGTTCCGGCATATTTGCCATAGAGAACGACATCTCCGACCTTGACTTCCATCTCAACATCCTTCGTGCCCGGGCCGGCCGCGATTACGGTTCCCTGCTGCGGTTTTTCCTTCGCTGTGTCAGGAATATAGAGTCCTGAAGCTGTCTTGGTCTCCGCCTCTTTAGGCTCAACGACCACTCTGTCTGCCAATGGCTTTATCATAATTATAGTATTTTAAGTGTTATACTTCTGTAATGTCCCTCGTGGGACGCCCGATGGAAAGGACAAACAAAGTGCCAGCGGGCAGAAACTGACAAATTGTCATATTCGCTTTTGCAAAAGTTAATTTTACCACATTTTTCACCTTTGCGAAAGCGGAAATTCGCATATTTTTTGCTTTTCTAAAAGCGAATCCATATTTTTGCCGGTCACGGATTTCTATATTGAGGAGTGTAATAAAATAGGTCTGAAACTATCTGTAAATGAATTATAAGGTATATGAAAAAGTTCGTAAAACTGCTCGCGGCGGCGGGCGCAACATTTATCGCAATGACATCATGCAGCAACAATTCTACGGTCCGGAACACTGACGCGGTTCTGGACAACATCTTCTCGCGCAAGTCCGTGCGCAAGTTCACCTCCGAGCCGGTCTCGGAGAAACAGGTCGAGACCCTGCTCAAGGCGGCCATGGCCGCGCCGAGTGCGCTGAACCGGCAGCCGTGGAGGTTTGTGGTGGTGACGGACAAGGAAAAGCTCTCGTCTATGGCCGAGAAGATGCCGTATGCCAGGCTTGACACGGCACCGCTCGCAATCGTAGTCTGCGGGGACACGTCCGTCAGCGAGAAATTCTGGACGCATGACTGCTCGGCGGCGACTGAGAATCTGCTGCTCGCGGCAGAAGCGATGGGACTCGGAGCCGTGTGGACAGCGGCGTCGGACGGAGAGCGCACGGAAATAGTCCGCGAAGCCCTCGCCCTGCCGTCATACATCCACCCTCTCTGCGTGGTTCCCGTAGGCCACCCCGACGGAGACTTCCAGCCTAAGGACAAGTGGGATCCGTCGAAGATTCACTACGACAGGTGGTAACTCATTTCTCGGCAGGCTGATCCGCCACTTTCGGCCAATAAGGATTCTGGTAAAGGACGGAGGTGGATATGTCCGCCCCCGAAGTCGCAGTCAATTGGAACTGCTTGACCATGACGGGATTGAGATAGTGGGCCATCTTCCAGGTGCATCCGTTGAAAGCGGCCTGCGTGGAAGTCCTTTCAAACGGACGGAGATATTCGCTCAATGTCTCCGAGGAGACGTTTGCCTCTTCACTTCCGTCGGCAATCAGCGTGCTCGTACCGGTTTCGTCCACATACCAGTCTTCCATCGGGGTATTCCACAAGTGGATTCCTTCCAGATGACTCGGAGTCGAGATGAGCTGGTCCATTGAACGCCAGCGGCACAGATCCATATAGCGCAGCCCCTCTGCCATGAACTCGCAGCGGCGCTCCCTTCGGATGTTATACAAGACAGCGTCCTGAATAATGATCCCCGCCGTGTAGGCGCCCCAGTCGTTCTCAGCCTCCTTGCTCATGTCGGTCTGAGCGACTGTCTTGTCAAAATCAGTGCTCATGCCGGCACGACGGCGCAAGGCTGTCCAATATTCCCGCGCTGAGGCGTCAAGAGAGCCGGTGAGCAGATAGCTTGCCTCCATATAGTTCAGCAACGCCTCCGCAGCCCGGAAACATACGGCCGCCGTGTAGCCCCCTCCGTTGGCGTAATACTTACGGTTGAAGGAGCCTCCCTTGCGCAGGGCATAGCCGGTGGCATAGCCTCGTTCGCCGTCGCCGCTCGTTATGGCAGGATAGGGCTCAACCATCACGGCCTCTGTGCCTTCGCTGTTATCGACCTCAAAAAGGATGTTCTTCTGTCCCGGTTCCTTCAGGAAAATGCTCAGACGAGGGTCGCGGTTCACGCGGACATCCGCAATGGTCTTATCTCCCATATAGTAGCCGTCACCGTCCGCATAAGTCCCGTGGGCATAGACGGGAGTGCCGTCTTTCATAAGGAAATTCTGCACGAATCCGCGCGTCAGCCCTATCCGGTAATTACCCCGCCCGGCGGCCGCATTGATGTTGTGCGTTGACAGGCCGCGCGCATACTGCCGCCACAGGAGCACTTCCTTCACAGAGGACAGATCCTCCTGAGCGAACATGTCGAAGTATGGATTGGCCGGGTCGGAGGATGACTGCTGCAGCGTGCCAGTATTCTCCGTCAGGCTGCCCTTGTACTTCTCGGCCACAGTCTTGGACGCTTCCACCGCCTGCTCAAGAAAATACTTCACCTCATTTTCAAGACTTCCGGACGGATACTCGTAATTGCCGTACAGAGCCGCGCCCGGCCAGCCTTCTCCACCCGGAACGAATGCCGTGCCCTTGAAATTATGCAGCCAAGTCGCCTCAAACAGCGCTACACGCGACTTTATCAGCAGGGCTGCATCCTTGTTAATGCGCGTGGTCGCCATATCCATGTCACTCATATAGGCACAAGCCTTGTCGAGGTCGGACAGGATAAAACGCGCAACCTCGTTGCGCGGATAGCGCCTGCTGGCTTCGCGTAAAGCCTCCTTATCATCTGTGAGCGGCTGGTCTATAATCGGAAAATCGCCGAAAAGCTGAAGCTTTCTGAAATACTCATAAGCCCGGAGGAAGTATGCCTCGCCGATGTAGTGCTTTATGGTGGCGACATCTCCGGAAATCGTATTCTTCGAGCCGCTCATGTCATCTCCGAATTTCGAAAGAGCCTCGGACAGGAGGAAATTCACCCGGTAGATGCGCTCGAATGTCCAGTTGCTGCTCTCGCTGTGAGGAACCTTCCACCTGTCAGTGGTGTAGCGGTTGTTGGCACTGGTTTCTATCTGGTTGTCAGTGCCCTTGTCCTCGCCGAATATGCCATAGGTCCACTGCCCGAATGACGGAAGGATGTTCGGATATTCACTGTTCAGGTCCGCCTCCAACTGGGCTGCGGTCTTGTAGTACGCCTCCGGGGGAACGCTCGACATGGGTTCCCTGTCAAGAAAGGCATTGCATGAGACCGCCCCAAAAAACACCGGCACGGCCATGAATACATACAGGATATGTCTATAACTCGATTTCATGATATTTCTCTTTATCAAAGTGTTACGCTGATTCCGAATGACCATGTCTTCAAAAGCGGATACGCATTGCCGGCGCTCTTGACGGGAGCCGAACCGCCGGAATTACCGCCGTTGATAGTCTCAGGGTCAAAGAGCCCGCTCAATTTCGTTCCCGTCCAGAGGTTCTCGCCGGACACGAACACGCGGCAGTTGGAGATGTGAATCTTTCTTAAAAGAGATGACGGCAAGCTGTAGCCAAACTGGAAATTCTTCAGGCGAATATATGCCGCATTCTGCAAATACCGGGTCTGAACCTCCTGGTTCTGAGTGCTGTCGAACCTCGGACGCGGATAGTAGGCATCGGTGTTGGCAGCTATCTCATGCCCGGACAGTCCGACAGGCTCATCGCGGAAATAGTCCTCGTGCTCCTTGAGTCCCATGGACCACCACTGCCCCCATTGTCCTACGCCCCAGAAGTAATTGGAACCCTGCCAATAGTCACGCTTCATAACTCCCTGAAAGAAGAGGCGAACGTCAAATCCCTTGTAGCCGATGTTAAAATCGAGGCCGAAGGCATAGCGAGGCGTGTTGTTGCCTATGACCTTCAAATCCCCATGGTCTTCGAGGGTCTGCGCACCTTTGGTGATGCCCGGTTTTCCGTCAAGATCTGCATACATGATGTCTCCGGCACCCCACACTCCCGAGCCGAGCGCGCTCTGCCCGCCGACCTTATCAAGATGCGCCTGCATCTCGGCGTCAGTCTTGGCAATGCCTACGGTCTCGAAGCCCCAGATTTCACCGATCTCACGGCCTGCGATATAGGTTCCGATTGAATTTGTCGGGTTGCCCGGATACCTGTCGATATAGGTACGGGCATCGGAAACATTAAACTTGATGCCGTAATCCAGACCGAAGCCGGTGCGGTCCTGCCAGCCAATCGTAAGCTCCCACCCCATGGTCCTGAGGTCGCAGTTATTGGTCTTCGGCACGGATATGCCCAGCGTGGCCGGCAATTCCTCGGAAGGGCCGACCATATTGTCAGTATAGCGGACATAGGCATCGGCGGAGCCGCTGAGACGATTGTTGAAAAAGCCCCAGTCAAGACCGGCATTCCAGGTTCTCACCTTCTCCCATGTCAGGGTCGTGCTTATGAGGCCTCCGACATAGGCGGTATTCGGCTTGAGGCCGCCCTGCAGCCACTGCCCGTTGGCCTGTCCGAGCGTCATCGTCCTGTAGGTCGGGTACCATCCGGTGGTGTTCATATTGCCCAGTTCGCCGTAGGAGAAACGGAGCTTCAGCAGATTGCAGACATCCACAAAGCCGTCCCAGAAGCCTTCGTTGGCTATGTTCCATCCGAGAGAGAAGGATGGGGACAACTGCCAGCGGCTACCCCTGCGGAAGCGGGAAGTACCGTCATAGCGAAGATTGACCTCCGCGAGATAGCGGTCTTTGTAGTCGTAGTTCAGACGTGCGAAGAAGCCGGCGGTCGCCCACTGGTTGCGGTAGCCGCCCACTTCCGGAGCCTTGTCCTTGCCAAGGCCGTCAATGTTGGAAATCAGGTCGAGCTCGGGCAAGTCCTCCATCTGAAGTCCATAGCCCTTGGCCTTGAAAAACTTCTGGCGCATCTCCTCGGACTGGAACCCTCCCATAATCTTGACGTTGTGGCCTTTGCCCATGGTGAAGGACCAGGTGGTGTAGATGTTCCAGTTCATGTAGTTCTCTTTCGTATAGTCCTGATACAGGCCGGTGGTTCCCTGAGTGTCGATTATGTTTCCGTTGACATCATGGTTGTAGCAGGGAAGTTCAGTCTGCCGGGTGTCGGCGGAATTGATGCTGTAGTTGAATTCGACGTTGGTAATCCAGTTCTTTACAGGTTCGAAGACAAGCCCTGCCTGATGATAGGTCTTGTCCGTCTGCACGTCGCGCACGCCTCCCATCGCGAGCGACATGGCCGGGTTCTCCGCATTGCCGTCGAAATAGTAGCCGTTCTCGTCATAAACCGGCAGGTTAGGCCATGTATGTCGTCCGATGTTCTCATAGAGACCATTGCTCAAGGCAGTCGGACGGCTCAGGTCCTGACGGATATAACGCAGGCTGTAGCTGAACTTCGCCCAATCCGCGAGATCAGCCCCGAATTTGGCCGCCACATTGTAACGACGGAGATTGTCCGACCCGTGACGGAGCAGGCCGTTCTGGTCCAGATAGCCGAGTGACGCATAGTAGCTGTACTTTTCGCCGCCTCCGCTGACGCTGAGGTTGTGGTCCTGCGAGAAGGAGGAGGACTTGTAGATTTCGGAGAACCAGTCGGTGTTGGCGTAAGCCGTTGTGAAAGGATCCCCGGCCGGCTTTCCCCATGTCTTGCCGTCTGTAGGCAAGCCTCCACGGTTGCTTCCGCCCGCAGCCTGAAAGTCAAGCATCTGCTGCATCACCTCATCCGTAAAAGAAGGCGTCTGCGAGCCGTTGCGGGCCGCTTCATTGAAATAGTTGGCAAAGGTGTAGGAGTCCATCATCTCAGGAAGGCTCACTGGGCTGCCGAAACGCATGCTGTTGTTGTAGTTGACGGTAGCCCGTCCCGAACTGCCCTTTTTTGTGGTCACAAGAATGACTCCGAACGGTGCGCGGGAGCCGTATATTGAAGACGATGCGGCATCCTTCAGCACGGATATGCTCTCGATGTCCTGAGGATTGACGGTGTTGATGTCCCCTTCCATGCCGTCAATCAGAATCAGCGGACTTCCGCTTGAGCCGCTGCCGATTGTGCCGTTGCCACGGATGTTGATGGACATGTTCTTGCCGAGCTCTCCGGTATTCGTCGTGATTTGCAGACCCGGCACAAGTCCCTGCAATGCCTGCGTGGCACTTACTACCGGGCGGGCTTCAATTTCCTTCGCCGTGGCAATCCCAACCGCGCCGGTCAGGTTGACCTTCTTCTGCGTGCCGAAGCCCACGACCACCACCTCGTTCAGCGACTGGTTGTCTTCTTTCAGCGTGATGTCAAGAAACCGCCCCTCGACAGCCTTGACTTCGACGGACTTATACCCGAGGCATGACACGAGCAAGGTGGCGCCCTCATTCACGGACAAAGAGAATGTGCCGTCCAGTTCGGTGACAGTGCCGTTGCCGGCAACTCCTTTCTCCTCAATTCCGACGCCCGCGAGCGGCCCCAGCGCATCCTTTACGCTTCCGTTCACTTTGATTTGACGTGGAGTCTGTCCGATTGAATCAGGGATGCCGGCAGCCATGGCCGGATGCGGCGCGAATGTCAGAAAGAGACCTATAACGAGCAGCAATGCCGCACCGGTCTTCAGGTTACGCCCCCAGAGGGAATGAATAATGCGTTTCATAAAATATCTGTAAAAATTAAGAAACTATCTATCCATTCCCAACCGCCCTACAAATGTGATACCGAACAAAAGTAAGCCTCTCTTCGGAATACACGGAGTTAGATTATTTAACCTTCAATAATTTAATATTAGGTAATTTTATTATCTTTGCAGGAAACAATATGACAATGAGACGCAATCCGTTCATAATCACAGGAGAATACATCTCAGACAAGTATTTCTGCGACAGGGACTTTGAAACAGGAGTTATTGTTTCCAACATCCTCAACGGAAGGAATACTGTCCTGATTTCCCCAAGGCGCATGGGAAAGACAGGTCTGATTTCCCATGCCCTCAACCATGGCAGCATCAAAGACGACTATCGGTCGTTCATGATTGACCTGTATTCAACCTCGTCACTTGCCGAGATGGTCATGATGCTCAGCAAGGAGATTGTCCAGAAAAACAGGAGTAAAGGCGAAAAGACCCTGACAGCCTTCATTCAGGTTGTAAAATCACTGCGTCCGGGAGCGAAAATCGACCCGCTGACCGGAGAACTGAAATTCGACCTGTCACTCGGGGAAATCACACAGCCGTCGAACTCCATAGAAGAGATATTTGAATATCTGGAGCATTCCGAAACCCCGTGCATCGTGGCAATCGACGAGTTCCAGCAGATTGCCGACTACCCTGAGACGAACGCGCTTGCTTCTTTGAGAACTCATGTGCAGAAGTGCACTAACACATGGTTCATATTCTCAGGGAGCAACAGAAGAATGATGGACAAGCTGTTCAACTCCCCGTCCGAACCGTTCTATCAGAGCTGCTGCCCGCTCTATCTGGACGTCATTGACAAAGATGCCTATTACGATTTCGCGGCAGGTCATTTCCGCGATGCCGGGCGCGAACTCACGAGGGATTGCTTCGACCTGATATACGACACATTTGAGGGCCACACCTGGTATGTGCAGCGCATTCTAAATGAAATGTATGCCCAGACAAATCTGGGAACTATACTAAAGCCCGAACACGTGGCAATGGTACTGGACTATGTCACGAAACTCGGCGCAAGAGGATTTGAGGAGAATTTCCACTCGCTGTCATATACGCAGAAAGAACTTCTTGTGGCCATCGCAAAAGAAGGCAAGGCCAGCGGAATCACCTCCATGGCATTTGTCAGAAAACACTCGCTCAAAAGCCCCAGCACGGTTCAGAGCGCGGCAAAGGCCCTGTATGAAAGCGAGGTGATCACAAAGGAAGGAGAGAGCTACATGGTCTATAACCGTCTGTTCGCCATCTGGATCCGCAAACAGTATTCGACATTATAATATACGGGAAAATGGAGAGTTTAAGCAAATTATTGAAGATGGCCTGTCTGGGAGCGGGACTGCTTGCAGCGACCGTGAACGGTTATTCATGGGGACAGAAAGGGCACGACGTGACGTGCGCGATTGCCCGGAAGCATCTGACCAAGAAGGCCGGGAAACAGATTTCGGAGATTCTGGACGGGAAGTCAATCGTCTATTGGGCGAACTGGATGGACAACGCCAGCCACACTCCGGAATATAGGAACACGAGCACATGGCACTATAAGAACATAGATGCCGACGAGACTTTCGAGAATGCGGAACTCAACGAACGAGGGGATGTAATCCGGGCCATCGAGGAGCAGATTGCGGCGCTAAAGAGCGGAAAACTGAACAAGGAAGAGAAGGCGCTCGCGCTCAAGTTTCTCGTCCACCTCACGGGAGACCTGCACTGCCCGATGCACATGGGACACAGATCTGACCTCGGAGGCAACAGATGGCAGGTTCAGTATTTCGGAAGCGGAAAGAATCTGCATTCCATCTGGGACTCGGCTCTTATCGAGAGCGCCCACAAATGGACCTATACGGAATGGGTCGAGCAGGTGGATACTTACGGAAAAGCCGAGAACAAGGCCATTGTCGAGGGCAGCGTTTCCGACTGGGGCAGGCAGACCCATGAAATCTCAAAGGAAATCTACGACGAGACGCCCGTAGGCTCCAAGCTTTCCTACGACTATGTCAGCAGATGGACTCCGACCATCGAGCAGCAGCTTCTCCGCGGAGGCCTGCGGCTCGCGTCGATACTCAATGACATTTTTAGGTAGAGGCATTGAGCATATTTACCGGACATTAGTCCCAACAATCTGAGGAATCAGCAATTATGACAGAATCGTTTTTCTCTTCCCCAGCAAGCGATTGTGAGATTAACGCATTCACCTTGTCTATCTGTGCAACAGTCATAACTTCGTTCTGTCCGTCACAGAAAAAAGAAAGTTGTTCCTTGTCGTATTCTGCTCCAATTGCGATAGATACCCTATGTGCGTCAAAGAAAGCTCGATGTTCCATGAGTAGAAGAAGAGAATTGGCGTATTCGTCAGTAAAGCCACCATCCGAAACCAGAATGATAATATTTCTGTCACCATCACCAATGCGCTTGCCTAGTTCAATTAAGGCCTCATTGATGTTGGTCATGCCGCTGCCGTCGACATCAGTCCATGAGAATGAGCCTATCTCGGTATCAGAAAGAATCGACAGTTCTGCCCCAATACCAAGAATGACGATTTTTGCATTACCGATGTTTCGGGCATGAGTCTCAGCCAGAAAGTGCTGAGCCAGATTTGTCACGAGGTCATTTGCAGAGCCGATGCTCAGTCCGCTCATGCTTTCCGACGTATCAAGCAATATGTATAATATTGTTTGCCACATATGCTATTTGTCAGTTCTTGAGAGTTTCGGCAGAATTTGGATAACACAACGCTTGTTGTTTTCTTCCACCTCATTGTCTCTGTTTATTCCGTTCATTCCGCTTCCGCAGATAAGAATCTCAGTATTGTATTTCCTAAAGTCGAGACCTTTCCACTGCTCATAAAGAGCAAGAGCCCTGTCGTAACTCAGTCTATATGAAGAGTTGTTGTCCTTGCTGATGGACTTGTTGTATGTGTTCGCGGTATTGCCTTCTATGACAAGAAGAAACTTGCTATCCCGATTGTCTTTGTTGAGAGCCTTGAGGATTGCCTCTAGATCCCTTCCAACTTTATTTACAGTTCCAAGGTATTCGTGTTTAATAACATCCTTGTCGTGCTCAAAAATTTCTTTCCCCTCGAATTCTTTAACAATAAATGTCTTCTGTTTATCGTCATATCGAAGCGAGGTTGCCTGGCTCAAGCTCTTGAATTGTTCTGTGAGTTGTGTAAGTTTCTCTAGTTTTCCTTTCTCTACCAAAACACGGTCGAGATCCGCCTTAATTACATCGTTCTGACTTGCAAGAGTTCTGTTCGCTTTTTCAAGTTCCTCAATCCTCGCTTTTGCTTCGGTCAACTGCCTGCGCAGACCTATTTTTGTATCGGCTGAAGTTACAAGAATGACGATACCCATGACAAAAAGGACCAGCATGACAAAGAACAAGCTTGTCATAAGATCAGAGTAACTTAGCCAGAAGGAGTCTTTCTTTGTGTCTCTTCTCATACTATTTCAGACTCTTTATGGTTGCTGTCATCACCTGAATAGCTTCAATGATACTCTTGCCAACTGCGGCAGTTTCAGCCTGCAGAGCCTTATTGTCACGTCTCATTTCTGTAATCTCACTCTTTAAGTCAGCATAGCAAGCGGACTGGAGGTCAGCGTATTTGGCGAGCTGGTCCATAAAGTTGCGTATCTGCGATATGCCGCTGAAGAAATCGTTGTTGACTGCGACAAAACTCTGAATATACTTAGTGGACTGCTCCAGTTGCACGGAAAGTTCATCGGACATTTTCTTAGAGGCTTTGAACAATTCATCGTACTCCTTTTCCCAAATTTCCCTACCAACGGAACCGGACGGGAAGTTCTTCTCTATGGCATTCTTGAACTGAATCTGAAGTTGGGTTGCCTTGTCCTGATTCTGTACGACGACTTTCAGAGCCTGACTGAAATCACGGAACTCCGCCTTAACCCGCTTGAATTCGTCAACAGTATCATTCATCACCCGCAGGGATTCTGTTACATTACCCATCGTACCCACCAATGATTGCTCATACGACTTAAACACATCAACGGCCTCAGATGCCTCCTTGAGGGATTCAAAGGTTTTTGCCATTTTTGCTGCAGTCGTTGTAAGGTTGAGTTTGTTAATCTCCTCAAGAACCTCTTTTTCATTCCTGATGTTTTCATTGAGGACACCTATGGATTTTGCATACTGGTCAAGATTACCGCCGAAGCTGTCCACGAAGTTCCCGAGGACGCTTTTTAGGGCATTTAGACTTGAAGCCACACTGGTTGAAAGGGTTGGCATCAGTTCTCGCTGTATGAAATCGTAATAATTGTCCTTATCTGTGTCTGCCTTCGCCACAGCGGCCTTGTATCCGAGCGTGCTGTTAATCACCGTAAAGACAAGTCCCATTAAACTTGCGACCATGGCCGCCCCGACACCAATAAGAAGATCCTGCACGGAGTTAATGTCCCCGCCCTGAAGTTTGTCGAGATTAACGCCGAACACTCCCGTAATGATTCCTATAAATGTACCGCCAAGCCCCATATAGAGAGGAGAGCTAAGTGTGTTCTGTATTTCACCCTCCTTCACTTCAATGGAGCGCTCGCAGATGTCCTTTATGAGGCTGAAATCCGCGGATGTTCCGACATTCTTGCACAGGTAAGTATTAGTCTTTCTGATGACCTCCATGAAAGACGCATATTTCGCCTTATCCTTCTCATTGAGACTGACACAAATCAGGGAAACCTTCATAAGGCCATCTCCACCAGATGTATTCTTCTGTGCATCGTTAGACTCCTCCCATTTAGTGGGATTTTCAAGATATTTACTCAACTCGTCATTCTTTTTCAAGGTTTCTGCATCCAGAACGAAATCCTCTACGGAAAGGGCATCCTGAGATGGGAAGAAAGAACACAGCTGTCTGATGTTCTTCCTAGTATTATTGAAAAATATGCACTGAATGCAAAAAATAATAACAACAACTATTATCAGTATTATAAATGATATAGAGAAATGCATAATGTAAATTGTATTAAGTGTTTTCAGTTGAGTTTTTCTTGCAGTTTTGCCAAATAGATACTCTTGCTCTTGTTTCTCAACTCGGCATTGATTTCTTTTATTGCTTTGTATGTCGTTCTCGCCGCAATCCTCTCACCGACATCAAGCTGCATCTCCAACCTGTTGCAGAGGGCGTCAAAGCGGTCACCTAATTCACACTTTGTTTCCAGACCTCCGCCCTGCAAAACCCTACGGATCTTGACCATACTGTTTGACGAATCATCTTGAGGGCATCGGGTAAATTTCTTTACAGTTCCATTGCAGTCCACCGCAACTTTGACCTTTGGAAGACATGGGGGCTGAAACCTGATGGCATCCCGCTCGTTTCGAAGCCTTCGCATATTGTTCTCAATTTCAGCGATTTTCTTGGCATAGTCCTTAAATTCCGGAGTATATCTATATTTCCAGAAGAGGAAACGCCGCTCAATCATGTGCAGTATATCGGTTAGTATCATCTGAAGTTCATAGTTTTCTTAATGGTTTCACTCATGCGATTCCTGATTATCTGCATCAGAATTGTCCTTCACTTCTATATTGCCCTCCGAAGTTTCTGTCTCATGGCGGAATTCGTTGTTGTAAATTTTAATCATATCTTCGGTGGTCAGAGGCTCTTCACCGACGAACTCCCTCAGGCGGTTCATTCTTGTAATAATTGTCTCCGAGAGGTTCCGAAAGTTTGCCAAATCCTTTTTCTTGTATTCCAAGTCAATATAGATTCTCTTCTTATCCTTAAAATCATCTCCAGAAATGTCCGCGCGCTTCTTCTTTGCATCCTGAATCTCAGCACCTTTATCCTGAAGACTTTCCTCAACCGTCTGAATCTTAATTGAATATTTATCACGAACCCTCTGCACTTCCCGGTTCATTTCCTCGCCCAAATCCTCCTTATTCTTCGTGATGGAATTAAACGAATCTATGAGTTCCGCCTCTTTTTTTGCAAGTTCATCGGACTTGCGAGTAATTCGGTCAATTTCCTCTCTGAGATTAGGATACTGTTTTTCAATCAGGTTAATAGCATTTGCTGTTTCCTGCTCGGATTTATACGTATCCCTAAATTCATCCTCGAACCGTTCAATCTGTTTTTTCGTCATTGCAAGTACCACTTCATCAAGGATTTCCTCCTCATAGCAGTATGCAACAGACATATCATCCCGGCTTCCTTTTGCGCTAAGTACAGGCAAACTCTCCACGAGACTGTTTTGAACCGCCTCATCACCATTCTTATCTATCTCGCGCAGCAAACCTATATAGAAATCATACAAAGGCTCTCCGTCCGTGAAGGAGTCGTCAATACCGTCTGAACCAAGAAACATTGCAAATGGGAACACTCCATCCCCCTGATATGAATAACGGAAGCGCTCTACTGCATCGCTACTACATATTGAAGATGTGACATTGAGAAAGCAATCGCTATCCCAAAGAACCGGTTCAGAACCGTCACCATTCTTGTCGAACATTATCATTTTTCCGTCACCAAGATGGAAGGCGAACCAGAATTCCGGAGTTCTGACATAAGCCATGAGGGTGGCGCCATAGATTTTCTCCAGCTTCTCCTTGCTCTCCAACTGTACAAGATATGATGGTTTCACATGCTCTCGCTCCCATTCATTGGCCGGCGTATTCGATGCGTGGTCAAAAATGCGAATCATCCATTCCGCTTTAATGGCGCGAAACAGTTGCATGAACCTTTGATCAATCTGTGCTTTCGGTTCCTCAATGTGGTCTCTATGAATGCCCATCTGCGTGAATGGAATGCCTTTCAACAAGCCTGTCTGTGACATCCCGCCAACAAATTCATGAACCTTCTCAAAAGTAATATCCACAAGGATTTGCGAACCAACCCGACTGCGGAAGTACCGGTCTCCGCCATGACCGTCGCTGATTACACAGACAGCGAAGTCGTCAGATATTATTTCTGCCCTAGAAGCATCTTGGCACGGCTTGTCGTCAGCCTTATGGCTTTCTCCCTGACAAGAGTAGTTAAATACTTTCATCGTTTATTCTATTACATAATCACATGTCCCAATCTTGACCTTGATACCTTCATTCAGTGGCATCATCTCACCGGACGCGACAATTTTCTCTTTTCCTGTAGGAGTCTGGGCGTTCCACTCGTGCCGCGAAAGGTTTTTCAGCATAAGCATATCTTTGTTAAGCAATACTTTCCCAACTGCTGGGCCAGTGTTCGATGTCATGAGTTCAAAACCCTCATAAAGCGGGACAATATTGTCGGAACGAATATCACGAAGTTTCCTTGCCGTGTCCATCATCTTACCGCAGTTTGGACATATGCTTTTGCCGGATTCCTGACGATACATTGTATTGCCGCACTTAGGGCAGACTATCATTTTTTCTGAGAGTTCCCCAATAATCCGCCTCCACTCTAGGGGAGATACGATTTCTTCTTTTGACAAGCCTTTGACAAACGCTTCCCTGACAACTTCTGGAAGAGCAGCCCAATACCTCAGCACCTCTTCCTGCATACTAGGCACCGGCGCGTTGCTGTTATCCTTTGGATTAAAAATAAATATTCCGCCTTCATTCATATCATTGTCCGTGAGGAATGCCTTTGTCATCAAATGCCGACCGTTAAACGGAGAGTGGCCGGTAAGTATCTCAAAAAGGAGAACGGAAAGGGTGTATCCACAACTTTCTGACGACGCGGTGGTATTATCCATTACTTCCTCAAACACAAGCACATACTTGCCGTCTCTTATTTGAGGAACGGAATCCAGATGCTCTTCAGCGTCGTTCATCTGCAATTTCACATCACCGGTCTGTTGATTGACACTGATGTTCTTTTCTGTGAAATCAGAAACCACGAAGAGTTTGTCATTCAGTTTCACGAATGCTTCACACAATCTCAGACAAGCCTCCAGCTGCGTGGGAGTATCCTTCCAAGCATTCACATCGTGGTTAAATATCATATCTGTTTCCGACATAGTTCTACCTGTTATTATTCCATTCCTTTAATCTTGTCCTGCAATTGACTCCCGCATAGAGATGTGGTCATATTAATATGAGAGAGGGATGCCTCATTACAAACAATTCAAACAAACAGGCTCTAGAAAGAGCCTGTTCCTATGAAGATTCCAGACTTTATTTCCAATCGTCGTAATTGTCTGTACTGGCATCATTTTCCTTTGCGGTCTGTGCCCCGTCCACATCGCGAATCTGTTCTTTAATCTCCTTCTCAACCTGCTCCTGCTTTGACAGAGTCCCTGCGTTAGAACTCTTTGAGCCAATCTGTGATGAAGTCACAGCAACAGTACGAATCACCTGCTTGAGGGCTTCTATGTTATGAGTATAGTAGATAGCTTCTTTGCTGCCCGTGAACTCTGTTAATATATCTGTATTTGCGTCGTTACCGATAGCGATGGCTATCTTAATCGCACTCTTGAACCAAGCATTTGTTTTAAGCACACTGAGACTGCTCATATAGTCGTCAGTCGGTTCGCCATCAGAGATGAGGATGATTACCGGAGCGAACGAGCCACTGGCCGTTTTCATGAGTCCGCTGCGAGAGAGCTTCTTGTTCAGTTCACGGCAAGCTTCGCCAAGACTGGTAAGTCCGCCGGCCTCCACATCCTGCCAGATGAAATCATTTGCATCCTTTGGCGTGTCATATAGCCAGTCAACACCATTGGAAAACTCCAATGCGGCCACCTTAATTTCCGCATCAGGGTTGCTGTTTGAGATGTCTGAAATGATAGGAAGTGCGTTAGCGATGGCGTCATTGACCGCACCTATTTTAGTACCGCACATACTGCCTGATTTGTCGACCATGAAGAACAGAGTCATGGTTCTTCTAGCTACTGGAGCTACTTCTTCAATAAATGATGCCATAATTATTGTTTTTGAGTTACTGTTCCTGTTATTTTGCTGTTTATGCCATTGTTCGTGACTGTCACTGTAATCTTGATTCCAGAAAGGGCAGGAAATGACTTACCCTTGTCGACCTGCTTGAGTTTTCCGGAAGTGGTCTCTGCCATCCACCTTGTATCACTGAGGTTCCTGACCATAAGCATTCCGTCACTTGGATTCTTCTCTACCTTTGCATCGGGGATGCCATCCGTGTCAAAATACAAGTCAGTTCCGTTGGTGAGGTAGAAGGTCCGACCGCTGAAGTTAATTGTCCTGCTGACAGAAAACTTCCTTTGACAGTTCACACACGTGAAATTGCCGTTCTCGCCATCAATGAGCGTTTCCTCGCCACATAGAGGGCACTTCACGATGTTATCCCTAAGTATGAGGAGCATATCCTCCCAAGCCTTCTCAAGCATACGAGTCGTCTTTGCTCTTTGAAGTTTCTCTTCGCTGAACTCCTTAATGAATGCCTCCTTGAAGAACCTAGGGAATACAGGCCACCTGCGGATAGCATTGGTATGAATACCTCGTACAGGAGCGTTGTTCGTTTTTACAGGGTCAAACATGAAAGTAGCCTCACTACCATAGAACCTCCTGTCATGCTCATCGGTAAGACATGGGCACTTCGCAACCCTCTCGCCGTCAAACGGATGGTCGAGGAAGAACATTCTGAAGAGGATGATTGCAAGTGAAAGACGATCACTGTACTTGTCCGGCTTTCCTCCCGCCACAACTTCTGGTGCCATATAGTGCGCTTTTCCTGCAATACCGGAATTGGTCCCCTGAGCCATGACATTGTCATTGTCACAGATATAGACATCCCCTGTGTCAGGATTGATGAAGAAGTTGCCATCATTCAGATCTTGATAGCTATATCCCTTGAGATGAAGAAACTTGAAACCATCACAAATCTTGAGGGCAGCATTCACCATTGCGGTAAAAGAGTGGAATGTCTGGCCATTGGGCGTCTGAGGGATAAGATACCTTCCGAATTCATAGTAACCGTCAGGACGAAGTTCCATGACATAACCAAAATACCCGTCAATCTTCTTTGTAAGGTGTTTAGGCCACAGGAAAGCATCCGAAGGTGCCCCTGCATTTATATTGCTTTCAAGATTTTGGTAAAATGTGTCTTCGCCCGGCCTGAGATACCACTTGAGGGCCATTTTCTTGCCACTGAGTGTAACCAGATATACAATTCCCTGGCCACCACGTCCGAGTTCCTTCTCAACAGTCACGGAATTACCGTCAGTAAGCTGAACAGCCTGTCCTTTCTTAAGTTCTTTCATTGTTAATAACTTCCTCCTCTTATATTGAATGAATCTGCGACTTCAACTCTTGAAACAAATCCGCATTTGGGGCACGTACTTGTTCCGTGCCCATCATAGCATGAAATTGCACCACATTTTCCACAGAACACAAATGTCTTTGCACCGCAATACGGACACCCAGGGAAATCCGGCTCCAGCACGATACCGCCATTCACGGACTGCTGTTCAAATCCCTCACTCTTAGCCCGCCTTTCATCCAGTTTGAATGACCACACGAAAGAGTACTGGTTACGACAAATTTCATCTACAGCGATACCGAACAAGCCGCGATGTTGCGAGCACATAGCCATAGTCACAAAAGCTTTATCACTCAATGGCTTCGACATTTCTCTATTGTTTGATTAGTTCAAATGTCCGGCGACAACCCTGAATCCGAGGAATACAAAAAAAAGACGTGGGAGTCACACTCTTGCTCATCCCAAACACAGGCCTTGGCGAAGCCTACCAGAGAGATAAGCAACGCAGCTAGCCCACGCCGGGGATGATTAGCAGTAATGACCACGCCTTTAGCGCGGCGACTGAATCGTCATCGCAATGTGGACGCTCCCGTTGCCGTTTCTTCTTCTGGCTATGTCAAACCGCCAAGTTTGTGTTTAGAAGAAAAACGTCAAGTAACGTCTTAAATATGTTGCCCAACCCTCCCTGCGACCAAACCGCGAGCATCAGCAAATCCCGTAAGCTCGACAGATTGAAAACGCCTGACTAGCTGAGCAGTGGCAAAGATACAAAATTATCTGACACCGCAAGCTCAAAGTACACGAATTTGTCAAAAAGATTATGCCTTTGTCCGGCAGGTGTCGGATGTTTGACACTTGCCAGACTTTCAGATACAAGTTATTTTGATAATCGTAGAACCGTTTACAGAAACATAGTCATATACACCGGAACATACTCAACTCCATTTTCTCTTCTGTAATCCTTCGTATAAATCAGGTATCTGTTCATTATCCGGTCTGAAAATTTGGAACAGAACTCGTCTAAGGACTTATGGGTCTTATAGCCGGAGGACTTGACTTCAATGGGAGAAATCTTGTGCTTATCCGGAATGACAAAGTCTATCTCGTAATACTTCTTGCCTTCGGCATAGGGTATGGTGTGATAGAACAGGTTCTTGCCCGTTGCCCGCAGCATCTGAGCGATTACATTTTCATAGACATACCCCAAATTGGTGCTGAGTTTGTCATTCAGAAGTTTGTCGTAGATGACATTTTCGGTAATATCGCTGTCCTTGAACGCAAGAGTGACAAACAAGCCCGTGTCAGACGCATACATCTTGAAATACTCTTCGTTCTTCGTCAAGGCCAATCCCGCATTCGGGTCATCGGAATGGTATGCCACATTAACAGTCATGGAATCCTCCATTACCTTCACGATGTCTTCTATCCGACCAACTCTGTCCTTATCAATTGCCCGGCTTACCTGATAACGCATCGCGTTCCTGCTGAGTTGAGATGGGATGGCATCATATAATGCCTTGGCTCGTCCGGAATCGTCAATCTTTCCGAAATCTTCTTCATAAAGAGCTATTATGTCCCGCTTTGCCTGATCAACGGCCGTAAAATTGTTCGTTCTGATATATGCTGAAACGGCCTGCGGCATCCCGCCTACAAGCATATATAAGCGGAAGTCCCTCATAAGCTTGCGATGGACGGCGTCTCCTAAAGACATCTTCTTTTCAAATGCAGTCCGCAGCAGAGGGACAGTGGCCGTATCGCCCAATGCCCATCTGAATTCCTCATAGTCCATCGGATACATATCCACTTTTGTTTCCTCGCTCGGGACAAGGATATCACGGCTCTTCGAACGGACAGATATCAGGGAGCCCGTCTCGATGTAGTCGTAGCGATGATCTTTCACAAGATGCTTGATGGCCTGTCTCGCAAGAGGCTGTAACTGGACCTCGTCAAATATAATTACAGATTCCCTTTCATGCAGCTCAATCTGATAAATGAACTGCAATCTGATGAATAAATAGTTCAAATCAGAGATGTCATTGAACAGGTCACTTACCTCTTTGGTAACTTTAGAAAAGTCAATCAATATATAGGACTTATACTCATGTCGCGCAAATTCCTCCGCTATGGTGGACTTTCCGATACGTCTTGCCCCCTGTATCAGCAATGCGGTATCGCCATTTCGCTCAGACTTCCATTTGAGCATCGTATCGTAAAGCTTCCTCTTGAAGTAGATTACACCGTCTTTCATCATCCTTGAATTTATGCGCTAATATACACCTTATAATCAGTTCCACCAAATTTTTTACGCCAAAATGTCAATATCCACCAAATTTATTTTGGCTTTTTGTCAATATCCACCGAATTTTCGGCAATTTGAATACGGAAGGAGTCCTACAAAACGCTTCGGGGAGGCGACTTGACGGACTGACGGGGCATCTGATGATGAGGAGGAGTCTGGGCTACCAGCGGTTCAGGGGCATGCCGTGGGTCATCTTGTGGACCTTGTCGGCGGCGGCGCTGAGGACGGACTCGTAGTCGGAGCGGCCTTCTTCGGTCTTGCCGGCGAGGAGGTCGAGGTGGCGGGCGGCGTTGTCAAGGACGGTGTCGATGAGCTCGACCATCCATTCCATGTCCTTCTCGACGAAGCCACGGGAGGTGACTGCCGGGGTGCCTATGCGGAGGCCCGAGGTGGAGAACGGGGTGCGGGAGTCGAACGGAACCATGTTCTTGTTCACGGTGATGTCCGCCTTGCCGAGTTCCTTCTCGGCCATCTTGCCGGTCAGGTCAGGGAACTTGGTGCGCAGGTCGATGAGCATCAGGTGGTTGTCCGTGCCTCCGGAGACAATCTTGTAGCCTCGGCGGATGAAGCCCTCGCACATTGCGGAGGCATTGGCGAGAACCTGCTTCTGGTACTCGACGAACTCAGGCTGCATCGCCTCGAAGAAAGCCACGGCCTTCGCGGCGATGCAGTGTTCGAGCGGGCCGCCCTGAACTCCTGGGAAAACTGTGGAGTTGATAATCTGAGACATCTTCTTCACCTCTCCCTTATTGGTCTTGAGTCCCCACGGGTTGTCGAAGTCCTTGCCTATGAGTATGACTCCGCCTCGGGGACCGCGCAGGGTCTTGTGCGTGGTGGAGGTCACGATGTGCGCATATTTCACCGGGTTGCTGAGCAGTCCTGCGGCGATTATGCCGGCCGTGTGCGCCATGTCAATCATAAGGATGGCCCCCACCTTGTCGGCTATCTCCCTCATTCTCGCGTAGTTCCATTCGCGGGAATAGGCGGACGCGCCGCCGATGATGAGCTTCGGACGTGTTTCTATGGCCTTGGCCTCCATCGCGTCGTAGTCAATCTTGCCGGTGCGCTCGTCAAGGCCGTAGGAAACGGCATGGTAGAGGATGCCGGACATATTCACCGGAGAGCCGTGGGTGAGGTGGCCGCCGTGCGCGAGGTCGAGCCCCATGAAGGTGTCGCCGGGCCGGAGGCAGGCCATCATCACGGCCATGTTCGCCTGGGCGCCGGAGTGCGGCTGGACGTTCGCATATTCCGCCCCGTAAATCTGACAAAGGCGGTCGATGGCGAGCTGCTCTATCTTGTCAATGACCGCGCAGCCCCCGTAGTATCTCGCGTTGGGATAGCCCTCCGCATATTTGTTCGTGCAGACTGAACCGAGGGCTTCAAGCACCTGAGCGCTGACATAGTTTTCAGAGGCTATGAGTTCAAGTCCCGACGTCTGACGCTCCTCCTCTTCCCGAAGAAGCTCAAAAATTGATATGTCCTGTTTCATATAGAATCGTGTGTTTTCAGGTATTTCCCGAGCCGCAGACCGCAGAACTGCAGCATTCCGTAATTTTGTCCCCACAAAATTACTCTTAATTTTTATTTTAACTACCTTTGCGGGGCAAATAAGTTATCAACAAGGGTAAGAATATTTCGTATGCAGGGCAAAGACCGCAAGCTTCTGAACATCGAACTGGGCAGGGTTTCCGCCGAGGAGTACCGCCGTCTGCCGGATTCGGGCATCGTCGTGGTGCTGGACAACGTCAGGAGCGCCCACAATGTCGGTTCCGTGTTCAGGACTGCCGACTCCTTCAAGATTGACAGGATTTTTCTCTGCGGGATATGCCCCGTGCCGCCGTCGGCCGAAATTCACAAGTCCGCGCTCGGGGCGGAGGAAAGCGTCGGATGGGCACATTGCGAAGACACGATGAAGGTCGTAGAGAGGCTGAGGGATGAGGGATATACGGTCGTCAGCGTAGAGCAGACCGTAAATTCCGTGAAACTCGACAAATTTCATCCGTACGGCGGCGATGTTCCCGGAAGTATTGACAAATGTCACGGTGAAGACATTGATAAATATCACGTTGAAGACAAGGAGGATACGGAATCACGGAAGAGTCCGACGATGAAGAAATATGCCCTTGTGCTCGGAAACGAAGTCGATGGCGTGAGGCAGGAAGTCGTTGACGCATCGGATTTTTCGCTGGAGATTCCGCAGTTCGGGATGAAGCATTCGCTGAATGTCTCGGTGTCGGCGGGCGTGGTGCTGTGGCATTTTAAATTATCAGCGATAAGGGCAGGGATTGTATCGGACAATTTTACCGGACGGGAGAAACAATAAACGGTACACCTTTATATACACAGACAGGAAAAGTAAAACAAAAAACTGATAACGACATGAAAAAGACAATGATTCTCATCGCGGCGGCGCTCGCGCTCGCGTCATGCTGCGGAAAGCACACGGTGGAACTGATTCCGGAGGAGAACTTCGCGACGGAAGTCGATGGAAAGCCGGTTTCTCTCTACACGCTGCACGGGGGCAAGCTCACGATGCAGGTCACTAACTTCGGGGCGAGGGTGGTGAGCCTCTGGACTCCGGACAAGAAGGGCTCGTTCGAGGACGTGGTGCTGGGCTACAACAACATCGAGTCCTACATCCACAATCCGGGAGAAAGGTTTCTCGGAGCGGTCGTGGGCACATACGCCAACAGGATTGCCGGCGGAACCTTCACAATCGGGGACAATGTCTATAACTTCCCGAAGAACAACAACGGTCAGACGCTTCACGGAGGACTCAAGGGCGTGGATATGCTCGTGTGGGACGTGTGCGAGGTGACGGATTCGAGCATCGTGATGCATCTGCTGCATCCGGACGGGCTCGACGGCTTCCCGGGAAACATCGACATTCGCCTGAGCTATCTTCTGGACTCCGAGAGCCAGTTCGTGATAAACTACACGGCGGCGACCGACAAGGCGACATATTTCAACATCTCGCACCATCCGTTCTTCAACCTCAAGGGCGAGGGCAACGGGACAATCCTCGACAATGAGATGATTATCAATGCGTCCGCATACATCCCGATTGACGAATACTCGATTCCTTACGGCGAGATTGCGCCGGTGGAGGGCACGCCTTTCGACTTCCGGAAGATGCACACAATCGGCGAGCGCATCGGCGAGAACAACGAGCAGCTCGCTCACGGGGCCGGCTACGACCACAATTTCTGCATCGACCGCAAGACGGAAAAAGGGGTGGAGTTCAACGCTTCCGTCTATGAGCCGAAGAGCGGCCGCTTCCTCGAAGTATTCTCAGACCAGCCTGGTCTCCAGTTCTACAGCGGCAACTTCTTCGACGGAACTACCTGCGGGAAATACGGAAAGCCGCTGCGCTACCGCGAGTCCATCGCGCTTGAGACGCAGCACTGGCCGGACTCCCCTCATCATCCGAACTTCCCTTCGACCCTTCTTGAGCCGGGGGACACCTACACGCAGACCTGCATCTACCGGTTCAGCGTGAAATAGGCGAAAAATATTCGAATTTACATTCTGTAATTCTGCGGCAAGTTCCACTTTCAATTTGAAAGAGAATTTGCCGCAAATTGTAATAAACAGCGAAGAGACAAGCGAGCCATACACATAACAGGGGATAGCAGGCACGAAAAATCACCATTTGTTGGTATAGGTTTCATTTTGAAATGTAAAATCAATCCCCTACATTTGCATCCGGTATTATAGTGGAAAATGAGTAAGTGTAGGTTAATCTCAATGGCGGTGATTGCCGCCGCTGCCTGTGTCAGCACGTCAGTTGAGGCTGCCCCCCCCAAGAAGGCATTCACAATAAATGGTGAGGTGGTGTCCGCCTCGGGCGGAGCGCCGGTTGATTTCGCGTCGGTAGTCGTGACCCCGTCGCAGCTATATGCGATGACGGACAGCGAAGGCCGCTTTTCAATAGAAGAAATACCCTCGGGAACTGTCACGGTCAGCGTGCAGTTCTACGGGATGGAGCAGAAGGACACGACTTTCAGCGCATCTGCGGGCGAGGTCGTGAACCTGAGGCTCAGAATGAAGGAGACTTCGTTCAGGCTCGACGACGTCGTGGTCGTGGCAACCGGAAACAAGGCCGGAAGCAGCACGGCTTCCAACATCTCGCGTCAGGCCATGGACCACATGCAGACCAGTTCGCTGGCTGACGCGATGGCGCTGCTGCCGGGAGTGGCGATAACCAACCCGAACCTTTCCGGGGCGCAGTCGCTCACAATCAGGACTGCAGACCCGATTGTCGTAGGAGAGACCCCGAGTTCCGCCTCAGTGATGAACAGCCTCGGCACGGCTGTAATTGTCGATGGGGCGCCGATGTCCAACAACGCGAACCTTCAGGCACTCAGTCCGGTGATGAGCGGAAGCGCCGGTGACGAAAGCCGTTCAGGCACTCCGGCGAGGGGAATGGACGCGAGGGTGCTCTCAACGGACAACGTCGAATCAATAGAAGTGATACGAGGCATCCCCTCCGCAGAGTACGGAGACCTGACCTCAGGAGCCGTGATTGTCAAGTCCAAGGCAGGCAAGTCCCCGCTCACGGTGCGCTTCAAGACCAACCCGAACATCTATCAGGCATCGGCCGGAAAGGGATTCTCCCTCGGGAAGAAGGCCGGAGACCTCAATGTCTCGGGAGATTACGCCTACAGCCGCAACTCCCTTACAAAAAGTCATGCGTTCTACCAGCGTGCCAGCGCCAAGGCGCTATGGACGGTGATGGCCGGCGACAGGGTCAGCGAGACGACATCCCTTACGATGAGCTTCGGGCGCGACCGCAGCAAGCTCAATCCGGACGACGCATCCTCAAGGAGACAGTCCTACGCCAACGACCTCGGCATCGCGTTCAACACAAACGGACGCGCGTCCATAAACGGCAGCTGGCTGCGCAGCATCAACTGGCTGGTTTCGGGAAGCCTGAACAACAAGAAATCCCACTTTGAGGACACGGCCGTCAATGCTATGAACCTCTACTCGAAGTCGATGACCGACGGGGAAGTCTATAGCAACATCGCCGGAGGGCAGATATATGACGCCGACGGGAAACTCATCACCAATGTTTCCGAGGACAGCCCGGTCAAGGGCGTGGTGCTGCCGTACAGCTACCTCTATAAATACGACATCTACGGCAAGGAAGTCAATGCCTTCGCCAAGGTCAACGCCGACTTCGCGCACAGCTGGGGCGGAGTGAACGAGAGGATTCTCGTAGGAGCGGACTTCAAGACGGACGGCAACCTCGGCCGGGGCTCGGTCTATGACGATGACTATCCTCCGTTCCGCAACATAAACAACGCCGAGTCCGGCTACAGGGCAAGGCCGTACTACGAGATTCCGTTCATCAACCAGTTCGGGCTCTATGCCGAGAACTACTTCAACTGGAATTTCGCGGACAGGGCTCTCAACATCGTCGCCGGCGTGCGCTACGACAACATAAACGGTCTCAGTTCAGTCGCTCCGCGAATCAACGCATCCATCGACATATTCCCGTGGGCGACGGTGCGCGGAGGATACGGCCTCACGTCGAAGGCCCCGACCTCATATTACCTCTACCCGAACAAGTCCTATCACGACTACCTCCTCTACAACGGAATGAAGGCCGACCTTCCTGAGAACGAGCAGCTGCTAATCGCGAAGACCGACATCTATGACGCGACGAATCCTGACCTTGAGATAGCCGTGAACCGCAAGGCCGAACTGGGGCTTGACTTCAACTTCGGCGGGCACTACCGCATCAGCGTGACGGCCTACGACGAGAGGATGGACAACGGCTACGGCTACGGCACCGACCTCAGCTCATTCATCTGGTATCAGGCGACCACATACGAGGTCGATCATAAGGACGAGGGACAGCGTCCGGTGCTGAAGGAAGGGACGACCTACAACCTGTTCTACACGGTCTATAAGCCTCTGAACAACGTGAAGTCGCGCAACAGCGGAGTGGAATACGAGATTGACCTCGGCAGGTTCGACGCGATACGCACGTCGTTCTACATCAACGGAGCGTGGATGCGCAGTTCGGGCACTAACAAGGGCTACACCTTCGGGACCCGGGAAAAGACCGGAACTCCGGAAAAGAACATCGGCATCTACGAAAAGGAACTCAGGAAGAACTGTTCGGAAGTGCTGAACACCACTCTGAGAGTAACTCACAACATTCCTAAGGTCGGGCTCGCCGTGACGCTCACAGGGCAGGTGAACTGGTACAGCAAGTACTGGACGGAGTACGGGAACGACACGATGTTCATCAAGTACATCTCACGCAAGGACGGACAGGTGCATGACTTTGACCCTGCGCTCAAGGGCGACCCGGAGTTCTCCTATATGTTCCCCACTCTCAACGACAACAGGTTCATCGCGGAAAAATATTTCCCAACCCTCATCTTCAACCTCAACGTGAGCAAGGAAATCGGGGAGATTTTCACAGCCTCGTTCTATGTGAACAATATGTTCAACAGCCGACCGCTCTACCAGTCGAAACAGACAGGCGAATATCAGGAACTCGGGATTCCTATTTTCTTCGGATTCGAGTTCAAGGTGGCAATCAAATAGGCAAAGTTTTAATTATTATCGGTTAAATATCATTAAGTTATGAAACATTCAGCAATCGCCGCAATGGCATTTGCGGTTCTGGCGGCAGCGGGTTGCCAGAAAACGGAAGGAACGAAAGTAATCAGTGTCAATGTCAAGGTTGACGAGACAAAGATTGAGGCTGCGGAAGTGCCGTCACCTGAGAGCTACGACGTAAAGCTCTCCAACTTCTCCACCGGAGCCACTGTCGAACTGCAGACGGAAAATGGTATAGCCACGGCAGAGGGCATCGTGCCGGGCGTGTATAGCGTCACAGTGAGCGGGACGCAGGCAAAGGACGGGTTCACCTACACGATTGCGGGAACCGAAAGCAACGCGAATCTGCTCAATGACGGGGATGAAGTCACGGTTACCGTCGATGCCGTCAAGGAAGCGGCGCTCGTGTTCAAGGAAATTTACTACACAGGATGTGGCGATTATTATTTCCGTGACCAGTTCTACGAGATCTACAACAACAGCACCGAGGTTGCATACGCCGACGGTCTCTGCATCACCACAACTCTTTATGCGAACGACGAGAACACTGTCATCTACGACTGGCCTATCGAAAACGCCGACCAGTATGTGTTTGCAAAGACCATCTGGCAGATTCCGGGCGACGGCACGACCTATCCTGTGCAGCCGGGCGAGTCCTTCGTGATTGCCCAGTGGGGAACGAACCACACGGTCGAAAGCCTCAGCAAGGGAGCGTCACCTGTCGATTTGAGCGGAGCCGAGTTCGAGGCTCTTGAAAAGGAGTCAACCACATTCAACGGAATCGTGCTCACTGACAACGCTGCCGTCAATATGGCAAAGGTTGTCGAAGCCGGATACGCACTGCCACAGTGGCTCACACCGGTAAGCGGCGCACGCTATGTCCTCTTCAAGCCGGCGGAACCACTTAAGAACTCGGACTTCATCACTGCCACCAACGCTGACTACAACGGTACCGGACGCGAGATTCCTATCAGCGAGGTGATTGATGCTGTCCAGACAGTGAGTGACGAGGCCGGGATGGCATTCCTCGGTCTTCCTACAGTGCTTGATGCCGGCGGAATATGGTGTTCCGGAATATATGTGAAAGAGAGCATCGCGAGAAAAATCAAGGAGACCCGCGAGGACGGCACAATCGTATATCAGGACACCAACAACACTACCGACGACTTCGAGGTCAAGACCGACCCGCAGGTCAGGAGGAACGGTGCAAAGGTTCCGTCTTGGAACACCTGGATTAAGTAACGTTAATATTTGGAAGTATTTTCGAGGATAGATTTCTTTTTGAAATGAAGAGAATTATCGCAATATCCGCTATGTTCGTCTGTCTGGGCGCATTAACTGCCCGGGCAGGCGAGCCGGCGGGCACGGCAAGGAACATGGTCCTGAAAGAGACGGCCGAACGCAATGCCCTATGGGCGGGAAGTTCCTCCGCGGCCGGACTGGCATTCAGTCCCTACGGAATATTCAACAGCCTCGACCTCAGCTATGACGGCGGGTTCGGGGAGTTCCGGAAAAACGGGGCGGGAAAGACGACTTCGGAGATTTCCCTGAACACGTCCGGCTCGGCATACATCGGGAAGTTCCTTGCGACGGGAGGGTTCTCTTTCAGAAACATCTTCGACCGCGATGCGCTCTACAATGTTCTGATGTACGAGCTTGAGGACAACATGCCCTACTATCCGATTGACGACAAGTCCAGCGGATGGAACAGGCAGGAGTACCTGCTGAACGCGGGGCTGTCCTCTCCCGTGCTCTGGGACAGGGTGGCGTTCGGCCTCAGTTTCGACTACACGGCGAAGGTGGGCGCGAAGCAGCTCGACCCGCGCGGGGAGACCTACAGGTACAGCGTGAAGGTCACCCCGTCGGTGGCGGTGCGACTCGGAAGGAGCATCCTGGGCATCAGCGGATTCTATGTCAACGGATTCGAGAGAGCCGAGGTTTCCAACAATAACAACTGGGAAAACCCTAAGGTGTGGGAGCACCGGGGACTCGGGGAAAGCACCCAGAACAAGGTCGGAGGGAACGACGGCATGAAGACCCACACCTACCGCACACACCGCTACGGCGGGGCGCTTCAGTACTCGCTCGGGGAAGTCCTTTTCATCGAGGCCGGACTTGAGCACCGCACGACCCTCGGGCTCGAGAATCCGAAACTGCCAAAGAAGCTCGGCTCCATCAGCGAGAACGACATCATGCTCAACGCGGCGTGGCTTTTCGGAAAGGGCAAGTCCGACAAGCTTTCCATCGACGCGCAGTGCAGCCTCACGGACGGGATTGAATATGTCCAGAAGCTGAACACGACGGCCTATCAGCAGGAGTGGATGGTTCTCAGCACCAACGAGATGTCATCCTTCACCGGAATCAGCGCAAGGCTCGGCTATGACCACCTTTTCGACGCCTCCGACCCGAGGGGCTACAGCTGGAAGGTCGGCGCAGAGGCGAGCTTCGACCTGTTCGACCAGAGCTACCTCTCCCCCGCCTCGACTTCCGACGCGATGAGGGTCTATGGCGGAGTGCTCGCGGACAAGCATTTCAGGATGAGGAAATCCTCTCTGGTTCTGGGTCTGCACGCGGGCTATGCCGCAGGACTTGGCGCCGGGTATAACTGCCTGAGCACCAAGATTTACGACACGCCCAAGACCATGCTCACCGATCAGTCCGACTGGCTGAACGCAAGCTTCGTCAAGGCCGGCGGGCGCGTTGACTGGACATTCCGTGAAGGCAGGAAGGTCAGCTGGACGCTCGGCGCGAGAGCCGACTACATCCGGGCCGTGGCGCTCGGAAAGGACAGGACGGTCTGCTCCGCATCATTCGGGATATTGTTTTAAGAAATCGCCGAACAAATCGCCCGAACAAATCGCCCAAATAAGTTGTCTCATATTTCTATCATCTATGTCAAACAGGATATTACTGATTTATGCCGCAATACTCCTCTCCGCCTCCGCCGCCCCGGCACAGCCGCACTCGTTTGCGGTCGTGACCGACACGCGGACGCTGAAGAACTGCGGCCCGGCAATAGAGGCATATCGAGAGTCCGTCTGCAAAGACGGACTTGACGCGTTTATTGCGGCAAAGGACTGGGAAAGCCCGGACGAGCTGAGGGACAGCCTCATGCACTATCATAAAGCCAAGGCTCTCGAAGGGGCAGTGTTCATAGGCGACATCCCGATTGCGATGGTCACCGGGGCGCAGCATCTCACCTCCGCGTTCAAGATGGACGAGGGCGGAAGATGGCCGATGAGGGACTGCTCGGTGCCGTCGGACAGGTTCTACGATGACTTTGACCTCAAGTTCAGGAGCCTCGGCCGCGACAGCGTGGAGACAAACTTCTTCTACTACTCCCTCGCCCCCGACTCGCCGCAGCATATCAGCTGCGACATCTACACCGGGCGCATCAAGCCTTCGGAGAAAAGGGGCGACAAGTACGGGGAAATCTCCCGCTACCTGCTCAAGGCCGCCGCTGCCAAGTCGGAGCGGAACAGGCTCGACCACCTGATGTCGTACAGCGGAAGCGGCTCGTTCTCGAACAGCCTCGCGGCGTGGAAGGACGAGACCATAACCCTTCACGAGCAGATTCCGGAGGCGTTCGCAAGCTCTGACGGGGCGAAGTTCTATGTCTTCGCGATGTACCCGAACATGAAGGACATTCTTCTGAAGGAAATCGTGCGTGACGAGCTCGACCTCGCGATTTTCCACGAGCACGGGGTTCCGGAAAGACAGTATGTCACGGACACCCCTCACCCTGACGAGATGGACGGCTACTTCACGGACGCGAGATACCGCATCCGGCAGCAGATAAGGAGCGCGGTCGAAAGGGGGAAGGACGCGGAGGAGGTGAAGGCAGGGATTGTCGGGAAATATGGCCTCACCCGCGAATGGGTCGATGATTGGGCGGACTCCAAGTTTGCCGTCGAGGACTCGCTCTACGACGCGGCTGCGGGAATTATGCTCGACGACATTGCTAAGACGGCCCCGAACGTGCGCATGACCATATTCGACGCCTGCTACAACGGGGACTTCAGGGAGGACGACTGCATAGCCTCGCGCTACATCTTCTCCGGCGGCAAGGCGCTCGTCGGCATAGGCAACTCCGTGAATGTCCTTCAGGACAAGTCGTCGTCCGACCTTCTCGGAATGCTCGCGCAGGGCTACAGGGCCGGGGAATGGATGCAGCAGGTCAATATCCTCGAATCCCACATACTCGGCGACCCTACGTTCCGTTTCACGGCAGCGGAGGGCGCGGTCCGTCCGGACCTTGGAAACACAAGCTGCCGCTACTGGCTGAAATACACCGGAGAGAAATACCCCTGCGACATCAGGGGACTCGCGCTCCATAAACTCTTCTCGCTGGGCTACAAGGACATGAGCCCGCTCCTTTTCAGGACATGGCAGGAGTCCGGCGAATATATGCTCCGCCTCCAGTGCCTCCACCTGCTCGCCCACTATGCGGACGGCAACTATGAAAAGGCGCTGAAGGAAGGAGCCGACGACCCGTACGAGTTCATACGCCGCAAGTCGGCCTACTACATGGGCAAGGTCGGCACGCCGGAGATGGCCGACGCGCTTGCGGACTTGTATTTTAAGGACTACAACTCGCTGAGGGTGGCGCACAATGTCGGATTCGTCTGCGCACATTTCCCGGACAGCCTGTTCCTCAGGGACTTCGAGAAGAAATTCGCCGAGGCCGGCTGGATTTACGACAGCGAGATGTTCCACAAGAGGGCGGAAGGGCTTTTCAGGCAGTCGTTCTCCATAGAGTCATCGACGGGCAAGGCTCTGAGCGACCGTTCCGACAGGTTCAGGGAGTTCTACATCAGCGGGATGAGGAATCAGCCTTATCCGCAGTATGCAGGAAAGCTGCTTGAGATTGTCCGCGACGAGGCCGAGAGCGAGGCGACACGGGTTCAGTGCGCCGAGGTGCTCGGATGGTTCGTGAGGGCTTGGAACAGGAAGGAGATAATCAGCGGAATCGACGGGTATCTGAACTCGGAGACTGAAATTCCGGCCGCATTGAGGGATGAACTTGTGAAGACGAGAAGCCGTCTTGAGTATTACACGAAGTGAGAACACACAATCTGAGTCAAATTATTTCTTTCACATTTCTAAACATGGACATGATACAGAAATTTTCAAAGACAATTCTTGCGGCGGCTCTCGCGGGCGGCATCACGCTTCCGTCGGCGGCGCAGGTAAGCGTCGAGAAGTGCGGGGTGAAGTCTCCGACGTCGTTCGCCATATTCACCGACAGCCGGACGCTGGCCGAGTGCTCCGATGAGTTTCACGCCTACAAGAGCGTTCTTGAGGAGGAGGGACTCGGGACTTACATCGTGAGCGCGGACTGGGCCGGCCCTGAGGAGGTGAAGGCGGAGATTCTGTCCCTCGCGGCAGGGAAGCCCAAGCTGGAGGGCGTGGTTTTCGCCGGAGACATCCCTATCGTAAAAGTCCGTCAGGGGCAGCATCTTACGACCGCGTTCAAGATGAACGAGGAGACTTGGCCGATGGCAGAGTCTTCCGTCGCCTCCGACCGTTTCTACGACGATTTCGACCTCCGCTTCGACTACATCCGCCGCGACACAGTGGATACCGACGTGTTCTACTACCGCCTTTCGGAAGAGGGTGCGCAGCGTCTGCGACCGGACATCTACTCGGCGAGAATGAAGGTCCCCGGGGTGATGAAGGGAGACAAATATGAGATTTTGAGGAAATATCTCCGCAAGGTGGTGAAGGCCCACAGGGAGAACAATGTCCTCGACGACGTCACATATTTCGCGGGACACGGATATAACTCCGACTGCCTTACGATATGGCGGCAGAAGCCCGTGGTTTTCAGGGAATATTTCCCTTATGCGTTCGACAGGGCATCGCACGGCCGTTTCCTCAATTTCCGCGAAGACCGTCAGATGAAATGGAATCTTCTCAGCGAAGTTGCTCGGAAGGACGTCGATCTCTTCGTTTTCAGCGAACACGGGGCGTATGACACGCAGTATATCAATGAGACCAAGGTCGCCACGAATCTTGACGAGGACATTGATTTTCTGAAGCGTACGGTCGCCGAGACATATAAATACTACGCTGGCCGCGGATATGGAGATGACTTTCTCCGTGAGGCGGTGGATTCCGCATATCGCCTGCCGAGGAGCGTCGTTTCGGATTCGGCGCTCGCCGTCTATGCGTTAGCGGATTCCATCGAATTTGCCGGGGCGAACATATTCCTCGACGACATAATGAAAGGCCGCAGCAACGCCCGGATGATTGTGTTCAACGCCTGCTACAACGGCTCGTTCCACAATCCTAAGGGATATGTCGCCGGATGTCACGTCTTCGGGGACGGGGAGTGCGTCGTCGCGCAGGGAAACACCGTGAACGTGCTGCAGGACAAGTGGGAGGACAAGCTGATGGGATATCTCTCAATCGGAGAAAGGGTCGGGATGTGGCAGAAGGAAGTTCCCTATCTCGAATCGCACCTCATCGGCGACCCGACGTTCCGGTTCGCCCCTCACGACAAGGAGGAGAGGAAAATGTGCGCGAAACTGCACCATGACCTCATCTTCAACGAGGGCACGCCGCCCGTCTGGGAGAAATACACGCATTCAGAAAATTCGCTTCTGCGCTGCGCCGGAATCACCCATCTGGGCTATATAAGCGCGAAGGATGCCCACGCGAGGGCGAAGGAGATGATGTCGGATCCGTCGTGGACAGTGAGGATTCATGCGTTCAATGTCCTTGCCGCTGACCCGTCGCCGGATTTCGCGCTGACCGTGCGGGAGGGACTGCACGATGTCTATGAGCTTGTGGCACGCAGCTCAGTGAAGATGGCGGCTGCCCTTGGAGACACGACTCTCGTGGCCGACGTCAGGGCATTCAGCGAGGCTCATCCCGAGATGGTCAGGGCTTCGGGCTATGCCGCCGAGGATGCCGTCGCGATACTCACCAATGCCGGGCACTACGGCAGGAGCGTCAGCGGAGCCGCAGACAGGACGAGGCCGGTCAAGAAACGGGTGAACGACATCAGGACCTTCAGGAACGCGAGGAGCGTCTATGCCGTTGACACGCTGCTCGGGATAGCCGGGGACGGGACGGACGACAGTTATGTCCGCATGGTGGCCTGCGAGACGCTCGGATGGTACAGGGAGTCCGTCTGCCGCGAGAAAATAATCACAGAGCTTTCGGAAATGCTCAAAAACGGGACTGACACCCCTGAAAGCGTGGTCAAGGAGATAAGGAAGACGATAAAGAGGCTGAAATGGGAGTAGCATTTTTACGAAAGTTTTTTGCGGCGTCGGTCATTCTTGCCTGCACTGCCGGAGTCTTTGGCTCGGCGGCACAGGAGACCATGCCGTCGGCGGTTGATAATTCCACTCTGAAGTATTTTCCCCCTCTGATTGACCAGATTGGAGGTTCGTGCGCCCAGGCGTCATACATCGGGTATATGTTCACCTACGAGATGAACCGTCTGCTTGACAGGGATGCTTCCGCGAGCAAGGACAATCAGTTCAGCTACCTCTACACATGGAACTTCATAAACGGAGGAGTGGATGAGGGCTCGCTCGGAGTGGAGGGTCTCCAGATTGCCTTCGAGGGAGGAATCGCGACGGAGGCCGACTTTCCGTCGCAATATACGAGCTCGCAGTTCAAGTGGACCAACGGATATGAGAACTATCTCAAGGCGATTCACCACAGGGTCACGAAGATACGCTTCTTCAACGTTCTGAGCCGCAAGGGCGTGGATGAGGTGCGGCACTATCTGTGGAACCGGGGAGAGCCGGGCAAGACCGGCGGCATAGTCACTTTCTCGTCGCGTTCGAGCGGATGGACAATCGAGACGGATTACTCAGGGCCTTCAGAAACCGGCTACAAGGCGCTGCTCACCAAGCTCGCCCCTGACGGGGCGCACGCGATGACCATAGTCGGCTACGACGACCTCGTGGAGTTCAACGCCCCCGACGGCACGCTGAGCAAGGGCGCTTTCATCGTCTGCAACACCTGGGGCACATACTACTACAAGCACGACCGCGGACGCTTCTACCTCCCATACTGGTTTTGGGAGCAGGCGGACAGGGACCTCGGGGCACTCGGGGCCGACATGGTGGGGACGGACGTCGAATACCGCGAGCCGCAGGTGGTGTTCCGGGTGAAGCTGGACTACAGCTCAAGGGACGACCTCGCGTTCAGGATAGGCATCTCCAACAAGGCATCCGACAGCGTTCCCGTCAATGACTACGCGGTGCCGATTGCGAACTATCAGGGCGGGGACTACCCGATGCAGGGCAACGGCGCAAGTTCCGAGATTGAGTTCGCCTTCGACTTCAGTTCATACGCCGGAAACATCGACGACTCTGCTGAGCCGAAGTTCTTTCTGACGGTCTGCCGCAACAAAAGGGGAAAGGTCTATGGCAGCGGCAAGATGCTCGCCTTTTCAGTCTATGACTACCGCAGGGACCGTGAGCACCCGACGGTTTACGCCTGCGAGGGCATCGCCGGAAAGGAACTCCAGAGCGGGAACAATGTGTTCAGCATCGAGACCGTGGCGGCCAAGAAGACTTCATTCTCACCGGTACAGTGGCTCGGCTCTTCCGGGCAGCCGGCTGCGGCTCCTCTTGTGCTGAAGACAGCCGACGGGAAATACGCCAAGCTCCGGTTCTCGGACTATGACAGGGAGAACGGGACGATAAAATTGAAATATGTCTATGCGCCGGATGGCAGTTTAAGATTTGAGTGATATGAAAATATATAGAATAATTTTGTCTTTTTTAATTGTCGGCGGGCTTTGCTGCGGGTGCAACCGGGGCGGAGGGCACGAGCCGGCAGTGGCGGCGGAAGTCACCATACATGGCCTTCAAGAGGGGCGGTGGGTCTATTTCTCTGTGAAGGACGGGGCGACCGTCGGCTCGAGCGCATTCCTCTCCGAGGAGGAAGACGCGGAATGGGAGAAGCGCACGGACTGGGACTTTGCCATCTGCGGGGACTATCTGAAGACAAACGGAGGAACATCGGGAAAGGGCGCCGGCGGCATTCTGAGAGACAACGCCCATAACTTCCAGACGCTGAAGGAAGCCCCGTCGGAGGGTTATCTCACGGACGTGGAGGGAGTCGTCAAGTAAGCGCAAGGCATTGCATTGCCGACGGTCATTGCTGTGGAAAACACGCGGCGCGGCGAAAAAGTCTTGCGGCAAAGGGATTTTTCCGCTACTTTTGTAGCCGGTACATCATAAGACATCCATTTCAAGACATGACATTTCAGGAAGCGGAACTGCATTTGGAAAGACGGGAGGTGAAGCCTACGTCAAACAGGATTCTCGTGCTCAGGGCGCTTGCCGAGGCGGGAAGGCCGGTGAGCCTGTCCGACCTTGAGGCGCAGATTGCATCGATGGACAAGTCGAGCGTGTTCCGGACGCTGACGCTGTTTCTGGAGAAGGACATCGTGCATTCGTTCGAGGACGGGCGCGGGGTGGTCAACTATGAACTGTGCCCGGAGGAGGGGCACTGCAACCACCGGGACGCGCACATCCATTTCTACTGCGAGCGCTGCCACAGGTCCTACTGCATGGAGCACATCGACCTTGACTGGGTGAGGGTGCCGGAAGGGTTCGAGCCGCTCGCCTACTCATTCGTAATCAAGGGCATCTGTCCGGAGTGCCGGAGGTGAGCGGCGACCGGAGCCGACAGGACACGGGCCGACAGTCCCGCGCCGGAACGGCAACTGCAACCCGGTTGCGCCATAAAGTCCATACCTTTGCGGCCGTTGAACGGTGAGGAGACCTTCAGCGGCTTTCTTTATGGAGGCTGCGGTTTCCTGCGAGCGGCGGAAAACAAATCGGTTAACTTGATAATATGGACAAGAAGAAACTTTGGAGAATCATCGCGGCGGCCGTGCTGCTTGTCGGTGCATTTGCGGTGGAAAAGACGACGAGCCTGCAGGTGTGGCAGCTGCTGCTCATCTATCTGATACCCTACCTGCTTGTCGGCTATGACGTGATTGCCGAAGCCGTGGAGGGACTTTTCCACGGTGAGCTTTTCAACGAGGACTTTCTCATGTGCATCGCTACCGTCGGAGCCCTCTGCATCGGATTTCTTCCTGGCTCTGAGACCCAGTTCCCGGAGGCGGTGTTCGTAATGCTGTTCTTTCAGGTAGGCGAACTCTTCGAGGACTACGCCGAGGGGCGCAGCAGGGAATCAATCTCACACCTCATGGACATACGCCCCGACACGGCCAATGTGCTTCGCGGAGGTGAGGTTTCGACGGTAGCGCCCGACACGGTGGCCGTCGGCGAAACCATAGTGGTGAAGCCCGGAGAGAAGATTCCTCTTGACGGAACCGTGCTGGAGGGCAGTTCAAGCCTCAACACGGTGGCGCTCACGGGCGAGAGCCTGCCGCGTGATGTGGTGCCGGGGGACGACGTGATTTCCGGATGCGTCAACATCTCAGGGCTGCTGAATATCAAAGTAAACAAGACTTTCGGCGAATCGACGGCGTCGAAGATCATCAATCTCGTTGAGAACGCCGGCGAGAACAAGTCGAAGAGCGAGACCTTCATAGCGAAGTTCGCCAAGGTATATACCCCGATTGTGGTGACGCTCGCGTTTGTCCTCGCGTTCCTGCCGCCGCTCGTTTCGGGCGATTTTTCCGGGAACTTCCCTATCTGGCTCCAGCGTGCGCTGACCTTCCTTGTCGTCTCATGCCCATGCGCCCTCGTGATTTCCGTCCCGCTGACATTCTTCGGAGGCATCGGCGGCGCGTCGAAGAACGGCATACTCGTCAAGGGCGCGAACTACATGGACACCCTCTCGAAACTCGGCACGGTCGTCTTCGACAAGACCGGAACCCTCACCAAGGGTCAGTTCGAGGTGAACGCAGTGCATCCCGACGACTTCAGCGAGACACAGCTTCTGCACCTCGCGGCTCATGTCGAGCGCTATTCGACCCATCCGATTGCCGTTTCTCTCAAGAACGCCTATCCGAACGAGCATGACGGCTGCATGGTAGAGGACGTGGAGGAGATTTCAGGACATGGAATCCGGGCGAAGGTGAACGGGGACACGGTCTGCGTCGGCAACACGAAGATGATGGACTCCGTAGGAGCGAAGTGGCATCCGTGCCACAAGGTAGGAACGATAATCCATGTGGCAGTGAACGGGGTCTATGCCGGGCACATAGTGATTTCGGACAGGGTGAAGGACGATTCCGCCGCCGCGATTGCGGACCTGAAGTCGCTCGGCGTGAAGAAGACGGTGATGCTCACGGGCGACCGCGAGGAGGTGGGAAAGGATGTGGCGACACAGCTCGGTCTTGACGAGTACCACGCGGAGCTCCTGCCTGCGGACAAGGTGAGCGCCGTCGAGAAGCTCATTGCGGAAAAGCCGGCGGGCACGACTCTGGCATTTGTCGGCGACGGAATCAACGACGCCCCGGTGCTTGCCCGCGCGGATGTCGGCATAGCGATGGGAGGTCTCGGCTCCGACGCAGCCATCGAGGCCGCCGACGTGGTTCTGATGGACGACAAGCCATCGAAGGTAGCCACTGCCGTCCGCATTGCCCGCCACACCCTGAAAATCGCCAATGAAAACGTCTGGTTCGCGATTTCAGTCAAGGTCGCGGTCCTCATCCTCGCCGGTTTCGGTCTAGCCACGATGTGGATGGCAGTCTTCGCCGACGTCGGAGTCACCGTCCTCGCCGTCCTCAACGCCATGCGGACGCTGCGAAGTTAGAGTGTCTATGCGTCCGTAAAACTAAAACGCCTCCCAAGTATGCTGTCTCACAACGCGCCTGGGAGGCTTATTATTTCCAAGTATTATGTACTTTCTCATTTAGGACGGCAAAGATAAGAATCCTTCCCTGAAAGATTACAAATATTTTTAGGTGGTTAATTCAAATTAAATTTGTAGATTTGCACGGTTGTCATTGGACAACACGAACATAATAGGAAGCGTTTAGTTTGTTCCTTAAGCGAATCTGGACAATTCGCGTGTCGTAAGACACCATAGTACAATAGGGATAATGATGAACGCTTGCACCGGCTATTTTGATGGGGGTTCAGCCCACTCGATAGCGGGAGTGTGAGCTGAATCTTATTCATTGTACGGCAGTCCAGAGCCCGCTTAGAGTGAGATGCTAAGAGGCCCACACTTCTTTTTATTAGGCATCCGCATGGGCACGGCGGAATAAGGACGACCAATATCAGTCGCAATGTCTATCAGACACATACGTGCATTTTATCTGGGACTTTTCATGTCGGCGTTGTTGTTCTCAGCAATTGATGTAGATGCCCAGAACATCATTGGGGAGAGGCGCGTTTACTATCTTGACGCCACATATTCAATGATAAGCCCTTCGAAATTATGGAATCCGGTAAGAAACGATCTGGAAAAGGCAATCAACGCCATAGAAGACGAGACTACTGAAATTTACGTCATTGCATTTGGGGGCAACGGTGGAACCGAATTAAAAACATGGCATGATTACGCGACAACAGCGGGAAAGCAGAAAGTCATCAAGGGATTTCAAGGGTTCACGCCCCTGACTAACACGATGACATATCTTGACAGGCCGCTGAATGATTTCTACAGCAATAGAGTTGCGTCAGGCAAGGTCACATATTGTTTCTTGATGACCGACGGACGTGATGAGAATAAAAACACATCCGTTTTTCCACGCGCTCTGAAACAATGGGGCGGGAAATATGGCGATTCCAATGTCTATGGTTTCTATGTAATGCTGAACGCCAAAGCGAAAGACGACGCCATTGCATCAATCATTGACAATCAGGAACATCTCTGGAAAGTCGAGACGGCGGACATTAACATAAATCTGATTCGTCCTGACAATTATGCCGTATTCAATGTCAGAAATGACGACGCGATCAAGATTCCTATTTCGGGAAAGTGCCGCGGATTGAAATTCAAGGCCTCGCTTCCAGAGAAATCCGGGATGAAGGTCAAGAACTGCGAAGTGAAGGACGGAAAACTTATTGTAGGCATTGATGTCATCGGAGATACGTCCTATATGCCCACATCATCAACGCATAATTTATCCATATCTGTCTCAAATGCCGGCAAATTTGATTTTCTTGTCACAGACAAAGTGGCCGTCAAATGCAACAACAAAAAAGAGTCTGTCCTGTCGTCGCCCACCGGAAGACAGAAATTGGGAAAGGTCTCTCATTATGATAAGTTCCTTTTTATCCCCGGCAAGACTGTACCAGTCAATCATACGATAGACTTCTCGTTCAACTCAGATGCAAAGGCCAATAATAACACCTTTGCCGAGTTTGCATTTGTTGACAACAAGGGAATACCTGTCACGCCCAAAGACATGACCGTATCCGTCAATGGAAAGAGCCTTGACAACAATCGATTCAGCATTACCCCTTCTTCCGGAGAAAAGGTTAACATCGAGATTTCTTTTCCTGCCGGCGCGAAAAAGGGAAAGCATCAGGGATATTTGAGATTGGTCAATCATAATCTGCACAGGCTGAACAGCGACGAGTGTTCCGGCCAGACGGCGGACGCCTTCCAATGGACTGTCTATAACAGGCAGACAATGAACCCTTTGGCACAAACGCTCATGTGGCTCGGGATTCTCATTGCTGCGGCACTGATTTTATGGTTTACTCTCATCCGGCCAATCAGATATCCCAAATTCCCCAAATTCAGAAAAATGGTGACAGTAAAGAAGAATGGTGCCATTGCAGCTCAGTTCTCATGCAATTTCAAAGGCGCAAGACGAGTTGTCTTTGCAGCGAAGAAACAGCACCAGAGTGCACTGAACAGGCTTTTTACCGGAAGGATTCATACGATTGTCAATCCCGTTTTTGAAGAGCCTATCACTTTCATTCCACGAAAAAAGAAAAAAGCCATGGCCAAGGGGAAAGGGTATTTCTTTAATCCCAATCCCATTCCCCAGAGCGGAACCGCAGAGATAAGCGCTCCGGATAAGAAATTAATTATCAGTTTACAATAACAAGTACATCAACTATGGAAAAGGCTAAGATTAAGCTCAAGAAGACCTTATACATCGGTCTCGGAGGCACTGGAGTCTCTGCTTTGCTGAAAGTCAAGAAATGCTTCATCGACAGTTACGGAGAAATTCCTCCTATGATTGGTTTTCTGGCAATAGATACAGACACTGCTGCATTCAGCAAGGAAGAGACAAGCAACTCCGGCTCCACCATACGCTTGAATCCAAGCGAGCTTCTTGTCTGCACGGTAAAGAACGCGCTCCCTACATATCGGAGCAATCCGGCAGCCTACGATTGGGTTCCGCCAAAGAATGTGAACAATTTAAGAAACATTGCCGGGTTAGGTGCAGGTCAGGTCCGTTCAAATGGCCGATTCATTGCGTATTACAATTTCAACACTATCCAAACCAACATCTCCTCAGCAATAACAAAGATTCACCAACTCATTCCGAATACGTCGAAATATACAATCGACACCAACAAGGACGGTGTAGAATATGCCACCACAATCAATGTCTTCGCATCGGTAGCCGGCGGCACCGGAAGCGGGATGCTCATAGACACTCTTTGCCTGGTGAACAAATCCATGAAAGAACTGGCCTTACCGTATAACCTATACCCATGGATTGTCCTTCCGGAGATTTTCAAGTCCATGAGCAGCGGCCCGGCTATGGCAAATGTCCGCTATAATGCCTATGGAGCGATACGCTCTTTGGACTACATCGAGCATCTTGATCCGAATGACCCTGCGATTAACTTTGGCTACACAACCATTTCAGAACCGCTCTTTGATTACGCATTTGTCATAAATAATCTCAATCAGGCAGGTGTCGCCTTCGACAAGATCGGGGACTTGATTGATGTCGTCGCCAAAAGTGCCTTTTTGCCGGCGAACAAGATGGGAGATGAAATCAGCTCTCCATTCGACAACATCCGGCATCACCAGAATGGCGGCAGCTTTAATATACTCGACAAGAAAGCCTGGGCAGCCTCCACAGGCAGCGCGGAGCTGATTTACGACAATCAAGCCGTGGGACGAGCGTATGCATATCGCGTTGCAGCCTTATTATGCGACTCCATGAGCAATTCTCATACTGACGGGACTGAGGAGGCAAACAGGTTCGTTGACAGTCAGAATGTCCTGATTCGCGAAAATGACGGACGGAACGATGTCATTGACGCATTGATTTCTCCCGCTCCGGAATATGTGCTTACCATTGACTTGGACACGACGATAAATGACATCAATGCCTACATAGAGTACAATTCCGGGACGAGAATTGACGAAGAACTGAAGAGCAATCTCTCCAGAAAGACGGAGAACACGAATCGCGAGTTTGAGATGTTCCTCAGCAATCTGATGGACACCACAAACAGCGGATGTGCAGGCGCCGCACTTCAGTTCATCCGTTCCTTAAAGACATTGATTGGACTCTGCAGGAGCGAGATGGAGAGAGAACAAGAGGCATTCAACGAGCAGAACGGAATCCCTAAGCAATGGGAGTCTGACCTCAAGAGCATCCGAAGAACCGGAATCGGGGCAGTCTTCGGCTCCAAGATAGACGATGATAATGTTGATATGCTTACTCAGAAGCTGACGAACCATGTGACTAATCTACGCGAAGAAAAGAGAAGGCTATGGGCTGTCCGCTTCTACGACGATTTTGAAATGACAGTCTCCGGTTTTGAGCGACAATTGCAGAACCTGCATTCTCATCTGAACGGAATCCATGACAAGTATTCTGACGAGCTCCTTCGGCAACAGCAGCTGGCATCCTCAACATCAAAGTTCCAACTGTTCCTGCATCAATCTGATGTATATAAGGTATCTCAGTATGGCATGGACGATTCCATTAAGGCTGACTTCCACACTTATTTCTCAAACGCCGGCGGCCTTCTTCAGTGGCTGTCCCTCTCCAAGGAACAGGTTGACGCTCAAATATGGAATTTTGCCAAAAGGACATCTCCCGTCCAGAAGGCGACCGGCGTATCCATTGATGACGTTTTAAAGGCGATGGAGCCTGACACAGTAAAGAATTATCTTGAACAGCTGAAGGTTCTTGCATCTCCTCTCTGGTCCTACAACACCCAAGGATATAACCAGACCCAGCTGTCTCTTGACAAATTCGTCATCGTCGGCGTCGGGAATCGTGACACGAGCATCATTAAAACAAGTCCCGAGTATAATACCGTTTTCGACACAAACGGCAGCCATGCATCTTTTGCATCAACATATCAGAATGACAGAATTTATGTTCTTGTTGTCGAAGACCTGCTGCCGATCTATGCCGTCAACAATTACTCGGCATACAAGAGCGACTATGAACAAAAACAGGCGCAGAACTATCCGATGGCTGCCTATCTCGACGAAAAGCTCAACAATCGCATAATCTCTGAGAACTTCGACGTGATGCCTACAATCGAGCAGGATAATATTCTTCAGCTTTGGGTATGGGGGTTCGTCTTCGGCTATATCCATTTCGATCCGGAAACGAACTATTACTGGATTCGCTCCAAGAACAGAGGTGACGCGATTCATAAATACCGTTTTAACCTGAACAAGCAGAGGGATGTCGCCTTCGATATTTTCAAGACAGAAGGCCTCTATCACGAGATTGAAGAGTTGCTCAACACGGAAATCTCCCGTCATGGTAACGAGGCAATCAACCGGAAGATTCAGCAAATCAAGGATGATGAGTCATACCTTGAACAATATGCGAACCTGAGTCCGCTCGAACAGTCCAATCTTGAAGACCCTAAGTTCAAGGCTGTCTTAAATCTGGTTAATCAGGAAATCGCCATAATGACCAACTGATTTCAAGAATGTCCGCATTTGTTGTCATAAGTGTAAAGGAAAATCTGAATTGGATTGTGGACGGCATAAAAGACTGCCGCCCACATAATCCCGATGTGGTTACACGCCTCTCTACAGGAAAAATAAAAAAGGAGGAAGAGGATAAATATCTCTATGAGTACACAACATTCTCGAAGCATGCCGGAGACGACGGCACTGACGATGCGCTATCACGAACCGTGGAGTCGGACATTCCGAGGAACTTGTTTTCCAACCAGATAGCCCAATTTCTCAATGTCTGTGAGAACGAAGGGGAGCAAATCAATATATTCCTTATTGACAATCCTATAACCGACGCGGACTTTGAGAGAACCTCTTGGCTGATTGATGAAATCCGGGCAGTATATGACAGTCATAAAGCCACCAATTTCCAACTCATCCGCGTACTGTTCTCATACGATGTTGACAAGCCGACGGATGTAAACAGGCAGGTATCCCAAATGATTCTGAGGCAGATTGCCAGTGTAAATCTCAACGACTCGGATGATTTCCTCTCCAAGATACTTTACATAGACAATCAGAACCGCAGCGGTGCCGCGATGTGCCTGAACAAGGCGGAGCATGACATCATGATTCCGCGCATGCTGTGCGATTTTATGATGCTGCTGTCAAATAAAGACGACTCGTACAATGTTTCCGCTGCCATCGGAGGCCCAAACCGCATGTTCTCCGTCGGCTATTCAGAGTGTATGTACTACCACGACGATGTATTCAGATACTATGATTTGGCCGGTCGCCGAGACCTTCTCAATTATATGCTCGAAACGGCAGACAGCGAAGAGTCTATGGACTTCAACCGGCATCCCGTAGGGCTTGAAGACAGGCAGAGGCGCCTCGCTCCTGTTTACGAGGAAGTTCCATATAACATCCCCATTGATACCCGTCCCGGCTCAATTGACAAGGCAATTGATGACATTGTGATTTCGTTAAAAGAGGACATAATCAGAATCAGGCAAGAGGCATTGTCTGCCGCTGCGGAAAAAGATGCGGCCGCGACGAAGTCGAAACTGATTGAACACCTGAAAGACAACGGATTAATCCATGATGACATGGTCGAGGAAGAGCTGGCTGACAGATATATGTCCATTGCGGAAGAGAACAATGTTGACATCGGCAGATTCACCGTAACTACAGCCACGGAACAGGCCAAGAAGGATTATCCCGAGTATATTGACCGCCATCAGATTTATGAGGAATACTTGGTAGAAGATGCTGAAAGAGAGGATTTTGAAGGCACGGAACTAGAGGAAAATGTCTTCGCGTATAACGAATTGATAAGATTCGTCCAAACAGGACGGCTCAAAAGATATGTCCGCTGTCAATGCGAAAGCAATGCCAATGGTGCCGTCACCCCTGTCAGCTCAGAGCCTACAACAAAAAATCCATGCTTTTGGAAACGGCTTTTAGATTTCTTAAAACGGCCGTTTGCCAGAAAGCGGGAATCCGAGAACGTACAAGAGGTAAATGCAGCCGAGACTACAAGGCAGACGGTCACACGCGATTGGCATTTGTTACGGGATTCCATCGCCTCAATCTCCGAAATGTACGCGAAACGCAAAGGCTACTTCAGGCTAAAGGAAAAAATCAAATCGATACGCAATGAGGTCGATGTGCTCAACGATGATATTCATAATTTCAGATTAACAGTGCACTGCTCCTCCGTCGATAATCTCATTGATTTGGATAAGCTGAAAGCATTCCATCAGTCAGGGAGAGATGCGCGGCTAAGCAAGATTGTCGAGCGTTGGAATCTTCGTGTCGAGGACAAGAAAACCTATGATGCACTTTTTGATGAACTCAAAGAGAAAATCAAATGGGATTTGTTCAGCTTTTACTACATCGATTGGTCGGAGCCTTTCGACTTCATTAAGGACATCGACCTGCCGAAAGTATGTGAAGCTCTGAAAAGAAAGTCACAGCCATTTGTCAACACCTACACACTTGAGTCCAACGCAGAAAACCTGACATCATACATCTTTTATACTGACAACGAGCGCTGGCATGAAGACATTAGCCAAAAGAGAGTCACTCTCAAAGACGACAACAAGGTTTCAAGTACATTCTCCCGCCACGTCTGTTCCAAAATCTGTATGTTCCAATTCCTTCAGATGAGTCAGGAACTCATCGCAGGGCTGGTGGACTGTCAAGAAAACTGACATAAAATCCACAAATCTTATAACTTTTATGGAGGATACTCCTTAAATCTTATAATATTTATGGATTTTTACTATATTTGCGGCTAAAGATATGGAAGTATGATAAGACGAATCATTGAAGATAAAATTGGCGAGACGCTCTCAAGGGGAAAGGTGGTGACGGTTATCGGGCCCAGACAAGTGGGCAAGTCAACGCTCGCGAGAACCGTCATTCCCAAAGATGCGAAGGTGCTTGAACTCAACGGAGACAGTACGGACATTCAGGGGATGTTTCTGGATGTCAACGAAACCGGTCTCAAGCTTCTCGTCGGAGACAATGACTTTGTCTTTGTTGACGAGGCTCAGAAAATAGGAAATATAGGAAATATGCTCAAGATTGTGAGCGACAAGATGAAGGGAGTCAAGCTGATTGTCACCGGAAGCTCGGCATTCAAACTGACCTCTGCAATCAACGAATCACTTACGGGACGGAAACGGGAGTTCAAGCTCTATCCACTTTCATTCAAGGAGATGGTCAACCACACAAGCCTTCTGGAGGAGCAGCGGATGCTCGAACACCGCATGATTTTCGGCTATTATCCGGAAGTCGTCACATCACCCGGAGACGAAAACGAGACAATCAGGGAAATCATTGACAGTTACCTATATAAGGATGTCATGGAAGAAAACCATATATCCAAACCGGAAAGATTAGTGAAATTGGTTCAGGCTCTTGCTTTCCAAATCGGCTCCACCATATCGGCAAATGAACTTTCCGGCCTCGTGGGAATCGATGTGAAAACAGTGGAACGCTACATTGAAATCCTCGAAAAAAGTTTCATCCTATACACGCTTCCGTCATACGCAAAAAATCAACGGAACGAGTTGAAATTCTCCCGCAAGCTCTATTTCTGGGATATGGGAATACGCAACGGTGTCATAGGAAACATGGCTCCGGTGAGTATGCGGTCCGATGAAGAATTGGGGCATATGTGGGAAAACTTCATCATTACGGAAAGAATAAAACGAAACACATACGCAGGGCGCACATTCGTGCAGCACTATTTCTGGAGGACACAGCAAAAAAAGGAAATAGACCTGATAGAAATCGAGGACGGCATAATGACGGGCTTCGAGATGAAGAGGAAGAGCGGCAAGAAAGTCGGAATGCCGGAACAGTTCGCGAAAGCATATCCCGATGCAAAGTTCGAGTGCATCACCCCGTCCGAGATTGCCGAATTTCTGCTATAAGGTTCCGCCGGACAAATCTGGAGCAGACATAGCCCGACGGCATAACACTGAAGCTGCTGACACTAGAACTCGGAAGGGGTGACGCCGAACATTTCCTTGAAGCATTTGGTGAAGTAGCCGGGCGTGGAGAAGCCGACGGAATAGGCGACCTCGCTGACGGTGTAGCCTCCCCTCTTGAGCATGGCGGCGGCCTTGCGCAGGCGGAAGGTGCGGAGGAGGTCGGTCGGGGCGATGCCGTACATCTCGTGAATCTTGCGGTAGAGGTGAACCCTTGACATACCGAGAGCCTCGCTCATGGACTCTACCGTGAAGTCGGACTTGTCGTAGGAACGCTCCATTATATCCAGCACCCTGTCCTTGAAAAGGTCGTCAGCGCCCGGTTTCGTGAACTGCCCGATTCTCTGGCTTGCAAGGGCTTCAAGCTCGGCATTGCGTTTCCGCACCTTCGAGTTCGCGACAAAGGCGAGGACAACGACGGCGAGCAGGACGACGACAAGGATGACCAGCAGCACAAAGACGGTCAATGCGGAGCGGTAGCTTTTGTTAAGCTTGTCAAGTTCCTTTTTCTGAAGATTGATATGCTCCTGATAGCCGAGCATCTGGTCGGACTGGGTCTTGAGCGTCTCCGCATTCGTCGCATCGACGGTGAAAGAGCGGAGGGTGTTGTTCTTCTCGACAGGCTCGCCGGACAGAATCCTGACCGCAGTCTCAATGACGAACTCGCCTCCCGGGGGATAGAGGAAAGAGGCCTCAAGCCGTCCGTCAATCACGGCATCGACCCCGACAATAGCGTCAACGCCGATGAAGCGGATTCTCCTGGCGTCGGACGGACTGCGCTCGCTTATCCCGTCGTAGGCGGCAAGGGCCATGTCGTCGTTGTGTGCGAAGACGAGGTCGATTCCGGAATAGTCACTTATGTCAAGCACCTTGGACTTCGTCGCCGAAGGCAGCCAGTCCCCTACTATGCTGCGGACACGGTAGTCTCCGCCGACGACATCAATGAAGCCCTTGTGCCGCTCCTGCGCCGGAGAGGAACCACGGAGACCCTGAATCTCGAGAATCGTGCTCCCAGAAGGGAAATGTGCGCGGATGTAGTTTCCGACGCTGCGCCCTATGGAGCAGTTGTCGGCGCCGATGTAGGCCGTGTATTCGTCGGAAAGAATCTTGCGGTCCCAGATTATCGTCGGAATCCCTTTTCTGAAGGCCTCGACGGCTATCGGGGTTATGGGTTCCGACTCGTTCGGGGATATGATGAGCAAATCGACCTTACGGTCAATGAACTCGCGTATCTGACGAATCTGAGTCTCCGTGTCATTGTGGGCCTCCCGGATTATGAGATTGAGATTCGGATATTTCGACACCTCGGACTCCATCTGTATCATCATTATCTGGCGCCATCTGTCATCGGCCGACTGCGAGAATCCGATGGTGTGTCTTGAAACGGCATCAGTGTGCTCCGCGCCGAATGCGGAACACACTGAACCGATGATCAAAACTATTGAGAGAAGAACTCTACTTGACTTCATTTGCTATGAATGTGATGTCATTGTTGCCGACGGAAACGACGGACGGCGAAAAGTATGCCGTTTCTCCGTCAAGGAGTAGAACCTTCTCGCCGGACCACTCGCCTTCAGGAAGACCGGCGTCCCTATAGACGAGACCTCCCGTCGTGGATGAGCGGTAAATCGCCATGTAGGTGTAGCGTGAGGCGTTATAGACGACGCTCATGTCGTCAACCGGCCCGTAGAACACGGGAGCGGCGGCTTCCTCGTCACCCTTCACCCACTCGGAGCCGTCCCAGTACTCGTACTCGGAGTATGAGGCGACGTTCGCGGAGGCTACTCTCGCCACGTAAGCCATGGCGTTGCGGTCACCGGCCGCGGAGCCGAACATATAGACATAGCCGTCCTTGAGCATATAGGAGGCCTTGACGAAATTTCCGTCAGCCTTCCACTGCGCGTCTGCCCTGCTCCAGGTCTGTCCGTCAGAAGAAACGGCAAGCCCGGCCTCGGATGCCGTCCAGTCGGACTCCTCGTCGGCGGCCGCAACCGGAACATAGTAGCGCACGGCCTTCACGCCGCCTGCGGTGACTCCGGATGTCGGAACACAGCCGTCGGCAAACACGGGCTCAGTTCCTACGGTGATGAACTTGAGGCCGTCTGCGGCAGAGCCCTGTGTGTGGGCATAGACGCCGGCAACTTTCTTTCCGTCAGTGGTCTCAGCGTCCGCGAGAACTGCGGAGACCGTGCCGTCGGCCTCGTTCCATGCGACAATCTTACCGAAAGACTTGAGTTCCGTGAAGGATGCGTTCGTTGCGGAAGTCGCCACGGTGCGGGCGTTCTCCGGAACGAATGTGTCGTTGTTTGAACCGGTAGGGATGACCTTCACGTCATCGAGTTCAAGCCAGAGATTGTCCCAGCACCATCCGCCGAAGAAAGCGTCGGCCTTGGTGTCATCCGCGTTTGCGAGAGTGTAGCTGTACTCCTTCCACTCGGAGCCTTCACCTTCCTTGTTGAGGCAGACATCGTGTCCCGCCGCCCCACGGAAGCCCATATAGGCGTTAAGACCGTCCCATGCGCCGCGATAGCTCAGCGTGAGCGTGTATGAAGTGTTCTTCTTGAGACATACGCTCTGTACGGCAACGTCCCGCCAGTCGTGCGAATTGCAGTCAGCGTGAAGCGTCCTTGAACCGGCAATCGGGGTCTCGGCCTCGCCGATCCACTCAGGAAGATACCACAGAGACTTTGACTTCCAGTTCTCGTCCCCGGCAAAGCGCTCGAAGCCCCCGTCGGTGAGCATATTGAAGCCGTCCTTGTCAACGGCGATGTCGGCCTTGACGAGCGTCACGGCAAGTTTTGTGGGATTCGGATTTTCCTGTTCCGTGGTCTCGCCGTTGTCCTTTGTGCAGGCAGCGAGCGAAAGTGCGGCCGCAGCCGCGATGATAAAGCTGTACTTTTTCATAATCAATGTTTTAATGAATATATGATGATTAGTCTTATATGATTCAAGTTATCGCTTTAAGGGATTATTGCCTTGAGGGATTGTTCCCCGGCGCGAGGCAGATGTCATCGACCGTGACCGAAAGCCCGGCCGCGCCCCATGTCCCGAAGAAAACGTCAAGCGAAGAGCAGTCGCCCGAGTTGAACCCGACCGAGATTTTCGTCCATTCGTCGGTCTTCAGCGGAGGATTCGCGTCGCAGATGCGCCCGTCGGGAAGGCGAACCCCGAGATATGAGCCCGTGCTTCCGGAGACCGAGGACTTCGCCCATCCGCTCACCACATAGTCAGTGTTCTTGTGAACGCTAATCGTCTGCACGCAGGCATCCTTCCAGACCCCGTCTTCGGTGTTGAGCAGACGGCAGGCAATCTTTCCGCTGCGGGCATCGCGGGTGGAGGTCGAGTTCTCGATGTTGCGCCACAGCGTCCGCCAGGCTATCGACTGGTTCGGCTCGTTCTCGAATCCGCCTTCCCAGACCATATTGAATCCGCCTTCGAGTTCGCGGAGCTTCGCGTGCCAGAGATGAATGTGCCACGTGTCGTATCCTTTCCCGGAAGGGGTGACGGTTGAGACCACATACCACAGGTCGCGTCCGTCGCAGAACCACGGATGGATGTATGGGCCATAGCCGTCCTCCGCTATGATTTTCTCCTCCGACCACTCCCCTTCCGGAGCCGCCGCATCACGATAGACAAGCTTGCGCTGGTTCACGGAAAGATACATCATTATGTATCTCTTGTAGTAGCTGTTGTACTGCACCGTCATCTCGGACACGGTTCCGCCGGCGACCGGCACGGCGTCCGCCTCTTCCGAAGACCATGAGCCTCCGTCCCAGTAGCGCCACGAGGACTTGTCAAGCACCTTGTCCAATGCGGTCCGGGCGAGATGGACACTGCCCATCCTGCCGGCACGGGTACCAAACATATAGAGGAAGCCGTCATGCTTCACGAACGCGGTCTGCACGAAATTCCCGTTGCCGTCCCACTTCACTCCCGAGCGCGTCCATGTCCTGCCGTAGTCGTCGGTATAGACAAGTTCGCTGTAGTTGGCCGTCCAGACGTCGTTGCCATCCGTAGCCCAACGGTTCACGCTCATATAGCTGACATACTGGCGGTTGCCTCCGTCGTGAGGAACGGACACCCCGGCAAGCGGGATGCAGGTCGTCTCGTGCTCGGCATCGCCGGGGTACTGCCCGGTCTTTGCGCGGGAGACGATGAATTCCATACGGCTTCCGTCAGAATCGCGCAGCATTTCGTCGTAATAAAGGCCGTCGGCGAGGTTCCTGTCGGTGGAGAACGCTATGGCGTTGGACTTCCAGTCACCGTTGCGGTCATTGAAGTTGTCCCCGAACATACACCAGAGCCGGCCGTTTCCGGCATCCCACATATTTCCGTAGTCGGTGGAGGCCATGTTGAACCTCCTGAGCGTGGAGTTCGGATTGGGCAGATTTTCCCCGGAGGGCGAGTTTCCTATGACCCTCGCGACGCACTCGACGTTCACCGCCTCAAGCGAAGCGACGGTCTCGCCGCCCTCCTTTTCCGGAAACTCTTCGTCCGGAGCGGGAGGATTCACCTCTGGCTGCTCCGCCCTCGTGCATGAGAGCGTCAGAGCCAAAGCGACAAAACAAAGTATCTTTTTCATAATCCGCAATTATAATGGATAACCATTATTCTGACCGAGTTTGGGATTCGACAGACGCTCTACCTCCGGAATCGGATACAGTTCGAGATACTTTTCATTCTTCGGAGCGTGTCCCCACCATGTGCCTGTCGTATAGACCCCGAAACGAATCAGCTGCTCACGGCGCATCCCCTCGCCGGTAAACTCACGTCCGAGCTCGTTGAGGAACTCCCCGTACTGCACCGGAACGCCGTCAACCGTCGCTGTCGCGGCAAGCTGTTCAGCCGTGAGGCAGCGCCGCGACTCCGGAAGAGACTGTTCGAACGAGCGTTCCCGCACGTCATTGACAATCTTCGCCGCACCCTCGGAGTCGCCGCTCCGAAGCAGGCACTCGGCCTTCATCATAAGAGTCTCGCCGAGCCTATAGACCACCCAGTCCTGGTCGGTTTCCCATTTCTGACCTATCTTGATTTCATATTTCCCGTACCTGTAGCCGTCGAACTCCTCCGCCGCAGTAGGGCTCGCGATGAAGTTTATGTGATTGTAAGGCACGCCGTTAAGCGAGAGAGGTTCCTTGGTCACATAGTCGTACTGCTGACCCATGAGGTAGGAATCCTTATAACGTCTGTCAGTCCACGATGTGCAGTTGTGTGTGACGGGGTCTTCCTCCGCGTCGAAGGTGTCGGCGACGTAGGAAGGATTGGCACGGAGGCCGTTGTAGCCCGCAGAGGCGGCGTTATAGACCGGCTTCCCCGCCCAGTGCATCGTCTTCGCATAGATGCAGTGGAGAATCGGTGATTTCGTCGTCTCGTCGTACGGAATCGCGAATATGATTTCCGGAGAGCTTTCGTTGTCGAGGCTGAATATATGCGAAAAGCTTCCGTCGAGTTCATATTTTCCCGAGTTCAGAATCTCGTCGCAGAGGATGACGGTGCTGTCGCGTTTCACGGCATATTCCGGTCCGAGCCACGACTCCGCGTTGAGATATACCCTCGCGAGCATCTGCTTCGCCGCCCATTTGTTGAAACGGCTGTAGGTTCTTTCCTCCGTAAGCTTGTCCATATTCTCGCGTATCTCACGGACTACGAAGTCATAAACCTCCTTCCTCGTCCTGCTTTCGGGCATATATCCCTTAGGGACGTCGTAGGTCGTCTCAACCGGGACATTGCCGTAGAGGGAGAGGAGATGATAGTAATAGTGCGCGCGGGCGACCTTGATTTCAGCCACCGTAGCCTCGTCGAGTTCCACCCCGGCCTCGTCAAGCTGATAGAGCACACGGTTGCAGCAGGATGAGATGCCGTACCACAGATGGCTCCAGACATTGCTGAAATGAGGGTCGTTCACGAACCACTCGTGCTTGTTGAGCCGCTGCCAGATGCCGTTGTCGTTCCACCCGCCGTCGGTGTTGATAGGCACCACCCATGCGTCGGTGCCCAGTTCATAGAGATCCCATACGCTGCGGTCCTCATTGAACCAGCGCATCTGCCCATAGACCGGAGCGAGCATATAGCCGGAAGTCTCGTCGGCGTTCTCCATCAGCTGATCCATCGTCATGCTGCTATATACCACGGGGTCGAGGTTCGTGCAGGCGATGCCGCACAGAGCCGCCGCCAATGCCATGATTGTCCTTTTCATTTTCCTCAGAATTTAAGGTTGATACCGAATGTGAATGAGCGGAGTGTCGGGTATTTCTCGTAGGCATCCACTCCCGGCGTGAGCCCCGTGATTGAGACTGCCTCCGGGTCAAGCCCCCTGTACTTTGTCATCGTCAGCAGGTTCTGCCCCGCGAAATATAGCCTCAGGCTATCGATGTACCTGAGCTTCGGAAAGTTGAACGTGTAGCCGAGGGTGACGTTGTCGAGCTTCATGTAGCTTCCGTTCTCGATGTAGCGGTCGCAGTAGGTCGAAGGCGCGTAGTTATAATAGTCGCCGACCTTCTCGAACGCGGATTTCGGGACGTTGACGGACGAGAGCCATGCGAGGGTCTCGTATTTCATACGGTACTGGTTCAGAATCTGATAGAGGAACGCGCCGTGCATAGACACCGAGAAGTCAAGTCCCTTCCAGCGGAGAGTCGTGCTCAGGGCGGCGAACATCTTCGGCATTCCGTTTCCGAGCACAGTCTTCTGATCCTCGCCTGCGGTGGAGTTCTCCGCGCCCTTGATTCTCCACGCGGTGCCGTTGCTCTTGAGCCCTACGGTTTCCCATCCGTAGAAGTTGCCGATTGCCCAGCCCTCCTCAAGGCGGTGGGAATAGGTCTGGACATGATCGAGCCAGCCGAGGTTGAGATATTCGAGCGTGTAGTCGTCGTTGGAGAGCTTCTCAAGACGGTTGCGGTTGTAGGAAATGTTTCCTCCGAGCGTCCACGAGAAGTCCTTCTTCTGAAGTATCACCCCGTTGAGCGAAAGCTCCACGCCGCTGTTGCTGATTGCGCCGACGTTGGCAAGCATGGTGCTCGCGATGTTAGGCGGCATCGGTACGGTGTAGGTGTAAAGAAGATCCTTGGTGTAGCGGTAGTAGCCGTCAATGGAGCCCGAAAGCCGTCCGCCGAGAAAGGCGAAGTCCAGCCCGACATTTGCCTCGTGCTTTTCCTCCCACTTGAGGTCGTCGTTCGGATTGTTGGCCGGGATTATTCCGCTGACCCACTGACCGTTGACATAAGACATATAGGAGTTGTTGAAATCGTAGAGGGCAATGTACTGATATGGCGCGGACGGTTCCGTGCCGGTGACTCCATATCCCGCACGGAGCTTCAGTTCATCAATCCAGCCGACGGACTTCATCCATTCCTCGTTTGTTATGCGCCAGCCCGCACTCACCGAAGGGAACCAGCCCCAGCGGTTGTTCTTTCCGAACTTGTCGCTGCCCTCGTAGCGTGCGCTGACCATGAGGAGCCAGCGCTCCGCCCAGTTGTAGTTCACGCGGCCGTAGAAGCCGATGAGCTTGCGCTCGGTCTTCTCGCTGGAAAGCGTGGAGAGACCGTTTCTCGTGGATTCCGCCGAACCGATGTTCCACGCTCCGAACCCGTCAACCGGGAAATCGAAGGCATACATCTTCCAGTTCTGATAAATATATCTGTTCCAGCTGTAGCCGAGCGTCGTCGAGAGCGAATGGCTGCCGAAAGTCTTCGACCAGTCGGCCTGAAGTTCGAGCGTCCTGTCGTCACCGTGTCCCCCGGAGAGGGTGGCGCTTCCGTTCTCGCTGCCCATCACGGCGTTGTAGGCCTTGTGGGTCGAGGTCCATTCGTATTCGTTGTAGTCGTTCTGATAGGCTCCGGTGGCGCTCAGCCGGAGATTCTTTATCGGCTCCACCACGACTTTGGCGCTGAGGGCGAGCTGGTTGTACTTGTTCAGTCCCCCGTATTCGTTGAGCAGCTCGACCGGGTTCGCCCCGTTGCTGTTCTCGTAATAGGAGCCGTCCTCATTGTAAATCGGGGTCGTGGGATTCCGGAGCACAGCCGTGGAATAGAGTTCGTCAGCGGCGTTCCCCCGTCTTGCCGCGCGGTCGTTGACGTTGAGTATGAACTTCAGCCGGTCGTCGAACATCGAATGGTTAATCGAGACCTTGGCGGCGAGGGATTTCTGGAATGAGGTCTTGTAGAGTCCCTGGCGGTCATCGTAGGTGAGTGAGGCCACATAGCCTGTCCTGCCGTTGCCGCCGCGCGCAGAAACATAGTGGCTGTGGCTGAAAGGGACGCGGGTTATTTCCTTGACCCAGTCGGTCGAGCCCCCGAAGTCGTTAATAGCCGAAAACTCCGGCTGTTCCTTGAGTGCGCGGAGTTCATCCGCAGTGTAGCAGTCGTTGTCGCGCAGGCGCTGATCGACCCGGAGTTTCACGTCATACTCGAGAGTCATGGCGCCCTCTTTCGGACGGCGCGTGGTTATGAGTATGACTCCGTTGGTGCCCCGTGTTCCGTAAATCGCCGCCGCGGAGCCGTCCTTGAGAACGTCGATGCTCTCGATGTCCTCGGGCGCGATGGAGTTGAGCGAGCCGCCGACGATGCCGTCAATGACGATGAGCGGCGAGGAGGAGGCAGCGAGCGTCGAAATGCCGCGAAGCTGTACGCTTATCTCACCCGAAGGATCACCGGATGTGTTTGATATTTCCAAACCCGCGACCTTGCCCTGAAGCAGCTGCATCGGTGAGCTTACCCCCCCCTGCACGAAATCCTCGGATTTCACGCGGGTGATGGAGGATGTGATTTCCTCACGTTTCACAGTGCCGTAGCCGATGACGACAAGCTCGTCCATCAGCATCGAGTCCGGTTCGAGCCTGACGTCCATCACGCCGCCGCTGACTTTCTGCGAGAGCGTCCTGAATCCCATGAAGGAATATGAAAGCGTGGAGTTCGCCCCCACGGAGATTTCATATTTTCCGTCTCCGTCGGTGTTCACTCCGGTCTTTGAGACCTCATCGACGACGTAGGCTCCGGCGACGGGAGTGCCGGTGTTGTCGGTGACCGTGCCCCGGACAGTGATGTTCTGCGCAAAGGCCGCCATGCAGGCCATCAGCAGAAATATTATTGACAGTGTTCTTTTCATATCATTTACTTATTCATATTGTCTCTTATTCATATTGCCTCTCTCATAATGTTCCTCCTGTGCAAAGATTTCTCGACTTCATTTCATTTCGCTCGAAATGACAGGAGTGGATGCCCGCTCGAAATGACAGATGCGAATGTTCGCTCGAAATGACAGGAGGGGATGTTCGCTTGAGATGACAGGCGCGTCGTCATTTAGACGTCGTGACGGTGTCGGCGTCGCCGTACCAGAACGAAACAGTGTGATAGTCAACCGTTCCCGGATTCCAGCTGAGCATTTCCAGATCGTAACGGAAGCGCTTCGTGAACGGTATGACGTCAAGATTGCGCGTACGGAGATACGCGTTGAAGCCGTGCGAAGAGAGTTCGTCGGCACGCGGCGCACCGCCGTAAGGGGTAAGGAACGGCACCACCGGAGCCCACGAGCAGTTGTAGTAGTCCTCGGTTCCCGTGCCGAAATGGGACGGGAAGGTGTCGTCGTCAATCCAAATTTTCTCGTCGCCCTCGCCGTACCAGTCCACACAATAGTTGTAGAGGGAAAGCAGATCGCCGACATAGACCCCGCGTCCGGTGATTGTGGTGAAATTCCAGTCGAGGTTGTCGTCTGAATCATACCGGTTGCTGACCGGAATCCCGTCCTCGGCGTGGCCGCCGCAGTGGAAATACATGGAGTTCTCTGTCCGGGAGTATGACCCGACGACCGCGTCAAGACCGACAGTCACGGTCTCTTTGCCTTCGTTTGCAATCCCGATTATGCCGTTCTCGCGGTAGGGCATCACCCAACGGCACACGGCCTCTCCTTCATGATTGGCGAGCCACCATCCGTCCACGTCAGGAGCGCCGAAACCGGCTCCGAAGAACTCGGACAGGAGCGCGTCGATGCACCGAGTGCCGTCGAAGCTTCCGGTAAGCCGAAGACCCTCCATAGCCGTGCCGTAGTCGGCATATCCGGAAGTCCGGACACTGAGCCCGCGAACGGCATTCGTCCCGCCGGGAAGCGTCAGTTCAAGGCGTTCTCCAGGCGCAAGTTCCTTTGTTGCGGCCACATGACTGCCTTCAGCCTCCTTTGGGCTGAGCAGAAGTTCACTCACCTCGCGCATCTTGGGAAGCAGTCTTTCAGCCTCGGCCAAAGTGAAGGTCCGGACCTTTGTCCCCGGGGCGTATGCCCTCCAGTTGATGTGGAAGTAGCGGGGGCTGTCGGCATCCGGAGTTTCTTCCTCGAAAGTCACGCGGCAGCCCTCGGCGAACGGTATAGGCAGGAAGAAGGTGTTTCCTCCGACTCCGTCAATGTCCTTCTCATAATGGGTGTGCGTGAGCGAAAGCGCCTCAGGGACATCGAGCGGAAAACGCTTCATGTCGTAGGCAGGAACGGTTATCCCCGGCTCGTCAGCGCCGTCGAAATAGAAGCGCATCGTGCCGCGCTTGCCCTTGGTGGTCATCCAGATTCGGTCAATCGCACCCGGGCCGTTCCATTCCATCATCACTTTCTCGACCCTCCCGGCGATGGTGTCAAGCCTCTCGTATCCGGTCCAGTCCCTGTTGGCGAACCAGCCCGGTGCGTCAGGAGAGACGGAGCGGCGGTCATGACTGCTCGCCTGCTTCTGAGACCAGAGACGCTCGGGAAAATATGTCACGGCATCCCGTGAGACCATCTCGTCAAGCAGAGTCTCCACAGTGATTTCGTCCGCGCCGGAACAGGACGCCGACATGATGGCGGCAATCAGCGCCGCCGAATATAGATAAATTCTTCTCATTGCTTTGAATCTTAATAAATTAACCGAGCAGAATTTGCTTCAGATTTTTGTGGATAGATTTATTGTCTCTTATGCCATGCTCCGGATTGAGTGCAGACATATGCGGCAGTCGCGACGGCATCCTCATGAGCCTGCCGGATGCTCAGGCCGCGGAGAAGCCCGGAAATCAGCGTCCCCGTGAACGAGTCTCCCGCGCCGATTGTGTCGTTCACCTCAACTCTCGGAGTCGGAATCTCCGAAACCTTGCCTTCCCGCGTATATATCGAACTGAACTCCGCGCCTGCGGTGAGCACGAGCATTCGGAGGTCATAGTCCCGGATGAACCTTGCCGCCAGTTCATCGTATCCCATGTCGCCGAAGCCGAAGAGCCCCTTCAGCAGATTCATCTCGTCGTCGTTGATCTTGAACACGTTGGCAAGACGAAGCGATTCCTCAATCAGTTCCCTGGACCAGAACTTCTGACGAAGGTTGATGTCATAGACCTTCCATGCGGACTCGGGAGCGGCCTTCAGCATGGCCCGGGTCGTGGCACGCGAGACGGGGCTGCGCTGCGCGAGGGTGCCGAACGTAATCGCAGAGGAGGTCGATGCCTTTTTCAGGAGCTCTTCCGTCAGAGGAATGTAGTCCCAAGCGACGTTCTCGCGGATGTGAAAGTCTGGCTGGCCGTTGTTCAGCAGCACATCGACGGTTCCTGTCGGATGTTCAACCTCGGCGACAAGAAGCCGTATGCCCTTTCCCTTTGCCGCCTCAAGCAGTTCACGGCCGAGATCATCCTTTCCCACGGCACTTACCGCCCAGCCTTCCACATCACCGCATGACGCATGATAGGCGAAATTCACCGGCGCCCCGCCGGCCCTTTTTCCTGTCGGGGTGATGTCCCAGAGGAATTCCCCGACTCCTATTACGATTTTCTTTTCCATATCAATAACAACTTTCATTCAACATTATCAATCCCCAGTTCCCTCTCTATGTCCTCCAGTTTCTTTCCCTTTGTCTCCGGGATGAAGAAATGGATGAAAAGACCGGCAAGAAGGCAGAGCACGCCGAATATTCCGAAAGTCACATTGGCTCCGAACGTGCTTTCCATCCACGGATAGAACTGCACGACAAGGAACGCGCACACCCAGCTGATGCCGGTGGAAAGCGCCATTGCGGTACCTCTGATGTGCGAAGGGTACATCTCCGAGGTCACGACGAACATGAGCGGAGAGAGCGAGAGGGCGAAGAACGCGATGTAGGCAAGAATCGCGACGAGTATGCCGACATTGCTCGGGTTGTCGAGCGAGAACGCATAGGTGAGGTAGCCGAGCGAGAGAACCAGTCCCGCACAGCCGCTCACAAGAAGAGTCTTTCGGCCGAACTTGTCGCAGAGCCAGAGGGCGATGACGGTGAAGAGCAGGTTCGAGGCTCCTACATAGACGGTCTGGAGCATAGGGTCGCTGCCGGCTATGCCCACCTTGCCGAGTATGCCCGGAGCGTAGTTGATGACCACATTGATGCCGGTAATCTGCTGGAAGAAGGCAAGCATACAGCCGAGGAACACGACCTTTGCCATCTTCCCCTTGAAAAGTTCGGAGAGTTTGGCCTCCGGCTTTTTCTGCACATTCCTCCGTGTCAGCCAGAGCGGACTCTCAGGGAGGAAGAGCAGGAGTATAATGTCTATGAGCGCGAAGACAAGAGGGAATCCGAGCATCCAGTGCCAGCTACGGTCAAGACCGACAAAGAAATAATTTGCAGTGTAGGCCGCGAGTATGCCAATCACGACGAAGAGCTGATAGAGCGACACGAGGGTCCCGCGCATCTTCTCCGGCGAGATTTCCGTTATATAGGTAGGAATCACCGCAGAGAGCACCCCGACGCCGAGCCCGCCAACAAAACGGAAGGCGACAAGCGCCGCGGCTCCGTTCGAAAGCAGCGAGCATCCAGCTGCCGAGACTGCAAGCAGTGCAGCAGAGACCAGCATCAGAGGCCTGCGTCCGGACTTGTCGCTCAGCCGTCCTCCCGTAAGCGCCCCGACAAGGCAGCCGACCATAAGCGCGCTCGCCACAAGCCCCTTCGCAAGGGAAGACAGTGCAAATTCATTTTCGATGATGTCAATCGCCCCGGAGATTCCACCGAGATTAAGCCCCACGACCAAGGCTCCGAATGCCGCCACGAGGGCATAGAGAATAACTTTCGTCTTTTTCATTTTAGTGCATATTGTTCTGTGTGTCACATCAGGTCCCAAAACCTTTGCAAATATCCCAATATGCCGTTAATCGCCGTTCCTCCCTCGTTACAAAATATGCAACAAATGTTACATCCGCGTTTTTACATTAAAAACGAACACATTGCACACCGGCGCAAGCGGCGGCCTCCGCTTGCAACAGACGCGGATTTGTCGTATTTTTGCAGACAAATTTATCTGCATGAACCTTACCGGACTGATAATAGGAATCTCGTCATTCCTGATGATAGGGCTGTTTCACCCGATTGTAATCAAGGCTGAATACCATTTCGGCACCGGCTGCTGGTGGGTGTTCCTCGTTGTCGGACTCGCCGCCGCGGCCGCGTCGCTGTTCATCGGGAACATCATCGCCTCCACAGTTCTCGGAGTCTTCGCGTTCTCAAGCTTCTGGAGCATCCACGAACTGTTCGCGCAGCGCAGGCGGGTCGAGAAGGGCTGGTTTCCGGCAAATCCCAAAAGGGCGAAGAAATAACGGGCGGCCGGATTGCCGCCCCGCGTCTTTGCTGAAAAAGTTTTCTATACGCCCTTGATGACCGCAATCGGCTCAAGCGTCACCAGAATCTTCGTGAGGTCGCTCTGACAGGCCATCACCTCGTCGATGTTCTTGTAGGCAGAGGCAGCCTCCTCAAGGTCCTTCTGGCTGCGGATGGCGTGGACGATGCCCTTCTCGTCGAGTTTCCGAATCTCCTCGTCGAGATTGAGGCTGCGGACGGCCTCCGTGCGGGACATCACGCGTCCGGCCCCGTGGCTGCACGAGCGGAACGAGTCCGGGTTGCCGAGGCCCTCGGTGATGAAGGAGCGCGTGCCCTGCGACCCCGGGATGATGCCTACCTCGCCCTCGCGTGCGCTGGTGGCTCCCTTGCGATGAATGATGACATCCTCGTCGAAGTGGTTCTCCCATGCCGCATAGTTGTGCGCGATGTTAATCATCGGCTCGAACTCCGCCTCCGGAAGGCTGTCCTTGATGACCTCGCAGATGCGCCGCATCATCAGCTCCCTGTTCGCGAGCGCGAAGGAGATGCAGTAGCTCATCTCGTTCCAGTATGCCTTGCCCTCGTCGGATTTCATCGGGAGGAACGGAAGGCCGTTGTCCGGGTCGGCGGCGGAGAACCACATGGCGTTGAGCCTGCCGGCAATCTCGCTGTAGCGGTCGCAGACCAGCTTGCCGAGATTGCGCGAGCCGGAGTGAATCATAATCCACATGAGGCCGTCGCCGTCCTTCTGAAGCTCTATGAAGTGGTTTCCCCCGCCGAGCGTCCCGAGCTGCCTGAGCGCGGAGGCGTACTGGTTCCGCACGACCTGCATCGAGTCGATGTCGAAGCCCTGCGGCATGAGCGCCTCGTCCTGCGCGGTCTTGTGGCGCTCCATCCCGAGAGGAATCCTCTTGCGAATGCCGCGCATGAACCCCCTGCGGAGTATGTCCGGAGTAAGTTCCTCAACCCTGACATTGGTCTTTATCGCGCACATCCCGCAACCGATATCGACCCCGACGGCATTAGGGACCACGACTCCCTTTGTCGCGAGCACTCCTCCGATAGGCATTCCCACTCCGGCGTGAACGTCCGGCATGAAGGCGAGGTGATGAAACACGAACGGAAGTTTCGCGAGGTTGTATATCTGTCCGAATGCCTTCGGATCCACTGTGTTCGCCCAGATCTTCACGGGCGTGTCGTTTATGAGCATCTCTTTCATGGCAATATAATTTTTCTGTCTTGTTTCACGATGCAAAGTAAGGATGCGACTACGCAATCTTTTTGCGCAGATAAAAATTTTTTGCAAAATTTGCTGAAAATTTGCGTCGGACCTTCTCCTGCCCATAGGAAATCCGTCCGTAAAGACCCGCAAAAGCCGCAATTATGCCTGCGAACAAGAACGCGCTCCTGCGCTACAAGACCATTGACAAATGCCTGCGGAACCGATCCCGCAGATGGACGCTCGAAGACCTCGTGACGGCCTGCTCCGACGCGCTCTACGAGTACTCCGGCAAGGACGACTACCTGTCGGTCAGAACGATACAGCTCGACATACAGAAGATGCGCTCGGACGAGCTCGGCTACAACGCCCCGATAGTCGTGCAGGACAGGAAGTACTACAGCTACTCCGACCCGGACTATTCCATAACCGGCACGCCCCTGACCGACTCCGACCTGACCCGGATGCGCGAGGCCGTCGGCATCCTGAAACAGCTTTCGGGATTCGAAGGGTTTTCGGGAATGGAGGACATCGTCGGCCGGCTTGAAGACCATGTGAATGCCGTCCGCAAGGTGCGGAGACCGGCGATATACCTCGAGTCCAACGAACGCCTGAAGGGGCTCGAATTCATGTCCCCGCTCTACGACGCCATAGTCTCGAAATCCCCCGTCCGCCTGACATACCATTCATTCAAGTCGGAGACCGGGCGCACCTTCGTGTTCAGCCCGTATATATTAAAGGAATACCGCAACCGCTGGTTTGTCTTCGGACGAGGGGAGAGGGACCGGTTCGTGGTGAACCTCGCCCTTGACAGAATCGAGGCGGTGGAGAACGCGGACGGCGCGAAGTTCATCGAGGACCCGTCGTTCGTTCCGGAGAAATATTTCCGCGACATGATAGGGGTCACGAAGATTCCCGGGACTATGGACCGCGAGACGACGGTACGCTTCCGCGCCTCTCCCAAATTCGCCCCGTACATCGAGACCAAGCCGCTCCATCGCTCGCAGATGGTCGCCGAGAGGCACGAGGACGGCTCAGTCACGTTTCAGCTGAACGTCTGCGTCAATTTCGAACTCGAAAAGGCCCTGCTGGAATTTGCCGACGGGGTAAAGGTGCTGCAGCCCAAGTCGCTGCTCCGGTCGGTCCGGAGCCGGCTGCGGAATGCCGCCGCGCAGTACGAGTGAGGCTTGCGCATAACGCCGAAAATTGAGTATATTTGTGCGGTTTTTGCCCGGCGGCGGATTGGAACCGCGTAGGGTTGCCTTGAATGATTTATAAACATAAGAAATTATGAATGACGGACTCCCATACTCGAAGAACATGAAGATGGTGGACATTCTTTCGGACAACAGAATGCTCTCGGTCCTCGAACGGCTGCATTTCAGGCTCGGGTTCGGGGACGCGACGGTTGCCGAGGTGTGCAGGAACCATTCGTTCCCCGTGGAGCTCTTTGTGGAGATATCCAATGTTTTCTCGAGTCCCGAATATTCCCCGGACCTTTCACATCTCGGGCGGTGCGACGTCGCGCTGCTTGCCGACTACATACGCTCGTCGCACACATATTATTCCGAAGTGTCGGTGCCTCATCTCCACGGGCTCATACACACGATGCTCGGTGAGGCGGGGACGTCGTTCGCCGATGCCCTGAACAAGTTTTTCGACGAGCTCGTCGAGAAGCTCAACGCGCATTTCGAGCACGAGGAAAGAATCTTCAACAGCATCGGAATCGGGAATTATGAGGCCGAATCGGAGGAGAGCCACAGCCAGTTCCTTGAAAAGCTGGAGGATTTGAAGAATATAGTGATAAAATATCTTCCGGACAACGGGGCAAACGCCTCGCGCTACAGTATGCTGAATCATCTACTCGCGATGGAGGCTGATATGCGCAACCACATGAGGGTCGAGGAAAAGCTGTTCAACCCGCTAGTCTCAAGCCTTCTGGACGGTGCCGGCGCACGGGATGGCGATGACGGCTCCGAGGTGCTCTCCCAGCGCGAGAAGGAAATCCTCGCGGCGGTGGCTCATGGCAAGACGAACAAGGAAATCGCAGACGACCTCTTCATCTCAATCAACACCGTCGTCACCCATCGCAAGAACATCGCCCGCAAGACAGGCATCAATTCCATCGCCGGCCTCACGGTCTATGCCATCCTCAACCACATCGTCGAGATTTCGGACTTTTAAGGAATAATTCCTGATTTTATGGCGCAAAAACTCGGAATAATTCCTGATTTTATAGTGTAAAAAATCGGAATTTTTCCTGAACAGCATAGATATATAATTGATTTTTATTACTTTTGCGTCAGAAACTAAAGTTCTATGCTTTTCAGGAAATTTACATCACACATTGAGGCCTTCTTGCGGGACGAACCGCACAAGATTCTGCTGATTAACGGGGCCAGACAGATTGGCAAGTCCTACCTGATACGGTATGTCGGGAGCAGAATGTTCCGCAACTTTATTGAAATCAATCTCAAGGCCGACAAGGAGGGAGACAGGGTTTTTGCGGATGTCCACAGCACGGGCGACTTCTATATGCAGCTGGGAGCAATGGCCGGGAACCGCCTCGGTGATGTTTCCGACACGATTGTGTTCCTCGACGAGATTCAGAGCTATCCTCATCTGATGACAATGCTGAAATTTCTTAATGAGGAGGCTCGGTACAGGTATATAGCAAGCGGCTCCGAGCTGGGCGTCGCCTTGGCGCAGACTCCCTCGATTCCTATAGGAAGCATTGCCGTGGAACAAATGTTTCCTCTTGACTTTGAGGAATTTCTGCTGGCTTCCGGATGCGGAAGGGAAACGATAGACGGAATCCGCGACTGTTTTCTCCGCAAGGAGCAACTCAATGACTCCATGCATGATTATATGTTGCGTCAGTTCAGGATATACCTGCTTACCGGGGGAATGCCGGATGCCGTCAACAAGTTTCTGGAAACAAGAAATATCGCCCTTGTCCGCAAGATACAGAACGACATCCATGAGCTGTACAAGCTGGACGCATCCCAATATGATTCGGAAAAGAAACTCGTGATTCGGAACATCTATGACCTCATTCCGTCAAATATGGAAAACAAGAGGAAGCGTATAGTCGTGAAGAATATTGAAAACAAGGCCGGGCATAAGCAGTTCAGTGACTATGCGGACGAGTTTGAATATCTGACAAACTCCGGTGTGGCGCTCGCCGTCCGGGCAATCAGCAATCCAAAGTTCCCGCTGAAGGAGTCGGAAAGCAAAAATCTGCTTAAGCTTTACCTCAGTGACGTCGGGCTGCTGACGGGCATTCTTTACAGGAATAACATCAATGCCGTGCTCGGCGATGAGCGCAGTATAAATCTCGGTTCGGTCTATGAATCCGTCGTGGCCCAGGAGCTCCACGCGCATGGATGTGAACTTCACTATTACGACAATAAGCAGCGCGGGGAGGTCGATTTCATCATCGACGACTACGAGAGTCTGTCCGTTCTTCCGATTGAAGTCAAGTCCGGAAAGGACTATAAGGTACACAGCGCCCTTGACAATTTCATTGACACTCCCGACTACAATGTCAAGAATGCCGTTGTCCTCTACAGTGGTCAGAATGTCTATCAGGAAAAAGGCGTCACATATCTTCCGATTTATTACGTGATGTTCATAGGTGACACGACACCGGGCTACGATACGGTCATTCCGGAAATGACGGTTCCGGAGCTATAATTTCTTCGCCCTTCCGGGATTTTCCGGAAACCAGCCCTTCTCGACGCGCCTGCGCTGCGCGAACAGTTCGTCAGTCCTTATACCTTGCGGTCATGGCGCTGATGCATTCGCGCATTTCGTCGCGGAGGGAGACCGGGGAAAGGACTTCGGCGTCGGGGCCGAGGGCAAGGAGACAGTTGCGGAAATCAACCGTCGGACGTATGCGGTACTCGAACACCGTCGCGCCCTCCTCTGTCGCGGCAATCCTCTGGCTGTGATGAAGAGGAAGGGTCCTGAGGTAGTCCTGCCGGGCGCCATAGACACGGAGACGCACAGTTTCAGGAGCGTCGGCCTCGCTGACTATGGCCCCGTAGCTGTCACGAAAATACTCCTTGAGGCTGAAGTCCTTCGGGCGCTCGAAATGATGTGCCGTGATGTCGATGTCAAGGATCCTGTCAAGTCCCCATATCCGTATTTTCCCGTACTCGTTGAGACCTACCATATACCACCGCCTCTCGATTACCCTCAGCCCGTAGGGCGCGACCTCGTATGTCGCGGCATCGTCATGCCAGAAGCTTTTGTGGGTGATGCTCACCGTCACGCCCTCGCGCATCGCGTCAATGATGTTGGAAAGGAACTCGCCTCCGGACGGGATGTCCTCGAACATGATACGGTCGTTGAGGTCGCGGCTTTCCCCTATCATGTTGGCCACCGCAAGGGACTCGTACTGCCAGCGGATGAGGTTGTTGTCCGAATCTATGCCCTGTGCGACATAGTAGGAATAACCGTCCTTCCTGTCGCAGGCTATCTCAGCCCCGAAAGTCTCCGCAATGCCCTTGCAGTAATTCTGAAAGGTCTTTTTGTTCAGGTCTTCACCATACGGGTTCACGGTGGAAGCCTCCTTCCATTCCCTGTTGAGGTCAGCGAAGCTGATGCGCCCGCGCCTCTGTATCGTCTGGAAAATCCAGATATATCTGTTCAGTAACATACTCATTGTCCAAAAGTCAGAAACCCTCATGTTTCCTACGCAATGACAAATTTACGCATAACTTACGAAAATATATTACCGAACATAAGAAAACGCCCCGATTCTCAGACATTCCGGAACAGGTCGTCCATCGTTACCGTGCTCTGAAAAACACTGCTGTATTTTCCGTAAGTCTGCCCGTATGTGGATATCAAAACATTATGGACGACGCTTCGGCGAGGCAAGGCTTGCGAAAGAATGTTCTGCCTGTGCATCAATGTCATATAATAATCCTTATCGACAGTGAACTTTTCATTGTAGAATTTCATCTCACACATATTCACCACATTGTCCTTTCTCTCAATCAGCAGGTCAATCTGAGTTCCCTCCTGCTCCTCATCACCGGTACGGGTCCATGCGGATATTGAAGCGGAAACGCCCAAGATTCCCAATGCCGCCCTGATTTGCGCCGTGTGCCTGAGGCATACTTCCTCAAAAGCCAGTCCGCGCCAGCTGACAATGCTCTGATCCGACTGTCCGGACGACCATAATCCCTCGTCCATAGCGCCACGACCTTCGACAAACTTCATATAAAAGATACAGAACGGGTCGATTAGCCGATAGCGAAGACTCCTCTTGCCTTCGCCGAAAGGAATGTAGGAAATGATGAAGTCGCTGGCAACAAGAGCCTTAAGCATTTTACTGAATGCCCCGCTGTCCTGGACTTTCAGGCTCTCCGCCAATTGCTGCCTAGTATATCCCATGCGACGTTTCCCGAGAACACGCACGATACGTTTCATTTCTTCGGGATTATTGAATATTGACGCGAACAGCCGGTCAAATTCGTCGTGCAGCCGCGGATGGTCGGAAAAAAACAATTGGTCAATATTCTGTGCCAGACTCATTCCACGACGAAAATAATTAAGATAATACGGTATGCCGCCAAGTATCATGTTGCACTGCACGATGTCATAGCGGGACAGCCTCACGTCTTTTGAGTCAAAAAATTCCTCGCATTCAGCCAACGAGAAGGGAGACAGCCGGATTTCACACGTGACGCGCCCATAAAGCCCGCCGTGATTGTTGATGAGATTGTCCAAAATCCACGAGTTGGCACTGCCACAGACAACCAGCATCAGATTGTTCCTATGACACGCCCAGTTATTCCAGAAGCCCTCGAATGCAGTGACGAAACCGGACTTGGGAGTGTCCATCCATGGAAGTTCATCCAGAAACACAACCTGCCGGCCGCCATTGTCCTGTCCCTGAAGCCACTGCTCAAGCATGAAAAACGCCTCAATCCAAGTGCCGGGACACCTGCTCCGTTTCATGCCATGCAGTTGCAGCGAGAAGTAAAACTGCTTGAGCTGATCCTTCGTCTGGTTCTTCTTGCCGTCCTCATCAAGCGGCGACAGCCCGGCATGACGAAAAGTGATGCGGTCGTGCATTGTTTCATCAACAAGGAAAGTCTTGCCGACACGCCGCCGCCCATATATTGCCACAAATTCAGCCTTGCCACTATTGTAAAGACGCTCCAATTCGGCCGTCTCCCACTTTCTTCCTATAACGCTCATTGCCTTATATTTTTCTGCAAATATACAAAAAGTGTCGTTTTCAGAAAAATATCCGCACATTTATGGCCGATAATTTTCTGCAAACGGCAAAATTTAACGAACATCACTGGTCTGCGTGCACTGCATTTTGCACGGTTAGGAAAGAAAAATTCGCAGGTGAGGCGTAACTTTGCCGCCGTTAACAAAAACAACTGCATCATGAAAAAAGACTTTAACAAGGATTTCCTCAACAGCCTCATTGAAGAAGGGGCGTGGAAGAAGCTCTCGGGATACTTCCCCTGGACAGAAGCGCTGCTCGACAAGTTCAAGGACAATGTAGATTGGACGGAGGTTTCCGGAAACAGGGAAATAAACTGGACGGCGAACATGATTGAGAAGTTCGCGCGCCTCATCGACTGGCACGAGCTGTCAAGTTCTTCGCAGGCATCCCTTTTCACGGCCGGGATGCTGGAGAAGTATTCCGACCGCTGGGACTGGAAGGAGCTGTCCGGAAACAACGACATCCAGTTGAACGACGAAATTCTCATAAAGTTCGCGGACAAATGGGACTGGACGGAGCTCATCAGCCGCAGATGGAACGACGACTTCGTCAGAGGCAAGGCCTTCCTCGAAAAGTACATCGACTACATTCCCGCCTCGGAGCTCTGCAGCTCCCAGCTCTGGGACTCCATTCTGGACGAGAAAGAGAACGAACTCAAGGCAATGATTTTCAGCGCGAACTAATTCTACAGCAGTTTCAGGGCGATGGCGACGCAGGCCTCGGCGTCGGCGAGGGCATGGTGATGGTTGACAAGGTCGTAGCCGCACCATGCCGCCACCGTCTGGAGCTGATGGTTCGGGATGCGGTCTCCGAGAATGCGGCGGGAAGCGGCGAGGGTGTCGCGGAAAACGTAGCCCGGCCAGTCCATCCCGTAGGTCTGAAATGCCTCGCGGAGACAGCCCTCGTCGAAGGGGCTGTTGTGCGCGACGAGAGTGAGTCCCTCAACCATCGGCGCAACCTTCTCCCAGACCTTCGGAAACACGGGGGCATCCTCCGTGTCCTCCGGGGTCAGGCCGTGCACCTGCTGGCAGAACCAGCGGTAGTGCTCCGGCTCCGGATGGATAAGGGAATAGAAACTGTCAACAATCTCTCCGTTTCTCACGATGACGACTCCGACGCTGCACACGCTGCTGCGGCACTCGTTCGCCGTCTCAAAATCTATGGCTGCAAAATCTTTCATATCGCCCGCAAAGTTACTTCAAACTTGGGAAAATTTCATGCGCATGATGAAACAAGTACACTTTGCCAAGTATTTTTCATCAAAAATAGCATATTAAACAAATACGCGGACTAATTTTGAGCGTCAGAAAAATGTTTCAAAAAAAGTGTTTCAGAAAAACAGAGCAATGAAGAAGTTATTTCTCATCATCCCGGTCATGTTGGCGGCACTGTCGTGCACGAAGGAAACCGGAGAGCCGGACATTATGCTGATGACAGAGGCGTTCAACATCGACTACGCCGCGCAGGAAGTTGAATTCAGCTACGACATCATCAACCCGTCGGGCGACGCGGCCATTTCCGTCACGACCGAAGCCGACTGGGTCACGGTGAAGGAAATCGGGGAGGACGGAGCCACAGTTTCGGTCACCGAAAACACGGCGAGATGGAAGGCACGGGAGACCCGGCTGAATCTGACCTACGGAGACAAGGTGCAGAAAGCCTTTCTTCTGAAACAGGATTACCTTCATGCCGCCGTCGTGTTCCTGACCCAAGAGGCGACAATAGACCTGCACGCGCAGGACGTGTCGATACCTTACGAAATCCGCAATCATCTGATTGGACGCTGGCCGACGGTCAAGGACACGGAAATCCCGGAATGGATTGAAATCACCGTCTCGGGCAACGACTTTGAGAGCAGCCTCGACATCTCGGTGACGGAGAACACGTCCGGGGAAGACAGGAAGTTCACCGTCATTCTGGAATATCCGGGAGCGGAGGACACGGAATTCACGCTCATTCAGGAAAACAAGTCGTACTACGAGTTCATTGACGGGGTTAAATGGGCTACACAGAATGTCGGGACAGACGCGGAGAACCCATACGGGAAGCTCTACAGCCACGAAATGACCATCTTCTCCTGTCCCGAAGGCTGGCGCGCGCCTACATGGAGCGAGCTGCAGGCTCTCTACAAACACACGTCAGACTGGACGACGGTGGACGGACTGCAGGGAGTGTGGTTCTCCGGTTCAAAGCCGTATTCCGAAGATGTCCCGGCGGTGTTCTTCCCGGCCGGAGGATACCGGAAAGGCGGAGAACTGAAGCGCTTTGAAGAGTGCGGCTGCTACATAAGCGGCCTGCGCGGAGGGTACAACAACAATTCGTCCATAGCGGTATGCTTCGAGAAGAAGTATTTCATAGACATACGCACTGAATATCAAAGCCTCGACTACATGGGGTCGCTGCGCTGCGTCATGAACCAATAGACAGACACGCCCAACAGTCATCATAATTTGCATCAGGACAATGAAAAGGATACATTTTATCATTATAGGACTCATCGCCGCAGCAGTCTCATGCGGGAAACAGACGCCCGACCCCGAATTTTCGTTGATTTCGGAAACATTCGACGTCGGTCACGAGGGAGGGAAAATAGAAATCAGCTACGACATACGAAATCATGTCCCGGGAGAAAGGCTCATCGTGACGAGCGACGCCCCATGGATTACAATCAACAGCTACAACAGGACAAAGGCGACGGTCTCTGTCATGGAGAATTTCAGCCGGACGGCGCCGAGGGAGGCAAGAATCACCCTCTCCTACGGAGACGCGTGCCTGAGAACGGCCGTCATAAGACAGGACTACCTGAAGGCCGCTGTCATATTTGACAACCCGTCCGTGGTCTTCGACAATCAGAAACAGAGCCTTATGGTAGCATACGATGTCACGAATCCCGTTGCCGACGCGAGTCCGGATGCCGCGGGGAGCAATCCTCCGGAATGGCTGAGCTTCCATAACACAGGAAAAGGACTGTACCTTTCCGTGGAACAGAACAGTTCGGGAGAGGAAAGGACATTTGAAATTGTCCTGACATATCCGGGAGCCGACGACACACACCTGAAGGTAGTGCAGGGCAAAGACTCCGAATATGTGATAATCGCCGAGGCAAAATGGGCGAAGCAGAACTGCGGAATCGACGAGTCAAACCCATACGGGAAACTCTACAACCACGACGAGGCTCTCGCGGCCTGCCCGGACGGATGGCGTGCGCCGACCCGGGCCGAGATGAGCCGGCTGTGCACGCGCTACTCAGAATTTGAGGAAGTCGATGGCATCAGGGGACGATGGTTCTCCGGCGAGGAGGCATACAGCACGCGGGCGACACGGATATTCCTCCCGGCCAGAGGCTACAGGCAGGGCGCGGACGGGGAGCTCATGGAATTTTCCGAGGGCGGACATTACATCTGCGGGGAAAAGGACAAAGCGGGCAATGTTTATGTCCAATACTTTCAGTACCTCAAATTCTCCGGGACTCAGACCGCGCTCCACGACACGGAGTTTTATGGTTCCCTGCGCTGCGTGAAGGCGGACTGACGGCGCGGCCTGTGAAAGCGGTCAGACAACGCCGAGCGTCGCGACGCTGATGCGCACGGACGGTCCGAAGAAATCATGCAGCGGCCGCCAGCAGTTGTAGAGCGTCGAGCCTGTGGTGAACACGTCATCGACGAGGAGTATGTGCCTGGCTGTCACGGAATTTCGTTCTTCGGGAATCTTGTTTGACGATGACGCGCCGTCGGAGGTTGCGGGTTTATGCAAACGCCTGCGGAACTTTTTGCCGACAGCGAACGCGCCCCTGACATTGCGGGCCTTCTCCTCGACTCCGAGTTTAGTCTGAGTCGACGTGCGTCGCCGCCGCTCCAGAACATCCGTCCTCAGACGCGCACCGAGCGCCTTTGCGACCTCCGAAGCGATGACCTCGGCCTGATTGTACCCTCTCCGGAGCCGCCTCGTCCAGTGAAGCGGAACCGGAACCACCGTATCGACGTCCGAAAACCATTCCGCCGCAGCGACCCGTTCTCCGAGCATCGCCGCGAAAAAGCGTCCCTCACGAATGTCCCGTGAATATTTCAGGCGATATGTTATATTCCTGTATCCTCCGGCATTTCCGCCTTCTCCGTCTTTCACGAAATCGAAGAGCGCGACGGCATGAACATATCTCGAAAAACAATCCTCCGCCGACGCATCAGATTCCGGGGCTATTGTTTCAGCATCCTCCGTTTCCGTAGATATGACTTCGTCCGCCCCAATCGGCAGACACGCTTCCGTCTCCGGAACTTCGTGCCCGGCAATCAGCGCGTTGAACCGCTCCGCCATGGGATTGCGCCGGACCAGCCAGTTGTGGGTCAGAGGCATATCCGCCAGACAGTTCAGGCAAATGTACCGTTCGTTGCGCCCCAGCTCCCCGCCGCAGACGCAGCAAAGTCTCGGCAGGAACAGGTCCGCCAAGGCCGTCAGCACATTTTCTGAGTCCATTTTCATAAAACAGCAAGGTGTTAGCCATCATGAACGCACATTGGAGCGAATACACTTAGGCCCTTCATCCCGCAGCGACATTATTACGCCGGAAGGTTTGAGATGGATTTTGGAGGCAGATTTTCTTGTTTTTGTGAGGAGTTTAGTGGAGCCAAATGACGAACAAAACAAGGAAATATGACCCAAAAGACGCTCAAACCACTAGCAGTGCATGGCGCCGCAGACATCAATGACCTGCCCGCTCACATACGAGGAAAGGTCGCTCGCTAAAAACAGCGCCACCTTGGCAACCTCCTCCGGCGTGCCCCCGCGACGCAGCGGAATCGTCTTCTCCCAAGCCTTGCGCACATCCTCAGGCATCGCGGCCGTCATGTCCGAAATGATGAATCCCGGAGCGATGCAGTTCGCGCGGATGCCCCTCGGGCCCATCTCCTTGGCTATCGACTTGGCCAGCCCTATCATCCCGGCCTTCGACGCGGAGTAGTTGCACTGCCCGGCATTTCCCGCCTCGCCGACGACCGAGGACATATTTATGATGCTGCCGCCGCGCTGAGCCATCATCACGGGGGTGCAGGCATGGATGTAGTTGAAAGCGGACTTGAGGTTCACCGTCAGCACCGCATCCCACTGCGCCTCCGTCATGCGGAGCATCAGAGCGTCCTTAGTGATGCCGGCGTTGTTCACAAGAATGTCGATATGTCCGAAATCCTCGTGAACCCGCTTCACGACTTCGTGAGCCTGCCCAAAGTCGGCGGCATTCGAGGCGTATGCCTTCACCTTCACACCAAATGCCTCAAGCTCGGCAACGGTACGCTCCGCAACATCGTTGATTTCAAGGTCGGTGAACGCGATGTCCGCGCCCTCCTCCGCAAACTTCAGAGCCACCGCCTTTCCGATTCCCTTCGCCGCGCCCGTAATCAGCGCGACCTTACCGCTTAATAGTCCCATTGTATATCTCATTTTTGTCAATTACCCCTTTTATCCATTCGCTGCCGTCATGCGACCACAGTAGTAACTTCCGCGCACCCCATGTCAGGAGAAGACAGACTCCGCTAATTTAGAATCTCTTTCCCATTTTTACAAATATATTTACTATCTTTGCAGTTCCGCAGGCCTAAGAAAGGGCGACGAACACCCATTCCGAGATTTGCGGGAGGCAGCTTTGGTGGTGGAATTGGTAGACACGCGGGACTTAAAATCCCGTGGGCAGAAATGTCCGTACGGGTTCGATTCCCGTCCGAAGCACTGTTTAAAATCCCCCTCCCGTCCCCCCTTTTGTGGGGGGAAGTCGTGCTACGTGCGCACTATCGCACATACCCGCGGTTCGCTGTTCTCCGCACGGCGTTCACACGCCTTGTAAAATCCCCCTCCCGTCCCCCTTTTGTGGGGGAAGTCGTGCTACGTGCGCACTATCGCACATACCCGCGCTTCGCTGTTCTCCGCACGGCGTTCACACGCCTTGTATTGACCGCGTCTATCCTTCGGGGCACAACCTTAGGCTTCAAGCCAGCCGTCGACGGTACGGGTTTCTGACGAAAAGTTGATGCCGAGACGGATGATTTGCTTGCCACTGGCGAGGAACGGCTTGTCGTAGCCCTTTTCCTCTATTTGTCTGAGGGCGATTTCCGGAGACAGGTCGCGTTTGAGTTCAATGATATAGACATATTTGTCCGTGTCGAAGACTATGTCAATCCTGCCGTTTGACGTGTGGTACTCGGTCTTGACATAAAGCCCCATCATCTTTAGCATCACCGACATCGTGTTCTGGAAATAGAGTTCGAGGTCGCCCTGAATTTCGTAGTCATTGCCTGAGAGAAAGGATGTGAAGCGGTTCATGAAAGCCTCCACATCGCCACGTTCAATATCATCGACAAAGTTATATACCGAAAATTCGCTGTTAACCAGAGCCGGGGCATAAAGCTGGCTCAACGAATTGAGGAATCCCGCCTTCACTTCTTCATTAGGATAGTCAAGACTGTAGGCATTGAAACGCCTGTCATAGCCGGTAATTGTCAGATAGCCTGCCTGATACATAAGAGTTATCGGAGCTGGACTCACATAGTTTGCTCCGGTGAGCGTTTCCTCAGACACCTTGTTCTTCGATATGTTGTCAAGGTTATATCGTCCCTGCTTGAGATAGCGGACAAGAAAAGTCGGAGTGCCCGTATCAAACCAGTACATACGGAAACGGTTCGCCTTGAAAGTATTCAGCAGACTGAACGGGTTATAAACCCCGGGAGCATCCTCGCAGAAATGATAGCCGTCATACATCTTCTTCAGCTTCCCATAGCAATCCTCACGGCTCATCCGGCAGGCATTCGCAAGCCCGGTGACGCTTTCGTCAAAATATGACTTCAACTCAGTCTCAGACACGCCGCAGATGTCGGAGAAGCTCAAGTCCATTGAAATGTCGTTCAGATTGTTCAGCCCGCTGAATATGCTCATCTTTCCGAGTTTCGTCACGCCCGTCAAAAACGCAAAGCGGATAAAATCATCCTTGCCCTTGATGACGCTGTAAAAACCCTGAAGTTCACGGCGGAACTGCTCCATCAGTTCCGGATTGTCTATGTTATCGATGATCGGCTTTTCATATTCGTCGATGAGAATGACGACCTTCTTGCCTGTCTTCGCGCAGGCGGCGTCAATCACAGCACCGAATCTGGCTGCGGGTTCATCAAACTTATTCTCAATGCCATATCGGCTTTCCCAGGACATCAGGTGCTGGTAAAGTTTCTCCAGAAGATCTTCCGCAGACATATACCTGCTTCCCGTCAAATCCAGACGCAGAACAGGATATTCCACCCACTCTTTCTCAAGGCCGTCTATCACCAGGCCATTGAAAAGTTCTTTCCTCCCGCTGAAATACGCCTCCATCGTGGAAATGAGAAGGCTCTTCCCGAACCTCCGAGGACGGCTCAGGAAATAATATTTCCCTGTTGACGACAGATTATAGACAGCAGCTGTCTTGTCCACATAAACATATCCGCCTTCACGGATTTCTGAAAAACTCTGTATTCCAATCGGGTATAACATATCCGCTCCTTTATTTCACTAATTCGTCATCAGCGCTCGGCGACATCAATGCCAAGAGCTCATAAACTCACAAAGTTAAGTTTTTGCAGACAAAAATAGAAAAGTTTTTGTCTTTTTGTCTGCAAAGTCGAGGCGGAATCAGAAGCGATAGACCAGGCCGACGCCATTTGAGGTGGAGGCTATTCCGAGTTCCGAGACGGTCTTGGAATGAGATGCATCGGCGGCGTTATTGTAGATGTCAATTCCACGCCTTCCTATTGATTTCGCAATCGGGAACATCACGCCGCCGACAACGGTGACAGCCGCGCCGACTCCCATCAAGGCAAGTTCAAAGTCCAGCATATCGTCGTCTGTATTACAAGCAACACCAATTACGCTCCCCAAAATAATGCCTGCTCCGACACCGCACACATACATTGCAGCATAATACCAACGCTTGCCGGAACGGTAGCACATCAGCGCATCCGTATCGGGGCACATCTTCACGATATTCCCGTATTCCTCATAAGTTTTCTTGTCCTTATAATACTGGAACACCTTCTTTCGGTCCAGCAGAGGCATATTCGCGAACTCTTCGGAAACCTTTTCAAACTCCACGAAGGCTATGTCGCTTGTCTTCTTGTCTCCCTTGATTGAAGAATGTGAACCGTTGATATCAACCTGACACTTCAGAGTTCCGTTTGACGACGGCTCCGTGTCCATAGTGAAAAGATATGTCGTCAGGTTCGCCGACGCGACGTCGTTTTCCTGTGCAGAAGTCACGGCAACACTCCCGAGGCCGCTCACCAGATTGCCGTCCGTGCCTCCGATTGAACTGCCTACCATATCAAGCAGAATGCGCTGTGCGTCGTACCCGGCAGAAGACGGATTATAGCGTTTGTCAGCGCCGAAAGCGAACTTGCATTTGTCACCTGGAAGATTCACGACCGCAGTCTGAGAGATGAAGCTGTCGTCATAAACGGCAGATGTCGGATCTATCGTTATCCGCAGTTTTCCGCCGGCCTCCCTGATGTCGATGATTGCCCAGGAACGGTGACTCGCATTTGTCCGCCAGTCCGTCGTCACCCATCGTCCCTGCAGGGCATCAATTTTCGCATCATATTGCTCTGATTTCATTGCGATGAACTCCAGACGGTTTATTATTGTCTGCACATTGTTCATCTCCGCACCCTGCGGATCCAGTTCCTGATATTTCCGGAAAAACTTGATTGCGTTCTCCGAATTTTCCACATCCTGCCCTTTTGACGCGTATGCTTCGCCGAGACGGTAATATGCCGCCGGGCTGTCAGGAGCATACACTATTATTTTCTTATACAGCATGATGGCATCATCCCAAAGCTGCATCTCCTCGGCCATCCCGGCCTGGTCATACAGTTTCTTGATGTCAACTTGAGCAAACGTGCCGAGGCTCAACATGAGCAAAATGATTGACAAGGTAATCTTCTTCATGGCTTTATCTATTATGGTTAATTCACAAAATCCGGTTCGTTCATCAGTATCGGCTTCAACCTTTCCTGCGCCATCCGTATCGTCTCCTGACAGGTCTTGCCGCCGCGCATCATCCTCACGCCGTTCTTGAACACGAGCCAGTCCTTGCCGGGATAGGCGGGATTCTGCTCCTGCTCCCGCGTGGAACATATCTTTTCCGACGGATATGGACTGTTGCTGCGGTTGTCAAGCCATACGATGTCATCTGCGGCGATGACGGTAAGCCCGCGAATCTTGTCGTCGAGGCATCTTGAGAGCTGTGCGGCGAAACTGTTCTCGCCATACCCGGCCTTGCAGCTGTGCAGGACTATCGAGAAGGGCTGTTTCTTCAGGGAGAGCAGGAGTTCATATTTCCGCAGGTGTTTCAATATCAGCCCCGCGACCTGCTCCGCCTTGAGGTATTGCCCGCCGATTTCTATCTCCTTCGTCGAGCCTCCCCCGTTCGGGAGTATGCCGTGCGCGACGATGTGGAATGAATTGTCTTCGGTCCGGAGCCAATTGTGCACCGACTCTATGCCCGGAAGCCCCTCCGTCTCATATTCCGTGTCGGAAAGGAAAAAGTTGGCTGTCTGAAAATTGACGGCAGCCTTATAGTTCACGATCCTCCCGTCGGCATCATAGCTGTCATTCTGAAGTCCGTGGGAATTTTGGTCATAGCATTTCTGGTAGCCCAGAATCTTCTGAACCATCTCGTCGTAGGACTGTGCCGTCGTCATGACAAGCGGGCACAGCAGAATCAATATTGAAAGCGCTGTTCTTTTCATGGGAATCATTTTATTGACACATACCGTTGTCACATTCTTTTCTGAGTACGGACAACACACGCTGTGCTGCCTTCCAGTCTTTATCTTCATCATGCGGCATTACGACTGGAGAAGAAGATTTATCTCTGGCAGCATTTTTACATTCTCCATCAACATAATCCACAACTCTTCTCAACATTCGCGTATCAACTTCTTTACTTTGTGGATTTGTGCAAACCTCAACGAGTTTATCCAAGACTTTTTCTCGAAGTTCATCATCTTTTACGATAGTATTCCAAAAGTGTCCGGAATTGTCTTTGCTGCCAGAGAATCGTAACAATTCACTATTCGCATCATTATAGTCAGGTTGATTTTCTTTGTCAACTGCAACTATCGCCTTTGCCAGAATTAGGTCGGCGTCAGCTTTCACACTTGCAACCGCATTTCCTAACTCCTTCTGCCGCTCCTCCTGAGATGATGCGCGCAGATAGAAAGAATTAATCGAGTTAGCCTTTTCATCAACCGATGCCTTTTCATTGTAGGAATATAATGCGTCGGCTTGAATACCCGGTTTGACAATCCCCTTTGCAGAGGACGCGGTTTGTTCTGAAGTCTCTGACTGCTTTTTCACCGCCAATGCAGGGTTAGTACTTTTCCTTTCTGAAGGATGCGTGACATTGACATACACCTCCGGTTTGACGGCGGGGTCGGAATTAGAATTGGCCGCGGCTATTAAATTGGAGTTATCATTAATCGGTGCTTGAACTGTAGATTCATTCAACAGTTCAGGAAGCCAATCGTCTGCCTGAGAAGGAGAATCATACTCCTCCGCAGGCTGGAAATATTCCGCAACAGCCCCAATACCATCAGAAACGAAATCAAGAGCAGTCCCAATGCCATCAGAAACAGCTCCACCGACCTTATTTAATAAATCAACGGAACTTTCCGCCGCGTCACAGGCAAGGCCGACTACACCTTCACGACGAGGTTCAATTATTGCGTAAGGATTAGAAGTGCATTTAAAGTGCTCTGACGTGATTCCGGCGTTGATACCTTTTGTACTGTTCAACCCGAAACATTCCGCCACCTGTTTTTCAACTTCAGCCTTAGCATTTGCGGTCTTCATCGAAGCATCCGTTTCCAACCTCTCCTTTACATATCGTTCCGCCTCATACCTCGATATAAAACGACCAAGCACCTTTCCCGAGCTTCTATAGACAACGACATATTTACAATCATCAGGATTGTTTCGAGAGACAGTATTATACCCCTGAACCTGCCCACACAAGGGCAGCGGCACGGCAAAGGAAATTGCCGCCGACAAAAATAGAATAATCCTCGTTTTCATAAGTCCTCCCCAGCGTTCCGGCCTCAGGAACAACTGCTTCATACAACAAAGAAAGTGTGAGGCCGAATCCGATTGCTTGAATGAAGGTTGTGGAAAGACCCATAGGCTTACAAACGAATACGCAACCCCACACCGGAACAGAAAACTTCCACATTTTCATTCTGAACAGTGCGAAAACACTTTCAATATGTCAGTCGCAGGCACAAGACCCACGACGCGACAAATTTAGGAAAACTTTTTAAGTTGTCAAAACGGCTACAGTCTTACAGCCGGGACAGGAGGGCGGAGCGGTAGCTGTCGCCGACGGGGAGGGACTTGTCGCCTTCCATCAGGACCATGCCGCCGCTGAGTTCGACGAGGCGGGCGAGGTTGATGACATAGGAGCGGTGGATGCGGATGAAGAGCCTGGGCGGGAGCTTTTCGAGAAGTTTGGGAAAGCTCATCAGGACGACCTTGGGCATCGGTTCGCTGCGGAGATAGATTTTGAGGTACTCGCTCATGCTCTCGACATAGACGATGTCGGCAATCTCCACCTTTATAATCTTGTAGTCAGCCTTGAAAAACACGAAGCCGTCCTGCTGACCAGCGGCCGCCAGCAGTTCAAGCCGGGCCTTCACCTTCTCCGCCGACGAGATGAACTCGCCCAGGGTGAACGGCTTGAGAAGATAATCGACGGCATCGACCTTGAACCCCTCCACGGCATATTCCGAATACGCGGTGGTGAACACCGTCAGCGGAGGATTACGGAGACTGCGGACAAGCTCGATTCCCGACAGGTCAGGCATATTGATGTCTATAAACATCGCATCCACAGCGTTGTCCGTCAGATACTTCCGAGCCTCAAGGGCGCTGGAGAACGATGCCGCCAACTCAAGAAACGGCACCTGCGAGATGTATTTTTCAATCTGTCCGAGCGCCAGCGGCTCGTCATCCACGGCAATAACTCTTATCATATCCCGTCAGTTTTACAATTCAAGTTCCGCAAGTCTTCTAACACTTTTGCCCCCTCTTACCATACCTGTCGTGCAGCCTCCACAGCACCTGACAGCGGCTGCGACGGGAGGACAATCAGCACATCATATTCAGTGTCCCTGCGGTCGAGATGGAGCACATACCTGTCCCCGTAAAGCAGTGACAGCCTTTTGCTTATATTCTCAAGTCCCACGCCTCCGGCCTTTTCCTTTCCGCCGCCCGGCGCAAGAGAGTTAACGCAGCGGAAAATCACCTTGTCGCCATCGACCGAAACCGAAAGTCGGATGAAGCTCTCCGACTCATAGCTCACTCCATGCTTGAAGGCATTCTCGACAATGGTCGCCATCAGCAGCGGAGGCACCTGCGCGGAGAGGGGGCCATCAGGAAAGCTGTAGTCAATCCGGACACTGTCCGTGTAGCGCAGCCGCATGAGATAAAGATAGTGCCTGAGGAAGTCAATCTCCTTCGCCAAATCTACCGTCGGTCCGCTGCTGTCGTAGAGGACGTGCCTCATCAGACGGGACAGCTCCACGATGCTCTCCTTCGCCTTCTCCGGGGAAATATCCACCAGCGCATGAATGTTGTTCAGCGTGTTCATGAAAAAATGCGGGTTTATCTGATACCTCAGACACTCCAGACGATACTCAAGATTCTCCCGCTCCAGTCCCTCCAGACGGCGTTTTTCCTGCGCGTAGCGGCTGTAGTACTTCGCCCCGAGATTGACACCGAGCATCATCACGGCAAGGATAATCTTGAATATCGAAGGATTTACCGGACGGCCCTCATCATCGTGGTGCGGAGGCTCGGGAGGACGCTCTCCGTGAAAATGTCCCTGACCGCGTCGTCTGTCTTCTTCGTCCCAATCGTCGTAGAGGAAATATTCGTCGTCGCCCAGAGTCCTGTCTCCATGGGAGTATTCGTCGTCGGTGAGATTTTCCGGGGATATGCGTCCGTCATGATGAGCCATGTCTTCAGGCCGGTGACGCATGAATCCGTCGAAATAGAGGATGTACGCCGAAAAGACCCCGAGGAGCGCGAAGGTGCAGAGTATGTATGGAACCGTCTTTTTTCTGACGACGAGCATCGGGGCGAGTACGAGGTCATGGACGGCGAAGAGGACTATGAAAGGAAGCGTAGGAAGCAGCAGCCTGCGCAAAAAGAGTTTCATAAACGGAAGCCCGACACCCGACTTGAAATCGTACAGGGCGACGAACAGTTCCACGAACAGCACCAACGCCCAGACTATAGTCCCGGCAATCAGTCCCCTGTGTCCGGCGAAAAACGCCATGATTCTTTTGAATCCGGACGTATTCATATTAAGAACTCGCTTCAATCTTTCTCGCATTTAGAAACCTTCAAAAAATAACCTGCATCATCTTTCTCATCCTTTTCGGTCTATATTTATTTTCTCATCAGTCGTGTACATCCAGTACACTCCCTCTTCCAAAAGAAATCTATACTCGAAAATAATTGACAAATCTGACGCAGTTTATTTTTTTCATGTTTCTTATTTTATGTGTTCATTCTTTGGGTGTCTCCGGGGCCTCATCGGTCATATATCCCCGCAACCTGTTGCACGACGCAAAATTAGCACTTTGTTTTCATTCGCGGAGGGGCGTTCGCTGAAGAAATCGGGGCGTTCGTTGAAAAAAGGTGCTAACTTTGTGGGGTGCCAGCATAACTTTGGCGCAGAAACCATTGAAAGTTACTGTCATGAAAAGGTATCATGTAGAAAGGCTTCACGCAAAGACTGCCGGCAGCATCGCGATGCTGCTGATGCTCTCCGCTTGCAGCGGCAACTGGATTACGGTCACCGACGACCCCGTCACTGACGATCCGTCTGACGAGGGCGGAATCACGGCCGTTGACGGGACAATCAGCATAGTCTATTCCTCAGACGGGGCGACGGTCAGCGGCGACGAGCTCGGCATCGTGAGCGTCGATGGGAACGACGTCACGGTCATCAACACTTCGGAAAGCTGCTTCACCTACGAACTCAGCGGAACGGCGTCCGACGGATTCTTCAAGCTCTACAGCGACGCCAAGCAGACAATCAGCCTCAAGAACCTGAGCCTGACGAACCCTGACGGGGCGGCGATTAGCAACCAGAGCCACAAATACACTTCCGTCATCGTCAGCGGGACGAACTCCCTCGCGGACGGCGGCGTCAATTCTTCCGGCGCCTACAACGACGAAAGCTCCGACGAGGACATGAAGGCGGCCTTTTTCAGCGAGGGGCAGCTCATCTTCAGCGGCGACGGAAGCCTCACGGTGACGGCTGTCGGCAAGGCGGGCATCACAAGCGACGACTACATCAGAATCACCGAGAATCCCACAATAACTGTTTCATCAAAGTCCGGACACGGAATCCGGGGCAAGGAGAAGGTTCTCGTCGAAGGCGGAACTGTCGGGGTTTCAGTCGCCGGAACTGGCAAGAAAGGCATCAGCACCGACGGAAACTTCTATCAGTCAGCGGGAAGCGTCACGATAAGTTCGACAAGCGCGGCCGGGACAGTCGATAACGAGCTCACCGGTGCGGCCGGAATCAGGGCGGACACGGCCTTCGCGATTGAGGGCGGCTCGCTTGAAATCACGGTCAGCGGAACCGGAGCCAAGGGAATAAACTGCGACGGGGACGGACATTTCAACGGAGGAACTGTCAAGGTCACCGCCACAGGCTCGAACTACGGCAGCGGCGGCAGCCAGAGACCGGGATGGGGCTCGTCTTCAGACTCGGACACGAAAGCCGCGAAGGGCATCAAGTTCGACGGGAGTCTCTACTTTGGCGGAGCCGACGTCACGGCTTCCGCATCCTCCCACGAGGCGATTGAGGCAAAGGGCAGCATCAGCATCTCCGCAGGCAGCGTCAGCGCGACGTCGAGCGACGACGCGATAAATTCCGGCTCCGACATGACCATAACGGGCGGAAAGATCTATGCCTTCTCTTCCGGCAACGACGGGCTTGACGCGAACGGGAACATGTATGTAAAAGGAGGCTACGTCTATGCGGTCGGCTCAGGCAGTCCCGAGGTCGCGCTCGACGCCAACTCCGAGGGAGGCTACAAGCTCTACATCAGCGGAGGTTCCCTCATCGCGTTCGGAGGCATCGAATCGGGCTCCAGCATCACGCAGCCGGTGATAAACGTCACGAGCTGGACGGCGAACGCATCCTACTCGCTATGCAATACTGACGGTGAGGAACTGCTTGGATTCACGGCGCCGGCAAAGGGCGGCAGCGGCATAGTCCTCTCGCACCCGGACCTCGTGAGCGGCAGCAGCTACACCCTCAAGAGCGGCTCGACAAGTTCTACCGTCACGGCGTCTCTCAGTTCTTCCGGCAGCACCGGTGGCGGCCAGGGCGGAGGAGGATTTCCGGGAGGGGGCGGCGGGCCGGGTGGCCGTCACTGACTTACGGGGCGAATAAAAAGCGGATTGCACTCCATCTTTTTCTTCATCCCCTACCCTCAAGTATCATCACATAGGGAAGATTGATATAGATTGATATAGATTGATATAGATTGATATAGATTGATATAGATTGATACACAATTATATGAAAAGAAAAATTTTACTCGCGACGCTCATTTTCACGGCATTCGGCATTTCGCTGACGGCACAGGAGACGACGAAACCCTCGAAAAGCAATATGACCCTGAAGGAATGGAAGATCGATGCGGCGACGAACCAGAAGGAGCTCGATCATGTGACGATTTACAACGAAAACGGCAGGAAGGTCGAGGAAATCGAGTACGACAGCAAGGGAGTCAAGTGGCGGAAGAAATATGAAATCGGGCCGAACGGGAAAATAGCCCGCGAGTTCGTCTATAACGGCGCAAACAAGCTTGACAATGTCAGAAAATACGAATTTGACGAGTTCGGACGCAAGAAAACGGAATATGTCTATGACGCGAAAGGAAGGCTCAAGCGGTACAAGGTCTATGAATATATCCCCGGAGAAGGTAACTGACACGGGATATATGGAAGCGGCGGGCCGCACTCCCGCCTCGACGGATTGCATTGACGCAGGTCATGGCAGTCTGACAGCCATCAGAGACCGGCTCGCCGCCTTCGCGCCCATCACGCTTGAGGAGATGGACTCAATCAGGCTGATGAACCGCATTGACAGCAAGTATCTCACCGACACGCTTGAACTCAAGGCGCTGCTTGAAGATGCGGCCGCACATGGCTACCGTGTCTTTGAGCAGGACGGCGAGAGACTGCACGGCTACGACAGCATCTACTTCGACACCCCTTCGCTCAGGATGTTCACCGAGCACAGGCGCGGAAAGGCGGTGAGGCAGAAGGTGCGGACGAGGATGTACCGGCAGTCCGGGCTATGCTTCCTTGAAGTGAAGCGCAAGAACAACCACGGCAGGACGAAAAAGAAAAGGATCCCCGTTCCGGCCACGCTCTTTGAAGATTTTCGCGGCAATGAAGAGGTCTGCTCATGGATAGCGGGACATTCGGACTATGATGCGAAGTCCATATCCCCGTCGCTTGAGACCTCGTTCAGCCGCATAACATTGGTAAACAAGGGCTTGAGCGAGCGCCTGACCATAGATTTGTCCGTCTCGTTCCGCAATTTCAGAACCGGAGCCGTCGCTGACATGGGAGACGCGGTCATCATCGAGCTGAAGCAGGACGGGCGGCTACGCAGCGAGATGCAGGACATCCTGCTGCGGCACAGGGTGAAGCCGATGAGGGTCAGCAAGTACTGCATCGGCATAGTCTCAACCGACTCCGGAGTGCATCCGGGACGATTCAAGCAAAAGCTCAGAACGATAGAAAAGATTAACAAAAACTTTTATTTAAGATGTTACAGACCTGTTATACTACAGCCGCTTTAGACGAGAGCGAGCTCATCCAGACGCTCGTGGAGCCGGTCATGACGACGGCGCAGAGCCTCGGCGAACTCGCCCTGCGGTTCTTCCTCAACCTTCTCGTCTGCTGGATTCTCGTGCATTTCTTCTACTATCCGAAAAGCCGCCGCAAGGACTATGTGTTCACGTTCCTGACCTTCTCCTCGGCGATGCTCCTGCTGCTCTACGCCATGGGTAGGGTCGATGTGGGAGTGGGCCTCACCCTCGGACTCTTCGCGATTTTCGGCGTCATCCGCTACCGCACGGAGACCGTTCCTATACGCGAGATGACCTACCTGTTCATCATCATCGCCCTCTCTGCCGTCAACGGCCTTACCCCGCTTTTCAGGGTGGCCGGTATGGGCGAACCGACGGCTCACTATGCTCTCGGCTGGGGCGACCTCGCAGTGGCGGTTTCAGCCAACGCGCTGTCAGTCATCCTGATATGGATTCTCGAAAGCAGCCGCAGTCTGCGCAGGAACGCGTCCAAGCTTATCCTCTACGACCGCATAGACCTCATTGTGCCGGAACGCCGCGACGAGCTTTTCGATGACATCCGGCAGCGCTGCGGCATAGTCCCGACCGACGTCGAAATCGGAAACATCGACTTTCTGAAGGATTCCGCATATATAAAGGTATATTACGAGACGGACGGGAAATCGGCCTCGACGATGGACGGGATTGTCCGGAACAAGCAGTTCGTCGAGAATCAGGAGTTTTAAGGGATTTCCGGAAAAATTCGCCCGGCGCACATAACATTTTTTATCATAATCGTCTTATACATTGCCTGCGGGCTGCAGGCTCGAAACCCAAAATAAAAGAACAATGAAAACGACGGAAAAGATCTTCAGGGCGGCCGCTGCCGCCGTACTTGCCTTGTCGGGGCTGCTCCTGACAAACACAGGCGTTTCCGCCCAGAGCTTGGGCTTCAACACGAGGACATCGGCCGAAATTGACTGGAAAATCGTCAAGGGGCTGCACCTGAGCGCCGGCTATGAACTGAGAACCAAAAACTCGCTCGCCGGAGTAGAACGGCATCAGGCAAGCATAGGTCTCGAATACAAGGTCTGCGACTATTTCAAGGTCGGAGGCGAATACATCTTCATAGGCCACTACAACACTGCGAACGCATTCCGGCCGCGCCACCGTCTCTCGCTCAACCTCACCGGGATTTACGATGCCGGGCCATGGCGCTTCTCCCTGCGCGAGAAACTTCAGCTCACGCACTACGCCTATGACCTCAACAAGTTTCAGGATGTCCCCAACGCCCTTCAGCTCAAGTCCCGCTTCACGGTCAAATACAGGGGTCTCAGGAAGATAGAGCCTTATGCCTATTTCGAGATGCGCAACATCTTCAACGCCCCGCGCTGCTCCGCCACATGGAGCGAGACCTCCGCAGCCTACACGGATTATGAGTTCCTCGGCTACGACGACGCCTACATCAACCGCCTGCGCGGTGCCCTCGGTCTTGACTGGAACATCACCAAGCGCCACGGAATCGACTTCACGCTCATGTACAACTGGGTTCACTCCCTCGAAATCGACACCAACAAGGAAGGCACGAAGCTAAAGTCCATGAACTGGGAAAACACCTCCGCCCTCTCCCTCTGCATCGGATACAAGTTCTCGTTCTAAATCCACATTTCACCGAAAAATTTTCCACATTTCACCGAAAAATTTTCCACATTTCACCGAATTTTAGAACAACTACTTGATTATCAAAATATTTATCCCCATCTTTGTTCGATACAAAAAAAAATTAGACATAGATGGGGACTTTTGAATACAAGAAGCGGATTGCAGATGCACTGCTTGAGAAAAAACTCCACTCCACTGGAGCTGTCGTCATTGAAGGACCTAAATGGTGCGGAAAGACAACAAGCGCCGAGCAGATGGCCCAAAGCGTGAACTATGTTTCCGACCCGGCAAATTATGCAAGAAATCTCATCTTGGCGGACATGGACATCAATTCATTGCTTGATGGGGAAAAGCCACGATTGCTTGACGAATGGCAGGCAATCCCACAGCTTTGGGACGCGGTCCGGTATTCAATCGACAGAAGCAAGCAAGTCGGGCAGTTCATACTCACGGGGTCAGCCGTCCCGCTGAGCGGCGATGAAAAGGCGAAAATCCACCACACTGGCACAGGAAGGATTTCAAGAATAAGAATGAGGCCCATGTCTCTCTTTGAATCCGGAGATTCTAACGGTGCAATCAGCCTCTCCGCTCTTTTCGACAAAGCGTCGACTGGTATATTGGCAGAGTGCGCTCTGAAGATAGAGGACATATCATTTCTGATTTGCCGGGGAGGATGGCCCATCGCGACAAGCCTCAAGCAGGAGTATGCCCTCGAAACAGCCCGAGCATATTACGATGCCGTCACAGAAACGGACATTTCCTCTGTAGATGGCATCAACAGGAGTCCGGCCAGAACTAAAAGGCTAATGAGGTCTCTTGCGCGGCATCAGGGGACACAGGTGCCAATTGTGGGAATCAAGAACGACATGGCGGCCAATGATACGGACAGCCTTGACGAGGGAACGGTATCTTCCTATCTCGAAGTCCTCAAAAAGATTTTTGTAATTGAGGATATGGAAGCATGGAATCCCTATCTCCGCTCAAAGGCGGCAATCCGGACAAGCGACACACGCTATTTTGTGGATCCGTCCATTGCATCCGCCGCCCTGGGGCTCGGGCCGGCCGACCTGAAAAATGACCTCAACACTTTGGGGCTGCTCTTTGAAACGATGGCCGCAAGGGATCTTCGCGTCTATGCGGATGCCTTGGACGGCAACGTCTTCCACTACCGCGACAGCAACGGTCTCGAATGCGATGCTGTGATTCACCTTCGCAACGGCAGGTATGCCCTCGTGGAAATGAAGCTCGGCGGTCAGAAACTAATCGACGAAGGAGCGGAATCATTAAACTGCCTTGAAACAAGAATCGACACGGACAAAATGCACGCCCCATCATTCAAGATGGTCCTGACAGCCGTAGGAAACATGGCCTACAAACGGGCGGACAATGTTTATGTCGTCCCGATAGGCTGCCTGCGGCCGTGATGGAAAAGCATTTTGCGAAAAATTTCGCACAAACTGACTGTCTTTCCTGAAAAGTGGCGAGTTTTTGGGATTTTCATTTATCAGAGTAAAATTGGCACAATGAAAAAATACAGGGACAATGAGGGCAGGAGGGTCGTGGAGGTCGATTCGCTTGCGTTTTTATATGAGAGGTACGGCTACAGCTGGCTGAAGCGGCACGTGCTGAACCGACGGCACAAGAGGGCACTGAAAAGGGCGGATGTCGTCACGGCACCGGATGCTGAGGTGGCATACGAGATTGAGAAGTATTACTTTATCCCTAAGGAGACGGTAATTGTCAGAAAGCGTAAACTATTATAACCCATAGCATTGCTCCGGAGGCAATGAGCTTGATTCCCGTGCCGAGCAGAAAGCCGGCAAAGGCTCCGAGGGCGGACTTGAGGGAGTCGCCCGGGGTTTTGTTGCCGTAGGTGAGTTCGGCGATGAAGGCACCGAGGAGGGAGCCGAGAATCATGCCTATCGGAGTGAGGATTATGCCGGCTATCATCCCTATCGTGGCTCCGCGCGAGGCGTAGCGGCTGCCGCCGGTGACTTTCGTGAGCATTCCGGGCATGAGGTAGTCAAGAGCCGTCACAAGGCCCGTCACCCCGAACCATATCCCAAGCACAGTCAATGACATCCTGTCCCCGGCCGCATTCGTCCCGCTGCCCCAGAAGTAAAGGACAAGCAGCCCGAGCCAGCTCAAGGGAGGTCCCGGCAATGCAGGGACGACACTGCCCACCATCCCGAGGATGCCGAGCAGTATCGCCGCAACTATAATAAACGTTTCCATTTCAAGTTATTAAATCATTCAACCATATGCGTCCCCCCCCCCGCTGTCATGTCGAGCCTGCCGAGACATCTCCTTCCCCCAGAATTAAATCTCCGCACAAAGATTTCTCCATTCGCTGCGCTCAGTCGAAATGACAGAAAAAACAGCTGAGCCAGAGGGAATGCATAAAAGGATGAAATCCACATGCAACGAAGCAGATCGCCTTTTAGGCGCCCCGTTCCATCAGGCGTTCGATATCAGAAGATGCAATAGGCAGCCGACTGTGCCCCAGCCGCCGGGCGCCGTCCGGAGTGACGAGCACGTCGTCTTCGAGACGGATGCCGCCGAAATGACTGTATTCCTTCTCAAGGCGGGCATAGTTCACGCGCCCCCTGTCAAGCCCCTCCCGCTTGAACTGGGCGATGAGCGCAGGGATGAAATATATCCCCGGCTCGTCAGTGATGACATTGCCCGGGACGAGTCTGCGGGCCATGCGGAGGTTCGCCAGACCTACTCCGCCCTCGCGCTTCTGGTCGTCGTCATAGCCGACATAGTCCTCTCCGTAGTCCTCCATATCGTGAACGTCAAGACCCATGTTGTGGCCGAGGCCGTGAGGCATGAAAAGTCCTCCGATTCCGTCAGCCGCGAGTTCGTCAGGGTCGCCCGTGACAAGCCCCGCAGCCTTGAGGCCTTCGAGCATCTTGGTGACTGTGGCGATGTGAACCTCGCGGTAGGTGATGCCGGGGCGCACCATCGAGAATGCGAACTCGTTGCAGGCGTGGACGAGGTCGTACATCTCCTTCTGCTGCGCGGTGAACTTGCCTCCGCAAGGGTAGGTACGTGTGAAGTCGGAGGCATAGTGGATGTTGCTCTCGGCGCCGGCGTCGACCACGAGAAGACGCCCCGGAGTGATTATCTGGTGGTGGGTGTGGTTGTGCAGCGTCTCGCCGTTCTGGGACAGAATCGTCGTAAACGACACGCCCCAGCCCTTCGAGAGGGTCACTCCCTCCATCCGACCGACTATTTCCTGCTCAAGCACTCCCGGCCGGCATCCCTCACGCGCAATCGTGTGCATTTCCACGCCAAGGTCGCAGGCATTGTCTATGGCCTCTATCTCACAGTCCTGCTTAACGATGCGCATTGAAACGATTGCCCTCACAAGAGCCTTTGAAGCGGCCGAATCACCGTCAAGCTGACGGCTGCCGACAACTTCAGGAACAAGCCCGAGGGCCGCCGCGAGGCGCATCTGGTTGTAGTAGCGAGACTGAGGAACGAAATGGACGCGACGTCCTGCCGCCTTTGCCGCGGCGACTGTCTCGAAAAACTTGCCGTAAGGCGCTGAGGCCCCATCCGAGGTGCTCCCGGCGTTCTCCCCTATGCCTGTCAGCTCCGCTTTCGAGCGCACTGAAGGCTGCGGTCCCATCCACACGATGTCGTCAATGTCAACGTCGTCGGCATACAGCGTCTCCGCCCCTGTCTCAAGGTCAAGCACGGCTGCAAATCCCGGTTCGTCAATTCCCCAAAAATAGAGGAATGTGCTGTCCTGTCTGAACTTATAGTCATTGCCCCTGTAGTTTGCCGGAGCATCGACATTTCCCAAGAACACGGCGACGCCTCTCTCTCCCTTCATCCGACGCAGCAGTTCCGCCCGCCTGTTTACATATACTTCCTTATTAAACATATCACTAATTTTTATTCACAAAAAGTCACCCTTCAAACCAAACACTGACTGCCATGCAAACGCCTGAGGTTAAGGGAATCAGCCAAGATACCCTTTCTTCAGCAGCAGCTCCGCTATCTGCACAGCATTCGTAGCCGCGCCCTTTCGTATATTATCCGACACGCACCACAGATTCAGCCCGTTCTCCACGGACTCGTCGCGGCGAATCCTCCCGACAAAGACCTCGTCCTTCCCCAGCGCGTTTATCGGCATCGGATAGACATTGTGCGCAGGGTCATCCTCAACCACGGCACCCGGGAACGCGGCAATCGCGGCCCTTACATCCTCCAGCTCAAAAGGTTTCGCAAGTTCCAGATTTATGGACTCGGAATGCCCGCCCATCACCGGCACACGTACCGTCGTCGCCGTGACGCGAATCGACGGGTCGAGAATCTTGTGCGTCTCGTTCACCATCTTCATCTCCTCCTTCGTGTAGCCGTTGCCGAGGAAAGAATCGATGTGCGGAAGAATGTTCATGTCAATCGGGCAAGGATATACCGCCGGGTACTCGCCCCATTTCGCTCCCCCGCGCTCGGCCTTCATCTGGTTCACCGCCTTGTAGCCCGTGCCCGTAACAGACTGATACGTGGAAACGATGATGCGGCGTATTCCGTATTTATAATGAATCGGAGCCACGGCAATCAGCATTTGTATCGTCGAGCAGTTCGGATTCGCGATAATCATGTCCCCCTCTTCGAGAACGTCGCCGTTGATTTCCGGAACGACCAGCTTCTTCGTCGGGTCCATTCTCCAGAACGACGAATTGTCGATGACGCGGCACCCTGCAGCCGCAAACTTCGGCGCAAGCTCACCCGAAACCGAACCTCCGGCCGAGAAAAGCGCCAGCTGAGACTTCGCGGCGATTGCCATTTCAGCCGAGACGACCTCATATTCCTTCCCCTTGAAAACTATTTTTCTGCCGACAGATTTCTCGGAAGCCACGGGCAGGAGTTCCGTCACCGGAAAATTCCTCTCCGCCAGCACCTCAAGCATCCTCGTGCCAACTAAACCCGTGGCACCCACTACCGCTACTTTCATATCCTTAATTTTCTGTTTAACAAATGTTTCGCATAATTCCCCGAAGCGCCGCAGTAGCCCACATCTCCTCACTCGGGGATTTGAGACAAAAATAGTAAATAATACGCGATTGTGTTCATTTTAACGAAAGAAGTATGCGCGTCCGAAAGCAAATTACCATAAAATGGGGATGAGAGATGATAAAATTGCAGAAAAAAGTTTGGAGATTTAAAATATCGCCGTATATTTGCAGTGTATTACAACACTAATACACTATCAAAAATCGACAAATTTGATAATTAAATACTATTAAAATGATTACGCTCAACAACTTAAGCTTCGCCTACGGCGACAACGCCGTGCTGAAGAACATCTCAATGGAGCTGAAGCCCGGGAACATCTACGGGCTGCTCGGAGAGAACGGAGTGGGCAAGACCACTCTTCTGACCCTGCTCTGCGGACTCAAGAAGCCACAGACAGGAACGCTCGACATAGACGGCTACAGGCCGTATGACCGCAAGCCGGGGCTGCTCACACAAATCTACTACCTCAGCGACGAGGTTGCGGAAATCACCATGAAGCCGATGGAGTTCGCGCTGAACTACGGCAAGTTCTGGGACGGATTCTCGCTTGAGGCGTTCGAGGCGATGATTGACCTGTTCGAGGTTCCGAAGGACAACCGGATGGACAGGATGTCGGCCGGCCAGCTCAAGAAAACGCACATCTCCTTCGCGCTCGCGAGCGGGAGCCGCTACATTCTCATGGATGAGCCGACCAACGGGCTCGACATCCCGTCAAAGGCACAGTTCCGCAAGGCGCTGATGCAATACACCTCGGAGGACGCGACTGTCGTGATTTCAACACATCAGGTCAAGGATCTCGAAAACGTCATCGACCCCGTCATAATCCTTGACCGTCAGGACGTTCTGCTCAACGCCTGCATCGCGGAGATTTCCCGGAAACTCTTCTTCGACTACGGGACGGAAGTCAATCCGAACGCGCTCTACAGCGAGTTCATCCCGGGCGGCTGCATCCAGGTGCTCCCGAACTCCGACGGCCGCGAGAGCAAGGTCAACATCGAGGCGCTCTTCAACGCCGTCCACAAGAACAAGGAGTGGTTCAAGGCGACTTTCGGCAAAGGCACGGCAACCGGTGGCAATGCGGAAATAGTCAAATAGGGTATAGCCCAAGCTAATATTCTTCAAAACACGAATACAATGAACAACAATACATTCAATTTTACGAGGTTCGGCAAATATTTCGCCAGTGACCTCAGGAACACATTCAACAACACATGGCTCACGGTCCTGCTCACCTCGCTGTCCGGCCTCATCGCCTACCTCTTCTGCGGCACGATTCACCTTCTCGTTGACGGCAGCTGGGCATCCTACGGGCTCATCGGCAGGGCAATATCATTCTTCATCCTGCTCTATGTCCTCATTCTCGTCGTCCCGTCGAAGGCATACGGGTTCTTCACCGACAAGCGCAGCGGCGGATTCTACACGCTGATTCCGGCATCGTCTCTCGAAAAGTTCCTCACGATGTTCATCAACACGGCAATCCTCGCCCCTCTCGCATACGTCGCCATAGCCCTCGCCGCCGACAGCCTTCTCTGCCTCGTCGATCCGAAATGCGGTGAAACGCTCATAACGGCCATGGCAAGCGGCGCGAAGGAGTTCAACGAGCTGTGCAACATCACGAACGAAGGGCTTGACATTCAGATATTCTCCAGCGGCGAGCTCTTCTGGGGAGTGGTCGTGAACATCATCTCGTGGGTCCTCACCTTCCTTCTCGGAGCGCTCTATTTCAAGAAGAACAAAATCGGCAAGACCATACTCGTCATGATTCTCGTGTCAATGGTCACAAGCATGGTTCTCACTCCGATAATGATTCATCTCGGAGAGGGTCTCTTCGACTGGCTTGACAGCATGAACAACCCAGAACGCATCCTCAGCACCATTAAATGGACGAGCTACAGCGTCAGCATCCTAATAACGATCGCCCTCGGAGTTTGGGCATACGTCCGCGTGAAAACCGTAAAACACTAAATTTCAGAAACATGGAATTTAACGCGAACAAATCCATATATCTCCAGATTGCGGACGCCATCTGCGAGAAAATACTCGCCGAAGAGCTGAAGGGCGAAGACCGCATCCCGTCGGTCCGGGAATATGGAGCCGAAATCGGCGTGAACCCCAACACGGTCATGCGCAGCTACGAAAAGCTCACGGCCGACGGCATCATCTACAACAAGCGGGGAATAGGCTATTTCGTCACCCCCGACGCCCGAGGCAAGGTTCTCTCAAGCCTTCAGCGCGAATTTTTCGAGACCGAATGGCCGGCCGTCCTCCGCAAGATGAAGCTCCTGGAAATCAGCCTCTCCGACCTCCCGACCGACTGACATTTTCATCCCGCACATTAAGAACTTGGGCTAAATCGACGTTTTTTTCATCGATTTAGCCCAAGTTTTTCACTTTTGACATACGACCAGACATTAAGCAAGGCTGACCTCAAGCCGCAGGCTGAGCCCCAGAGCATCTGCAAGGCGGATGAACGAGGAAAGCTGCATATCCGTCTCGCCGTGCTCAATCCGATTTATGTAGGTCCTCTTGCAGCCGACATTGTCCGCCAACTCTTTCTGAGTCAGTCCAAGCTCCTTGCGACGTTCTTTAAGAACCTCTCCGTAGTACCATGCTCTGGCCTTTGCGTCAAAAGCCTCACGCTCCGCCGTGCCGTGAGCCCCCACTTCTCTCGAGAGCACGGTTTCAGCCGGCACAAATCCCTCTTTCTCAGAAACATCAACATCTCTGAGAGCCGCCCTTTCTTCCGGAGACAGCCTATAATCCGAATTTCTCATAACATCTTCCTTAAAATATTCATTGCCACAGTCAACGCCCGTCCATAATCCTTCGTTCCTTTCTTGACAAAACCACAAAGAAACACGACCTTGGATGCCAAGTTGATATTTTCATTATCCAACGAAAAGAGAATTACCCTTACCTCGTTATCTGCCGAAATTCGCAGTTCATAAAAATCCGTATTCGTCAACTTCTTGACAAATTTTGTCGGTATCGGAGATAATGTCTCCAATATCGTGACAGCATATCTGAGCTTCTCCTGAACCCGCGCACCGGACTCCGTCTCAAACTTCAGGTATTCCTCAGAATAATACAATTCTCTTTCCATCGACAAAAGTAACTAATTGATTTCTTTTTTGCAAATATAAACGGCGGTTCCCCATTCGGATAACCGCCGCAATATTATGTAGAAATGTTTGAAACAGGTGAATTCCTCCTTAGCAACTGTCAGTTTTTGACGCAACGCACTGAGAATGCGCAAATACCATCTTGCATAAAAAAACTATATTGCCCTACGTACATCTTAAAAGGAGACTTGACATCAGATACTCCCACTCCTCTACCACCACAAAAAACGAAGCAATCTCCAGTTGATAGCCAATAACAACCATATTCTTGCCAACCTTGATGACCATAGCCAAAGTTATAACCCGCACAAGGCAAAAACACAGAGTCCCCATCCGGAGACGAACCTGTGAAGAATAACCCCCTTATCCAGTCTTCAGATTCGCCAAAATGATAGAATAAAGCCATAATAGTCTCGATTTCGTCGCGCGTCGGCAGCCGCCAATCATCTGGACAAGATTGAAGTGCCATATCATAGGTAAAGAGTCGTCCCCCATCGGAACAACTCGTGGCCCCCACATTGCAAGTCGCCCAAGTGACACCATCAATAGTAACCGAAGACTTTGGGGTATAAGAATCATCTGACATACCACTCTCGGATTCACTCTTGGAGCAAGACACGCCAAGAAAAAGCACTGCAAGACAGCTGGTTAATAAACAAATAGTTCTTTTCATTCGTTTGATTTCTCCACTCCGTCAGGCTCCCAAACAGAGGATTTAAAATAAAGAAAGTGTGGAGCCTGATTTCGTTTATCTAAAGAGAGGTTCTGACAAAACCTAAAAGCAAATAAACTGAAACAATCCCCACACCTGTATCGATGGTGCTGAACACACGCAAACGAATACAGATGACGGTGCTGTTCGTTGTCCTTGCTTTTATTGAAACTGTCAGATTTCTCTTTAAGGACAGTGCGAAAAACACTTTCATCAATATGTCATTGCAGACTTTCGCCTACAACGTGGCAAATGTATGAAATATTTTCGGAACATCAAAACAGCACCGATGGGATTGTTTCAGAATTAAAGATACGGATTCACACAAAAGAACTTGGGCTAAATCGACGATTTTTCCTTCGATTTAGCCTATTATCAAGTAAATGATTGTAAATGATGCAAATGGCGCATGATTTATTGCAGCAACGGATAAAAATGCATATATTTGTAATCGCTAACATTGTGTATTTACACGGAATCACAGAACAGAAATGAGAATACCTAGAAATCATTATCTCGGTCAGTTAATTCACAGTTGTGGGAATGGATTGATAAAAGTTATTACAGGTATGCGCAGATGTGGTAAGTCTTATCTGCTGTTTACTCTGTTTAAGAGTTATCTCACAGAGCAGGGAGTAAAGGAGGATCACATTATAGAAGTGAATCTGGAAAATCGTTTGAACAAGAGTCTAAGGGATCCGGACGTATTGCTTCAATATATCAACAGCCGGCTCACGACGGATGGCCGGTACTATGTAATGCTGGATGAAGTGCAAATGGTTCGTGAATTTGAAGATGTCTTAAACTCGTTTCTAAATATCAGCAATGTTGATGTGTTTGTGACAGGTTCAAATGCAAGGTTCCTGTCTAAAGATGTTATCACAGAATTCCGTGGCCGAGGCGATGAGATTCATGTGCGTCCGCTGACTTTTAGGGAGGTTGCTGATTTTCTTGGCAACTATTCACAAGAACTAATCCGCGAATACATGCTCTATGGCGGTTTACCTCAAGTGGTATTAGAGGCGAATGTTCAAAAAAAAATAGACTATCTGGGACAGCAAATGGAGAATACATATCTCCGAGATATTAAGGAACGGTATGAGGTGCGCCAAGACAGCGATTTAGCCGAACTGATGAATATAATGGCTTCGTGCGTTGGCTGCCTGACAAATCCGCCGAAGATTGCCGATACCTTTAAGAGTGTCAAACAAAGCAGCATCTCAGTAGATACCATACGGCAGTATATAGAGCATATGGAAGACGCTTTTATCATAGAGCGTTCTACCCGTTATGACATTAAAGGGCGCAAGTACATTGATTCGCCATATAAATATTACTTTGAAGATCTCGGGCTTAGAAATGTACGCCTTGGTTTCCGGCAAGTAGAGCCAACACATCTGATGGAGAATCTGCTTTTCAACGAACTGCGTTCTTTAGGTATGAAGATAGATGTGGGTCAGGTTTTTACCGAAACGAAAAGTGCAGATGGCACCCGCCAGCGAAGAACCTTGGAAGTGGATTTTGTATGTAATCGTGGATATGAACGAGTGTACATCCAGTCTGCCTATGCGATGGAAACTGAGGAAAAGTTTAATCAAGAGTTAGCATCTCTAGTCAAACTTCGCGATGGATTTCGACGTATCGTGATAGTAAATGGCCTTCAGCCTACATATATGAATGATGATGGCATATATATAGTAAATTTAATGGACTTTCTCCGCGCCCCGGAGCAATTTGTCGGCGTAATGGTTGTCTGAAAGAACTTGGGCTAAATCGACGATTTTTTCATCGATTTAGCCCAAGTTTGATATTATCTACTTAAAAACGACTCATTTAATGTCTTTAGATACTCTTCTGGAGAAAAACCATAGGAGATGCCACTATTTTCGCCCACCTCTATGGCCGATTTTAGTCGCATAAGACAGTTTTTGTCGTCATCACGCTCCATGCAAATTGATCTTCAGAGAACCATTCTCTAGGTTTTATCGTTTTCTTTTACTCGTCCTTGACGCCGTAGTCGGCGCGGAGGCGGTCAAAGCCGGCATCAACGAGGGCAACCACGGAGTCGTCGCCGCTGTCCTTGGCTATGTCCTGAACCATGAGGATCATGTTGCGGGCACGGTCGAAGTCATCCTTGGCGTAGTCGTAGAACTGAAAGTAGAAGTTCACGGACTGGAACATCTTGTCGAGGAAACGCTTGGCAAGGTCGGAGGCCTTTTCCTTCTCTCCGAGGACATAGTAGAGGTTAATCATGTCCATGACCATCAGCTCGTTGGAGTAGCCGAGATAGGAAATGTCCAGCGGATAGTTCTTCTCCGGCACGCAGGCCTGACACTTATCGAGCATCTCGACCGCACGCTCCGGATAGCCTGCCTTGACCATCTCCTTCGCGACGTTCACGAAAAGGGCGCGCTGCGAGAGGACGCCACAGAAAGTGTAGAGGTGCTGGTTGTCGGCATAGTAGTCCGGATAGCTGAGCGCGTCCCAATTATAGACATTCGTCATCATGTCGTAGAGCCTGTCCGGGTCAGCGAACCCGACCTCCGAAGTGCGCTGGCGGTTGCGGATAGGGACGAACTTGTAGGAGAACCCGTCATACTCAAGATAGTCCTTGATGCCCATGTTCAGGTCTCCTCCCATGTTCAGAAGGTGTATCGGCCTGTCCCATTGGTAGTTCGAGAGCAGGTCAAGCATGAACAGCTCAGGCTTGGAAATGTAGTCCTTCTTCGGCGACATCGTCAGCACGATATACTCCGGAATCTGAGATTCGTATTTCTTGTCGAGGATTCCGTACTTTATCACGTTTTCCTTGTTCACCGGAACCACGAGCTTGCGAGAGCAGATGTAATCCACCATCTTGCCCGACGAGAGCGGAACCTTCGCCGAAGGATGGCGGAAGACACGCATCACGTCGGAAAGGAGAATGGCGCTGTCGCGGGTGTCGTAGATGTGGACGAAATCGTTGGTGCCGTAGAGGTACTGGCGAGGGCCGACGCTCAGATCGAGCGGGGCGGACTTATTGCAGGCCCACTTCATCTGGTCTATGTGCCAGTCGGTACCGAGCAGCGAGGTGTTCACGATGCGCACGTCAGGACGGCACTCCTCGACCTCCTGGGCATACCAGAGCGGGAAGGTGTCGTTGTCGCCGTGGGTTATGAGGATGCCGTTCTCTCCGCAGGAATTGAGGTAGTTGTAGGCCATCTCTACGGCCGTGCGGCGGTGGCTCCTGTCGTGGTCGTCCCAGTTTTCGGCTCCCATCAGGGCAGGCACGCCGAGGCAGACAAGCGTCACGGCGGCGGAAACCGCGGCTCCGGCGGTCTCGGAGGAGACTTTCTTCCTGTCGAGCAGTTCCTCAATCCATGTATATAGAGCCAGCACCGCGAACCCGATCCAGATTGCAAAGGCATAGAACGAGCCTGCGTAGGCGTAGTCCCTCTCGCGCACCTGAAACGGCGGCTGGTTGAGGTATATCACAATCGCGATTCCCGTCATGAAGAACAGCAGGAAGGTGACCCAGCAGCCCCGCTTGTCCCTCGCGAACTGGAAGAACAGGCCGAGAAGACCCAGAAGCAGAGGCAGCATATAGTAGTGGTTCTTGCCCTTGTTCTCCCTGAGATAGTCCGGGGCGTCGCTCTGGTCTCCGAGGCGTATCTCGTCTATGAACGGGATGCCGCTCTCCCAGTTGCCCTCGAAAAGTTCTCCGGGACTCGGGCTGTGGACGTCGTTCTGACGGCCCGCGAAGTTCCACATGAAATAGCGCCAGTACATCCAGTTCAGCTGATAGTCGAAGAAGAAGTTGAGGTTCTCGCCCATAGTCGGCTTGCGGTAGCGCCCGCCCTGCTTGCCTCCGTTCTTCATGTAGGAGCCGTAGAACTGCTTGTAGCGGTCATCGACGCCGTTGCCGCTGTTCCACATACGCGGGAAGAGCATCTTGTCGCCGCTCTTATAGACTATGTTGCCGAACGACGGGGCCTTGATGTACTTCCCGTCCATCGGAGCCCAGTACCAGTCGTCCTCGATGTAGTAGTCCGAGTCGAAATACTGACCGTAAATGAGCGGGGTGCTCCCGTACTGCTCACGGCTGAGGTAGCGGCAGAGAGTGAAAGGATTATCGGGCTGGTACTCGTTGGTCGGCGTGTGCGCGCATGAACGTATAATCACAATCGAGAACACGGAGAATCCCACCACGATTGTCGTGAAGCACAGCAGCAGCGTGTTGAGAAACGCCTTCTGCCTTTTCATCGTCACGAAAAGTCCCCAGAAGCAGAGCGCGAAGAGCAGAACGACGAAGAAAACGGCTCCGGAATTATACGGCAGATGGAAGGTGTTCACAAAGAGCAGGTCGAAATATGCCGCCGTCTTAGGAAGGTAAGGTATTATCACAAAGAGGATAAGCGCCAGAATCACGCACGAGAGCGCGAAGATTCCCACGAGCTGCCAAAAACTGTAACCACGATCCTCACGCTTCCTGTAATAATAGAGGAACACAAGGCACGGAATCGTCAGCAGGTTCAGCAGGTGCACGCCTATCGAGAGACCCATCAGGAAGCAGATCAGCACAATCCAGCGGTTCGCGTAAGGCTCGTCCGCCTGTTCGTACCACTTCGTCATCGCCCAGAACACAATTGCCGTGAATAGCGAGGACATCGCATAGACCTCACCCTCTACCGCCGAGAACCAGAACGTGTCGGAGAAGCAGTATGCGAGAGCTCCGACGGCTCCGCTTCCGTAAATCGCGAGCGCCTTGCCTATGGAATAGTGTCCGTTTTCATCGGGTTTCGCGATGCGCTTCGCGAGAAAAACTATCGTGAGGTAGAGGAAAAATATCGTCAGCGCAGAGCATATCGCGCTCATCGAGTTCACCGCGACGGCAGCGTGCATCTTGTCCGTGAACATCGTGCAGAACCGCGCAATGAGCTGAAACACAGGGTTTCCCGGCGGATGTCCGACTTCAAGCTTATATGACGATGCGATGAACTCCCCGCAGTCCCAGAACGATGCGGTGGGTTCGATTGTGAGAAGATATGTGAGCGCGGAAATCACGAACACGACCGCCGAGGTCACATAATTCCAGAGATTGAATCTTTTTTTGTCCATATAATTATATGTGCGGCTTCTCGCGAAGCCCATTGTTTTGCTGACGCTTCTACGAAGCATCATTTTGTTTGTCGAATAACCTGCAAATATACAAATAGATTGGCTATATTTGCAAAAATAAACGCCGGACTTTGAAACTGCCCGGCAAATGAAAAAGTGAATTATGGCAGCGGACAACGACTGGAAAAGCAGGCTCGGGGTTGTGTTCTCGACCAACCCTGACTTTCAGTATCAGACAGATGAGCAGCCCGAGGCGGAGACGCTTGAGCCGTCCCGGCAACGGCTCGTGGTGAAGATTGACCGGAAGGGGCGAGCCGGGAAACAGGTGACGCTTGTGAGCGGATTCATTGGAAGCGAGGACGACCTGAAGGAATTGGGGAAGATGCTAAAGGTCAAATGCGGGGTCGGGGGCAGCGCCAAGGACGGGGAGATTGTCATCCAGGGCGACTTCCGGGACAGGGTGACGGAACTGCTGAAGGCTGCCGGGTATAACGCGAAAAGAGGAAACTGACTGCCGAGGCACAAAGATCTCTCACTTCGTTCGAGATGACACCGAACCGAGACGACAGTTTCATTTGAGAGACTCCACCTGTCATTCCGAGGTTAACGAGATTTGTGAAACACCACCTGTCATTTCGAGGTTGACGAGATTTGAGGGACTACACCTGTCATTCGAGTTTAACGAGATTTGAGGGACTCCACCTGTCATTTCGAGGTTAACGAGAAATCTTTGCGCAGACAGATATATTTAGGAAAACATGGACACAGAACAACTCACATTGACAATCGCGACCGGTGCGGCGATGCTGATGTTCCTGCCGGTGCTGCCGCAGTTCGTAAATTTGTTTCCAAAGCTTTGGTCCGGGCTGTTCAGAACCGCGACCTGCATACGAATCGAGGACAGCAGGAAGATTCAGCGCAGCCGTGACCTCGTCTTCCGGCTCAGCCTTCCGGCTCTGGTCACGCTCGTCTGGAAGAGCGGCCTGTATTCCCCGGGATGGACGGCAGGACTCAATGCTCCGCTGAGTCTGGCGGCCGTCGCCGGGGTGATTGCCGGATATGGACTGCTCCGTGCCGGCCTGTCACACCTGCTTCCTTTCCGCAGGTTCAGCTCCAAAGTCCGCGAGGCGGCCGTCGGATGCCCCAAAAATTTCTGGCTTCTGCTCGTGTCCGTGCTGTTCCTCTCCGCCGTGACGTTTGGATTCTGCAACCTTCCCGGCAACACGGCGCACATCATAACGCTTTGTCTGACAGGAGCGTTATACCTGCTGTTTCTGATACGAAGATTGCAAATTTTCGCCTATGATAGCAATTATTTGACAGCAATTTTGTACCTTTGCGCCCTTGAAATTCTGCCGACAGCATTGCTTGTGACCTCGGCAGTGGTTTTTTAGACGGTTTTCGGCGCTTTTTCCGCCGATTTATTGACGAACTTTAAAAGACATGAGCGCAAAGAATATTCTCATCTCACAGAAGCAGCCGCAGACGGCCTCTCCTTACGATGCACTTGCTGAAAAATTCGGAGTCAAGTTCGACTTCCTCCCCTTTTTCCAGATGGAGCCGCTGACATCACGCGAGTTCAGGACACAGAAAATCAACATCTCCGACTACACGGCCATCGTGTTCTCGGCAAGGACGACCATCGACGCGTTCTTCCAGCTCTGCGACGAACTCCGCGTCAGGATTCCCGAGACGATGAAGTATTTCTGCACGACGGAAATCGTCGCCAACTATCTCCAGAAGCACATCGTCTATCGCAAGAGGAAGATTTTCTTCGGGGACGGGAAACCGGAGTCCGTCATGAACCTCATCGGCCCGAAGCACAAGGGCGAGAAGTTCCTCATCACCACCAGCGACTCGGCCGGCAAGGACGCGATTACCAGGCTCTTTGAAACGACGCAGTACGACTTTACGACCGGCGTTTTCGTCAAGTCGGTTCCTCAGGATCTCACGGCCGTTGACCTCCACAAATACGACGTGATTGTCGTGTTCAACGCCGCTGACGTGAAGTCTCTCTACGCGAACTTCCCTGAGTTCAAGCAGGAGAACATCAAGTTCATCACCTACGGAAAATCCGTCGTGAAAGCGATGGAGGAGGCCGGGCTGAACATTGAGATTTCGGCTCCTACGCCTGAGATTCCTTCGGTTTCAAAGGCTCTTGAGAACTATCTTATAAACGAAAAGCTGTAACATCCTTCAAAATTCCGGATATATGGATTCCGCCCCCCTCACTTTTTCCAAGGAGGAAAGGATTTGTGGCGAGAAATGCGTCTCAGCGCTTCTTGCCGGGGGACGCTACGGCACAGAAGGGGCGTTCCGCTTCTGTCATCGTCCGGGCGAGGGGCACAGCCGCATCATGGTGTCCGTCCCTAAGAAGATGTTCAGGCGCGCGGTGAAGCGCAATCTCATGAAGCGTCGCATCCGCGAGGCCTACCGTCACCAGAAAGACCTGCTCAAGGACACACCCAGCGACATCCTCTTCATCTACAGCAGCAAGGAAATCCTCCCCTACGCCTCCGTCTTCACCCAAATCGGCGCCATCCTTCAGCGGATTTCCACAAAAACGAGCAAAAAGGAGTAATTCCCGCCCCGAAACCACCAAAGCACATTCGCTCCGGACACAAAAAAACGAAGCGATTGCGCAGGGCGCATCACGCAATCTCAAAAAGCGCCAAGAAAAAAAACAGCTGAGGGAGAGGGGATGAAGAAAAAGATGGAGTGCAAAGCGCACGGTGAAGATGAAAGCGCAGCAACCTAAGGGTTGTGAGCATTTCATCAAGACGGGCAACGCGGCAATCCGCTTTTTCTTCGCCCCGTCCCACACAAAAAATATCGGCGGGAAACGAATCCCGCCGATATTTTTTGTGACGCGTTTTAGAGATTGGATTTGCACATATAGGAGAACGCCACAAATCAAATAGTTTTCTGATTGCAAATGTCGGATATTCCGTCCTCCCGAAGGTTGTAAAATCCGTTGTTTTAGTTGTTGTTTTACTGTTTTCGGATGCCACAAGGCGCAAAAATCAGCCATCGCGCACCAAAACCGCCCCAATAATCAAATCAGTCAGTTCATGGGACAGGGTCATATCCGCTTCCGCCCCAAGGGTTGCACCGCAGCAGCCGCCGGACAGTCAGAACAAATCCCTTGAACGGGCCGTGCTTCCGGAAAGCCTGCAGGGCGTACTCCGAGCAGGTCGGAGTGAAACGGCAGGTCGGCGGCTTAAGCGGGGAAATGCAGACGCGATAGAACTTTATCAACATTATGAACGGGAATATGGTGACTTTTCGCACAACCGCCCTGATTCCCGTCCATGAAATCCTTTGTCCGGACATAATTTCCCTCATATTTCAGAATATATCATCCTCACTCGTCATCGTCGCCATAAACAGGAACGAAGTTGCCCTCATAATCCACATCTTCGCTGAACGGCGTGAAAAGGCAGTCCATGAACACGGCGGCCTGCAACCTTGTGAGGCTCTCGTCCGGACGGTATCCGCCAAGTCCCGACTCCTCCCAGAATCGCTCCGGATAGTTCATGCTTGCCTGAGGATATCTTTCAGTGACAGGCCGCAGCAGTTCAGACAGGCCTTCCTGCGTCACAAGTCCCCGCATTCCCGAAAGTTTGGTCACGACCGAGTCCTGCACGAAACCGTCAAGATACAGTTCCTCATAAAGAAGAGGGTCGCCGGTTCTGAACCATGTCTGATTAGCCCAATCGACATTTCTGCCGACTCCCCGCAGGATGCCGGTTGCTCCTATGCGCTGCACGGCCGCGAAAAACTCATCCGTCTTAGGAAGGTCAAGGTAAGGCATGATGTAGCAGCCGGAGTCGAGAAGCACCCTCTGAACGTCACGGATTGAGACATCGTCGATTTCGCATCCGTTCTTCACACAGAGGGCGGCCCATGCCCCCGCCGCCTGCCCGAGCTGCATCACGACAGGCTGAAGCCGTGTGGTACCGTTTATGAGATTCGACACGGAAATGGATTTTTCCGCTACAAGAAGCCCCGGGACGTCCTCCGGGACGAGCGCTCCGGCCGGCACATTGAACGACGGAACAGGACTGAAGTGAAGGTCCGGGAGATTGTCGTAGTCGGGGTTCCGCAGGTGGTGGTGATCCACAGGATAGTCCCCCACGGCTATTCCTGTCCTGTAGTAGGGATGTTTGTATGTATATGGGGAAGCCACGCCGTCCAGCGTGAGGAAGGCCTTGCCGCATATTCGCCTCGACTCCCTGTAATAAGGGTAGAACGGAAGACCGTCGGCGGTCGGATATTCGTCATCGGCGATTCCGAGATTACGGAAGCCGAGTTCCGTCTGCATGAAATAGACGAAGCCGAGAGAGAACTGCTTGGCGACATTAAGGGCGGAATCACGCTGCGCCGGAGTCATATCGACAGTGTTCACGTAGTAGTCGTTACCGTCTATAGGCCAGTTAATCATATAGTGCTTCCCGTCAGGCAAAGCGCCGTAAGTCAGCATGTTCTCGGGCGACCAGAGCGTGCGTCCATGTCTCTCCGGAACATTCAGAGGGTTCAGGCAGCAGTTCAGATAGGCAGCCCTGTCGTAGCCCTCCGGCTCGGGGATTGTCATGTCCGCGTCCGGCCCGTAATCCTTCAAGACGACCACATAGGTAAGGTCCTGAACGATGTCGTTGGCCTTTTCGGGAGCCAGAGCCTCGCCGGTCAGAGAGCGGGAATCCATCCCGACACGGTACTTCACCCCGCACATCTTCGCGACATCCCCGAGTTCCGTGGCGTCAATCAGCACCTTTGCGCGGAATGCAGTCCTCTTTTCTCCCGACACGAGAACTCCTTCCCAAACTCCGTCCTTCCTCACGACACTCTCAAGCGAGGTTTCCCTAAGAAGCCGCACAGCCTCCCCGCAGCCGGCGACGATGTTCTCAAGCACATCCTCGCCTACCTTCGGTTCAAAGTTTATGTTGCTGACCCAGCCGCTCCTGAGATTGTCGTAACCGCCGTAGCGGGCAGCCAGCGAGTCCGTAAACTCTCCGAAGATGCCCGAACGCAGCCTGTAGTTCCCGTCGATGCAGCTCACCCCGGCGGAAGTCAGCATCCCGCCGAGCCATGGAGTCTCCTCAACCAGGAGCACTTCCGCGCCTCCTCTGGCCGCCTGCACCGCCGCCGTGACCCCGGAGGCTCCTCCTCCGATGACAGCGACATCGGTCTCAATGACCTTCCCGCCGCAGGAAACCAGAGCGACAGCCGCTCCGAGGCAAATCAAAATTCTCTTCATATCAGTCCGTTAAAAGAAATCTACACTCCCAAAGTTAGCAAGAAAAAATATGTCCATGTGAACATTTCGGACAAAAATTGCAAAATTTTTTGGTCTTTTTCAAAAAGTGGCTTATCTTTGCAGTCCCAATTGAGGGAACTCGGGGTGTGGCGCAGTTGGCTAGCGCATCTGGTTTGGGACCAGAGGGTCCTGTGTTCGAGTCACAGTACCCCGACAAAAAAGGAGGCGATTTCTCGTCTCCTTTTTTTGTCGGGGCACTTTATTAACCCCCAGTCGGCAGAGCCGACAGCCCCGAGGGGCACGCGACCTCCTCTTCTTTCCGGTCGGCGACTCCGTTCCTCCGTTGCACTCCGTCACTTCATCGCGGCGGCTTTTGCCGCCTTGCCGCACCCCTTAATGGTAATCGTAAAAAATAATAACTTGAACAATTTTGTTCTTTGCAGGCTGAACTTTTTTCTTTATGTTTGCAGCATAAAAGAATCATAAATTCAAATGATTACAGCTACGGATATAACCAAGAGTTTCGGGAGCCTCCAGGTTCTCAAGGGGATAAGCATTGAGGTCGGACGGGGTGAGGTCGTGTCGATTGTTGGAGCGTCTGGGGCGGGGAAATCCACGCTGCTGCAGATTCTCGGCACACTCTCGCGGCCTGACGGGGGAACGCTCACGATAGACGGGAATGATGTCCTCGCGATGAGGGGGAACAGGATTTCAGAGTTCCGAAACAGGAAAATAGGGTTCGTCTTTCAGTCACACCATCTGCTGCCGGAGTTCACGGCGCTGGAAAATGTCATGATTCCGGCATTCATCGCCGGGAAAGGGCGGAAGGAATCGCAGGCGAGGGCGCGGGAGCTGCTGACTGAGGTGGGACTTGAGAGCCGTCTCGACCACAAGCCTTCGGAACTTTCCGGTGGAGAGGCCCAGAGGGTAGCCATAGCGAGGGCGCTTGTGAACAGCCCCGCCGTGCTCTTCGCCGACGAGCCGTCCGGAAACCTCGATTCGGTCACGAAGCAGGAGATTCACCGGCTGTTCTTCGAGATGAGGGAGCGGCACGGGCAGACAGTCGTGATTGTCACCCACGACAACTCCCTTGCCCTGATGTGCGATAGGAAATTCACCATGCAGGACGGGCTTATCCTCAAGGTTGAGTAGCAACCGGAAAGGTAATGCGCCCCTTTCACAGATTTGCGGTCTGAAGTGCAAGGACTCGCCCTAAGAAAAACGGCAACCACACCGAACGGACAGAGGAGACAAGGAGAAAATGGGAGTTTTCAGATTCAGGAAATTTGAGGTGCGGAACGAGAAATCCGCCATGAAGGTGAACACCGACGGGGTGCTGCTCGGTGCGCTGATGACGATAACGGGGAATGAGCGCCGTCTTCTGGACATAGGGACAGGCACCGGGACCATCGCCTTGATGGCGGCGCAGAGGCTTTCAGAAATGGCCGCAGCCATAACACGCCGAAGCAAGCCTGCCATTCCGGGACTCAACGACGTGGAGCCATTGCGCCTCAGTACCGATGCCGAACTCCGGAGACCGGAAGAAGGCCGCTTCATGATTGACGCGATAGACATCGACGAGGCGTCAGCCGAGGAGGCCGGGGAGAATTTCCGGGACTCCCTCTGGGCCGGTCACCTGCACGCGCACCGCTGCCCGCTGTCGATGTTCCGGACGGATGCGGAATACGACCTGATCTTCTCCAATCCGCCCTTCTTCACCGAGACTCTCCACTCCCCCTCCGAGCGCAAGGCGCAGGCGCGTCACGCAGACGCGCTTCCCGCAGAGGAAATCATGAGCTTCGCCGCAGCACGTCTCAGCAAAGAAGGAAGGCTGAGCCTCATACTTCCGGCGGAACGCGAGGCCGAGGCCGGAAGGTCCGCCGCGGAACATGGACTCCGGCTCACCCGCGCAGTAAGAATCCGGTCATCGGAGCGCAAGAAAGCCTACAGGGCAATAATAGAGTTCTCCCGCGATCTCGGACAGACAGCCGGAGAGTTGCAGGAGAACGTTACAATAAATATGAATGGAAAGTATTCAGAACAATATCTTGATATTGTTTCTGATTTTCTTCTTATCGGAGGCTGACAATCAGAACAGGTCTTTCTCAGCACTCCGCAGCGAGAGCATCCTAACGAGCGGACTCTGTCCGGGACGATTTTCGGCCGCGAGGTTCCCCACATCCCTGAGGAGGTGCGCCGGGGCCGCCGCGACGTCCGCCGTCAAGCCTGTGAATCTGCTCCCGCCGGAAATCTTCCTCCGCGACCATGAGCCTTGCAATCTGCTCGGAAGAGAGAACCTTGGAAAAACGTTCATAGTCAGAGGTTTCCCACTCCTCCAGTCTCGCCCTCGCATCAAGATATTTCTCCAGAAGCGGCGCGATGTCCACTTTTTCCTCCGACTTCAGAGCCTTCTTCATCGCCTTCAGCGCCTCCTGACGCTCGCGGAACAGCTTACCCTTCTGTTCCTCATTCTCGTCATAGACCTTCAGGAAAGCCTCCGACTCCGCCCCGGACAGATTCAAGCTCTTCTTGATGAACTCCAGTTTCTCCGCCTGAGCCTTCTTCCAGAACTCGGGATCCTTGCCTTTCCCGTCACCTTTAGGCTGTGCTCCCAGGCTCAGAGCCAGAGGGAGCATTGCCAGCCATAACAAACAAACCTTATAAACACTTTTCATTTTTGAGTCTTTTGAGTTTCTTTTTGGTACATATCCATTTTCTCATCGGTCACATACCAAAGTATGCTCCCTCTTCCAAAATGAATCTGTCCTCAAAAATAAATCTCAAAAATCTGAGGCAGATTCATTTTGCGGACCGTCAGTTGTTGCCGACGGAATTGATATCCTCAACCGACGCGCCGGTATATATCAGATATTCAATGATTTCATCACTGCTCAGAGCCGCCGCGACATTGTCTGAGTAGAGCCTGTGCTCCGGAGCCGCCCGACGGCCGTCAAAGAGCAGCATACCGGAAAGAACCAGAGCGAGGGAAGCGGCCGCCGAGAGAACCGGTACCAGAATCCGGCGAATCTTCCTGTCACGGGTCTCCTGAATTTCAGGCACGTGCGAAGCCCGTTCCCTCATCGCTTCGAAATAGCCCTCAGGGACGACGAAGGGATTGTCCTTCAGCCTTGCCTTGTCTTTCAAGATGTCCATATCACCATTCTGTTTCATATCACGAGTTTTAGACATTTTTCGTTTTCAAAAGTTTAATCACTTGACCCTGCAGTCATTTCCCGACGTCACGAATCGGAGGAATTGCCCGTCAGCTCATCGCGTATCTTGTTGTAGGCGATGTGGTACGAGGCCTTCAGCGCCCCCTCCGACGTTCCGAGAATCCTCGACATCTCCTTGTATTCCACCTCGTCGAAATACCTCATCTCAAACACAAGTCTCTGTTTATAAGGAAGTTTCGCAATAGCACGATAAAGCGCGGCCTGCGCCCCGTCCCCGTCGAAATACGCATCACCCTCGACGCGTCCTGCGGCCGGGGCATCGACGTCGATGGACGAAAAACGCGAAAGAATATCCCGTTTCCTCAGAAAATTCAGGCTTTCGTTGACTATGATACGATATATCCATGTATATATCCCCGAATCCGCCCGGAACTTGGGAAGATTTTTCCATATCTTCACATAGCAGTCCTGAAGGACATCGTCAGCGTCGTCGTGGGAAAGAACGAATCTCCGGACATTCCAGTACATCCTTTCGCCGTAGAGCGCGACTATGCCGTCAAACGCCCCTCGGTAATCCTTCGCCCCGAGCCTTTCGGATATATGTCTTTCAGTCACGTTCATATTTCTGCAGCATCCCGATTTAGACACGGATACGCGCCGAAGGTTTAGAATTGACGCCCAAACATCGGCGGCGGCTCAAAAATACGGAATTTTGTGATTATCTTTGCAAGTTGGATGAAAAATGCCCCAATCCGAGGGGGGGATTATACTTATTATGAAATAAGGGAATATGGAATATATACGCAACTTCTGCATTATCGCGCACATCGACCACGGGAAAAGCACGCTCGCCGACAGGATGCTTGAGATTACGAACACCCTGAACGCGAGGGAGATGGAGAATCAGGTGCTCGACTCGATGGATCTCGAGCGGGAAAAGGGCATCACAATCAAGAGCCACCCGATTCAGATGCAGTACAAGTACAAGGGAGACACCTACACCCTGAACCTCATCGACACCCCGGGACACGTCGATTTTTCATACGAAGTGTCCCGTGCAATCGCTTCCTGCGAAGGAGCGCTGCTGGTCGTCGATGCGACGCAGGGCATTCAGGCACAGACGATTTCAAATCTCTATCTTGCTGTGGAGCACGGGCTTGAGATTATCCCGGTGCTGAACAAGATTGACATGGAATCGGCGATGATTGACGTGGTGTCGGATCAGATTGTCGATATGATCGGCTGTTCGCACGAGGAGATTCTACTGGCTTCCGGGAAGACCGGACAAGGGGTGAAGGAGGTTCTGGACGCCATTGTGGAGAGGGTGCCGGCTCCCAAGGGCGACCCGGACGCGCCACTTCAGGCCCTGATTTTCGACTCCGTGTTCAACTCGTTCCGGGGCATCATAGCCTACTTCAAGGTCGTGAACGGAACCATCCGGACCGGAGACAAGGTCAAGTTCTTCAACACGGGCAAGGAATATGTCGCGGATGAGGTTGGTGCGCTGAAGATGAAGCTCTGTGCACGAGACGAGATTGCCTGCGGAAGCGTGGGATATATAATTTCCGGAATCAAGACCGCCAGCGAAGTGAAGGTGGGAGATACGATCACGACCGTCGCTAATCCATGCCATGAGGCGATTGCCGGATTCGAGGAGGTAAAGCCGATGCTCTTTGCCGGAATGTACCCGGTGGAGACGGATCAGTACGAGGAACTGCGCGCCGACCTTGAGAAGTTCCAGCTGAACGACGCCTCGTTCGTGTTCGAGCCGGAGTCCTCGCTCGCATTGGGATTCGGGTTCCGCTGCGGTTTTCTCGGTCTGCTGCATCTTGAAATCGTGCAGGAGAGGCTGTTCCGTGAGTTCGGAATGGACGTCATCACGACCGTGCCGAACGTCTCCTACAAGGTCTATACGACCCATGGCGAGTGCATCGACGTCCACAACCCCTCAGGCCTGCCGGCGGCGACTCTCATCGACCACATCGAGGAGCCGTACATTCGCGCCCAGGTCATCTCCAAGGCCGATTTCTACGGTCCGATAATGAAGCTCTGCCTCGACAAGAGGGGCACGCTCATCGGCCAGCACTACATCACCGCCGACCGTCTCGAACTGACCTACGAGATGCCGCTCTCCGAGATTGTCTTCGACTTCTACGACAAGCTCAAGTCCATCTCCAAGGGCTACGCCTCCTTCGACTACCACATCGTCGGCTTCAAGGACGCGAAGCTCGTGAAGCTCGACATTCTCCTCAACGGCGAGCCCGCCGACGCCCTCTCGTCCCTAATTCACGTCGACCATGCCTACGACTTCGGCCGAAAGATCTGCGAGAAGCTCAAGGAGCTCATCCCGCGCCAGCAGTTCGACATCGCCATCCAGGCCGCCATCGGAGCCAAGATCATCGCCCGCGAGACCGTCAAAGCCGTCCGCAAGGACGTGACCGCCAAGTGCTACGGAGGCGACATCACCCGAAAGAGAAAGCTGCTGGAGAAGCAGAAGCAGGGCAAGAAGCGGATGAGGCAGATCGGGACGGTGGAGGTGCCGCAGTCCGCCTTTATGGCCGTGCTGAAGCTGGATTAGGCTGAAGCCGGAGTAGCGGCACGTCTGCTTCGTTGCCGGCGGGTTTCAAATCCTCACAACCGTGAGGTTGCTCCGGTTTGGAACCCGCCTTGCGCCTTGCATCCGCACCACTAATCCGGCTTCAGCTCCCAAATGCTCATACAAATACCCCTCCGGTGAGTTTTGAAGAATCACCGGAGGGGTATTTGATTATTCGCTGAGAGTAAAAATCGTATGAATGGTACGATTGCAAGGCGCGGGAGCAAATATAACCGGAGCAACCTTATCGGTTGTGAGGATTATATTTGTGAGTGCAACGAAGCAAGCGCGCCGTTCAGGCGATTTTTACAGCAAGCGCGCCGTTCAGGCGGCTCTTACAAGTTCGCGTTGTCTTTCTTCCAGTCAGCTACCGCCGGAACGATGCCGAGTTCGACGATTTCATCGCGCATCTTGCAGAGGTGCTCGTAGGAAGCGTCGAGGGCAGCCATCTCTTCGGCCGTGCCCTGAGGCATGGTGTAGTGGCAGCCGGTGGCGTCGATGGTCGTCGGCATAGCCATCATCACATTCTTGTACTTGCCGCAATTCACATAGGTGCCGGCAGGGAGGGTGAACTTGTCGCCGCCCATCGCAGCCTCAATCATCTTGACAGCGTTGTAGGCAGGGCTCTGGAATGAAGAACGGCCGCGGAGCTTGATGATTGCGGAACCGCCCTGGATTGTCTCCTGCTTGATTTCAGCCATCCTCTCGGCTGAAAGCCCCATCTCTGAAAGCGGCTTGCCGTCAATCTTCACCTGGGATGCGAAGACAGCCATCTGCTCGCCGTGGCCGCCGTAGGTGTGCGCTCCTGTGACTGCGCTCTGCGGAACGCCGAACTCCTTCGCGAGGTTGCTCTGGAGGCGGGTCGAGTCGAGGGCTGCGAGGGAGGTGAGCTGCTCCGGCTTCAGACCCGAGTGGATGAGAGCCGTGAGAGCCGTAACGTCAGCCGGGTTGAAGATGACAACGACGTGCTTGACGTCAGGGCAGTACTTCTTGATGTAGTCTCCGAACTGGGCGGCAATCTGGCAGTTGCCCTTGAGAAGGTCCTCGCGGGTCATGCCCTCCTTACGAGGTGCTCCGCCTGACGAGATGATGTACTTCGCGTCCTTGAACGCCACCTCGGGATCGACCGTCCACGTGATGTTCGCGCCCTCGAATCCGCAGTGGTACATTTCCTCAGCCACGCCGTGAACGCCCGGCTCGAAGATGTCATAGAGGCAGATGTTAGGAGTGAGACCGAGCATGAGCGCCGTCTGCGCCATGTTGGAACCGATCATTCCGCCGGCCCCGACAATTGTAAGTTTCTCGTTTGTCAAATACTTCATGATACTTAATATTTATGTTTATTTCCTTCCGCACAAACTCCCCGGCTTCCGTCATTCTGTCAGGCGCCTGCCGGATGTCCATTGGAGACGAACCGGGGGCTCATATGAGCAAAAGCAGTTCCAACTCCCTGAAATTCGGGCGCAAATTTAGTAAATAATTAAAAAATAACTATATTTGCAGCCTAATTATTAACTGAAGCAGAAACGTGGAACCTCCCAGTCCAATATCAGGAACTCAGAGCATAACGGCGGACAGTCTTTCTGACGACCCGCTGGCGACCGGCTTTCATATAGTGGATTAAGGCACACCCTCCCCCGACGGAGGGCGGGTTTTGTCGTGTTCTGCACATTGATTTTGTGAAACCAGCTTAAGGGCTTATATGGCACTATATCTTAAAAAGGAACTTGAAAACGGGGCCGAACTTGCGGTCTGGCAGATTACGGAAACAGAAGACGAGCTCAAGGAACTGAGTTCGGTACCTACCGACGAGATGGAGGAAATCAACCTCTACGGGAGCGAGTCGCAGAGAAAGCAGAAGCTCGCCGTGAGGGCGCTTATAAACGAGCTCTTCGACGAGAAGATGTATCTCGACCACCACGACAACGGCAAGCCGTACCTTGAGAACTGCGCCACGAACATAAGCATCACCCACACTGAGAAATATGTCGCCGTCATCATCCACGACGAGGACGACCTCGGGATAGACATCGAGTCGCTCGACCGCGATTTCTCCTCGGTGGAGAAGAAGGCTCTGTCGGAAGACGAGATTGACGACCTCGACGATGAGGACAGGAAGAAAAAGAACGAGCAGCTGGCGATTTACTGGTGCGCGAAGGAGGCCATATTCAAGAGGATGTCACAGAACAGGGTCGATTTCGCGGAGCAGATTGAGGTGGAGAAGTTCAACCCCAAGGGGGAGGGCGAGCTTGAGGCCACCTTCATCCATAAGGATGGGCATGAGGAGGAGTTTGATCTGGAGTATATGATCTTCGATAGGCATGTATTGGTATGGCTGGTAGGCTAAAGAGACGGCGGCCTGCCGCGTTGGACGTCTTGATGAAATCCTCACAACCATCAGGTTGCTGCGGTTTCATCTTCACCGTCCGCCTTGCATCCCATCCGTCTCTTCAGCCTACCTCCAAGCGTCAAGTCTGGCGGCGTTGGCAAGTTCGATGAAATATCTTTCTTATTTTACAGTGACGCCCGCTGCGGGTGAGTACATGTCGGGGAGGTCACCGCAGAAGGCCGTGTCCTGCCTCTTGTACATCTCGATGAATGAGTCCGTCGAGACGTGCCCCGGAAAGACGGAAAAGTAGTGGTTTCCGGACTCTTCCGGGTCGTATTTGTTCCTCCATGTGACGAGCAGGGAGACTTTCCTTCCGGCCATAGGCGCGGCGATGTTCGTTATCCAATAGTCCTTGACCTTGAAGCCCTCGACACCCGTCTCCGTGACGCCGCACGGCTTTTTCTTCGCCTGCGAAACTTTCTGCATGACCTTCAGATTGTTAAGGAATACGCTGTTGTTTATGCCCTGATAGCAGTCCATGCCGATGAAATCCACCCATTCGTCCCCGGGCCATCTGAAAGTGAAGTCATCCTCGGTCTTTGCACTGTCCATCTGAGGGGAAATCGCATAGATGAAGCTGTGGACGCCCTTCGTGTCCCTGAGGTACCGCACCGTATAGCGCCAGAGCGAGATGAACTCATCTTCCGTCGTGCATGATTTCCCCCACCACGACCATGTCTGCGTGTGCTCGTGGAACGGGCGGAATATGACCGGAATAATCCGGCCGTCCCCGCCTCGGAGCCCGTTGGCGAACTCCGCGAGATTGTCAAGCCAGCCCCTGAACCTGACATTGGTCTCGGAGCCTTCCTCCAGAATCGCCCTCACGACCTCTGCGGAACTGTTGTCCCAGGAGTCCCCTCCGGTGAGAGGATTGTTAAGGTGGGCGCAGGCCGTGATGACCATCCCCCGGTCGTAGGCCTGAACGACACACCTGCGGCGCAGCGCGTTAGACTCGGCGGAGGACTCGCGCCTGTCGTCCATAATCTGCGCGAAGTCAAGGCTATAGACGGCAGGATAGTCACCGCAAACAGCCTTTGTGTCGGAACCCCCGTCCGTGCCATACCACCTGCGCCCGTACATCAGGTCATCGTGGTGCCCGAACATCCACGCCTTGCCCTGAATCGCCCATAGCTGGGAATACAGGGATTTCGTTTCCGCCGTCGCGCCCGCATCGGCGAGGCTCAGTTCCACGTCAGCCGCCGGCGCTTCTGAAGGCTGCGGTTCCTTCCCTCCGCATCCGGCGGAGAGAAGGGCGGCAGCGCATATTAAAATCAATGCTCTTTTCATCATTATTCCTGTTGTTTCTCGAACACCATCACATAGTTTATAGGGCAAACGGCGAGCCTGTCATAATCTGTCCAGAAATAGGCGGAACTGCCCTTGACTCCGCCGCACGGATAGTCGAGCCCGATGCAGCCGGACGGCACATTCAGGCTTTTCTCCCCATATTTGTGGTCTCCGGAAAGAAGCACAGGCACAGTGTAGGTCACGGCTCCGGACGTGAAGGAGATTGTCATGTCCGCGACGCTGATGCGGTACTTTGACTCGCCGTGAGGAAGCCAGCCATAGAATCTGCCACAATCGACGTCCTTGGTGCTGTCCTCCTTGTTGAACTTCGCGAGGAAAATGTAGTTCCAATACTTTCCGTCCGCTCCCGGAGCATAATCTGCGGTCCCTTCAAGAGGATTTTCCTCCGACGGGGTGATGGTGAGGATGTTGTCGCTTTCCGCAGTGACGTTGCTGAAGCACCAGCTCTTGTCCGCAGGCTTTATGAATGCCGGAGAATCCGAACCGCCATAGACATTCAGACTCCTGACCTTCCACTTCCCGGCAATGTCAAGTGTCGGCTCCGGTTCGGGTTCCGGTTCGGCGATGGCCGTGTCGCCCTCGCTGCCTTCAGTCTTGGACCCGTCGGGGATGGACTCAACCTTCTCGACAAGGACGAAGAAGGTGCGAGGCTTCTTCGCGAACTTGTCATAGTCGCCGTAGATGTTCGTCCAGTCGTCAGTGCCCTGAAGCTTGAACTGGAAAGCCTCGGAAGCGAAGTCAAACGTCTTGTCCTTCACGTCATTGCCGTTTGAGCCGGTCTGCCCTATGACGTGCTCGCCCCTTTCAATCATCGAGGCCACCGTGCTCCTGCCGTTCCGGTCGGTGAAAGTAATGGTGTTCTCGGAATAGTTCCTCAGCCAGCTGCTTTCCCCGAGAGGAATCTGACGATAGAACTTGCGAAGGTCGATGTCAGTGCTCCCTTCCTTGTTCATCTTGGCCGCGAATATCCCGTTCCAGTGCTTCCCGTCAGCACCGCCGTAGTGAATGCACTTGCCGCGCACATTTCCCTCAGCCGTGATTTCCTCGAATGTGAACTCGAGATAGTCGTCATACTCCGCCTGCGGGCCATGGCCGTCCCTTTCGTTCCAGCACCAGCTCTTTGATTCCGGAGCCAGCATGGCCGCCCCTCCGTAGGTGTTTCCGGTTCCGCCCCATACATAGCTGCCCCTGACCGCATAGCATCCGAGGAGATCTTCAGAGAAGTCGCTCGCGGAGACGGTATAGATTCGGCACAGGCCGGTCGGAGACTTGACGGTGATTGTCGGAGTCTCCCCCGTAAAATCCATGAAATCACCGGTCTTGACATCGCATTCGGCATTGTAGCTCGTGATGAGCCTTTCAACCTCGACCCTTGACTTGTCCTCGATGAGGAATGACGCGAGCTGAACCTTCACGACTCCGGTCTCCGCATCGGTGTCCTCGACTTTGGCAAGCCCGGCCTGCCCCGCGAACTTGATTTCAATGATGTTGTGGTCGTTGTTCCAGTCGCCCCTTTCCACGGCCGCCCACGGGTCTTTCCTGCATGATAGAAGCAGTGACGCCGCAAGGCACGCAAACAATATTGTCTTTTTCATGATGCTTATTTGATGTTAGGGTTAAGGTCGGTCTCAATTGAAGGGATAGGATAGAAAACCATATCCTCTGCCGTAAGTCCCTGCGAGACGGCGGCGCTGATTTTTGTGTGAAGCAGATTCCAGCGGCGGAGGTCGTAGCTGATGTTACCCTCGAACGCGAGTTCAGCAAGGCGCTCCTGAAGCACCGCCTGTCTGAAAAGCTCCGTCGAGAGTCCCGGCGTGAGTTCTCCGAGTCCGGCCCTTGTACGGATGCGGTTCACGAGAGAATACGACTCGGGCGTCGGGCCGACGGCCTCGGCATACACAAGCGCGATGTCGGAGAAACGGAGCAGATACGGCCTGGTCGACGTCTTGTCCCCCACGAATGACGGGTCTATGAACTTGCGGCAGAAAGGATAGGCGAGCTTTCCGGTTCCGTCGCTCTTGTACTCGGCGATGACCTCTCCGTCCTTGTTATAGACCTCGCTCACGATGAGCTCGTCATGGCGCCTGTCCCCGCTTTCAAAAGAGTCGTAAAACGCCTTTGTCGTCCGGTATTCGCTCCACCCGTCGTGCGTCGGGGAAAGGCTTCCGTCCTCATTCCTGAGATATATCGTGCCGCCGGCGACATAAGGGATGTACATCTTCGAAATTTTGGAATACTGTCCCTCGCTCGCTCCGGTGCGGTCCATGGACATTATGAATATGTGCTCCGGGCCGTCGGGCTTTTCCACGTCATAGATGGATTCCAGATTGTCGGAAAAGCCGTAGGTCGTCTGCTCCGGATTGAGGACGACTTTCGCCGCATATTCCGCCGCCTTGGCGTAGTACTCCTCCGGGTCGAAACTCATGTCACGGTACTCCGGAACTCCGTTGGACTTTGCGGATGCGAGGTGGAGGTAGCTCTTGGCGAGCATTCCCTGAGCCGCAGCGAGGTCGGCGCGTCCGGTCTGCGGAGACTCGTAGTAGCCGAGCAGCGAGCAGGCCGTCTCGAAGTCCTTGATGATTCTGTCCCACATCTCGTCCAGCGACGCGGCAAGAGCCGCCTGCGTGTCGCCGAGCGTTTCGACGACATCCGTGTGAATCGGAACCCGCCCGAAGTTGCGGGCGAGGTTGAAATAGGAATATCCCCTCATGAAATAGGCCTCGCCGACATATCTGTCGCGGAAAGACTCGTCTATCTTCATCTTGGGGACATTCTTTATGACGGCATTGGCACGGTTTACGGTGATGTAGGAATATTTGAAATAGTTGCCCAACGTCGTGTTGCTCCTGAAATTGTTGAGCCTCCATGCGTCAAGGTCCTGCGTTGCCGGGGTGGCGTCGCTCTTGGGTTCAAGCTCATCGCAGTTCATGCCCCCGAGCATAACGATTGCGCGGGAGTATTCTATGTAGTTTATCGCGTCGTATATGTACAGGACAGACGCTTCCGCATCGGCTTCCGTCGAGGGGAAATTATTCTCGGAGTAAAACCCGTACGGAGCCTCCTCAAGCGAGCAGGCCGACACGAGCGCCGAGGCGGCGATGGCAAGTGATATGCTGTTGATTCTTTTCATTTGAAATTCCTCCTTTAGAATTTAGAACTTGATGTCAATTCCGAATGTCCATTTTCTCAGGCGCGGATACCCTCCGGTGTAAAGACCGTTCATCCCGACCTCGGGGTCATAGCCGCTGAACTTCGTGAATGTGTAGAGATTGTTCACATTGACGGAGAGACGTATGCTGTCGAGCCACCTGACCTTGCTGAACGGGATGGTGTAGCCGAGGGACACATTCTGTATCCTCACGAACGAGCCGTCCTCAATCCACCAGTCGGAGAATTTCGTCTGGCGGCTTGCATTCAGACGCGGATAGCTGTTCGTCGGGTTATCCTTCGTCCACCTCATCGGCATATTGCTCGGCTGATTGAAGCGCTGCGTGTTGACGACGTCGTTTCCGAAGACTCCGTTGAAAAATATGTTGAAATCCAGATTCTTCCAAGCGACGTCGATGTTCAGCGACCCCGTCCAGTCCGGATTCGGGTCACCGATTATGCAGCGGTCGTTCTCATCCACTGTTTCCATCCCGTCGGCATTGTATATGTCCATATACTTGAACTCTCCCGGCTCGGCGTCGCTCCCGGTAAGACCTGCGGCGAGGCCTTCCTCAAGGGACTGGACGATTCCGTCGGTCCGGTAGCCATAGAACACGAACATCGGCTGACCCACGGCGAGAATGTTGGTGTAGGCGCGGAACTGCTCAAGCTGGTTGCCCGACCATTCATATTCCATTCCCGTGCGTTCGTCCTTCACGAGTCCGGAAGTGACGGAATTTCCGAGGCTTATAACCTTATTCCGGTTCACAGAAGCCACGGCCGTCGCACCGACCTTCCAGTCCCTGTTGGAGAATATGATTCCGTCGAGGGTCATCTCCACGCCTCGGTTCCGGATGGTTCCGTCGTTCACCCACATCTTGTCATATCCCGACGAAGGGGCGATGTTGCGCTCACGCAGGAGGTCGTAGGTGAGCTTGTCGTACCAGTCGAAAGTGAAGTTGAGCCTGTTGTCAAAGAGCGATATGTCGAATCCCAAATCCACCTGCGACGTCGACTCCCATTTGAGGTCCTTGTTCGCGATTCCACTCCAGACCGCATATATTCCGTCCTGCCCGGTGTAGCCAGACTGATAGCCCGGGCCTATGGCGGTCTGCCATGAGCCGTTGTAGAAGTATTTGTGCTGGCCGTAGCGGCTGAGGGTCTGGTAGGCGGAGATGCCCTGATTTCCGGAGATTCCGTATGACGCCCTGACTTTCAGATGGTTGATGACCTTCTGATCCTTCATCCACGACTCGTTGTGAATGTTCCAGCCAACGGCACCGGAAGGAAACATCGCCCACTTGTTGCCGGAGCCGAACTTCGACGAGCCGTCGGCGCGTCCCGTGAGGGTGAAGAGGTAGCGGTTGTCATAGACATAGTTGATTCTGGCGAGACCGGACACGAGCCGGCTGCCGTATTTCCCGTTGCTGATGCGATATTTTTCGGAATCTCCGGCCGCAAGATTCTCGTTTCCGAGAGCCTCGTTCACGAACCCGACGGCGGCAAGCGAGGAAGAGCGCGAAACATAGCTCTCGTACGAATAGCCGCCCATCACGGTGAGGTGATGCCTGTTCGCGAACGTCTTGTCGAATGTGGCATAGACGTCGGCGACGATGTTGTCGTCTTTCCAGTTGTCGATGCTTCCGTACCCGTTGTTGTAGGCGCCGGTCTCGGTATAGACCTTAGGATAGTATTTGTCGGTTATGCTTTCCCCGTGCTTGTAGTTGAACTGTCCGCTGAGCTTCAGACAAGGGATGATGTCCCAGTCAAGGCCTGCGAAAGCGATGATGTCGGTCCCTTCGCCCGTGATTTTCTGAAGGTTTGTGATTGCGAGCGGATGGTAGTAGTCGGTCGAACTGTAGGTCCAGTAGGAACCGTCGTCGTTATAGACGGGAAAAATGGGATTCCTGTTGTAGGAGAGGTAGCCGTTGTTGTGCCGGCGGCTGTGGCTTATGTTGGCGTTGGCCTTTACGATGAGATTGTCATAGACCTTGTGCTCAACGCCGAAGCGTCCGCCGAACTTGTCGTAATTGTCCTTGATGTACATTCCGTTGTCAAGGAAATAGTTCGCGCCGGCGGTGAAACTGGTCCTGTCATTGGAACTCCGGATCTGAACGGTCGTGTTGTTCGAGACCGGCGCCTTTCTGAACACGATGTCATCCCATCTCGTGTTTGTGGTCCAGGTGGTCTGAAGCTCGTCGATTGACGGGTAATAGACTCCGTTCGCATTGACGGTTCCCGTGTACTGCGGCACGAGCCCGGCGTTTGTGTAGGACTCGTTGGAAAGTATGGCCATCAGCACCGGGTCCCTCCAGAGATTGAGTTCCGAGGAGAACTCGGAGATGCTCGTCTGCTGGCGGATCACTATCTCCGTCTTGGTCTTTCCGGCCTTGTTCGTGGTGATGAGTATCACTCCGTTGGCTCCACGCGAGCCATAGATTGCGGAGGCCGACGCATCCTTGAGCACCTCCATCGAGACGATGTCCTGAGGATTAATCTGGCTGAGTTCACCGGCATCCCCGTACGGGAAGCCGTCGATTACAAGGAGAGGCGCGTTGGAGCCGTTGATTGACGAGTTGCCCCGGATGCGGACGACGGATGCCGCGCCGGGATCCTGCGAGGCATTGATGACCTGCACGCCGGCGATGCGGCCCTGCATCAGGCTTTCCACGCTGTTTGCCGGAGTCACCAGAAGCTTTTCCGGGTCGATGGACGAGACGGAGCCGGTGAGGTCGCTCTTCTTCATCTTTCCGTAGCCGATGACCACGGTCTCGTCGAGGAGCGAATTTTCTTCGGTCAGGACTATGTCAATCACGCTGCGCGAAGCCACGTTGACTTTCTGCTCGACATACCCGAGGCAGTTCACGGTGAGGACGGCATCCTTGCCCACTCCGTTCAGGAACCAGGCGCCTTTTTCGTCGGTCGTGGTCCAGTTGCTCTGTCCGGCGATGACGGAAGCTCCGACAACCGGCTCTCCGGCAGAGTCGGAAACCCTTCCTCGCACTCCGGGAGTCTGCGCCCCGGCCGTATCCGGCCATGCAAGAGCCAATGAGGCGATGCACAGCAGTTTGGAAATGAGTTTTGCTTTCATTTGGCTTATTGTTTAGTGTGTTGTCTTTTCAGTCGCGCACTCCTCCGTAAGGAAGTCGAGGAGGCTGTCAAGCGGGCAGGTGGCGACACCTACATATTTGTCGGCCGCCCCATAATAGACATAGAGCCTTCCGCCGACCACCACGTTCCCGGTCGGGAACACGATTCCGGAGTAGTAGCCGTCCGTCTCGAACCTGAACTCGGGAACAAGTATCGGCTCCGGTGTCCTTGCAATGATTTTCAGCGGGTTGTCCCTGTCCAGAAGGACGGCTCCGGCGCTGTATTCCCCGGTTCCTCCGGACGACACGCCGTGATAGATCATCAGCCAGCCCCTGTCGGTAAGCAGAGGAGGCGCGCCGCCGCCGATTTTTTCCTCCCAGGTGCCGGAACGGCCTGTCATCAGCAGATGGCTCGGCTTGTCTTCCCAATCGAGCAGGTCGGAGGAAAACTTGATCCATATTGACGGATATTCCACCCCGTATTTCCGCCCCACAAATTCCTTCGGTCGATGGAGCATCGCATACTTTCCCCCTATTTTCTCCGGAAAGAGAATCACGTCCCTGTCGTCCAGAACGGGCGAGGTGAGCCTTCCGAGCCGGCGGAACGACTTGAAGTCGCGTGTGACGGCGAGGGCGGAGTTCCCGAGGTTCTCGGCCCAGGCCTTAGGCGCGAAGGAGTCGCACTGCGGCTTCAGAACCACATCGTGCGGGAATGTCCAGTACTGTCCGGGAGCCATCGGACGGTAGGCGTAGGTTATGTAGAAGCTGTCCCCGAACCTGACGATTCTCGGGTCTTCCACGCATCCGCTGTCGAATCCGTCGGCGCTGGGGCTGAAAACGGGAGCGGAGGAGACTCTCCTGAAATGAAACCCGTCCTCACTCTCGGCTAGACCGAAGCGGATTACGTGCTCCCTGTCATTCCCGGCGGCACGGTACAGCATGATGAATTTCTTTCCGTCATGTATGACTCCGGGGTTGCAGCACACGAGGCTCTCCCAACTGCTGCCCGGTTCCGGCGACAGCACCGGATTTCCTTCATATTTTTCCAGTTTCATAATAGAGGTGTATTTTATCTGAATATTATCAGCAGAATAACGCACAGGGCAATCAGCGCGGCTCCCATCCACCTGTAGTTGCGCCACCATCCGGCCTTTTTCAGTTCCGCCGTCTCCTTCCTGAAGTCATCCGCCCGGAAAACCGTGTTTTCAAGCTTTTCCGCAGACGGCTTCCCGGTGCAGACGCTGACAATCCAGATTACGGAGGCGCTGAGAAGGAAAAGAATCGGAACAATCAGGAGGAAATGCAGACCGCCGAACAGTTCTTCCCGGAAGAAGACCGTAACGACCGCCACGGCAAGCCCGGAAACAAGTCCCGCGAACGCCCCCTTTTCGTTTGTCCTGCGGCAGAAGACTCCCATAAGGAACGTGGCGACAATCGGAGGGGATATGTAGGAAAGGATTTCCTGATAGTACTTGAGGAGGGAGCCGAACCTCTCTATGTTGGGAGCCCAGAGAGCCGCGATGACGACAATCACGACAGACGCAATCTTGCCGACCCTCACGAGTTTCCTTTCGTCGGCCCGCCTGTCAATCTTGGAATAGAAGTCCATCGTGAAGAGCGTGGAACTCGACGTGAGAATCGCACTGAGGGTCGATGTGAGGGCGGCAAGCATCGCGGCCAGCATGACGCCGAGCAGACCGGTCGGCAGCATGTTCATCACGAGCGACGGATAGACCATGTCCGGATTGTCCAGTCCGGGGAAGAACTTGCGCGCCATCACGCCCGGCATATTGAACAGGACCAGCGTCGTGAGGGTCAGGAAGCCGGCGAGCATCACGCCGATTCTCCCCTGATTCACGTTCTCCGCGCTCAGAACCCTCTGTACAAGAGTCTGGTTGTTCGCCCAGAAATATATCCCGAGAATAGGCATCCCGACAATCAGCCCGAGCCAAGGCGTCGAACTGTCATCGAGAGGACGGATAAGCTTCATCGCGACGTCGCCCTCCGAGATGAGCTCCCCGAGGTATTCGAAGCCGCCGCCGAGGAAGCAGCAGAGCATCAGGATGACCGAACCGACAAGAAGAATAAGCGCCTGTATGAGTTCCGTGTTGATTGCAGCCGAAAGTCCTCCAGGAATGGTGTAGGAGGCGGCTATGACGGCGAAGATTATTATGAAGACATTGAGGCTCACCGCCGGGAACATGAGCTTCAGAATCAGCGCGGCTGCGTAAAGGGCGCCGGCCGCATCGAGAAACACGTTGCCGATGATGCAGACGGCCGAAAAATAGTATCGCGATTTTCGGTCAAAGCGCCTTTCAAGAAATTCCGGAATCGTGTATATGCCCGACCTGATGTACAGCGGAAGGAGGAATGTCGCGAAGAACACCAGTACGAGAACGCCTGTGAGATTGTAGTTGAAGACTGATATTCCGGTGGCGTAGGCGTCTCCTGTCTGTCCGATGAGCGTCGTACTTGAAATACTCGCCGCAAAGAGCGAGAGTCCGACCACCCACCACGGCATACTGCGCCCCGCGAGGAAATATGAGCCGGCTCCGTTGCTTCTGCCGTGCCTGAGACCCCACCATATTATGAATATAAGGTAAGCCGCGACAATGACTATGTCTATGATTCCTATTCTGCCCATAGCTGGTTATCGTTTTTTCAGTAAATTCTGCGTCCGTCCTTTCGGCCTTTCTTCGGTCTTCCTTTCGGACTATGTCATGTGGTTTGTTTTCCGCTGCAAAGTTATCGGTTGCAATCCGAAGTTCCGTACATTTTTTGGCTGATGATTGATACTATTCTGAATTTGTGTGTTTTATTGTGTTTTTATCGCTTATATTTGTCGTGCCACAATAACATAATACCGAAAAATGAAATTATCCATCAAATCAATCCTGTCCGTTTCGGCACTGCTGATAACCGCCGTCTGCATGAACGGGCAGCGGAAGACGCTGAAGGCCGGGCATTTCGAGTCATCCGACGGATTCAGCCTGCCATATCAGATTTCGAGTCCGGCAGAAAACGGGACATTCTCCCGCCACCCGCTTCTTCTCTACCTTCACGGCGCCGGGGAGCGGGGCAACGACAACATAGCGCAGTTCAATCACGGCAAAGACCTTTTTCTTGATTCCGAGGAACTTGAGGACGTCATCGTCGTGGCTCCGCAGTGCCCCGCTGACGGGTATTGGGTCGATATAGTCCGCCCGACGACAAGAGAGGAGTGCGCGGCCCGCACCTTCCCGAAAGACAGGGACATGACAATTCCGCTGAAGGCCGTCAAGGAACTGCTCGACTCTCTCGTGGACTCCGGAGTTGTGGATACGCGACGTATCTATTGCACGGGACTTTCCATGGGCGGGATGGGGACGCTCGACCTGATGCTGCGCTATCCCGATTTCTTCGCGGCTGTCCAGCCGATATGCGGGGCCGTGAATGTTGACAGGATTGCCGCCTACAAGGGGAACACGGCCGTGCGGCTCTTCCACGGCGACTGCGACGAGACCGTCCCCGTGCATTTTTCGCGGGAAGCATTCGAGGCATTCAAGTCCATAGGCGTGGAGGCGGAGTATGTCGAATATCCCGGCGTGTGGCACAACAGCTGGGACAACGCCTTCGCCGAAAAGGATTTCCTGTCGTGGCTTCTGAAACATTCGGCGGATTCCCGCATCGGGGACGAGTCCGTCTCTCTGGAGAGCGGGTGGAGGTTCAGGCAGGCCAATATGCACGACTGGCATCCCGCCACCGTTCCCGGAACGGTACACACGGACCTCATGGACAACGGGATAATTTCCGACCCTTACATCGGGATGAACGAGCGGGATGTCCAGTGGATAGACAAGGAGGACTGGGTCTATGAAACGACGTTTGACGTCGATGACAGCCTGTTTGTCCGGAACAACATCGAGCTATGCTTTGACGGGCTCGACACCTATGCCGATGTGGAGCTGAACGGTACGAAAATTCTCTCGGCCGACAATATGTTCAGGGGCTGGACGATTCCGGTGGCGGGCCTGCTGAAAAGAAGGGGCAACAGGCTCTCGGTGTATTTCCATTCCCCGATACGCAAGGGACTCGAAAAATATGATTCGCTCCCCTACACCTATCCGGCCTGCAACGACGAGCCGCAGTCATGGCACGGCGGGCTTTTCGGGAAAGGGGTGAGCGTCTTCACGAGAAAGGCCGGCTACCATTACGGCTGGGACTGGGGACCGAGGCTCATCACTTCAGGAATATGGAGACCGGTGTGGCTGCGAGGATGGGACGCTCTGAAAATCAATGACGTGTTCTACCGTCAGGATTCGGTGTCGGCCAAAGAGGCCAGATTGACCGTAGTCGCAGATCTGGCTTGTGACCGGGCAGTGGACGACGCGTTTGTCAGCGTGTGCGCCGGCGGGAAAAGGCTGGCTGCCGTAAGAGCGAACCTTGCGCCCGGAAAAAATGAACTTGAGATTCCGGTTGTCATGAAAAAACCGGAGTTGTGGTGGTCCAACGGGCTGGGGAAGCCGTTCATATATACCTTCACCCTTTCCGTCTCCGACGGAGGGAAGACCTTGGCTTCGGAAAGCACCTCTGTCGGACTGCGCTCTCTGCGGCTTATCAGGGACGAGGATGCCGCCGGTGGCAGAACGTTCCGATTTGAACTCAACGGAAAGCCCGTTTTCATGAAAGGAGCGAACTACATCCCGTGCGATGTCTTTCTTCCGGATGTAACGGATGAAATCTATGAAAGGACGGTTGCCGATGCCGTCGGGGCGAACATGAATATGCTCCGCGTGTGGGGCGGAGGAGTCTATGAGGACGACCGTTTCTATGACCTGTGCGACAGGAACGGCATCCTTATCTGGCAGGACTTCATGTTCGCGTGCAGCCTCTACCCCGCCGACGACGATTTCGTGAGGAATGTCGAGGCCGAGGCGGAATATAACATAAAGAGGCTCAGAAACCACCCGTGCATCGCCCTCTGGTGCGGAAACAACGAGTGTGACGAGGCTCTGTACGGATGGGGATGGAACCGGCGATACGCCGGCTCGCACCCGGAATATGACGAGCTGATTGAATCACAGCAGAACCGCCTCTTTTTCAACACATTGCCGGATGCGGTGCAGAGGCTTGCACCGGGAACGGCATACGTCCCGAGCTCCCCATGGTCGGACAAGGGGCGCAGCGCCCTGCCGGACAGGGGTGACGCGCATTACTGGGCAGTCTGGAACGGCGGGAAGTCCATATCCTCCTTTGAGACCTACCGAAGCCGCTTTTTCAGCGAATACGGCTTCCAGTCATTCCCATCAATGTCCGCGATCAGGACTTTCGTTCCCGATTCCTGCGATTGGCGGCTGGGGTCCGACGTGTTCAACTGGCATCAGCGCAGCGATAACGGCACTCGGTGGATTCTCAAGGCGATGAACGAGCATTTCGGACAGCCTGAGAAGTTTGAAGACGTCGTCTATATGTCGCAGGTCACGCAGGCCTTTGCCGCAAGAACCGCAGTGGAGGCGCACCGGCGCGACAAAGGCTACTGCTGGGGCTCGCTCATCTGGCAGCACAACGACTGCTGGCCTGTGGCTTCATGGTCCGGACGCGACTGGTACGGCGGATGGAAAGCCCAGCATTACGAACTCCGCAGGGCCTTTTCCAAAATCCTTGTGTCTCCGGTGATTGAGGGACGGGATGTCTCGGTTTTCGTAATCTCCGACAGGACGACTCCCGTGCGTGGCGTTCTCGAACTCATCTTTATGGATGTTAATGGCAATGTTCTGTCGCGCCGGGCGGACAGAATCTGCCTTCCTGCCAATTCGAGCGGGGTTCATGCGCGTGCCTCCCTTGATTGCGGAGCCGACCTCCGGACAAGCCTCGTGCACGTCAGGTTCAACGCCGACGGGAAAGTCCTCTCCGAATGCGTCCGCCCGTTTGTGGCCTACAAAGACATGGAGCTGCCGCAGTGCAGCATTTCCGCAGGCTTCAGGGAGGCTGACGGCGGGATTGAAGTCACGCTATCCTCGGATGCCTATGCCGCCTTTGTCTTTCTCGACGCCGGCGAGACCGGGGAAAATTTCTCGGACAATTTCTTCGACCTTCTCCCGGGACAGTCCCGAACGGTCTTTCTCTCCACGGATATGCCGGCCGCGGAAAAGGAACGCAGAATCAGAATCTCAAGCCTTGCCTCAACGCGCTGAATATGAAAGAAATCCAGCAGGAAATAACCCCTGTCTCAAAAGACGACCTCTTCATCGTTCTGGACCATCAGGACGCCAAGTTCGACTACCCCATACACTGCCACGCGGAGTATGAGATAAACCTCGTGCTCGACACGGACGGCACGCGGGTAATCGGCAATTCCACATCGGAGTTCAAGAATCTGGACCTGATTCTCGTGTCGCCGTTCATCCCCCACGTGTGGAAATCGGACGGGGAGCACAATCATGTCGTGACGGTGCAGTTCTCCGATGAAATGCTCAAATTTCCCATAATGTACAAGAAGCCATTCCGCCATATCAGGGAACTTCTCGACAAATCGGTGCCGGCAATGCACTTTTTTGTATCAAGAGACAGCAGAATAGTATCAAGATTGCTCCGGCTCAAGGAGTATTCCGGCTTTGATTCGGCCGTCGAATTCCTTTGCCTCCTTAACGACCTAGCTCTTTCGGAAGGCCGCGTGGTGTCCGATTCGGAGCTGTCGATGCGGCCGTCGAAATCCAGAAGAATCAGCAGGGTCTGCGCATACACGGAAGAAAAGATAGCGGAACGGATTTCAATATCGGACGTCGCGGAACTCGTCAATATGTCGGAGTCCGCATTCTCCCACTTCTTCAAGAAGCACACGAGCCTTTCATACGTCTCCTACCTCAACAATCTCCGCATCGCGAAGGCCTGCCGTCTCCTCGAAGGAACAATGCTCTCGGTTTCGGAGATATGCTATGAATGCGGATTTAACAACAAGTCGAACTTCAACAGGATATTCCTCAAATCAAGGGGCGTCACCCCTACAGTTTATCGCAAGTATATCAACAACATTCTCGTATGATTATGAAACGCCACATCTTACTGCTCTTCGCCCTCATTACGGCGGTGTCCTGCCGCAGCTACAGCCTTGCCGTCACCGACGAAGTCATAAATTCCGACCTCTTCGGAAACGGAGTCGAATGGGATCCGTATGACGAAGCCGTTTCCTGGGGCTCCGAGGTTTCGGACGAAGACTGGGAAAAACTCTACGGACGGATGGATTTCATGAGGCCGCAATATGTCAGGTGCATGATAAATTCTCCGTTCACCTACTACGACAACGGACGCTTTGTCCCCGAAAGAAATGCAAGGAATGTCATAAGGCTGCTCTCCTGGTGCCAGAAGAACGGAGCGTCCGTAATATGGGGAGAGTTCAATCCTCCGGCTTCGAGTCTGAAAGGAAGCAGAGAATGGGTGCAAATGTCCGTTGCCTACCTTAACCGCCTTGTGGAGCACTACGGGTTCAGCTGCATAAAGCACTTTGTGATATTCAACGAGCCGGACGGCAACTGGGCCTGCACCGACGGCGACTTTGATTTCTGGGAGTCGATGGTCCGGCGTTTCGAGGAAGAAATGCGCAGGTATCCGGCGCTTTCAGGCGTCACGATAGCCGGGCCGGACGCCGTGCTCAACTACAGGAATCCCGCTTCGGAGTTCGACTCCTACGGATGGGTGTCGCAGACGGCATCGAGGCTCGGGGACGTCGTGGGGCTGTATGACATCCATTGCTACCCCGGACAGCACTATGTGCGAAGCGGCTCTTTCGGACACGACGTCGGCAGAGTCCGGTCCCTTGTTCCTGACGGTTCCCGGTTCGTGTTCGGGGAGGGCGGCTACAAATATCACGACCCTGCGGACTCGACCCTGCTCGCCGAATATTGGAGGAGGGTGGACGGGCACGGATTCACCAAGGGGACAGACTGCAATATGCTTGTCACCGACTGGTTTTATGCCCTTGATATGCCGATATTCGCAATGGAGGCGATGAACAACGGCGCGTCCGGGATTGCCGCATGGATGCTTGACGATGCCATGCACTCTTCGGGGGATTCCGGAAAGGCGGAGGACGTGAAAATTTGGGGAATGTGGAACATCCTCGGAAGCGAAGTCTTCGGAGACCCTTCCCTTGAAGTGCCCCGCCCGTGGTTCTACACATGGAGTCTCATCTGCCGGTGCTTTCCGTCGTCTTCCGACATATTGAGGGTTGATTCGAACCTGCCGCCGGGAGTATATGCCTCAGCCTCCCGCGTATCCCCGGCAGAATGTTCCCTTGTCCTTGTCAATGTGAACGACTTTCCGGTGAATCTCAGAGTCCGCCTGCCCCAAGAGACATGGAATTCCGAATGGAGATTTTTCTCCGTGACCGAGGCGGAAGAAAAGGACAAGGTCTCCCTTTCGTCAGGATGCGCGGAAGCCTCGCCGACGGGAAGCCTGCCGCTCCGTCTGGAACCCGAATCATTCACGGCACTGTCTTCTCTGGCAGGGCTGCGCGACTGGGGTTTCCGGGAGGTTCAATAAGATGGCGTGCCACCTCCGAGACCGTCACAGCAGTTGGGAAATGAACTTGTTGCGGGGAGTCGTGGTGGCGCTGAGGGTGTCGAGGGAACATTCGGTGCACCAGCCGCCGCCGAGGAGGACATATTCAAGCGAGGCGGTGAAACGGTGACCGTGCTCGCATTCCCAGAGATACAGGGCGCACGGCTTCCTGAGCGGCTTCGTGCCGTCGCCCACCGCTGACGCGCAGTCGTCCGCGGCCGCTGCTCTGCCGTCATGGGCAGCAGCCGCACCGCTGTCCTGCGGACGCACAGAGCCTTTGTCTGCGGCCGTCTCTTCCTCTCCTGCCGGTCCGAGGAACTTGCCTCCCCGGAACTCGGCGGCCGACCGGATTTCCTCGTCCGTCAGTTCATAGATTGACTTCGACTCGTCCCATCCGTGGTCAAGAGTGTGCAGTTCACCGGCTTCGTGCGCCTTTTCAATATTCTTTTCAAGATGCGGCGGAATCACGTCCTTCCATGACTTTATCGCCTCCCAGGCCTCACGGGAGCCGTAATACGCCCTCATTTTTTCCGGATTGTCATTCACCCACGACTGCGTGCCCATTCCCTTCTCGAAGGCATAAGGCTTCATGAACATCTTGACGGCGAACGGCGGTGCGAGGAAAGCGAGGTTGTAGAACCACGGGAGCTTCGACTTCATCCGGCGGAAATATTCATCAACCGGAACATTCCCCCGGAAATGCAGGAAATTCTCAAGGACATCCGAGTCCTCATACCACATTCCGTGGAAATTCTTCAGCGCAAACCACTGAGGTTCAAAGACCTTTTCCGGTCCGGGAAGGCCGAGGGCATGAAGCAGGCGCGTCTCGAACTCGTAGTTCGTCATCCTGTACTGCTCACCGCTGCCGATGTTGTAGAAATTGTTCCAGAATTCCTCCGGCACCCGGTCCTCGCAGACATTCGCGAGGAGACGGCCCGAATCCTCGATGGTCGCCCATTCGAGCACGCCGGCCACCGGGACATGAAAGGCGGTGGGGTTCACGACGCCGAGGATGCCCGGGTAGAGGATTCCCGACTGACGCAGCGACACCCAGTGCGGGATGCCGGAATCGACGATGACCTTCTCCGCACGGCACTTTGAAACGGAATACATATCATAGGCGCTTGCCATGACAGGGTCGCCGGAGCGTCCCCAGTGATGCGGGGAAAGCCTGTCCCCGAGCTGGGCCACAGAGCCGATATAGACAACCCTTATCCGTTCCGGCTCAGGCTGCGCCAGCACCGCCTTCGCGACGTTCTCGGAAGAGGAGACATTGACTCTCAGGGTCTTCTCCGGGAAATAGTCCGCCGCCGGAGACACCATCCCCCCGACATGAAGGACATAGTCGGCGCCGGTCACGCCGCGCAGCACGTCTTCGTAGTTCGTGAGGTCGCCCCAGACAATCTCCACCGACGGGTCGTTCATGTACGGGCCGAGCTTCTTCCTGTTCTTCTCGCTCGGACGGGCAAGCAGCCTGACGACAAACCTGTCAGCCCTCGCGTGCAGCTCCTGAAAGCCCGCCCATCCCATATTTCCGGTCGCCCCGGTCAAAAACACTGTCTTCTTTTCCATGTCAACAATTATTGCATTTCATTGCACTTTCAGTTCATTACAAACCACTCACCGCCGCCACATTGTACTCTCAGTTCATTGCGAAGCACTCATCCCTGCCATTCCTTCATCGCACTTCTTTTATAAACACTCCCATCACCTCAGCCATGATTCAGGGTTTTGCGGAGTAGTATCCTTCCAAATCTGAAAATGCAGCTGCGTGTCGCGGTTGATGGTATCCACCGTTCCGATGTCCTGCCCGGTCTTCAGCTTCTGCCCCGACTTCACGACGACGTTCTTGAGCTTGCAGTAGAACGTGAAATAGTTGCCGTGCTGGACAAGCACGCACTGGTTGTAGCCCGGCATAACGAGCACCTGCTTGACGACCCCGTCGAACACGCACCTGACCGTCGTCCCCGGCTTCAGGGCGATGCCCACCCCGTTGTTCTTCGGGAGCTTGACATTCTTATAGACAGGATGGTACCGCTCCCCGAAGGCGTCCACCACCGGGCCGTCGGCAGGCCACGGCAGCTTGCCCCTGTTCTTGGAGAACTCCGCCGCCAATTTCTCGTCAATCACCATTTTATCCGACTTCTTCCCGGGAGCCGAGGCGGAACTCCCTTTCATCGCCTCGCGAACCAACCGGGCAATCTCCCTGTCAAGCGCCTCAACCTGCTTTTTCTTGGCCGCCAGTTCCTTCCGGTACTTCGACTTCTCCTTCCTGAGCCTGCCGACCAAAGCCTTCGACTCCGCCTGCTCACCTTTGAGCCGTTCCAGTTCCTTCTGAGTGTTCTGCGTCACGCTCTTCTGCTCCGCGCGCAGTTTCTGAAGGGCATCCCGCTCCGCCTCAAGACGGCTCCGGGTCTCCTCCATGCGCCGTGCCTCCTCCCCTATCTGCGAGGCGAGGCTCTTGAAATAGCCGTAGCGGCGGTAGGCCTGCGAAAGGTCGTCGCTGGCAAGGATATACATATACCATATCCTCGCGTCCCTGTTCTTGTAGGCTCCAAGGACAAGGCGGTCATAATGTGCCGCGAGCGTGTCGTAGCTCTCCTGCAAGGCGTTGATTTCCTTCTGCTTGAGATAGATTCTGTCTGCACATTCCCTCTCCTTGCGGCGGCTTTCCCTAAGAAGCGCCTGCCGGTTATCAACCTTCTTCGAGACGAGGCTGTAGGTCGAGAGGGCGCTGCGGCTCTTTGAATCCGCCGAGGACAGCTGTCTGTTTATAATCTCTATTTCCCTTTCAAGCCGCTCCTTCTTCCTTTCCTGAGCGCTCGTGTCCTGCGCGGACATCGGAAGCCCGCAAGCCGAGGACACCGCCACAAACAGCATAGCCGCAGCGGAGACATGGCGCAGAGACGATATGAACTCGCGGGACAGCATCTATTTCCCGGCCGCCTTTTTTCTTTCGGCTATACGCGCATCCAGATCAGGAATCTCCCCGCCGTTCTTCGCCTGCGCCCTGTACCAATAGACGAACGCGAGGTCATACTCCTTCAGGGCATAGAGAACCTCGGCGTAGTGATCCATAATCACGGGGCTGTCCTTTCCCCCGTAGAGCATCGCGTGCTTGAAGAAAGGCTTGGCCTCCAGCGGCTTGCCCTGAAGATAGAGAATCCATCCAAAGGTGTCGAGGTAGGTCGCGTTGTCCGGCTCCGCCTCTATGGTCTTCTTGCTCATCGCGTATGCCTTCTTCAGGTTCCTGCCGGTCACGGACAGGTAATATGCGTAGTTGTTCAGGACATAAATGTTGTCCGGACTGGCCTTCAGCACCTTGTCATAGGCCTTGAAGGCGTTTTTCGTGTCGTTTTTCTGATAGTACGCGTCGCCCATGGCCGAATAGGCTGAGACGACGACCGCGCTGTCCTTGGGAGCGGTCCGGAGCATCTCCTGCGAAAGCTCTATGACCTTGTCATACTCCTTCATGAAGCTGTAGCCCGTGCCCGCAAGCGCCATGAAATCAGGAATGTCCGGGTATTTCAGCGCCGCCTCCGAGCCTGCCTCCGCCAGCTTTTCCCAGTTCTTTGAGTAGAGCAGGGCGTAGAGATAGGTCGCCGTCAGTTCCGGCTTGTCCGGGTGCATGGAGGCGTTCAGGCGGAAAAGGTCCTCAGCGACATTCTGACGCTGAGTGCGGTAGTAGTAGGACGCGACGGTGGCAATTACAGAACTGTCGGAAGGATGCTTTCTGAAGCAGATGTTCGCCGCCGTGTCCAGCTGAGGGAGGAACGACGAGACGAACTTCGGATCCGACTGCTCCACGAGAGCCTTGAGATATTCGGATTTTCCCTGCGCCGGGACGGTCTCGCTCGACATATAGCTGTCGAGGAGCGGGAAGAACTCCGAATATTTCCGTGTCATCCGCCGAGCCTCCGCCTTTCCGAGAATCGCCGGTGCGAAGCTATCGTCGAGCGACAGGGCCTCGTCGTAATATGCGACCGCGAGCGAATCCTCATACATCGACATCCGATAGTCGCCGAGAGTCGAGAGGACATAGGGGGATGAATATTTCGAATTATACTCTTCAAGGGAACTGTATGCCTCCTCCGTCTTTCCCGAGGCCATCAGAAGACGGAAGCGGTATATCGCTATGGACTCCGTCTGTCCGAATATCCTCTCGACGTCGTCCAATGTCGCCAGTGCCTTGTCAATCTGAGCGTTCTGGGCATACATTTCCACGAGGTCGAAGTAGAGTTCGCTCTTTTTCGGGAAGTCCGCGAGAAGTTTCTCGTACAGTTCTATCGCCTTGGGAAGCTGATTAGTGTAGCGATAGACGACGGCAAGCCGCTGCCGGTACCAGAAGTTCCCCGGGTCGGCCTCGACAGCCCGCAGAAGTTCGGCCTCCGCGAGGTCGTTCTCGTCCTTCGCAAGATACACGAGGGCGAGGTAGTAGTGCGCAGCGTCATATCCGGGGTCGGAACCGACTATCGAGCGGAGCATTCTTTCAGCGGCGTCATACGCCCCGGCGTCATATTTCTCGACGGCCAGAAGCAGCGCACCGTCAGTTATCGAGTCCTTCAGGTCCTTCTGAGCGAAGGCTTCACGCGGAGCCGACAGCATCAGCACGACGAGAAGGACGAAAAGATATATTCCCGTAATTTTTTTATTCATTGTCATCCGTTTTTGAGGTAATCATTCTGAAATAAAGCCCGCTTTATCTCCATAATCACGCCATAAGACGCAAAGATAACAAGCAATTCGGGAAAAAAGACTATTTTTGAGGAAAATATCGACTGATGCAACATAATGGGCCGGGGTTGCATCTTGAATGTCGGCAGTTTTTCGGCCCGGAACGACAACCGTGAACGAAGACAAGGCTGTTCTGCTCATAGACAAATGCATTGACGGAGACCGGGCTGCCCAGAGGAAGATGTACGAACTTCTGGCACCCCGCTATTTCCCCGTGTGCATACGCTATGTGGGTGACAGGGCCGTGGCGGAGGACATTCTGCAGGAAGGGTTCGTGGCGCTTTTCACGAAGCTCGGCAGCTACAGCGGAACCGGGTCGTTCGACGGGTGGGCACGAAGGATTTTCATCAACGCCTCGCTGATGTACCTCAGGAAGAACGACGCTCTGAAGATGAGCGACGACATCTCGCTGGCACGGGGGCTGAAGGCGGACGAGGAAACGGCAATAGAGAAGCTTTCGTACAAGGAAATCATGGCTGCCGTGACGGAGATGCCGTCCGGGTTCAGGACAGTTTTCAACCTCTATGTGATGGAGGGATTCTCCCACAAGGAGATTGCGCAGATGCTCGGAATAACGGAAAGCACGTCGAGGACGCAGCTGAGCCGGGGACGAATCTGGCTGCAGGGCAGGATAAGGAAAATGACGGGATGACGGGAGACCGCGTCCGTGAAACGCATATATATGACGGAGACACAGTTTGACGAAAAAATACGCGAGATGCTTTCCGAGCCGCAGGAATCGCTTCCTGAAGGGCTCTGGGAGGGCATCGAGTCCAGGCTTGACGCGGCGGCAGGGCAGCGGCGGCGGGGAACCGTCCTCGTGCGCAGGTGGATTGCCGGGGCGGGTGCCGTGGCGGCGGCTGTGGCGGCGGGACTCATCGTGGCGCATTTCGTCCCGTCGGGGAATGCCGTTGACGGGGAGGTTCTTGCAGAAAATACGGTGGCGGAGATTACGGCGGAGGGTTCTGCCGCTGAATCGGTTGTGGAGACGGCCGGGAATGTGGTTGGCGGCAAGGCTGCCGGCGTGAAAGCGGCGGCGGTGCGCGGAGTCAAGTTCGATGTAGTAAAGAAGAAAGATGCGGGGCTGCTCGCGATGGCAGCCGTGCCTGCGCCCGCGTCGGAGGAGGATGATAAGGTAGAGGCGGATGAGTCGGCGACGAGCTCGAAGTCGGCGTCGGAAACGGAGGAAAGCGGCAATGCCGGAAGCCGACCGGAATTTGAGAAGGAAGCGACGCGCGTCGATGTCGATGCGAATGGAGGAGAACCTGAATGTGAACTGAAAGTCGATAATTCGGACATAGAGGAAGCCTACGGAGAGGAGAACCGCAACGGCCGAGAAGGACGCGGAGGAATCCCGTTCGAGATTACTGTCGGCGGAAACAGCTTCGGAGGACCGCAGAAGAGTTCCGGACCGAGAAGAATGTTCACTAAGGGCGACAAGACACCATCCGGGGAGGAGTTCGTGGAAGGGAGAAATTCGGATTCATACGGTCTCCCGCTTTCTTTCGGCGTGGGCGTGAAATACGGCATAACGAGGTGGCTCGGAATCGGAGTCGGCCTCAGTTACACGATGCTGGGAAAGAAGGTCTCCGGAACCTACTACGACGGGAACGGATGGAGCTGCAGCATGGACATGAAGAACAGCCAGCACTACATCGGAATCCCTGTCGATGTCTATTTCAGTATGTTCCGCACAAGACACTGGGATGCCTACGCGACTGTCGGAGGGTCTGTCGAGAAATGCGTCCTCAACAGATACGTCGGGACTTTCGAGAACGAGTCCCTGCGCTACACGCGGAAGGTCGGCGGGGTGCAGACCTCCGTCAAGCTGGGTCTCGGAGTGGAGTTTTCCCCGCTGGAGTTCCTCGGAATTTACATCGACCCGAGCGTGAGGTACTATTTTGACAACAATCAGCCCCGGAGCATCAGGACGGAGCAGCCGCTGGCGTTTGGAGTGGAGGCGGGCGTCCGCTTCAAATTATAGCGGGGCGCCTAAAAGGCGAACTGCTGCGTTGGACGTCTTGATGAAATCCTCACAACCATTAGGTTGCTGCGGTTTCATCTTCACCGTCCGCCTTGCATTTCATCCTTTTATGCATCCCCTTTCTTTCAGACTTTTTGAGCAAGTTTTTTAACAGCTATTCGAATAGCCTCTAAAGAATATTTTTAAACTATTGGATACCAATGCTTTGAAATAGAGATTAAAATCCCTATTTGCCCTCTATTATGTTGCGGGCGAGGGTGTTGGCGCAGACGAAGTCCCTGAGTTCCTTGCAGTCGGTGCCGAGAATGGCGTGGCGGTCGCCCTGCCAGAGGATGCTGCCCTTGTGGAGGAAGGCTATCTTGTCCCCTATTTCAAGAATGGAGTTCATGTCATGGGTGTTCACCACTGTCGTCATGTTGAACTCCCTGGTCAGGTCACTGATGAGGCGGTCGATGAGGATTGAGGTATATGGGTCAAGGCCGGAGTTCGGCTCGTCGCAGAAAAGATAGGACGGGTTCAGGGCTATGGCGCGCGCTATTCCCACCCTCTTCTGCATTCCGCCGCTCAGCTCGCCGGGGAACTTGTCGTCAGAACCCACGACATTCACCCGCTCAAGGCAGTAGTGCGCGCGCTCGACCTTCTGCGCATGGCTCCAGTCCGTGAAGAACTCCATCGGGAACATCACGTTCTCAAGCACGGTCGCGAAGTCGAAGAGGGCGCTGTTCTGGAACAGGATTCCGATTTTCTGGTGCAGCGCCTTCCGCTCCTTATAATTCATTGAAGAAAGTGAATAGTCCCCGTATTTTATGTCCCCGCTGTCGGGCGACATCAGTCCTATGAGGTTCTTGAGCAGCACGGTCTTCCCCGAGCCGCTCGCGCCTATTATCATATTGCACTGCCCGGCGGCATATTCGACGTTTATGTCATTGAGGACGCTCACGCCGTCGAAGCCCTTGCAGAGATGTTCTACCTTTATCATATACCTTTCAGATTCATTGAGTTATGGATTCTCGCCCTTACAAGACGGAGTTAGAAATATGAGAAAAATAAGTTGCTTCAGATTGGGGATTTATTTTTGAGTATAGATTTCTTTTGGAAGATTTCTTAATAGAGCATGAGCTGGGTGAGTATGAGGTCGAACATGAGAATGAGTATGCTGGAGACCACGATGCTGCGCGTGCTCGACTTGCCCACGCCGAGCGAGCCTCCCTTGGCGTAGTAGCCGTTGAAGGCAGCCACCGACGAGATGATGAAGCAGAACACCGCCATCTTGAAGCAGCTGTAAAAGACATAGTAGCCGTTGTAGCAGTAGTGCAGTCCGGTCACATAGGAGGCCGTCGATATGATGCCGGTCGCCGCGACCACCACCCAGCCGCCGACAAGGCCGAGACCGAGGCTCATCAGCATGAGGAACGGACTGAGAACCGTCGCCGAGACCAGTTTCGGAAGGACGAGAAAGCCTGCGGAGTTCACGCCCATCATGTCCATTGCGTCAATCTGCTCCGTAATCCTCATGCTGCCGAGTTCGGAGGAGATGTTCGAGCCCATCTTGCCGGCAAGGATGAGCGCGACCATGGTCGAGCAGAACTCAAGGATGAGGCTCTCCCGCACCATGTAGCCGACATACATCTTGTCGATGAACGGATTTTCGAGGTTCGACGCCGTCTGGATGACGAGCACTCCGCCTATGAACAGCGAAATCACTCCGACGATGACGATTGACGAGAGTATCAGCTTGTCCGACTCAAGCACGAACTGCTTCCGGAACAGTCTCCATTTTTCAGGCCTGCGGAAGACCTGCTTGAGAAACAGGCAATAGCGTCCGACGTTTTCAAAAAATTTTCTTATCATTTTCTTTGAAATTCTCCAAGGTCAGGTTGCCCCGCCCTAATTTATCATCTCAGTCTTCCCAGAAGACCGTGCGTGAAAGATCCGGCTCCACGCGGATGTGCACCTTCAGAGTCTCCTCAGGAAGCAGTTCCTCGATGTTTTCCGGCCACTCCATCAGGCAGAGGCAGCCGCTGTAGAGATAGTCGTCCAGCCCTATGTCAATGGCCTCGGACGGCTTCGTTATGCGGTAGAAATCAAAGTGATAGACCGATTCTCCGTCGGCGGTCACATACTCGTTGACAATGGTGAAAGTCGGAGAGCAGACCGGGTCGCTCACCCCGAGCCGCCTGCAGATAGCCGTGGTGAAGGTGGTCTTTCCCGCCCCCATCGGCGCATAGAAGGCGACCAGCCTCCGCTCCCCTACCTCTTTCAGAAACTCTCCCGCCGCCCTGTCAAGGTCGGCCGTATCCTTTATTGTAATGCTGTGTTCCATACTGCAAGTATATGATTTTCTCTTGCGGACATCCTTCTGCCCGGTGCTGCAAGCTCAGAAGCAGTGAAGTCATTTCCCTATGTTTGGAAACCTTCAAAAAATAACCTGCATCATCTTTTTCATCCTTTTCGGTCTATATTTCTTTTCTCGTCGGTCAGTACCTCCAGGGCAGTTTATTTTTTCATGCTTCTTGAGCGGACAAAATTAGTAAATTTATGCTGATAATTAAAATCGCTGAGGCCCCCCCACAGAATCAAAGCCGGCGGGTCTTGTCGAGGAAGCGGAAGCCGGCGGCTTCACATAGGTGCAGAACGGAGATGTCCGGACTGCCCTCAAGGTCGGCGATGGTGCGGGCTATGCGGATGATTCTCATGCAGGCTCTCGCGGAGAGACCCATGGACTCGACGGTGCGGCGCAGGAAATCGCGGCAGCCCTCGTCCAGGGGACAGTACTTGCCGATGAGGTGGTTGTTCATCATCGCGTTGGTGTAAATTCCGTCGCCGGAGAACCGCTCCCGCTGGACTTCCCTCGCCCTGACCACCCGTTCCCGCACCTGTGCGCTGCTCTCGCACTCCGACGGGGCAGTAAGCTTCGAGGCATCGACCGAATGCATCCAGAGCTGGATGTCTATGCGGTCCATCATCGGGCCGGAAAGACGCGTGAGGTAGTTCAGCCTCTGGCCTGCGGTGCAGCGGCAGCGGTCTCCTTCGCCGTAGTAGCCGCAGGGACAGGGATTTGCCGCCGCCACAAGCATGAACGACGCAGGATAGGTGACCTTGCCCCGTAGCCTCGACACGGTGATTTTCCCGTCTTCCATGGGTCCGCGCAGAGTCTCCACGACCCTCTTGGGAGCCTCGCAGAACTCGTCGATGAACAGCACGCCGTTGTGCGCGAGGGAAATCTCCCCGGGCAGGATGCTGTCCGAGCCGCCGCCTATGAGAGCGGGGATTGACGCACTGTAGTGCGGTGCCCTGAAGGGGCGCACGGTCATCAGGCCATGATGACCGTAAATCCCCGCCACCGAATAAATCTTGCTGGTCTCAAGCGACTCCTCCCGCGACATCGGCGGCAGAATCCCTGCAAGCGCCTTCGCCAGAGAGGACTTTCCCGAGCCCGGAGGTCCGACCATAATCACATTATGCCCTCCTGCGGCGGCAATCTCAATCCCTCGCTTCGCCCCCTCCTGCCCGATGATGTGGGCGAAGTCCACGGACTCCCCCTCGGAAGCGCTCTCGCGGTCCGCCGCGGAAGGCATCCTGTTCCCGACAAGCAGGTCGGAGACGTCATTCTTGCCGGCGACGATACGCAGCACCTCCCGGAGGTCGCGGACTCCATAGACGGTTCCGGAGTAATAGTCAGCCGTGTCCGAGGCGGATTCAAGCGGAAGGATGCAGCCACGGCGTCCCTCGGCCACGCTCAGCTCGGCCACCGGAAGGGCACCGGGAACAGGACGCACGGTCCCGTCAAGCCCGAGCTCGCCCATAATCAGGTAGTCCCCGAGCGAGCCATGCTCCACCTGCCCCGACGCGGCAAGAATGCCCAAGGCAATAGGCACGTCGTAGCCGCTCCCGTTCTTGTGGATGTCCGCAGGCGCAAGGTTTATGACGATGCGCTTGCCCGGAATCCTGAACCCGAGCGACTGCAGGGCCGTGACCGTGCGCAGCAGGCTTTCCTTCACGGCCGCGTCCGCAAGACCGACCAGATGGATGCCTATCCCCGATGAAATGTCAACCTCAACCGTGACATGGACCGCCTGCACCCCTATGCATTTGGCACTGTGAATGTTAATCAGCATAATTCGCGTTTTTGAAGATTACCGGCCGCCGACAGCTTCTCAGTCCGCATCGTCATCGGCATCGCTCTCCTCTTTGACAGTCTCACGATAGACACCCGTGACTATGCCCCTGAACCCGAGACTGTCAATGTCCCCGTTGTCCCAGAGAATGGCGCGGCCGCCTCCGGCCCTTGACGTCATTCCTATCATTATCCCATCCCCGTCGGCGCACACGGCGTCGCCGCTCATCACCGTGTAGCCCTCCGGGAGCGTGTCGCGGACAGAACCGCTGCAGAGTATGTCCCGCAGGCGTCCGCCCATTGACTTTCTGACACCGACGACGGAGTCAGCGACATGACGGAAACCTACAGGGATGTCATCCGAAATCCACGATCCGCGGATGTTCTTTCCGGAACACACTGCATAGGAGGGGATTCCGCGAGAAGGATAACAGGAACATACGGAAAGCATCGGTTCGGCGTTGCTGAGCACGGTTCCGCCGGAGACACCGAACAGGAACTGTTTGGAAAGGGGCGTGAACGAACCGTCGCCGCAGTCCGCAATCCCGACCGAGGAGATTCCCGGGCCGACCCGCCATCGACACAGGACGGCAATCCCGGCCGGCTTCGTGCGCCCGACTCCCGGCCTGACCCGAGGTGCTCCCTGACGCGGGAAGGCCAGTCCATAGACCTCTGTCACATCTGAGGGAAACTCGATTTTGACATTTTCGGAACCCGTCACGGCATAATACTGCAGCATATAGCCGGCCGTGGAATTGACCCTCATCATATAAAAGAAACGCAGTTCCCCCGACGGCGACAGACCCGCGTTCTGAAACACCGAACCCGTCATCCCGAGAAAAACCGGAAGCCCGTCGGAACGGGAAGAGAAACCCTGCCCGTCACGCGACTCGCCGAGGGTGAGGACATGACCGCCGCTCTCGGCGAGAAAGACAATCCTTTCACGGCCGGCATAGCGGAACAGTTCCTTGCCGTCGCGGGAAATGACGGTTTCACTGTCCGTGCAGAAATCCGTGTAGAGATGCCCGCCCGCATATCGGTGCATATCAATGTCTTCCGACACGGGTGCGCCGTCGCCCACCGGTATGCTCAGCACCTTCTCGCCGTCACGGAACACGACGAGCGACGGGGAGGCGGAGCCGACAGGATTCCAGGCGTTCCAGTCATGGCCTTCAGGATACTCGACGCCCGTCACCACAGTCACGGCACGGGACCCGTCGGCATCTTCGATGTAGTCCGGGACAGGCGGCTGCGGGACTATCTCACCCAACTCGCGAAGCCCGCAGGAGGTCGCGGCAAGAATCATCAGGACACAGCCGGCGGCCGCTCTTTCCAGCCTGCCCGCGTTTGCACTTCGTCCAGTTTTTCCAACATTCTCAATTTCCTTCATTGCATTTCATTTTAGAAATGTGAAAAGAATAAAATGCCTCAGATTGAGGATTATTTTTGAGTATAGATTTCTTTTAGAAGAGGGAGTGTACTGGAGGTACATGACCGATGAGAAAAGAAATATAGACCAAAAAGAAGACACAAGATGACGCAATTTATTTTTTGAAGATTTCTTATATGGGCACGTCGCAAGTCGCGACATCCCTGTGCAAAGGAAAGAAAAGGGAGAATCAACGGCAAAAAAGTGGCGTAGCATAAGGACATTTCGCCACAGTTTTCTCTTTTTATAGATTTTTTCCTTTTTTATGGATTCCTATACGCCCGAGGAAGAAAAGCCCTCCGGACGCAGACGGACGGCCGTTTTTTAATCTTTTTTTAGAACTCGCAATCTATATTTCGGAGATATGGAACACGGACGGGCCGCTTCCTGACATCGCGGCATAGACACATCCTCGGGCGTAGCAGGCCTCTATCGTCTCCCTGACAAGAGGATGCGCGGCGGCGACTGCCGGCTCAAAATCGTTCTTCACCAGTCCTCTCCATCGGGTGATGTCCCGCGAGAGTGCATCCCTGAGGGAAATCGGAGGCACCGACGGGACGATGCTGCGGTAGGCCTGCGCCGTGGAAATCTTGAGATGCGAGTCAAGGGCAATCACACCGAGGCGGTATCGTGCGGGCGCTCCGCCGGAAGACGGACTTTCCGGCAAGGCGGAGGAAGCGGCGGAATCGTGGAAGGAAGCCTCCGCTCCGCTGAAATCAATGCCCGACAGTGGAAAATCTGTCAGAATCTCGCCCCTTCCCTCACCAATCATCGGACGGTTGTAGATGAAGAAGGGGCAGTCGCTGCCGAGTTCCGAGGCAAGGGATGCGAGAGCCTTCTCCGAAAGCCCCATGGAGAACATCTCGTTCAGCATCTTCAGCGTGAACGCGCCGTCGGATGAGCCTCCGCCGAGCCCGCCGCCGACAGGATTGCGCTTTTCCAGAAAAATGGACACGGGAGGAATGCCGAAACGGCCGTTCATCAGTCTCCACGCCTTCGCGCACAGGTCGGCCATGGGATTCCAGTCCGGGATTCCGGGCTTGGAAGAAGTAATCTCAATCGAGAATGAATCGGCCGGAACTATCTCAAGGACATCCGTCATGCCGAAATAGGGAACGAACAGCGTCTCGATGTCATGATAGCCGTCCGGACGGGCGCGAAGCACGTTCAGACCGACATTGACCTTGACATTCGGATAACTTATCATATCTATACCTATGACGCTCAAAAACTTATAGGCGGATTCCCCTGATTGCGGACTCTACCTCGCCCTTCAGCCGTTCCCGCTCATTCCCGTCAGGGACGATGTCGAACACCGGAGAGACGAACGAAATCATCTGGAGGAAACGCGCCTCCTCAAGGGATATTCCGCGTGAACGCATATAGAACTGCTCGTCCTCGTTAAGCTTGCCGATTGTGGCCCCGTGGGAACATTTCACGTCGTCGGCGTAGATTTCAAGCTGCGGTTTCGTGTTCACCCGAGCGGTCTCGGAAAGCAGCAGATTGTGGTTCGCCTGGTAGGCCTCTGTCTTCTGCGCATCCTGAGCCACCACTATGCGCCCGTAGAAGTCCGCCCGCGCCGAGCCGCCGACAAGATTCTTGAAAAGCTGGGAGGATGAACATCCGGGGACATTGTGCCTGAGCTCGACATGAACGCCGACACGTTCCTCGGAAGACGACACGCCCACCCCGTTGAGAGCGAACCTCGCGCCCTCGCCGTTCAGTTCCACCCGGAGACTGATTTCCGCGCTGACTCCCGGCAGGGCGACAAGAAGAACAGAAAGTTCCTCGTCACGCCCGAGCACAATCGACTCCGGAACGGAATCCCGGCCGACAAAATATGTCCTAAAGCCTGTCATATCCGTTCTCCTCAATGAAATCGACAAGTTCGCGCCCGGCTGTCCTGACGATGCGGCCGTCCTTCAGGACATGAACGACGTCCGGCACGATGTATTCCAGAAGGCGCTGGTAGTGAGTGATTATGATTGACGCCTTCTCCGGGGTATGGAGGGCGTTCACGCCGTTGGCCACAATCCGCAGCGCATCAACGTCCAGTCCGCTGTCGGTCTCGTCCAGAATGGAGAGCGTCGGATCGAGCATCGCCATCTGGAAGATTTCGTTGCGCTTCTTCTCGCCTCCGGAGAACCCGACGTTCACTTCCCTCTTCGCAAATTCGGGCTTCATCTGCAAGAACGCCATCTTCTCGCGGAGCAGCTTGAGGAAATCTCCGGCCTTCATCGGCTCAAGCCCCATAGCCTCACGACGTGAGTTCACGGCAGTTTTCATGAAATTCGTGATGCTCACTCCAGGAATTTCCACAGGGTACTGGAACGACATGAAGATTCCCGCCCACGAGCGCTCTTCCGGAGACATTTCCAGCAGATTCTTTCCCATATACTCGATTGTGCCCTCGGTTACCGTGTATTGCGGTTTTCCGGCGAGCACCGAGCTGAGCGTGCTCTTTCCCGCCCCGTTCGGTCCCATGAAGGCGTGAATCTCGCCCCTGCGGATTTCGAGGTCTATGCCCTTGAGGATTTCCTTTCCTTCGATTCCGGCCCGCAGACCCTTTATTTTAAGTATGACGTCAGACATATCTATTCATAAATATTTGATTCATATAATTTTATCTCCATTCGCAGGAATATGTTCTCATCCTCCGGATCATGCGTTCCTGCGATATAGCTTCATCCACGAGACGAGCGAGACGACGCCGTTGATGAGGTAGAGGCAGCAGATAATCGGCATGAACACGTGCCCGACGGAAATGTGCAGGGCAAGCTGAGTTATGTTAACGAGCAGCCATGCAATCCAGCAGTCCCATTTCTTGAGGGCGGAAAGGAACTGCGCCACGAGTATCAGCACCGTCACGCAGGCGTCCAGATACGGAACCGGGTCGGCCGGGAACTTCCCCGGGGCCCAGACCGTCCCGAGCTGATGCAGCAGCCAGCCCCAGACGCCGGCGAGAAGAAACACGGAAACTATTGCGGCGGCCCTCTGCGGCCATGTCAGCATCGAGACTTTCAGTTCGCCGGCACCCCCTGAGGACCGCTCCCCCGCCTTGGGATGCGTCCACCGCCAGTGGCCGAGGACATTGATTCCCAGCGAGATTGGCTGAAGAATCAGGGAGGCGTAGAGGTGCTTGTTCCAGAACATGAGGAACAGCGCGGCCGTGTAGAGGTAGCCCACCCAGAAGTTGTACTTGCTGTTTCGTCCGGCAAGGAAGACGCAGGTCAGCCCCAGCACCGAGGTGATGAGGTCAATCAGCAGCACCGGCCGGTCGCCGCCTATCGTAAATAATATATAGTTTATCCAATCCATCTTATTAAAATCCCCCTCCCGTCCCCCTTTTGTGGGGGAAGTTGTGCTTCGTGCACACTATCGCACAAGGCCGACGCTTCGTTGTTCTACGCACGGCGCTCAAGCGCCTTTTCTCTATAATCATCATCACAAACATTATCCTACAGAGCCCTCCAAAGACACCGACAGGAGCTTCTGAGCCTCGACGGCGAACTCCATCGGAAGCTTGGCGAGGACTTCCTTCGCGTAGCCGTTGACAATCAGCCCCACGGCATCCTCCTGCCCTATGCCCCTCTGGTTGCAGTAGAAGAGCTGGTCCTCGCTGATTTTCGAGGTCGTCGCCTCATGCTCCACAACGGCCGTCGGGTTTGAGTTCTGAATGTCAGGGAAGGTGTGCGCACCGCAGCGCGAGCCTATCAGCAGGCTGTCGCACTGGGAGTAGTTCCTCGCGTTGTCCGCCCCGGGAAGCATCTTGACTAGCCCCCGATAGCTGTTCTGGCTGTGCCCGGCGGAGATTCCCTTGCTGACTATGCGGCTGCGGGTGTTGCGCCCGATGTGTATCATCTTGGTTCCCGTGTCCGCCTGCTGGAAGTTGTTGGTGACGGCTACGGAATAGAACTCCGACGAGGAGTTGTCGCCCTTCAGAATCGTGGAGGGGTATTTCCATGTGATTGCGGAACCGGTCTCGACCTGAGTCCACGACAGATGGCTTCCGCTGCCCCTGCATATCCCTCTCTTTGTCACGAAGTTGAAGATTCCTCCGCGTCCCTCGGCGTCGCCCGGATACCAGTTCTGGACCGTAGAATATTTCACGTCCGCGTCCTTCTCGACGACGATTTCCACCACAGCCGCATGCAGCTGGTTCTCGTCGCGCATCGGGGCGGTGCAGCCCTCCATGTAGCTGACATACGAGCCCTCGTCAGCGATGATGAGCGTGCGCTCGAACTGTCCCGTGCCCTTCGCGTTGATGCGGAAGTAGCTGGAGAGCTCCATCGGGCAGCGCACCCCTTTCGGGATGTAGCAGAACGAGCCGTCGCTGAACACGGCCGAGTTGAGCGCCGCGTAGAAGTTGTCCCCGGAAGGAACGACGGTGGCGAGATATTTCCGCACGAGGTCGGGATGTTCGCGCACCGCCTCAGAGAACGAGCAGAAGATGATTCCCTTCTCCTCAAGGGCAGCACGGAAGGTCGTCTTCACCGAAACCGAGTCAAAGACCGCATCGACGGCCACGCCCGCGAGGGTTTCCCGTTCGTGGAGAGGTATTCCCAGCTTGTCGAAAGTCTTCTCGAGCTCGGGGTCAATCTCCTTCGGGCGGTCGCTGTCCTTCTTCGGCGCGGCATAGTATATAATGTCCTGAAAATCAATCTTCGGGATGTTCAGATGCCCCCATGTGGGAGCCGTCATCTTCTGCCATTTGCGGAAGGCGTCGAGACGGAAGTCCAGCAGCCACCGGGGCTCCTCCTTCTTCGCTGAAATAAGGCGTATGATGTCCTCGTTCAGACCCTTGGGAATAAACTCCTGCTCAAGGTCCGTCACGAAGCCGTGTTCATATTCCTTCCCGGCGATGTCTTCGATTATATGTCTCTCTTCTGTATTCCTTTCGTCCATATTTTTTCATCCTCATATTTCCGTCCCCGGACATTCCTGTCATCACAAGGATATATTCCGCAAAATTACGAAAATTTCGGCACGCATAAAAATGAATGTCAATTTCGCATTTTCAGGTCTCGACACATTCATTCTTCGACAATATTTTGTAATTTTGCAAATTGCTTAAAAGTTTTTAATATATTTTAATAACCATGTCACATTTTTCTCTTCCAAAGGACGGCGGTCTGATTCCGGACAGCATTCCTGACGACATTCTTCACAGCTACGAAAAGATTCCCACGGAAATCTTCTCCGAACCCGCCGACGCGAGCAAGGCCGTGGCAGAACTCATTGTCGATGCGATAAAGGCCAACGGCGGAAAGCTCCGGCTCGGGCTCAGCACCGGCTCGTCCCCGAGAACCCTCTACCAGATTCTTGCGGACAAGTATGCCAAGGGGCTTGTCTCCTTCAGGGACGTGGAACTCTTCAGCATCGACGAGTACTATCCGTGCAACGGAATCGAAAAGACCAGCCGCAACGCCTGCCTCCACGAGGAGCTCATCAACCTTGTGGATTTCCAGGAAAAGAACGTCCATTTCCCGGACGGGACGGCGAGCAGGTCGGAGGTCAGCGCGTACTGCGCGGAATATGACAGGCTCGCGAGGAACCTCGACCTTCTCGTGATGGGGATGGGCGAGCTCGGGCAGATAGGCTTCAACGAGGCGGGCTCGTCCGACAAGAGCCGCACGAGGGTTGTGATTCTCGGCTACAGGTCACGCAACCGTCAGGCGAAGAACTTCAAGGGCAACGTCGACCTCACTCCCAAGGCCGCGATAACGATGGGCATAAGCACGATGCTTTCCGCGAAGAAGATAGTGCTCATGGCATGGGGAGAGGACAAGGCCACGGCCGTTCAGAAAGTGGTCGAGGGCGACATGACGACGGAATATCCGGCATCCCTCCTCCAGCAGCATGACAACGTGATGTTCTATACTGACGAAAACTCTTCCGCGAACCTCACGCGCTTCGTCGCCCCTTGGCTCATAGGCCCGTGCGAGTGGACTCCGAAGTTCATAAGGAAAGCGGTCGTATGGCTCTGCGAACAGGTTCACAAGCCTATTCTCAAGCTCACGCACAAGGACTATCTCGACAATTCCCTCGGCGAGCTCCTCGAACTCAAGGGTCCGTTCGACAAGATTAACATAGACGTGTTCAACGACCTCCAGCACACGATTACGGGCTGGCCGGGCGGAAAGCCGAACGCGGACGACAGCACGAGGCCGGTTTCGTCCAAGCCGTTCCCCAAGAAGGTCATCATCTTCTCTCCGCACCCCGACGACGATGTGATTTCCATGGGAGGAACGTTCATCCGTCTCGTGCAGCAGGGACATGACGTGCACGTGGCCTACGAGACCTCAGGAAACGTCGCGGTTCATGACGACGTGGTTCTGCAGCACATGGACGCAATCCACGAACTCGGATACGGAGACGATTTCGACAAGGTGAAGGCAATCATCGCGACCAAGCGCCCCGGAGAGCCGGAACCGCGCGAGCTTCTGAACATCAAGGCAGCAATCCGCCGTTCCGAGGCACGCGCCGCCGTCCGCTCCTTCGGCCTGAACGCCGACACCAACGCGCACTTCCTCAACCTTCCGTTCTATGAGACCGGCGGTATCAAGAAGGGCGAGAGGACGCAGAAGGACATCGACATCATCCTCAGCCTGCTCCACAAGGTAAAGCCCGACCAGATTTATGTTGCGGGCGACCTCGCCGACCCGCACGGAACCCACAGGGTGTGCACGGAGGCGGTGCTTGAGGCGCTGCGCCAATGCGAGGGCGAGGAGTGGCTCGCGCACTGTCATGTGTGGCTCTACAGGGGCGCATGGATGGAGTGGGAACTCGGCCGCGTGGATATGGCGGTTCCGCTGAGTCCGGACGAGCTCATCATGAAGAGGCACGCGATTTACAGGCACCTCAGCCAGAAGGACATCGTGCCGTTCCCGGGCGAGGACAGCCGCGAATTCTGGCAGCGGGCGGAGGAGCGGACGCAGAACACGGCAAGGCTGTACGATGAAATGGGTATGGCGGAGTATCAGGCTATTGAAGTATTTGTGAAACTGTTTTGATGTTTTGACCGCCAAAGGAGCGGACTGCTGCGTTGCCAGAAAGATTTTGAATCCTCACAACCGGGAGGTTGCTCCGGTTCAAAATTTTCGTGCGCCTTGCACTCCATCTCCTTATGCGGCCAAAACTCCCGGCGGTTTACTGAAGTGAATCTCTGTCATTTCGAGCGAAACGAAGTGAAGTACGGAAGTTAATCATTGTCATTTCGAGCGAAACGAAGTGAAGTCGAGAAATCTGCAAACATAGAAAAATATATAATAAAATTTTGAGAATATGAGAGTTATAATTGAAAATACTGATGCGCAGGGCGCTGTTTGGGCCGCACGATACATAGTTTCACGGATTAAGGCGAAGGCTGCCGTGACTGACAGGCCTTTCGTGCTGGGGCTGCCTACGGGCTCTACCCCGCTCGGGACTTATAAGGAGCTTATCCGCATGAACAAGGCGGGCGAGGTTTCGTTCAGGAATGTGATTACGTTCAACATGGACGAGTATGTCGGTCTGCCGGAGTCCCACCCTGAGAGCTACCACAGCTTCATGGCCCACAATTTCTTCGACCATGTCGATGTGCCTAAGGAGAACATAAACATCCTCAACGGCAACGCGGCCGACCTTGAGGCTGAGTGCACGTCCTACGAGGAGCGGATAAAGGCCGCCGGCGGAATCGACCTCTTTATGGGCGGAGTCGGCGAGGACGGCCACCTCGCGTTCAACGAGCCGTTCTCCTCGCTCGTCTCGCGCACCCGCGTGAAGACCCTCACCTACGACACGAGGGTCGTGAACGCCCGGTTCTTCGACGGCGACATGAACAAGGTTCCGGCCCTCGCCCTTACGGTAGGAGTCGGCACGGTGATGGACTCCAAGGAGGTTCTCGTGCTCGCGTTCGGCCACAAGAAGGCACGCGCCGTCCAGCAGGCCATCGAGGGGGCATATTCCCACACCTGCACCCTTTCGGCTCTCCAGAACCACCGCCACGGCATAATCGTCTGCGACGAGCTCGCCGCCGGCTGCCTGATGCTGGACACCTATAAATACTTTAAGGACATAGAGCGAGACAACTTGTGACGTGTATTTGAGCGGTCTGCGGCGTTGGGCAGCTTGATGAAATGCTCACAACCATAAGGTTGCTGCGCTTTCATCTTCACTGCCCGCCTTGCACCCCATCTCAAATACACGCCACAAGGCTCAGATGCTCTTGCTGAATGCGGTCTGCCGCGTTGGTCCGACTGGTAGGATTTCAAAGACGAAGAATCTTTATGCTCTGATTCTGCATAAAGACTCCTCGTCTTGTTGATATATGCAATGAACACCTAAAGAAAAAATTTTCGATTTCCAAAAAAAGCAGTTCCCAACCGACACACTTTATGTGTTATACTGATTATCAACTGCCAGTTCAGTTTCCGGAGGCGATGATAAGTCCCAGTCCGGCGATGAAGAGGATGAACATCAGGGCGAGAAGCCAGTTTACGCTCTTTTTCGCACCCTTGAACTCCTTCCAGATGAACACGCCCCAGATGGCGGCGATAAGAGGTGCTCCCTGACCGAGGGCATAGCTGACGGCGGCTCCGGCCGTGCCTGCGGAGACATAGTTGAGTCCCGTACCAAGGCACCAGATTGCACCGCCGAGCATTCCCACGAGATGGGTCTTCGCGTCGCCCTTGAAATAGTCCGCGAACCTCACGCCCGGCTTTGAGGAGTCGTTGAGCGTGAACACGCAGTTGAAGAGGAAGTTGCTGACTAGAACGCCGAGGGCGAAAATCACCGTTCCGGAATATGGGGTGAGCATCCCCGGAGCCGGATTGTGGATGTTGTCGATGTCGATTCCGTTATAGACCAGAGCGGAGAAGAAGGACATGATGACTCCGGCAAGAACGGCATAAATCAGTCCCATGCGGTTCTCCTTGGGGTCTCTTTCCGCCTTATCTACCTTGCCGGAAGCGACTCCGTTGCAGATGATTGCCACTACGACCAGAGCTACGCCCGCGAGCAGCACAGGTACATTCGTAGCCGGATTCGGATGGAAAACGAGGTTATTGATGACCCCGACGACGAGAGCGAGCCCTACGCCGAGAGGGAACGCGACCGACATTCCAGCCTTGGCTGTCGAAGCAGAAAGAAGAATGTTGGAGACATTGAAGACGACGGCGCCGAGAAGAATCCATGCGACGCTGTCGATATCGGCCTGCGCGAGGTCGTCGATGAAATGCCGTCCTTCCGAGCCGAACGAGCCGAGCGTGAAGGCAAGAATCAGGGAGAACAGGAACATACCTATTACATAATCCCAGTAGAAGAGCTCATATCTCCAGCTCTTCGCCGCCATCTTCTGCGTGTTTCCCCACGAGCCCCAGCAGAGCATCGTGATGAAACAGAGAATGACAGCCAGAAATTGACTGTTTGCTATAAACATAGTATCAGATTTTATGTGTTTCGGCACCTCCGGACGAAACCGGAGATGCCGCCACACAGACTATTATGAAAATTTATTTGATTTCCTCCCAAGTGAATGAAGTGACCGTGTCCTCCTCCATTCCAGTAGTATCGGTCTCATTCCATACACCGTACCACTTTACCTCCTTGGTAATGAGACCGTTATTATCAGTCTCATAAACATAGACAGCCGTCTTCTCCGCCTTCACATCACCGTAGTTCATCCACACGCAGGATTCCATGAGATTAACGGAAGTATTGCCGAAGAGGCGAGCCTCCCATGCCCATCTCTTGAAACCAAGATCCTCGGCATAGTGAGTCTGAAGGCAGCAGCTGTTCTTCTTCGACAAGTAAGTGGCCTGCTTCATTCTCCAGAAGTCATTCTCCTTGTCATAGCGCGTCCAATAGAGAATATTGCCATCTTCGATTGACTGTGAGGTGCACTTCACGCCGTCCTTCTTGGCCTCGACAAGATAGCCCTTGGCGTCATACTGAATGTCCCATGTGTGATCGGCATTGGTAACCTTTGTCGCAAAACCGTCGGCATTGAGGGTCATGGTATATTCAACGACATCATTATCCTTGATTGTAAGAGTGTTGCCCTCATACTCGAACACGCGGTTGTCTGTCTTGCTGACGATGGAAGCGACACGTCCCCGAGCGTCATAGCTGAAAGTGTAAGGATCGCTCCAGTTGTCGCCCATAGTCTTCACTCTGTGAGTGCGGACAACCTGTCCCGGCTCATCACCGTTACCGTTGTCCTTTGAGCCGTCCTTCTCACAGGAGATGAAGGAGACTGTCATTGCTGCCATGGCAGCGATTGCAAAAATCTTTTTCATTTTGTACAGTTTTAATATTGTTAATAAAAAGTTAGTAAGTCACATTATCGGGGCATTGTTCAGTAGCTCATATATGGGCGGAGCTTGGAAAGTTCCCGGAGCCGGTCCTCCGCGGCGTTCCAGCTGCCGTCAATCACCCGGTACTCGAACGTCGCCCCTGTTCTCTTGCATGAACGGTAGAGAGCCGCCATACCGGCGTACCACTGCGAGTCGTCCGTCTGCGCGAAATACCACCGCTGCCCTGCCGTCGTCTCAAATTCCGGCACGGAGGCATCCACGAGCACCGTCCAGACGAACTCGTCCCTCAGGGCTACGGCATCAGCTCCCGCAGCCCCGAATGCGACAGCCGCCTTCGAGGACATCAAATATTTCTTCCCGTAAAAATCCATCCACTCCGACGCGCTCTTTTTCGTGAGGTCGCACGGCAGATAGACAAAGTTCGCCTTAGTGTTCGGGGTGTAGGCAACCGCCATGGCATCCTCAACCTCTTTGTCCGTCAGCCCTTTGTGAAAGAAGAACACTCCCGTCCCGTTACCCTCCGAAGCGAACAGAGCGGACTGCACGCAGCCATCCTCCCCGACAGAGATTTCCTGCCTTGGAAAATTCGCACGGCTGCACTCCGGCCAGTTCCCGACCCCGTTCATGCAGTAGTCCACCCAAGGCAGCACCTCGTTCAGCGCATCCATCCAGTAGGCCGAGGTGTGCGCCCCGTCCGCAACCCTGAACTCGTGCGAGAAATGTCTGTCCCGAAGAATGACATGGAGCGAATCGTTCGCAATCAGAAGCTGCTCCTCGTCGTCCCCGCAGGTGAAGAACCAGCGGACGCTCTCAAGCTCATCCCGGTTCGAGTCACAGAACTGACGGTAGGGGTTGTGGGCAAGATAGTAATCGGTGAGCCGAGCCGCACCGTACTGCCCCACGCCGCCGAAAATCCGTCCCCACTGTCCGTCCCAGCCGCTCCCGGACTCGGTCATGTACTGCGCGTCCGTCCTGAACGACATACTCAGAGGGGCGCTGCAAGAGAACAACTCAGGGTGTTTCTCCGCCAGAACCATGGCCCCGAAGCCTCCCATGGAGTAGCCCGTGAGGGCACGGTGCCCGCGGTCGGCAAGCGTGCGGAAACTCTTGTCAACATAAGGGACAAGTTCCTCGGTGAACATGTCCATATAGTTGTATTTCCCGTTATAGAAATTGCAGTAGTACGAATTGTACCCCGCCGGGAAGATGTAAATCATCTCGCTCAGTCCCTTGCCCTCAAGAGCCTGAATCCGCGTGTTGGCGTGGAGATATTTCCCGTTCCACGACAAGTGCGTGTCCCCGTAGCCATGGAGCATATACACCACAGGATAGCGTCTGTCTGCCTCGTCGCGGTAGCTCTCCGGCAGCAGAACCCCGAACTTCACGTCAGTCCCGAGAATCTCGCTGTGCATGACAATCTCCTCGGTGTAGCGCTGGAACGGGCCCGGTGAATCCGGCAGAACCCGCTTGGAACTGCATCCTACTGCGCTCATCAGAAAGAGCGCAATCGAAACCAATATGCCGCCTGCCCTATTCATACCTGTCATATATTACCATTTCCTGAGCATTTACCGCGAAATCCGGATGGGGGTTGAGAACTTTCAGAACGAGAGTATGCGCACCACTGCCGAAGCAGTATTTCGAGAAGACCTCGTACTTCCTCGTTATGTAGTCATACGGCATCGTGAATTCCTCCACAAGACTGCCGTCGAGCCAGGCCTGAATGCGTGTCCTGTAGTCATCGTCGCTGTGCCCGGTCTTGACCACACTGCCCTCGACGACAATAGAGTTGCCGGTGAATTTAAGCTCCAGGGAGTCCGTGAAGCGCTTTTTCAGCACCACCTTGCCCACAGGTTTGAGTCCCTCGAAGGACTGCTCCCAGGCCACCGTCCGAGGATGCTGCACTCCGAATGAGATTCCGTCTTCTGACACCGCGCCGCCGTTCTTCACGACCGCCGCCTTGATCAGTTCCATGTTCTTGACACAGGTCTCGTCGAGGCTCAGGCTCGTATAAGGGAAAGGCAGAGAGGCTATCTTCTCCGCCCCCTTGCGGTATTTCTCCGGAATCGCGTCGTAACCGTAAATCACGCCGAGAACGCCCGCCGCCGAAGCCGGGTTGCAGTCGCTGTCCTGGCCGCAGCGGGTCGCGATTTCCATTGTCCTCTCAAAGTCGCCCTCGCCGTAGAGCAGTCCGATGACCACGTATGCCGAGTTAATCACCGCGTCGATGTTGAAACCGTTCCACACGCCCTCCGGGCATCCGATGTCGAAACTGTGGAGCTTATCGACCTCGAACCAGCACTGTTTCCAGTCGCCGGGATATTTCGCGTGGAGGCGAATTACGTCGTCAATGCAGGAACGGAACTTCGTTCCCTCCGGAATCACCTTCACGGCCTCGTCTATAAGTGTCGGGATGTCGTCGCAGATGTACGCGAGAGAATAGAGGGCGCTGATGAACACGCCTCCGTACCAGCCGTCGCCATAGTTCATTATGTGTCCGATGCGGTCGCAGCATTCCGTCGCGGAGTTCACCATTCCCGGATAGAGCATACCGATGAAATCCGCCTCAATCTGAAAGTCGATGTCGTCGGCATGAGGGTTGTTCTTCCAATGACCGGACTCGGGAGGCATTATTCCGTTCAGGATGTTATAACGAGCCGCCTGATTCGCGTGCCAGAGCTTGTAGTCGGCGTTCGCGAACCTCTCGGCATAGAGTTCCACCGGTGCATCAAGTCCGTTCTCCGCCATAACCTCAAGGAAGGTAAGGTCCATATAGACATCGTCGTACAGACCCGGGTCCTCGATGAAGGTCTCGTAGATGTAGTCATCGTACCAGATGATAGGCTCGCTGTCCTGAATCAGTCCGCCCTTGAACTTGAATTCGGTCGGTCCGCCGTAGGTGCACCCGATGGTCTGGGCGAACCAGCCGCCGCGAATCTTGTCGGCAAGCACATCCTCCGGGAGAGTCACGGTCTCCCCGTAAGGAATCGCCGCTTTCTTTCCGCAGCATGAGGCGGCGAGAAGAAGGATGATGATATATGTCGAAAATTTCTTCATGTCGTCAGTTGTGATAATACGTGTCCGTCACAGGAGCGGATGAATAATATTGTATCGCGTTGATTCTCAGAAGATATGTCTGAGGGCGAGGATTTCTCCACACGAGCCTTACATTGTGCCGTCCCTCGTCCATGCGGTATTTCCACGCAGGTTCGAGCTTTCTGGAAGTCCCGCGCATCGGGAGAAGCGAAACTTGGTCGAGAGAGCCGTCAATCCACACCTCGATTTCTGCCACATAGTCATCGTTCTGCTCGGCCATGGCAAAGACCTCCGAGCCGACGTGCTTCTTGGAAACCCTGTCCGCATAGTCACGGCTTATTCCGCGCAGGCACACGAGATTCCCCCAGATGCAGAAGCCGTTTCCGCTGAAGTCGAATTCATATTCCTTCTCCATCCACGCGTCCTTCTGGTCGCGGAAAATCGGATATGTGTCAATGAAATTCTGCTCAAGCGGAAGAACCGCCGCACGGGCCTGCGGAATGCTCACTTTGTCGTCTGAGACCTCGCCGCCGTTGCGCCCAATCAGTTCAAGCGCGTGGGAGAAGGAATAGTCAGAGCCTTTGGCAAGCGAGACGTCGGTGCCCTCGAAGTCCTTGTCCCAGATTTCCTCAAGAGGAGCCTTCCAGAACTCCGGGATGGCCTTCTTGCCGTACATCACTCCGAGCACGCCTCCGACGGTCGCCGGATTGCAGTCGCTGTCCTGACCGCAGCGTGTGGCAATCTCGATTGACCTGGCGAAGTCGCCTCCTCCGTAGAGAAGCCCCATCGCCACATAGGCCGAGTTCAGTTTCGCGTCTATGTCAAAACTGAGGAAAACGCCCTTGGGACAGCCCGTGTCCGCGCCCCATTTCTTGAGAATCTCGAACCAGCACTGCTTCCAGTCGTCCGGATAGGCCTTATGAAATATGCGGACATCGTTCACACACTGCCAGAAGGTGCTCTCCTCCGGGATTCCCTCAAGAGCCGCGTCAAGGATGTCGGAAGGATTGCGGAGCACGAACGCCGCGGAATAGAGACCCGCGACGAAGGCGCCGCCGTAGAAGCCGTCGCCGCTGTTCATGATGTGCCCGACCTTGTCGGCTATGTCAAGCGCCTGGTTCAGCATTCCCGGAGACATCAGGCCAATGAAGTCCGCCTCAATCTGAAAGTCGAGGTCGTCGGCATGAGGGTTGTTCATCCAGTTGCCGGACATCGGCGGCATTATGCCCTGACGGATGTTGTAGCGCCCGGCCTGATTGGCATGGGCAAGGTGATAGTCCGCGTATGCGAAGTTCGCCGCAAGCTGTTCCGCCGTGCAGTCAAGCCCGTACTGTTCGAAGGCCTCGGCAAAGGTGAGGTCATTGTAGATGTCGTCAAACAGACCCGGCTTGCGGTCCCACCAGTATTTCACATAGCCCTCGCCCCATGATATGGGCTGGGAATCAGGAATTAGGGTCCCCTGATGCTTGAACTCGGTCGGCGCGCCATAGACCACGCCTATGGTCTGGCCTGCCCAGCCGCCTTCAATCCTGTCCCGGAGCTCTTCCTTGGACATAGTCACCATTCCGGTGACTTCGGGAGCAGAAGCCTCATACACCTCAACCTCCGAAACGCAGATGAACGAGGACACGTTCTTCGTGTATTTATGCCAGTGCTTCTCTATGTGGTCGTCTCCGATTACCCTCACTCCGCATGAAGTGACCGGACGGAAACTGAACAGGAACTCGGCGTTGTGGGGCTGGATGAAGACCACGTCGCTCTCCGGAAGCGCCGGCGAGACGGACGAGGTCACGGGCCGCCAGTTTCCCTTCTCATCAAGGACCTCAATCCTCATGTTGCTGTACCATCCGCCGAACTCCTCAAGGCAGCCGTATCTGAACGACACCTTGTCGAATGTCCTCGGCTCGTCCCAGATGTAGCCGAACCAGTCCCGCCTCGGGGCGTTGGACCCGGCGCTGAGCGAGCAGAACACCGAACCCGCGCCGGAAAGGACGCCGTCGTTGATGACATTCACGCTGTCGGCATAATATGCCCGCGAATTTGTGAGCCAGCAGGAGTCGAGAACCGCAAAGTTCGTCTTCATCACCGAAGCCGCCACCTTTCCCTCCGGAGCAATGTTGCGTCCGCGCACCGTGAGGTTGAAATCCTTGGTAATCGTGTCCTTGCCGTCAGAAAGCGAGAGTGTTATCCTGTAGTCACCCTTTTCCGAAGTCGTGCCGCCGAGACGTCCGTCCTTAAAGCGGAGACCTTCAGGGAGTTTCCCGCCGACAATCTTCCAGCTGTACTGTCGGTTAGAGACGCAGGCGAAGTCATAATCAACCGGTTCACCGCAGACTATGCGCGGCTGCGGCCCGACGCAGAACTCAAGCGGGGCATTGAACTTTGCCGCCGTGTTCACGACAAGCCATTTCTTGCCGTCGCGCATCTCCACGCGCCCTCCGTTCTCGACCGCGACCTTTGCCGCCACCTCCACGGTCCTGTCAATCATGTCCTCGATTGACGCGTCCGGAAGGTCATATCTCGTCACGTTTATATACCTGTCGTTGAAAGGCTTCTTCCAGTGGGCGAAAGGCATTGACCATGAAGTCGGAACATTCTCGCCGCCGTTTATGACACCGAGTATTCCGCAGGTCGTCGCCGTCTGGTTGTCGGCGTCGAAGCCGAGGGCGCAGCCTATGTTGAGGGTCTTCTCGATGTCACCGTTTCCATAGAGGAGGGCAAGCATCCCCATCGCCCCGTTAAGATTGGCGTTCCAGATGGTCTTTGTGAACGAAGGCTCCTCCTCATAGTATTTCTTCTCAATGAACGCCCTCGCCTCGTGCCAGTCCTCCGGATTCTCGTCGTGGAGACGGATGCAGTCGCGGACTGTCTGCGCAAAGCGGTCATTCTCCGGAAGATATGCGAGGGCTCCTTCCATGAGCTTCCTGATGTCCGACTCGAAGAACGCGGCGGAGTACATCGCTCCATAGACCACCGTCGGAGAGGTCGCCCATGAGTCGCTGGTTATGCGGGCGGCCCACTCGGAGATTCCCGCCGCATAGGAGACCATTCCCGGAGCGGTATATGACCATATCTCGTTAATGAGTTGAGGGTCAATCTGGAACCAGTGCGGGTTGTTGGCCTCGGAGCCCGTGAACGGAGGGGTGAGCCCGTAGTGCATCGCGCCGAGAGCCGCCCTGTTCGCCAGCCACACGCGGTCACGGATGTGGTACATCCAGCCCTCGCGCATCTGGGCATAAGTCGGACGCACTCCATATTTCTCCATCATCAGCAGGTACATATACTCAACGTCCGTGTCGTCGTCGGAGAACGCGCCATCGACGGCCGTCATCTTCTTCATCGCCTTGTTCCACACGAACGGTCCCTCGCCGGGCTGTTCGATGAACTTGTTCTCGTACTCAAGGCCGTAGATGTTCCCCACCATCTGCCCGAGCCACGCGCCTGCAATCTTGCTCCGCAGTTCGTCGAATGAAATGGCCTTTTCGGACTTGGGAGCCGAGGCGCAGGCGGAAAGGCAGAGGGACGCCGCCGCAATCAGATATATCAGATTCTTCTTCATAATCATTATTTGTCGTATCCGTCATTCTGCAGAAGATTCGGGTTGTCTCCCCTCCTCAGGTCAGGGATAGGCAGGAGCTTCATGTAGTCCTTGCCCTCCGGCTTGGCCCACCACGCCCCGGTGTATTTCCCGAAGCGGATGAGGTCCTGACGTGACCAGCCTTCAAGCGCGAGCTCGTGCTGACGCTCAAGCAGAAGGTTGTCGAGAGTGAGTTCGGAGGCGGTCATCGGAGAGAGTCCGGCACGCTCCCTTATGCGCGCAAATTCCGGAACGGCAGCCGCCTCGGCGGTTTTTCCCTGACGCACGAGAGCCTCGACATACATGAGCACCACGTCGGAATATCTCATGAGATAGAAGTCATTCTCCATCGAAATCTTATAGGACGAAAGCGTACCGTCGGTCTGATACGGCCATTTGATGATTCTCGCGCCCTCGAAGCGTCCGATTCCGTCGGTGTATTTGCTCTCGTCGATAGGCGAGCCTGTCAGGATGTAGTCCTTGAGGACGGTCTGCTTGTTCCCGGAGCCGTCAATCACGACTTCCTTGTACTGGTACTTTGTCCCGTCAGGGTTATAGACCTGCCCGAAAAGCCAAGTGTCGGCCTTGCGGGTGTCGCCCGGTTCGTAGGAGTCGAAGAAGTCAGGCTGCGCCATCAGAGAGCCGTTCCATGTGTCGCCGATGTTGAAGGCCTTCTGGAGGTCGTCGTTGAAGGTCATCACATAGATGTAGAACGCGTTGTTCGTATAGACGCTGCTGTGAGGGATGGCGAATATGGCCTCCGGACCGTTCTCGTTGTTTATCGCGAAGTTCGCGGCGTATGTGGAGGCAAGGCTGTAATGCCCGCCGGTCATGATTTCCCCGCAGACCTCCTCGGCCTCGTCATAGCGCGGGGTGCCGGTCCACTCCTCGGAGTTGAGGTAAATCTTAGCGAGGAGGAACTGAGCCACGCCCTTGGTCACCCTGCCGTAGGTAGCCGAGGTGACGTTCTCGTCAAGCAGGCCGATGTTCTCCTTTATCTCGTCTTCGATGAACTTGAGCATGAACTTGCGGTCCTTCTGCTCCGGATAGCCGGTCTCGGTCTTGTTTATTGAATAAGGGACATTCCCCCAGCAGTCAACGGCGAGAAGGTAGTAGAATGCCCTCAGCACCTTGATTTCGGCCGTGCTCTTCATGACGGTCTCCGACTGCTCCGGCACCTTAGAAAGCTCGTATATCGCGTCGTTGCAGGCCGCGATGCCGTCGAAGCAGAAGTCCCAGCCGCAGCGGACGAGCTTGTTTCCGGCCGGGATGGCGTGTCTCTGGAGCTCGCCGTACCGCGCCTCCGCCCAGCTTCCGTTGTATGCCCTCGGAATCGCGGCCTCGTTGGAAAGCTGGAGGATGAGCGTCATCATGCTCTGCTCGGAACCCCAGTTCTGCAGTTCCGTGTAAGGCCTCGCCGTATAAAGGGCGACATTCGCGTCGTCGCTGAGGAACGTGTCCTTCGGAATACGGGAATATATTTCCTCGTCAAGGTTTGTGCAGGACACGGCGGCAAACAGCGCCGCTGCCGCAGATATTTTGAAAATCCGTTTCATTTCCTTTGAATTTAGAACTTAATGCTCGCGCCCAGTGTGAATACTCTTGTTCTCGGATAGTAGCTCAGACCCTCGATGCACGGGGTGAGCCCGCTCCTCTTCACCTCCGGATCCACGCCCTTGTAGCCGGTGAGCACGAAGAGGTTCTGGCCAGTCAGCGAGAAGCCGAGGCTCTTGACGAAATTCCTGTTCTTCAGAGGAACATTGTAGCTGAGGGTGAGGTTGTCGAGCTTGAGGAAGGACGCGTCCTCGATGTACTTGGAGCAATAGACGACCTTGCCGGTGTATTCAGGCTCGTCGAGCCAGCTGGCAAGGACATTCTTGAGTCCGAGTTCATTGACGCACTCATAGACGGCCCGCATCTGGTTGAAGGCCTTGCCTCCGATTGAGGCGCGGAAAGTGGCGCTCAGCGTGAAATCCCGGAGCTTGAGGTTATTGCTCCAGCCGAGGTCGCAGATAGGATAGGCGTTGCCGAGCTTCACCCATTCCTTCTCGGTGGCCTGCTTCACCTTGATTGTTCCGCTGCTCCTCAGCCCGTCGTATTCCGGGCCGTAGAACGTGCCTATGCTCTCGCCCTCGATGAGGCGCTGGCAGTAGCAGCCGAGAGGAGTGTTGAGCCAGCCGATGCGGTATTCCTGTCCGGCGAACTCGTCGTTGGTGAAGGATATGAGCTTGTTGCTGTTGTGCGCGAAGGTGAGGGTGGTGAGCCATGAGACGTTCTCAGTCTTGACAGGAACGCCGCTCAGGGTGATTTCCACTCCGCTGTTGCTTATCTTCCCGACGTTTGTGAAGAAGGTCGAATAGTCATAAGGAGGAACCGGAACCGTGTAGTTGTATAAAAGGTCGGTTGTCAGACGATAGTAGTAGTCAACCGTCCCGCTGAGACGCCCCTTGAGGAAAGAGAAGTCAAGTCCTACGTTGTACTCGGATTTCTTCTCCCACGAAAGGTCAGGATTGGCGTTGCTCGCCGGGGCGTATGCCGTTGACCACTTGCCGTCATAGTAGAAGTTGCCGCTTGTCTTGATGAGGAAGAGGGACTTGTAGTTCTCGAAGTCCTGGTTCCCGGTCATTCCGAAGCCGGCGCGCAGCTTCAGCTCGTCAAGCCATTTGACGTTCTTGAGGAAATCTTCCTGCGAAATCCGCCATCCGAGGCTGACAGCTGGAAACCATCCCCATTTGTTATTTGCCCCGAAACGGCTCGAGCCGTCGCGGCGAAGGGATACGGAAGCGATGTACTTTTCCGCATAATTGTACATCACCCTTCCGAAGAAGGCTATGTAGCGGTTCGACTCCCTGTAGGAATCAAGCGTCGCATTTCCGCTTAACAGTGCCTTGCCCCCCCCAAGGTTGTTCACGCCGAACCAATCTGTATCAAAGTCATAGTTGCCTGCTGTGGAACTGTCGGAGTTCTGCTCTTCGTAGGAGTAGCCGAGGACGGCCTGAACAGAATGCCCGCCGAAGCTGCCGCTGTACTGGAGGGTGCTCTCGTACTGTATGTCCGAAGTCCGGGAATTGCCGATTTCAGCCGAGCCGTTGAGACCCCATTCTCCCGGATAGTACTTTGTCTTATAGTCGGTGTAGCGGCTGTTCTCCATTGTCCATGACACGAAGTTGTCCCATTTGAGTCCCTTCACAGGCAGGATGTTGAGGGTAGCGCGGCCGTTCGCGGCGACGCGATCGACATCGTAGCCGCTCTTGCGCTCGTTGAGCATCGCCACCGGGTTGTAGTAGTCCATCGAAGGGACGGTGTAGTAGCCGCCGTGCTCGGTGTCAGTATCGTCATAGACAGGCTCGGTCGGATTGTGGAAGAAGGCCTGACGGAAGATTCCGGTGCGGGTTCCCTCATACTTGCGCTTGCCGTAGCTCAGGTTGTAGTCAAAGCTGAGCCATCCCTGGAGCGCGTCCTGATGGATGTTCGTCTTGATGAGGTATTTCTGCGCGTTGTTGTTCTTCAGAAGTCCCTGGTTCTGCTCGACGTTCAGGGTCGTCCTGTGGGAGAAGGCCTCGGAGCCTCCGGCGACGGCAAGCGAGTGCCTGTGCGAGAAAGGCGTTCTCGTCACCTCCTTGAACCAGTCGGTCTGCGCCCCGTAAAGCGAGGACGAGAGAGCCGGCTTGTAGTTTTCAATGGCATACTTGAATTCGTCGGCCGTCATGGGAACCGCGCGAGAGAGCACGGTCTGAACCGAAGCCTGCCCGTCATACTCGACGGAAGTCCTGCCGGCCTTAGCCCTCTTCGTGCTTATGATTATGACACCGTTCGTTCCCCTCGTTCCGTAAATAGCCGCTGCGGAACCGTCCTTGAGCACGTCGATGCTCTCGACCTCCTGAAAATTGATGCTGCGGATGTCGGCTCCGCTCACTCCGTCGATAATCACGAGAGGTCCCTGACCGGCCGAAAGGGTGTTCGTTCCGCGGAGCAGAATCTCCATCGAGCCGTTCGGGTCGGCGCCGTTAGGATTTGTTATGGACAGTCCGGCGACCTTACCCTGAAGCATGGCGGAGGCGTCGGTGAACGCTCCCTTGTCGAAATCCTCGGCCTTGAGGCTCGTCACCGAACCGGTTATCTCCTTCTTGGTCGATGTACCGTAGCCGATGACCACGGTCTCGTCTAGCACAGTAGCGGCGGACGGGGTGAGGCTCACGCTGTAGGTCACAGCATCCGTCACCGGCACGTCAGCGTCGTCGTAGCCGAGGTAGGACACGCGGAGAGTCTCTCCCCTGGCGGCGTCAATGGAAAACTTGCCGTCAATGTCGGTTATCGCATATTTCTGCGTGCCGGGAACAACTACGGCCGCACCCGTCATCGGACTATTGTTCTCATCCGACACGGTTCCGCTCACCCGCCCCGTCTGTGCGGAAGCGACGCTTCCCAGGCACAGAAGGGACAAGAGCGCAGAGAGTATAAAACCAGACTTTTTCATTTCCCTGATTGTATTGGTTATTATTCTGTGATTTCGTTTCTGTACGGGAGCGACGGCTGGGCGCCGGCGCGGGTCACGGAGATTGCGGAGGCCTTGGCCGCGAAACGGCAGGCTTCAGGCAGGCTGCGGCCTTCGGAAAGCGCCACGCAGAGGGCTCCGTTGAAGGTGTCTCCGGCCGCGGTGGTGTCGACAGCCTTGACAGGGTTTGCAGGAATGACGCCCCTGAAATTCTCAGAGAGCACATACGCACCCTTCGAGCCGAGGGTTATCACAACATTCTTCACCCCCTTCGCAACAAGCGCCTCAGCAGCGGCGGCGGCCTCTTCCTCGTTTGTCACCGGAAGTCCCGTGATGAGCTGTGTCTCCGTGCGGTTCGGGGTTATGAGCCAGAGCCTTGAGAGCAGGGAGTCGGAAAGTTCGGCGGCCGGGGCGGGGTTGAGGACGATTCTCGTGCCCGCCTCGAATGCCCGTGCAGCCGCGTATTCGACGGTTTCCATCGGGGTCTCAAGCTGCATCAGGACAAAGTCGGCCCTTTCAATTTCTTTCGCCGCCGCATCAATCTCAGCCTTTCCCAATTCGGAGTTTGCTCCCGGAGCCACGACAATCACGTTCTCCGCATCGGCATCGACAAAAATTGACGCGACTCCTGAAGGCACGCCTTCCTTCACCGAGATGAAGGATGTGTTCATGCCCTCCCGGCTGTATCCGTCAAGAGAATCCTTCCCGAAAAGGTCGTCCCCCACGCAGGCGACGAAAGTGACGTCGGCGCCGAGTCTCTGCGCGGCGACCGCCTGATTTGCCCCCTTTCCGCCGGCAGCCATCATGAAACGGCCGCCGAGCACGGTCTCTCCGGGCTCCGGTATGCGTGAGGTATTGATTACGAGGTCAGTGTTGGAACTGCCTATTACAACGATTTTTCCCATTATTGCCAGTGTTATTATTATGAAACCTTCCCGAAATAACCTGCCTGAAGCAGTTTATTTTTTCCGTGTTCCTATGGTTACGTCCCGCCGTGCCGCCATTGGCACAAACGATTGCGCAAAAGTATTCATAAAATGAGGAAAAATATCGCATACGATGCAATAATTTTCATGTCCCCCAATGAAATTCCTGCGCAAAACATTTGATTTTCTTGCGCAAATGTCGTAGCTTCGCCGGAAATAATCACATATAACACCCAAGGAATGAAATCCACACTCGAAACCATCGCCGAACGGACAGGCTTCTCAACATCCACTGTATCAAGGGTATTGAGCGGAAAGTCGAAGGACGGCAGAATCTCCGAAAAGACTGCGGAAACAATCAGGAAGGCTGCGGAGGAGGTAGGATACACCCCGAACATCCTCGCGCAAAACCTGCGCAAGGGACGGACATTCACCATAGGGCTTGTCGTGCCCGACATTTCCAATCCCTATTTCGCGGAAATCACGAGCGTCATCGTCGCCGAGGCGAAGAAGAGCGGCTACACGACCATAGTCACCGACACCATGGAGAACGAGGCGGCGCAGAAAGACTCGGTCTGCGCCCTCGTGTCGAGGAAGGTCGATGGAATGATTATAGTTCCCTGCGGCTCCGATCCGAGGTTTCTTGAGGGAATCAACGCGCAGGCGGCGCCGGTCATACTCGTGGACCGCTATTTCGAGAACTCGCGCCTGCCATACGTGGCGACGAACAACTGGCAGGGAGGCTTCGACGGGACGAACATCCTGCTGCGCAACGCCCACAGGAAGATTGCCTGCATCCAGGGCAACCTCGACTCCACGCCGAACCGCCGGCGCATAGAGGGCTACCGGACGGCCCTGAGGAAAGCAGGGCTTGAGGAGGAGGAAAGGATTGTAGGAAATGACTTCACGGTCCAGAACGGCTACATTGAGACCAAGCTGCTTCTCGACTCTCCGGAAAGACCCACAGCCATCTTCGCCCTGAGCAACACCATAGGCCTCGGAGCCATCCGGGCCATCCGCGAGGCCGGCCTGCGCATCCCGGAAGACATCTCAATAGTCTCCTTCGACAACAACATCTACCTCGACTACCTCGTCCCCGCCGTCACGCGCATAGGCCAGAGGGTCGAGGAGATGGGCCGCATGGCCGTCAAGCTGCTTCTCGAAAGCATCCGCGGCCAGCGCAAGCTCGGCTCCCAGATAGAGCTCTCCACCGAGACCATCCTCCGCGACTCCGTAGCCATCCCCCGCAGCTGAACCTCACTGCCCGAAAGAAACCGCCCAGCCGTCTATGGTTCTTGTCGCGGTGGATATGTTCACCCCGACCTTCACGAGACGTCTGCCCTCCTCGAAACGGTACGGAATCATATATCCCTTGTCGTCAATCTGCTTCAGGGCAGTTTCCGCCGTGCTGTCCACCTTGAATTCAAAGACATAGACTGAATCCTGCGTCCAGCACACTGCATCCGCACGGCCGACGGCAGACTTTTCTTCCGTGCGGATGTGGTAGCCCAGCAAGGAAAAAATCAGATAGATAATAGTCTGGTAGTGCTTCTCCGTCTTATTTTCGAGGTCGTTCGGCATCCCGGCGAGAAACGACTGCATCCGCGACAGAGCCTCGTCGACATCTCCCTTCCTCAAGGCGGCATTGAAACGGAGCACAAAAGAGGCTCCTGATGGGTTGTTGCCATTGTAGCCGGCTAACAGCGAGTCCAGAAACCCGGTGCGCACTTCCTTGTTCGGATAGCCGAGAGTGTAGCTGTCGAGGCTGCGGTCGTAGTCCTTGATGGTCAGATAGCCGGTCTGATAGAGAAGAGGTATCGGATTGTCCGTGAGTTCCGGAGACACATTGAACTCATTGACAGAGACATACTCCATCCTGTCAAGTTCACGCTCGTCAAGGGGCTTGCGCTCAAGTCTCTCTATCAGATAGGTCGGCGTGGCCGTCTCAAACCAATAGTTTCCGAAACATCTGTCAGAAAAAGCGTTGAGCAGGCTGAAAGGATTGTATATGTCTTCTGAACCGGCACAGAAATGGTAGCCGTCGTAGTTTTCCTTCAGAAGTTCCAGCGCTCCCTCATAGCTGATGCCTTCCGCTTGGGCAAGAGCCTCTATCTGCTCGGGAAAATCACGCTCAAGCTCCGACTGGGAGATTCCGCAGACTGCGGAAAACTCCGGAAGCATGGATATGTTCTTGAGATTATTGAGTTCGCTGAATATGCTGAGCTGCGCGAACTTGTTGATACCCGTTATGAAAACGAAGCGCAGGTAGGGGTCGAGACTCTTTATCGGGCTGTAGAAATTCCTCATTATCTGACGCATAGGCACCAGCCGCTCCCTGTCGTTCATAACATCAAGAAGCGGAGCGTCATACTCGTCTATGATAATGACGGCTTTCTCTCCGGTCTGTTCGACGGAGCGGTGCACAAGTCCTTCCAGACGCTGGTTCACGCGGACATCCTTCTCTCCCCGTCCATAAATCCGCTCATAGGCGTCAAGTTTCTTGTCCAGTTCCTCAAGCAGCTGCTCCTCATTCATGTGCTTCGCCGTGGACATATCGAAATGAAACACAGGATGCTTCACCCATTCAGTCTCCAGCCGGCCGGCCTCCAAACCGTCAAAAAGTTCCTTTTCACCGGCAAAATAGGAATGAAAAGTCGATGACAGCAGAGATTTTCCGAAACGCCGCGGACGACTGAGGAATACATATTTGAATTTATCGGCTATCTGATAGACAAGACCGGTCTTGTCCACATAGATATAATTTCCGGACACGATGTCCTCAAAAGTCTGCACTCCGATAGGAAGCTCTTTCATACCCATAACCATCATTTTAGTTCGACAACAAAGATAGCAATTTATCGGGAAAGTGCGTAACTGTCACAAAAACAGCCGCCACGGGTCGCAAGGCTCGTGGCGGCATACTATTATGGGCTGAATGTGCGTTACTTCAGCTTAGGCTCGGAGCCGGAGAGATCCCAGACATCGGAGCTCCAGCCGAGAGACCGTGCCACGCCTGAGGCCGTGGCGTCGGAGGCGGCCGCCTTGCCGTGGTACGGATAGATGAAGGTATATTTTGACGGGACTTCCCTTATTGACAACGGAGTCGCAGCATCGGCGTTCTCCTGATCATAGACATCGCTGCAATACTTTGCGGTCAAGGTCGCTTCCGGTTTGCGTATGCAGTCTTTCAAGATGTTCTTCAAGCCGGTGAAACCGACGATTATGCCCGAGCCTCCGCCGTTCTCGTCATTACGGGTCGCGGTGATGTTGTCAAACCATGCTATGCAGGATTCAATGGTGTTGTCATATCCCTTGTCCTTTGCATTCCAGCTGATTCCGGCAGCACGGCCGACGAGCCCGCCGACAGCCGCCCAGCCGGTTATCGCGCCTGAAACATAGCATCTTGCTACAGAAGAGCCACTTCCCATATCTCCGACAATTCCGCCGGTTCTCTGGCCCACAGTCATTTTCCCTGAGAAAACACAGTCCTCAACGGTCGCGGCCTTGCCGTTAGGGGCAAAGCCCAGAATGCCTCCGACATCATCCGTGCACTTTATCGTGGACGAAGACCCGCACCGGCGTATAGTCAGGGAATTCTCGTTCATTCCGACTATTCCGCCGCTCTTGTTCTGTCCCATGACAGTACCTGAGGAAAAGCACCCTTCAATGGTTGAGGCCTCGGAAACGATTCCGGCGATTCCTCCGGCATATTGCCTGGTGGCATTCACGTCCCCATAGAACTTACATCCGGACAAAGTGCCTCCTTGATAGTGTCCGACGATTCCGCCGACACGTTCACCGGCGCTGCTTACCGTCATGTGGGACTCGCAGTCGCGGATTTCGGCTCCGACGGCGGACTCATAACCGACAATTCCGCCCGTGTATGTATTGGAGGTTCCGTTAGTCGTCTCGACAGTACCCATTGAGACACAGCCAATAATGCTGACTGACGCCAGCGTCTTGCCGACAATTCCGCCCGTTGAGGTTCTTCCGTCCCTTGTTCCGTCACCCATAGGATTGGAGACGACGACATTCACCGAACACCTTTCTATTGCAGCCTCGCGGGCGTTACCTCCAAGTCCGCCGACATTCTGTCCCTTTCCGCTGTTGGTGACAGTGCCGGTAGCCTCTACATCATAAACGTGCGCAGGCTTGCCTCCCGTACCGATATATCCGCCGACTATGCCTGCCCCGGATTTTGCGTCACCTACAATCTCCGCATTTTCAAACTTGACATTATGACAATTCCCATAGAGCACTCCGAAGAAGCTTGCATACTTCACTTCCTTTGACTTGAGATTCAGGAGAGAGTGCCCGTCGCCGTCGAAATCAATGCCGAGGTCATACGGTTCATCCTGATTCAGCGGTGTCCAGTTGTCGATTGAGCCCATGTCGATGTCGCTTATCATCTTAAAATATGTCGTCTGCCCCGCCGCGAGGACTGGCTTCATCGCGAGAAGGTCGAGGACCGTGCTGAGCCTATATGGGTCAGCCTCTGTGCCTGAACCGCCGAGCACCGCCGTCCAGTCTCCGTCATTTATCTGAATCGTGCTCATATAGCCGCCCGCGAGATTTACCGCACTCTCGGTCGTGAAGGATTTTTTGATTGCAGCGCCGTCGGCCTCGACAGTCACGGTCAGTTCCGTGCCTTCAGTAATGGCAGCCTCGGCCCATGGAGACATCATATATGCCGTAAGTACATGACTCTCCGACACGTCCGCATTTTCCAAAGAAAGGCCGAACGAACTGCTCTTCGCAGAGCCCGCGTTGTCCGTGAAGAAAATGTCAGATGCTGCGGAAAGCGTGACCCCGCTCACCTTGGCGACTGTCTCCGGCAGATTCAGACAGAGCTTCAGCGCCCCGTTGAGCCTGACGCCCTCGCCGGCAAAGGAAATATTCTGAATGTCCGGGAGTTCCGCAGCCATGGCATTGAGCTGAAGATGCGCCGTGGAGGCATTGCCCGCCTGAACCTGTCCGGTGTATGAATGTGCTTCGATAGCCTCGACCGTCTCATAATTTCCGGGATATATCGCCGTGAACTTCGTGCCTTCGAGTTCGTATCCCTCGAACGTCGCGGTCCTGCCGTTAATCTCCTTGACGGTGTATGTCTCCGACTCTCCGCTTTCCGAAATTATGCGGAGCACGTCCGTCGTCTCCCACGAGAGCTTCAGCGCGGCCTCGCCCTCCGTAAAAGTCACCTTGGTTCCAAGCTCTTCCGGAAGCGTGGCCGAAATCGTGACCTTGTTCTTAGTTTCCTCTCCGTTTCCCGCCGGTTCTTTCTCCTTCGCGCAGGAAAGGGAGGCAAGCGCGACAAGCGACGCCGCCGCAAACATATTCACAAAATGTTTCATATCCATAATCATTACTTTTTAGTGTCCATTATCAGAATTGTGGTTGAAAGGTTTCTCTCGCCGGAGTGGTCGAAGCCGCCCCGGTCGGTAGGATAGTTCACGACATGAGTTTCCGAGTCGCCCTGTCCGGTGACGCAGAGTGTCGATGAGCCGCCGCCGTCCATGTTCAGGGCATACTGCGGCTTGAAGTGTTCCTTGATGAAGAACGTGAGCTCGCGGGCGTTCATCCCTTCGGCGATGCCGGTGCGACGACCGTCAACGACTATCATCAGGAAATGGTTGTCCCCAGTGAGGGCGACGGCGGTTCTCGGGTGACGGACGCCCTGATGACGCAGGGGGTTCTCGTAGTTGAGGGTCTCAAGCTGCTCCTGAGTGTAGCCGTCGGGGACGAAGTTGGCTCCGACAGTCTCGTAGTTGTCGATGAGCATGGGCGCGGAGGAAAAGATGTTCGCCTCCGTGCGCTTGTTATAGACGGCGCGGGTCTCCTCCACATCACGCCGGCAGTCCTTCGCGGAGAACTCAATCTTCACGCCCTGCTTCCCGTCGGAATAGACGGCCGCCTCGGACTTCCACTGAGGGACTCCCGTGTTCATGACCGTCTTGTTCGGAATGGCGAACTTCACCACTCCATCGACCTTGATGTAGCACGACTCGTTCTCGTAGGCCGCGTTCACCGCCGCGACCGCCCCGAGCCTTTTCATCGTCGAGGAAGTGGCGCAGCTCGGCTCGTGGTAGTCGAACTTCACCTCATACCTGTCGGAGTTGAGATCGACGTCGAGCACTGAGACAATCTGCTCCGCCCCCGAAATATCGTCATGTCCTCGGAAAGACTTGTAAATCAGCCCGTCGCTGACCTTGACCTCAGTCCATTTCCCCTGACTTTCGCCCTGTGAGGTCGAAGGAGCGCTGTCCTGAGGCACGAATGCCGAATTGTCCTGCGGCTTTGCGCAGCTCCCGCATCCCGCAAGGAAAATAATGAGGGAGAAAAGAATATATCTTGTTCTGAGTGTTTTCATCATCATATGTATTTATAAGTATTTGTGTCACATACGCCTCTTTCTGCGCAGGCAGTTTCAGATGGCTCCGGGCTGCCCGCGCTTGTCGAAAAGGGTCATTTTTTCAGAGAAGGAACCGCCTTCGAGAAATCCCACACGGAAGCGTCCCATCCGAGGGACTGAGCCGCGCCCGAGGCTGTCGAGCCTGCGGCGGCCGCCTTGCCGTGGTACGGATAGATATAGCCGTAGCCTTCCGGAGTTCCGGTTATCACGAGCGGCGACGACGGTCCGGCGTTTTCCTGGTCGTAGAGGTCGCTGCAATAGTTCGCCTTGAGAGAGAAGCCGGGTCTGCGCAGGCAGTCCTCCAGAGTGTTGGTCAGGGAGGTGAAGCCTATCACCGCGCCGTTGCCGCTGGCTCCGGAGTAGTTGTTGTCGTTGCGCGTTCCTGTGACTCCTCCGTTCCACGCGAGGCATTTCGTGACCTTCACGCCGAACGCCTCGCCGAACTTCCAGCCGCCTCCGCAGGCCCTTCCAATCAGGCCTCCGACAGCAGCCTGACCCTCAACCTGAGCCTCGGACAGGCATCTTGTAACAAGCGTGTTCTTCATCACATCACCCGCGATGCCACCGACAAGCACATACTTGCCCGTAACCGAGCCGGAGCTGATGCAGTCGGATATTTCCGAATCCGCACCGCCGGACCTCGCGCCTTCCGCATTTCCGACGATTCCGCCGACCGTGCGGTCTCCGGTGCTCACCTCGCCGCTGAAGAGGCATCGGCTGATGACACCTCCCTGGAAATGGCCGATGATTCCTCCGACACGCTCACGTTCGCCCCTCACGGTTGCATTCACCGCGCATCCGGTCACGCTGACATCCCCCACGGACTCCCAGCCGATGACTCCGCCGGTATATTTGCCGTTGTTGGTAACATTTCCGCTGACACTGCATCCGGAAATCCCGACCCCGGCGTTCGTCTTTCCGACTATTCCGCCGCAGGCCGCCTTCTGCTTGTCATGAAGCACGTTAGAGATGACATTCGCCGAAACCGTGCAGTTCCTGAACTCCGCATTCGCGGCCACGCCGGCAAGTCCTCCCGTGTGAACCTCGCCCGCAGCCTCATTGGTGACGGTCACGCTCGCCTTCACATCGGAAACCACCGCCGTGATGCCGCCGTTAGTTCCCGCCCATCCTCCGAGAAGCCCGCAGTTGCCCGAGACGCCGAGCACGGTCGCGTCAACGAACTCAACATTCTCACAGACTCCGTTGAGCACTCCGAAGAAACTTGCATAGGTCTTGGCGTCGTAGCATGAGAAGTTCATAATCTTATGGCCGCCTCCGTCAAAGTGGATTCCGAGGTCGTAAGGGTCCTCGAAGTTGAGCGGAGTCCATTTCTGCTTCTTCAAATCGACGTCAGCGTCAAGCCGCACATGGACGGTCTCCCCATTCTTGAGGACAGACTTGATGTTGAACACCTGTCCTGCCGTCTTGAGCAGGTACGGGTCGGCCTCGGTGCCTGAGCCCTCGGTTATCTCCTCCGGAGTTATCGGAGCGTCCGGGTCCTCACCCTTGACATGACCGCAGACATCGGAAACATCGGTTCTCGCGGCGAGCCATCCGAGTGCGGGATAGCCGTTGGCCACGGCCCCGTCCTCTGCCCACGGGTCGCCCCAGGCGGTCACCACGGCACGCAGTTCCTCGTCCGTCCTGCCGTCGGGATTGGCAATGTCCGAGAGTGTCTTGGAATATGTGTATGCATCGGTATAGCCCTGTCCCGTCCCGCTCACGAGCCCGACGTCCCCCGAGCCTGAGACCGCACTGTTCCATGCCACCACATTCTGAAGGTATGCGCTTCCGTTAAGTTTTCCCGCGATGCCCCCGCAGACCTTGTCTCCGGCAATTCTCCCGGTGGCATACACGTTTGTTACGGCGCCGCCGTCAAGCATGGTGCCGACAATTCCGCCGCCGTCGCCGGAGGAACTCACCCGTGCCGCCGAATAGCAGTTGCTTATCTCGCAGAAACGCGGTGAATATGCGGTTCCGCTCATTCCGGCAATGCCTCCCGCAGGAGCTCCGCTGACGGAGCCGCTGACATAGCAGCCGCTCACTTTCCCGACATAGTCGCTGCTCTTCGGCGAGCGGATACCGAGATAGCCGGCGATGACTCCCGACGCGTTGGAGCCGGAAATTGTCGCGTCGATGAACCCGACGTTACGGCACTCCCCGCAGAGGATTCCGAAGAAGCTCGAATAGCTCTGCCCCTTGCAGCTGAGGTTCCTGATGACATGGCCGTCGCCGTCAAAGTCGATGAACAGGCTGTACGGGTCGGCATTGTTGAGCGGGGTCCAGGGAATGTCCTTCATGTCTATGTCCGCGGAAAGCTTGAAATAAACCATTTCCTCGGGAGAAAGCGCCTTGGACATATTCGCCACGTGCTGCGCCGTGGCGAGTATGTACGGAGACTCCTGAGTTCCGAAGCCGGAAGCGAACGCGCCCCCCAATCCGCCCTCGTCCACTCCCGGTTCCTCCGTTCTGTCGGGAGGCACCCTCGAATACGAATCCAGCGGATTATAATGGCACGACAGTGCCAGCATAAGCGTCAGCAGCGCAGCGACGACATAGCCCGATATATCATATATCCTTTTCATTGTATATACACATTTTTTGCTACCATCCTTTGTTCTGTTCGATTTTCCCGCCCGTGAGGGTTATGTCCTCCTTAGGTATCGGATAGAAATAGTCACGCTCCTCGTTCCATTTCCTCTCGACGTCGGAGAAGAACACTATCTTTCCGGAATCGCCCTCGGAGAGCCTGTAGTCAGTGTCGATGTTGAACCATGTGACGTTTTCCTTCACCGACGGCTGCGTGCCGCCATAGACACAGATGTCAGCGGTGCCGTCCACGTTCACGTCGTAGGCCTTGCCAATCTTGTCGGAGGGGATGTAGATTCCCTCTATCTTCTGCCCTATGCAGGCTCCGGCCTTCCAGCGGATGAGATCCCACCAGCGGTTCTGGCTCTCAAGCACGAGCTCAATCGTCCTTTCCCTGCGGATTTCGAGAATCACGCCCTTGTTCGCGCCGGTGACGTTGGTGTAGCCGGTTTCAGGGGAACTGAGGTACGGGTCGGGAGCGCCGTTAGCGTCGCTGAGGCTCATCGCCGGCATCTTCGCCCGCTCACGGATCTTGTTCACCGAGACATCGAGGTCGTTCTGGGTGATTTCCCCGAGCTCGGCCTTGGCCTCCGCGTAGTTGAGATAGACCTCGGCCATGCGGAAGAGCGGCAGGTCGTTGTAGGAAGACTCGCTGGAACCGAGGTTCGCCTCCGTGATGTACTTGTGCGGCTGGTAGCCGGTTATGCAGTTCGCGAAGTTCAGTCCCTTGGTCGTCCTGATGGTCTGGGCAAGGCGCGGGTCGCGTCCCGTCACCTCGTCCGCAAATTCAAGCCTGTCGTAGCCCGGCCTGTCCGTGAACCTCGTGCCGTCTGCCATGAGATAGCTGTTGACGAATTTCTTGGTGAAGCCGCAGCGTCCCTCGCCCGGTGTGTTGAAGGTGTTAAGAACCGAATTGGCAAGCGACGAGGCCTGGTCGTAGTCCCTCGCGAGAATTACCTCCACTGACTTGGCGTTGTCGGAGGTGAAGAGATCGCGGTACGGCTGCGAGCCGGAGCTGTAGAGCGAGTAGCCGCGTGACGCCGTCATGAGTTCGTTCGACGACTCCACGCAGAGACGGAGCCATTTCTCCGAGTCCGCAAGACCGTGATACTTGCGGAAGGTGCCCTCAAAAAGGCAGATGCGGCTCTTGAGCGCAAGGGCGGTCCACCATGTCACGTGATAGAGATCCTTTGTGCTGTTTTCCTTCCTGAAAAGCTCTATCGCCTCGTCAAGGTCCCCGATGACGTGCTCCATCACCACGTCGCGCGAGTCCCTCGGCTTGTAGAGGACAGGGTCGTCCGTCCCCGGGACATGGTCAATCCACGGAACATCGCCGAACCGCTTCACCATGTTGAAGTAGTAGTGAGCCCTGAAGAACTTCGCCACTCCGGTGTATTTTCTCACGGCCGCCTGATCGCCGCAGTTGCCGATGTTCTCAAGCAGGAAATTGATATGCCGCAGAGCCTCGAACGACCAGCCACCGCCGGTCTCGGGAACGGTGCGGGTGAGGCTCACCTCGCTTGCAAGCGGAATCCAGATCATGTTGTCGCCTATTTCCTTGTAAATTCCGCTTCCTCCGGGCAGGATGTCGCTGTAGAAACGGTTGGCATAGAGATCCAGTTCCGATTCGTTCTTGAAATATGTCTTCACCGTCACGGCGGCCTTAGGAGTAAGGTCCAGAAGATTGCAGGAGTTCAGCAGCGCCGACGCGAAAATGACGGATGCAAATCCCTTTATCATTGATTTTTTCATATACATCGTCTTGTTCATATACATTGTCCTCACGAATTAGAATGTTATGTCAAGTCCGAAAGTGAATGTCTTCGCATAAGGATAGACCATTCCCGCGCCCCTCCCGTTCTTCCATGAAAGGGATGACGAGGCCTGCTCGGGGTCGATGTAGCGGCTCTTCAGCGCCGTCACCGTGGCAAGGTTCTCGCCCGAGAAGTAGATGCGGAACTTGGTCATGCGCATCCTCTCAAGCCACTTCTTCGGAAGCGTATAGCCTATGGTGAGGTTCTTCAGGCGGCAGTAGCCGACATTCTGGAGGTAACGGTCGTTGACCGCCCCGAGCTCGCGGTTGCTCTTGAGCGCGACATATCCCCTCGGTCTCGGGAAATATGCGTCCGGATTGCTCTCCGACCAGACCTTGCTCATGAAGTCCTTGGGAATGAAAGAGACATAAGGCCGGGAATACGGGCCCCAGAACGCGAGGTCTTCGGTGCTCGGGTACATGTTCTGGCGTCCTATGCCCTGAAGCATAATCGAGAAGTCTATGCCCTTCCACCCGAGATTCACCGTCCCGCTGAAATTGTAGCGGGGAAGGGAGTTACCGATTATGACCATGTCCTTTATGTCGTCCGCGGACGTCGTCGGTTCAATCTTCCCGTTTCCGTCGAGGTCGAGGAACTTGAGGTCTCCGGCATGAAGCCCGTTATCGACTATCTCCGTGTTAATCATGTCATTGACGGCGCTCTGATCCACCTGATACGCCATCGCGTCAGCGTTCGTCGCGAAGAGCCCGCCTATGCGGTAGCCCCAGATGTCGCCGAGCTTCTGTCCCACGTACGGGCTCGCGAGCGTCTTGTTCGGGTTGTCATATTTCGTGACATAAGAGACATTGTCGCCCAGGCCGAAGCTGACCCCATAGCTGAAGTCGTCGCCGGCAAGCGCGAAGCTGTCGTTCCATGAAACGGTGAATTCATATCCGTAGGTGCGCAGATCCGCCGAATTGTTCTTGGGGGCGGTCGCGCCGTAGGTCGAAGGAAGAGCCTGGCTCTGCATAATCATGTCCTTCGTGTCGCGGATATATGCGTCGGCGCTGAAATTGAGCCTGCCCCTGAACATCGAGAGGTCAAGTCCGATGTTGTTGGTATATATCTTCTCCCACGATATGTCCGACGCGTTAGGAGCCGACTCGTCCGCATAATAGACCTTCTGTCCTTCGCCGAAACGGTAGTTGAGCTGTCCCGAGGTGGTGATTGTCTGGATGTAGTCGTAATATCCCACCGCGCTCTGGTTTCCGAGCGAGCCGTAGGAGTACCTGAGCTTCAGGTTGTTGACCACGCCCTTCGCGTTCCTGAAGAACGGCTCCTCGCTGATTCTCCAACCGAGCGAGAATGAAGGGAAGAATCCGAACCGGCGTCCCTTGGCGAAGCGCGAGCTGCCGTCGTAGCGTCCGCTTGTCTCGACGAGATAGCGGTCGGCGTAGGCGTAGTTGAGACGGTAGAAGAAGCCGAGCACGGCATAGTCGTCCTGGCCTCCCCGTGTGTAGATGTTGTCGCCCACAGCGATGTTAAAGTCGGAAATCTCCTCGCTCAGCAGGTCGTAGCGGCGCATATAGTTTTTCTTGTAGTACTTGTACTCGTAGTTCACTCCGGCCATTGCCTTGAAGTCATGCTTACCTCCGAAGATGTCTCCGTAGGTGGCGTAGGCATTGAACACGTTCCTGCGGGTGGTGTTGTAGCTCTCCTGAATCCTGTCCTTTGCCACATCGGAAGACGCTGACATATAGAGAACCTTGCCCGGGATGCGGGAATACGGGACATCGACGAAACGGTTGAAAGCATAGTACATAAGGTCAGTGTAGGAGTAGTTTGCCCTGATTTCAAACTGCCTTACAGGCCTTATCACTGCCTCGAAGGTGGTCCGCAGTTCGGTGTTCTTGTCCGTCATGTCGTGCTTGCCGTACTCCGCGATGGCATGGGCTCCGTCAGTCACCGTGTAGGTCGGGCTGGTCGATGAATAATAGACATAAGTGCCGTCCGGATTTATCGGGACTATGCTTGCGAGACCGTGTTTCCACGCGTTCGAGAAATAACTGCCGAATGAGCTGGAACTTCCCGGGAACGACTGCTTTCGGCTCGACCAGTTGGTGTTGTTGGTGATTTCGAGCCAGTCGGTGACCTTCACCCCGATTTTCGTGCGGAAAGTATAATGGGTGTAGTGGTCCGGCTTTATGGCCTTGGCTCCCGTCTGGTCGTAGAAATTGCCAGAGACGAGGAAGTTCACCCTTCCCGCGCTGCCGGAAACGCTCAGGTTGTGGTCGTGCGTCGGGCGGGTGTTGTTGAACATATAGTTGTACCAGTCGAAGTTGCCGTAGTACTTATATACGCCTCCCTTCTCGACCACCCACGGCCTTGACGGGTCCTCCACCTTGTCGTTTCGGCGTATCCACAGCTCGTGGTAGTCCTCGGCGGTGTAGGTCGTATATGGCGTGCCCTGATAGGTTCTGAAGAACATATCGTTGATGTAGGCGCTGTAGTAGCCCCTCGTCTCGAAATCCGTTGAGACCGTGGCCGTTCCGAAAGTGAACTTGCCGTTATAGGAGACGTTTATCTTCTCTCCCGAAGGATTCTTCGTCGTCACGAGCACGACTCCGAAGCCGGCGCGCGCTCCATAGACGGCCGACGCCGAGGCATCCTTCAGCACGCTTATGGACTCGATGTCGTTAGGATTCACGTCACGAAGGTCTCCCTCCACACCGTCGATGAGGATGAGCGGACCGGTCGAAGAGGCGATTGAGGTCACGCCACGGATGTTCACTGTCGTTTCGTCACCGGCACGTCCCGAGGTCTTGACAGTGACGTTCGGCATCGCCCCCTGAAGCATCTCGCCCACGGAGGCGGCGTTGCGGTTGCGCAGGTTGTCTCCATCGACCACCGCCACGGCTCCCGTGAGGTTCACTTTCTTCTGGGTTCCGTAGCCGATGACCACGGTCTCAGCGAGAAACTCATTGTCAGGCGAGAGCACGATGTCAAGCGGAGTCCTGCCCCTGACTATGACCTCGGCATCCGTGAAGCCCATGAATGAAGCCACAAGTCTCTCATTCACAGCCACGTCAATGCTGAAATTTCCGTCAATGTCCGCCACTGTTCCGGCTCCGGGACGACCCTTGACCATGATTCCGGCCCCGAGCAGCGGCTCCCCGTCAGCGGACTTCACGGTGCCCTTCAGGGTGAAGCGGCCGTCCGATTTGTCCTCAGCCACGGTACGGTTCTCGGAAACGACCACGGTACGGCCGCTGACGCTGACCGACACCGGCTGCCCCTCGAAGACCTTTTTCACGGCGGTTTCCACATCAACGTCCGTCACCGACACGGAGACCCGCCTCTCCATGTCTATCCCCGACGACTTAACGACGACTGAATATCCATAACTGGACTGGATTTCAGCGATTACCCTCGACACCGTGGCATTGCGCATATTAAGCGTTATGCTCTGGGCGGAAGCCAGCGCACACGACAGAACGGCTGCGGCCAACAATGTGATGAGGGTCCTGATAAAGAATTTCAGGTTCATCTTGCAGTTAGTTTAATTTTGTTATTATTGTGGGTAATCCTGAAATGCCTCTCGACATTGAGGGCATTCAGTATCTCATCGAGATTCTCACCGTTTATGAACGACGCGTAGTATTTCTCCCCGGCGATGCCGTCCTCAACGGAAACATCCACCCTGAAGCGGCGCGACAGCGTGCCCGCAATCTCTGACAGCGTGGCATCCACGAACTGCAGGCCGTCCACGTCAAGGACACGCTCATAGCTGTTGACATCGAAGCGCAGACGTCTCACGCTTCCGTTTTCCTTGTCATAGCGGATGATGTCGCCCGGAGCGACCATCACGGATGTCCCGTCGGAATGCATGGACAGCTCGACCGAGCCGTTGAGAAGGGCCACCTCATCACTGCCGGCGTCCATAAAAGACGACACATGGAAGCGTGTTCCATGGACAATCACGTCCATATTGTCGGAAACGGCGACAAATTTCTTTTCCGAATCTTTCGTGACGTCAAACAGAACGTCGCCGCTGATGAAGACCTTCCTTCCGGAAGAGGTGAACCGGTCCGGATATATGAGACGGCTGCACGGACCGAGCTTTACTGAGGTGCCGTCAGGAAGTTCCACGGAGGCGTTCTCGGCGTATGCCGTTGACAGTTCGCTCCAGACCGCCTCCGGCTCGCCGCCGGTGCCGAGAGCCAGCCACAGGCACGCTGCCGCTACCGGGACAAGCAGGGCGGCGGCAATGTCCGTGACAATACGCAGCACGCGGCGCGGCTTCCGCTTTCCGCCCCGGATGCCGGTCCGCTCCGCGAATTCCGCGAATGCGGCCGCGCCTTCCGCAGCGTCCTTCCCGGACAGCTCGTCCTCCGCCTGCCTGAGCAGCTCGTTAAGAACCACATCTGCCTGCGTGGTATCCTCATTCTCCAGAAGCCAGTCCTGGAATTCATTGTTCTTATTGTTGTTCTTCGAGTCCATAACACACAATGAACTCGCAAAGGGAGAGAATCCCCCAATCGGAAATGAAGTTTTTTCAGAGATTGCCTAAAGAGCCCCGAAATCTTTGAGACACGGGAACAAGATAAGCCGTTCCTATGAATGCACCTTGTTCTTCAGCTCAGCGAGCGCAAGCGTGACATGGCGTTCGACCGTCTTCTCGGACAGGCCAAGTTCCTCGGATATGGAGCGGTTTGTACCCCCCCCAGTTTCAAGTCGATCACCGTCCGGCGCTGCTGCGGGAGTTCCTTCACGGCCTCGTCAAGAAGTTCCCTCCGCTCATTGATGAGCAGTTCCTCCTCCACTGAAAGACCCGCCCTGTCCGCGGCCGGAGATTTCTCCACAGGAATGAAAGACTTGCGGTCCCGCAGAAATGTGAAGGCGGAGTTTCGCGCAATCACATAAAGCAGCCTCTCCACCGGCGAGTCCGGCTCAAGCCTCCCCCGGTTGTTCCAGAGCTTCATAAAAACATCCTGCACGATGTCCTTCGCCGCAGTCATGTCGCCGACAATCTTGCCAACAAAACGCACATAGACAGCATAGTAACGGACAAAGAGACGACGCCACGCCTCGGCATCGCCACTCTTCAGTCCATTAACAAGTTCCCTGTCTTCCGCTTTTTTCATCGTACTCAGACTTTCATCAGAAAAATTTTCACCGGCGCAAAGATAGGACTATTTTTTGTCTGTTCAACAAAAAAATTCCCCCGAAATCCTTCCGGACTTCAGGGGAACAGACTCTGTCAAAGAGTTCGGACTATGCCTCAGCTGCAGGAGCTTCAGTTGCAGGAGCCTCGGCTGCCGGAGCGGCCTCGGTTGCCTCCGTCTTCTTGGCGCGGCTGCGGCGGGTGGTCTTCTTGGCCTCCTTCTTAGGAGTTGAAGCGAGAGCGGCCTCGTTGAAATCGACAAGCTCGATGATTGCGAGGTCGGCGCCGTCACCCTGACGGAAACCTGTCTTGAGAACCCTTGTGTATCCGCCCGGACGCTCAGCAATCTTAGGAGCCACGGTACGGAAGAGCTCCGTGACAGCCTCCTTGTTCTTGAGATAGCTGAAAACGGTACGGCGTGATGCGGTAGTATCGTCCTTTGACTTTGTGATGAGCGGTTCAACGTACATCTGCAAAGCCTTTGCCTTGGCTACAGTGGTCTGGATTCTCTTGTGGAGAATGAGAGAGGTGGCCATATTCGCGAGGAGAGCCTTGCGGTGACCGCTCTTGCGACCAAGGTGGTTGAAAGCCTTATTGTGTCTCATACTTTATACGTTCTTTTTCTTTTGTTCAATATTATACTTGGTAACATCCATGCCGAATGAAAGCTTCATCTTGTCAACCAGAAGGTCGATTTCATTGAGCGACTTCCGTCCGAAGTTCCTGAACTTCATGAGTTCCGCCCTTGAGTAGGAGACAAGGTCGGCGAAGGTGTCGATGTCGGCGGCCTTCAGGCAGTTGTACGCCCTCACGGAAAGTCCCATGTCGGAGAGCTTGGTCAGAAGGAGATGCCTCATGTGAAGCGACTCCTCGTCAAGTTCCTTGGTGTCCGACTCGATGGTGCTCTCAAGAGTGAGCTTCTTGTCGTCAGTGAACAGCTTGAAGTGATAGATGAGGATGTTTGCAGCCTCCTGAAGAGCAGCGTTAGGAGTGATGGATCCGTCGGTCACAATCTCCAGGTTCAGCTTCTCGTAGTCGGTCTTCTGCTCCACACGCCAGTTCTCGACGGTCCAGTTCACGTTGCGGATAGGGGTGTAGATCGCATCCACCGGAATGGTTCCGATAGGAGTGTTCTCGTCCCTGTTCTCGTCAGCCGGAACAAAGCCGCGTCCCTTCGCAACCGTGAGAGAAATCTCAAGTTTCACGGACGGTTCGAGAGAGCAGATGTGAAGGTCAGGGTTCAACACCGTGAAAGAAGACAATCCTTTTGAGATTTCCTCAGCGGTAAACTCCTGCTTCCCGCTGATCACGATGTTTGCCACCTCTGAATCAACCGTATCGACCATTCTCTTGAAGCGTACCTGCTTGAGGTTCAGGATGATGTCCTGCATTCCCTCAACTACGCCCGGTATGGTGGCGAATTCCTGGTCAACCCCGGAAATCTTGATTGAGTTGATAGCAAACCCCTCTAATGACGACAGGAGAATACGGCGGAGGGCGTTACCGATGGTCTGTCCGTAGCCAGGCTCAAGCGGCCTGAACTCGAAACGACCCACGGTGTCGGTGCCTTCAAGCATAATCACCTTGTCCGGTTTCTGAAATGCTAAGATTGCCATAATTGCTTTTTGGGTGTTTAATTATTACTTGGAGTAAAGCTCGACGATAAGCTGCTCGTTGATGTTCTCGGGGATTTCCTCGCGTACGGGAACGTTGAGATACTTTCCGGTAAGCGCCTTTGCATCAAGCTCAAGCCATGAATACTTCGCGGCGGAAGCGACGCTGGCGGTGATTACCTCAAGGCTCTTTGACCTCTCGCGCACCGCAACCGTGTCTCCAGGCTTCACCGTAGCGGAAGGAATGTTGCAGACCTCGCCGTTGAGAGTGATGTGGCAGTGGAGCACGAGCTGCCTTGCGGCCGCCCTCGTAGGAGCGAAGCCGAGACGATACACGATGTTGTCGAGACGTGACTCAAGGAGGAAGAGGAGGTTCTCACCCTTCTGTCCCTTCATGCGGGAAGCCTTCTCGTAAGTGTTGCGGAACTGCCTCTCAAGGACTCCGTAGGTGTATTTAACCTTCTGCTTCTCCTTGAGCTGAGTGCCGTACTCGGATTTCTTCTTGCGCTTGCTTGCGAGGCCGTGCTGTCCCGGAGGATAATTTCTCTTCTCAAAGTCCTTATCCGTCCCGTAAATCGGCTCGCCGAACTTACGCGCGATTTTAGTACTTGGTCCAGTATATCTTGCCATAGTAATTCTTGCTTTAGATTGTTACACATTAAACCTTACGACGTCCCTTAGGGCGGCAACCGTTGTGCGGCATAGGAGTGACGTCGATAATCTCTGTAACTTCGATACCTGCACCGTGGATGGTTCTGATTGCGGACTCACGTCCTGCACCAGGGCCCTTGACATAAGCCTTTACCTTGCGGAGACCGAGGTCGTAAGCTGTCTTTGCACAATCCTCTGCGGCAACCTGAGCTGCGTAAGGAGTGTTCTTCTTGGATCCCCTGAAACCGCTCTTTCCGGCAGAGGACCAGCTGATCACCTGCCCGACGCTGTTGGTCAGCGAGATGATCACATTGTTGAAGGTTGATGAAATATGAGCCTCGCCACAAGCGTCAACCTTTACAACTCTCTTTTTTGCTGTTGTTGTTTTCTTTGCCATAATTCATCGACTATTTGGTTGCCTTCTTCTTGTTGGCAACAGTTTTCTTCTTACCCTTTCTCGTACGGGCGTTGTTCTTGGTGCTCTGACCGCGGACAGGGAGTCCGAGACGGTGACGGATGCCACGGTAGCAACCGATATCCATCAGACGCTTGATGTTCATCTGGATGCTTGAACGGAGTTCACCCTCAATCTTGTACTCGTTGGAGATGACGCTGCGGATGCCCGCAACCTGCTCATCGTTCCAGTCACCGCACTTGATGTCATAATCGATGCCAAGCTCAGAAAGAATCTTCCTTGCTGTGCTGCGACCGATTCCGAAGATATAGGTCAGACCTATCTCTCCCCTCTTGTTGTTAGGTAAATCAACACCGGCTATTCTTGCCATAATTATTCTTAATGCTTAAATTGTTAACAAATCAGTGATTATCCCTGGCGCATCTTGAACTTCGGGTTCTTCTTGCAGATCACGTAGAGACGACCCTTACGCTTGACGATCTTGCAGTCTTCGCTGCGCTTCTTTATGGATGTTTTAACTTTCATAACTAATGATTTTATTTATATCTGAAAGAAATTCTTCCTTTTGATAAATCATAAGGTGACATTTCGACTTTCACCTTGTCGCCGGGGAGAATCTTGATGTAGTTCATCCTCATCTTTCCGGAGATGTGGGCGATGATGACGTGACCGTTCTCAAGCTCCACCTTGAACATCGCGTTCGGCAGAGTCTCGATGATGACGCCTTCCTGTTCGATTGCTGATTGCTTCGGCATAAAATATCACATTAAAATTTAACACTGTTCTCGATGTATTCAAAGGTCGAAAGCTGCTCTGCGTGACCCTTTCTGACAACAACCGTAAGCTCGTAATGAGCCGCGTTCCGGTGATCCGACGTGTGGACAGCCCAACCATTTTTGTCCAAGTACACGTTTTTTGACCCTGCCGTAATCATCGGCTCGATACAGATGGTCATCCCGTTTCTCAGCTTAGGCCCGTGTCCCTGCCTTCCATAGTTAGGAATGCCCGGGGACTCGTGCATCCGAGTGCCTATTCCGTGGCCTTCAAGCTCACGGACGACACCGAAACCGAATGACTCCGCATACGACTGCACCGCGTGTCCTATATCGCCCACGCGCGCCCCGTCAACCGCCGCCGCAATGCCCCTGTAGAGGGATTCCTTCGTTACCCTGAGGAGTTCGGCGGTTTCGGCATCCACCTCCCCGACAGGGAAAGTGTAGGCCGAATCGCCGTTATAGCCTCTGTAGTAAGTTCCGCAATCCACGGAAACGATGTCTCCTTCCTTAAGGACATAGTCGGACGGAAAACCGTGCACGACGACATCGTTTACGGACATGCAGAGCGCCGCCGGGAAACCGTCAAACCCGAGGAAGCTTGGTATAGCTCCGTTGTCGCGGATAAAAGTCTCGGCCACCCTATTCAACTCAAGAGTTGTCACACCAGGAGCGACCATCTTACCGACTTCCGCCAATGTCTTTGAAACGAGAATCGCGTTCTCGCGCATCAGCTCTATTTCTTCCTCTGTTTTCGGCGCAACCATTTTCCAATGAACTTTATCGAATTACATACCTGAACGTCCTTTCAGACGACCGGTCTTCATCAGTCCGTCATAATGACGCATCAAAAGATAGCTTTCAATCTGCTGGAGAGTGTCAAGAACGACTCCGACGAGAATCAGGAGGGAAGTACCTCCGTAGAAGCCCGCGAACTTGTTGTTGACTCCGAGCAACATCGCGAACGCCGGGAGGATAGCGATGGCGGCAAGGAAGATTGAACCCGGGAGAGTCACCCTCGACATGATTGAGTCAAGGTACTCAACGGTCTTCTTGCCCGGCTTCACGCCCGGTATGAACCCGCCGTTCTTCCTCATCTCCTCGGCCATCATAGTCGGGTTGACAGTCACGGCAGTGTAGAAATAGGTGAAGAGAATGACGAGAATCGCGAACACGAAGTTGTACCAGAATCCGGTGTAGTTGCTGAACACGGCAGCCAGTCCCCTCGTCGCGTCAAATCTCGAGAAGATGAGCGGGAAGAGCATCAGAGCCTGCGCGAAGATGATAGGCATCACGCCGGCCGCGTTGATCTTCATAGGGATGTACTGGCGGACACCGCCGTACTGTTTGTTTCCGACAACCCTCTTGGCATACTGAACTGGAACCTTCCTCACTGCCTGTACCAGCGCGATGGCCGCCACGAACACGAAGAAGAGAATCACGAGTTCAATGATGAGGAGAAGCGCACCTCCGAGAGACGTGCTGAACTTCGCTGAAATCTCGGCGCCGAGCGCGAACGGAAGGCGCGCGATGATTCCGACCATGATGATTAGGGAGATACCGTTGCCGATTCCTCGGTCAGTGATTCTCTCGCCGAGCCACATCACGAACATGGTGCCGCCGATGAGGATTACGGTCGAAACGAGGTTGAACCAGAAGTTCGACCAGCCGAGCTGATTGACAGCCACGAACGCGCTGGCAGGAACCTGCTGGTGAAGAGCGGCCATATAGGCAGGACCCTGGATGCAGAGAATCAATATGGTCAGATACCTTGTGTATTGATTCATCTTTCTCCGTCCGCTTTCGCCCTCCATCTGCATCTTGCGGAAGTAAGGGACGAAAACACCAAGAAGCTGGATGACGATGGAGGCCGAGATGTACGGCATCACACCCAGCGCGAAGATTGAGGCGTTTCCGAACGCGCCGCCGGAGAACATGTCGAGGAGGCCTACGAGACCTTCCTGGGCGAAGTCCTGCATCTTGGCGAGCTGGGAAGCGTCTATGCCCGGAAGCACGATGAAGCTCCCGAGACGATAGACAAGGATGAGAAGCAGCGTGTAGCCGATTCTCTTCCTGAGCTCCTCAATCTTGAAGATGTTCTTGATTGTCTGAATAAACTTCTTCATTATTGCTGTTCAATTGTGTTAGCTTTTCCGCCGGCAGCCTCAATCTTCGCGACCGCGCTCTTTGAGAACGCGTGTGCGGTGACCTCGACCTTGGCATTGAGTTCGCCGTTGCCGAGAATCTTCACGAGATCGTTCTTTCCGACATATCCGGCGTCCCTGAGGGTGTCAAGCGTGATGACCTCAATCTTGTTCTCCTCGGCGATTGCCTGAAGGACAGCAACATTGATTGCCTTGTACTCAACACGGGTAGGGTTGGTGAATCCGAACTTCGGGAGACGACGCTGGATAGGCATCTGACCGCCCTCGAATCCGTTCTTGCGAGAGTAGCCCGAACGAGCCTGAGCGCCCTTGTGGCCACGGGTTGATGTTCCGCCGTGTCCTGAACCCTCACCGCGTCCGATTCTCTTCTCTCTTCCCTTGGAACCTTTTGCAGGTGTCAAATTATTCAATTTCATATTCTGTCCCTCCAATTATTTTACTTCCTCAACCGTAACAAGATGAAGAACCTTCTCAAGCATTCCCTTGGTCACAGGGGTGAGCTCGACTTCAACGGTCTGGTGGAGCCTGTGGATTCCGAGTGACGCGAGGTTCGCAATCTGCCTCTTCGTAGCACCGCTCCTGCTCTTAGTCTGAGTAATCTTTACTTTTGCCATAGTTCAGTCCTCCTTAACCTTTAAACACTCTGCTCATAGGAATGCCGCGGAGTCCTGCGACAGTGTAGGCGTCACGCATTTCAGTGAGAGCCGCAACGGTAGCCTTCACGAGGTTGTGAGGGTTTGAAGAACCCTTTGACTTCGCGAGGACGTTGTGGATTCCGACTGACTCGAAAACGACACGCATCGCACCGCCGGCCTTAACTCCGGTACCCGGGGCAGCAGGCTTCATGAAGACGCGAGCGCCGCCGAACTTTGCCTCCTGCTCATGAGGGATAGTGTGGTTGAGAACAGGAACCTTCACGAGATTCTTCTTCGCATCCTCTACACCCTTGGAGATTGCCGTAGTGACCTCATTGGCCTTACCGAGACCATAACCGACAACGCCGTTCTCGTCACCCACAACAACAATGGCTGCAAAACTGAAGTGACGACCACCCTTAGTGACCTTGGTCACTCTCTGGATGGCAACAAGTCTGTCCTTGAGCTCAAGGTCAGATGTCTTTACTTTCTTAACATTTGTATTTGCCATAGTCTCAATTTTTTAGAAAATCAGGCCACCTTCACGGGCAGCATCAGCCAAACTTTTAACACGTCCGTGATAGAGGTAGCCTCCACGGTCGAAGGAAATCGTGGTGATTCCCTTTGCGAGGGCACGCTCCGCTATCTTCTTTCCGACGATTGCGGCAGCCTCGACGCCGGTCTTGCCCTTGCAGTCAGCAGCAAGCTCCTTGTCATTTGAAGCGGCAGCAGCGAGGGTGATGCCCTTCAAGTCGTCAACAACCTGAACGTAAATCTGCTTGTTGCTTCTGAATACAACCATTCTCGGTCTCTCAGCAGTACCATTAACGACTTTACGAATACGGTAGTGAATCCTTTTTCTTCTTTCAATCTTATTCAATGCCATAACTTAGTCCTCCTATTATTTAGCGCCTGCTGATTTACCGGCCTTGCGACGAAGCGTCTCGCCGACGAACTTGATACCCTTGCCCTTGTATGGCTCAGGCTTGCGGAATGAGCGGATCTTGGCCGCGACCTGTCCGATAAGCTGCTTGTCACAGCTCTTGAGGACGAGCACAGGATTCTGTCCCTTCTTCACCGGCTCGGCCTCAGCCTTTATCTCAGCCGGAAGCTGGAAGTGAATCTCGTGTGAGAAACCGAGGGCGAAGACTGCCATCTGACCGGCGACCTCAACGCGGTAACCCACGCCGACAAGCTCCTGACGGATTGTATAGCCCTCCGAAACGCCGACCACCATATTATGAATGAGAGCGCGGTAGAGACCGTGCATGGAGCGGTGACGAGGAAGATCTGTCGGGCGTGCCAATTTTACTTCATTTCCCTCTACGGTGACGGTGATGTCCGAATCAACCTTCTGGCTGAGCTGTCCGAGAGGTCCTTTAACCTTAACCACGTTTCCGGCGGCAACCTCTACGGTCACGCCGGCAGGAAGGTGTACAGGCAATTTACCAATTCTTGACATTATTCTTCAGTTTTTTAGATTAATAAACATAACAGAGAACCTCACCGCCGACATTGAGCTCCTTGGCCTCCTTGTCAGTGATGACACCCTTTGAAGTTGAAATAACCGCGATTCCGAGTCCGTTCAGGACACGCGGCATGTTTTCGACATCGACATACTTTCTGAGACCCGGTCTCGAAATGCGCTCGATGTGCTTGATGGCCGCAGCCTTGGTCTGAGGATGGTACTTCAGAGCGATTTTGATTGTGTTGAAAGGAGTTCCCTCAACGACCTTGTAGCTGAGGATGTAGCCTTTCTCGCAGAGAATCTTTGTGATTGCCAGCTTAATCTTTGAAGCCGGAACCTCAACGACCTTCTTGCCTACCGCGTAGGCGTTGCGAACCCTTGTAAGGTAATCTGCAATTGGATCAGTCATTTTTAAATCCTTTTAGTGGATTTCACGACGCCCGAAGGCGCCCGATATCCGAATTGTTAATAAATATTGTGATAAACTGTTTGTTCCCTGTTACCAGCTTGCCTTCTTGACACCCGGGATGAGACCGTTGCTTGCCATCTCGCGGAACTGGATACGGCTGATGCCGAACATCCTCATGTAACCCTTCGGCCTTCCTGTGAGAGAGCAGCGGTTGTGCATACGGCAAGGGCTTGAGTTCTTAGGGAGCTTGTCCAGAGCAGCCCAGTCACCTGCCTCCTTGAGAGCCTTCCTCTTCTCGGCGTATTTAGCAACCAGCTTCGCGCGCTTAACCTCGCGGGCTTTCATTGATTCTTTTGCCATCTTCTGAGTCTTTATTTGTTAGTTTTCTTGAAAGGCAGACCGAATGCGGAAAGAAGCGCATAAGCCTCCTCGTCGGTCTTGGCTGTAGTCACGAAAGTGATTTCCATTCCGAGAATCTTCGTAATCTTGTCGATGTCGATTTCCGGGAATATGATCTGCTCCTTGATTCCGAGCGTGTAGTTGCCCTTGCCGTCCATCTTCTCGGAGATTCCGTTGAAGTCGCGGATACGCGGAAGGGAGATGCGGATGAGCCTCTCAAGGAACTCGTACATCTTCACATTGCGCAGGGTGACTTTCGTTCCGATCGGCATTCCCTTACGGAGCTTGAAGTTGGAAATATCCTTCCTTGAGGCTGTCACGATTGCCTTCTGTCCCGTGATTGCGGTAAGCTCCTGCTGAGCCACCTCGACGAGCTTCTTGTCGCCGGTCGCGTCGCCCACGCCCTCGTTGATGGTAATCTTCACGAGCTTAGGAACCTGCATCACCGTAGAGTAGCCGAACTGCTTCGTGAGCTTCGCGATAATCTCTTCCTTATAGAGTTTCTTAAGTGCAGGGACATATCCTGCAGGTACTGTCTGTGCTGCCGGAGCAGCTGCTGCCTGTTTCTTTGCCATTACTTAATCTCCTCTCCTGATTTTTTGGAAACACGGACCTTGGTGCCATCTTCCTTAATCTTGAAGCCCACGCGGGTTGCGCCGCCCTTCGCAGGGTCGATGAGCTGAAGGTTGGAGATGTGGATTCCAGCTTCCTGTTTGATGATTCCTCCCTGAGGATTCTTTGCGTTTGGTTTAGTGTGCTTTGACACAATGTTGATGCCCTCGACAATCGCGCGGTTCTTGTCCGTGAGAATCTCAAGCACCTTACCGGTCTTTCCCTTGTCGTTACCGGCATTCACAAATACGGTGTCGCCTTTTTTAATTCTTTTCATGATAATTACAATTAGAGGACCTCCGGTGCCAGTGAAACGATTTTCATATAGTTCTCGCGAAGTTCCCTTGCAACAGGGCCGAAGATACGTGTTCCACGAACCTCACCCTGATTGTTGAGAAGGACGCAAGCATTGTCGTCGAAACGGATGTAAGAACCGTCCGGACGGCGAATCTCTTTCTTTGTGCGGACAACAACAGCCTTTGAGACAGAGCCCTTCTTCGCGTCACCGCCAGGGATAGCGCTCTTGACTGCAACGACGATCTTGTCGCCCACTCTTGCATAACGGTGACGGGTACCACCCAGAACACGGATGCAAAGGACCTCCTTCGCGCCGCTGTTGTCTGCCACCTGTAAACGTGATTCCTGCTGTATCATTGTTACTTAACTTTTTCTACGATTTCAACTAATCTCCAGTTCTTCGTCTTGCTGAGCGGACGGGTCTCCATAATGCGCACGGTGTCGCCTATGCTGCACTCGTTCTTCTCGTCATGAGCGACGAACTTCGTGGTCTTCTTGACAAACTTGCCGTACATCGGGTGCATTTCCTTTGTCTTAACGGCAACGACGATGGACTTGTCCATCCTGTTGCTGACCACAACACCTATTCTTTCCTTGCGAAGATTTCTTTCCATGAGAATTCAATTTAGTTCTGTTTCTCTTTTTCTGCAAGGACGAACATCATGCGCGCGATGTCCTTCCGTGCCTTCCTGATTTTTGACGTATCCTCTAACGGAGAGATGGCGTGATTCATTTTCATTGTAGAAAGGTTGGCTTTCTCAACTGCGATGCGGTCACGAAGATCTGCAACCGACATTTCACGTACTTCTGTGATTTTCATAACTTCTGCTCTCCATTAAATTATTCAACATAGTCTCTACGCACCACGAACTTGGTGGTGACAGGGAGCTTCTGAGCGCCGAGACGAAGTGCCTCCTTGGCGATTTCCATCGGAACGCCCTCGGCCTCGATGAGGATACGGCCAGGGGTCACAGGGCACACGAATCCCTCCGGATTACCCTTACCCTTACCCATTCGGACTTCGGCAGGCTTCCTCGTATAAGGCTTGTCAGGGAAGATTCTGATCCAGATTTTACCCTCACGCTTCATGTAACGCGACACCGCCTGACGGGCAGCCTCAATCTGACGACCTGTAAGCCAACAATTTTCCAAGGTCTTGATGCCGAAAGAGCCGAACGCGAGCTGGTTGCCCCTCTGGGCAAGACCCTTCATGCGGCCTTTCTGCTGCCTCCTAAACTTTGTTTTCTTTGGTTGTAACATTGTCTTATTACTTTTGAATTATAAATTATTCAACCTTTCCCCCCCCAAAACATTGAGTGATAGACAGTTGGGCATACTACCCCTCAATTTTGGGACTGCAAAGTTACGAAAAAATATTGAAACGGCAACTTTTTTACAGAAAATTTCAAACTTTTTTGACCGCATTTTTAGCAGATTAACTTTTCCATTTTCAACGGATTACGAGGATTGATGAAAAATATATTCACTCATTTTCGACCGAAGGGAAAACGACGTCGCGGAACGGACGGCACGAGACATCCCGACATATATTCTGCCCGCCGATTGACGACATGACGAGGGAAATGATTATTTTTGCAGGATATGCGGAAGCTCCGGAACAGACGGGGCATATACAAAACAGACGAATACACATAAATGAAGCACACCCGGCTCATATCAGCTCTCATCGTCCTCGCGTTCGGGGGCGTGGCCTCGTTGAGTTCGGACGCGCAGGAGCGCACGAAAAAGACTGGAGGATTTCTGGAATATGCCGTGGAGAACGGGGACACCGTCTATTATGACAGCATCCGGCCGGCCCGCGTGTTCCAGAGGATGCCGAGGCAGAAGGGGAAGGAGTGGAAGAAATACTACAGGCTCGTGCACAATTTCAGCAAGGCCTATCCCTACGCGCTTGTGGCCAAGAGAATGGTCCAGGAGACGGACAGCGTGATTGCCGCCGACCATCTGACGGGACTGCGGAAGGAACGCTACATCAGCCACCTCCAGAAGGAGCTGTTCGGAGTGTTCGAGAAGCAGATGAGAAACCTCACCGTGACGCAGGGGATGCTGATTATGAAACTGATAGACCGCGAGACGGGGCACACGTCATACGAGCTGATACGCGGCTACAAGGGCGGCATCACAGCAGGCTTCTGGCAGGGCGTGGCGAGGATGTTCGACGAGGACATGAAGAAGCCCTACGACCCTCAGGGAGAGGACGCGCAGGTGGAGGAACTGGTGCAGCTGTGGAATGACGGCGACTTCCAGATGCTCTACTGGTCGCTGTTCTGGAAGGATCCTCCGGTGGTCGAGATTCCGGAAAAATACCGCAGATGGAAGCCCGCCGAAGAGTAAGACTCGGCAAAACAGAGCCCCCCCAAAGCCTGCCCACACGCATATGCCGACGTATGGGCGAAGTCTAAAGCTCAGAGTCCGCAGGCCCGTCGTTATAGGCACGGTACTCGCCGCGCATCACATTGAGGGTCTTGGGAAGCCAGACGCGGTAGCGCACGGACTTGTCCCATGTGTTGCCTGCGGAAGCGAAGTCGCAGAGGTGAACCGGACGCGGCCTGCCGTAATTCTCAAGGTCTGTGCCGACGACCATCGGCGCCGTGAACGCCATCCACGCGAAGCCGCCGTCGTCCGTGGGAGTGAGTTCAACAGTACCGTCGGAGGCTGCCTGAATCACTACCCCCTCATCCACGAAACCGTCGCCGAAACGGGAATCCCTCGCGAGCACGAGCGGGCCGCAGGTTATCGCCTGGCAGCCGTCAAGCTCGACCACGCGGGCGGTCATGTCGAGAGAAAGCTCAACCCTGTCGCCCGCCCTCCATCTGCGGGTAATCTTCGCATATTCTCCGGCCGCAAGAGTGTCGAGACTGACAGCGAGAGTGTCGGCACCGCTGATGACCTTCGCGGAGGAACTGCGGCTCCATTCCGGGATTCGGAGGGCGAGCGTGAAGTCGGCCGGCCTTTCCGGAGCGAGTTCCATGACAATGTCACCGGAAACTGGATAGTCTCCTCTCTGGAGCACCTTGACCGAATTGCGCCTCCCGAGCCTGACGTCAGCCTGCGACTCGCCGTAGAAATTGACCGTAAGACAGTCCCCGTCAGCGCGGTAGGCAAGAGACGGAATCATGGCGAAGGCACGGGGACCGTTGGCATTGCAGCAGTTTATGTTCAGTCCGCACTGCCTCTCGCCCTCGACGCGCCAGCCCTCAAGCGGGGTGTATTTCGCAATCTGGCAGCCGTCGTCCCTGAGAGAGCCGAGAATGGCATTGTAGAACGTGCGCTCTATGTTGTCCGCATAGCGGGAGTCGCCGGTCAACGCAAGAAGCCTGCTGCAGAACTGCATCCACGTGAAGCCCACACAGGTCTCCATCGTGTGATAGGTCGGGACTGTCTGGAGAGCCTTGCCTCCGTACCAGCACTCGACTGCGCTCCCCGAACCGGCGACATTGATTTCTTCCTCAAGGATGTGCGAATATGCCTTCAGGACAGCGTCATAGTCGGTCTTGTTCCCCGTAACCTTGTAATATTCAAGCAGTCCCTCATAGCAGGACATCATCTCGTAGGCCTTCTGGCCGTTTTCGTATGAGAACCAGCTGTCCGGATGCGGGAAGCGCAGGGCAACCGGGACATCGGCCTTGCTTATGAGCTTGGGGCCGTCCGGAGTTTCCCACTGCGCGACGATGTAGGAGGCGAAATCGAGATAGCGCCGATCGCCGGTCTTGCTGTAGAGACTCATGATGGGCTCAAGCACCGTCGAGCTCGGCATTCCACGATAGTCGCCCGTCCAGACGATGTCGATTTTGCCGGGACCTACCAAGGAAAGAAGATGGTCGGCGACACCGGCGGCGGCGTCAAGAGCCCTGCGGTCACCGGTCAGTTCAAACCAGCTCAGAAGCCCGAGCATCGTATATTTCTGTCCCCATATATCCCACTTTTTCGTCTGATGTTCCGGTGCGTAGTTCCCGATGTAGCCGTCGGGGGTCTGCGTCGCAATTATGTCATCGACCGATTTCGCGATTTTGGCATAAAGCTCGGGATTCCCGGTGTAACGATACGCCCCGAGCGCCCCGAGCGTCCATTTCCCCCAGAACTCGCTGTTCCACTTCCAGCTCTCGACCCTGTGGCGGAACGGCTCCACAATCTCATCGACGTCCTGCTCCATCACACGATGCTGGAAGCAGTCGTCAATCCTGCCGCCGACATATCCGCCGACCCTGACGGAAGCAACCGTCATTCCGCAGTCGCCTTTCGACGCCCGGCCGTTTCCTGCAAAGCATTCGCCGCATCCGAAAATCAGCGAGACAAGACTCATCAACAAAATGGAATATTTGCGTATCATAGACTCAATATTATATTATTCGATTTCACATCAGTTCCACGCCGTCAGGAATGGCTGCAAGATCACTTCGCGCAAGCTCTCAGATAGTCGTAACAGACAAGATATGCCCCGGCCGTCCAGCCCATGAAGTCGCCGGGCATCGCATATTCGTCCTTGACGTCGATGTCTCCGGTGACGGCGTTGTACTTCTCCCAAAGCTGCCCGGTCCTGCCGCAGATTGCGCTCACAGAATCAAGATACTTTTCCGCAATCCGCGCTGCATCAACGACATACCCATATTTATCCAAGCCAATGACAGCCAATGTGTTGAAGCTTGCCCACGCGTTCGGCCAGTCCCACTGATAGACGGCGTCGCGCTCCCCGTCCTCACAGGCGGCGATGCCATGGGCGCATTCAAGACGACCAAGATTCTCAACGAGAGACGCGGCCTGCGCCGGGGTCGGGATGCCGGCCCAGAGAAGATTGAAGACTGCTGAGCTGAAAACATCGCTTCGCTGTCCTGTGACATAGTTATAGTCATAAAAAAGCCCGTCGGATGGTTCAAAGCAGAGTTTCTGAATCAAGTCGCGGCGGGTCTTGGCTTTTTTCTCCCATTTTTTCGCATCCTTAAATCCGAGTTCACGGCAGAACCACGCGAAATTCCTTTCATATACATAGAGATTCGCATTGAGATCCACCGGATTACATTCTTCGCATACTCCGCCGAACCTCGGATTGAAGTCCCAGCCGCCCTCGGCCTCAGAAAGATAGTTCGAGGCTATCTTCACTTTCTCGTCGTCAGTGCGCGAAACCTTGCCCATCTTCGGGAAACGGTCAGAGCAAAGATAGCCGTAGAAGCCGAGCAGTTCCTCTCTTGTGGCGCTGTTGAAGTGGCGGTTGAGCCCGCTCGGAGTGATGCGCTCCGTCATCCAGAAGTCATATTCCTTCTTCAGAGTCTCCACAGCCCCGCGCAGCCATTCCACGTCCCCAGTCCTCTCATAGACTTCGCGCACCATCATGCTCGCATACGGAGGCTGCGACCTGTTCAGAAGCCCGGTGTTTGCCGCATTCGGCATATATCCGTACCTTTCAATAAGATAGAGTATATCATCGACATTATTCTTTGCCTGCCGCATGTCGCCGAGGCTCAGCAGTCCGAGATTTGTGAAATATGTGTCCCAGTAGAACAGGTCCATGAACGTCGTCCCCTGTGCCTGCGGAACACTGAACGGGTGCGGAAGGCCTATATGCGGCAGGGAGTCCACCGTACGCGAGCGCGTGGACATCGGCATCTTTTCGGAAATATGCCGCCGCGTCGCGATGTCCCTCGCGCCGATTTTGCCGCTTACAAGTTTTTCAATTCCCCCGCAGACGATTTCAGCGATTTCGCGCATTCCCTTGTCATTCGGATGCGTGATGATGAAATCCTTGGAAATCTGATATGTTCCGCCGTGGATGTCCTGAAACGTGTCTCCGGCTTTCGGATGATTTTCGGGAACATCAAGCTGAGAAATCGGGTAATATGGTATGTCGTAGAGACGGGCAGTTTCAATGATGGCCGCCTCCTTAATCTCTGACTTCCAGAAAGTTCCGGTAATGAGGACATATTTGGCATGAGCCACGCACCAGCTCACGAGCTTCTGGAGTGCCGGTTCAAAGGCACGCTCGGCTGAGACATTCTCTCCGAGTCGGACAACGATGATGTCCTTGTCTTCGGCATATTCTCCGACGAAGCTCTCGATGTCGTCCGAGAGGCTGCGTTCCCATGCCGCGATGTTCAGCGGAGTCACGGTAGAGCCAGGATGTTTCTCATTCAGAAGAGATTCCAGAACATGGCAATAGTCGTTCTCGGGTTTCGACGCGGCCATTCCCCAGTCCGAGTACCACTCGACGCTTTCGGAATATTCATGGCGCGTGATGGAATTGCCGAGGCACAGCACTTTGTATGAAGTCTGGGGCTCTTCAGTCGCGGGATTCGTTGGAGACGAACAGCCACAAAGTGAAATCAATGAAATCAGTACAAGGAGTTTTCGTGTCATAATAAAGAGAAGTCCATAAGAATCAATCACCTGCACAGTTTCACGCCATCTGGAACGGATATGTCCGAGTGAACACTGCCGTCGGGCTGTCTTTCGTGGCGGACGCGAATCGGGCCGTATGGGGTCGGGAAAGTACCCTCCGCCCAGTCGAGGTCGCCGAGATGCGGGGTTATACGGACCTTCGTGCAGCCCGGCTCCACTATTTCGACGCCGAGCACATGATGGCTCAGCCATGCCGTAGGTCCCGATGCCCAGCCGTGGCAGAGGCTATGGCGGAAACCTTGGTAGCAGTAGGCGCCGAAGTCTCCGTGGATGTCCTTCTTGCCTTTAGGCACGAGATTGTCAATGCCGGCGGCGTCCGGAAGCCAGTCGAGGTTGAAATCCTCCCAGAATGTCGTCGCGCCGAGGTCGAGCATCGCGCCCCAGTAGCTGCGGATGATGTCGAGAGCTCCCTGCCAGTCGCCGGCGCGGGCCATCGCCTCAAGCATCAGGTAGCCGTAGAATGTGGAGAAACCGTGACCGCCGTTGACGCTCAGAATGTCCCTGTCCGCCTTTTTCGCATCCGTAAGACCTGCAAGCGTCATCAGAGCCGCCGCCTGTTTTGAACCCGGGGCATCGGGAGCCACGCCTGATTTCAGAAATTCCTTATATATCTTCGGCGCGGCCTTGGACAGGCGTTTCTCCGCATCAGCGCAGTCGGCGGCAAGCGCCGCGTCGTCGAAAATGGACGCAAATTCCTGCCCGGCCTGCATCGCCCACACCATCAGGGCCTGAAGCCCGGCGTTCTTCGCCAGATCATTCTCCTGCGACGGCCAGTCAAGAAAGCGCATCCCGTCGAGACATTCGCGTCCGTCGGAGCCTATTTTCCCCATAAGCTGACGAAGCAGACCGGTGATATATTCCTTTGAACCAAGAAGATAGCCCTTGTCTCCGGTGTGCCGGTACCACGCCTGATGACAGAGCATCCACCAGATTGAATAGGACGAGAACTCGCCGTTCATCCAGTTCGGGAGCGGAGTCGTGTCGCGCATCCAGTCGAGTGTCTTGGGGACAACCTCGTTGTAACCGAAGACAGAAGCCACGGTCAGCACCTCCGGGTAGGAATCGCCCATCCACACGAGGCGGTCGCGCTTTATTCCCTCTATGAGAAAGTTCTGCATGCAGAGGTGCACCGTGTAGGCTCCGGTCTCCCAAATCCTGTCCAGACGCTCGTCGCTGCAACGGAAGGTTCCGGCATATTCAAGGTCACGCATGATGGAGATTGCGCGGACCTCCTTAATCTTCACCGTCCTGCCCGGCTCGGCAAGGTCGATGCGCACGAAACGGAAGCCGGAGTTGCCGATTTCCACCGCGCCCATCATCGGAAGCGATATTACCTGGTCGCGCATGGCGTGGTCGTTCGTCGCCCCGCCCTTTCCGCCGACATCGGACATCGCCTCGGATGCGGACTCGCCATAGCGCACCCGAACCTGAACCGGACCGCCGGGAAACCAGCCTGTCACAATCTGGAGACCGCCGTGCAGTTCCTTCCCGAAGTCGAGCAGCACTCCCGGAGCGACACCGCTTTCCGACGAGGCACCGTTCTCCGACGACAGGACGCAGTAGGACGTCGGAGTGTCGTTGTTGCAGTAGGCCTGCCCGTTGCCCGGCTTGAGCAGGACATCGGCGAGCTGCACTCCCGCATCGCTCTGCCACACGACCCGGACCGGTGAAATGTACGTCCTCGAACGAGGGTCACGTTCCTGAGCGTTCAGAGTGGAGATTCCGCAAAGCAGAAGAGCTGTCGAAATGAGAAAATGATGAAATTTTGTCATATAAAACTTTAGTGTTAAATCATGTTGTCCGGGCATAGGGAATACCTACATTATTACAAATATCGGAATATTATTCCGCCGTAAAGCAGACAATATGATTTAAGACTTTAGTTTTTTGACACAAATCATCGCGCCCTCTTGACGCCCCGAACTATACATCACCCGACAATCCACTTCTCGACGGTGCGGGTCTGCGAGGAGATGTTCACGCCGACCTTGACGAACCTCTTGCCGTCCTCGAATTTGTATGGAAGCATATAGCCCTTCTCGTCTATCTGCTTCAGAGCGTCCTCCGCGCTGCCGTCGACCTTGAACTCGAAGACATAGATGCTGTTGTCCGTGCGGCAGAGAGCATCGGCGCGGCCTATGGCGGTCTTGACCTCCGTCTGAATGTAGAAGCCGAGGAGGGAGAATATAAGGTAGATGATGGTCTGGTAGTGCTTCTCGCTCTTGTTCTCAAGGTCGTTCGGGATGCCCGCGAGGTAGGCCTGGAGCTTCGACATCGCGAGGTCGATGTCCTGCGAGTCCATGGCGGCGTAGAAATGCGCGACGAAGCCCGAGGCCGTGGCCGCCTTGCTCGGGTACTCGTTGAGAAGACCCCTCGTGAAGCCTATCTTCACCTCCTTGTTCGGGTAGCCGAGAGTGTAGAGCTGCATGCGGGTGTCGTAGGACTTGATGGTCAGGTAGCCCGTCTGGTAGAGCATCGGGAGGGAGTTGTCAGAGATTTCCGGAGAGACGTCGAAGTCGGACTGAGGGACAAGCGGCAGGCTGTCCAGCTCGGTCTCGTCTATCGGGTTGCGGCGGAGGCGCTCATAAAGGTAGGTCGGCGTTCCCGTGTCGAACCAGTAGCTGCCGAAGCGCTTCTCGTTCAGGGATTTGATGAGACTGAACGGATTGTAGATGTCTTCGGATCTGTAGCTGAAATGGTATCCGTCGTAGTTGTCCTTCAACCCCTCCAGAGCCTCTTCGTAACTGATGCCCTGTTCATCTGCAAGTGCCTGAATCTGCTCCCGCATATTCGTCTCCATTTCAGACTGCGAGATTCCGCATATCGCCGAATACTCCGGCATCATGGAAATGTTCTGAAGATTGTTCAGTTCACTGAATATGCTCAGCTGCGCGAACTTGTTGATGCCCGTGATGAACACAAACCGCAGGTAAGGGTCGAGGCTCTTTATCGGGCTGTAGAAGTTACGCATTATGTAACGCAGAGGTTCGAGCCTCTGCTTGTCGTTCATGACATCCAGCAGCGGCGCGTCGTACTCGTCGATGATGATTACAGCGCGCTCGCCGGTCTGCTCAAATGAGCGGGTGACAAGTCCTTCAAGTCTCTGGTTCACATTCACATCCTTCTCGCCGCGTCCGTAAATCTGCTCATAGACGTATAGTTTCTTGTCAAGTTCTTCAAGCAACTGTGCCTCGTCCTTATGCTTCGCCGACGACATATCGAAATGAAACACCGGATGCCTCGTCCACTCCTTTTTCATCTCCCCGGCCTTCAGCCCCTCGAAAAGTTCCTTCTTGCCCTCGAAATAACAATGGAATGTCGATGACAGCAGGGACTTTCCGAAACGGCGCGGACGGCTCAGGAACACATATTTGTAAGTCGTGGCTATATCATGCACATAACCGGTCTTGTCCACATACAGATAATTGTCCGACACGATGTCGTCAAACGTCTGCACCCCGATAGGGAATAATTTCTTGCCATTCTCCATAACTCAAATTTTTACTCCGGCTTCAAAGATAACGCTTTTTGTTTGATAATCAATTATTGTTTCGGATACTTCACAGAAGCCTCATCGTTCAGAAGCATAGCCCTTTCAGCCGCAGACATTCCATATCCGTCAACAAGACGACGATACCTTTTTACAGTAATTACATCCTCGCCCAACACTGTTTCAATAAATGAAATTGTACGAATGGTAAAATTATGAGTACCGCTCATCCATTTGGATATTTCAGACTCTTTTTTCCCCGCAGCCTTTGCGAAGTCCGCCTGACTCCACCCTTTGCGTCTGAGAATTTCATTTATGCGTCCAGCTATTGCAAAGGAGCGCTCGCTCTCACGCCGAGTTTTTTCAGGAACCGCTGCAAGCATTTCGGCGAAAATCGGATTGACATAGCCATTCTTTTCCATATCACTGAATTTCAATTGTCAAATTATAAATAGCGGAAGCCACATCCATCCCATCTTCCTCCATATCCGTCAGAACCTTGTCAATGGACTGCAATATTCTCACCTTTTCAAGGAGAGTGGGATCTTCCTCATAAGTCCTCGTTTTCTTCTCCCCGCCACCGCCAAGAATGAGCAAGGAATCGGACATTCTGATACAATACAGTCGTAATGTGCCACATTTACCTTTTCGCCGCGGAGAAGTCAACAAAGGCATCGCACACACTCGGTCGGAGAAATTTCCTTCCGGACGGAAGAATGATTCCAGCACTCCTTCATTTCCTATTCCATTAATTGACACCAAAATAGAATCTAAATCTTTCTTCAAAGGCAACGACTTCGTATCCTTATACTCAATCAGAAACTCTTCTGTCTCTGTCAAGGTATTACCATTAAGCCGGATTGAAAATATATCCGCCTTCTCCGTCAAAAGAAACGGCACAAACTCGACACTTCTCATATAAGAATAATTTACTACAAAAATAAGAGTAATTATTTATATATCAAAGCATCTACAAATTATTTTCTTGACATATAAGTTAAGGATCGAAATCGTCAACAACGGCGATGCGATGTCTTTCTAAAGTTCATTTTCCTTGCAGCAGCGCACTGAATAGCCGTTGCTTCGGGATATTACGTAAAATTCGTTTGCGACCTGAAGGTCACCGCTATAATTGAAATAGAAAATCCAGGCGGAGTTTTTGCCGGTGTTTTCTGTGGCTGTCCAGTAATAGCCGTAAGTATATACGCGGACATTGCTCAGACGAAAATCGCTGTTGGAGAGAATGCCGGCACCCGGATACCAGATGGACTCCGACGAGCCGAGTATGCCGCCGAATTCAATGCCCTTGTTTTTCTTATCGACTGTGTAGCCCGTAAGACGTCCTGATTTGCCCAGAGCTTTCTTCCAGACATCATTGCTGCCGCCGTCCGGAACCCTCCACCCTGCAGGACACGGGTCATAAACAGTCTTCTGCGACGCCCAGTTGCCGTCGGGAAGACAGTTATTCTCTCCCGTGTAGAACGTCATCGGATTTTCCTTCGCAGCATCATTTGAAACCTGAGAATCACTCGCGGTCCATTCGCCCGTTGAAAGAGCCTTCTCGTTCTCGTCAATGTCGGAAGAGCCGAGGAACGGGTCCTTCCTGCCCCACTGGTAGAAAAGGCCGAGTGCTCCGACATTGCCCGGAGTTGCGGACAATGCGCCGAGATTGCGGTCCATCATTGTCCCCGCGCCCTTGAAATACTCCTGTTCCTTCCAGCCTTCCTTCGAGCACCAGATGTGCCATGACCAGAGGATTTTGCCGTCGGAATTGCGGGCGGCAATCACAGCATTCCCTTCAGAGAATGTCTCCGGAGTCGCGAAGCGCACGAAGCCGTCCTTGAAGGAGACTGAGGAAATGAGAGTTCCCGCTGCCGGAGCCACATTCGTTCCGAAAGACTCCCAAAGGACATCAACGTCCGAAACATCCCCGACCGCATTGTCAGAATTGCCCTGCACAGCCTTGAACTTGTAGTCTCCCGCGTCCGAGACAAGATAGCAGTTGGCCGTGCCGTCCTTTGAAAGATCCTTGTAGGCAGGTTCCTCAATAACAGGCGGTAGCACAGGCTCCGGTTCGGGTTCCGGAGTGACAACGGCTTTTTTGCAGGAAGGTGCGACAAGCGCGAATGACAATGCCGCAATAACCGGGAATGCCAGTCCGCAGCGTCTTAAACTTGAAATTCCAGACCGTATCATTACGTTCCTTATTTTATAAACCCTATGGCAGGACACGAAGATGCCTGCCACAGGGCACATCACATTCCTTTATCTCTACTCTGCGACAATTGAGACCGTACGCTTTGCAACATTCATGGTAACGGTATATTCCGCCGTTTCCTTGATGCTTATCTGGCCGGTATAGCCGGAAATCTTGAAGATTCTGTCCTGAAGAGGAGTTGCCTTGGAAACATAGCCGTAGCTTCCGGTAAGGGCGCACCACCTGTCTGAAATCGGGCTGTCAACAAGGAAGTTGATGAGCTTGCTGTCACCGGCCGCGTCTCCCTCAAGGGTTCCGGTCCATGTCCATACGTCAGAGCCTGATGCCTTTTCCATTGCAGGACCCTCTCCCCAGCCGAACTGGGAACCTGTAAGATGGATGGCCGTCACATCCGAATACTTGTCGTCGAGCTCGACGACTTCAATCGCAACCGTCATATTGTTCAGGTCGAGCGTAACCTTGTATTTTCCTGGAGCAGTCGCAGAGAACAGTTCCGGAACATCAGATGACTGCTTGTCGGAAACCTTCATTTCAATCGAAGTCGTATTTACCTCATAGGCCTCCACAGGGAAATATGTAGTCTGCTCGTTATGCCAGTTCACGCCCTTCACGAAACGGAATGAATTGTCCTTTACAGGACCGTCGCCCTCTCTCACCCAATTGATATGTCCGGTCCACTCGAAGATGTTGGAAGAAGTCTCGGTAAACTTCTCCGAATCACCCCAGTTCCAGCCTTCCTCAAGGGCGTTGCCCATAATGTAGAGACCGACAGGCTTGACATCAACGGAGAACTCCTTCACAGCACCGGCAGCAAGAACCGCTTCGTCTTCAAAAGTAACCTTGTCGAAGATGATGCCGTTCACCTTAATCTTAAGTTCCGCACCCTTTGCAAAGGTCACGGGAGCGATCGGGATTACAAACGTCACCGTCTCGCCGGCAGGGACTTCAATCGCAGCTTCCGCATTCACGACGTTAGTTTCCTCCGTTGCCGTCAGCACCGGAGCCTCCGCAGTGAGGTCAACGGTGTATTTGCCGCCAATCTTGCAAGCCTCCTGAGCCTCCAGTCCATAAGAGGAAATGGTCGCCTTTTCTGAAGTCACGTTCTTGCAGGCAACCTTCACATACGCCGCAAGAGAAGTCATGGCGATTTCAGGGGCGGCTGTCTTGGATGCGGCTGCCTTCACCTTTCCGAAAAGCGGGGCGGCCGTTCCGTCAAGCGTCACAGGATAGGCCGAAAGTTCAGCGCCTGCGGAATAAGGATATGCGGCAATCCACTCATACTCCTTGCCGTCCTCGACCACCTCGGCGAGGTTTCCCCTGAACACGTCGCCGGAAAGTTTGAATTCCCCGTCAGATACGACAGCGTCGCCCGCCGAGTGGAAAAGCGCTATGGATGAATTTTCATCCCATGATGCGTCAGCTATGGTAGCCTTCACTGAAAAGTCGCCCGAAATGGTATCCGGACCTGTAGGCTGGTTGTCCTTGTTGCAAGACACTGCGGTCACCGCCGCAAGCGCCATTGCGATTGTTAAAATTCTGTGGTTCATAAAGTTAAAATTATTAAATGGTGTTTATTTTCTCTTGAGATGCGCCGCGAAGCCTCCACCGCCCTGCATCTTCACGTTGAGCATCCTTGCGCCGTCAACGGTCTTGACGGAGCGGCGGTATGATGTGGCGGTGCCGGCAGTGTCCTCGAAGACCTCCGCTTCCCAGTCGCCTCCGTCAAGGAAAGGAAGGTCTATGGTCATGTTCCTTGGGGTCCAGTCGGTCATCCCGGCAACGAACCAGTTGTCACCGCTTCGGCGGGCTATGACTATGTATTCGCCGAGACTCGCCTTCACCGGAACGGTCTCGTCCCACACGGTCGGAACCGAGGCGATGAACCCTGCGCATTCTGCGTTCTTCTCGTAAGTCGTTATGTTGTCGGCCATTGTGCCCACCGGCGAGAAGAAGAGAATGAAAGCCGCGAGCTGGCGGCAGCGTGTGCCCATCGACATCGGACGCGGGTCGCTCGCGCTCCATGAGTCGCGGAAAGAGTTGCGCATAAGTCCCGGAGTATAATCGACGGGGCCGGTCATTCCGCGGAGGAACGGGAAGGTCACGTCATAGGTCACCTGATCGGCGGGACCGGAGCCCGCGACGACATCATAGTTGCCGTACTTCATGTGTTCAAGTCCGCGCACGGCCTCATAACTCACCACATTCGGATAAGTCCTGTTCATCCCGTGAGGAATCGGACTGCTGTGGTAGTTGAGCATCAGGTGGTTCTTCGCGGCCTCGGCGGCAATCTTCCACTGGAGGTCGATGTATTCATAGTCGTTCCTCTCAAAGAAGTCAATCTTGATTCCCTTGACTCCTATGGCCGAAAGGTCGCGGAAAAGAGTCTCGAAACGCTCCGTATTGCCGGAGAGAAGCACGTCGGAGAACCACGCGGCCTCCATCCACACCCACACGCCCACACCCTTTTCGTTCGCATACGAAAGCGACGGAACGAGATAGGGAGCGTATGAATATGAACTTCCGTTTGTCGGGATGCACCCGGCGTCAATCGTGATGTATGGAATCCCCGTTTTCACGGCGTAGTCAACGTGATATTTATACGTCTCCACGTTTCTTCCTGAGCTGAAGCTCACGTCGTCGAGCGTGAACGACGTCTCCCAGTCCCATGTGCTCATCCCGCCCTTTATCCACGAGATGTCCTTGAGCTCGCATGGTGCGGCAAGACGGTAAATCATGTCGTTGTCAAGCAGCTCGGCATCGCTGTCGATGACCATGCAGATTCTCCACGGGAAGTCCATTGCGCCGCTGCACTTGGCGATGTAGTTCTCCCATGACTTGGGAACCTTGACGGTGTATTCGTTGCGCGAGGTTTCCTTCACGACGCGGGTCTGGAACCCGGCAAGGCTGTTGCCGCTGCCCTTTGTGAGGAACATCGCGGGATAGCCCCTGACTCCGGCCTCGGCGATGCAGAGCTTCTGCCCTCCGGTGCTGACAAGCACAGGAAGCAGCCCCATCCTCCCGGAAGGAAAGTCACGGACATCCTTCTGATAGTAGCTCTCGAAGCAGTTGCAGGCGTTCTCGTACCGCGAACCGGTGCCTCCCGGACTCGGAGCGGCGGTCATCGTGAACGAATGAGGGAAACGGTACTCGATTTCCTCGGACATCACGGTGAAGTCTCCTTCGCCCGTGCTGCGGAAGCGATAGGCCACGCCGTCGTCGTAGGCGCGGAACTCTATCTCAAAGCCTTCCGCAAATGTGTGCACGGCAGCGTTGTAGCGGTCATCCACCTCGCTGCGGATGTAGAGGGGCGAACTTATCTTCTCCGAGACATGACTGAGCCGGGTGTCGGTGAGCGTGCTGCCACGTCCCCAAACCCTCCCGTCGGAAAGGGTCATCGAGAGCGGAAGCTCCGTGGTGAGAGCCTGCCCGTTACGGAAAACGCGGTAGGCCACGGCGTTACCGACGGTGATTTCCGCCTGAATCTGTCCGTCCGGGGATTCGAGCGTCAGCTCCGGCTGCGGAGAGGGCTCGCGCTGCCCCGGCTCATCCGTCCGACCGATTTCCGGCTGCCTGCAGGAAACGGTCAGGCACGAGAGCATGGACGCGAACAGGATTGTAAAGTTCATGATTCTCATATCCTCCGCATTACCAGTCGATTGCCTGATCCTCGTCAGGAATCTGGGTGTTAATCTTGCGCTCGGTCATCATCGACCCCTTCGCGTGATAGGTCAGAACCTTGTCGGAGTAGGTCGTGAAGTCGTCGTAATAGTAGTTCAGACGGAGCGTGACATAGCGGTGCACGAGGTAGGGCTGGAGCGCGTCCTTTCGCTCTGTTATCTCGTAGGTCTGCCTGCCGCTTGTCCTGAGGTTCAGGGACGGGTCGGCCGCAGAGAGGAACACGTTGCCCATTCCGTCCTCATCGTAGTCCTCCTCGAAACGGACGACAATCTTGTAGCGGTTACGCTTCGATGTCGTGAGTTCCTCGTCGGTGAGCCCGGCGTAGAAGAAGACGGACTCGCCGTCAACGACATAGAGAGTCCTGTCGGTCACGCAGATGGCGTTGGAAGTCTCGTTGCCCATATAGACATTCATCGTCGTGGCGTTGTACTTTCCCGAGTACTTGTTGAACGGTATCACGCGGAGAATGGCCTTCGCGTAGTCCTTGCGCGGATGAGCCGTGTAGGACGCGTTCTCGTCATCGACCATCAGAGGAAGCACCCATTTCTCCGTGAGGTCTATGTCCTTGAGGGAAAAGTTCACGTCGAGCGTTCCCTGATACTCCCCTGCCGGGATGTGCACGACGGCGTCGCCGAGGCTGTAGAAACTTGACGGAAGCTCCTTGTAGTAGAGGTCGGTGCGCTGCTTGAAGTGGTCGTCGTTGATGAGCGCGAGGGTGTCCTTATCGACCTTGACGCGGATGTCCATGTCGCCCTCGGGCTCGGTCGAGCCGCTGACGATTACAGGCACCTTGTAGGTAACGTTCCCGTCAGTCTTGTAGGAGACATAGATGCTGCTCGTGCCGGCAGTGTAGTCGAGCGGGGTGGCGAACGATATGTAGTGCTCGTACTGCTCCTCGACCCACTCCTTGTTGCAGGAAACTAGAGCCGCGCCGAGAGCGAGCAGAGCCGTGCTTATTTTCAGAATATTCTTCATAATATTACAAATTAATCATTTACATTCCATCCCGGGTTCTGTGTCAGCCTGCGGTTGCGCTTGAGTTCATCCTTCGCGAAAGGCCAGAAATATGACTTTTCGACGAAGACCGCCGGAACTGAAGGTATCTCCACCGGCGTGTGGAAGAGAGTCCGCGCCTCCGAAGAATTTGAACCCGCCTGGGAAATGTTCATGTTGCAGCCGTAAATCGGGTCGATGGTCTCCTTCTCCGCATCCTTCCAGCGACGCAGGTCGTAGTAGCGCTGGCACTCGCCGAGAAGTTCAATCTGACGCTCCCTCTTGAGCTTCGCGCGGAAGAGAGCCTTGTCTCCATAGACCTCGTCCGCGAAGTCAGGCAGGCCGGCACGGATTCTCACGGGATGGATTCCGCGCTCAAGCTCGGTGATGCTGCGGCTTACGGTGTAGGTCTGCTTCCCGTCCCAAGAGGGAACGCTGTAGGAACCGTCAAGTTCGTTGAGGGCCTCGGCGTAGCAGAGGAGAATGTCGGCATACCTTATCGCCGGCTCGGCCTTGTCTAAAATCTTGGAGTCCGAGGTCAGGTTCGAGTCCTGCGGGTGGACATATTTCTTGAATCCGATTCCCGTCAGCGGCCATGATGATGTTCCGGCCTTCTTGCCGTTCACGTTGTCGCGGTAGTACCAGCACTGCTTGGAAGTGAGCGGCTGAGGAGTCGTATAGACCTCGCTGTTGCGGTACCACACGGAACCGTTATAGGAAACGCTCGCATAGAAGCGCGGCTCGCGGTTGGCGTACTGCTTGGAGATGTTTTTCCTCACATCGGCGTTCGTTCCGAGCTGCGGTGAGTAGCTGAGGTTTGCGGCCTCCGAATCGCTGAGCATTCCCGGCCTTGCCGAGCCGTCGCCCCTGCCGAGTTCGCCGTCCTTGCCAGGAAGGTCCTTGCCGTCGTACATATAGTAGGCGTCGCACTGTTTCTGGGTAATCGAAATGCAGTTTGAGCCGCCGGCGGCGACAGGGAGCATCTCGTGAACGAGGTATGCGAGGTCGTATGCCTCCTGCTCCTGTTCTGCCGCATTCCAGCCGTTCGCCCCGTTCTTTCCCCGGGAGAAGATTATCTCCGGATTGTCGTTGAGCTTCACGGCTCCGTTGAAGAGCGAGCGGTAGGACTCGAAGGGGTCGATGTCCGCGTATCCGTCCGGCCAGTTCCGGCTGTAGAACTCGCCGTCATTGAAAGGAACGACGGTCTTGGGCTCATAGTCCGAATTGGCCGAGTTCCTGCGCTTTGCAGTGTAGAGAGAATATTGTCCGAGCTCAATCACGTCACGCGCTGCGGCGGCAGCCTTAGCCCATTTGCTCTCGTCATATTCCTGCGAAAGCAGCCTGTTCCCCTCGTCGTCAAGCAGTCTCTGCGCATAAGCGTCATTGTTGCCGTTGGCGAGAGGGCTTGCCGCGTAGAGGAGCACCTTCGCGCGGTAGCCGAGAGCCGCGCCGCGAGTCGGACGGGCCACATTCGTCGCGTCCCTTTTCAGAGGAAGGTCTGCGGCGGCGAGAGCAAGCTCGGAAGCGATGTATTCAGCGCATTCCTCGTAGCTGCGGCGAGGGATGGAGAGGTTGTCGTAGCTCTCTGAGTAGTCGGCGCCCTCGTCGGGAAGAAGAGGAACCGGACCGTACTTGCGGAGCAGCGCCCAATAGTAGTAGGCGCGGGCGAAGCGGGCCTGGGCCTTGTAGTCGGCGCGTTCGGACTCGGACACGGCCGTGTTGCCGTCAATGTGCGCGATGAACACGCAGGCCTTGTTTATACCCTGCCAGCAGTAGTTCCATGTCTTCTGACGGTAGCTTTCATCGTATGACACGGTCTTGAACTTCGTGTAGTCGCTGCCGTTGAAGCAGAGGTCGTCCGCAAAGTTCTCGACAGTTCCGAACTGGTTCGACACATCGACCACATAGTTCATATAAGAGAATGTATTGTTCAGCCAGTTCTCGGTGTAGTCCTTGTTCGAGAAGACCTTCTCTATCGTCAGCTGCTCGTCGAAATACTTGTCAACTTCAAGGAACGAGCACGACGCGAGGCTTCCGGCGCCGATGACGGAAACAAAAGCTATATTGAAAATTCTGTTTAATTTCTTCATGTCAATAGTCTCCCTTCCTTAGAATTTAACGTTAAGCCCGACCGCCACCGACTTCGTGAGCGGATATGCCGCGCCGTCAGAACTTCCGAGCTCCGGATCCCAGAGCTTGAACTTCGAGAATGTCAGGAGATTCGAGCCGATGAGGAAGAATCGCAGGTCGCTCATCTTCGCCTTGCTGATGATATGCTTAGGAAGGGTATATCCGATTTCGAGAGTCTTGAGACGGAGATATGAGCCGTCGCGGAGCCAGTAGGTCGAAGGACGGTAGTTGTTCTCGTTCCCGCCGTATGAAAGCCGAGGGTATGAAGCGTTCGGGTTCTCCGTCGCCTCCGTTCCGGATATGTCCCTTGAAATCCACCTGTCCGAATCAGCCACGGCCTTGAGGACATTTCCCCATTCTCCATAGCTGAAGGCATACACGCCCGGGCCGTTGATGAAGAACGATGACTTGCCCGCTCCCTGGAAGTGCATATTGAAGTCTATTCCGTTCCATCGGAGCGAAAGTCCGGCTCCGTAGATGAGTGATGGCACGGTGGTGGTGCCGATTGCCACATAGTCGCCCTCGTCAATCACGCCGTCGCCGTTCACGTCCTTGTACTTGATGTCTCCCGGCTGATATGTCCCGAAAGTCTGCTTCGGGCTGGTGCGGATGTCGTCATAGTCCTTGAACAGGCCGAGCGCGATGAGCCCCTTCGCCTGATTGATTCTGTAGCCCTTTTCCTGCTGGTACGGATAGACGGCATATCCCTCGTCCTTCTCAAGAACCTCGTTGCGGGTGTAGGTCATGTTGCCCCTGAGCGTCATCTCGACTGGGCCGAGCATCTGCTTGAAGGCGAAGTTGCCGTCAAGACCGGTGGAAAGAGCCGCGCCGACGTTCCCATAGACCTCGATGTCCTGCCCCACCGTGCCCGGAAGGTAGTTTCTCTTGAGGAATATTCCCGTACGGGTCTCGCGGAACCAGTCAACGGTCATCGTGAACTTGTCGTTGAACCACGCGAGGTCGAGACCGACGTCGTGCTTCACGGCGATTTCCCAAGTCACGAGAGGAACCGGAGCCGTGCCCGTGTAGCCGATTCCGTTGCCGTCGTAGATGTTGCTCTGGGTGAAGTCGGACCATTGGTAGCCCTTGAGGTAGCCGAGAGTGTACATATAAGGGAAACGCAGACTGTTGCCGTTTGAGTCCATCAGCTGGTCGTTTCCGACGCGGCCCCACGAATAGCGGAGCTTGGTCATGCTCATCCACGGGAGAAGCTTCTTGAGCCAAGGCTCCTCGGCGAGGTTCCATGCCGCGGAGACTGCCGGGAAGAAGCCGAACTTGCTGCCGGTGGCGAAGTTCTCGGAACCGGTGTAGCCGAAGTTGAAGTTGATGAAATAGCGGTACTTCCAGTTGTAGGCGGCACGTCCGACAAGTCCCTGGTGCCTGCGCGCGAGAGCCTTCTTCATGTCAGAGCCGTCGGTTGACATGGTCTCGGTGGTGGAGTCCTGAAGGTACTTGAGAAGTCCGCTGACGTTGTGCCCGTCGCCGAAAATCCTGTCATAGCGAAGCTCCGCCTCAAGATATACCTTTCTGTCCCCGCTGCTGTAGGAAGTCTGGCTCATCTCGACAGGCTTGTCAATCCGGTTGAAGAGCAGCGAGCCGTCAAGCTCGCGGTAGCGCTTGGCCTTCCAGAGCTCGGGCATCTTGTAGCGGCGAATCTGGTTGTAGTTGTTGGTGTCGAATCCGAAACGGCCGACGAACTTGAGGCCTTCCGTTATGAACTTGAAGTCCTGGGTGAGGGTGAAGTTGGTCTGGATGCGGTTCCACCACTGCTGGGTGTATCCGGTCTGTGTCGAGCGAATCCACGGATTGACCTTAACCTCGGAATATGTCTCGTCGCCGACCTTCATTCCCGGATAGAGCCCGTTGGAATATATGGCCGGGACAGAGACCGGAGTCTGCCCGATGAGGGAATTCCAAATCTCCGAAGAGGTGGAGCCTGACTCGTCGAGCTTCTGATACATTCCGCCCACGCCCATCTGGAGAAGGGTCGTCGGGGTTATGTTCACGTCCGCGTTCATCCGATAGTTCCACTTCTCGTTGTTGGCGTTGGTGTTGTAGCGGCTCTTGAGGTTCTTGTCGACATTGTACATTCCGCCCTCGTTGAGATAGCTGGCGGAGAGGTAGTAGCGCGCGTTCGGACCGCCGCCGTTGATGTTGACTGAACCACGGTAGCTCATCGCCCCGTCCTTCATCAGAAGCTTCATCCAGTCCGTGTTAGGAAGCCTGTCGGGGTCCGTCCCGGCGGCGATGAGTCCGAGTTCCTCGCTTGTATAGTAAGGCTCCTGGTTTCGCGTGATGAGCGCCTCGTTCACCATCTGCGAGTAGGTCACGCCGTCGGCGAACTCCGGGGTGTAGGTCCGTGTGTTATAGACCGTCTCGAACTTGGCGTCGATGTTGACCTTTCCCTCGTTTCCGCGCTTGGTGGTGATGAGCACGACTCCGTTCGCGCCACGTGAGCCGTAAATGGCGGTCTCGGAAGCGTCCTTGAGAACGGAGAAGGACTCGATGTCCTCGACGTTCAGCTGGTTCAGGTCACGCTCGAAGCCATCCACAAGCACCAGCGCGCTTGAGCCGGCTCCGAAAGTGGAGATGCCTCGAATCCAGAACTCAGAGACGTTGTAGCCCGGCTGTCCGCTGGTCTGGCGGGCGATGATGCCCGGCGCGTTGCCGGCAAGGGAGTTGGTGATGCTTCCGGTGGCGGATGTCTTGAGGGCATCCACGCTCACGGGGGTCACGGCGCCTGTCTGGGTGAGCTTTCTCTGAGCGCCGCTGGCAGTCACTACGACCTCGTCAATGGCGAGGGACACGTCCTCCTCAAGGGTAATCTCGACATATTTCTCTTCCTTGATGAGCAGTTCCTTGGTCTTGAAGCCGAGGAAAGACACCTCGATGCGGTTGTACGGCTCCATTTCGAGAGTGAAGCGCCCGTCGAGGTCAGTGATGGCATAGTTGCCGACACTTCCCTTGACCACGACTCCTGCGCCGATGAGCGGCTCCTTCTTCGTGTCGGTCACGAGCCCCGTCAGCGTAATCTTCTGCTGCGCGGCCGCAGAAGCGACGATGCCGCACAGCAGAAGCATTGTTGATATTATTCTTTTAATTCCCATGAAAAAAATCCTGTTTTCAGCTCACGGCGTTGGTGAGCAAAACACTTTCTGCCCCCTTAGTCGAGATAGGTAATCTTCCTCACACGGCGATACTGACGGTCGGCGATGTAGAATGTGCCGCTCGTCGGCTCGTATGTGATGCCCTGCGGGATGGCGAAACGCGCTTCCTTGCGGAGGTCACCGTCCTGATCACCGACCCAGACGTCTCCCGGAGCATTGGCGCTTCCGCGTCCGGCAAAGGTGGAGACGGCATATTCAGGAGTGACTTTTCTGATGCAGCCGTTCCATGAGTCCGCGACATAGAAGTCGTACTGGTCCTCGAAGCCTTCGGTGACATAGTAGTCGTTCTTCACGAACACGCCGCCGTAAGGCCTGTTGAGCTGGGCGTCGGTACCGACTCCGTCCTGATGTCCGCCGTAGTTGCAGCCCACAGCCCAGGAGTTCTGCGTCAGAAGCACCTTATTGGCCCAGTCATATTCACATTTCATTATGATTGAAGACTTTGCATGGATGATGTAGGCATAGTTTCCGGTAGGGTGGAAGACAATCTTGACTCCGGTCAGGCCGTCCCAGTTCTCATTTTCTCCGAGAGGCATTCCGTCATACTGGAAAAGGGCTTCCGAAACCTCGCCCGTCGCAGGGTCATACCTTTTCACGTTCTTGCCGGCATCACCGTCCTGGAGATAATAGACCTCGTGGTTTACGGGGTGAACCGCAAGCGCACGGACAAGCTTGTCCTTCACGACGACTTCGCCCTTGAATCCGTCACCGTCACGCGTAAGCTTCATTATGCCGACTTCGGTCTCCGAACGGTCCTGATAGATGGCGACAAGGAGATTGTTCTCGTCAAGCCATGCCATTGAATAGATGTTGTCTTCTCCCGTGTAGAATGAGCTCTTGCTGACAGTCGTCACCTGCTTCGCGGCAAGGTCAACCTTTCTGAGGTTGCCCCATGACTCAAGCACCCAAAGTAGGTTGGAGTTAAGCGGGTCAACGACAATGTCATTCATGAAGTCAGCGAATCCGGCTCCGCTCAGGCTCTGCTCGAACGGCCCGTCCTGCACCCTCTGCTCGTTGCTCGGGCTGGTGTAGCCGCAGACCGTCTCCACCTTTGACAGCATGGTAATCCTGAACTTTGCAGTGGCAGCGCAGTTGTCGTACTTGCTTTCCTTCTTTATGCTCAGGCGCACCTCCGCGTCAGTCGCAGCGCCGTCGGTCGTTCCGCGAGGAACCTTGCAGGTGATGCTCTGTGACTTCCCGTCCTCGGATACGGCGAGAGATTCTGCCTTGACCTTGCGGCCGTTGATTATCACGGTGATGGCATTCACATCCTCGCCGAAGTTTGTTCCGGTGATTGTAAGCTCGGTTCCCGCGCCGCCCTCGGCCGGGGTAAAGCCCGTTATGGCAGCCTTCTCGGGCTCTGGTGTCGGAGTTGGAGTCGGCTCCGGGTTCGGGTCAGGCTTTTCGGTTCCGGGATCCTTAGGTTCATCCTTCGAGCAGCTGACCGCAGGCATCGCCGCGAGAGAGCAGAGAACCAAAAGTTTCAAAAGATTTCTTTTCATAACTGTGTGGTTTAAATGTTTTTTCGACAAACACGACTACACCGCGACAGATATGCGAAAAGGCACTGCGTCCTCAGGTGAACGCAGAAAGCCACATCCGCAATCTTCACGGATGTGGCTATACAATGTATTTAATTGATTTTTCTGATTCGGTCAGAGACAGGAAAGAAAGGCAACCGGAATCCCTCCGCCCGCAGCCTATTCTATAATCCCCCCCCCATTAAGGTCTGTAAAGCAATAACTTTCATTGTAGTGTTATCAATAATTGCTGCAAATATATCCGCAATTATTCATAATCACATCATATTTTTGATTTAAGACTTTAGATTTTTGACACAAAGACATTCTTCTTTCCAAGCAAGCGTCAAAAAGCATCCGGGACAATGTACCTAAAAGTCCACTGACAAGCCCAACCCGTGCCGGGTGGCGCCTATGTTCAAGGTGTATTCGCGGGGGCGCATGGCGTTGTAGGCATTCACGGCCCTTCTGATTCGGCCGTTGCCGACGCAATAGACGGCAATGCCGCCGGCAAGGACACCGGCGCCGACGACAAAATCAATCATGCCGCAATATGCCAGCATGAATCCCCCATAACCGCCGTCAGCCGAGGAATTGTTTATCGCGGCAAGTCCTCCGAGATAGGCAAGGAAACCGACGCCCGTCGCGATGCCGCCGCCTATCATCATGCCCTTGCCGGCGCGGCGCATTCTTTGCCCTCCGGTCGCGGAAGCGAAGACATTGGAAGGAAAGATGACGGACATTTCCGCCGGGGTGAGCACACGGCCGTTCATCATCAGATCGCCCTTGTAACAGGTGAGAACGCCTTCAAGTGAAGAAACGCCCGTAATCTGTTCCGTCGCGTCGATAGTCCGAGTTTCGCCGACGGTCTGAGCGTTGAGTCCCGAAGCGGCGACTGCACTTATGAACAGCGTTGCAAAGATTGAAATAATCCGTTTCATATTCATTGAATTTATTAGTGGTACTTACCTTATTTTCAAGACGAAGGACAGGTCATCCCTCACAGAAACCGCCCTGCGTATATTCGGCGGAGTTCAGGGATTCGCCGTCCCAGACGAGGTAGGGCGAGGATCGGAACCAGTCCTTGACCATTCGGAAATTCGCTCCGCAGGGAAGTCTGAGATCGACCCGGGAGTGGAAGTGGCCGAAGATGAAATAGTCTATGTGCTGCTTCTCCCCCAGCGACTCGGCGAACTTGTAGAGCGGTTCGTCCTCGCCCCGGAAGACATACTCCGTCTTGTGTCTCAGACGGTTATGCTTCGACCATGTGTTGCCAAGACGGAAGGCAAGCCAGGGGTGCAGGGTGCTGAAGAGCCTCTGGAGCGGGCGGCAGTGGAAGATGCCGGAGAGAATGCGGTAGCCGTGCGGGACGGGGCCGAGACCGTCGCCGTGACCGAGGCAGAAGACCTTGCCGGAAATGGTCGTGATGTATGGCTGTTCAAGCCGCTTCATCCCAAGCGACTCGAAGTAGGAATAGCTCCAGACATCGTGGTTGCCCCGGAAGAAACAGACTTTCACGCCCCGGTCCATGAGGTCGAGAATTGCCGCGAACACGCGCACATAGCCCTTGGGCACGACGTCGCGGTACTCGTACCAGAAGTCCCAGATGTCCCCGAGCAGATAGAGGCTTTCTGTCTCCTCCGGCAAGGACTTGAGAAATCCGACAAAGCGCGCCTCCCTGTCCCGAGGATTGAGGACATCACAGCCGAGGTGCACGTCGGCGACGAAATATGTGAGGTTCCTTGTCATCTGCGTTCGGGGATATCATGCTCAGTGGATAATGGGAAATGCCGGATTATGCGAATATGAATATGAGCACGGCGACGACGGTACAGTAGAGCGCGAACCAGCCGAGCTTCGTCTTCTTTACGAGGGCAATCATCACTTTGCAGGCAAAAAGTCCGGCGACGAACGCGGACAGGAAGCCGAGAACCAGCGGAAGCGCTCCGACAGTGGATGCGGCCATCTCGCCGCCGACGATTTCAAGGAATGCCTCGCCGAGAATCGGGACGAGAACCATCAGGAACGAGAACTGGGCAATCACCTCGCGCTTAACTCCGCAGAGAAGCCCGGTGGCTATGGTCGTGCCCGAGCGGGAAAGCCCCGGAAGAACCGCGACGGCCTGACCGAGCCCCACGACAAACGCCTGCCAATAGGAGATGCCGTTGCGCACGGCCGCTCCATCCGGCTTGCGCGACCCATCGGATGCGACGTCAGAGACTCCGTCCTCCCCGTCCTTCACCGGCGAAACCCCGGCTGCCTCAATCGGAGCCTTGTACCTGCAGCAGCTCCGGCAGCCCCGGAATCTGAGCCGCGAGGCGTTGTCCGAGAGCAGAAGCAGCAGCGCGGTCACGAGCAGAGCGCCCGCGACCACATATATCGACGAGCCGAAAATGCTCTCCACGGCATCCTTGAAGAACATTCCGACGATGAAAACCGGAATCATCGACACGCAGATTTTCAGCACATAGTCCGTCCCGTCGTTGAAGCGCGACGGATGCGCGATGCTCCTGAAAAGCCCGTCCTTGACGAAAAGCGACTTGAGCAGTCCCCAAATCTGCCTGCGGAACACCACAATCGTGCTCAGGACCGTGGCGGCGTGCACCACGACCTCAAACACGAGGTCTTCCCCGGCGTCAATCCCGAGCAGTTCCTTGCCAATCTGCAGGTGTCCGCTGCTGCTCACGGGCAGAAACTCCGTCAGCCCCTGCAGCAGCCCCAATAATATTGCCTCAAACCATTCCATATGTTAACCCCTCCCGTATATTAACCCCTACCGTCCCCTCAAAGGGGAAGTCGTGCTCCGTGCACACTATCGCACAAAGCCCTCGCTTCGTTGTTCTCCGCACGGCGCTCAAGCGCCTCTCTTCCCCAGGGGACTGATTTCATTTCCTTTTGTTCACACCCATTATCGCGGCTATCTCGACCGCAATGCCGGCGAGAATCACCAGCGGCGCGGCCACGAGCCTCCTGAAGTCAAATATCGCGTAGCTGAAGACCTTCGGGTCATCGCTCGCGCCTCCGCACATCAGGATATAGCCAGCGGCCATCACAATAAGCCCGGCAAGCAGAAGCCTCAGGCCCTTGGGGGTCATCGCCATATTCTTCGATTCTTTCGTGTTCTTGTCCATATATATCCGTTTTCTTCAATATTTCTTTTTCACCCGGGCGCATTCTTTCAGCGACCGCGTCCTGCGGCAGTCCGTCAATAATACAGTTCCGCCTTGTTCAGCGACAGCAGCCGGTTCACCGTGAACCACGTGCTCGCCAGACAGATGAGAAGCCCGCTCGCCACCACTATCGCAATCACCTCCAGCAGCATCCCCGCATTGAACACCGCGAACAGCTGCTCGAACTGCCCCTTGAGCAGGAACAGTCCGGCGATTATCATGATTATGGCGATGAACGAGGCGAAAAGCCCCTGAAACGCGCTCTGGAGAAGGAACGGCCTGCGGATGAACGCCCCGGTCGCGCCGACCATCTTCATCGTGTGTATCGAGAAGCGCTTCGAGTAGATGCTGAGCCGCACCGTGTTGTTAATCAGGACGAACGAGATGAACAGCAGCAGTGCGATGAACACCGCGAGAAAGAGCGAAATCTTGCTCAGGTTCGAGTTCAGGGCCTCCACCAGCGACTGCTGATAGACCACCTCCTCCACCTCCGGGGACTTTTCGAGGACGGCCTTCACCATGGCGAGGGAATCGGGAGAGACATACCCGGCCTTGAGCGTCAGGTTGATTGACGCCGGAATCGGAGCCGTCTCGAACACCCCGAGGAAGTCCTCCCCGAGAAGCTGCGCCATCTCCTCCGCGCCCTGTTCCTTCGACACGTATGAAGAGCTCTTCACGAAAGGCTCGGCGTCGATGGATTTCTTGTACCTCAGGGTCGCGGACTCGCCGACGTCGCGCCTCATCATCACGCTGACCTGCATATTCTCCCGCAGGTAGGCCGACACGCCGCGTTCGGAGACGAGCAGCAGGCCGGAAATGCCGACGAGGAGCAGCACGAGGGAGATGCTTACCACGGACGAGAGCATGGCACGGATGTACCTTTTCCTCACTATCTTATTATCATTCAAACTCATAACTTTCTATCAAACAGCCCGTTCCCGCCGGAGCAGAGAAGCGTACAGCCGTCAAAGTTAGCGATTTTATAAAAAATTATTATTATCTTTGTAGAGATTTATGTAAAATAAAATTCACTATGGGAAATTCCACCAAGAGAGTCCTGTTCGTCAATTCCGAGATATACCCTTATCTTCCGGAATCGGACATCGCGAACATCGGCAGATACCTGCCTCAGGGAATCCAGGAGCGGAAGAAGGAAATCCGTTCGTTCATGCCGCGGTACGGCTGCATCAACGAGAGGAAGAACCAGCTCCACGAGGTCATCCGGCTCTCGGGGATGAACATCATAATCAACGATGTTGACAGGCCGCTGGTAATCAAGGTCGCGTCAATATCTCCGGCGAGGATGCAGGTCTATTTCATCGACAACGAGGACTACTTCCACAGGAAGCAGACCTTCACGGGCGAAAACGGGGAATTTTTCAAGGACAACGACGAGAGGGCGATTTTCTTCGCCAGAGGCGTGCTTGAGACCGTGAAGAAGCTCAGATGGGCTCCGGACGTGATTCACTGCCACGGATGGATTTCCCACATCCTGCCGCTCTATCTGAAAAAGGCCTACATCGACGACCCCATCTTCTCGGGGAGCAAGGTGGTGCTCTCACTCTACGACGACACCCCGACGACGGCCTTCGCGCCGGAATTCAGAAAACTCGTGAAATTCGGAAACATAAGCGACGCGGACACGGAACTTCTCGAAGGAGCGGGCGGCACAGACCTTGCTAAGCTCGCGGTGCACTGGTCTGACGGAGTCATATTCGGCAGCGCCGGCGTTCCGGGGGAAATCACGGATTTCTGTGCCAGGGAGGGAGTGAAGACGCTGCCTTTCGACGCGCAGGCACTCGCGGACGGCTCCTACATTGACGCGTATAACAGTTTTTACGACAGCCTGTAATGGAATTTTTGAGAAATTTGACGATGGTCTGCACTGCGGCGGTGACCGCGCTTTGCGGAGTTTCCTGCATCAGTGTCGATGACACGCTCGGGCAGGACTACATTCCCGCAGCGCACAAGTGGCAGGTCATAAACACGAGCCTTGACATTGAGAGCATCGGGATGGCGCAGGCCGACGAGCTCGGAGGATACAGTTCAAGAAGAATCTGCGTCGGAGGAATTGAGGACAGCGACTTCGGCTGGGACGAGCGCGAGGCGGCGTTCTCGCTGATTCCGATTGCGGACACGGCGGAGTTCACCCTCGGAGAGAATCCGGAGTTCGTGCGCTTCCATTTCGCGGTGGGACTGGACACCCTCTCGGTCAAGGACGAGAATCAGGAGCACATAATCCAGAACATCCGGGTCTATGAGCTTCAGAAGCCGCTCGATCAGGAAATCATCTATGCCGGGAAAGGCACTGACGGACTGTATGACACGTCTCTCGGCACAATAACCGAAGGCGTTCCGACCTATAACGGAGGGGACTCTCTCTCGTTCGACTTCACTCGTGAGTTCGGTGAAAAATATATAAAGAAACTCTCAGGGATGAAGCTGGACTCCGTGAGCCATTACATAAAGGAACTTCCGGGAATATGCATACGCGCCGACAGGTCAGCCTCCGGGAGCGGAAGAATAAATATGTTCAAGGTCGCCGTCAGCACCAACGACTACGGCTATCTCACCGGGAACTACGCGGAACTGAGCATACGCTCAACCTTCGACGACCGCGGCCCGATTGACACGTCGTTCGTGTTCATGGTGGGAGCCGCTTCTTTCATCGGCAAGAGCAGCACGAGCCTGCCAACTCAGTATTCCTTCAACATCTGCCGCAGCGAAAACAGGACTCCGTCCGCAGCGGAAGGCGAGACCATATACATCGGCGGAGGCTGCGGGATGAAGCCTGTCATCAGGGCGGAAGGCCTCAGGCAGGCAGTGACGGAGGCAATCCGGAAGTCGATGATGGAGAACCTCGACAAGGACGAGGCCTCGGCGGACATGAGCGAGGCGGAGAAGAAGGACATAGTTGAAAAGGCCATCGCCGACGGCAAGATTGTCGTCAACAAGGCAACTATAAGGCTGCCGTACGAGACCGATGCGGACTACAGCGGCTCCGGGTGCTGGCCGAAGATTCTCAGCCCGACCTGCCGTCTGACGGGAACGCGGACCATTGAAACGGAGGACGGGAGCAAGGAGCAGGAAGTCGTTTCTTACGCGGGGCTCACGGACGCGAGCGTTTCGAGCGAGAACCAGGGCGACATCAACCGTTCCCTCGACTGTTACCAGCCTGACGTGAGCCACCATATCCAGGAACTTCTCCGCCTGTCGAAGAAAGAGGGGGAGAGCGACGAGGAGTACGCGAAAAGGGTGTCCCAGTATGACATCTGGATGCTGATAATGCACTCGGAGACAAACGAGACGACAAGCTCTTCGAGCAGTTCCTCCTATAACGACTATCTCAACGCCCTTGCCTACAGTTCCTACTACAACAGCCTCTACAACGGCTACGGAGGATATGGCTACGGCGGCTACGGCTACGGTTACGGAAGTTACGGCTATGGCAGCTACTACAACAACTACTACAACTACATGATGATGGCCGCCTATGCGTCCCAGTCCAGCACTTCGAGCGCCAGCACATCCACGGAGCTCGACAAGGACCGCTACTACAGCTGCCGTCTCTACGGGCCGAAGTCCTCAACAAAGAAGCCTACGATGACGATTACCTATTCCTTCCCGACGGAATAGGCGGGGCGGGGTGCCTAAAAGGCGGCCTGCCGCGTTGCAGGGGGGAAAAACAAAAAAAACGGACGGTCAGATTGATCGTCCGTTTTTTGAATTTCGTTTCCGAAGAATTATTTGCCTGATTTCTCAGCCACTTTCTTCTCGACATAAGCGATTGCATCGGCAACTGTTGCTATCTTGCCTTCTGCCTCATCATCCGGTTCAAGACCGAACTTGGTTTCGAGAGCCATGATAAGATCGACGCTGTCAAGCGAATCAGCGCCAAGATCGTTAGTGAAGTTTGCGCTATCGGTGACCTCAGACGGTTCAACGCAGAGCTTGTCAACGATGATTGCCTTTACTTCTTCTGCAATTGTGGACATAATTGATTCTTTTAAGTTATTATTTGTTCTTATAAATTCGTATGTTTTTCAACTCGCCTGCACTTAGGTTCCGATGCAGTGAAATCTTGGCAAAGTTAGAAAAAAAATATTAAATCGCCAAAACGCGGCCAGAAGCGCGTCAGAGCCGGATTTTGCGGGAGTCTGAGTCGAACGGACATTTGCAGAATGAGGAGATATGATATAACTTTGCCGCAGTAAAAATGAATATATGGAAGGAAAACATATACTCGGTGGCTTCGACTGGTTTCTTATTGTCGGTGTCGTCATCTGCAACATCGTGTATTCGCTTATGACTGCATCCGCCGGCTTCGACGGTATCGGGTTCACTGCGGCTGTCGCCGGGATAGTCTGCGTCGTGCTCGCGGCCAAGGGCAGCATATGGAACTATGTGTTCGGAATCGTTCAGGTAAGCCTCTACGCCTACATTTCATGGAAATCGACGGCCTACGGGAATGCGGCGGTGAATGCGCTGTACTACTTCCCGATGCAGTTCGTCGGATGGTGGCAGTGGAGCCGCAGGGGCGCGGGGACAGGGACGGACGCGGAGAATGCCGTGACCTCGCGCAGGCTCCCGGACAGGATGCGCGTACTGATTGGCTTAGGCATCGCGGCGCTGACGGTGGGGCTTGCGTTCATCCTGAGGCACTTGGGGACCGAGCAGCCATGGATTGACGCGTTCACGACGGTGCTCTGCATCGCCGCGCAGGCTCTGATGACATTCGCGTTCGTGGAGCAGTGGTGGCTGTGGATCGTCTTTAATGTCTTCACGGTAATAATGTGGTCCGTCTTTGCGGCAAAGGGGACGGAACACTCCGTGCCCACGCTGATAATGTACGTCTTCTATCTCATGAATTCCGTGAACGGGCTCGTCAGCTGGCGCAGGCTTGGGCGAGAGAAATCATAATGAGTCGATAATACATTGATATTCGGGGACATATGGACATATCTGAAAAGAATCTGACGGTTCGGGAAAAGATTGCGCTGTTTCCGCATCAGCCGGGAGTATATCGCTACTACGACTCGGAGGGAAGCGTGATTTACGTCGGGAAGGCAAAGGACCTGCACAAGAGGGTGGCGCAGTACTTCGTGCCGCCGGAAAGGCTCACGCGCAAGACGGCGATAATGGTCTCGAAGATTGCCGACGCGCAGTATTCGGTCGTGGAGACGGAGGCGGACGCGCTGCTGCTGGAAAACAACCTCATAAAGCAGTACAAGCCGAAATACAACATACTCCTCAAGGACTCGAAGACCTACCCGTGGATATGCGTGAGCAACGACGAGTTCCCGAAGGTCTTTCTCACGCGAAGGCTCGTGCGGGACGGCTCGCGCTATTTCGGTCCCTATTCGAGCGTGATGCACGCGAGAACCCTGGTCGATTTGTTCCACGACATCTACCCCATACGGACCTGCAACAACAAAATCACTTCGGAGTCGATTCTTCGCGGCAAGACGCGCCCCTGCCTGAACTTCCACATCGGAAGATGCCGAGGATGCTGCTGCGGGGGAATTTCGAAGAAGGAATACGGCGACAATATCGAGGAGGTCGTGAGGCTGCTCCGTGGAGGCGGACGCGAGATGATTGCGCACTACCGCGAACTGATGACCGAAGCGGCGGAAAGGATGGACTTTGAGGCGGCGCAGGAATACAAGGTGAAGATGCAGGCTCTGGACAAACACTACAGCAAGTCGCTCATCCAGAGTACGATGCCGGGAAGCTACGACGTGTTCTCGCTCGTGATTGACCCTGGCGAGGCCTTCGGGAACTTCATGAGGGTGGTGGATGGGTCCGTCGTGCAGTCGCTGAACCTCGGATTCAGGATGAACATCGAAGAGGAGCGGGAAACCGTGCTCGGAACATTCATTGGCGAAATCGAGGCCAAGTTCGGACGGCTGTCGCACGAGGTCATAGTGCCGTTCCTGCCCGACGTGGAGATTGACGGCGTGGAGTTCCGGATTCCCGTGCGCGGGGACAAGCTGGCGCTGCTGGAACTGAGCGCGAAGAACGCCAAGGAGATGAGGTTCAACGCCATGAAGCAGCGCGAGCACACGGACCCGGACAACTTCAGGATGAAGGTCATGGAGGAACTCCGCGACGCGCTCGGGATGAAGGAGCTGCCGCGGCACATCGAGTGCTTCGACAACTCGAACATCCAGGGAACGAACCCGGTGGCCTCCTGCACGGTGTTCCGAGACGCGGCCCCGTCAAAGAAGGACTACAGGCATTTCAAGATTAAGACCGTGGTCGGGGCGAACGACTTCGCGTCCATGAAGGAGGTGGTGAACCGGCGCTATTCGAGGATGCTCGCCGAGGCTCCGGACGACCTCCCGCAGCTGATTGTCATAGACGGAGGAAAGGGACAGCTCTCATCGGCCTACGAAGCGCTCTATGAATTAGGCCTCACGGACAAGCTGACGGTCATCGGACTTGCGAAGCGGCTTGAGGAGGTCATCAGAGTCGGAGACCCCTACCCTCTCTTCCTCGACATGAACTCGCAGGCATCCAAGGTACTGCGGCAAATCCGCGACGAGGCGCACCGCTTCGGCATCACCTTCCACCGCAGCCTCCGCAGCAAGGCTCAGATTGAGTCGGCCCTCAGCAAAATCCCCGGCGTAGGTCCCAAGACCGAACAGCGCCTGATTCTGCACTTCGGCTCCGTCGCCCGCATCGCCGCCGCCCCCGAAGAGGACATCGCCGCCCTCGTCGGCAAGTCCCTCGCCGCCAGAATAAAATCCGGACTCAGCAAGGAATAAGGTGCCCAAAAGCCTTTAAAGAAGGGCAAAATTCAGCAATCAATCACACAGAAAAAAAAGAAGCCAACTGGAAATTTCCAATTGGCTTCTTTTCAAATATCTGAAATTAGGAGATGAAGAAAAAGATGAGATGCAAGGCGCAATGGGGATTTCAACACCGGAGCAACCTCACGGTTGTGAGGATTTGAAATTCACATGCAACGAAGCAGGTCGCTTTTTCTTCGCTCCGTATTACTTACGATCGCGATTTCTGCGGTCGCCGCGACGATCCCCGCGTCCTCCGCGACGCTCACCGCCACGGCCTGCGTTTCCGCTCTGTGCCTGCTGTGCAGCGATGCCTGCGTTAGGAGAGAGATCCTTCTTGCCATAGACCTCACCGTTGCAGATCCAGACCTTCACTCCGAGGACACCCACCTTGGTGTGAGCCTCCGCAAGCGCGTAGTCGATGTCCGCACGGAAGGTGTGAAGCGGTGTACGACCTTCCTTGATCATCTCGCTTCTCGCCATCTCGGCGCCGCCTACACGGCCGCTGATCTGAATCTTGATGCCCTCGGCTCCGACACGCATGGTGGAAGCGATGGCCATCTTGATTGCACGGCGGTAGGAAACACGTCCCTCAATCTGACGCGCGATTGAATCAGCCACGATGTGAGCGTCAATCTCAGGCTTCTTGACCTCGTAGATGTTAATCTGGACATCCTTTGAAGTCACCTTCTTGAGCTCTTCCTTGAGCTGATCCACAGCTGTGCCGCCCTTGCCGATGATGACACCCGGTCTTGCCGCGTGAATTGTCACGGTGATGAGCTTGAGGGTTCTCTCGATTACAATCTTTGAAAGGCTTGCCTTCGCGAGACGGCTCTCAAGATACTTGCGGATCTTGTAGTCCTCGGCGATTTTCTCCGCATAGTTACCACCACACCAGTTAGAGTCCCAACCACGGGTGATACCGATTCTGTTGCTGATAGGATTTGTTTTCTGTCCCATATTCTTATTCCTCCACTGTTGTTGATGGTTTCTTAACGTCAAGAATTACAGTAACGTGGTTGGAACGCTTGCGGATCCTGCCGGCCCTTCCCTGCGGGCAAGGACGGATTCTCTTGAGTGTGCGACCTTCATCGACCATGATGGTCTTGATATAAACATTACCGTTGTCGAGTTCCTTAGTGTTCTCCGGATTCTTGGCTTCCCAGTTGGCGATGGCGCTGCGAACGAGCGTCGAAAGCGTTACTGAAGCGTGCTTCTTGGAGAATTTGAGGATGTCGAGGGCGTGGTTCACTTCGACGCCGCGGATGATGTCTGCAACGAGACGCATCTTGCGCGGAGAAGTAGGAACGTCATTAGCCTTCGCTATGGCTGTCTGCCTCTTTATTTCTTTCTGCCTCTCGGCCATTTGTCTTTTACGAGCTCCCATAATTACTTTCTCATTTAAAATTATTTACGATTGCCCGAATGGCCTCTGAATGTTCTGGTAGGCGCGAACTCCCCGAGCTTGTGTCCGACCATGTTCTCAGTGACATAAACAGGAATAAACTTATTTCCGTTATGAACTGCGATGGTGTGACCGACGAAATCAGGAGAGATCATACTTGCACGTGACCAAGTCTTGACAACCTCTTTCTTCATGCTACCCTCATTCATAGCAAGAATTCTCTTTTCAAGGGCTTCCTGAATATAAGGACCTTTTCTTAATGAACGACTCATAATCTCTTAAGTTTTATTCCGTTATTTTTTCCTTCTCTCAATAATGAACTTATTTGAAGTAGCCTTAGGATTACGTGTCTTGTAGCCCTTAGCCGGCATGCCCTTGCGTGAACGCGGATGTCCACCGGATGCACGGCCTTCACCACCACCCATAGGGTGATCTACAGGGTTCATTACAACACCACGGTTGCGAGGACGACGGCCGAGCCATCTTCTGCGTCCCGCCTTTCCGTGCGACTCCAAATTGTGATCCGGATTTGACACTGTTCCGACAGTTGCACGGCAGGTGCAGAGTACCATGCGGGTCTCACCGGAAGGGAGACGGAGGATGGCGTAGTTGCCCTCACGTGCGGCGAGCTGTGCGTAAGTTCCGGCAGAACGTGCCATTGCGGCGCCCTGTCCCGGACGAAGCTCGATGTTGTGAACGAGTGTACCGAGCGGAATTTCCCCAAGAGGAAGAGTGTTGCCGACTTCAGGAGCGACTCCGGAGCCGGAAGCGATGACCTGACCGACCTTGAGTCCGTTAGGAGCGATGATGTACTTCTTCACTCCGTCCTCGTACTGCACGAGCGCGATGCGCGCGCTGCGGTTCGGGTCATATTCGATTGTCATGACTGTAGCCTTGCAGTCGTCCTTCGCGCGAAGGAAGTCGATTACACGGTACATCTTCTTGTGACCGCCGCCGATATAGCGCATGGTCATCTTGCCCTGATTGTTGCGTCCGCCGGAGCTCTTGAGAGGTTCGAGGAGTGATTTCTCAGGTTTCTTGCAGGTAATGTCGTCGAATGCGCTGATTACCTTGTTTCTCTGTCCCGGAGTTACCGGTTTGAATTTTCTTACTGCCATAACCGTTTCCTCCCGTTAGATGTTGCTGTAGAAATCAATCTTGTCCTCGCCTGCAAGGGTCACGATAGCCTTCTTGTAGTGGTTCATGCGACCACGGAGCATACCGGCCTTGGTGTAGCGGGATTTCTTCTTGCCGTGATAGTTGATGGTGTTGACATCAGCAACAGTCACGTTGTAGGCCTGCTCTACGGCAGCCTTGATCTGAAGTTTGTTGGCCTCACGATCGACGATGAAGCCATAGCGGTTCAACTTTTCGCCCAGAACCGTCATCTTTTCAGTTACTATTGGCTTAATTAAAATTCCCATCTCTTTTTAGCGTTTGATCCTTGCAGCAAGAATGTCCTGTACGCCGTCGACGAGCACGAGTGAATTTGAGTTCATGATCGCGTAGGTGTTGATTTCGTCCACGGTGGTGACATTCACTTCAGGAAGGTTACGTGATGAAAGGTAAATGTTGTCGGAGTTTGAAGGAAGCACGAAGAGCACTTTCCTGTCACCGGCCTTGATGTTCTTGAGGATGCCGATGAACTCCTTGGTCTTAGGCGCGTCCATGGTGAACGGCTCGACGACAACGATTGCATTCTCCTGAGCCTTGTATGAAAGGGCTGAGAAACGCGCGAGCTGCTTGAGCTTCTTGTTGAGCTTGAAGCCGTAGAAGTGCGGCTTAGGACCGAACACGCGGCCACCGCCGACATAGATGTTCGCCTTCAAGCTGCCGTGACGAGCACCGCCTGAACCTTTCTGGCGGATGAGCTTTCTTGTACTGTAGGCAACCTCGCTGCGGTCCTTTGTCTTGGCATTGCCGTGACGCTGGTTCGCAAGGAACTGCTTCACGTCGAGGTAAATCGCGTGATCGTTCGGAGTGATGCCGAAGATTTCGTCGTTGAGGACTACCTTCTTTCCGGATTCTGTTCCGTCAATCTTAATTACTGATAATTCCATAGCTTAGTCCTCCAAAATTACATAAGAACCCTTTGCTCCAGGTACCGAACCCTTTACAACGATGAGGTTGTTCTCAGGGATGAGCTTGATTACCTGAAGGTTGAACACCTTAACTCTCTCATTGCCCATGTGGCCGGCCATACGCATTCCGGGGAACACGCGTGAAGGCCATGAGCAGGCGCCGAGAGAACCCGGGTGACGGAGACGGTTGTGCTGGCCGTGTGTGGTGCCGCCGACTCCGGCGAAGCCGTGACGCTTCACGACTCCCTGAAATCCCTTACCCTTGGACGTTCCCACAACATCGACATAGGTGGTGTCCGCGAAGACATCAGTCAGCGTGAGAGTGTCGCCGAGCTTGAGATCCTGAGCGAAGTCCGCCTTGAACTCGACGAGCTTGCGCTTAGGGGTGGTTCCTGCCTTTTCAAAGTGCCCCTTGAGAGGCTTGCTGGCATGTTTCTCCGAGATTTCGTCATAGGCAAGCTGTACAGCGGCATAACCATCTTTCTCGACTGTACGAATTTGCGTGACAACACATGGACCAGCCTCAATAACGGTGCATGGAAGATTTTTTCCATCAGCACCGAAAACGGAAGTCATTCCGATTTTCTTTCCAATTAATCCAGGCATTGGTTGATTAATTAATTGATTATAAATACATTAAACTCCGCAAAGCCTTTTTGCGGGCTGCAAATATACGACTAAATTTTTATTTTTCAATGGATTACGCGAAAATTCGCAAAATTTTTCAATTCCACGGATTAGGCGAAATCTTGATTTTTCTCAATCCCTGACGCAGCGGAGCGAGTGACGGGACTTTTCATTAGTCGTGCTCAGAGTCGTTGTGCTATAAGAACCCTCATTGTCCTTCGATAACAAGCGCCCGCACACGCCCTTTCCACCATTATTCAGTTCGTCGGTCCAGTAATACCCATTTTCTCCCTGACCGCGGAATGTGCCGTCCCAGCAAGCTCCGGCCGCCGGCAGGAAAACCCGAGGCACATCCTCGGAATACTCCGTCTTTCCGGAATACCACCTCCCGTTCACGCCGTTGTGGGAAGTCCACTCCGATGCGTTGGAAAAAAGGATGCCCATTTCCTTATAGTTCGCCGGCCGCCACCCTTCCGGACAGGCGGTCTCGCGCTCCTTCCAATTATATAGTATCCCATACGGATTTCCCTCGCTGTAGCCGCAGTTGTTCAGAGCCCATTTTATGCCAGTGACGGTTTCATATTCCTTCACGGACTTCTGCTCCAATGCGAGGCTCACCCTCTCGACTCCCGGATAACCGACGGTAACAGACGATGAACGTTCCTCCCCAGTCGTATTTTCCTGCACCTTAAGCCTGACACCGTCGTCCTCAGTCTCGGCCGAAAGCCATTCCGCCGCGCATTCCGCAGTGAGGCTCCCGCCCACAATCGGATCCTGAATCTCAACGGGCACGAACACCTCCTGCACCGAACAGTCAACAGACTCTTTTTCACTGCCAAGTACAATCCGCGCATGAAGATAGTCCTGCGTCAGCGTGAAGACCTGCGGATCGAGGTCATCATAGCCCACGACAATCTGCGCCGTGCGGACATCTGTCCTAAGTTCATTTTCCGAGACCTCAAGCGTCACCTCCCCATCGGCCGGAACGCCTATCTTCACCCAGTCCGTTCTTGTGGAAAACGAGACCTCAACGCCGTCGCGGGGCTTATCTACCGAGAAGCCAATCCTTACGGTCTGCGCCGTATAGTCAATATCCCAAGTTTGAGCCGTCACCGACACCACGCTCGCCGGAAGTCCGGGGGCATCCGTGTTTCCTGCCGGTTCATCAGTCTGTCCCTTGTCACATGACACCGAAATCGCGGTCAACGCCGTCGCCGCAATAATCCGAAAAAATAGTTCGATTTTCATATACATTGTATTTTGTAAACTCGGCAAAATTATGGCGCGGAGTCGGCATTTTAACTATTTTTGATGAAACAAAGCCAAAAAGGCGTATCTTTACAAGCCTTTTGAAATGGCATATCGCTTCAGATTGAAGATTATTTCCGCGAAATGAGATAAACGACGGGAAAGAAGAAGAATACTACAGAAGGGGAAATGGACAGGATATATTGTGACCTTATGCTGCTGGCCTCGGGAGTCATCGCGGTGCTGGCAGTAATCATTCTCGGCATGAAGATTCCGCCGAAGCCGGAATTCAGCAAGTTCAGGAAAGCCCGGGCGACGCTGGCCGCGTCGTTCATCACGCTTTCGGCGCTGAACCTCGTATGCTATTTCACGGAGTATGACAGCGAACTCGACAGACTGAACACGCTGATTGTCGCCTCATATCAGGCTCTGCTGCTGACGGGCACGCTGCTGGTGTTCATCCGCCCCGATGTCGTCACCGGCAAATGGGTCTGGAGCCAGACCGCAGTCATAACCGGAATGTCCGCGCTGCTGTACGCGGCGATGTTCCTCGCCCCGGCGCTCTACCGGCCTCTTTTCTGCGGAGCGGTCGTTCTGCTCGTCCTCCAGCTTGTACTCTACAGCGTCAGGTTCTTCCGCTCGCTCGGCGACACCCTCCGGGAGGCAAACGACTACTATGCCGAGGAATGCGCCCCGAGGCTCAGCCGGATAAAGGCAGGATTCATCCTCATGCTCGCCATAGGGGTCATGGCGCTGTGCACCCTCTTCACCGGGCCGTGGTTCTACATCGTCTTTGTCCCGACCTATCTCGTCTGCTACACCTTCGTGGCCCTGTGCATGCTGCGCTATGTGAGCGGGGTCTCGTTCATACTCCCCGCCATCGCGGACACCGCATCCGAAAGTGTCTCCGATTCCCCGGACAAACCAGACGTCGCCCGGACGGGAGCAGCCGGAGACACGCGGGGCGCAGCCGCCAGAGCGCAGGCCACAGCAATCCCCGAGGAGAGGATGAATGCCCTCCGTGAGCGGATTGGCGGATGGGTAGCCGAAAGGAAATATCGGGAGAGGGACGTTCCATACAAGGACATACTCCATGCGCTCGACACCGACGCGGCGACGATGCGGGCATTCATGAAAAGCGAGAACGGGATGGATTTCCGCACATGGAGAAACCGGCTGCGGCTGCGCGACGCCTGCACGATGCTCCGGGAACACCCCGAGATGACGGCGGAGCAGGTCAGCGAATCCGTGGGCTACAGCGACGGCAGCAATTTCCACACGGACTTCCGTAAATTCACCGGGATGTCCGCAGGCGAATGGAGAAAATCGAACGGGACCTCTTCGACAAGCGAGAGCAGAGCCAAAATGAAAAACATTAAAACCCTAACCATAATAATATTCTTCCTATTCCTTCCTGCATTCATGGAGGCCTCGGTTTCAGCCGAAAACGCGAAACTTACTCCGTCCGGCATAGGAAAAGCGGAAGTGAACGCTGTTCTGAAGGAACTCGACGCCACCATCGCCGAGCGGGACAAATACCTGAAGAAAAAGGAATGGCGCCTGACTAACCTTGACATCCAGCTTGGCAAGGCACGCGACTGGAGCGACAGCCTCAGGATTTACAGCAGGCTTTTCGACGAATACAGGTACTATCAGTTTGACTCCGCGTGGTGCTGCGCCAAGAGCATGGAAAGCCTTGCCGTGAGAAACGGGGACAGGGTGGGGCTTGCGCGTGCGCGGACCGGACTCCTTTTCTGTTACAAGTCCGCGGGATTCTTCAGCGAAGCCCTCTCAACCATCCGCGACTTCCGCACGGACGGCCTTCCTGATGAGATTCTCGGGGAATATTACCTTCTCTGCGCCGAGACCTACCTCAATCTCAGCTCGTATGTCCAAGGAATGACCGGCCTGTCGGTGGAATATGACGAGACAAAATACGGCTATTATGACCTCGCCCGCAGATGCTTCAGCCCGGGAAGCTTCGGGCGGGAGCTTGCCGAACTTGAGGTAGAGCTGCACCGCAACTATTCCGACAGCCTGACAATCGAGGGACGCAAGAGTCTGATAAGCCGCCACGACATCAGCGAGCATGAGGAGGCCGTGCAGTATTCCATACTCGCTAATGCCTACAGCTGCAGGAATCATGCGGCCGAGGCTACATATTACAGGGCATTGTCCGCGATTTACGACATCCGCTCCTGCACCCGCGAGACGACCTCCGCAAGGGTTCTTGCCGAATATATGTACGAGACGGGAGACATCACGAGGGCATATTCATACATCCAGCAGGCACTCCGTGACGCCGAGGCCTACAACACGAGAATCCGTATGCTGGAAATCAACACCGTGCTCCCCGTAATCGAGAACGGCCGCTATGACTGGATTCGCGGGCAGCGGACTGTGTTCCTGTCCCTTGTGATTGTGGTGACGCTCCTCCTGATGCTCTCGGTCGTCCTGTTCTTCAAGCTGCGCAGCCGCACGCGGAGGCTCTCCGAGGCGCACGAACAGCTCAAGAGCAGCTCGGATGAGCTTTCCAGGACGAACCTCAGCCTCACGGAAACCAACGGCAGGCTTAACGAGGCCAATGAAATCAAGGACCAGTACATAGCGCGGTCGCTCTGCGGGAACTTCGGATTCGTTAACGAGGTGGAGGAGCAGACGAGGTTCGCGGTGCGGAAAATCATGGCCAGGCAGTACGACGACGCGATAGGGCTGCTCAGCGGCATCGGGATAAGGAAGGAGCGCGAGCGGATTTACGCGGCGTTTGACTCGGCTTTCCTCAAGCTGTTCCCAAACTTCATCGACGAGTACAACCGTCTGTTTCCTCCTGAGCACAGGGTCGGGCTTGACGACAACGGTGCCCTTCCTATGGAGACGAGGATATTCGCCCTGATGAGGCTCGGGGTCGAAAATTCGGCTGAGGTCGCTGAGTACCTCAACATATCCGTAAACACGATATATGTCTATAAGACAAAGGTAAAGTCGCGTTCCCTTGTCCCTAAGGAGGAGTTTGACAGTAGGATAAGGGCCATCCCGAAACCGTAAAACGACTTTTCCCAGTCAATAAAGAGTCTTAATAGGAGACTATGTTCTTAAAGTTCAATCGTCTGAATGACAGGTGATTGAACTTTATTTTTATCTTAATTTGCCTTTAATCGCTTTTTTCCCGGGAGCATGATTCCGACATTTGCAGTGACGAACTTCATGATTCGGGTGAACCTCATGATTCGTGTGAAGCCGTTTCACCCCGGCTTCTAAGTTCAACACTAAAACAGGCAGTTTATATGAAAGCTCATCTTTTGAAACTGATTGTGCCGGCTGCACTCTCGTTCGTCTCCGTCCGGGCATTGGCACAGGGGGCGGAAGTGCGCGGCACGGTCAGGGATGCAGGCACCGGGGAGGCGCTTGCGGGCGTTGCCGTCATCGTCAGGGACGGCGGAACGGGAACGGAAACCGATTCCGGAGGAGTCTATCGCATGGGCGATGTGGGGAAGGATGCCGTCCTCGTGTTCAGCTGCATAGGCTACAAGGAAACCGAGACGGTCGTCAGCGGGCGTTCCGTAATCGACGTCAGCCTCGAAGAGGACAGGACTTTCCTCGACGAGGTGGTTGTAATCGGCTACGGGACAATGGACAAGAAGGAACTCACCTCCGCCATTGCCCATGTGTCCGCAAAGGATTTCCTTTCATCGAGCGGCGCGGATCCCTCGATGATGATTCAGGGGAAGGTTTCCGGAGTCTCGGTCGTGAACACCGGTGCAGCCGACCCGAACAGCACGGCAAGCATTCAGATTCGCGGAATCTCGTCCCGTGCGGCAGGTCTCGGTCCCCTTATTGTAGTCGATGGAGTGCCGGGCGGCAACCTCACTAACATCAACCCGAACGACATCGAGTCCATAGACATCCTCAAGGACGGCGCGGCGTCGGCCATTTACGGAACGAGGGGAAGCAACGGCGTGGTGCTCGTCACGACGAAGAAAGGCACGAAGGACGGCGCGGTGCACACCACCTACAACGGCCTCGTGTCCGCGAACTTCATGATACGCGAGCTTGATATGCTCGGGGCGGACGAGTTCCGCGAGAAGAGGGCCGCCGTCGGAAAAGGCACCGACTACGGCGGGAACGAGGACTGGCTCAAGGCAGTGAGCAGGGTCGGATTCACCCACCGGCATACGCTCACGATGTCGGGCGGGAATGCGAAGACCAATTATCGTGCAAGCGTCGATTACAAGAAGGCAACCGGCATTGACCGCCGTTCGGAAAGGCGGGAATACGGGGCCAGGGCGTCAGTGAGCCACACCACCGGCAGCGGTCTGTTTACCTTTACCGCCAACATCGCCCCTCGTGTCGTCAATGCGAAGAATGCCGATTGGAACACGTTCCACAATGCCGTGGAGGCAAATCCGACATCTCCGATTAAGGATCCGGACGACCCTTCGAGATATTTCAGCTTCTTCGGGCAGCAGGCCGGCTACAATCCGGTGGAGGAGAACGAGACCGTTCTTGATGACACGGAAATCAAGATGCTCGACTGGGATGCCACGGCAAAGCTCAACATAACCCCATGGCTCTCGACGCAGGTGACCTTCGCGGACCAGCAGATTGACAACTACAACAGTTGGTTCCGCCCTTCCACGAACACCGAGGGCAACAGCAAGGGCTATCAGGGGGAGGCATCGAAGAAATACTCGAAGAGCAGTCAGTACATGGTCGAGTGGCTCGGGAATTTCAGCAGGGAGTTCAACGGGCACAACGTGAAGGCGATGATAGGATATTCCTACTCTTATTTCCTCAACTCCGGAATGAACGCCGAGAACAAGAATTTCGCGAATGACGGACTCACCTACAACAACCTCGCGAGCGGGGAATGGGCAAAAGAAGAGGGATTCGTCGGAATGGGGTCATATAAGAACGACTCAAAGCTGATTTCGTTCTTCGGACGAGTGAGCTACGACTGGCGGGGAAAATATCTCGCCACCGCGTCCCTTCGTCACGAGGGCTCGTCAAAGTTCGGTGCGAATCACAAGTGGGGAAATTTTCCGGCAGCGTCGCTCGGATGGAGAATCTCGCAGGAAAGTTTCATGAGAGGCGCTTCAGATTGGCTCAATGACCTGAAGATCAGGGCGGACTTCGGCGTAACGGGAAACCAGAACTTCGACAACTACCTCTCACTCAACACAATGAGTAGTTTCGGAGACTATTACTATAACGGACAGTGGTTCGCCGTCTGGGGCGCAGCGAAGAATGTCAACCCCGACCTCCGCTGGGAGAAGGGCATCAACTGGAACGTCGGGCTCGACTTCGCCCTCTTCGGCAACCGTCTCACCGGTTCGCTCAACTGGTTCAACCGCACGCAGAAAGACCTGCTCGGAGACTACAATGTACCGATTCCTCCGTATCTTTTCTCAACGACCTTCGTGAATGTGGGAACGATGAAGAACAGCGGCTTCGAGCTCGACGTCCACGCGGAGGCCGTGAAGACGAAGGACTTCGGCTACACGATTGACCTGACCGGCTCCACGATGGACAACCGCTTCGTGTCATTCTCCAATTCCGAATATGTCGGGCAGAAATACTACGACGTCGCGGGAACCGAAGACCCGTTTCCTTTCCACTATCTCCAGAGAATCGAAGAGGGGAAGAGGCTGGGTACATATTATATGTGGAAGTTCGCCGGATTCAACGAGGCAGGGGATTTCGTGATATACGACCGTGACGGCAACTACAAACTGGCTTCGGACGCGACTGACGCGGACAGGGTCGAGGTCGGGAACGGACTCCCGAAATTCACGGCATCCATGACGCATACCTTCAGATACAAGGGATTCGACCTCTCGCTCTATTTCCGCGGAGCATTCGGATATGACATATTCAATATCCATGAATTTTATTACGGAGTCCCTGACGTCGTCGGCAATGTCATGCGGACCGCATACACGAAGAACGCGAAAATCAAGGGGAACCCCGTCGTCTGCGACTATTTCCTCGAAAAGGGGGACTACGTGAAGCTGGATATGGTGAATTTCGGATATACCTTCAACATCGACAGGAAATATATCCAAAAGGCACGGCTCTATCTCACGGGGCGCAATCTCCTCACGTTCACGAAGTTCAGCGGCGTGGATCCGGAAAGCTACAGCGTCAACGGGCTTACGCCGGGAGCGACGGGTTCGAGGAACTGGTACCCGTCGACGAGGCAGCTGATTTTCGGGGTGCAGATTGATTTCTGAAAGGATTGATTTCTGACGACAGGATAAATAAAAATACGGAAATATATGAAAGTCAACCATCATATAAGGATTGTCCTCGGTGCGGCGGCGCTCATGTTCGCGGCATCGTGCACCGGCCTGGGCGAAAAGATATACGACCAGGTTTCAAGCGACAACTGGTACAACACGAAGAACGACGTCATCCGGGCGGTCTATCGCCCTTTCGAGCACGCCTACTGGACGGTGCAGTCGCGGCAGGTCATAGAGGAACTGACCGCCGACCAGATTGCCACATGGAAGAAGGATGACTGGTGGGAGGACGGCGGGAAATGGAGCCGGCTGCACTACCACACGTGGACGATAGAGGACGAGGTGCTCAAGACCGAATGGGAGGGGTGCTTCACGGGGATAATGCAGTGCAACTCCGTGCTCGACGACCTCGCCGGGTTCAGCGCGGAGAGGTTCGGATTCAAGGAAGACGAGTTTGAGGGACTCAAGAGTCAGTGCCGGGCGCTCCGGGCATGGTTCTACCTCAGGCTGCTCGGAATGTACCGGAACGTGCCGCTCGCGGTGAGCACCGACGCGGGCAGGAACTCGCCGGGGCAGGTGAAGCCGCAGGAAATATTTGATTTCATCGAATCAGAACTGCTTGACTGCGTAGAGGCTCTCCCTGTCAAGAGCGGGGCAGCGGGGAACGGGCTTAACCAGGGGCAGTGGACAAAGGCCGGAGCCGCCGCGCTGCTGACAAGGCTCTACCTCAACGCGGAGAAATGGGTCGGAACGTCCCGGCTGACGGACTGCGAGAAATATGCGCGGGACATCCTCGAAGGGGTCTATGGCAGCTACTCCCTCGGGAAGACATGGGACGAGGTCTATGACTGGGACAACGAGAACTGTCCGGAAGTGATTTTCGCCTTCCCGTCGGCAAAGGGCTACAGCCACTGGCTCTATTCCGGGGACATGTTCTGGTGGACGGTCCCTGCGCGCACCATCGCCAACTATCTCGGCGACACGATGGCCGGAAACGGCGACCACAACTGCAAATACGGCTTCGCGCCGAGCTTCGACCCGCTCGGGAACCCCTACACAACGAAGCTCGGAAGGACAGCGGAAAAATTCCGCACCTATCCGGAGGACTACCGCCTTAAGCTCTACCGCAATCTCGGCGACAGCAGGCGGGAGGGCATGCTCCTGTTCGGCTACCTCGAATATGTCGAGAACGGAGTCACGAAGCGTGTAGTCTCGCCTACCGGGGGCTATGACCTCTACCTGCGCGACGCCGTGGCGAACTTCGGAAGCACCCCTCCGGGCAGCGCTCCGCCGGACCCGACCTCTGATATGCTCCACGGCGACCACAGCTCGGGAATAAGGTATGTGAAATATCCGCTCTACCGCGACGAGGACGAGGGGCAGCTTGAGTCCGACTATGTGGAGATACGCCTTCCCGAAATAGTCTATACCCTCGCCGAATGCAAGTTCCGCACAGGCGATGTCTCGGAAGCCGGACGGCTGCTCAACGGCGTGAGGAAAAGGAACTACCCGGCGGCCTCATGGGGTTCATACGCATATATGCCGGACGGTCCGGTAGAACTGACGGAGGATGAACTTCTCGACGAATGGGGACGCGAGTTCATTTCAGAAGGAAGGCGGAGGACGGACCTCATCCGTTTCGGGAGATTCTGTACAGGAATCTGGTGGGACAAGACCCCCGACAGCGACAGCCACACCGAAATCATGCCGCTACACCGTGACGTCCTCGGCAGCAACCGTGCGCTTGAACAGAACCCTGGCTACCCGAAAGTTGAATAAATCCTTTTTGTAAACACAAAAACTTAAAAATCAATCTATTATGAAGAAAAATCTTATCAAGGCGGCTTCGCTTATCTGCGGAGTTGCAGCACTCCTCTCATGCGAAAAGAAGCCGGTTGACAATGGCCCGATTGACCTCGAACAGCACTACAAGATGGTCTATATGCTCGGCGCGGCTCCGGGGAAATGGGACAGCGCGGACCCTATGCCGATGAACACCACCGACGACCAGGACGTATTCACTTACGAGATTGACCTCATCAGAAGCGCGGAGAACAAGCTCATCAAGTTCTGTGTCTCCGTTGACAGCTGGGACAAGGCCAAGTTCCTGCTTCCTGAGGCCGTTCTCGAAGGCGAATCCTACGCCTATCTCAAGGAGGGAGAGAACAAGCTCCGCCTCGCGCAGGCAGTGCTGAAGGATGCGGCCACCGGCGAGATGACAGTGGATGACCATTTCTTCGGGATGGCAAAGGGCACGAGCGGGAAGTACCGCCTCGAAGTGAACCCGGTGAAGCTCACGCTCACGGCGACAAAGCTCTCTTCCATCGCTGAACCCGAGTTCCGCGAATGGGAGGAAGGCCGCGTCTATATGGTCGGGGATGCCGCGCCGACGGGATGGGACATCAACCAGCCTACAATCCTCGACAAGAACGGCGACGTTCACAGCTTTGAGGGAGAACTGAAGGCGGGCGAGTTCAAGTTCCCTACCAAGTACTCATGGGACTGCCCTACCTATATGGCTCCCGACGAGAACGGAACCGAACTCTCGAAGGCCGGGTTTGAAGGTAAGGTCGCTCTCATGCCGGAAGGTACGCCTGACCAGAAATTCAAGTTAACCGATGCCGGAAGGTACAGGCTCACGCTCAACACGGCGACGCTTGATTTCAAGGCTGAATATCTCGGAAAATGATGAAACGCCTGACAATCATTACACTGACACTGCTGTCCCTCCTGCCCTCTCAGCTCGGCGCGAGGGACAGCAGGTTCACCCGCAAGGGAACGGGGCCGATGTACTGGATTGCCTACGAGTACTGCTACGACCGCAATGTCCCGATTATGGAACAGCGGTGGAAGGCCAACATCGACTGGGTGGCAAGGGAACTCAGGGACAGCGGCTACGACATGATTTCCAACGACGGGTGGATAGAGGCGGCGCAGACCATCGACGAACACGGCTTCATAACAAAATACAACAGCGGTTGGGAGCACGATTTCGCATGGTGGAACGACTACATCTTCAGCAAGGGGATGAAGGCCGGGGTCTATTACAACCCTCTCTGGATGACGCGCACAGCGTACGAGCGGAACTGCCCCGTCTCAGGAACGTCTGTCAGGGCAAGGGACATTGCCGGGGACAGGCCGTTCAACGGGGAACTTCACTGGGTCGATGTCGATAAGAGCGGCGCGGAACAGTGGGTGAAGGGATATGTACGCCATTTCATAAATCTCGGGTTCACCTTCCTCCGCATTGATTTCCTTGAGAACTATGAGGGGAAATACGGCACCGGGCGCTACGCAAAGGCGCTGCGCTGGATTATGGAGGAGGCCGGGGACGAGATTTTCCTCAGTCTTGTGATGCCGAACTGCTACGATCATGCGGCGACCGAACTGCTTTACGGGGACATGATACGCATTGACGACGACTGCTTCGAGGGAGACTGGAACTTCGTCAGCGCACGCAGGCGCGGACAGGTGAAGGACCATTGGCCGATGTACCCCAATGTCTTTGACGGAATGGTCGGGTTCTCGGACGTCGCCGTGAAGGGGCAGATGATTGCCGACGGCGACTTCATGCGTCTCAACAGGCTCGCTAATACCGCCGAACGGCGCTTCCTCTTTTCCCTGATGGTCATGGGAGGCTCGGCTCTCGCGATTGCCGACCAGTTCGACACGGTCACAGACGATGCGATGGAAATCTATCGCAACGCCGAACTCATCGAACTGAACCGGCAGGGATTCGTCGCCAAGCCTCTGAGCCGCAACATTCACGACGTCAAAAGTTCCACATGGGTGGGAAAACTGCCCGACGGAAGCTTTGTCGTTGGACTGTTCAACCGGGAAGAGGTTGCAATGGACTGCGGCATAAGCTTTTCCGAGACACTTGGAATAGAAAGCGGAGCCGCACGTGTCCGCGACCTCTGGGAACACACGGAGCTCGGCGTGGCGGAGGGCGGATTCAGCAGGAGGCTCGCCCCGCATTCGTGCATGGTCGTGAAAGTGGCCCCGTGCGAAAAGACGCGCTCCGGCTTCGGATGCTCACGGTGCAGATGATTTTGGAATGTGTTTTGCGGCACGGCGCCCGCACACTAAAACAATAAGGAACGCATGAAAACAAAGACATTCATTCTTGCGCTCGTCGCCTTCGTGGCGGCAGCCTGTTCGGAAAAGACTCCGGACAAATACGAGACGACCCTGAAATCTCCGTCAGGCACACTCGAAATGAGGTTTGCTCTGACCGGTGACGGAACTCCGGAATATTCCCTGAAACATGGTGAGACGGACGTCATACTTCCGAGCGCCCTCGGCTTTGAGCTTCGTGACGGCGACCTTCTTGAGGGTTTCGAGCTCATCGGCGAGGCGCGGGACTCCCATGACGAAACCTGGCATCCCGTGTGGGGAGAGGAGGATTCCATCCGCGACAACCACAACGAGCTTCTCGTGAATCTCCGTCAGACGGAGACCGGGCGGCTGATGTCGCTCCGCTTCCGCCTCTTCGACGACGGACTCGGCTTCCGCTACGAATTTCCCGACGGTCAGCCGCTCAACTACTTCGTGATAAAGGAAGAGAAGACTCATTTCGCGCTCGCTGGGGACTGGAAGGCATGGTGGATTCCGGGAGACCACGACACCCAGGAGTATGAATATATCGAAAGCCGCATTTCCGAGATTCCGGAGAAATATGAAATCTGCGGGAATATGTCCCAGACACCGTTCTCCAAATGCGGGATACAGACTTCCGTGCAGATGAAGACGGAGGAGGGGCTTTATGTGAACATCCACGAGGCCGCGCTTCTGGACTATCCGTGCATGCACCTGCTCGCCGACCCCCGGACCCATGTCCTCACCTCGTTCCTGACTCCGGACGCGCAGGGCTGGAAGGGCTATATGCAGACCTCGTGCACGACCCCTTGGAGAACCGTGCAGGTCACGGAATCGGCCACCGCCATGCTTCAGAGCCGCCTCGTGCTCAACCTCAACGAGCCGTGCGCATTGGACGACGTGAGCTGGATACACCCCGTAAAATATATGGGAGTCTGGTGGGAGATGATTACCGGCGCGTCCTCATGGTCCTACACCGACGACTTCCAGTCGGTTCACCTCGGCAAGACCGACTATTTCTCCGCCAAGCCTAACGGAAGACACGGCGCGAACAACGACAATGTGCGCAAATACATCGACTTCGCCGCGGAGAACGGGTTTGACGCGCTTCTCGTCGAGGGCTGGAACATAGGCTGGGAAGACTGGTCCGGCAACAGCAAGGACTATGTCTTCGACTTCGTGACCCCATATCCCGACTTCGACATCGACTCCCTCAACGACTACGCCCACAGCAAGGGCATACGCCTGATTATGCACCACGAGACCTCGTCGTCCGTCAGAAATTACGAACGTCACATGGAGGCGGCCTACGACCTGATGAACAGATATGGATATGACGCCGTGAAATCGGGATATGTCGGGAATATCCTTCCGCGTGGAGAACATCACTACGGACAGTGGATGGTCAATCATTATATGTACGCCGTCACCGAGGCCGCGAAACATCACATTATGGTGAACGCCCACGAGGCCGTGCGCCCTACGGGACTCTGCCGCACGTGGCCGAATCTCATCGGCAATGAGTCGGCGCGGGGAACGGAGTATCAGGCCTTCGGCGGCACGACGCCTAAGCACGTGACGATTCTGCCGTTCACGCGCCTTAACGGAGGCCCGATGGACTACACCCCGGGCATCTTCGAGATGGATCTGAGCAAGTTCTCGAACAACGGCTCCAGGGTGAACGCGACAATCGCGAACCAGCTTGCGCTCTACCTGACGATGTACTCACCGCTCCAGATGGCGGCCGACCTGCCTGAGAACTACGCGCGGTTCATGGACGCCTTCCAATTCATAAAGGATGTTGCCGTTGACTGGTCCGAGAGCCGCTACCTGCTTGCCGAGCCGGGAGACTATGTGGTCGTGGCGAGAAAGGCCAAGGGCAGCGGTCAGTGGTTCGCCGGCGGGGTCACGGATGAGAACCGCCGCGATTTCGAGGTGCCGCTCGACTTCCTTGAGAGCGGCAGAAGCTACACCGCCACCATCTGGCAGGACGCTCCGGACGCGGACTACCGCACCAATCCGCAGGCCTACGCCATCACAAGGCGTACGGTGACCTCCGCCGACACTCTCTCCATCACTGCGGCTCCGGGCGGCGGCTTCGCGATGGAGTTTTCGCTCTGATTCACATCCGCTCCCCGCTCCGGATTTTTCACAAAGCGCCTTTCTCTGCACATTCAGTCAAAATTTTCACTAATTTTGCAGGGAAAAGCGGTTTGTGGAGATGAACTATCAGTCTGTTTCGGACATATTCTTCGCGGATGCCTGCCTGACCTACATTCTGGCCGGCATTTTTTGCGCCATCGTGCGGTGGTTTCATGTCTGCGCCCCCTATTCGGGAGACGCGGCGGATTACTACTACCCGGCGCGGAGACAGCTGACTTTCTTCTACGCCGTCTGCCTGCTCCAGTTTCCCTATGTGATTGATCCGTCGAGCGAAGCGACATGGATTTATGTCAGCATATTCGGGATTCTCTACTACCCTGTCTGCTTCGCGCTGCTGTTCAGACGCTACTTCGACCGCAGGAACATCTACGACAGCTGGCGGGGACTCCTGTTCACGATTCTTCCGCTCGTCGCGCTGTGTGCGCTCTGCATCGCCTCGCTGGCCTGCGGGGAATGGGTTGAATCCAGATGGCACGCGCTGATGATTGCCGGCGGAGCCGTGAGCCTCATGCTGATGTCCTACACGGCCACGGTTTCCGTGCAGCTGAAACGCAAGATTGACAAATACCACTACGACAACTACTCCTGCGAGCAGGACTTCCCCTACAAGTTCGCGAGGACGGTGGTCTATCTGCCGTTCTTCTGGTTCATCCTCTCGTGGGTTGTGTTTCTGACCGAAAGCCGATGGGTGAAGTTCGGAGCGGATATTGTCATGACGGTGTGGATGGTGACCTTCCTGCTGAAGGTGCTGCATCCGCAGAGACCTTCGCCGTCCGTGACAGGATGTGAGGAAGGCGGGGACGTCCCGGAAGGGAATGCCGTGCCGGAAAATGCAGAAGCCGCCGACGGGGATGGAGACAGAGGATTCGCCGACGAAAGGGAGCGCGAGGAGATTCACGGGGAGCTTGTCGGGATTATCGGGAATATGTATCTGAACTCCGGACTTCTGAAGACCGAAGTCATCGACAGGATAGACTATGGAAAGAAGACCCTCGCCAAGGAATATATCGCCGAGGTTGGCTTCTACAATTTCGTCAACGCCTTCCGTCTCGAACACGCGAGGCTCTACCGGGAGGCGCACCCGCAGGCAACGCTCGACCGGATTGCGGAGGAGTCCGGATTCCGCGACCGCTTCGCGCTGAACTACGCCAGAAACAAGATCACGTTCGACTACAGCAGCCTCATCGGGGATTTCCGCCCGAACATTAAATAAACCCCAGACGGCTCCTTTTGTCATTCCCTCATATTTGCCATTTCGAATATTTTTCATCTCGAATATTTTTCATCTCGAATATTTTTCATCTCGAATATTTTTCATCTCGAATATTTTTCATCTCGAATATTTTTCATCTCGAATATTTGTCATTTCGAATATTTGTCATTTCGAACATAGTGAGAAATCTTTATGCAAAAGGCACAAAATTCACAAAAACTGACATTCCCCGCCCCATTTTCACAAACAAAACCCGTCGTTCACCTGCCCTTGCATTTTTATTCCTTACTTTTGCCAAGTTTTTGAGGTCGGTTTCCGAGCCGCAATATAAATGGTAAAAATAAACGCAAAACACGGACAGCAGTGAAACTTCTGAAATCATTGACAGCCGCGGCAATCATCCTGACAATGGCCGGGTGCGCCGGGAAAGGCTCCGAAGACAAGACAATGCCGGTGCCGGTCCACGAGAGAGAGACTGAGGGCGAGGCCGTCGAAACGGCTTCCGATGACAGGCCGGAGACATCTGTTATAAAAGAATCTGACACTACAATGAAAGCGGCTGCAACCGAAGCGCCCGCAGGTGACGACACTTCAGTGGCGGCCGGCACGGCAACCGCCGCGAAAGGAACTTCGGATGCGAAAGACTCTTCGGATGCGGAAAAGCCGGAGGCCGAAACCGCAATGGTCGGAACAGCGGCTGAAGACAAGACCGAGGCAAATGCTGAAAACGAGACCGTGAAAGCGAACGAAACTCAGCCGGAGAAAAAGACAGATATAAAACAGACTGCGGAGACGCAAGTCGCGGAGACGCAACCGGAAATGATACTGGAGGCTGAAGGAGAAAAAGCAGGAAGCAGCTTCGGGAAAGGCTGGTATGCCGGCGCTGAAGGAGGACTCGCCTTCGCAGAAAGCACGTTCAGCAGCTTCGGGGCAGGCGGTGCACGCGCCGGGGGTTCCGGGAGCCTGTTCGCCGGCTACAGGTTCAGCGGATGGCTTTCACTTGAAGTCTTCGCCGGCCTCGGAGGAACGCGGATGACAGCACGGGAATGCTGCTCGGAGGCTAACCTTTGGCTTTCCAAGGACGGCGAGCAGTTCCGCGCCGCCGTTCTGGGCAAGGAAGGCGGCTACTACAGCGAACTTGAAAGCTCCGTTTTCCTGCAGAACTACGGACTGCGCCTCAACTTTGACATCCTCGCCCTCATCCCGGCGACAAAGGACGGGAAATGGAGCCTCGAACTCGCCCCTGCAATCTCGGCGCTCGGATCCAAGGCAAAGACAAGGACCGCGGCGAAAGAATCCATATTCAGCGCGAAGAATTGGCAGCTCGGACTCGGCGGGCGAGTTCAGGCAGGCTATGACGTGCTCCCGTGGATGAACGCCGGGGTCTTCACGGGCCTGACTTTCGGAACCGGAAGGCACATCGACGCGCTCCCTGCCGACGGACACAAAAGCAACTTCATCTGGGAAAGCGGAGTCCGTCTGACATTCTCGATTCCCGACAAAACAAGCAAAAAATCAGGAAGATGAAAAGACACATATATATTATAGTGATGATTTTGTCGCTCCCCGCCATGCTCGGGGTTTCATCCTGCAACGTCAAGGTGACGCACGGGGCAGGAACAGACGGGACGCAGTCCGTCAGCCTTGAACTCTGCCGGGACGAGGCAATGGACACATATCCGGAAATCAGCGACATCCTGCTCTGCATACATGACAATTCCGCAAAGACCTCCTCGGCATACCGCTTCACCGATGCCGAAGGGCTTGCCCGGGAACACTTTCTCCTGAACGAAGGACAGTACCGCTTTGCCGGGGCCGTGAACATGACGAAGCCATATTCCGTCACGGAAGACACGGAACCGACAGCAAGCCTTTCCGACCTCACGGTCAATCCTCACGAGGCGTTCGCATACATGGCGGACATCACGGTCGGCGGAAGCGGGCATCAGCTGGTCCGCGCCGCTGTCAGGCCTTTTCTTCCGGAACTCACGGTGGAACTTGACGAGGCCGAGACTGTCAGCGGGATTCAGATGGAGTTTCTCAACATGGCCGCCGCAGTGAATCTCATGGATGTCGATGACGAAGGACACGGAGCCACGGTGAACGGCGTTGCTGTCGGTGTGCGCGAGCCGGAGTTCATATCCACGGAAAACGGTAAGGTGACGACGGAGGCGATGCGTGTGATGCCGACCGTCATGGGGGAGTCGAGCTCGGCCATCCGCATGACAGTCACGATGAAGGACGGGAAGTCGATGAAATGCAGCATCGAGGCCCCGGTGATGGTTCAGTCGGGAAAATATATCCTCAAGCTGAAAGTCAGCGAACTCCGTGAATATATGTACGTCAATCCGTTCAGAATCGACGGATGGACGGAAGGATGGGCATTCGACGGGACAATCCTCAACCCGGAGGGATGAAACTCCATGATTCGGAATATAGAAACAAATATAAACTCACATAAAAATGAAGAAAACGATTTATTGTTCGATGATTCTTGCGCTTGCGGCGCTCAATTTTGCCGCCTGCACCAAGAACGCGGCCGAAGCTGAAGAAGCCGGGCCGGGACAGCTGATGCATGTGGTTCCTTCCATGGCAAGCGGCAGCACAGGCATCACTGAAGCCGAAGACATCCAGACATTCATGCTGCGCATCTCCGACGCGGCCAAGAGCCAGTACAATTACTACGCGGCCATGACCCTCGAAAACGGAGAATGGAAGAGCAAGGCCATAGACCCATCTACTGCGGCTGTCGGTGACGAGTTCCAGATGCTTTGGGCAAATTCAAGCTCTCCTGTGACCGCGGCTGCCATATTCTGCAACAACGCCGTGGTGACTGAGGGTAATTTCCGGGAACTCACCTTCAATCATGTGGAAGACCAGACGACCCCTGAGGCAATCAAGGCCATTGACTGGCTCTATATGGCACCTAAGCAGTTCAGTCCGGCGGACGGTAGCATAGGCGTGGAACTTGCCCACACGATGGCAAAACTCACCGTCAAGGTCACCCTCGACGACGAGTTCAACGCCGTGCCCGGAACGACTGCAAATCCGATAGAGAGCATCAGTGTCGGCAAATTCACCGACAAGTATGACTTCGTGATAGACGATAAAGGCGGACAGTGGTGGCTGAACAGTACCGCACAGTCGGCTCTGGACAAAACGATTTCCCCATGCGAGACGGGATTCACGGCAGGTGAACTCGGAACAAAGAAAGCCGTTGCCGAATACGAGTGCCTTGTGATTCCTTGGGAAATGTTTGCAGGCGAACTCGCGGTGAATCTAACGATTAACGGCACTGATTACGAATGGAAGTCGCAGACCAAGACGGTGTTTGAAATCAACCACAGTTATGAGCTTGCGCTCAAGGTCGGCAAGGGTGTCGTCACTCTCGCCTCTCCGATTAAGGTGAGCGACTGGAACGACGCCGCGCTGCCGGACGGAGACACCGACGCGACGGCATTCGCGGTATGGGACGGCTCGGTTTCCGCCATCAAGGACATTCAGGGCAGCGGCACCGAGGACGACCCGTTCCTCATGACCTCCGGAGCGGACCTCGCCTGCCTTGCGAAGGTCATCAATTCGGGAGTGGTCAACGAACTGAGCAACGGAAGGCATTTCAAGCTCACCAACGACATCGACCTTGCCGGCAAGGAATGGACGCCAATCAACTATCAGAAGGACTTCTCCGGAAGGAGTCTTCATGGTCATTTCTACGGTAACGGCAAGACAATCAAGAACCTCAAGATTGACAGAAGCGGCACAGGCGAGTCAGCCGGATTCTTCGGCGCGGGGTCGTCATTCATCATCAGCGACCTGACCATAACTGAAGCCGACGTCAAGGCAGACGAATTTGCAGGCATTCTGATTGGGACAATCTCCCAGTCCGGAGGTTCGACTTCAGCCGTGCCTGAAATCATCAACTGCCATGTCAGCGGCAAGGTGACAAGCAACGGACTGAACCAAGATGCCAACGGATGTTTCGGAGGAATCGTCGGGCAGGCAAACTATACCATAGTCCGCAACTGTACTGCCGATGTTACCGTAGCCGGTGACCAGTGCTCAGGCGGCATTGCCGGCGCTCTGTTCAGGAGTTCCTGCTACAACTGCTCTGTGAGAGGAAGTGTAAAGGGGTACTATGCTGTAGGTGGACTTACCGGCGCTCACGAAGGAACAGGAACCATAACGGACTGCGTCTCGTATGCAGATGTGACGGCAACGAACTGGAACTGCGGAGGCCTTGTAGGATATTTTGACGGAGGCGAAGAAGAGAACCAAAGCAAGTGCACGCTCAACAACTGCACGGTGTATGGAAAAACGACTTCCGCTTTGGATTGGTATCAGCATCATCTCGGAGGTCTTGCCGGATATATGGCAAACGCCACGGCAACTGACTGCAAGGCGGCTGGAGAAGTCACGGTTCCGAAGAAATACACCGAGGCCGACGAATACGGCCCTTCACAGGCAGGAACCTTCATCGGTTATGACGGAGGCAATGCCAAGACCGTAAGATGCAGCTATGTCGCGGCAAAGAACACGATGGGCTTCGGGGTCATCGGCGCATCGGAAGGAACCTCGGTCCACGACATTACGGCGAAATAATTTTAACGACTGAAAGACAACGATTATGAAAAATCTGAAATATATATTTGCCGCAATGGCACTTGTTGCCGCAGTTTCCGGATGCAACAAGGAGCAGAGGGCACAGGATGGGAACTTTCCTGCCGACGGGGTTGTCCGCGTGAACACCACGGTTGCGGCTCCGCTCACCAAGGCCGGGACAAACGACTATGAGGGCGAGACCCTCGGTCTCTACATCGACTACGGCACGGGAGACAGGTTCACGGCAAGCAATGTTCTCTGGAACAAGGATGTAAACGGGAAATGGACCGCGTCCGAACTCATGCTCTGGAAAAATGCGCAGGATCACGCTGCGGTCTATGCCTACGCGCCATACACAACCGCGGCTTCCGGAGACATAGTCCCGTTCGACATTCCGGCCGACCAGACCGCAGGCATTGATGCTGCCGACTTCGTATGCTTCACTGACGACGACTTCGCTCCATACACGGACCTCGACTGGGCCAGCGCCATTGCAGTGAACTTCCGCCACGCGCTCGTGAAGCTCACCGTGAACATCACAAGGGGCAACCAGTTCGACGGCGTGGAGACGACAGTCAAGTCAGTGACCATCAAGCGCACCGCAGGCACCATCAACTGTGACCTCGCATCCTCCGGAGCAGTGTCCATTCCGACAGATGCCGCCTCAGTTGACGTCATCATGCACAAGGCCGGCGACAACTGCTACGAAGGCATATTCTTCCCGTACCTCGGGCAGAAGCCGGGCGAGGAGGCCATCGTGGTGGTGATGGAGGATGGAAGCAGTCACTCCTATGTCGTGCCGTCCGCAGGAATCAGTTTCGACGGCGGATACTCCTACACGATGAACCTCAAGATAGGCAAGGACAAGCTGACTCTCGCGCGCAACATCAGCGTCAAGAGCTGGAATGATGTGGAAAAAATAGAAGGCGGAGAAGCGGAAAGGATTTGAGTGTCTTTTGGGTCTATATCCACCTAAGATTGACCACACATCTGAAAAAGTACAAAAAGATAAAAAACTATTGAAACAAATGATTATGAAAATTCACAATTACATACTTGCACTTGCCGGAATGGCAGCGGCCGTGGCCGGGTGCAACAAGGCGGTAAATGTCTCTGAGGAAGTTAAGCCGGCCGAACCGTCGAAGTACATCACCGTGGCCACCGAAATCGGAACCCGCGTCACAACAAACGAAAACGGAGAGGAATCCTTCTCAGAGGGGGATGTAATCAGCGTCTATGCATGGACTGAAACGCCTCCTGCCGTGCCTGCGGCTGAAGGGCGCGTGGTGAACAACTCCCTTAACACGCTCAAGGGCGGAACCTGGAGCGCAGAGCCCCAGATGCTATGGAAGAACCCCGTGGATCCGCACTATTTCATCGGGATTTATCCGGCGACGACCGATGCCGTAGCCGACCTCCAGGCAGGAGACTACAGCATTGACGTCACAGACCAGACAGGGAGCGACCTGCTCGTCGCCACGCGCCCCGATGGTGTCCGCTCCAACGAGAACCCCGTCGTGCTGGAGTTCAAGCATGTCATGGCAAAACTCATCGTGAAACTTAGCTACCGCAACCAGTGGCACGGGACACCGAACGTTGAAACCGTGACGATTCCGGGAGCGGCGACAAAGGCCAAGGTTAACTATTATACACGCGCCGTCACTGCGGAAGCGGGAACTCCTGACATCAGCATACCTCTGCCCATGGTGAAGGAAAACGAGCGGTATGAGTCGGTCATCATCCCGCAGACGGGTCTCAGGACAATCATTGTCCGCATCGGCGGCAAGAACTACAAATACACTCACTCAAGCGACATCATACTTGAAGGAGGGAAATATACCACCGCAAATCTCCTCGTCGGCCGCGATGAAGTCACTCTCGGCGACATCACTATCAAGGATTGGGAAGAGGGAACTGAGATTACCGGAGGTGAAGCATCGAGCGACTAACCGAACTCTTACTTAACATACAAACAACACACAACAACGTTGCACCCGCGCAGGAAGTGATTTCGTGCGCGGGTGTGTTTTCATCATGCTTGGGCGGGCGCTACGGTGATACGGCCGCCCTCGTCCGAGCGTATGCTACAGGCGGGACTTTATGACCCGTATGGCCGTGAGAACAATCCTGTCGAGAGGAACGGTTCCGGAGAGACGGCGGATGCCGGCGGCAATAAGCCCTGCCGGGGTGCAGGTTTCGCGCACGTCCCGCAGGCTGTCGATGACTTCCTTGCCCTTCACATCCAGCTTTTCCGAGATTTCCCTGCGGGCGGCGTCGAGGGAGTCCATATCCCTTATTTCAGCGTACTTCATTCCTCTCCTCCCCCTTCACCCTCGAAGAACAATCCTATGAACATCCTCACAAGTCCGTTCAGAAAAAGCCTTTTCCTCAGCAGGAACAGGACCAGCATGACGAGCAGGAAAAAGGCGGCGACGATGAAAGCCCCGGCCGCATAGTTTCCGAGCAGTTCCCCGATCAGAAGCACCCCGCCGAAGGCAAGCGCCATGAGCACGATGCCCCCGAGAGTCAGGAACATGATTGAGAGCAGCAGCTTGTTCAGCGTGGCCGAAAGCCCCTTGGCGGTTCTGAGCTTCAGGTCGTCAATCTTCAGATCGACATATTCCGCAGTTCCTGCCGCCAGTTCTTCCGCGGATTTGGTAAAACGGCTCTCCATCAGGCAATGTCAATTTCTCTTCCGGCAGCATCCCCGGCGTTCTCCCCATCTTTTCCATCAGAATCCCCGGCCTCTTCCATGGCCTCCGCAAGTGCCTTCTCAAGCCTGTCGAGCCGCTCCGAAATCCGCGACCGCACGGAATCCCTGATTTCCTCCCCCTCTTCCCTCAGCACATCCCTCAGTTCCTCAATGTCGCCCTTCACCGCCGCGGCCCTTCGGGCAGCCGAAGCATAGGTGTCCTTGGCCAGATCACAGCCGTCCTTTGCCGCCGTCCTTATCCTGCGGCGCGTCACCTCACCCCTCTCCGGAGCGAACAGAACGCCGAGCGCAGCCCCCACAGCCGCCCCGGCAACAAATGAAATCAACGAATTCTCTTTCATGATCAGATGGAGGTTTCGAATTCCTTGAGGAAGCGGAGGTCGTTTTCAAAGTAGTTGCGGAGATCCTTGACCTGCCATTTTAGCATGGCTATGCGCTCGACGCCCATTCCGAAGGCGAAGCCGCTGTACTTTTTGCTGTCGATGCCGGAGGCTTCAAGGACGTTCGGATCGACCATGCCGCAGCCGAGGATTTCGAGCCAGCCGGTTCCCTTGCAGATGTTGCAGCCCTTGCCGTGGCAGATGTTGCAGCTGACATCGACCTCTGCGGAAGGCTCCGTGAACGGGAAGTAGGACGGGCGCATACGGATTTTCGTCTCCGGACCGAACATCTCGCGGGCGAAGAGGAGAATGGCCTGCTTCATGTCGGCGAAGGTCACGCCCTCGTCGATGTAGAGCCCCTCGACCTGATGGAAGATGCAGTGTGCGCGGGCGGAGATGGCCTCGTTGCGGAAGACGCGGCCCGGGCAGACGATGCGGATAGGGAGCGGAAGCTTCTCCATGGCACGCACCTGAACAGAGGAAGTGTGGGTGCGGAGGAGAACCGGATTATGTCCGGAAGTCACGAAGAAGGTGTCCTGCATATCGCGCGCGGGGTGCTCCGGCGGGAAGTTCAGGGCCTCGAACACATGATAGTCGTCCTCGATTTCCGGTCCCTCGGCGACATCGTAGCCGAACTTGCGGAAAATCTCGACGATTTCCTCACGGACGAGCGAAACCGGGTGGCGGGAGCCGAGAGCGACGGGGTCGCCGGGGAGAGTGCAGTCGAACGACGGGGCGGACGCGGCCTGCTGCGACTCGGCCGCTGCCCTGAGTTCCTCAATCTTCGCCGTAGCCGCCTGCTTGAGCTGGTTCAGCTTCTGACCGAACTCGCGCTTCATTTCAGGAGCGACCCCGCGAAATTCGTCGAAGAGCTGTGTAATCTCGCCCTTCTTTCCGAGAAGGCGTACCCTCGCAGCCTCTATTTCCTGTTCCTTAAGATCTTTAAGTCCCTCTATTTCAGAGAGAATCGCATCAATCTTCTCTTTCATGACACGTATAATTATAAAATATGCTTCAAAACGCCGCAAGACGGCCGGGATGACCGGACGCACGCTCCGGCATCAGCCGTTTCAACCTGCAAATATAATGATTTTTCCCGAAGTCCTAAAGCCCGGGCTGTCCCTCAGGAGCAGCGTCAGTCCAAGCGAGTCACCTTGCCGAAGCCCCCTGACGCTTGGCCTCACGCTTCGCACGGGCCTTCTGAGCCTTGCCGGCGCCCTGCTTGAGGTAGAGCTCCCACTGCCCGTCGGTGAAGAAACGGCGGAAAGTCCTGTCAATCTGATCCATCCACTTGTCCTGGACGCCCTGGTATATCGCGGAGTTTGCCACCTTGTTCGCCTGGAGCCGCTTCATCTCCGCATCCATTTCCATATAGTCGTGGACAAGAGTGGAATCCACATAGAAAAGCTGCCAGTCCTCAAGCTTCACCGTGCGCTGGAGCCGCTCGGTTTCCTTTTCGGCGATTTCGTAGAAGTCAGGTTCCTCCTGTTCCTGGGCGCGGACGACGAAAGTGCCGAGAACGAGAGCCGTGACGACGAGAAATGTACGTTTCATTTTCATATCGCTCATTTTTGCACAAAGATATCTCACTCCGTTCGATATGACAAAAAAATGTTAGGCGACATGACTATAAAGACGAAACTATATGGCGAAAAATGTTAGGCGATATGACTATAAAGACGAAACTATATGGCAAAAAATGTTAGGCGACATGACTATAAAGACGAAACTATATGGCAAAAAATGTTAGGCGATATGACTATAAAGACGAAACTATATGGCAAAAAATGTTAGGCGACATGACGATAAAAATCGTAACTTTGCATCCGGATTCCGTTAACGAGAGACGGAACTGACAATGGATATGGTACTTGGAGCATTCGGCTTTCTGAATTTTTCTGTCACGGACCTTCTGGACATCTTCCTGATTGCCCTCGTGATTTTCTATGCCTTCAAGTCCATCCGGGGGACATCGGCGATGAACATCCTCATCGCAATCATCACCCTGTTCTTCGCCAAGGTCATTGTCTCCGCCTTCGGGATGAAGATGATGACCGAACTGCTGTCCGTCATACTCGACGTCGGCTCGCTGGCGCTGATTGTCATCTTCCAGCCGGAAATCCGGCGGTTCCTGATGCATTTCGGGCAGAAATACATGATTGGAAAGAAGGGCAACCGATTTCTGGACAAACTGTTCGGGCGAGGGGGAAGTCAGGCAGCGAGCAGCGACACCGTGAAGGAAATAGCCGAGGCCTGCAACTCCATGTCGGAGACGAAGACCGGGGCGCTGATCGTGATTCCCGGGATGTCGTCGCTGGACTCAATCGTCGAGACGGGCGACAGGCTCGACGCGATTGTGAACCGCCGCCTGCTGATGAACCTCTTCTTCAAGAACTCGCCGCTGCATGACGGCGCGGTGATAATCAGCGGAAACCGCGTGGAGGCGGCCAGATGCACGCTTCCGATAAGCGAGCGCGACCTTCCCCCGCAGTTCGGGATGAGGCACAAGGCTGCGGCGGGCATATCAGAGGTGACGGATGCCTCGGTGGTGGTCGTCTCCGAGGAAACCGGGCACATAACCTTTTTCAAGGACGGGAACTACACTGAAATAAACAATCTCAACGAGCTCAAGCTGCTGCTGAGCGAAGCTATGAAATGACCTGCGGAGGGAAGAAACGATGGCAGAAGAAAAGGAAATCACGGGAAACGACGCCGAGTATTCAAGGCTTGAACAGAAGCTGGGCTTTGACAGGATAAGGGAGATAATCGCCGCGAGGTGCGCCACGGAATACGCCGCAGGCCGCGTGGCTGACGAGAAATTCTCCTCCTCCCCGTCCGAAATCGCGAAACGCCTGCGCCTTGCCGACGAGATGAGGCTCATCATGATGTTCGAGGAGAGTTTTCCGACAAACGGATATATCGATTCCATAGGATTTCTCCGTCCCCTCGAAAAGTCGTCGATATCCATAGACCTTCTTTCACTCCGCAAGCTCAGGACGACGCTCGAAACCCTCCGCAAGCTCACGGCATTCTTCGAGGACGTGAAGGACGGGGTATATCCTAACCTCAAGCGCATGGCGTCGGGAATCATGAACTTTTCCGAAGTGCAGAGGCGCATGGACGGGATTCTCGACAAATATTCCGAAGTCAAGGACACCGCGTCGGACGAGCTCTATGCGATTCGCCGGACACTGCGGGACAAGGAGGGAAGCATATCGAAGAGGATAAATCTCATTCTCCGGAGAGCGAAGGAGGAGGGGCTTGTCGATGGCGACGCGACGGTGACCATGCGCGACGGGAAGATGCTCATCCCCGTGCAGTCCGCGAACAAGAAGAAGTTCTCAGGCTTTGTCTATGACGAGTCCGCGTCCGGAAAGACCACCTACATCGAGCCCGCGGAAGTCGTCGAGCTTGACAATGAGATACGCGAGCTGAAGTTCGCCGAACAGCGCGAGATTGTCCGCATACTCTACGAGTTCACGGAGTTTCTGCGCCCATATATCCCCGAGCTCATCGACGCCTCGATATTCATCGGAGAAATCGACTTTCTCATGGCGAAGGCGCAGGTCGCGCTGGATTTCGTCTGCGGGATGCCTATAGTCTCGGACAACGGAGAGCTGAACCTGCGCAAGGCACGCCATCCGCTTCTGGAAAGGACTCTGAAAAAGGAGGGCAGACAGATTGTCCCGCTCAGTGCGAGTCTCACGCCGGCGAAGCACATCCTCCTGATTTCCGGGCCTAACGCAGGAGGCAAGTCCGTCTGTCTCAAGACTTTCGGGCTGCTGCAGTATATGTTCCAGTGGGGTATGCTCATCCCGACGTCGGAAACATCGGAGCTGATGGTCTTCGACAGGATTATGGTGAGCATCGGCGACGACCAGTCCATCGAGAACGACCTCAGCACCTACAGTTCCTTCCTCGCGGACATGAAGCGGGTGCTGGCCGAGGCGGACTCCAGGACCCTCGTGCTCATCGACGAGTTCGGAAGCGGAACGGAGCCTGCTGCCGGAGGGGCGATTGCCGAGGCCATTCTCGCGGAACTCGACCGCAGGGGGGTCTATGGCGTGATTACCACCCACTACACCAACCTCAAGTTCTACGCATCCGGACAGACCGGGGTCATCAACGGCGCGATGATGTTCGACGCGAAGAACATCCTGCCGCTCTTCAAGCTGGAAATCGGCCTGCCGGGCAACTCGTTCGCCTTTGAACTGGCGCGCAAGATGGGCCTGCCGGAGCAGATTGTCAAGGACGCGGAGACCAGGGCCGGGGAAGAATATGTCGATATAGAGCGGAACCTGCGCAGGATTGCACGCAACCGCAGGGCGCTGGACGAGAAGCTGGAGCGCATAAAGAACACGGACAGGACTCTGGAGAACATCACCGACCGCTACCAGAAGGAGCTTGAGAACATCCGTCAGCTGAAGAAGGAGGTGCTTGACCAGGCGCACAGGGAGGCGGAGGAGATTGTGAAGGGAGCGAACAGGCAGGTGGAGAATACCATCCGCACAATCAGGGAGAAGCAGGCGCAGAAGGAGAGCACTCAGGAAGCGCGCAGGGATTTGCAGAATTTCATGTCCCTGCTTGCGGCAAAGAAGGAGCAGGAGCAGAAGGAGAAGGACGACTACATAGAGAAGAAGATACGCCAGCTGGACGAGAGGCGTGAGCGACGGGCTGCACGTGCAGTCCAGAGGGCCGACGAGGCGCAGAAGAAGCGTCTGGTCGAGGAGGCGGAGGAAAAGGCGCGTCAGGAGGCGTTCAGGAACGCTCCGCTGAAGGTCGGCGAGAAAATCCGCGTGAAGGACAACGGTCTCGTCGGGGAGGTGACCAGAGTGTCGGCCAAGGCAGTGTTCGTGAACATCGGGAACATCTCCTCGAAGCTTCCCCTCGACAAGGTGGAGCGCATCACCTCGAACGAATACAAGGAGGCGACCCGCAGCGAGAACCGCAACGTCTCCAAGGTCAGGTTCGACTCGTCGATTGCAGAGCGCAAGCTGAACTTCTCCACCGAGCTTGACATACGCGGAGAAAGGGTCGGGGAGGCTCTTGAGAAGGTCATGCACTATGTCGATGACGCGCTGATGCTCTCGGTTCCGTCGGTCCGAATCATCACCGGCAAGGGCACGGGAGCGCTTCGGGAGGAGGTCCAGAAGCTGCTGCGCAGCACTCCGGGCGTGGCGTCGGTCAAGGACGAGCACATACAGTTCGGGGGCACGGGCGTGACGATTGTGACATTTGGATGACACGAGCTTCGTACTTGCGGAACACCTCTTTAGAGCTCTTGCAGCGAGAGTGGGTTCATGCCCCGAAGGACGGGATTTGAAAAAACGGATTTATGATGGACAGCAGACAGGCAACAGGAAAGTTCGGTGAGGACATGGCGGCGGATTTCCTCGAAGGTAAGGGGTTTTCGATTCTTGCGCGGAACTGGCGCAGCGGGCACTATGAGCTTGACATCGTGGCGCTTGACGAGGCCGGAATACACTTCGTCGAGGTGCGTACGCGCATAAACCCGGAAATCCTTCCGCAGGAGACCGTAAATTCGCCCAAACAGCGCAAGGTCGTCGAGGCGGCGAAGCGTTTTCTGAAGGAGGAGGCCAACCGGAAATTTTCGGATTTCGAGGCATTTTTCGACGTTGTAGGCGTGAGTGTCGCCAATGACGGCACGGATTTGGAATATATCCCGCAGGCTTTCATACCAATGTATAAATAGCCGCTGTAAAAAATTTTGATCAAACTTGTACAAAAACATAAAAGTTTTGAATCAGATTTTTGAGGATAGATTCATTTTTGAAGAGGGAGCATACCGGGCGTATGTGACCGATGAGAAAATGGATATAGACCAAAAAGATATTCAAAAACACTAAAATTATGAATATAAATAACTCGTATTGCGTCATAATGGCGGGAGGATACGGCCAGCGCCTGTGGCCTGTAAGCCGGAGCAACCGCCCGAAACAGTTCCTTGACCTCGCATACATAGGAAAGAGCCTCATCCGGCACACCTACGAGCGCTTTCTGGACTTCATTCCGGAGCGGAACGTAATTGTAGTGACTTCGGTCCGCTTCGCCGACATGGTGCGGGAACAGATTCCGGAACTTCCCGAGGAGAACCTGCTGCTTGAGCCATACACCCGGAACACGGCGCCGTGCATCGCCTACGCGACCTATACGATTCTGAGGAGAAATCCGGACGCGAACATAATCTTTTCCCCGTCCGACAACTACATTTCCGACCCGGAGGTCTTCAGGAAGCTTGCGGGAAGGGCGCTTGAGTTTGTCGAGGGGGCGGACGTGCTCATCACTCTCGGCATAGTCCCGAGCCGTCCCGACAGCAACTACGGCTACATTCAGGTCTCCGGAGGAAAGGGAAACATCCACATAGGCGCGCCGGTCAAGGTCAAGACTTTCACGGAGAAGCCGGACAGGACGCTGGCCAAGGTGTTTGTTGACAGCGGGGAGTTTCTCTGGAACTCGGGGATGTTCGTCGCGCACGCCGCAGGGCTCAGGGACGAGATGGAAACCTACAACCCCGAGGTGACCGCCCTGTTCAAGGGTTGGGAAAAGTTCATCGGGACGGCGCAGGAAAAGCCGTTCATCGAAAGGGTCTATACGGACTGCCCGTGGACTTCGTTCGACTACGGACTGCTTGAGCGCACGGACAATGCCTGGATCATGCCATGCGACTTCAACTGGATTGACATCGGCAACTGGGCTTCGGTCTATGACTACAGCGCCGGCAAGGACGGCAGCGGCAATGTCGTGTTCGGAAATCCGAAGCTTCTTCAGGACTGTGACGGGGTTCTCGCCTTCAGCACGAACAAGGACAAGCTGCTGGCAGTCAAGGGACTGGACGACTACATCGTGATTGACACGGACGACGCGCTGCTCATCTGCCCCAAGGGCGACAGTCAGGTGAAGGAGATTCTTTCCGGACTGGCCATGCCCGAGTATGAGAAATACAGGTAGCAAACGCAGAAAAGGCGATATTGAGCATCACATCGGTCATTTCGTATCAAATCTGTCATTTCGAGCGGAATGAAATGAAGCGAGAAATCTTTAGGCGTTTTTGACACGCACAAAGATTTCTCGCTTCGCTCGAAATGACAGAGTACAAGTGGGGGCTCGAAATGACAGCGGGGATGCCGAGGCTACTCGGCGGCCTTGTCCATCACGCAGCGGACAGGAACACCGCTGGTAACATTATTAAAAGATGTGTGAAGCCTGCCTTCCGGATAAGTTGAAAGAGTAAATGTTGTCATCATCGACCACACCTGTGTCTTGCTATACCCCGTTGATCCGGCCCAATAAGTCATTGCAGGTTTTTCAAAAAGGTTTTCTTTTGTGGAGTTCAGCCTTGTTATAACCGTTGTGTTATACGCCGTACCGTTGAAATTGATTCCAGAGAGCACCGGATTCCAACCGCACTCCACCGCATTGTCGTATTTCCCGCCTTTATATTTTTCATCATAAAAAGGAGCAGTCGGATCTTTCTCCTCGGCAATACCGGCACTGTTAGCTGATTGAGAAAATCCGCACAATGCCACAAAATCGGCTTTCGTAGGAATATGCCAACCTTTAGGGCAGATTCCCTGAACACCTTCAAATGTGGTGTAATTGTCTTCCCCATACGTGATGCCACCAAGATATATGTTAGCGGAATAGAGATAGCCCTGAGCCTTTATGGTCGCTTCATCCTTTGCTACCTTTGCGGTAGCCTTCGACTTATAGACATCATTCCCATTCTTGTCTTTTTTATCAAAATACACTTCAACATCAGTCAATGTGTATGGGTACCAGAAACCACTCTTGTCCGCCGGAGTTTCAGAAGCAGTCATGCCATCTGGGATAGTGCGGAGATTTTCCGTCATCCAATAGTTACCGCCGAGATATGCCACCTTGTATGTGTTTTCATTAGCATCGGTCACTGACGGGGCGGGAACCGTGAGCTGAAACTCCTTGGTGTAGGCATCTGCTGAAGTCTGGTTCTCGCCAAGCAGGGTAATCGTGAAGCTGTACTCAATAGGTTCCGTGCCTTTGTTAGCCGGAGCGGTGACGGTGATTTTCCCGTGTCCGGCCTCTCCCGAGGTCGGGGCAAGTCCGAACTCATAAGTCACGCCACCCACTGAAACTTCAGCGTCTCCGGTGACTGTCCAATCCCTGTTGGCGTCGAACTCGAATGTGAACTCGCCGCCAGTGAAGGGAACATCCTTGATTTCAACTTCATTGGTGATTTCAGGATCAGGAAGCGGCTCCTTGTTCTCCTCGCCGTTCTCCTTGTCGCAGCCGGCAAGAGCCATAGCCCCCCCCAGCGCAATAATTGCAAATAGATACTTTTTCATCGTCTTACAATATTTTAAACACAAATTTCAATTCAGCCATTTCACGCCGCCCCGGCGCTTTCGCAGCGCCCGCTTAACGGAGCAAAGTTAATTATTTTTCACAAAATTTTACATTTTAGTTTGGAGAATCAAAAAATATCCCTACCTTTGCAATCCCATTCGGGGAAAGTTCATTTTACAAATATTTGCGGAAATAGCTCAGTTGGTAGAGCACGACCTTGCCAAGGTCGGGGTCGCGAGTTCGAGTCTCGTTTTCCGCTCCAAGAGAGAGTCGCTGAGAATTTCGGCGACTCTTTTTGTTTATGTGCTCAGACACTCGAACTCGCGACCCCGCAGCCCTCCCTGAGGGAGGGTTTGGGTGGGGTCAGACAACAGGCGCGAACCGCACGCGACAGCGGGTTCGAGTCTCGTTTTCCGCTCCAAGAGAGAGTCGCTGAGAACATCGGCGACTCTTTTTGTTTATGTGCCCGGACACTCGAACTCGCGACCACATCATGATATTCCCGATTTTTATTATATTTGCGCGTTTTTGCCTCCTCTGATTCAGAGGGGTAAAATATAAATGTGGCATTTGCGTAAAATATAAAATGTAAGGAATATGAGTACAAAAGACAAACTTGTTGCTAATTTTCTTCTCGGTACGGCTGGAGGGATTCAGTATCTCAAGCTCAGGAGCGCGAGCAGGAACCCGAGAAAGACGGGCGCGAACACGCTGAGGGAAATCCTCGGCTACGCGAAGGACACGGTCTATGGAAAGGAACATCATTTTGCGGAGATTCTTGCGGCGCAGACGGACGATGAGCTTTTCGCCCTGTGGCAGAAGAACGTGAAACCCAATGAATATGAGGACTTCCGTCCTTATGTCGAGAGGCACAAGCACGGGGAGGCGAACGTTCTCTTCCCTGGAAAGCCGGTCCTCTACGCGACGACTTCCGGCTCCACGGCGGAACCGAAATGGATTCCGATTACGGAGAAATATCTCAAGACGATTTACGGCAAGATGACCAAGGTCTGGCTCTTCAACTTCATCAAGAACCGTCCGAACGTCTTCAGCGGCAAGATTCTCTCCATCGTGGGCAAGGTCATCGAGGGCTACGCTCCGGACGGGACGGTCTATGGCTCGGTTTCAGGCGTGACACAGCGCGACTGCCCGGGATTCGTGAAGGCGCTCTACTCCAACCCGCAGTGCGTCTATTCAATCGCCGACTACAACGCCCGTTACTACGTGCTGATGCGCATGGGCGTGGAACAGGACATCACCCTCATCGTGACGGCGAACCCATCGACCATCGTGGAGCTTCAGAACAATGTCAACAAGTTCTATGACGAATATGTGAACGACATCGAGAAGGGCACGATTTCGGACAAGATCAAGCTTGAACCGGAAATCCGCAAGGAACTCGAAGCCTGCGTGAAGCCGAACCCGAAGAGGGCGGCCGAGCTTCGTGAGCTGAAGAAGAAGTACGGAAGGGTGCTCCCTAAGCATTACTGGCCTAACCTTCAGATTCTCAACACTTGGAAATGCGGGAACACGAAGGTCTATCTCGACAAGTTCAAGGACTCGTTCCCGCCGACGATGCTCCATCAGGAGTTCGGCTACTTCTCTTCCGAGTGCCGCTTCGGACTCGTGCTCGACGACACGCTCAACACCGTGCTCTTCCCGCACTACCACTACTACGAGTTCATAGCCGAGGAGGACATAGACAACCCGTCTCCGAAATTCCTCCAGCTGGACGAGCTTGTGGAGGGCAGGCGCTACTGTCCGTATGTAACGACATTCGCCGGCCTCTACCGCTACAACATGAACGACCTTCTCGAAGCCGGTCCCAAGTTCGTGGGCACGCCTACGGTGCACATGATTCAGAAAATCAACGGAATCGTGACCATCACGGGCGAGAAGCTGCACGAGCGCCAGTTCATCGAGGCCGTCCACAAGGCTGAGGAGGAGACCGGTCTCAAGACCCGCTTCTTCATCGGCTTCGCGGACCTCGACCTCTCGACCTACCATTTCTACTACGAGTTCGCCGACCCGAGCACCTCGCAGGAAGCGGCGGAGAAGTTCACTCTCGTCGTTGACAAGTTCCTGAAGCAGCAGAACATAGAGTACCTCGCGAAGAGGGATTCGCTCAGGCTCAAGGATCCTCTCACGCACCGCCTTGTGCCGGAGTCGTTCGAGAAGTTCAAGGAGCGCTGCATCGCCGAGGGTGCGCGTGACGGGCAGTTCAAGCTGAACATCCTGCTGCAGGATGAGAAGAGACATTCTAAGTTCAAGGATTTGATTCTTGACGGGGATTGCTAAAAAGCGGATTGCGGCGTTACGCTCAACCTTTTAATCCTCACAACCATAAGGTTGCTGCGGTTAAAAGATTTCGCAAAGGCCTTGCACTCCATCTTTTTATCAACCCCTCTTGGCCAAGCGCTTTATAAAATGAACATCAAGGCAATTATTTTTGATTTGGACGGGACCCTTTATGAGTCCCGTCATTTTCCTCTGTGGCTGATTCTTTCGGACCCGCTGCACATCGGGATGCTCGCAGCGGAACGCAGATGCAGGAAACAGCTGTGCGACAGGCATTTCGACAAGGCTTCGGACTATTACGACGCGCTTTTCTCCCTGATGGGCAAAGGCTCGGCGGAAAGGGCGGAACGGTGCAGGAGGTGGTTTTACGGGACATATATGCCGCTACAGGTGAAGATTATTCGCGAGAAGTTCGGCCCGCGTCCGCATCTCAGGGAGTTCATCTCAGACCTTCGCGCCCGAGGCTTGAAGCTCGCCGTCCTCTCGGACTATTGTTTCGCGGAAGAGAAGCTCGCGGTCATAGGCCTTTCGGAAGCCGACTTTGACGCCGTATTGGAATCTCCGGCGATGGGCGGTCTGAAACCACGCGAGGAAGTCTTCCTCAACGCCTGCAAAGCCCTCGGCGCCGCCCCCTCCGAGACCCTCATGATAGGTGACAAGTCCTCAAAGGACGGCGGAGCGCTCCGCGCCGGCCTCAGCTTCATCCACCTCGTCAACTCCGCCACCCGCCGCACCGCCTCCCAAAGCGCTCAGGAAACAGACCAAGCGCCCCTCCCGCCGGAAATGACCTGGCCGGCACTTCTTACTCGGCTGGCCAGGGGTTGGATGTGATGCCGGCCATGCTGACCATCCGGGAGTGCGCCTCGGTGAGGAGCCGGGTGACTTCCTCCTTGCGCGGCCGGGTGGTGTCCGGGACAATCGGCATGCCGACGTGCAGGGTCAGTAGCGGGATTTCGGGCTTGTCAAAAAGCCTGTAGATGCCGGTCCGGGGGCGGTAGGAGATGACGAACGGGACGACCGGAATGTTGTATTTGTAAGCCATGGAGAAGGCGCCGCGCTTGAATGAGCGAATCGGGGTGTAGAACTTCCAGCTGGCGGCCTCCGGAAAGACGTGCAGCCACTCCTTTTTCTTGCGGTACTCGTCGAACGCGGTGTCAAACGCACGCATTCCGGTGCGCTTCTCCGGAATCGGGATGCCGCCGAGATAGCGCATGAACCATGCGTCCTTGCCCCTCATGTGGTCGCCGTAAATCGGGAACCAGAGGTTTCTGTTGCCGACTGCGTCGAGCACGCAGGCGAGGTCCCAGCGATAGACATGATTGCAGACCGTAAGCGCCCCGTCCTTCAGCAGAGCCTTGTTCTTCTTCAGGTTCTCCTTCCCCACAATCCGCAGCCCATAGCGCACGCGATTTACCCAAATCACGAGACAGCGCAGCAGGAGGCGGTTCAGCGCATGATTCAGACGGAACTTGAAAGAACGGTCGTAGTACGGAAATTTCTCGTCCAGCGTCACCTGCCGCCCGTCATATCTCACCCCGGCGATGTGCGCGTCCGACCTGTCCTCCGGATATTCGACTTCCCTGATGTCGGGGATATACGTTCCCGCGACCGTCTTCATATCCCTATATCTCTGATTGTCAATCCCTTTTCCCATATTTCAGTTTTTAGACCATATCTCGGAATCCATATTATCGACAGATATGCCGAAAATCTGTCAAAGATACTCATTTTTTCGGATACTCATTTGGGAGATACGAATCCCGCGATGCAGCCTATTTCATTTCAAAGGTGAGTTCGCCGCCTCGGATTATGTCGCGGTAGTCGATGTAGGGCTTTTCGTGGGGGATGCCGTTGAGGCGGATGCTGCGGATATAGCGATTGTCGGAGCTGAGGCCTTCGGCGCGGATTGTGAAGCTCTCGCCGAGAGTCGCGTCACCGTCGGTTCGCTGGGCATCGAGGTCGAGCGTGAGGCTTTCAAAGGCGGGTGTGCCGAACCAGTAGCGGCCGGAGCCGGGTTCGACCTCGTAAAGTCCCATGGACGAGAGGACATACCATGCTGACATCTGACCCACGTCCTCGTTGCCGGAGAGTCCGTCAGGCTCGGGATGGTAGAGCTCGGTGAGGACACGGTGCACGAGGTCCGCAGTCCTGTCCGGCCGGCCGAGCATGGAATAGATGTAGAGGACATGATGGCTCGGCTCATTGCCGTGGGCGTACTGGCCGATGAGGCCGGAAATGTCCGGAGAGGTCTCCGCGCCTTCTATCACGGAACTGACGGTGAAGAGCGAGTCGAGCTTTTCGAGCATCCTTTCACGGCTTCCGAAACAGTCCTGAAGCCCCGGGATGTCGTGCGGGACGAGCCAGGTGTATTGCCATGCGTTGCCCTCGCAGTAGTCGTCGGCGCGGTGTTCGGAAGAAAAGGGATTGAACGGCGCGCGCCATCCCCCTCGGCTGTCGCGTCCGCGTATGAATCCGGTGGAGCTGTCAAAGTAATGCTTCCATGAGCGGCTGCGATTCCGGAACATTTCCGCATCATCCTTTCTGCCGAGAGCCTCTGCGGCAAGGGCGGCGGCACCGTCCGCAAGGGCATATTCCATGTCGTAGGCCACGGCCTCGTTCATCAGGTCGCAGGGGATGTAGCCGTACTTGTCCCGAAGTTCGCCTCCCCGTCCCGTTTCCGCCGCTGTCTTGAGAATCGCCTCAAAGGCCCTTTCCCGGTCGAAGCCGGGTATGTCCTTGACAATCGCGTCCGCCACGACCGGGATGCCCGGGTTCCCGACCATGCAGTCTGTCTCGTTGCCCCAGAGATGCCACACCGGAAGCCGCCCCTGCCCGTCGCATATCGCGAGCATGGTGTTGAGCACGTCCGGCATCTTTTCCCTGTGCAGCAGCGTCATCAGCGGCATCTGGGCGCGGTAGGTGTCCCAGAGGGAGAATGTCGTGAGGGTCATGTAGGGAGCTCCTCGATGAACCTCTCCATCGGCTCCCCGGTAGTCCCCGTTGATGTCGCAGAAGAGCGACGGGGCCACCATCGTGTGGTAGAGGGCTGTGTAGAAGCATTTTCTTGCATTCTCCGTAGCCTTGTCCCCACCCTTCAGCCTGCCGTCTGTAATCCGCACCTTTCCGAGTTCCCGGTTCCAGTCGTCATGGGCGGCCCTGACGGTTCCCTCGAAATCCCAGTCCGGCAGCTCCTTCTCAAGGTTGAGCGCCGAGCCTTCGACGCTGACAGGCGAAAGGGCGACCTTGAGCAGGATTTTCTGCCCTTCGGACGTGCGGAACCTGAGGCGGCAGAACTTTGCCGAGGAGGAAGCGTCGGCCGAAAGGTTCTCAAGCACATGACCGTTTCCGTCAATGAGTTCCACGGCGAGAAAAGGTTCCGAGACCTCGGCGGTGAAAAACACCTTCTGTTTTTTTGCCCAGCCGGTGGAATGCCTCCATCCGGAGATGCGCCGTTCGCTCTCGACCCTGATGTGCGTGTCCGTCGGCTTGTCCCAGCAGCCTCCGTTGACGAGGTCGAAGACAATCGCCGCGTCGTCCGATGCGGGGAAGGTGTAGCGGTGCATCCCGACGCGGGCGGTGGCGGTCAGTTCGGCGAGCACCCCGTAGCGTTCGAGGGGGATGCTGTAGTAGCCCGGGACGGAAACCTCGCGGCTCCTGTCACCGTATGACCAGAGACCGGAATCCGGGTCATCCTCCGTGCCGCGAGCGTACCTCACGCTTCCGACGACCGGCATCACGGTGATGTCAAAGAGGTCGCCGATGCCGGTTCCGCTGAGGTGGGTGTGGGAGAATCCTATGACCGTGGAGTCGGACTCGTGGTAGCCGGAGCACCAGTCCCACTGCTGCGGGATGCTCGTCGGGCCGAGCTGCACCATTCCGAACGGAACGTTCGCACCGACGAACACGTGCCCGTGCCCTCCGGTTCCTATTTTCGTATCGACCCATTTCGTGAGGTCCTCGTCCTTTGCCGCAGTGCAGGCAGCAGTCGCGACGAGCGCCGCCGCAAGCAGAAGTATGTGGCTTGATGTTTTCATCGTTACTGTTTATAAAGACTCTCTCTTCCCGTCATAAAGATTCCTCGACGCCGCTCGGAATGACAGATAAGTTTATATGATTGAGTTGTTCTTGGTAAATTCGATGATCTCGTCGATATACCCGAAGGCAAGTCCCGTCACGGAGTCGGCGCATCCGTAATAGACCGCGATTCTTCCTGTTCCGCTGTCATGCAGCGCGGCGCACGGGAATGTCACGTTCGGGACGTCGCCCATGCATTCGTAGGGCTCCTGCGGCGAGATGAGGTAGGGGCCGCTGCGGGCGAGGACTTTCCAAGGACTATCAAGGTCGAGCAGGGCTGAGCCGAAGGCATAGACATAGCCGTTGCAGGAGCGGAGAACGCCGTGATAGATGAGCAGCCAGCCTTCGGAAGTCTCAATCGGGACTGGCCCGGCGCCTATTTTCATGCACTGCCAGGCGCTCTGCTCGAACGGGGCCGGAGCCATCACATGACGATGCCTGCCCCAGAATTCGAGATCCGGAGACTCTGAATAAAAGATGTCCCCGAAAGCCGTATGGCCGGTGTCGCTCGGACGGGAAAGCATGGCGAAATGTCCGTGAATCTTACGCGGGAACATCACCCCGTTGCGGTTGTAGGGAAGGAAGGCGTTTTCCTTTTGGTGGAAGGTCTCGAAGTCGGTCGTCCACGCCACGCCGATTGTCGGGCCATGGTAGCCGTTGCACCATGTGACATAGTACCTGTCCCCTATCCGGCAGACTCTCGGGTCGTAGCCATAGACCCATTCCGCTACCTCCGGGTCGGCTCCGCTGAAATTCACGTCCTCCTCACGGATGTCCCATTTGAAGCCATCAACGGAAAAACCGGCATGAAGCCTCATGCGGCGGTTGGTGTCGTCGCAGCGGAATACTCCGGCGAAATTGTAGCCGTCCTTTTTGAAGGGCACTACGGCCGAGTTAAAGATGGAGTTCGAGGTGCTCAGCTCGTGGCGGCCGATGATGGGATTTCTGTCGCAGCGCCACATCACCTGCCTGCACCCCTCGGGTCTGTCCTGCCAGGGGATGTTCGGAAGGGGTTCTCCCGATATTCTTATTTTTCCGGTTTCCATAATATTTGTGTTTATTTTATTTTGTTTTCTTTTTCAGTTATAAAGATTTCTCATTTCGTTCGAAATGACAGGAGCTGGGGGGTCTTCGCAATGACAGGAACTGGGATTGTTCTCTCATAATGGCGGGTGAGTGGCGATTGAGATTCGAAATGACAGGAATCAGTTATCCTTCGCGTCGGGATGAGTGAACGGGACCATCTTCGTCATTATGAACGCCGGGACGGTGGCGGCCATGACGGCGATAAAGAAAAACTTGTAGCCGAGCGCGTCGCTGAGAAATCCGGAGACTGAGCCGGTCAGCATCACAGAAAGGTTCATGATTCCCGAGGCAATCGCGTAGTGCGCGGTCTGGTGCCGTCCGGGAGCCACCTGTTGCATCATGAACAGCGTGAGTCCCACGAACCCGAAGCCGTAGCCGAAGTATTCGAGCGCGATTCCTCCGCCGACAAGCCACATGGAGCTTGGCTGGAACCAGGCCAGCAGGGCATAGACGACAAAGGGGATGTTGAACACGCAGCAGAGCGAAAATAGCGTGCGGCGGAGTCCGCGTGCGGCGATGTAGTAGCCGGCAAGCAGCGAGCCGAGCACGAAGGCGGCCGCTCCGAAGGTGCCGTAGTAAATCCCTATCTGCTGATTGCTCAGTCCGAGCCCTCCCGCAGCCGTGTCCGCCTTGAGGAAAAGCGGGACAATCTTCATCACGAAGCCCTCGCCGAGGCGATAGATGATGATGAAGGCTATGTAGTACCAGATGTGCCTTTTCCTGAAGAAATCCGCGAACACCTCCCCCAGGCCGCTCCAGAAACTTCTTGCCCCCGCAACGGAACCGGCATTCCCGGCGGCCGCTCCGCAGCCATCCGAGGCTTTCACCGCACTGTTGTCTGCCTCCGCATCGTCAGGGCCGGTATTTCCGACGTCTGATGTCCGCGTGCATGGCAGCACCCTCCAGTGGTAGAGCCCGAGCCCGATCATGAGCGCCCCGAGTATGGCAAAGACAACGGTCCAGGACATCACCACGGAGCCGGTTCTGTCGCCTATCCAGCCCGCAAGCCAGACCAGCCCGCCGGTAGCCGCAAGTTTCGCTATGTTGTAGAACGCCCCCTGCCAGCCTATCCAGCGGGCCTGTTCCTCCTTGTTCAGTTCCGACATATAGGTTCCGTCCGCCACGACGTCGTGCGTCGCGCCGCTGAACGCCACAACGGCGAGCAGAGCGATGCTGACGGCGAAGAACGACGGCAGGTTAAGCGCAAGTGCGACAAGCCCGAAGAGCACCCCCGAGGCAAGCTGCGTCAGAATAACGAAGAACTTGCGTGTTCCGTAAAGTTCCAGCACCGGGCTCCAGAGGAACTTGATGGTCCACGGCCACATAATCAGTGACGTCCAGAAGGCAATTTTCGCGTCAGACACGCCAAGGTCCTTGAACATCACGGCCGAGACCATGTTCAGAACCACGAATGGCAGCCCCATGGCGAAGTAGAGGGTCGGCACCCATCTTATGGGCGATATTTTCCGGGATTTACTTTTTTTCGTGTCCATTTTTCTGTGGTTATCGTCATTGTCCGCAGCGCAAAACACGCATACGTACATATATAAGACGATTAACACGGCTTTTTTTACAGTACAGGAATTTCTTTTTTGAAGGTTTCTAAACTTATCTCATTTATCGAACTCTCAAGTCCCACGCACTTTTTCTGTCCACGCTACCCCTCTCCTAAATCCTCTCTCCCCAAGGAGAGGATTTACCCTCGCCACAAGGGCTCAAACGCGGTGTTTAGCACTTGCGAAACTTGAGTTATTCACTTTTCCAAGATTTGACATTGTCGGTGACGACGGCCTCCCGTGTGTCATCGCAGGTGACGCTGAATGTAGTTCCTTCAAGGTCGAGCGAGCCTACATTGCGGAAATATGCCCCGTATGAAGGAAAGTCGGGCCACTGACTGAACGGCAGCGCGGAGATTTTTCCTCCTAGTCCAGGTTCGGAATTGCCGTCAAAGGAGAATGACGAGCCGATTATTCGGACGCTGTCGGTTCCGGCGCTTTCCCAGCTCTTGACCGACAGAGCCATACGGCATGCAGCGGCGCGGCAGTCCTCGATGGTGATGTCCTTGCAGTGGTGTCCATCCTTCAGTGTAACGCAGAACGGGGACAGCACCTTGTCGAAGACGCAGTCCTCGACGCGGATGTCCGAGAGAACTCCCGGAGCCTCGCCCCAGCCGCCCGGTTCGAGGAATATGGCGTTGAGCATATCGCAGTGCGCGCCCCTTGTTATGTGAGGAAATTTCCCGGGACCGCAGAAGCGGCAGTCGCTGATGTTCAGTCCGTCCGAGGGCATAATCATCCGCAGTCCGTTACAGGAGGAGTTGAACGAGCAGTCAGATATTTCCATATTCTTCCAATATCCCCCGGCGACGCAGTCGTCTCCCGTCTCGAAGCGGCAGTCGTCAATCCGGATGTTCTCCCCTCCGCGGATGTGTATTCCGTCCCACCCCCCCGGTAATCGTGAGGTCGTCGAAACTGCCGTTCCTTATTTCGTAGCACAGCACCGCATAGTTCGATGAGTTCATTACCGTGACGTCCGACATGACGAAACCGTCCGATTCCGCAACGATGACAGTGTGCGGGCCGCGCATTCCCTCTTCTCCGTCAGGATTTCTCAGATTGCCCCCGTCGATTGTCCCCGGCCCCTTTATGGCCGCACCGTCAGCATCCCGCGCGATTATCAGTGCCTTTGTCCATACCGTATCCGAGACGCAGTTCTGATTTCCCGTACCGACGCCGGTGTCATAGCGTGACATATCCCTGTCCGTCTCATAATGCCCATAGGCGCACAAATCCGGACAAGCCACAAGTTCCGCCCCCTTCGCCAGACGGAGCGACACTCCTTTCTTGAGATAGACCGTCCCGCTCACAAATCGCCCCTCCGGCACCACGACCGTTCCGCCTCCGGCCTCGCTGCATTCCGTGACCGCCGCATTGATTGCCGCCGCATTGTCTGTAACTCCGTCCGACACAGCTCCGAAATCTGTGACATTAAAAACATTCCGCCCCCCTGCGCAGCCCGGAATCATAGGCACACAGCACCATAGCAAATGCATAATCTTCTTTATCATAGCAAAAAAAAATCATTCCACGACTTTGCCGGCGAGCAGGCCGGATGCCTCGACCTGCGACCGGCCATCGCTCACATATCTGTTGTCAGCGGATTCCGCTCTTCCGAAACCCTCGCTCGAATAATTCATGAGAGCGAGTACAAGCAGGATGAAATAGTCACTGAACACGCGGCGGAAAACCTTCTGAGCTCTCTGTATCTCAAAGTTTACCCGCCGTTCCGAAATTCCGAACTCACGAGCAATCTCTTTCGCCGACATCCCCGACAGCCTCTTTGCAGTGAAAATCTCGTAAGTCATCTCCGGAAGGCTTCCGCGCACCTTGTCGAGCAGGACGGGCCAATCCACATAGAGGGAAAAGTCATCGGCTCCGGACTCTGACAGCAGCTTCATGTCCTCAAGCGCCAGTTCCTTCAGCTCCGGCGGCAGTGAGTCCCTGTTCAGACGACTTTTCAGATGGTCGAGGCAGCGGTTCTTGACGATAATCAGGAAATATCTTCGTATGTCATTTATTTCAAGCTCATCACGTCGGTTCAGAATCCTCACGATACTGTCCTGATAAATGTCTTCGGCGAGTTCCCTCTTTCCCACATAGCGCTGTGCAATCTTCACAAAACGCAGCCGCTCATCGTTCAGCAGAATGATGTCCTCGATGGAAATTTTATGTGACTCCCCAGTATTCATAGAATCTTAAGTCCGGCAAATATAAACCAATTTGTCGAAGATAACAAATGTATGTCAGATATGACAAAAAATTGAAATTTTGTTGTCAATCCTCGTCTTTTCGTCGTCTTGGATTATGAGAGAACAGTTGTTTCGATGATGAAAAAGGTCAGAGATGAAAATATAAGCGACGAAATGCTCTTCCGCTATTTCTCCGGAAATGCCACCGAACGGGAGCGTATAGTCTTAGGGCAATGGATAGCCGAGAACCCCGAAAATAAGGAGCGCTACCGCAACGCTTCCGCCCTGTATGAGCAGTGGCTGATGTCGGTGCCGATGGATACCGTTTCCGGAAAGAAAGCGCGGTTTTTCCCGAAGAAAGGCGTTGTCCGCAGGCTGCTCGTCGCCGTGGCCGATGTGGCTGCGGTCATCGCCGTATGTGTGGGGGTTTCCTGGTTTATGGAAGAACGTGATGAGAAGATGCTTGCCGAAACCCTGACGACTGTGGAGGTGCCTGCCGGAAACCGCATGGACATCACCCTTGAAGACGGGACTAGAGTACGGCTCAACTCAGGGGCGAGAATGAGCTACCCGGTGCGCTTCGCGAAGGACAGGCGCGAGGTCCGTCTTTCGGGAGAAGCCTGCTTCGAAGTCACCCACGCTCCAAAGCGGCCCTTCACCGTCAGAACCTTTGCATCCGAGGTGCAGGTACTCGGAACCGAATTCGACGTCAATGCCCGCGAGGAGGACGGACAGTTCAGCGTGGCTCTGCTGCATGGCTCGGTTATGCTCCGCAACAGCCTGAAGCCGGGACAGGAAATCACCATGGAGCCAGGGGAGACCGTTGAACTTGTCGGAAACTGCCTGAGAAAATGCGGTGCTGACGCGGCTTCGAGGGTCCGGTGGACCGAGGGGATACTCGATGTCGGAGGGATGGATTTCCCACATCTGATGAGGAGTCTGGAGATGGCCTTCGGAGTGAAGATAATAATAGAGCGCAGGGATATGCCGGAGCTTAAATATTCAGCCGGAGAGCTGAGAATAAGCGAAGGAATCGACTATGCGCTCAAAACGCTGAAGAATGTTGCTGATTTTGAATACACTAAAGACTACAAAAACGGCACTATGGTAATACACTGACAAAAACGGGCACAATAAAAAAAACTGCGGAATGCTTCCGTCATATCCGCAGGGGGTGAAAAGTCCGAACTACATAAACAAACTAATCACAAATAACAAAATTATGCAAAAACGATGTATTCTGCAAAAGTTATGCGGCGTGCTGAGTTTCATTGTACTGCTTCATCTTCCTCTGGCGGTCTTCGCGGCAGGAGCAGGAGATGATGCGAAAATAACGCTGAAACTCAGGGATGTTTCGCTTGAAAAGGCGATTTCCTGCATAAAGGAACAGTCTCCGTACCTGTTTTTCATCAGTTCCGTCGATCTGTCGAAGACCGTGAGCGTCGATGTTAAGGATGAGGGTATAGAGAATGTATGCAAGGCCCTGTTCGTTCCTGCCGGTGTCCGGTACAAGATTGAGGGACATCATGTCTATCTTTCCCCGGCTGTTAACCGTGGTGGTCCGGCATTGCTTTCAGGAACGGTCTCAGACGCTTCCGGAGCGGCCGTTCCGGGAGTTTCCGTATTCGTTGCCGGGACGGCCACCGGAACCACGACCGACCTTGAAGGAAAGTTCTCTCTGGAGGTGGACTCCGAGCATCTGGACGGAAAGCTTGAGTTCAACTCACTTGGCTATGAGACGGTCCGTGCGGCGATAGGCGACCGCAGGCTTTTCAACGTAACCCTCAGGGAGGCCACGACCGAACTCGAAGGGACCGTCGTCACCGCCCTCGGAATCAGGCGTTCGGAAAAGGCTCTCAACTACAATGTTCAGAAGGTCTCCGGAGCAGACCTGACTTCCGTCAAGGACGTCAATTTCGTCAATTCCCTCAACGGAAAGATTGCCGGCGTCACCATCAATGCGTCCTCATCCGGAATCGGAGGTGAGAGCAAGGTCGTCATGCGCGGGACGAAGGGCATAAGTTCATCATCGAACGCCCTCTATGTGATTGACGGTGTGCCGATGTATCCGATGTCAGACAACGGTGCCACCGATTATGGTTCAAGAGGCCGTTCCGAAGGCATCGCGGACATAAACCCCGAGGACATAGAGTCCATGTCCGTCCTCACCGGAGCAGCGGCGGCCGCCCTCTATGGAAGCAACGCCTCAAACGGAGCGATTGTAATTACCACAAAGAAGGGGCGCGAGGGTAAGGCTGAACTCAGTGTGACCAGCAACACCGAAGTTCTCAGCCCGATGATGCTTCCGCGTTTCCAGAACAGGTACGGGAATGTTGAGGGAGAGGCCACCAGCTGGGGTGGGCTCAACAACGGAAAGAACGGGACAGGCTATAATCCGGCCACGGATTTTCTCCGCACCGGCGTCGTTGCCACGGAGACGGTGTCACTGTCGGTGGGAAACGGCAAGAATCAGATTTATGCGTCTGTAGGAGCCGTTGACTCGAAGGGCATTGTCCCGAACAACGGCTATCATAGGTATAACGCCTCGATACGCAACACCACATCATTCCTCAATGACCGCATTCACCTTGATGTCGCAGCCCAGTACATCAAGCAGAAGGACCTCAACATGGTTAACCAGGGAATTTATGGCAACCCGATCGTGGCGGCATGGCTTTTCCCTCGAGGGGAGGACTGGCGCTATGCGAAGATGTTCGAACTCTACAGCCCGGAGCGGAAGATATACACCCAAAACTGGGACTTCATGGGGAAGGGTGGCATAGAATGGGACAATCCCTACTGGACACAGTACAGGATTCTCCGCCGCAACGACCGTGACCGCTACATGATTTCCGGCGGACTGACATGGGACATCCTTGACTGGCTCAAGATTTCCGGGCGAGTCAGGATAGACAACACTGACAACACCTTCTCAGACAACACGTACGCCGGCACGAACCCGACGATTACCGAAGGCTCGTCCAACGGCTACATGAATCAGGAAGAATCGGCACAGCGGCAAATTTATGCAGACATGCTTCTGAGCATGAACAAGACATGGGGCGACTGGTCCCTCGGAGCCAATCTGAGCGCGTCCGTCTCCGACATGAAATCCCGTCTCATGCAGATTAGAGGCGGTATCCGCGAGGACGGACTTCCTAATGTGTTCGCAATCCAGCAGCTTGACAAGAACACCCAGATTCCTCTTCAGAGCGGGTGGCAGGAGCAGACGCAGTCCGTGCTCGGTTCAGTCGAGGTCGGCTACAAGGGAGCCTACTACCTCACGGCGACAGGACGCAACGACTGGCCTTCCCAGCTCGCCGGCCCGCACTCCAACCGGAAATCGTTCTTCTATCCTTCCGTCGGAGGCTCGGTTGTGCTTTCGCAGATAATCCCGATGCCGAAGCAGATAGACTTCCTCAAGATACGCGGTTCATGGGCTTCGGTCGGACTTCCGTTCGCGAGGTTCATCGCCAACCCTACATATTCATGGAACAACAAGACGGGGGCATGGGAGACATCCAAAGCTTATCCTATGTATGACCTGAAGCCGGAGAGAACGGACTCTTGGGAAGTCGGTCTCACTTTCAAGGCATTCAAGGGGCTCAGCCTCGACGTCAGCTACTACGACACGAAGACATACAACCAGACTTTCGACTCACAGCTTTCCGTGTCATCCGGATACACGACGCTCTATGTCCAGACGGGAAGCGTCCGCAACAGGGGAGTTGAGCTCTCCGCCGGATATGAGCACAGGTGGGGAATATTCGGCTGGAGCTCAAACTACACCCTCAGCGTGAACCGCAATAGGGTGGAGACTCTGATGGAGAATTATCACCACCCGGAAACCGGAAAGGTGATTTCGCTCAGCCAGCTCAAGGTCGGCGGCTTCCATAACGCGGCGTTCGTCCTCACTCCGGGCGGCACCCTCGGCGACCTCTACACGACGGTGGATCTCAACCGCGACGTGAACGGCAACATCTACATCGATGAGAGCGGAAAAATAAGCCGCACAACGACAGACTACAAGAAGCTCGGCTCTGTCTTCCCGAAGGCGAATATGGCGTGGAACAATGATTTTGACATCAAGGGATTCAACTTCGGGTTCATGGTGTCTGCGCGAATCGGAGGCATTGTCTATTCCGCAACGCAGGCCAGAATGGACAGTTTCGGCGTGTCCGAGGCCACCGCTGCGGCCCGCGACAACGGTGGGGTCAATGTCGATGGCTGCATGATGGATGCCCATGAATGGTATTCGGTCGTCGGAGCAGATGACGGAATACCGCAGTACTACACCTACGATGCCACGAACATCCGCCTTCAGGAGGCTCACGTCGGCTACACGATACCGAGAAAGGTCCTCGGAAACATCTGTGACCTGAACATTTCGGTCGTCGGACGTAATCTGTGGATGATTTACTGCAAGGCCCCTTTCGATCCTGAATGCGTCGCGACTGCGGGCAACTACTATCAGGGCATCGACAATTTCATGATGCCTTCCACAAGGTCAGTGGCTCTGAGCCTGCGTCTTAAATTCTAAAATGGGAAATCATGAAAACAATTCATAAGATATTTTGCCTCGCCGCAGCCGGTGTACTTTCCGTATCCTGCATCGGGAAATATGAGCAGATTAACACGAATCCATACGAGGCTACGGAGAAGCAGATAGCCGCAGACGACTATGTGATACAGGGTGCGCTCAAGACCATGCTCGGCTATGTGGTCCCTGTCCAGGAGCACCAGTTCCAGTTTATGGATATTCTTTGCGGGAGTACCCTCGGGGGCTATCTCGCGGAGCAGAAAGGATGGGACACGAAGATTTCCACATACAACCCTAATGACGAGTGGTCCGCCAACACTTTCGAGAATGTGATTCCCGGTGTGTTCGGAGCATATGTCCAGCTCAGGAATTCCACGAAGGATGAGGTGGCGATTGCCGTGGCCGAGATAGTCCATGCCTCAGTTTTTGCCCAGCTCACCGACATTTACGGACCCGTTCCGTGTTCTATGATAGGAGCTGACGGCTCGCTCGTGGCTCCATACGATTCGCAGGAGGCCATCTACAGGTCATGCATGAAGAAACTCTCCGAATCTGCGGACATACTTACCGAAAGGAGCAATTCCTCTCTGAACTCCAATGCCGACATCGTTTTCCACGGTGACGTGAAGAAATGGATAAAGTACGCCAACACCCTGAGGCTGCGCCTTGCCGTGAGAATGGCATATGCCGATCCGGAGACCGCGCGCAGTGAGGCGGAGGCGGCCGTGAGCCATCCTTTCGGAACCATGACCGACAACTCGGACAACGCGACATTCACCCATCCGACACAGAACCTCTACTATCTGACCTGCATCCAGTGGGGTGACTACCGTGCCTCCGCAGACATCGTCAGCTACATGAACGGCTACGGCGACCCGCGCCGCTCTGCATATTTCACCGTTTCCGGCTACAGTTCCAAGCCATACGCCGGCTGGCGCCGGGGGACGAGGATGGCGGATTCCAACGGAGGAAACCAGTGCTCGAACGTCATGGTGAAGATGTCCGACGAGATGCTTTGGATGAATGCTGCCGAGGCGATGTTCCTCAAGGCCGAGGGGGCGCTCCGAGGCTGGAGCATGGGCGGCTCCGCACAGTCGTTCTACGAGGAGGGCATCCGCCTGTCCTTCGCGCAGTGGAACGTTCAGGGAGCCGACGCCTACATCGCAGACAACGCCTCTGTCCCGGAGGACTACACCGACCTTTCGGGGAAGGGGTATGACTCGTCCCTAAAGGGCAAGGTCACGGTGGCGTGGGACGAAAGCGCAGATTTCGAAAAGAACCTTGAACGCATAATCACGCAGAAATGGATTGCCAACTGGAGAGCGACCGGCGTGGAGGCATGGGCAGAGTTCCGTCGCACCGGCTATCCGCAGCTTCTTGCCGCCGGAGCCAACCTCAGCGGAGGCGTGATTGCCGAAAACGGCTTTGCCCGCCGGCTCAAGTACCCGGTGAATGAACTTACCGGAAATGCGGAAAACTACAATGCGGCCCTGTCCGACTTGCTCAAAGGACCGGACAACATGGCGACCCGCGTGTGGTGGGACTGCAATCCGAGGACAAAATAAACAGAAGTTACAATGAAGACTATAATAAAGATAACATCTGCGGCGCTGTTTACGGTTCTCACGGCCTCGTGCGCCAAATGGACCGAGCCGCAGTCTATTGAAATCAGGAAACCGTCTCTGGAAAACAATCCTGAGCTGTATTCCGCCTATTGCCGGGCCATACGCGACTACAAGGCGTCGGAACACAAGATGATGTATGTGACCTTCGATAATGTGGAGTCGTCCTATGACCAGTCCTGCAACCTGACATCTCTTCCCGACAGCGTGGATTTTGTGGAAATATGCAATCCGGAATTTACAGCTTCAATCGCTGACCAGATGACAAAGCTCCGCGCCGACAAGGGCTTCAGATTCTCCGTTTCCGTTTCGATGGACGCGATTGACTCCGATTATGAGAGCCTCGTCGCCGGGATTGACGCGGAATATGCCGAAAGGCTTGCCGAGGCAGGGGGCGACGCGTCGCTCGTGCCTGCTCCCGAGTATCCCGAAAAGTCCGCGTTTGTCGCCGAGGCTGTGAAGGAGACCTTCGCCCGGGCAGACGAGTTCGGATATGAGGCAGTAAGGGTTCAATACACGGGTTACAGTCCCTCACATCTCACTTCCGAACAGAAGGAGCAGTATGTTTCGGAGCAGACGGCTTTCTTCGCCATGATTAGCGAGGCCCTTGAGTCAAGGCCGTCACTCGTATATTTCCTCAATGTCAACCCCGAGTTCATCGTTTCGACCGACATCCTCAAGGCTGCCGACCACATTGTTCTCCCGACGGAGGGAAGCACCGGGACCGGAGACCTCGACCTGTTCGCGATACGCAGCGGGGAAGTTCTCTCCGGCATGAGCCTTCTCTACGCCTTGACTACGATAACCGACGACTTCAAGACCGGATGGCTCACCGCCGGGGAGCAGATACCGCTTGTCTCCGCATGGATGACAATTCCCGCCGCGTATGCTAAGGACGGACTGGTCGTGCTCAATGTCAGACGCGCTTTCTATGACGACAACCGCAATGTCTATAGAAAGATACGGGATGCAATAGGAAACATGAATCCAAACTCATGATATAATGAAGCTGATGAATAATATGAAATCATTGAAAACCATGATGACGGCGATGGCCGCCGCCGTCATCTGTTCGTGCGTGAATGACACAGGCGCGGAAGTATTTGAGAATATGGCATTTATAGACGGCTATGAGAGCAACAGGCTTCTGTATGTCTCCACCGAAGACACCTACACCGAAACTGTAGTGGCTGCGGTTCCGCGCCCGGCGGAAAAAACCGTGAACGTGAGATATGCCGTCGATGAGTCGCTCGTGTCCAAGTACAATTCCGAACATGGTACACAGGCTGTCATTCTTCCGGCGGAAAACTGGTCCATGTCATCGGAAAACGTCACGATAAACGAGGGCGAGGTTAAATCAGAAGCCTGCGAACTGCGTTTCACGAATGTCCTGAGCCTCGACAAGGAGCAACTGTATGTGCTTCCGTTCACAATAGCCTCCGCAGACATCGATGTCCTTGATTCAAGAAACACGAAATTCTATGTTTTCGAGGGCGCAAATCTCGTCAATGTCGTGGGCTATATGTACGAGAACTACTGCACCGTCAGGTGGAACAATCCGGCTCCGCTGACCAACATGCAGCAGGTCACGGTCGAGATGCTCCTGAACGCCGACTGGGCGAGGAACAAGGCAGACCGAAGCGAGAACAACAGTTTCTTCGGCATCGAGGGCTACTTCCTGTTCCGTTCAGGCGACCTTTCCAACCCGGTCGATCTTCTCCAGATGTGCATCTCCGGCGGCGGGCCTGCGATGGCTCTCTATATGCCTACGGACAAATGGTTCCACCTTGCCTGCACATACGACTGCGCCACACGCCAGATGAACCTTTATCTTGACGGAAAACTCGTCAATGAAGCCTCCGGCAAGGCAGGTGACTTTGCATCCTCGGGCGGAGTCACGTTTGCCCGCGACGACTTCCACATCAACACGGCATACGACAACCGCCGCCACGCCTGCGCGATGTTCTCCGAGGTCAGAATCTGGAACAGGGTGCTTTCCGAGGAGGAAATGTCCGGACCGGTTCACCCTTATTACGTGAGCCCGGAATCCGAAGGGCTTGTGGCCTACTGGAAGTTCAACGACGACAAGGGTAATGTTGTCCGCGACTGGTCCGGAAACGGGAATGATGCCGTGGCCGCAAATGCAATCGAATGGAGGAAGGTTGCCCTCCCGGAATGATGATGCCATCCCCGCACTTGCGGAACTTGAGCGATAACATTTCTAAACGAATGAAAATGAAAACAAGAATATCAATGTGGCAGGCGCTTCTGCTTGCCGTCCTCTCCATTTCCTCCGTATCGTGCGGAAAGGAAGTATTCGATGCCGGCGACATCTCTGACAACGCTGCAAGATCACTGATGCCCAAGGCCATGATACGCAATTCCGACGGACGGGCATATTTCACGACGCTTGAGGCTTTCAAGGCAAGCTCCTCAGTGGAACTTCATGTCACCACCTCGCAGGCCGCACCGACTGCCGTCACATGTGAACTCTCATATGGAGATGTCTCCGAGATTGATGCATACAATGCCGAAAACGGAACATCCTATGTAGCTTTCCCGGAATCTCTCGTGAGTTTCGGAGAACCTGCAGCCCTCTTCGAGGGAGACACGGAATCGCTCGGAATCGACGTAAAGGTCAGGATTACCGACGCAGTGTCAAAGAACGTGACTTATGCAATTCCCGTGAATGTATCCACAGACTGCGACAGTTTCGTTTCCGGCAAGACTCACCTTGTGTTCGTGAAGAACCGTGTCGGAGACGTGACCTCTTCCTTAAAGGATTCGGGAGTCCGTCTGTTCAGCTGCATGGAGGCTAACACCGCCAATCCGCTCTTCCATCTTTCCTTTGAGCTTGAAAAGAGCGGAAAACCCCTGTTCGACTATGTCATCGTGTTCTCCTCCCACATAGTCTGGGATCCGGAAGAGAAGCGGATCAAGATTCTCCCGAATTCATGTCAGGAAAAGTTCTCCTCGGACTACGAGAAGTACATCAAGCCGCTGCATGACAAAGGGATAAAGGTGATACTCTCGCTCCTGTCCTCATGGAAGGACCAGTTCGGAAAGGGAACCGAGCTTGCGCTGTCCTCACTGGATGACACCTCCTGCAAGGCCTTCGCGCGCGACATCGCCGACTACTGCGAGGCCTATCATCTTGACGGGGTTTTCTTCGACGAGGAGTACTCCGGCGGACGTTCCGACATACCGGGAGTCCTGCCTTATCTGAGCGCGAAACAGACGTCGAGACTGTGCTATGAGACAAAAAAGGCTATGCCCGACAAGGAAGTCATTGTCTATATCTATTCCGAAACCGCTGAACTCTCCGCAGTTGACGGGGTGAAGCCCGCCGATTATGTGGATTGGGCGCTCGGAGACTACGGCTCATGGTGGGAGGGCGATTATGAAGGTGGTCTTCCTAAGTCTAAGATGGCGCCATGCAGCAACAACTGTGCGCCTGCCTACTACAGATGGACGGCAAGCAAAGGCAATCTGGACCGTGTCCGGAACGAGGGCTGGGGCGGCTACATGATCTATTGCCTCGATTTCGCGACAAGCACATGGAGCAGCCAGCTCTCGGCACTCAAGAATGTCGCCAAGTATCTCTATGACGACACGCTCATAGATTACGGATACCGTCCGAAGCCGGAATGGTAACAGCCAGTTATGAAACCTTCAAAAAAAATAAAACATAACACTAAAAACACAATTTTTATGAAAAGGATTTTTAGCATTCTATCAGTATTGGGCCTCGCTGCCCTGTTCTCTGCCGGATGTCAGAAAGAAGAAGCCAAGGAGAGTTTCATCACCCTTGACCCTGAGGCTGACATCGTGGATTTCCGTTCCAACACCACGGAGGTCACTGTGACGTCTTCCGGAGAATGGTCTCTTGAGGGAAACAGCACTTGGGTCACACCTTCCGCCAAAAAGGGAGTTTCCGGTGACAAGGTAACCTTCAAAATGGGAATAAACACGACCGGAAAGACCCGCGCCGCAATCTATACTTTCAGCTGCGGCGGCAAGACCGCCAAGTATTCCCTGAAGCAGGAATCCGGAAATGTGCGCGTGACTATGGATCTCTCCCTGGCACTCGCCACAGACTCTCAAGTGAAGCTGAACCTTAACGTCACCTCCGATGACCTCTCCCTGTTCAACTCGTGGGGAATCCGCTATTCGGAGGACAAGGAAAAGCTCGTCGAGTCCGGCAAGGACTTCAACATTGACGGAGCTCCGGCAGCCGGCGAGAAAGAGGTCGTCATCGACGGACTGAAGGCCGATGTGACATATTATTTCGCAGCATGGGCAGCCATGGAAGACGGCACACGCATATATGGCGAAGATGTCATTGACGCGTTCACAGGCTCGGCATTCGAGAGCGTTCTTGAAGTTGACGCCAAGTCGCGCATAGCCTCATTCTCATTTGAACACAAGATTTCGGATCTCAAGGCCGCCGGTGTATGCTGGACTTCCGAAGGCACTCCTACCATAGAAGACAGCAAGGCGGAGGTTTCCAACCCAGAAGTGGGCAAGATAGAGATTTCGACTCTCGATGGCGGCAAGACCCTGTCTGTAAAGACGGGCTACAAGGCCTGCGCCTACATCATCCGTTCCAACGGCTCCGTGGCATACGGCCCGGCAACATCTTTCACCACGATGTCCGACCCGTTCGACAACTGGATTACTGACAACAACTTCTCTGATGACTACAGCCGTTTCCGCTCACTCTGCGAGTATGGCCCTGTCAAGGACGGTGACTGGGGTAATGCTCAGTATGTTGTTGAGCCAGCATCCCCAAAGCAGTCCGAATTCCGCACATGGTGGAATACGGCTCTGACTTCCTACAACACTGAAAAGCCGTATGCCGCGATGTTCAACGAGCTAGTATTCCTCAAGACGGAGGGCGGCAACGTGATGAACAATATAGTATGGCGTGAGGGTTCAGTCGGAGAAGGTGCACCGAAGGAGGCCAATGGAGTGGGAGGTTTCTCCTATTCATGGACAAGGGATAATGACGGACTATTCAGTTTCGTCTCCACCGGCTTTGCATATCAGGTGGCGAACGCATGGGTTGTCGAGCGACAGGGAATGGCCGCTGATGAAATATCGAAAATCTGGAAAAAGGCGTCGAACCATCAGCAGATCGACCAGATGAGGACTTTCTGGACCGAGCACAAATTCGTTCTCGACTGGGGTGAGGAGTTCGAGTTCGATGGAGTCAATGTCCATGAACTGATGCTCTATCCTTTTGATGCTCCGAAAGACGCATTCAGGTTCCATGCTTTCGCAAGAAAGGTTGAAAAATATGACGCCGCAGCATACGAGATAAAGGAGGACCAGCCCGGCGAGACATTCCTCTGGGTAAATTCCGGAAGTTCGGAGTACAAGCTCCCGATGGAGAAGCTTGAGGACGGCAAATACTATCTCCGTGAAGATGAGTCGCTTGCCGGAAAGAAAGTGAGGATTTCGACCGACGGAGAGACCGGCTACCCTGCATTCGTTCCGTCAGCGGATGGCAAGTGCGTGAAAATCACGGATGCTTCCGGTATGTACGAGGTGCCTGTGGCAAACAAGTGGGCAAACAAATGCGCCGTGTCCTTCAGCGAGTCGGACAATGTCTGCATAGTCAAGGACATATTCATCATCAGCGACACCATGAGCATCGTCGGTGACTGCATCGATCTTACAGGAACAAGCATCGGTGCGAATTGGAACGCATGGAATTCATTTGAATACTTCAAGAGCATCAACAATTTCTTCGCCCCTGACAACAAGCTCACTGAGCCTCACATCTACAGGTTCACGACCAAGTTTGTGGCCAACAAGTCCGGTGAAGGCTTCAAGATTATCGGCGACGGCGGCTGGGACCTCACCTATGTCGCGAAAGTCAGCGGCGGAGTCAATCCGGTGAATGTCTGGACTGACGTGAACTACAGCAAGATGGCTGAGGAAGACTTCAAATGGAAGCCTGACGTGACGGGTGAATACACCATTGAACTCGACGCCAGCGCGATGAAACTCCGTATGGTTCAGAAGAAGTAAGACATTGTTTTGTCAGTGCATGAGGCCGGACAGTTCGCTTGCCCGGCCTCTTTTGAAAGGAATGAAATGAGAAAGAACATTATATCGGCGGCAGTCGCTGCGCTTACAGCCTTGCCGGCATCGGTATCATGCGCGGACAGCGGTCTTCCTGAATGGGCATTCGGGGAGTTTGTGCGCCCCGAATGCGCCAACCCGATCATAGAGCCGGACACTTCCTCCACGTTTTTCTGTCCGATGAGGAATTCGCTTGTGAGATGGGAATGTGCCGACACGTTCAATCCCGGTGCTGTGGAGAAGGATGGTAAAGTCTGCATACTCTACCGTGCGGAAGACGACCCGACGGCCGGAATCGGGGGACGCACCTCACGCCTTGGATATGCCGAAAGCGCCGACGGCGTGACGATAGACTACCGCAGTCCGGTTCCCGTAATGTTCCCGGACAGTTCGGCAGTCTCACGCAGGTATGAATGGAAAGGCGGGTGCGAGGATCCGCGCATAGTGGAGACCCGGGTTGACGGGCAGACAGTCTATGTGATGACCTACACCTCGTGGAACAACGAGACTCCACGACTCTCGACGGCGACTTCTCAGGATCTGAAGCACTGGACGCACCACGGTCCGGCGTTCGGCGATGCCTGCGGAGGCAAGTTCCGTGACTTCGCGTGCAAGTCCGGGAGCATCGTCACGGAACTCAAGGACGGAAGGCTCACTGCGACCAAGGTGAATGTGAACGGGAAGGAAAGCTACCTGATGTACTGGGGCGAACTGTGGGTGTGCGCGGCCACCTCGGATGACCTCGTGCACTGGACACCCGTGACGGACTCAGGTGGCAGCCTTGCCTATCTGGCGCACCCGCGCAAGGGCCATTTTGATAGCAGCCTCACCGAATGCGGACCGCCGGCGGTCAAGACCGGGCACGGAATCGTCCTTCTCTACAACGGCAAGAATGCCGTCACCGAAGCCGAGGCCGACAACGACTATCCTCTCAACACCTACGCCGCCGGTCAGATGCTTTTCAGCTCCGACAATCCGCTCCGTCTGCTTGACAGGCTCGACAAGCCCTTCTTCAAGCCCGAAACGGATTTTGAGAAGAGCGGCCAGTTCGTCTCCGGCACTGTTTTCATAGAGGGTCTCGTCCACCATCTCGGCAAATGGTTCCTCTACTACGGCTGTGCCGATTCAAAGGTCGGAGTCGCCGTCTATGAGCCTCAGTCATGACCTGACTGTCATTTCTGGAATTTAGGCTGACTCAGATTTGAGCCTGTCCTCTCAGTCTTCGGCGACCTGCCGATAGTTTTCGTCTTCTTTTCCTGACGATTAACTCGCAGTTTTTTACTGAAAATCTCACTCTAATGCGTCTCCTTTTTCAGCAAAGACGGCGTGCACAAGAAATGTGCAGTTTTTGCGGAGGGAGGTGCGCCTATACAAACAGATATTTATGGGAACTCTTCGCCCCCATCGACATTCCTATTAGGATCACATTTCAACTAAATTGCGGAAGAACCAAAATATCACTCTGATGCGTCACCTTTTTCTGCGAAGACAGGAGGAGGCTACACGAGTCCTGTCAAGTCAGGCACTACAATCTGAGGGGAACTTGCGGCATTCTTGCGGATAAACATAAGCATATAAATCGGCATGTAGGTCACGCGGCCGGA